>CAYMEZ010000007.1:0-104282 GCA_964389835.1 uncultured Lachnospiraceae bacterium | reverse complement strand
CAGGCTTGATATTTTCCAAGCAGAAATATTTTTAATCATTACCCTTTTGTTAGCTACATGAATTTACAACCTTTTACACCAGTTGCATTATAGCTTTTCATTTCTGTTAGCAAATCTACAATAATTTTACTGTTAGCAAAAATGCTTAGTTTTTGATTTGCTGTTAGCAGAAAAACAACAAAAAAACGGCAATGATTTTTCTCTCATTACCGCTTAAAATTAAGTGTTCCCTGGGGGAATCGAACCCTCAACTAGTGCTTAGGAGGCGCTTGTTATATCCATTTAACTAAGGGAACAAATGCCGTATTTTCGGGCTTTTCTGCCTCTTTGGCTCCGGCTGCCATGTTTATGAATCCTATCACTTATGTGATGAATTGCTTCTGTTATTATATATTGATTTTTGACTTTTTACAAACTGTAAAATCCGCTTGCCACTTCCTAAATGGGCTCCACTTGGCTTCCCCTTAGGAGGGGCTTGTTATATCCATTTAACTAAAGCGGCATTTAAAAAATTGATTTTTATACTGCTTGATTAGTGTACCACAAACTGAAATCAAAGACAAGAGGCAGCATTTTTAACGCCGCCTCTGCTATTTTTTACTCACCACTGGGAAAATTCACATATCCCTGCATCCAGACGGTTCCCTTAAACCGTCTGCCTGCCTCCGGTTCTCCCAGCAGATCTGCTTCATTGATACATAGATCAAAGATCAGATCATTGCAGTTTACCGTCATCCGGTATACCTTCTCCCCTGACAGGCTGTTTTGAAGCTTCTGGCTGTCCAGAATCTCTCCTAATATGGAGTACTGGTCACACTCCACACCGTAGGGCATGAAATAAGTGTCTACAATACTGAATACATCTTCCTTCTGAATCTTTTGGGAAATAATCGTATAAGTATCCATATCCTCCAGTGTCAGATTCTCGATTGCTTCCTCATCGCCCTTTCTCGCTGCTGCGATCAGATGACTTCTGTTTTTTGATACCTGCCGGACTTTTTTCTTGTCCTTTTCATTTTTAATAATGGGCATAAGGACAGATCCCTGACAGGAAAGCGCTGCAAGAGTCAGCGTTGTTCCCTTTACCGGCAGTTTTTTCTTCTCCTTATATTTCAGGTAAGGAATCATATTCTGAAAATAGAAGATCAGAGAAACTCCTATTCGCAGATCATCGCAGACCCCTGCATAGGACTCTTTTTCACTATGCCTTTCGATGGTCACATCTTCCTGAGAACTGACATAATTTCCCTGCAGGTATGGGAAATAATAATCGTATAAATAATCATTATTTTCATCAAACTGTCCACGGACAGCTATCCCCATACCCTCTGCAAATTCTTTACGACACTCTACTAAAATCGTATCTTCACTCTCTGGCATAGAGATATATTCTCTCTGCTTTGCACTGCGAATACAATCTGTTATCAGAATCTGCAGCTGTTTTCTATTTTTTATCTGGCTGAATCCTATGGCACGCAAATATTTATGCAAGGAATTCACCTCATTTCTATTACAATCATCATCCCAGACTATCTGATCTCTGTCTGACCACCCATATACGGCTGTAATACCTTAGGGATTCTGACAGAACCATCTGCCTGAAGGTTATTTTCCAAAAATGCGATCAGCATTCTTGGTGGTGCAACTACTGTATTATTTAATGTATGCGCGAAATACTTGCCCTTTTCGCCATTAACACGGATTTTTAATCTTCTTGCCTGAGCATCACCGAGATTTGAGCAGCTTCCTACCTCAAAATATTTTTTCTGACGAGGAGACCATGCTTCTACGTCAAAGGATTTTACCTTCAGATCAGCCAGATCACCGGAGCAGCATTCCAGAGTTCTTACCGGAATATCCATAGAACGGAATAAATCTACTGTATTCTGCCATAATTTATCAAACCACATAGCAGAATCCTCCGGCTTACATACAACGATCATTTCCTGTTTTTCAAACTGATGAATCCGGTATACGCCGCGCTCCTCCAGACCGTGCGCTCCCTTTTCTTTTCTAAAGCAGGGAGAATAGCTTGTCAGTGTCTTAGGCAGCTGTTCCTCTGGAATGATCGTGTCAATAAATTTACCGATCATGGAATGCTCACTTGTACCAATTAAGTATAAATCCTCTCCTTCGATTTTATACATCATAGCATCCATTTCTGCAAAGCTCATAACACCTGTTACAACATTGCTGCGGATCATGAAAGGCGGTACACAGTAGGTAAAGCCTCTGCCGATCATAAAATCTCTTGCATAAGAGATCACTGCAGAATGAAGTCTTGCAATATCGCCCATCAGATAATAAAATCCGTTTCCGGCTACCTTTCTGGCACTGTCAAGGTCAATCCCGTTAAAACGCTCCATAATTTCTGTATGATAAGGAATCTCAAAATCAGGAACTACCGGCTCACCATATTTTGTTACTTCTACGTTCTCTGTATCGTCTTTTCCAATGGGAACACTGGGATCAATGATGTTCGGAATAGTCATCATGATCTTTGTGATCTTTTCCTGTAATTCTTTTTCCTGCTCTTCTAATTGCTCAAGACGTTTTGCACCTGCAGCAACCTCTGCTTTTTTAGCTTCTGCTTCTTCCTTTTTTCCCTGTGCCATCAGTCCGCCGATCTCTTTTGAAATCTTATTGCGGCTTGCACGCAGATCATCTGCTTCCTGCTGTGTTTTTCTGCTTTCTGCATCCAGTGCAATGACTTCATCTACCAATCCCAGCTTAGCATCCTGGAATTTCTTCTTTATGTTTTCTTTTACTGCCTCCGGGTTTTCTCTTAAAAATTTAATGTCTATCATTTGATAAGGCTCCTCTCCTTAATTTATTACATCTTCTACAAAAACAGAGTTTTCATATAGTAAATTGCGAACAAGTGTTCTCTTGTCCTCTGTTTCGTCTTTTTCTACCAGAATGCGGATAACCGGTCTTTCTGGAAATCCTTTATTCTGCCTGATCACAACACCATTTTCTCCTGTACTAAGTACTACCTGACTTCCTACCGGATAAAATGCCATGATCTTTAAAAACTCGTCTACTATTCTACCATCAAACTTTACATTTTGAAAGGCTTTTAAATATTCTACAGCCTTGTATGTCTTTACCCTCTTACATCCGATCCCGCGAATCATTTCATCAAAGGCATCACATACACTTACAACAGCCACTTCTTCAGGAATTGTTTTGCTATGAAAAGGATAACCGCTTCCATCCAGTCTTTCATGGTGAGACAGGATGATTTTTTTGCTGATATCTTCCAGCCACTGTTCCTTCTCCAAAGAAGAATAGGCATATACGGAATGCTTTCTATATTCTAATCTTTGGTTTTCCGGCATTTCCTCCAGTTCTGTATCTTCATACTGCACTGAAATAAATCTAAGACCCATATCATGGAGCAGACAGCCGACTCCTATAGCATGTAAAAGCTCCTGCTCAAACCCAAGGCGCAGACCCAAAATGACAGACAATGTACAGCAGTTAATTGCATGTTCATACAGATCAGCCTTTCCTGCCTTTACCTCTATCATGATCTCCACAATATTCTCTTCCTGCAAAATATCATCGATAATGTTTTCTGCCGTATCGCTTAATTTTTTTAAATCCTTATTTTCCAGATAAATGTGTCTTTCCAGAACATTTTTTACCTGACGCTTTATTTTTTTCTGGGCTTCTTCCCTGCTGATCTGAACTGGTGAAGCTGCTTCTTTTATTTCTTCTTCCTGAATACAAAGCTCTGTAATTCCCAGCTCTTTTATTTTTTCAATGTACTCCTTTTGTAGTACGGTTCCTTCTGCCAAAAGAATACGATAGCTGCTGGTCATTACCGGCTCTGCCAGTATTTCTCCGCCTTTCATATCATCTATGCTGCATCTTTTCATATGGCACTTTCCTTTATTATTCGTCCTCTCCTATCGCCATTTTCAGTGCCTGAGCTTCTTCTTCGCCTAAAGAAATATCGCATTTTCCATCTCTGACCTCTTTTGTATAGGAATAGCAGCCATCACTGCTATGTACCGAGTTAATGATAAATCCATCATTCTTTTTATTCAATAATGCCAGACTAAAACTCAGCTTTCCACCCATCTGCCGAAAGGCATCGTATTTTACAATACCGCATTTCTGAAAGGTATATTCCATATTATAAAAGAGCTTACGAATATCTTTTTTATTTCTTTCTGTGGCACTTTTCAGGAAACTATTATCTTCACAAATACTCATAATTTCCTGTTCCAGACTTTTTGCATCTTTTCCGTTCATAAACTTTTCATAGCGCTTTTTCAGCTTTGAAAGCTTAGTCATTTGTACGATGCTTAATATGAAAAGAATAAGAATCATTACTGCCATTCCAATCAGGATATAAGCAATATCAAAAGAACCTAATCCCATATCATCTAATAGTGCACTGGACATAATCTTCCTCCGTATCTTTTTTGCTTACTTTAGTATTAACTCAATCAGTCTGTCAAAATCTTCATGAGAAAAGAATTCTATCTCTATCTTTCCGCTTCCATTCTCTTTTGAAGAAATATTTACCTTTGTTCCCAGAGCTTCTTTCATTTTTTCGGCAGTGTTCTCATAAATATATGCAAGACTCTTATTTTTCTCTGCTTTAACCTTTTCTACCTTTGGCTTATTCAGATTTTTAACCAGTTTCTCTACATCACGAACACTGAGCTTTTCATCAAAAATTCTTTGCGCAATGGTGTACTGCTGCTGAGGATCTTCTATAGAAAGAAGTGCTCTGGCATGTCCGGTTGAAATCATTTCATCAATGACCATCTGCTGTACATCATCGCAAAGCTTTAAAAGTCTCATAGAATTGGTAACAGCTGTCCTGCTTTTAGAAACTCTTTCTGCTACCTCATCCTGTTTTAATTGAAATTCTGTCAAAAGCTTTTTATATGCCAATGCTTCTTCAATAGGATTCAGGTTTTCTCTTTGGATATTTTCAATAATGGAAATTTCTATGATTTCCTGTTCTGTCAGATTTTTAATGATAACAGGTACTTCCTTTAAACCTGCCTGCTTTGCAGCTCTCCATCTTCTCTCACCGGCAATGATCTCATAATGATCTTTTCTGTCCTGTACAAGGATGGGTTGTAAAAGTCCAAACTGCTTTATAGAGTCTGCCAGCTCCTGCAAGGCATCTTCATCAAAATTCTTTCTTGGCTGTTCTCTGTTAGGCTCTACCATTGTGATTTTTACAATAGTTTCTGCACCTTTTTCTTCATTTCCATTTTTGACTGTTTCTACGCTGGTTTTTTTATTATTCCCTATCGTATTTGGAATAATAGCATCTAATCCTTTTCCTAAACCCTTCCTTTTTACTGTTGCCATCTTACTTATCCTTTCTCTTAATCACTTCATCCGCCAGCTGCATATATGCTTCTGCACCTGCCGATTTTGGATCATACATCTGTATCGGCATTCCGTAGCTTGGTGCTTCTGCTAATCTGATATTTCTTGGAATAATCGTATTGTAAACAGTCTGCTGTAGATTATTTTTTACATTTTCTACTACCTGATTAGATAAATTGGTACGGGAATCAAACATAGTAAATACTACACCTTCCATATCCAATGCAGGATTCAGTCTTTCCTTTACCAAATTTACTGTATGGATTAACTGACTTAATCCCTCCAAAGCATAATATTCACATTGAATAGGAACAAGTACCGTATCTGCTGTTGTCATTGCATTTACAGTCAGCATACTAAGAGATGGAGGACAATCTATGATAATATAATCATAAGAATCCTTTACCCAGTCGATTTCGTTTTTTAATATGTACTCTTTTCTATCTACACCGATTAATTCAATCTCTGCTGCTGCTAAATTCACATTAGAAGGTAAAATAGAAACTCCTGGAATAACCTCTTTTAAAATACAATCCTCTATTGAACACTCTCCGAGAATTAATTCATAAATGGTATTTTCCAGATCATTCTTATCTACTCCAAATCCACTGGTCGCATTTCCCTGAGGATCTGTATCTATCATTAATACCTTTTTTCCTTTTGCAGCAAGTGATGCTGATAAATTAATTGATGTAGTTGTTTTTCCTACACCGCCTTTTTGGTTGGCAATCGCTATAATTCTTCCCATTTCTTAACCCTTTATCCTTATTCTTCTATTCGCGTACTTATGATTATAACACGTTCTTTCTATAGAATCTATGTTTTTTTCATGTTTCACAGTCTACAATTTAAAGTAAAAAAATGTTTCACGATTCTTTTTACAATATCTTGGGTAGATGTTTCACGTGAAACATCTATATCTTGTAATAACAGAAATAAAAATGAAAATGTTTCACGTGAAACATGAAATAAAACGTCTTAAAGTTATCCTTTTAAGACGTTTTATTCCTTATATTTCAACTAAATTATTTTTAATTGCAAATACCGCTGCCTGTGTTCTATCTGCAACATCAATCTTTTTAAAGATACTGGAAATATGATTTTTAACAGTTCTTTCACTGATATTCATTTCTTCTCCGATTTCTTTATTGAACATTCCGATTGCTACGAACCGTAATACTTCCAATTCTCTTCTTGTTAAAGTATCTATTTTTTCCTGATTGTCATTTTTAGAGATCAGTCTGGAATTGAGCATAGGAATCAGATCAGGCTGTATGTAAGATTCTCCTTTTAGAACAGAATCAATAGCTTTGATCAATTCTGCTGACCCTGAATTTTTTAATAAATATCCATCTACACCAATATCAACTGCTTTGATCAAATAATCAACCTCATTATGGACTGTAAGGATCAAAACCTTGACCGGCATTTTTTTATCTCTGATTTCCTTTAATACTTCTATTCCGTTTTTGTGAGGCATGTTAATATCCAATAATAAAACCTGTGGCATATTTTTTTCTAACAAGGAAAGGCACTCTACTCCATCCCCTGCCTCAGCAATCACTTCGATTTTTCCATCAAATTCAAGTATCTGTCGGATTCCTTCTCGAATCATAACATGGTCATCTGTAATCATTACTTTAATACTCATAGGCTTTCTCCTTTTTAATCCTTGCCTTGTTTAGCTACTTAGGAATCTTTACAATTATCGTTGTTCCCTTACCATCAGCGGAAACCAATTCCAAATCGCCAGACATCATTTCTACTCTTTCCTGCATAATAAAAAGGCCGAAATGTTTTTCTTTGTTTTTTACAGCTTCTATGTCAAATCCTATACCGTCATCCTCAACCTTTAAAAAAATAACATTTCCTTTTTCCTTTAAACTAACCTTTAAATGTTTTGCACCAGAATGTTTATATGCATTGCTTACACATTCCTGCACAATCCGGAAAATACCTAAAAGATTTTCCTCTTGGTCTAACTGGATACAATCAATATCCTCTATAACTATTATACCAGAATTTTTTCTGATTTTATCAAGCATATTTTCAATCGTTTCTTTTATTCCCAAATCATCAAAGGACATGGGTCTTAAATCAAAAATAATATTTCTGATTTCCTCGATAATTGAATCGATATTTTTACTGACAGAAGCAATCTCTAATTTTGCCTGTATCAGATCCTTATCCATATACATAGATGCCAGTTCCAACTTATGGATCATATGAGTCAGATTTTGCAAAGAAGTATCATGTAAATCTCTGGCAATCCTTTGCCTGTCAAGCTCCTGTATATTATATATCAATTCTTTTTTACCGTTTTTCATTTTTTCTCCCGGATATAAAACTACCTTGTAACCTTTTCTCTTTTCCTATATAATAGAAACAAGCATTTTTATATTGTCTCAATCCAATTTGAAAGAGGTTATATAATGAATAAAAATTTAAAAATGATTGCTGCTGTAACAGGTTCTTCTATTGCAGCCATCCACCTTTTTAACAAAATACAGTACTCTCTTGCTACAGCAAAGGATACCTTTCACTGTACACAGAACAACTATTATGAATGGCGGTTTGGTAAAATCCGCTATACAAAAAAGGGCAGTGGTTCTCCTCTTCTTCTGGTTCATGACTTAACAGTAGGAAGCTGTGGCTACGAATTTCATAAAATCGTAGATCAGTTATCCAAGAAATATGAGGTCTATACCATTGATATGTTGGGATACGGTCTGTCAGACAAACCCAACATGACCTATACCAGTTTTCTTTATGTACAGTTACTTACGGATTTTATTAAAACGATCATTGGTAAGAAAACCGATGTTATTGCCGTGGGAGATTCTTCTTCTTTTGCTATCCTTACCTGTCATAATAATCCGGAGGTTTTTAACAGACTGATTTTGATCAATCCTCAAAGCTTATATCAGCTCAACCGGATTCCTTCCAAACGGACACGGGCTTTGAAATTGATCATTGAAACACCTATCCTCGGAACCTTTGTATATAATATCATTACCTGCAAAAAAGCATTTTGGGGAAAATTCCAAAAATATGATTACTATGATCCCTCCAAAATAGAAGAGGCTGATATTATAGCATACACAGAAGCAAGTCATTTAAGCGACTATAATTCTAAATATTCTTTTTCCAGTCATGTAGGAAGATATATGAATTTAAACATCCTTCATGCATTAAAGGAAGTCAACCACAGTATCTTTATCATTGCTGGAAGAGAAAAAAAGGATATTAAATCAATCGTTGAAAACTATTTACATTATAACAATTCCATCGAGGCTGCATATATCATGAAAACAAAACAATGTCCTCATATGGAAGCCCCTGAAAAAGTACTCAGCCAGTTAGATATTTTCTTAAACTATTAAAAACATAAAATTTACTTAATGTAAAGGTTCTTTTGAAGGAAGCCCCGCTTTCCTTGGAAATTTTTTTGGGGTTTCCTTTTCTTTCTGGATCAATATAATGGTTCTGCTCATATCAGAATCAGGCAATGCAAAGTCTTTTTTTTCTATTATTTTACCACCTAACAAATTAACCGCTTTTTTGGCTGCTGTCAATTCTTCAGCACCTTTTTCTGATTTATAAGCAGCAAATATCCCTCCTTTTTTTACAAAAGGAATACAATATTCTGAAAGAGTTGAAAGATTAGCCACCGCTCTGGATACAGACAGATCATACTTTTCACGAAGCTTTTCTGGTCTTGCAAAATCCTCTGCTCTTCCATGAACCGCTTCTATTTCTGTTAATTCCAATTCCCTGATCACTTCATTTAGAAAATTGATCCTTTTATTCAAGGAATCTAAAAGTGTTACCTTAAGATGTGGAAATGCAATCTTCAAAGGAATACCTGGAAATCCAGCACCGGTTCCCACATCGATCAGTGTATTTATCTTAGAAAGATCCTGATATCCGGCAAGAGAAAGACTGTCTGTAAAATGCTTTTTCATTACCTCAGAAAATTCTGTAATTCCGGTTAAGTTCATAAAAGAATTCCATTGAAGTAAAAGCTCATAATATTTTAAAAACTGACACACCTGTCGTTTTTCTAATGTAATAGAAAACTTTTTTATGTCCTCTTCAAAAAGAGAGGTATCATATTTTTCCAACAGTTCTTTTTCATTCAGCATAAAAACTCCCTGCTATACTATGAATGTTTTTTATTAAAATGCTCCAGATATACCAGCAGTACCGAAATATCAGCTGGCGAAACACCTGAAATCCTGCTTGCCTGTCCCACTGAAGCAGGATGATACAAGATCAGCTTTTGCCGCGCCTCCAGACGCAGACTGGGTACATCATTATAGTCAAGATTTTCTGGTATTTTTTTCTTTTCCATTTTTTTATACTGCTCTACCTGACGCAGCTGCCTTGCTATATAACCCTCATATTTTATCTCAATCTCCACCTGATAAATGACATCCTCAGATAAAGGCTTACGTTCCTTATCAATCTCACCTAAAATTTCATAAGAAAGCTCAGGTCTGCACATCAGCTCAGCTAATGTTGTTCCAGTTCTAAGCTGTGCACTTTCATGAAGGCACATAAATTCCTGAATTTCCTTAGAAGCACCGACTGTAGTATTTTTCAGTCGTTCTACCTCCTCCAGAATCGCTTTTTCCTTTTCACAAATATCCTTATACTGTTTTTCAGTAATAAGGCCTACCTGATATCCCTTTTTACGAAGGCGCAGATCCGCATTATCCTGACGAAGAAGCAGTCTGTATTCTGCTCTGGAGGTCATCATACGATAAGGCTCCAGAGTTTCCTTTGTTACAAGATCATCAATCAATACACCAATATAGCCCTCTGACCGGTCAATGATAAGAGGCTCTTTTCCCTGAATTTCCATTGATGCATTGATGCCGGCAATAAGTCCCTGAGCCGCCGCTTCCTCATACCCACTGCTTCCATTGATCTGCCCTGCACTAAAAAGACCTTTTATTTTTTTAAATTCAAGAGAAGCCTTTAATTCTATGGAATTGATGCAATCATACTCAATCGCATATGCATTTCTGACAATCTTACAATTTTCCAAACCAGGCACTGTACGGTACATCGCAAGCTGTACATCCTCTGGAAGAGAAGAGGACATACCTCCTACATACATTTCATTGGTGTGTAAGCCTTCCGGTTCAATAAATACCTGATGTCTGTTTTTATCTGCAAATTTTACCACCTTATCCTCAATGGAAGGGCAGTATCTTGGTCCAGTTCCCTCTATAATTCCTGCATAAATCGGAGAACGATCCAGATTGGCTCTTATAATATCATGAGTTTTTTCATTTGTATAGGTCAGATAACAGGAAACCTGGTCAATCTGCACATCCTCTGGATCAGTAGAAAAAGAAAATGGAACAACCCTCTCATCACCTTTTTGTTCTTCCATTTTAGAAAAATCAATGGAACGCTTATCCATTCTCGCCGGAGTTCCTGTTTTAAAACGCCTAACCTGAATTCCCAGATTTTTTAAAGAATCTGTTAAATGATTTGCTGCCTGAAGTCCATTTGGACCGGTATAGGTAATAGCTTCTCCGCAAAGACATCTTGCTTTTAAATATGTACCGGTACAGAGAACAACAGCTTTACATTCATAAATCGCACCTGTAAAGGTCTTAACTCCAGTAATTCTTTTTTCTATAATGTTATCTTCCTCTGTTACATCCTGAGTAAGAAGTTCACAGACCTCTGCCTGTTTAATAGTAAGATGCTCCTGATTTTCCAGAACCTTTCTCATTTCTCTTGTATAATCCGCTTTGTCTGCCTGAGCTCTGAGAGAATGAACTGCCGGACCCTTTGATACATTCAGCATCTTAGACTGAATAAAGGTTTTATCAATATTTTTTCCCATTTCTCCACCCAGCGCATCCAGTTCTCTTACCAGATGTCCCTTGGAGGATCCTCCAACATTAGGATTACAGGGCATAAGTGCAATACTATCCACGCTGACTGTAAAAATAACTGTTTCTAACCCAAGTCTTGCACAGGCAAGAGCAGCTTCACAACCTGCATGACCTGCACCTACAACACACACATCTACTTTTTCTCTGATTTCAGGCATAATAATTTAAGCTCCTTTATTTTCCCATACAGAACTTGGAAAAAATCTCATTAACCAGATCTTCTCCTACTTCTTCTCCTGTAATTCTGCCAAGAGCAGAATAAGCATTCATCAGATCAATAGAATAAAAATCCTCCGGCATACCCTGCCCTATACTTTGCTCTACCATCTTTATACTTTCATATGCCTCACGAATTGCCTCCTTGTGACGCATATTCGTAATATAAACCTCATTCTGAAAAGAAATCTTTCCATGAAAAAAGAGAGTATGAACTGTCTTTTCCAATTCATCAATACCCTTATTTTCAACTGTGGAAATCTTAATAACAGGATAAGAGCTTCCACATTTTTCCCTGAATTCTTCTTCTGTTACAACTGCTGGAAGATCTGTTTTATTCAATAAAATAATGGTATTTTTATTTTCTATCAAAGAAAAAATATGAAAATCATTGTCATCCAGCGGAATAGAAGAATCCACCACATACAAAATAAGATCTGCATCCTTTGCAAACTGAATTGCTCTTTCTACACCTATTTTTTCTACAATATCTTCTGTAGAACGAATTCCAGCAGTATCAACTATATTTAATCCGATTCCTTTTATTTTTATAAATTCCTGTAAGGCATCTCTTGTAGTTCCTGCTACATCAGTAACAATAGCTTTTTCTTCTCCTGCCAGTCTGTTCATCAGAGAAGATTTTCCTGCATTGGGCTTTCCTAAGATAACAGTCTTAATTCCTTCTTTCATTATTTTACCGCTATCTGCCGAATCAAGCAAATTTTTTAATTCTGTCAGCAGATCCTGTACAACAAAGCCCAGCTTTTCAGAATATCCTTCTATACTGATATGCTCCGGATCATCCAGAGCAGACTCTATAAAAGCGATCTCATAAATGATCTTTTCGCGAAGCTTTTTTATCACTGCAGAAACTGATCCACTAAGCTGACTGACAGAGGAACGCAAAGCCAGTTCATTTGTAGAATGGATCACATCCATTACCGCTTCTGCCTTTGATAAATCAATCCTTCCGTTTAAAAAAGCACGTTTTGTAAATTCTCCCGGCTCTGCCAATCTGGCTCCATTTTTTAATACAAGCTCTAAAATACGATTAGTAATGAGAACACCACCATGACAATTAATCTCAACTGTATCCTCCATCGTATAGCTTTTTGGAGCTTTCATAACAGAAACCATAACCTCATCCACCAGCTCTTCTTCATCATAAATAAAACCATAATGTATGGTATGAGTTTTCACATTTTTTAAAATATGCTTTTTTCCTTTTGTCTGAAATAATTTATCTGCTATAAAAATAGCTTCCTCTCCACTGATTCTTATAATACTAATACCTGAATCAAACATAGAAGTAGCAACAGCAGCAATCGTTTCTGTATTCATAACAAATCTCCACTATATAATAATAACGCAGTACAGTAACATAGTAAGGAAATACCCGACTGGTATAAAAATCATCCAGCCGGGTAATTCTTATTACTGTCTCTTTAATGTAACAACTACTCTTCTGAAAGGCTCATCCCCTTCACTGTGTGTTGTAACATATCTGTCATTCTGAAGTGCAGAATGAATGATTCTTCTTTCATAAGGATTCATAGGTTCCAAAGAAACAGAACGCTTTGTTCTCTTTACCTTAAAAGCAATGTTTTTTGCAAGATTTTCTAAGGTATCTTTTCTTCTCTTTCTATAGTTTTCTGTATCAACCTTTACACGGATATAATTTTCTACATCCTTATTTACCACAAGAGAGGTAAGGTACTGCAAAGAATCCAGTGTCTGTCCTCTTTTACCAATGAGAACACCCATTTCATCTCCGCTTAAATCAATATCCATCAGATTATCAATTTCATCATACTTGATATCAACTACAACAGTAAGCCCCATTGCTTCAAACACTTCATTTAAAAATGTTTTTGCAATGTCCTGAACAGAAGATTTTACCTTTGCCTTAATTACCGCAGGCTTTGCACCGATTCCTAAAAATCCGGCAGAACCTTCTTCTACAACTTCATATTCCAGCTTATCACTTGTTACAGAAAGTCTCTGACAAGCCTCTGTGATCGCATCATCAACTGTTTTTGCACTTACTTCTATAAAGTCCATTGTAATGCCCCCTATTTATTATTTTTTTCATTATATGTTTTTACTAAACGTGCCTTTGCAGCAATACTGTTAGGATTTAATTCCTTGCTGCTGTAATATTCTTCTGCTTTTTCTATTGCAGCATCCTTCTCTGCCTGTGTATATTTTGACTTTGAAGAATTTGCTTTTTTTGTATTCATGGAAGCATAATCATTTAACTGCTTACCTGAAACACCCATTTTTTCCAGCTTTTCTTCTCTTTTCTTGATATTTTTCTTAATGACCTCATCCATATCGATCTTATCTATATGCTTATTGATAAGAACCTGCTGAATACTTCTTACCACAGAACCAGCAATCCAGTAAATACCCATACCTGCAGGAAGAGTAAAACAAAAGATTGCAGACATAATAGGCATCATCGTATTCATCATTTTCATGGAAGCTGCCACGCTGTCCTGCTGATTGTTATTATTTCCTTTTGATTCCGGCTGAGGCATCAGCTTTACATTCATCCACTGTGTAAAGGCTGCAAGAAAGGGAATCATAAGTGCAGCAATGATCATTCCGTAAGCACCAGCTGCAAAAGCATCCTTTATCATAAAGGAAGGAGAATCTGCAATATTTAATCCAAGAAAATTGTTATACTCATTTAATTTTTCTACTGTATTTGCTACATCAGCAGAAAGACTTGGAAATTTTTCAGCAATGCTCTGCCATTCTGCACTGGACGCTCTGTTCAGACAGTCAATATAAGTATTCTGAACATAAGAGGTTGTCCCATTTAAAAATGCTTCGTTTGTGAACTGCTTTGCAAACATATTAGAATTTTTAAAGCTCTGGATCAGCTCTGTACTTCCAGCCTGAGCGATCAGTTCATCAACAAGTGGGAAAAATGCTTCCTTGATCTGTTTTACATAAGCAGGCATAGAATAAATAACACGATAGAGTGCAAACAGGATCGGCATCTGAATAAGGAGCTGCACACAGCTTCCTGTAGGAGAAACGCCGTATTTTTCATAAACAGCCTTTGTTTCCTCATTCATTGCCATCATGGAATCATTATCTTTTTTATTTTTATACTTTGCCTGAATCGCCTGAATTTCAGGATTCATTCTTGCAGAAAGCTTTGAAAACTTCTGCTGCTTGATCGTAAGAGGGGTCATACATCCGTAGATGATAATCGTAAATAAAATAATAGCCAATCCGATATTTGGAATTCCTACTTTATCCAGAACAACAAAAATTCCATCCATCAGATATCCAAGTAAAACTGCAATCGGTCTTAAAAAACCAGACTGCTGTGTCAATAAAATACCACCTGACAATTCTTTTTCCTCCTTATTGGTTTCTTTGACATAAGATCATCAAGGAACCGGATCATATCCTCCTTTTGAAAAGGGATTGCATCTGAGAATCCTCCAGGCAGCCATAATACCACCCTTCAGAGCACCATACTTCTCAATCGCCTCCAGTCCATATTGTGAACAGGAAGGAAAATAAGGACACTTTGTCCTTTTCATAGGAGAGATATATTTTTGATAAAATTTTATGATAAAAATAAAAATTTTTTTCATAACAAATTCAGATACTTTATGAGATTAAAATCCCATGAAGCTTTCCCAAATGTAACATGGCACTTTCGATTTCATGATAAGAAATCTCAGCCGCACTGTTTCTTGCAATGACTACTATATCTAAACCACTATTAAATATATTTTCATGTAGTCTGTAGCTTTCGCGGACCAGTCTTGTAATATGATGCCTTACAACACTATTTCCCACCTTTTTACTGACAGATATCCCTAGTCTGTTTATTTTCTGATTATTTTCCATAACATACATTACTAGATATTTGTTGGCATAAGATCTGCCATTTTTATAAACATACTGAAAATCTCTGTTCTTTTTTAATGATTCTGAAAATATCATATAACACGTGAAAAAAAGGCCACATAACTGCGGCCTATGCTGATAATCTCTTTCTTCCTTTTGCTCTTCTTGCTGCTAAAACTTTTCTTCCTCCCGGAGTACTCATTCTGGCACGAAAACCATGGACTTTAGATCTCTGTCTCTTTTTTGGCTGAAATGTCATTTTCATTATTGATACACCTCCTTTGACTTATGGAAAATATCGTTGTAATTATATAAGAAAGAAGGTTTTAAGTCAAGCAAATACCTTATTTTTCATGAAAAAAATAAATAAAATAGTTTTATAAAAATTTTTTTAATTAACATAATATTATCCACAAAATGTGTATAAAATGTGGATAACATAGATTTATACTGTTAAAACCTTTTATATTTATAATGAATTTCCTTTAAAATCAATGTTTATAACTTTTCTTAAAATTATCCACATTCCTTTTTTATTCCTTTATAATATGTAAACTTGCCCTTCTTGAAAGCATTTGAAATTTTCAACTATATAAGGTAATATATATTTGAGATATTTTGAGATGAGGAGATAAAGGAAATGGATATTATCAGAGATATATGGGAAGATATTAAAGAAACTGTCCGTAAAGAGTATGATCTATCAGAAATTTCTTATAATACATGGATTGCTCCCCTTAAATTTTATAAAGTAGAAAATGATACTGTCATTATTTCTATTCCCTCTGACCAGTCTCACGCGCTGAAATATATTTCCAACAGATATAAAAGCTTTTTTCAGGTAACGATCACTGAAATGCTGGATTATAATTATGAAGTTTCTTTTATTTTGGAAAAGGATGAAGAATCTAAGGAAACGAATTCTAATATAAAAGATCCTTCCTACCTGATCAATTACGAAAATTCTAATCTTAATCCTAAATATAAATTTGATACCTTTGTAGTAGGAAGCAATAATAAATTTGCCCAGTCTGCTTCTCTTGCAGTGGCGGAATCCCCAGGAGTTACTTACAATCCTCTCTATCTGTATGGAGGAGCTGGTCTTGGAAAAACCCACCTGATGCATTCTATCGGACATTTTATATTGGAACAAAATCCAAATATGAAGGTTCTTTATGTAACAAGCGAACAGTTTACCAATGAAGTGATCGAGTCCATCAGAAGCGGTAATGCTGCTGCCATGACCAATCTCAGGGAAAAATACAGAACTGTTGATGTATTAATGATCGATGATATACAATTTATCATAGGAAAGGAAAGTACACAGGAAGAGTTTTTTCACACCTTCAATGTGCTTCATTCTGCAAGAAAGCAGATCATTCTTTCCTCCGATAAGCCTCCTAAAGATATGGAAACTTTAGAAGAACGCTTCCGCTCTCGTTTTGAATGGGGATTGATTGCAGATATTCAGATTCCTGACTATGAAACAAGAATGGCTATTCTTCGCAAAAATGCTGAAAACTTTGATAAAAAAATAGGAGATGATATTCTTAATTATATTGCTGAAAATATCAGATCCAACATCCGCGAGCTGGAGGGTGCTTTCAACAAGATCATTGCTTTTACCAGACTAAATAAAGTAGATGAATTGACTCTGGCTGTAGCAGAAGATGCATTAAAGGATATTATCTATCCTAATAAGCCTAAAACCATTACTCCTTCCCTTATTTTAGAAACAGTGGCGGAGCACTATCATATCAGCGTAGAGGATATCATATCGAAAAAAAGAAATGGAGAATTGATCCAGCCGAGACATGTGGTCATGTATTTATGCCGTAATCTGATCGATATTCCTTTTGCAAATATTGCAAAGCTTCTTAATAAAAAAGATCACACTACAGTTATCCACGGTGTGAATAAAATTGCGGAAGACATGGTAAAGGATGAAGAACTTCGTAATAAAATAGAAGTGATCAAGAAAAAACTGAATCCTTCTTAAAAATAATTATAAACATAAGGTTCTTTTTTTCCACAGGCTTGTTCCTATTTTTTCACGTGTAAATCATTTTCATTTTCTAAGGAAAATAGTATAATAGAAGAGATATGAACAAATTCACAGCCCTTATTATTAAGATTACGAAATTCATATTATAATATATAGCAGCTTCGTGCCTTATCACATTATATAAAAAAGAAAGGAAGTTATTCACAGATGAAATTAGTATGTTCCAAAGCTAACCTTTTAAATGGTGTACAGATTGTTTCAAAAGCTGTTCCAAGCAAAACAACAATGTCTATCTTAGAATGTATCCTTGTTGATGCAAGAAGAAGTGAGATTACTCTGACTGCCAATGATATGGAACTTGGAATAGAAACAAAAATAGAAGGTACTATTCTTGAAAAAGGAATGATCGCTCTTGATGCAAAGATTTTTCTTGAAATTGTGAGAAAGCTTCCTGACAATGATATTACGATAGAAACAGATTCTTCTTTTAAAACAACCATTACCTGTGAAAAATCCAAGTTTAATATCATAGGTAAGTCAGGAGAGGATTTTTCTTATCTTCCTGCTATAGAAAGAAACGACAACATTATTATTTCCCAGTTTACGCTGAAGGAAGTGGTAAGGCAGACAATCTTCTCTATTTCTGATAATGAAAACAACAAGCTTATGACAGGAGAACTATTTGAAATAAAGGGAGACAATTTAAAAGTGGTTTCTCTTGATGGACACAGAATTTCTATCAGAAATATAAAATTAAAAAATGAATATGAGGATAAAAAGGTAGTAGTACCTGGAAAAACCTTAAATGAAATAAGTAAGATCCTTAGCGGAGATGCAGATAAGGATGTTTCTATCTTCTTTACGGACAAGCATGTTTTGTTTGAATTTGATAATACCATTGTTGTATCCCGTCTGATAGAGGGAGAGTATTTTAAGATTGAACAGATGCTTTCCAGTGATTATGAAACAAAGATAAAGATCAACAAAAAGGAATTTTTAAGCTGTATCGACAGGGCAACGCTTCTTGTAAAAGAAGGAGATAAAAAGCCAATTATCATTACCATTACAGATAAAGGAATGGAACTGAAGATCAATTCTACTGTAGGAAGCATGAATGAAGAAATTGATATTAAGAAAAGTGGTAAGGATATAATGATAGGATTTAATCCTAAATTCTTAATTGATGCTCTTAAAGTAATCGATGATGAAGAAATTGATGTTTATATGGTAAATCCAAAAGCTCCCTGCTTTATCAGAGATGGAGCTGAAAATTATATTTACCTGATCCTTCCGGTAAACTTTACAACAGTTTCCTAAAAGAGGTATTTTATTATACAAATTTATAATGTATAGAGATGGAAAAATATGGAAAAAATAAAATTAAGAGATGATTTTATAAAGCTGGGACAGGCAATGAAGCTGGCAGGTCTTGTGGAAAATGGTGTAGATGCCAAGTTTGCGATCCTTGATGGTCTTGTAAAGGTAAATGGACAAGTAGAGCTTCAGCGCGGTAAAAAGCTTTATCCGGGCGATGTATTTGAGTATGAAGGAAATCAGGTAAAGATTGAGGAATAAAAAATGATCATAAAATCATTAGAGCTTTCTAATTTCAGAAATTATGATTTCCTGGATTTGACATTTGATAGAGGCACAAACATTTTATATGGTGACAATGCCCAGGGAAAAACCAATATATTAGAGGCTATTTTTGTATCTGCTACAACTAAGTCTCACAAGGGAAGTAAGGATAAGGACATGATTCAGTTTGAAAATGAAGAAGCCCATATTCGTACATACCTTGAAAAAGAAGATTTAGAATATAAAGTGGATATGCATCTTCGCAGCAATAAATCAAAAGGAATTGCCATCAATAATCAAAAAATAAAAAAAGCAGCAGAGCTGCTGGGACTTTTAAATGTTGTGTTTTTCTCTCCGGAGGATCTAAGTATCATAAAAAATGGTCCTTCAGAAAGACGCAGATTTGTGGATATGGAGTTATGTCAGCTTGACAGCTTTTATCTTTATAATCTGAACCATTATAATAAGATCGTCAATCAAAGAAATAAGCTGTTAAAGGATCTGTATTTTAATCCTCAGCTTCAGGATACGCTTAGTATCTGGGATGCACAGCTTGTATCCTTTGGCAGTAAGATTATAGAGAGAAGAAAGCTTTTTGTGGATCAGTTAAATGATATGATCTATGATATTCACAAAAAATTATCCGGAGATAAAGAAGAGCTTAAGATCATTTATGAGCCTGATACTATCATAGATGATTTTGAAGAAAAAATGCAAAAGAGCAGGGAAAGAGACATCAGATTAAAACAGACCTGTGTGGGTCCTCACAGAGATGATTTTTCTTTTGTTGTAGGAAATATAGATATCCGTAGGTTTGGTTCTCAGGGACAGCAAAGGACTGCAGCTTTATCTTTAAAATTGTCAGAGATAGAGCTTGTAAAAAA
Source organism: uncultured Lachnospiraceae bacterium (assembly GCA_964389835.1). Taxonomy (GTDB): domain Bacteria; phylum Bacillota; class Clostridia; order Lachnospirales; family Lachnospiraceae; genus VSOB01. The sequence continues at coordinate 84,441 of CAYMEZ010000007.1, read as the reverse complement.
GATTTCTAAAGATTCCCCTGTACTTTTATTAGATGATGTATTATCTGAGCTTGATAATAACAGACAAAATTATTTATTAAATAGTATAGGCGATATCCAGACGATTATTACATGTACCGGTCTGGATGATTTTATCAATAACCGTTTTGAGATCAATAAAATTTTTAAAGTAACAGGCGGCAGAGTAGTAAGTGAAAATTAAAATATTATTTTTCACGATCAGGAGGAATATATGAGTACGGAATATGGAGCAGACCAGATTCAGATATTGGAAGGCTTAGAAGCAGTAAGAAAAAGACCGGGTATGTATATAGGAACTACTTCAAGCAGAGGACTTCATCATCTTGTTTATGAGATTGTGGATAACTCTGTAGATGAAGCTCTGGCAGGTTTTTGTGATACGATCCGTGTTACCATCAATAAGGATAATTCTATTACGGTAGAAGATAACGGGCGTGGTATCCCTGTAGGCATCAATCAAAAAGCAGGAATCCCTGCAGTAGAGGTAGTATTTACGATCCTTCATGCCGGCGGAAAGTTCGGCGGTGGGGGATATAAGGTGTCAGGCGGTCTCCACGGTGTTGGTGCTTCTGTTGTAAATGCACTTTCCAACTGGCTTGAGGTAACGATCTGTCAGGAAGGTAAGATTTATAAGCAGCGGTATGAAAAAGGGCATGTATGTTATCCATTAAAAGAAATCGGTACCTGTGACCTTGAAAAAACAGGTACTACAGTCGTATTTAAGCCGGATGAAACGATCTTTCAGGAAACCACTGTTTATGAATTTGATATTTTAAAACAGCGTCTTCGTGAGATGGCTTTTCTGACGAAAAATTTAAAAATTATTCTTTGCGATGACAGAGTCGTAGATGAAGAAACTGGAGAAGATAAGCCGCTTATCAAGGAGTTTCATTATGAGGGCGGTATCAAAGAATTTGTTACATATTTAAACAGAAGTAAGAATGCGCTGTATGAAAATGTCCTTTACTTTGAAGGAACAAAGGATAATGTTTATGTAGAAGTTGCCATGCAGCATAATGATTCTTATACCGAAAGCTCTTATAGTTTTGTAAATAATATAAATACGCCGGAGGGAGGTACCCATCTGGCTGGTTTTCGTAACGCCATCACGAAAACCTTTAATGATTATGCAAGAAACAGCAAATTATTAAAGGACAGTGAACCGAATTTAAGCGGTGAGGATATCAGAGAAGGCCTAACAGCGATCGTCAGTGTTAAGATCGAAGATCCGCAGTTTGAAGGACAGACAAAGCAGAAGCTTGGTAATTCAGAGGCAAGAGGTGCAGTTGATAATATTGTCAGCGAGCAGCTTACTTATTATCTGGAGCAGAATCCTTCTGTTGCAAAGACAATCTGCGAAAAATCTATTTTAGCACAGCGTGCAAGAGATGCAGCAAGAAAAGCAAGGGATTTAACCAGAAGAAAAACGGCTTTAGAGGGAATGGCTCTTCCGGGCAAGCTGGCTGACTGTTCAGATAAAGATCCTAAAAATTGTGAAATTTATATCGTAGAGGGAGACTCTGCAGGCGGAAGCGCAAAAACCGCAAGAAGCCGTGCAACCCAGGCTATTTTGCCCCTGCGCGGTAAGATTTTGAATGTAGAAAAGGCAAGACTGGATAAGATCTATGCCAATGCAGAAATCAAAGCAATGATCACTGCATTTGGTACGGGCATTCATGATGATTTTGATATCAGCAAGCTGCGTTATCACAAGATCATCATTATGACAGATGCCGATGTGGATGGTGCCCATATTGCTACTTTGATGCTTACATTTTTATATCGTTTTATGCCGGAATTGATAAAGGGCGGATATGTATATCTGGCGCAGCCGCCTCTTTATAAACTGGAAAAAAATAAAAAGGTATGGTATGCCTACAGTGATGAAGAATTAAATACGATCTTAAATGAAGTAGGACGTGACCAGAATAACCGTATCCAGCGTTATAAAGGACTTGGAGAAATGGATGCAGAACAGCTTTGGGAGACAACGATGGATCCGGAAAGACGTATTCTTCTCCGTGTTACCCTTGATGAAGAAACGGAGTCGGAGGTCGATCTGACCTTTACCACCCTGATGGGCGATAAAGTAGAGCCTCGCCGTGAATTCATTGAAGAAAATGCAAAATTTGTAAAGAATCTGGATATTTAAGGCAGGAGGAAAAATAATTGGAAGATAATATTTTTGACAAAGTCCAGGAAGTGGATTTGAAAAAAACAATGGAAACCTCCTACATTGATTATGCTATGAGTGTCATCGCTTCCAGAGCATTACCGGATGTAAGAGATGGATTAAAGCCAGTACAGAGGCGTGTTCTTTATTCCATGATAGAGTTAAACAACGGACCGGATAAGCCTCACAGAAAGAGTGCCCGTATCGTTGGTGATACGATGGGTAAATATCACCCTCATGGTGACAGCTCCATATATGGAGCACTTGTTAATATGGCGCAGCCCTGGTCAATGCGACATGTGCTGATTGATGGTCACGGAAACTTTGGTTCTGTGGATGGTGACGGTGCAGCAGCCATGCGTTATACAGAAGCAAGGCTTTCCAAGATTTCTATGGAGCTGCTTGCAGATATCAATAAAGATACGGTAGATTTTGTACCGAACTTTGATGAAACAGAAAAAGAGCCGTCAGTGCTTCCCAGCCGTTTTCCAAACCTTCTGGTAAATGGTACAACAGGTATTGCAGTTGGTATGGCCACCAATATTCCCCCTCATAATCTGCGCGAGGTGGTAAATGCCGTTTCTAAGATCATTGATAACAAGGTGTTAGAGGATAGAGATACTGATATTGAGGAACTTCTTGAAATCGTAAAGGCACCGGATTTTCCAACCGGAGGTGTTATCTTAGGCACAAGAGGAAGTGAAGAGGCCTATCGTACCGGACGCGGCAAGATTAAGGTACGAGGTGTTACAGATATTGTAACCCTTCCAAATGGAAAGAGTCAGATCATCATAACGGAGCTTCCTTATCTGGTCAATAAAGCCAGATTGATCGAAAAGATAGCGGAGCTTCATAAAGAGAAAAAGATTGATGGCATTACCGATCTGCGTGATGAATCAGACAGAGAAGGTATGAGGGTTGTTGTAGAACTTAGAAAGGATGCCAATGCCAATGTAATCTTAAATCAGCTCTATAAGCATACCCAGCTTCAGGATACCTTCGGTGTTATCATGCTCGCACTTGTGGATAATCAGCCAAAGGTTATGAATCTTCTTGATATGCTGAAGTATTATCTAAAGCATCAAGAGGATGTTGTTACAAGACGTACCAAATATGATTTAAACAAAGCAGAAGAAAGAGATCATATTTTACAAGGATTACTGATCGCTCTGGATCATATTGATGAGGTCATCCGCATCATCCGTGCAAGCCAGACAACACAGATCGCAAAGGCGAGCCTGATGGAGCGTTTTGCATTATCCGATGCGCAGGCACAGGCGATCGTTGATATGCGTCTGCGTGCTCTTACCGGTCTGGAAAGAGAAAAGCTGGAAAACGAACACAAGGAATTATTGTTAAGGATCGCAGAGTTAAAAGCGATTCTTGCAGATGAAAAGCTGCTTCTTGGTGTCATTAAAACAGAAATGACAGCAATCGCTGAAAAATACGGCGAAGATAGAAAGAGCGTCATCGGCTTTGATGCCTACGATATTTCAATGGAAGACTTGATTCCTAAGGAGAACACAGTCATTGCCATGACAAGTCTTGGTTACATTAAGCGTATGACTGTAGATAATTTCAAGAGCCAGCACAGAGGCGGCAAGGGAATTAAGGGAATGCAGACCATTGAGGAGGATTATATTGAAGACCTCCTGATGACCACAACCCATAATTATATTATGTTCTTTACCAATTTTGGAAGGGTCTACCGTTTAAAGGTTTATGAAATACCGGAAGCAAGCCGGACAGCGAGAGGTACTGCGATCGTAAATATTCTCCAGATGAATCCGGGAGAAAAGATCACAGCCATCATGCCGGTAAAAGAATTTGAAGAAACAAAGAATTTCTTTATGGTAACGAAAAAGGGTATTGTAAAGAAAACATCCATTATGGAATACAGTCATGTGCGTAAAAACGGACTTGCAGCTATTAATCTCCGTGAGGATGATGAGCTGATCGAAGTAAAGATCACCGATTGGGAAACTGAAATTTTCCTTGTAACAAAGCAGGGTATGTGTATCCGCTTTAAGGAAACGGATGTAAGGGCAACCGGAAGGACTTCCATGGGTGTCATTGGTATGAACCTATCTGACGGTGATGAGATCATCGGCATGCAGCTGGATCATCAGGGAGATTCTCTCCTGATCGTTTCCGAAAACGGTATGGGCAAGCGTACTTATCTGGATGAGTTTACCCTTCAGAAGCGCGGCGGAAAAGGCGTAAAATGCTATAAGATCACCGAAAAAACAGGAGATGTGGTAGGGCTTAAGGCAGTTACTGATGATCATGAGATTATGATCATTACCACCGGCGGAATTATCATCCAGCTTCGTATGGATGATGTGTCTACACTTGGAAGGATCACCTCAGGTGTGAAGCTGATCAATCTGGATGATCATGTAAAAGTCGCAAAGATCGCTAAGGTAAGAGAAAAGGTTTCCAATGGAAATCAGGAATTTGAAAATATAGAAGACGCAATGGAAGAGACATCGGAAGAAGGAATTTAATATGGAAGCATATGCAGTATTTAAGGATTTGGCAATTATTATCGTTGCTGCAAAATTTTTGGCAATCATTGCAAGAAAATGCAAAGCGCCGCAGGTCGTTGGTGAGATTATCGCAGGTCTGATCATAGGACCATGCTTCTTAGGCTTAGTACAGCAGAGTGATTTTTTATTGCAGATGGCGGAGATCGGTGTTATTTTACTGATGTTTTCAGCAGGTCTTGATACTGATTTAAAAGAGCTGATGAAAACAGGACCGATCGCATTTTTGATCGCGTGCTGCGGTGTGTTTATACCGCTTATATGCGGAACACTTCTTTATATGGCATTTTACGGAGCAGCCCCCTTTGGCAGCGAAGAATTTTATAAGGCAGTGTTTATTGGTGTTATCTTAACTGCAACCTCTGTAAGTATTACAGTGCAGTCCTTAAAGGAAATGGGAAAATTAAAGGGCAAGGTAGGAACAACGATCTTAAGTGCCGCTATTATTGACGATGTCATCGGCATTATTGTCCTTACCTTTGTCATCGGATTCAAAAATCCGGATTCCAATCCCCTTTCGGTTGTTTTTAATACAGTTTTCTTCTTTGTATTTGCAATCGTTGTAGGTTTTATCAGCTATAAGATTTTCAAAAAAGTTGATAACCGTTATCCGCATACGAGAAGAATTCCCATCGCAGGACTTGCCTTTTGTCTCGCTATGGCATATATTGCAGAAAAGTATTTTGGAATCGCAGATATTACCGGAGCTTATGTGGCAGGTATCATTTTATGCAGTGTAAAGGATTCCAACTATATCGCAGAAAAAATGGATATCAACTCCTATATGCTGTTCGGACCTGTATTTTTTGCAAGTATTGGTCTGAAAACCAATATTGACAGCATGGACATGAGTATTTTGTTATTTGCTATTGCCTTTGTTTGCGTAGGCTTAGTAAGTAAGATCGTTGGCTGCGGACTGATGGCAAAGCTGTGTAGATTCAGCAATAATGATGCTTTAAAAATTGGTGTGGGTATGATGACAAGAGGAGAAGTGGCATTGATCGTTTCTCAGAAGGGACTTTCTGTGGGACTTATGACTCCGGTATATTTTACGGCAGTCATTCTGCTGATCATTATATCCTCGATTTCAACACCGATCATTTTAAAAATACTTTATTCCAGACATGAAGAGGATGCAGCCTGATCTTTTTAAGGGATATAAAAAAGCATACAGGAATAAAGAAAAAGGAGATAGTCATGACAATATTTGATGAATTAAAGGCAAGAGGACTTCTTGCCCAGCTGACAGATGAAGAAGAGATCAAAGAATTGATCAACAACGGAAAGGCAACCTTCTATATTGGATTTGATCCCACAGCAGACAGTCTTCATGTAGGACATTTTATGGCTCTTTGTCTGATGAAGAGACTGCAGATGGCAGGAAACAGACCTATTGCGTTGATCGGAGGCGGTACCGGAATGATCGGTGATCCGTCCGGAAGAAGTGATATGCGTACGATGATGACAAAAGAGACCATCCAGCATAACTGTGACTGCTTTAAAGAACAGATGAGCAAGTTTATTGATTTTTCCGAAGGAAAAGCTCTTATGGTTAATAATGCAGATTGGCTCATGGATCTGAATTATATTGAGCTTCTGCGGGAAGTAGGTGCACATTTTTCGGTTAACCGTATGCTGACGGCGGAGTGCTATAAGCAGAGAATGGAAAAGGGGTTATCCTTCCTTGAATTTAACTATATGATCATGCAGAGCTATGATTTCTATGAGTTATATCAGAAATATGGCTGTAATATGCAGTTTGGCGGTGATGATCAGTGGAGCAATATGCTGGGCGGTACGGAGCTGATTCGCCGGAAGCTTGGAAAAGATGCTTATGCCATGACGATCACCCTGCTTCTGAATTCGGAAGGCAAAAAGATGGGTAAGACCCAGAAGGGTGCAGTATGGCTTGATCCAAATAAAACATCACCCTTTGAATTTTATCAGTACTGGAGAAATGTAGCCGATGCAGATGTTTTAAAATGCATCCGTATGCTGACCTTCCTGCCCCTTGAGGAAATTGATAAGATGGATAGCTGGGAAGGAAGCCAGCTAAACGAAGCAAAAGAAATTCTTGCTTTTGAACTGACGAAGCTGGTTCACGGCGAAGAGGAAGCAACAAAAGCACAGGAAGGAGCAAGAGCTCTTTTCTCCACCGGAAATGCAGCAGATATGCCCACCGCAGAGCTGACAGATGCAGACTTCCATGAGGGAACAGTGGATGGAAGAATTGATATTATCAGCATCCTTGTAAAATCCGGTCTTTCGGCAAGCCGTTCAGAAGGAAGACGTGCGATCGAGCAGGGTGGTGTCAGCGTAGACGGAGAAAAAGTAACCGATATTAAAAAAGATTATGAAGCGGCAGATTTTGGCGAAGGAATCATTGTAAAGCGCGGTAAGAAAAATTTCCGAAAGGTAGTTGTTAAATAGAAATATGTTAAAAGCAATTATTTTTGATATGGATGGAATTTTATTTGATACAGAGATCATGTCGTCCAAAGCCTGGTTTCAGATTGCGAAAGAAAGAGGGCTTGGTGATATTACCCAGCTTACCAATGACTGTATCGGCAGAAACCGGACGGATATCAGCCTACAGTTTAAAAAGAAATTCGGTGAAGATTTTGATGCGGAAGAGTTTTTGACAACCGGACGAAAGATCATGCAGGACTGGATCGATAAAGACGGACTGCCTTTGATGACGGGAACAAAAGAAATTCTCGAATATTTGAAGAAAAATGATTATACAGTCGGTGTAGCATCGTCCTCCAGCAGAAAAACCATTATGAACCACATGGAAAAATCCGGTCTTGGCGACTATTTTCAGGCGATCATCGGCGGTGATATGGTAACACTCAGCAAACCGAAGCCGGATATTTATTTAAAGGCGTGTGAAGCGATCGGCATGGAGCCGGAGCAGGTCATTGCTGTTGAGGATTCCCCAAACGGAATCCGTGCTGCATATGCCGCAGGCATGAAGCCTGTCATGATCCCGGATCTCATCAAGCCGGATGAGGAAATACTTTCCCTGCTGTACCGCAAATATGATTCTCTGCTTGAGCTTAGGGATGCACTGGAAGCAGGAGAACTGTAAAAGATAAGAAAAAGGATATTATGATGCGGAAAATGCTCATAATATCCTTTTTAAGTACGCTTTGCAGACAATTCTAAAAAACAGATCAGTCAGAGGCGTAATTTAATTTTACAGTAATGGAAGCTGTTTTATAGCGAGAGCTGGTGTTAAAGGTTCCTCCATAGCTGTATTCCTCAGAAGCAGAATTCTGGGCAGTGATCTGAAAAACACCTAAATTGGCACTTAACAGGCGGTTGGCGTGTGCATTGGTACCGTTGGCGATGATGTCAGCACGGGATTTGGCATTTTCGGTAGCCTGTTCGATCAGATCCAGCTTTAGTTCATCTAATTTTGTATAATAATATTCAGGAGCTTCAGAAACAAACTCAATATTGGATTCTATCAGCTTGGTAATATCTCTCGAAATAGCATCTACCTTATCCAGATCATTTGAGGTAACACTTAAAGACTGGTACAGGTCATAGCCGTCTGGATATTCTCCGATAAAATTTCCCTCATCATTGTACTCAGAAACATATCTTTGTGAGATAGAAACAGAGCTAAAGGCAATCTCACTTTCTGAAATGCCGTTATCAAGCAGATATTGTCTGATAATATCAGCGTCATGCTTAATGGATTGATAAGCATCCTTAGGAGTATAACCATAGGCAGAAAAGCTGCCTCTCCATACTACCAGATCAGATTCAAAATCGCAGCTTGCAGAGCCGGTAACAGTAATGCCGTTGCCATTGGCAAATTTCTTGTATTTTACAAAGCTGCCTGAAAAAATAGCAACACAGATAATGGCAGATAAGGATGCGATCAGGGTAATGATGACTGCTACCAGACCAGAGCACTTTGGCTGTTTTTGAAAATTTTGAGAAGTCACCGGTGCCTGATGATCATTTTGTGGTACTTCATTTTCATTTCCATACATATTTCCGTACATAATATTCCTCCTCTCTACTTTTGTAAAAATAGTTTACCATGTTAGCAGAGTGGATGCAATGACTTTACCCAGAGTTTGAAAAAGCAGAAAATTGACAAAAAAATACCGTCCCCAAGGCTCGCATGTCCTCAAAAACGGTACTTATAAGTGCGCCTCCAGGGGTTCGAACCCTGGACACCCTGATTAAGAGTCAGGTGCTCTGCCAGCTGAGCTAGAGGCGCGTATCAATTCAATTATTTACAACGCATTTATGATTATAGTATAATATTCTTTAGTTTGCAAGATATTTTTTAAAAAAATATAAAAAAGATTAAAAAATAATAAAAGGATGAGATGAGAGGGATAAAAGCTTATGATATTTGAAACCCATGCCCATTATGATGATAAAGCATTTGATCAGGATAGAGATACCTTATTAAAAAGTCTGCCTCTGCAGGGGATAGGAACTGTGATCAATGTAAGCTCTGATCTAAGCAGCGTAGAGCGTACAATAGGATTGATGGAAAAATATGAATTTGTATATGGCGCAATAGGAATTCATCCAAGTGATACAGGAGAGTTGACAAAGGAGAATTTTACATGGCTGAGAGAGCAGTGTTTTCATAAAAAAACAGTAGCCGTAGGAGAAATCGGTCTGGACTATTACTGGAAAGAGCCAGAAAAGGAGATACAAAAGAAATGGTTTGAGCAGCAGCTTCTGTTGGCACAGGAGGTAAAGCTGCCTGTTATCATTCATTCCAGAGAAGCAGCAAAGGACACCCTGGATATGATGCAGGCACTCCATGCGGAAAAAACAGGAGGTGTTATTCACTGTTTTTCTTATACCAAAGAAATGGCTGCTGAATTTTTGAAGCTGGATTTTTATTTTGGGATCGGTGGGGTAGTGACCTTTAATAATGCAAATAAATTAAAGGAAGCCGTTTCCTATATTCCAATGGAGAAGCTATTACTGGAAACGGACAGTCCATATCTGGCACCTGTACCGAACAGGGGAAAAAGGAACAGTTCTCTGAATATCCCTTATATTGCAGAGAAGATCGGAGAGCTGAAAGGAATTTCTTCTGAAGAGGTAGTAGAGATCTGCAAAAAAAATGCAGAAAGATTATTTGGAATCAGACAGGCATAGGGAGAAGCATATGGCATATTTAGGAAATCCAACCAACACCATCCAGATTTTAAAAAAATATAATTTTAATTTTCAGAAACGCTACGGACAGAATTTTTTAATAGATAATCATATCCTTGAAAAAATTATTGCTGCTGCTGAGATCACAAAGGAGGACTGTGTACTGGAGATAGGTCCGGGAATCGGTACAATGACACAGTATCTGGCGGAAAGTGCAGGAGAGGTCATAGCGGTAGAAATTGACAGATCCCTGATCCCGATCCTTAAGGATACACTGTCTGATTATGATAATGTGACCATTCTCAATGAAGATATTCTGAAGGTGGATATCCGGGCACTGGTACAGGAGAAAAATGAGGGAAAGCCCATTAAGGTAGTAGCAAATCTTCCTTATTACATAACCACACCTATTCTTATGGGACTATTTGAAAGTCATGTGCCCCTTCATAGCATTACAGTTATGGTGCAAAAGGAAGTAGCGGACAGAATGCAGGCTGGACCCGGAACAAAGGACTATGGTGCACTTTCGCTGGCGGTACAATATTATGCAGAACCTAAGATCGCCCTGCAGGTTTCACCTGCCTGCTTCATGCCGAAACCAAATGTGGGAAGTGCTGTGATCCAGCTGAAAAAGCATAAAGAAAATCCGGTTCATGTAAAGGATGAAGTATATTTATTTTCCCTGATCAGAGCGGCCTTTGGACAGAGAAGAAAGACGCTGGTAAACAGTCTCATGAATGCAGGAAATATGAATGTTACAAAGGAGCAGATTTTATGCGCACTGGAAAAAATGGAGCTGAGTCCATCGATCCGGGGGGAGGCACTGACGCTTTCACAGTTTGCAGAGCTGAGCCGCCTGTTTAAGGAATAGAATATCAACAAGTTGTTGTAAAAAGCAGAGAAAAAATACTAGATATTGTAGTTTTTCCTGCTTTTTTTCTGTGATTCTTTTGACTTATGAAAAACCCTATGGTACACTTACAATAGTTTCATAGTGGGTTATTATGAGGTGAATACATTGGATAAGTACGAATATAAAATCCGTTCAGAGGAGATCAAGGATTTAATTTCAAAGAAAAAATATGCAGAAGCAATGAAAATTGCAGATACCATAGACTGGCGCAGAGTAAAAAGTGTGAATATGCTCTGTACCATCAGTGATCTGTATAAATTAAACCGTAGATTTGAGGAAAGCAGAGAGATTCTTCTTCTTGCTTATGAGCGTCATCCGGGAGGCAGGATGATCATTTATTCTCTTTGCGAGCTGTCTATTAAGCTGGATGATGTTGTTCAGGCGGTAGAATATTATAAAGAATTTGTTCAGACAGCACCGAGAGACAATGGCAGATATATTTTGCAGTATAAGCTGTACGAGGCGCAGGAGGTCAGTCTGGAGGAGCGGATCGCTGTTTTAGAGGAACTGAAAAGACGAGAGTACAGGGAAAAGTGGGCATATGAGCTGGCATATCTGTATCATCGTATCGGACTTAGTACAAAGTGTGTAGAAGAATGTGATGAGCTGATCCTCTGGTTCGGAGAGGGAAAATATGTAACAAAGGCAATGGAGCTGAAAATGCTCCATACAGAGCTGTCAGGAGAGCAGCTGGAAAAATACAGCAAAGCCAAGGGGACTGCTGCACCGGTTAAGCTTCCCCAGCCACAGGAGCTTGATTTTGAAGTACCTCCTGTAAATGTAGGAGAATATGCTACCATCAACTTACAGAAGGAGATCGCAGAGGGCGTAAAAGAGGTACTTGGAGAGAATTCTTATCAGGACAAAAATCCGTCTATGACAGAGGATTCTTCTGAGACTGCTATTGAGGATACGTCTGATATTGCTGTTACGGATACAGATGAGATCAGAATGTATGCTGAAGCAGAAGAAGAGGAAGAGCCAGAGGAATATGAGGCAGAGACAGAGTTAGAAGGACCGGGCGATTTTACAAAAGAGATCATAACCAGTCTGCTGCAGGATACAGGAGAGATCAGAGAGATCAGTCCGACAAAAAGGATCCCTGATGCAAAAGAACTGCATATGACTTCGGTGGAAGCGGAAGAGGAGCCAGAGGCAGAAGAAATCTTTTTTGAGGATACAGATACCATGGAGCTGCCAACGGCTCAGGAGGTTCAAAAGGAAGCTTCTTTAAAGGAAGAACCCGTGCAGAAAGAGTCCTTGCAGAAAGAAAAAGGATCTTTCTCTGTAGCGGTAAAGGAATCAGTTCCAGAGAAAAGTGAAGAAATACGGGTGGTAAAGCTAAGTAATACAGGAGAAATCCCTAAAATCCTGCAGGGAAGCAGGTCCACTGTAGCTATGCCGTCAGCAGAGAGCATGGCAAAAGAAAAAAATGAAAATTTTGACAATCTTTTGGCGCAGGAATACGATGGGCAGATCAGTCTTGCCGTATCGAAGGAAGGTCCTGTGGTAGAAAAGCAGATCACCGGACAGATGAGTATAGAGGATATTCTTCTGGAATGGGAAAAGATGAAAAAAGAAAATGAGGAAAAGCGTGCCGAAGCGATCAGACAACGTGTAAAGGAGCAGACCGGCGAGATTTTTTCCCAGTTTAATGCGTCTACAAAGCAGGGACTTTTGGCAGAGCTGGATGCACTGGCAGAGGACTCTATTGAAAAAGAGAAAAAGGGTGTCGTAGCAGAAGAAAAGACAGAAACGCCAAAAGAAAAAGCTGAAGAGATAAAGGAAGAAACCGAAACACCGCAGGAAAGAGAAGAAGAGGTAAAAGAAGAGACAGAAGCACCAGCGGAAAGAGAAGAAGAGGTAAAAGAAGAGCCAGAATCACCAGCGGAAAGAGAAGAAAAGGCAAAGGAGGAGCCAGAAGCGCCGGAAGAAAAAGCAGAAGAGAAGCCGGAGCGTGCCATGACTCCGGAGGAAAAGAAGCTGTTTGGATCTTTTATCCAGACGCGGACAACCAAGCGGCAGATCATAGAGGCTCTGGACAATATCAGTCTGGCATCTTATACAGGAAATGTGATCCTTACAGGAGAACCCGGTATGGGTTCTGTCAAGCTGGCAAAAAACATTATCAAAGAAATTCAGATGACAGACAGCAATTTTTCTGGAAGAATGGCAAAGATCAGTGGGCAGGCGCTGAATAATAAGGATCTGGAAAAAACCTTTGAAAAGCTGAGCAACGGAGCTCTGATCATAGAAGGAGCAGCCAGTCTGAAGGAGTCCACCATCAAATCCATGACAAAGCTGCTGGAACAGGAAAAGCAGGGGATCATCATAATTCTGGAGGATACCAGAATCAATATCAATAAGCTGCTGGATAATCATAAAATGCTTCATCAGAATTTTAATCTGCGGATCGATATAGAAGCAATGGACAATGATTCTCTGGTTTTATTTGGAAAACGCTATGCATTAGAAAGAGAGTATTCCATTGATGAGCTGGGAGGCCTTGCTTTGTATACAAGAATTGCAGAGCTGCAGACAAGTGAACATTCTGTAACAATGAAGGAAGTGAAGGAAATCGTGGAAGAAGCCATTTGTCATGCTGATAAAAGAAATCTTGGACATTTCATGGATATACTTCTTAGAAAGCGTTATGATGACGAGGATATGATTATTTTACGGGAAAAAGATTTCGTATAAATAAAGGAGGGCACTTATGGCAGGGCAGGAAACTGTTTTTATTTCAGAAGCGGATCAGTATTTATTTGCACAGGGAACACACTATGACATTTATAAGAAGCTGGGTGCACATTTATCTGAAGAAAACGGAGAAAAAGGCGTATTTTTCGCAGTCTGGGCTCCAAATGCAAAAAAAGTGCATGTGGTAGGCAGCTTTAATAACTGGGATGAAAATGCAGATGAAATGGAGAAGATCGGCCCGGGAGGAATTTATACACGGTTTGTTCCGGGGGTAACAGAGGGTGCCCAGTACAAGTTTCTGATCACTGCACAGGATGACAGAAAGCTGTATAAGGCAGATCCATTTGCGAATTATGCCCAGATGCGTCCAGAGACTGCTTCTATTGTAACAGATATAACAAATATGAAATGGTCTGACAGCGAATGGATGCAGGCAAGAGAGAAAAAGGATATGAACAAGGAGCCCCTTGCTATCTATGAGTGTCACATTGGTTCATGGATGCGTCATCCGGGGCGAAAGGATGAGGAAAGCTATTACAATTATAGAGAATTTGCAGATGCATTTGTAAAATATCTGAAAAAGATGCGTTATACCCATGTGGAGCTGATGGGGATTGCAGAGCATCCCTTTGATGGATCCTGGGGATACCAGGTAACAGGCTATTATGCACCAACCTCCCGGTATGGTACACCAAAGGATTTTATGTATCTGGTAAATACTCTGCATAAAAATAAGATTGGTGTAATACTGGACTGGGTACCGGCTCATTTTCCAAGAGATGCCCATGGGCTTGCGGATTTTGACGGACAGGCGGTATTTGAGCATCCCGATCCTCGTCTGGGAGAGCATCCGGACTGGGGAACCAAGATCTTCAATTACGGCAAGCATGAGGTTGTGAATTTTCTGATCGCCAATGCACTGTTCTGGATCAAAGAGTTTCATATTGATGGACTGCGGGTAGATGCTGTTGCCTCTATGCTTTATCTGGATTATGGAAAGCAGGAGGGACAGTGGGTAGCCAATAAGTATGGCAGCAATGAAAATCTGGAGGCGATCGAGTTTTTTAAGCACATGAATTCTGTGATCCGGGGAACTTTCCCAGGGGTTATGACCATTGCAGAGGAGTCAACGGCATGGCCGAAGGTAACAGGTAAGATCGAAGACGGAGGTCTGCATTTTTCCTTTAAATGGAATATGGGCTGGATGCATGACTTTTGTGAATATATGAAGTTAGACCCTCTGTTCCGCAAGGGAAATCATTATGGAATGACCTTTGCCATGAGCTACAATGAAAGTGAGAATTATATTCTGCCACTTTCCCATGATGAGGTAGTTCATTTGAAATGCTCCATGCTCAATAAGATGCCGGGATATCCTAAGGATAAATATGCAAATCTGCGTACCGGATATACTTATATGTTCGGTCATGAGGGCAAAAAGCTATTGTTTATGGGACAGGAATTCGGTCAGGAGCGTGAATGGAGCGAGGAAAGAGAGCTTGACTGGTATCTGCTTGGAGAAGAACAGAATCAGGGAATGCAGGAATATGTTGCCGAGCTGTTAAAGATTTATCGTAAATATCCCTGCATGTATGAGATAGACAACGGCTGGGATGGATTTGAATGGGTCAAGGCAGACGATGCGGAGCAGAGTACCTATGCTTTTATCAGAAAATGTCCTTCCAGCAAGCATAAGCTGCTGTTTGTCATGAATATGACACCAATGGAAAGAAAGGGCTATAAGGTAGGAGTTCCTTCCAAAAAGAAATATAAGCTGCTGCTCAACAGTGATGATAAGAGGTTTGGCGGTGAAGGAAGGTTGATTCCTGAAACGATCCTTGCCCAGAAGGAGTCCTGCGACTACCGGAAATATTCCATTAGCTTTGATCTGCCGCCTTATACCTCTGCAGTATTTCTCTTTTAAAGGCGAAGATACAGGGTAAGCCAGAGGGCGGCAAGGCAGTCAAACTCCCAGGCAAAGGTTAAGAAAATAAAAGGATAAGCCGAAATAAAGGGTGAATGTAGTGATACATTCGCCCTTATTTTGTAACAGGAAATTAAAAAAGGAGAAACCATGAGAATTTCATTTCAGACTACTGATACAAATCAAAAGGTGGATAGATGGAAAACCTCTGAAAAAGAAGCGCAGGTGCAGAGGATTGGAACAGGAAATGGATATACGTTAGATATTTCTGGTCAGCTGGCAGAAAATGAAATTTACAAGGAACAGAGAAAAACTGTGGAAGAGGTCATGCAGGAGGCAGGAACCAAGGATGTTGCATTGACCAGAGACTATATGGCAGTAATGTCAAACTCCATGTCGGATGAAGAATTTGCAGAGCTTCAGAAAGAGGGCTACAAAGTAGGCGACATGGAAATAAAGCAGGCAGTTACCATTCTGGATCAGATCAAGGCAGCATTGCTGCAGGCAGGAGTTTCTGTAAGCGGCTACACAGATACACTGGATATGAAAACCCTTACAGAGATCACGGGAAATGAAGGACTTGCCAGAGAAATGTCCAAAGCTTTTTCTGAAAGAAACATTCCTTTAACAGAAGAAACAGCCAGGGCTTCCATGCAGGCATTAAAAGAAGCACAGGCATTGACCCAGCCAAAAGAAGATACCTTAAAATATATGGTCGCAAATCAGAAACAGCCGGTAATTGAGGATCTGTATCTGGCACAGTTCAGCAGCCGGGCAGAGGGAGGCAGACAGGGAAGAGGCTATTTTCAGGATGAAAATGGATACCTTTCTCTTAGGGCAGATGATGCAAAAATAGAGAGTCTGCAGCCACAGATCCAGAAAATCTTAGAGGAAGCTGGCATGGCAGAGCTGCCGGGGGCAGAAGAAGCAGCCAGATGGCTGATCGGGGAAGGGCTGCCACTGACACAGGATACTCTGGCTTCTTATATGGCACTGACCCGGATAGACCTGCCCATGGAGCAGGAGGAGCTGCTTCAGTCAATGGCAGTGGCAGTGGCTGACGGCAGGACACCAAGATGGGCAAAGCTGACGAAAGAGCCCTCTCTTTTGGAGCAGGCAGCAGATATCTGGAAAAGAGTGCAGCATATTTCAGATGAAGCTGTAGATGCTGCAGCAGGGCAGGGAAAGAGCCTGACACTTCAGAATCTGGAAGCAGCACAGAAAGCGCTGACAGCAGGATACGAAAATACAGATGGAAGTAACATCACGGCAAGGCGGCAGCTGGAGGAAGTGCGTCTGAAAATGACCATAGCTGCCAACAGAGAACTTTTAAAGAGCGGCTATGCCATAGAAACGGCAGAGCTAGAGCAGCTGGTAGAAGCTTTAAGAAATGTGGAAAAGCAGCAGAATGAGATCCTGTTTTGTGGAAAAAGTGAGCAGGAAACACAGTTAAGAGCCCAGCTTTATACAGAAACCCTGAAGGTAGTCAGCCATATTCCGTATATGCCGGCAGCCACAGTAGGAAGAGTGTGGGCTGTTAGAGAGGCTTCTGGTGAAGCAGCTGAGCTTACGCTGGAGCAGGTTCATACAGAGGGAGAAGCATTAGCTGCTGCTTATAAAAAAGCAGGAGAACAATATGAGACCTTTAGGACAAGGCCTGATGCGGAGCTGGGAGATTCTATCAGAAAAGCATTTCAAAATGTGGATGACCTGCTAAAGGAGCTGCAGCTTGAGACAACAGATGCCAACAGGCGGGCAGTGCGTATTTTAGGATATAATCATCTGGAGATCACAGAAGAAAATATACTGACGATAAAAGCAGCGGATATGACGCTTAAAAATGCAGTGGATAAAATGACACCGGCAGCTGTATTAAAAATGATCCGGGATGGAAAAAATCCGCTGGAAATGACAGTGACAGAGCTGGATGATTATTTAAGCGGGCAGGAACAGGAAGCAGAGGCAGAGCAGGAAAAATTCAGCAAATTTTTGTATAAGCTGGAGCAGAAAAAGGAAATCACAAAGGAAGAAAAGGAATCCTGTATCGGTATATACCGGCTGCTGCGGCAGGTGGAAAAAACAGACGGTGCCGTAATCGGCAGTCTGGTTTTTCAGGGAGCAGAGCTTACTTTCCAGAATCTTTTGACAGCAGTGCGCACCTATCATTCCAAGCCCATCAATGCGGTGGTGGATGATGAGCTGGGGACAGTAGCGGAGGTCAGACAGGAGGGCAGCAGGATCGATGAGCAGATAGCAAGGGCTTTTGTGCGGAAAATTTATCATGGGTTAGATGGTGAAAATGTTCTGACTGCAATACCAGATATGAACACAGAGCTGGAGAAAGCTGCAGAGTGGATGGAAGCACAGGAAATAAACGAAGAAGCAGAGCTGTCCTATCGCCGCTGGCAGATGGAGGCTCTTAGGGAAGCTCAGAGTGTTGACGAGGATCAGATCAAATTTTTACAGGAGCTGGAGGAGGAGATCACACCCAATCATTTAAAGGCAGCGGATGAATTCAGAAAGAATTTTTCCAAAGCATTTATGAAAATAAGAAAACAAGCCGATACATATACTGACGATCAGAAAAATCCATTTAAGGAAGTGGCTGATGGGCTGGAGGAGCACTTCAACAGCAGAGATGAGGCAGCAGCAGCCTATAAGACACTGGCAGAGGTTGAAAAACAGATTCTGGAAAGCGCTATATATGAAAATCCGGAGATTACTGCTGTTGACGTAAGGGAGCTTGGTCTGATTTACAAACAGGTTTCCTTTACAGCCAGGCTGGCAGACTGCGAGAAGTACGAAATTCCGCTGGTTACGGAGGATTCTGTAACAGCTCTGCATTTGCAGATCGTACATTCCGAAGAAAAGAAAGGAACTGTGGAAGCCTCCATGGAGCATTTGGAATATGGGAAGCTGTCAGTACGGCTTCAGCTTCAGGAGGGTAAAGTCAAAGGTCTTTTTGTTGACTGCAGGACGGAAAAGAGAGAGGCTCTTTCAGAGCTGAAGCAGCAGCTCCAGACGGCACTGAAGGAAAATGGATTTGAAGAATATGATGCAGCAGAGGCGAAGCCGCAGACAGAGCAGATGTCTACAGGAGAGCTGTACCGGGCTGCAAAAACTGTGATCTGTGTGATGCGCAGACAGGCAGAAAGGGGTTAAGCAATGAAAATAAATTTTAATATGTCAGCAGTATTTGCCAATGACAATTTAAGAAAAACAGAGGGAGCATTGTCTACCTCCATAGAGAGGTTATCTTCTGGATATAAGATCAATCATGCAAAGGATAATCCTGCAGGAATTGCCATTGCAAAGAGGATGAACGCACAGATCAGAGGACTGTCAGCTGCCAGCCAGAGTGCCAGCGATGGTATTTCTGTTATTGAAATAGCAGAAGGAACACTGACAGAGGTTCATGATATGCTCCAGCGTATGAATGAGCTGAGTATTAAAGCAGCCAATGGAACTATGTCAGAGGGCGACAGAGCCACAGTACAGGAGGAGATCAATGCCCTGCGCGATGAGGTCACCAGAATCGCAGAAACCACAGAATTTAATGGAAGCGTGCTGCTGAACGGAACCTATGATCTGAAGGGATATGTTGAAAAGTCTACCTCTACGGCAGGAGTCGTGTCTACCTTTGATACCTCTGCGGTAACGGTAGAATCCTATTCTGATGAAGCCAAGCTGGGTTTTTATGAGGTAACGGTAACCGCAGATGTAGATGCAGCAAGCGGAGAGATTTCTATTTCTGCTCTGGAGATCAATAATACAAGAGACACCGCACCGGTTCATGGAAAAACAGTGGATTTACAGAAGGTAACAAATCTGGTTGTGCCAACGGAGGATGATAACGGAAGAATCACCGTTACAGCAGATAATGAATTTTCTCTGACACTGGAATTTGATATGGATAAATTAAAGGCTGCTGCTACAGCAGCAGGCGCTACACAGGTTACAGGAACCTTTAATGTCCATCTGACAGGAATGGGCGCAATGACCATGCAGATCGGTGCAAATGAAGGACAGACATTGGATATCCGTATCCCTAAGGTATCTGCAAGAGCTTTGGATATTGATGATCTGGATGTAATGACACAGGACGCTGCTTTAGAGTCCATCGATAAGGTTGCCACTGCGATTGATGCAGTATCTGCGATCCGTTCCCGCCTGGGTGCATATCAGAATCGTCTGGAACACTCCATTTCCAGTCTGGACATTACAGAGGAAAATATGACAGCAGCTTATTCCCGGATCATGGATGTAAACATGGCAGAGGAAATGACCCAATATACCCAGCAGCAGGTACTGAATCAGGCAGGTACATCTATTCTGGCTCAGGCAAATGAAAGACCTTCACAGATATTGCAGCTGTTACAGTAAGCATAAAAGCAGAAATGCATAGAGGGAAATAGTATGACAGATGAAGCAAGAAAGAATTTTACTCTGCGGATCACGCAGGCAAATAAAAGTGAGCTGGTGGTAATTCTTTATGAAATGTACCTGATCTATCTGGATGAGGCGATAGAAGCAAAGGACAGCCGTCAGAGCTTTCGGGAATGTCTCCGTAAGGCACGGGGATGTATAAATGAATTAATGAATTCGCTGGATTTTGACTATGAACTTGCATATAATCTGCTGCAGCTTTATGTCTATGTAAACAGAGAGATGGCAGCTGCGGATGTAAGAGGGACTGCAGAGCCGTTAGTGGGCTGCAGAAGGATCATGGAAGGGTTGTTGGAGGCATATCGGCAGGTAAGCCGTCAGGATACCTCAGCCCCCGTAATGGAAAATGCACAGGCGGTTTATGCCGGGCTAACTTATGGAAAAGGGGAACTCACGGAAAGCATGGTTCAGCAGGGGAACAGAGGGTTTTTCGCATAAAAGCTCTTCGTTTGGGAGCTGTGTGGCAAGGTTCATTTTTGCCGCCTCCTGCAGCAGATATTTATAACGCTTCTGAACAGCGTTTACTTCGTAAATATAGCAATCAATGAGATCGGGATCCGTTGCGTTATCGAAGCCGGCATAGGCCGTTTCCAGAGCGCAGCGGGTTTTTGCAATATCGGTCATAATATCGTTATTGTCTTTGTCAACATGAGAGCATCTGCTGAAATAGGATTTCATATAGTCTCCTTTCCTACTGTTAAAAGCAATTCATTGTTATAATAGAGTATAGTCGGGAACTGGAAATTTATTCATGAATAATAAAAAAAATACCGGAATAAAATAAAGCACAGACAGATTGCAGAAGGGGTATCTATATGGATTATGGCAGCGGCGCATTTCTGATCATTTTTATGTGCACCTTGATTCTCTGTATTGTGGCTCTGAGAAAGAAAGCAGAATTTATTCTCAATTTTTTATTGCGGAGTATGACAGGGGTTATCTGTATTCTTTTATTAAATGAGCTTCTGGCATCACAGAATCTGTCAGTTATGGTGGGAATAAATCCATGGACAGCTTTGACATCCGGAATCCTTGGATTACCTGGGGTTGCCCTGCTTTATGGGATAAATCTTTTAAAATTTTTGTAAAACATTACTAATGGACAAAGAAAAAATCATATACTATAATTCGACTTACAAATCACACCTTTCCTGAACAAAAGGAGGTGGGTCATATTGTAAGTCTATTTTTATTCTTAGGAATTGCCGTCTGGGAGGATCATCATACCCAAAAGATTTCCAATTTATTAATTTTTACAGCATTTATCGGTGCGGTTCTTTATCAATTCAGTCAAAGTGGATGCCAAGGTGTTTCCAGAGCTTTTTTTCATGCAGGTGTTCTTGTGCTGGTTCTATTTCCATTGTATTTATGCAGGGCTTTTGGTGCAGGAGATATAAAGCTGCTAGGTGTGGCAGCGGCGTATCTATCCTGGAAAACAGCATTTCTGGCATTTCTTACAGGGATTTACCTGTCCCTGATCCCGATAGTTCTATCTATCTTTTTCACAAAAAAGAGATTTCCAAAGAAAATTCCTATGTCAGGGCCGATTCTGGGCGGTATTCTGTTTATTCTTTACAAGGAGGGATGTAGTTGAAGAAAAAAATTTTTGCGGTTTGTGATCCGGAAGCAGAGTATACGCGGCGCTTCTGCGAGTACATCAGCAGAAAAAAGGAGTATCCGTTTGAAACAGCCGGCTTTACCTCGGTAGAAAAGCTGCGCCAGTTTTGTACGGAGGAAGAGGTTGAGGTGCTTCTGATTTCCGAGAGTGCCTATGATGTGACCTTAAAGGAGCTGGTAGCAGGAGAGTTCATTGTCCTGCGGGAGGAGGAGACTGCTTTTTCCGAGCAGGAAAGCATTTATAAGTATCAGCCCTGTGAGGCTGTGCTGCAGGAAGTGATGTGCTATTGTGCAAAGCAGGGTGTTAAGACCGGAGCCGGAATAAGAAGAGGGTCGTGCAAAGGCATGGAGCTGATCGGGCTTTATACGCCGGTTCACAGATGCATGCAGACCACCTTCGGGATCACCTTAGGAGAGCTTCTGGCAAAGGAGCATAAGGTACTGTATTTAAACTTTGAGAGCTTTTCCGGTCTGGAAAGACGGCTGAATCAGGAATTTATGACAGATATGTCAGATTTGATCTATTATGTGAGCAATGCCAGAGAGGCGCTGGTTTACAAATTTCAGGAGATGACACACAGATTGCAGAGACTGGATTACATCCCACCTGTTTTTTCCTGCATGGATCTGGCACGGATAACGAAGGAGCAGTGGTTTTTGATGTTTGAGGAATTGGAGCGGCTGACGGAGTATGAGTATCTGATACTGGACCTTTCCGAAAATGTACAGGGGTTATTTGAGATTTTGCGGATGTGCTGTAAAATATTTACTCTTTTCAGGGATGATCCTACTGCACTGGCAAAGCTCTATCAGTATGAAAAGCTTCTGGAAAGAGCCGATTATATGGATCTTCTGGAAAAAAGCCGCCGATGCAAGCTGCCTTTTATAAAAAATATCTCCTTTGACCCTCTGGAGCTGACCTATGGGGAACTGGCAGAGTATGTTCGGAGACTGATAAAGGAAGAGATAAATGAAAGATAAAAAAGAGATTTTGCTGCAGCGTATCCATGAAAGGATGGATTATTCCAGAGAACTGGAGGAAAGTGAGATCCGTCAGCTGATCGGGGAATGTCTGACAGAATATGCAAAGGAGGGCTTTTTAAGCTTACAGGAAAGGGAAAGGCTGGGAAAAGAGCTGTTTTATGCGATCCGCAAGCTGGACATTTTGCAGGAGCTTCTGGAGGATGAGGAAATAACAGAAATTATGATAAATGGGCCGGAGCATATTTTCATAGAAAAAAAAGGAAAATTAAGCTGCTGGGAGAACCATTTTTCCTCAAAGGAAAAGCTGGAGGATGTGATTCAGCAGATTACTGCAAGGTGCAACAGGGTCGTGAACGAGGCTTCGCCTATTGTAGATGCCAGATTGGAGGACGGCTCCCGTGTCAATGTGGTGCTGGAGCCGGTAGCACTGAACGGCCCGATCATGACTATCCGGCGTTTTCCTAAAGAACCGATAGGAATGGAAAGGCTGATTCAGCTTGGTTCCATTCCAAGAGAAGCGGCAGGCTGGCTGGAGCTGCTGGTAAAGGCAGGCTATAACATTTTGATCAGCGGAGGAACCGGTTCGGGAAAAACGACCTTTCTCAATGCCCTGTCTGAATATATCCCCAGAGAGGACAGGATCATTACCATAGAGGACAGCGCAGAGCTGCAGATACAGCAAGCCCCCAACCTTGTCAGGATGGAAACCAGAAATGCCAATGCAGAGGGAAGCAGGGAGATCAGTATCCGGGATCTGATCAAAACAAGTCTCCGTATGAGACCTACAAGACTTATTGTGGGAGAAGTAAGAGGAGGAGAAGCGCTGGATCTGCTTCAGTGTCTGAATACAGGTCATGACGGATCGCTGTCCACCGGACATGCCAACAGTGCAAGGGACATGCTTTCCCGTCTGGAAACCATGGTATTAATGGGAATGGATCTGCCGCTTCCAGCCATCAGACGGCAGATCGCCTCCGGCGTTGATATTATCATCCATTTGGGGAGACTTCGGGATAGAACAAGAAGAGTACTTGAAATTGCAGAGGTGACAGGACTGGAGCAAGAAGAGATCCAGTTAGAATCCCTGTGCATATTTGAAGAGGCTGAAGAAGGAAGCGGTCAGGAGGTGAAGGGAAGACTTGTCTGTAAAAAGGAACTGCAAAACAAAGGCAAGCTTCGAGCTGCCGGATTACCGGATCTACCGTTTTTCTAAGGCGGAGCTGGTTAAATACGCAGGAATAGGAGCTGGTGTGAGTAGTCTGATGTTATATTTCTTTTATGACAGCATATGGGTAGTTGGAATGGGGCTTTTCTGTGGGATACTTTTCTGTAAATGGCAGAGAAAAAAGCTGTGTGAGAAAAGGCGGCAGCTTTTAGAACAGCAGTTTAAAAGCTGGATCAGCGTTGTAGCCTCAGGGCTTCAGGCAGGACATTCTGTGGAGAATGCTTTTTTGAGATCGGGCAGGGAAATGGAGCTTTTATATGGAGAAGAAACAGACATACGAAGGGAGCTTTACAGGATGGAGCAGCTGTTAAAGAACAATGTGACACTGGAACAGATATTATGGGATTTTTCCCAGAGAAGCGGCTCAGAGGATATCAGTAATTTTGCAGAGGTGTTTATGGCAGGAAAACGCAGCGGCGGAAATTTGCGGGAAATGATAGAAAGCTGTTGTCAGATCATTGTGGAGAAAATGGAGGTAGAAAGGGAAATACAGACGATGATCCATGGCAAGGTAACGGAGCAGAAGCTTATGAGTCTCATCCCCTTTGGAATTATGTTTTATATCAGTATTTCTTCACCCGGATATTTTGCACCTCTTTATCATAATCCAGCAGGAATCTGTATCATGACAGGATGTCTTTTCCTGTACATACTGGCGGTTTTTATGTCCCTGAAAATTGTCAGGATCGAGGTATAGCATATGCTGGGGATTTATGTAATGGGAGCTGGCTGCACACTGTTTTTCATGTACAAAAAAAGGGAATATCGGAAATATCTGATGATTTTGCTGGCAGGAAGTCTGTTGGCTCTCTGTATACGAATGAAAATGACAGCGGGAACAGAAAAAGAGCCTCTTTTAGAAATTCTTCGTCAGGAAAAAACAGGAGAAAAAGCAGTAATAGAGCTGGAGGCAGAGGGAGAAGGGGACAAAGAGCTTCTGAAGCTGGAGCTGGGAGCTGTATCGTATACCCGAGCGGAGCTGGAGGAATTAGAAGAGAAGCTCTGGGAAAGGCTGGAAAAGGAAATACAAAAAGAAAATCCGTCCTTGGAAAAAATAACCTCTGATCTGTTTTTTCCAGAAACGGTAGAGGGCTATCCTTTTTTACTGAGCTGGAGCAGCAGTGATGGAAAAATAGTGTCACAAAATGGGAAATTGGGAGAAGAAATTCCACCAGAGGGTGTGCTGGCAGAGATTCAGGTACGCATAACAGAGCCAGAAAGCCAGTTTGAAAAGGAAAGAGTATTTTATGTCAAAGCATTTCCCTCAAAAAGCAGAAATGCCTTTTGGAAAAGGCTGGAAAAGCATCTGACGGAAACAGAAAAGGCTTCAAGAAATCTGGAAAGCTATCGGCTGCCAGGGACCTTCGAGGGAGAGAAGGTCCAGTTTTATAAAAAAACAGAGGACAAGAGCAGCAGTATCTTTTTGCTGTCTGCATTTGCAACGGTGGCAATGATCGGTGCGCAGCATGAGGAAAGGGAAAAGGAAAAAAAGAGGCGGCTGGCAGAGCTGGAAAGGGAATATCCACAGGTAGCAGTACGGATGGCGATGCTGACAGATACAGGAATGACAATATCCGGTGCGTTTAAGAGAATTGCAGCAGATTACGGAAGAAAGAAACCTGCGAAAAGTCTGCCCTTATATGAAGAAATGCTGGTGGCATGTCGGGAAATGGAATCAGGTATTTCAGAAATAACAGCGTATCAGAATATGGGACGAAGATGTCAGGTGCAGGGAGTTTTAAGATTTACAGCACTGCTGACCCAATACACCAAAAGCGGTGCGGCAGGTTTAAAGGGAGTCTTGCAGGAGGAAGCAAGGGAAGCTTTGAAGGAAAGAAAAGAATATGCAAGAAGAAAGGGAGAAGAGGCAGGAACTAAATTGCTGATGCCTATGATGGGTATGCTGGTGCTGGTCATGATCGTTATTATGATTCCGGCATTTACCTCCTTTGGAATGTAAAAAAATAAGAAAGGAAGATGATTTTATGAAAAAAATTTTACAGTTTATGAAAGAAGAGGATGGGATCGGAACAGTGGAAATGATCCTTATTCTGGTGGTACTGATTTCTCTGGTTATCATTTTCAAGGATCAGCTGACACAGCTGGTAAATGATATTTTTTCCCAGATTACTACGAAAAGCAGCAGTATTTACTGATGAAAAGGCAAAAAGGCGAGATTACTGTCTTTCTGGCACTGGTGCTCACGATCATGATCTCTATTTTATTTACAGTCATTGAGGCGGCAAGGATCAACGGGATACAGTTTCAGGGCGAGTGTGTGGCAGATATGGCATTACAGTCTGCTCTTGCAGAATATAACAGGGAGCTTTTGGAGCAGTATGATCTGTTTTTTATAGAAACGGGCTATGGAACAAAGGAAGCTGGTTATATTCTGCTGGAACAGCACATTCAGGAGTATATGAGAAAAAACCTGGAGCCAGGTCAGGGCATTTTGGGACAGGGAATCCGGGATCTGCTGATGCTGTCCCCAGAGTCTGTTACGGTGCTGGAGGCAGCAGGGGCAGTGGATGGATATGGAGAGGTGCTGGAAAGAAAAGCAGTAGATTATATGCTGTACCGATATGGGGTACTGGAGTTGTCAGAGCTTTTGGCAGATACACAGACGGTTTCGGAAAAGGGACTTTTGGAGAACACTCTGGAAAAAAAGAGGCAGCAGAATGAAAAGGCGATAGATGCTGTAGATACAGAGGTAGAGGATGAGAATGGAAAAAAGAAAAGAATCCCCATCAATAATCCGGCTGATAAGGTAAACAGCAGAAGAGGAAGCTCAACGATCTTAAAGCTGGTAACAGGCGGAGAAGTGCTTTCTGAGACAGAAATTCAAAGAAAAAGCTACATTTCCGGCAGGGAATATGAAGAAAAGGAAGGTTTTTTGCAGGGAGAAGCTAAGGTTACCGGAATGGAAGATATTATCTTTCAAAAATATCTGATGGAAAAGTGCGGAAATTATACAAAGCAAAAGGAGGATTCTCTGCTGGCATATCAGATGGAGTATCTGCTGGCAGGAAAAGAATCTGATTATGAAAATTTAAGAACCGTTGTGAACCGGCTGCTTGTACTGCGGGAAACAGCAAATTTTATGTATATTATGTCGGATTCGGAAAAGCAGGCAGAAGCAGAGGCATTGGCACTGACGCTGGCAGCGGTAATATTGTTTCCGGAGCTGAAGGATCTGATCAAGCTTTCTATTTTGATAGCATGGTCATATGCAGAGAGTGTAAATGATCTGCGGATCTTGCTGGCAGGGGGAAAAGTACCTATCTGGAAGGATAGAGCAAGCTGGAGGCTGGGACTGGAAAATGCCTTAAAGCTAAAGTTGGAGGATGAAGCAGGAACCACGGGAAAGGGTCTTTCTTATGAAGCGTATCTTCACATTTTATTAGCATTTATGGACAAGCAGGAGAGAAATCTGCGCTTTATGGATGTGATAGAAATGGATGTACGGAAAAAGCAGGGAAATGAAGCGTTTCAGATAGACCATTGTATCCATAGCTTCCGGGCAGAGCTGGTAACGGTATCTGCCAAGGGGCACAGCTGTCTGATCAGCAGGACGGCAGGCTATCAGAAATAAAAAGTATAAAAAAGTAGTAGAAAGGAGGAAACAGGGATGCGTTCCTTTTGGCTCAAAAATATCTTTGAAAGGAGTTTCACATCATTGGACCGGCCCCTATTGTGTCCAAAATCTCACATATTCCTGTATATCATATGTATTATAAAAAGCAAGCAAAATTATCTTACCTTAGGGTTCTTTCCAAAAGGAACGTATTCCTGTTTCCTTCTGTAAAAGCAAGTGTTACTGTAGAGGCTGCGCTTGTACTTCCGCTTTTCTTATTTTTCTGTATCCAGCTGATTTCCCTTATTGGTCTGTTTCAGCTCCATAGTGCTATTACAGCAGCACTGCATCAGGAGACGGCGCAGTTATCCCTGCAGGCATATGCCTACGAAAAGGCAGGGGGAGAGACGGGGAAAGCACTGTCAACGCTGGTAGGGGAGACATATCTGAGGGAGAAGGTCATTCAGAGAGCAGGAGAGACATATTTGAACAACTCCATGATAGAGGGCGGAAGCGCAGGTATTGGACTGCTCCCTGCCCTGGATATCAGTACATCAGAAAATCCGCCGCAGGATGTGGTAGGGGCAAGGCTAAGCTACCGCATAAAGCCGGTGATAGATATTCTTGGATTTTCCGGATTTTCCATGGGGAATGTCTGTTATATGAAGGCATGGACGGGATATCGTCTTTGTCAGGATGGGGAGGAAAATCCCAGTGAGGAGGAGCTGGTATATATAACAGAAACAGGAACTGTCTATCACAAGAGCAGGAGATGCACACATCTGGCATTGTCTGTCAGAGAAGTAGAGCTGGATCAGCTGGGAGTCCTTAGAAATGAGTCTGGAGGGAAATATTATGCCTGTGAGCATTGTGCAGACAAGGCAGGAGGCGGAGTTTTTCTGACGGATCAGGGAAATCGTTATCATACCTCCCTTTTATGTAGCGGATTAAAAAGAACCATTTATGTGATAAAAATTTCAGAAGCAGGAGGAAGAGGACCATGCAGCAGATGTGCAGGGATGGAATAGCAGGTATTTTTTTGATTTTATGCAGCTGGCAGGATATAAAAACGAAAATGCTGTCTGTGAAGCTGCTGCTGCTGTTTGGAGCAGGAGGCATACTGCTCAACGTAATGTATGAAACACCGTGGCAGGCCTGTATAAGGGGGTTATTACCGGGAGTGGTACTGCTTTTCTGGGGAAAACTATCCGAAGAGCAGATTGGCTATGGGGATGGAATGGCAGCAGTGGTATTAGGACTGCTTCTGCCCGGTGGAGAGCTATTGCTGGTGCTGATGATGGGTTTCTTTTTATGTGCAGTCAGCGCTGTATTTCTGTTTTTTGCAGGAAACTGGAAAAGAAATCTGTCAGTGCCGTTTCTGCCTTTTTTGACAGCTGGTTTTGGGATCAAGCTGTTGTTGTAGAGGAGGATGATAAGAGGTGAGGGAGCAGAAGAAAAGAAAAAATGCTTTTCGGGGCAGTCTTACCGTAGAAGTGTCGCTGTTATTTCCTTTTTTGATCTTTCTCCTATGGAGTATCTTTTATCTTGCTTTGTTTGTGTATGATCAGAGTGCGGCACTGCAGGGCAGTTATTGTACGGCGCTGCGCACAGAAAGGTATGATGGGACAAAAGAAGAAAAGGAGGAGCTGGCAGAGAAAAAATATGAGCTGTCTGTCAGGAAAAAGATAGCAGGAGGCAGGATCACACCGGAAATACAGATAACGGAGAATGTTTCTGTAACTACTTTGTTAGACATGAAGGCACCTGCAGCAGGATTATTTAAAAATGCGTGGCATGGACAGCAGCGGCAGCAGGCAGAAAAATGGCAGCCGGTGGCCTTTATCCGCAAATGCCGGATGGCAGAGGACATATCAGAGATACTGAAAAAATCATAAAGAAAAGAGAACAAGAAATGAAAGGAAAGATCAGATACCAACGGGAATTGCAGAAAACCTATATGATCGCAGAAGAATGTGAAAAGGAACTGATGGAAAATTACGCAGGCCGCATGGTGCTGCAGGGAAAGGTAAGGGGGCTGGCAGTGTGTCAAAAACAGCTCATTGACGGCGTATGGGAAATCTGGTACGACATTAGCTCTTTACAGACCTTGGAGCAGATATTTGCAGTAAAGGAGATCGTATATAAGGAACTGAAATATTTTATTGAACAGCTGTTGAACATACTGGAAGAAACGGAGCGCTGTCTGATCGACAGTGGGCAGCTGTGTCTGGAACCGGGCTTTCTATTTATGGATATGGAGAAATCACAGGTCAGATTTCTATTTGATTATACCGAAAAACGGGAAAAGAATGGTATTTGTGAGCTGGCAGAATATTTACTGGAAAGAACCTGTCATAAGGATGAGCAGGCGGTAGGTCTGGTGTACTATTTTTATGAGCAGGTGCAGAAAGAGAACTTTTCCATAAAAGAGATGGAGCTTTATCTGCATAAAGGGGATGAAGCATCAAAATGTGGAATCTCAGAAAAAGAACACACCGTCAGTGAGACAGACTTTGCACCGCCAGAGCCATGGAAGACAGAGCGGTCAAAAGCTCCGTCCGAGCCATGGGACGATATACCGGAAGTTCTGCCGGGTAAGGAAGCGAAACTGCCAGAGAAACAGCCAGAGAAACAGAGGAAATGGCATCAGATGAACTGGAACAGCAGGGGAGGTGTTTTATTGGAGGGCGGTCTTGCCTGCATTATAACAGTGCTACTGCTGGGGATCGGACTTTTTATCGTACAAAGGTATTTTGTTTTGGAAAAAATGGAGCTGCAGATATGGATCGGAGGCTCTGCAGTGCTGTTTCTCATAGGAATAGGGCTGGCGGTGTTTGGATTATCAAAAGAAAGGAGCGGGAAAAGAGAGGAAAGCCCTGCTCTGGAAAGCAGAAGAGAAGATGCTTTTGAGGAAAGGGACTTTTACCGCAGCCTGCTGGAAGAGCAGCAGGAAAATACAGATGGAAGGACAATCTATGTGGGGAATGCTCTTTTAAACAGAGAATATTGTCTGATAGAAAAGAAAAGGGGAGAGGAGCGCAGGCATAAGATACCCTCGTATCCTTACATAATAGGAAAGGAAAAGGATCGGGTAAATCTGGTGCTGGGAGATCATTCTGTCAGCAGGATTCATGCCAGACTGGTAGAAGAGGATGGGAATGTGTATGTTGAAGATCTTCATTCAACAAATGGGACATATTTAAATGATTTTCCTTTAACACCGCATGAAAGAGTAAAACTGAAACGGGGAGATCTTTTACAGCTTGGAAAGGTGGAACTGGATTTTCAGTAGACGGAAAGAAAAAGGGAGCATTCCCAGAAAAGAAGGAAAACGGGAATGCTCCTGAAGGACTGAAACTATCTTTGAAAAATCTATTTAACCTTTTACACCACCAAGGGCAACACCCTGAATGATGAATTTGGAAAGGAACATATACACGATCACTACCGGTAAGATAGAGAATGCGATCATGACATATACCTGACCCATATCGAATTTTAAGAAGTCTGCACTTCTCAGCTGAGCGATCAGGATCGGCAGAGTTTTCTTTTCTTCGGTATGTAATACCAGTGCTGGAATGAAGTAATTGTTCCAGCTCTGTACAAAGGTAAAGATCGCCTGTACAGAAAGAGCCGGCTTCATCAGAGGAAGCACGATGCTGTTAAAGGTCTTAAACTCGCCGGAACCATCAATTCTGGCAGCTTCCACGATAGAAAGGGGAAGCGTACTCTCTAAATACTGTTTCATGTAGTAGAAGGTAACCGGAGCAGCGATGCTGGGAACGATCAGCGGAATAAAGGAATCGTCCAGATGCATCTTGCCGATCAACTGCAGGAAACCAAGGGAGGTTACCTGTGTAGGGATCATCATTACCATCAGAATAAATGTGAAGATGGCATTTTTTAACTTAAAGTCATAAGCGTGGATCGCATACGCTGTCATTGCTGAAAAGTAAACAGAAAGAGCAGCACTGCAGGTCGCTACGAAAACGCTGTTAAAAAGTCCTGACCATACAGGAAGTGTGCCTGCCAACAGATTTTTCCAGTTTGTTACTAAATTGGTGCTTGGCAGCGGTGAAAATCCTCTTGTCAGCTCTGAATTGGAGCGTGTTGCATTGATGAACAATACATAAAACCAGAACAGACATAACAAGGTAACCAATACTAATACGGTGTGTGCAATGAAACGTCTTGTTTTCATGCTCAAGCCTTTATCTAAACCTTCATTTGTTGTATTCATTCTGACACCTCCTAATCCTTTTTGCTATTCGTGAACATGAATACGAGCAGGCTGAGGAATCCGGTAATAAAGAACAGTATAACGGAAAGAGCACCACCCATACCATAGTTTTTACTGAACAGATGCTTATTCAGATACATGATCAGAGTCATAGAAGAACGCATCGGCTCGCCGGTTCCGTTTGTCAGGATCTGAGGTACATCAAACATCTGTAAACCACCGATCAAGCAGGTGATCATAACGTAGATCAAGATCGGACGGAGCATCGGCAGTGTGATCTTGTAGAAGGTCTGTGTAGAGGTAGCACCATCTACGCTGGCTGCTTCAAACAATGCCGGGTCGATACCCATCATACCTGCCATCAAAAGGATCGTGGTGTTACCAAACCACATAAGGAAGTTCATAAATGCCACCAGACATCTTGTACCCCATACATTGGCAATGAAGTTAAATGGTTTTTCCAGAATGCCAATCTGTACCAGGATAGAGTTGATCGGACCAGACTCTGCAAATAAGGTAAAGAACAGCATTGCAAAAGCAGAAGCCATGATCAGGTTTGGCATATAGATAACTGCTTTGAAAAAGCCGGCAAACTTAACTCTGAGCTGAGGATCAGCAAACCAGGATGCCAGAAGCAAAGCTACTACGATCTGAGGGATAAAGCCCATGATCCACATGATCAGGGTATTCTGTGTGTAGATCCAGATGTCAGGAGTGGAAAACAGAGTCTTATAGTTTTCCAGACCGATGAAATTAGGACCGACCTGCATCAGACCGGAACGATAATTTTCAAAGAAGCTGTTATAAACTGTGCTGATTAATGGAATTAACTGAAATACGATATAAGTCAGAACAAAAGGAATGAGGAAGATATAACCCCATTTATTATAGCTCACAACTTTACCGTTCGCGGATTTCCCGCGATTTGCATTCGCTTTTTTCATGTTGTAACCCTTTCCTTTCTTACATGATACCTTTTTACAGGCTTTGAGACAGAAGATGGTGCGATTGTCCAGCCGATAAGAAACCAGCTGTTTCTGTACTGACCCATACAGGCAATATTCAAAGCTCAGATGATTTCTTATCGACTCGACGATGTTTCCACCGGAGATATTTTGTGCCTGCCTGACTGAAGCAGGCAGGCACATAGTAAGTAAAAGCTTTTTTATTTAAGTGCTTGATAAAGAGCTTAAATTAGTGAGATAATTCAGGATATTTTTCCTGCATATCTTTGTAGAAGATTTCAAGAGCTTCTTCATATGTAGCATTGCCCGTGAAGTAGTTCTTCATAGCTTCCTGGAAACCTTCGTTGCAGCCCTGATCATAAGCGGATTTGTTGCTTAAGTCAACGGATTCAGCACCTGCACAGTAGATAGCAAGAGGGTTTACACCGCCAAGGATCTTGCTGGAGTAGGTTGTATCCTGTGCCATTAATTCCATAGCAGGTTTGTTGTTTACAAAGTCATCATCCTGAACAACGATGTCTGTCATGATCTTCTCATCTGTTGTCAGTTTAACCATGATATCTTTTACAAGACTTGGGTTATCTGTTCCTGTTGCTGCACAGATCCATGTACCACCCCAATAGAAGCCCTGAGGTCCTTCTGTGATTCCCCAGCCACCGTTGTAGCCGATAGAACCTTCCTGATCAGCTGCCATAGAGAAGTTTACAAGCCATGCTGGTCCAAAGTAGCAGAATACTTTTCCTTCCGGATAGAAACCAGGTGTCCAGTCATCTTTGAACAGTTCAGCAACGCCAGTCTGTCCTTTGTCATATAATGCCTTAGAGTCATCTACCCATGCTTTGATGTTGTCATCGATAACGATCTTTCCATCAACAACCCAAGGTGTGGATACGTTGTTGGAGTATGTACGATAAGTATCGTTTACAGAAGATGTGATCTTGTAACCAGCTGCCTGTAATTCATCAGCTGTCTTTACGAACTCATCCCATGTAGCAACTTTCTTCTGAACTTCTGCTGCATCATCTGTACCAAATACTTCTTTTGCAGCTTCACGGTTGTAGAAAAGTGCACCAGGGCATCCCTGCCATGAAGTACCTTTTAACTGTCCGTCAGAGCTTGTTACGATATCTTTTGTATACTGAT
The DNA here is from genome assembly GCA_964389835.1 of uncultured Lachnospiraceae bacterium. Lineage (GTDB taxonomy): Bacteria > Bacillota > Clostridia > Lachnospirales > Lachnospiraceae > VSOB01. The sequence goes on along the minus strand of CAYMEZ010000007.1, from coordinate 50,825 downwards.
ACTGGTTAGCAACCATGTCATCTGTGATACCTAAGTCTGCAAGAGCCATTGTATAAGGTGTATCTACATATTTCAGTGCATAGTCAGCTTCGATCAGGAAAAGGTCGATCTTGTCATCAGCTGCTGCGCTTTCCTGTTTTAATAATGTTTCATCAAGGTTGTTCTGATAAGCGTTGTCATCAGATGGTGTGATGTGCCAGTTGACTGTGATGTCGCCAACCTTACCTGTTGTTCCGTCTACTTCCTCATATCCAGGATAGTGAGCTGTTACACGAGATTTGAATTCCTCGTTCCAGCAGTAAATGTTGAATACCTTTCCTTCGTCTGCTGCTGCGGCTTCTGTCTCAGCACTTGCTGCTGCGTCTGCTGCCGGAGCTGCTTCTGTGGCTGCTGCATCTGCTGCCGGAGCTGCTGCTTCTTCTTTTGCGCCGCAACCAGCTAAGGAAGCAACTGTCATCATGCCAGCTAATGCCAATGCCATAAATTTGTTGAGCTTTTTCATGTCTTTCCCTCCATTTTTCATGATTTGTTAATAGTATCCGTTTATTTATAGTAATTTTACGGATCTTCCTATAGAGACTGAGCCTTCCACAACAATCTGTTCTTTTAAAGTTGTCTTAGGACGCTCAATTAGGTCGATTAAGTGTAACACTGCTTCTCTTCCCATGGTGTCACTATCCTGCTTTAATGTAGTGATCGGCGGTTCGTGGATGGCTGAGTAGGTAATGCCATCGTAGCCGACTACGGAAATATCTTCCGGTATATGCAGGTCACGGCTTTTGATCAGGTTAATACCGCCGATTGCCGTATAATCGTCGGGATATAAAATGCAGGTCGGTCTGTTTTTCAGATCCAGAAGCTGTGCGGTACATGCCGCTGCTGCTTCCGTGTCGTGGTACTCACATTCCAGTATGTACTCTGGCGGAATATCCAGATCAAACCGTTCCGCACATTGATAGAAGCTGGTAAGACGATCCTGGGTAACAGAAGAATCAGCACCGTGTATATAAGCGATCTTCCGATGCCCCATGGAATAAAGATATTCCATCAAGTCCCGGATCCCTTTTACGTTATCCGACATAATGGACATCGTATTGTGAAAAACATGGTCGATAGTTACCAGTGGAATGTCGCTGTTTACCAGCTGCAGTACCTGCGGATCTTCAAAATCGATACAGGCAATGATGACACCGTCAAACTGTCTGTTCCTGCAGTATTCTTTATAGGTAACTTCATTCTCACCGATGCGGTTTGTGATGAATGTGATGCAGTAACCGGATGCCTCTGCCTGTGCTTTGATCCCCTGTAACACTCCTGCAAAAAATTCATGTAACAATCCGCTGTTGGCACCATCGACAAAAAGGATACCAATGTTATAGGTTCTGCTGGTCTTTAAGGCTACAGCTGCCATGTTGGGAAGATACCCCAGCTCGGATGCTTTTGCCTTTACCCGGCAGCGAGTCTTTTCGCTGATGTCGCTATAATCATTGAGTGCCTTGCTGACAGTAGCAACTGATACGTTGCAGGCTGCCGCGATGTCCTTTACTGATACCATAATTCGTTCTTACCATAAAATCCAAAGTGGCAATTATTCAGATTTCCTTTACTTAATCGTTTTCGCAATTTCAGCATACATCATATGTACTATAAAATCAAGTACTTTTTTTAAAAAAATAGATAATTTTCCTAAAAAAATTTAAAGTCAGTGAAAATTACCTTATTATTATGGGATAAAAGCATACAAAGTGAGAAAATAAAAATCGAAAATTTTCGAGGAACGCCTATTTCACGAAAAGAAACAAAGGGGAAGAAATTTAGTAAAAATAATGAAAAAAGGGGTTGATTTTATAAAGAATGTAGCATATATTATAGACAAAGATGGAGTAAGACATCCATTTTTTATTTTAAACTCCGTCTAAATCGTTTTCGCAACGATGATACGTTTATTTAATGGTTTTCGCAGACAAGGAAAATAAGCAGTAAAAGCAAGACACGAAAATGTAGCAAGTCAAATAAGCCAACAAAGATAGGAGAAATTTAAAATGAAATACGGATATTTTGATGACGGAAACAGAGAGTACGTCATTACACAGCCTAAGACACCCCTGCCATGGATCAATTATCTGGGCTGTGAGGACTTTTTTTCCATCGTTTCCAATACCTGCGGTGGATACAGCTTTTGTAAGGACGCAAAGCTGCTGCGTCTGACCAGATATCGTTACAATAATGTACCCTACGATGCAGGTGGACATTATTTCTATATTAATGATAACGGTACGATCTGGAATCCGGGCTGGCAGCCCACCAAGACAGAGCTGGATGAGTATGAGTGCCGGCACGGTATGGGCTACAGCGTATTTACAGGAAAGAAAAACGGTGTAAAAACAAAAGTAACAGCATTTGTTCCTATGGGAGAACGCTGCGAGATCAATAAGGTGACCATCAGCAATGAGGCGGCAGAAGCAAAAGAATTAAAGCTTTTCTCTTTCGTTGAGTTCTGTCTCTGGAATGCTATGGACGACATGACCAATTTCCAGAGAAATCTGAGCATTGGTGAGGTAGAGGTAGTTGGCTCTGCAATTTATCATAAGACGGAATACCGCGAAAGAAGAAATCACTATGCAGTATATGCAGTAAATACAGAGATTGATGGATTTGAAACAGACAGAGACACCTTTCTTGGTGCATACAATGGATTTGACGCACCGGAAACTGTAATAAACGGAAAAGCAGAAAATTCTGTAGCAAGCGGATGGTCGCCCATCGGTTCTCATCAGATCAATGTAAAGCTGCAGCCGGGAGAGGAAAAGACCTTTGTTTTCGTGCTGGGTTATGTAGAAAATCCAGAGGAAGAAAAATGGGAAGCTCCGGGAGTGATCAACAAAAAGCCTGCACTTTCCATGCTGGAAAGATTCAATAGTGAGGAAAAAGCAGACAAGGCATTAAGCGAATTAAAGGCATACTGGAATGGTCTGCTGGGCAAGTTCAGCGTAGCAACCGGAGATGAGAAGTTTGACCGGATGATCAATATCTGGCATCAGTATCAGTGTATGGTAACCTTCAATATGTCCCGTTCCGCTTCTTATTATGAATCCGGTATCGGCAGAGGAATGGGCTTCCGTGATTCCTGCCAGGATCTTTTGGGCTTTGTACATCTGATCCCGGACAGAGCAAGAGAAAGGATCATTGATATCGCTTCCACACAGTTTGAGGACGGAAGCGCTTACCATCAGTATCAGCCATTGACCAAGAAAGGAAATGCAGATATTGGAAGCGGCTTTAATGACGATCCGCTGTGGCTGATCGCAGGTACCGCTGCTTATATCAGAGAAACTGGAGATTTCAGCATTTTAGAGGAAACTGTACCCTATGACAACGATATGTCCAAGGCAACCACACTGATGGAGCATCTGCGCCGTTCCTTCCAGTACATTGTGACACATTTAGGTCCTCATGGACTGCCGCTGATCGGCCGTGCAGACTGGAATGACTGTCTGAATCTGAACTGCTTCTCCAAAGAGCCGGGAGAATCCTTCCAGACCACAGGACCGTCTGAGGGACCGGTGGCAGAATCTGTATTTATTGCAGGTATGTTTGTAAAATATGGAAAAGAATATGCAGAACTGTGCCAGCATATGGGTCTTGAAAAAGAGGCTGCTGACGCAGAGCAGGAAGTAAAGAAAATGTATGACACGGTGCTTGCTTCCGGTTGGGATGGAGACTGGTTTCTTCGCGCATATGATGCAAATGGAGACAAGGTAGGTTCCAAGGAATGTGAGGATGGACAGATCTACATAGAGCCACAGGGCTTCTGCGTACTGGCAGGCATTGGTGTAAAGGAAGGCCATGCAAAGAAAGCACTGGATTCCGTAAAAAATATTCTGGATACAAAGTACGGTATCGTGCTGCTGCAGCCGCCTTACAGAGATTATCACTTAGAGCTGGGCGAGGTCAGCTCCTATCCTTGCGGATATAAAGAAAATGCAGGTATCTTCTGCCATAACAATCCATGGGTAACTGTAGCAGAAACTGTTGTAGGAGACGGAGAGAGAGCCTTTGAAACCTACCGTAAGATCTGCCCTGCTTATATTGAAGAGATCAGTGATATCCACAGGACAGAGCCTTATGTATATTCCCAGATGATCGCAGGAAAGGATGCAGCTCGTCATGGCGAGGCAAAGAACAGCTGGCTGACAGGTACAGCAGCATGGACCTTTTTAAGTGCTTCCCAGTATATTCTGGGCATCCGTCCCAGCCTGGAGGGACTGATGGTAGATCCGTGCCTGCCGGAGCACTTAAAGGAGTGCAGGATTTCCCGTACATTCAGAGGCACGGAATATCATATTACGATCAAAAACCCCAACAATGCACAGAAGGGCATTAAGCGTCTGGTGGTAGACGGAAAAGAGATAGAGGGTAATGTGATCCCTGTGAGCAAGGCGGCAGTGGTAGAAGTTATCGCAGAAATGTAATAAACATAAACAGGAGGATGCCATGGGATTTCCAAAGGACTTTTTGTGGGGAGCGGCAACTGCTTCCTACCAGATCGAAGGCGGAGTCGAGGAAGGCGGCAGAGGTGTTACCATATGGGATGTATTTTCCCATGAACCTGAAAAAATAAAAAATATGGAAAATGGGGATGTTGCCTGTGACCATTATCATCGGATGGAAGAAGATGTAAAGCTGATGAAGGAAATGGGGCTGCAGGCATATCGGTTTTCCCTTTGCTGGTCAAGACTTTTCCCGGACGGGGAAAGGACACGCAATGAACAGGGCTTCGCATTTTATGACAGACTGGTGGATCGTCTGCTGGAAAATGGCATCCAGCCTGTGATCACGCTGTTTCACTGGGATCTGCCTCAGGCGCTTTTTGAAAAGGGCGGTTTTGCATGGGACGGGATCAGTGATGTGTTTGCGGATTATGCGGCAGCAGTGGTAGAGCATTTCTCTGACAGAGTGACAATGTTCGCCACGATCAATGAGCCGCAGTGCGTGGCAAAGCTGGGCTATGTGGACGGTGTGCATGCACCGGGCTATCAGTGGACAGAAAAGGAATCAGGTCTGATCATGAAAAATCTGTTGCTCTGTCACGGAAAGGCAATGAAGGCGATGCGCAGAAGTGCAAAGCAGCCTATCCTTGCCGGAGCGGTAACAACAGGAACGTTGTGCTATCCGCTGGATGATTCCAAGGAAGCAGAGGAGATGGCATATCAGCTGTCTTTCCCCAATGAGGGAGAGGGACTTGGCTTTACGCATAACTGGTTTTTAGATCCGGCAATTCTGGGAAAAAATCAATGTCCCCTGCTTGAGCTGACAGAGGAAGAGCTGGAGATCATAAAACAGCCGGCAGATTTTGTTGGAATCAATGTATACAATGCACAGCAGTGTGATAAAAATGGCTATGTGAAGCGGTATCAGGGCTTTCCGCGGACGGGACTGGGCTGGCCGGTCACGCCCCAGGTCATGGATTATGGAATGCGGTTTTTGCAGAGACGCTATGGCCTGCCGCTTTATATCATGGAAAATGGGCTGGCATGTAATGATAAGATTTATCTGGATGGAAGGGTACATGACCCAGACCGGATCGATTTTACCAAGAGATATCTGATGGAGCTGGAAAAAGCCATTGATAAGGGCTGTGACATCAGAGGATATTTTCACTGGTCATTGATGGATAATTTTGAGTGGAATGCAGGCTATGATCCTCGGTTTGGTCTGATCTATATAGATTACCGCACCGGGGAGCGCATCTGGAAGGATTCTGCTTATTGGTATCAAAATGTGATCAGGAACAATAAAATAGAGTGATTCCCTTAAAAAAATATGATATACTCAGTTCATAAGTGCAGAAATAAAAGCATTTTGTGAGCTGAGTATTATTTTTATGGGAGAATGAGAATGAAGATCAACATTTATTATGGGGGACGGGGTCTTTTGGATGACCCGACTCTTTATGTCATTAATAAGATGCAGGAGGTTTTAGAAGAGCTTCGTGTAACGGTGGAGCGTTACAATCTTTATGAGCTGAAAAATAGCATTACCACTCTGCCTCAGACCTTAAAGGATGTGGACGGGATCATACTGGCAGCTACTGTGGAATGGCACGGCATTGGCGGCTACATGCATCAATTTCTGGATGCCTGCTGGCTGTACGGAGACAAAGAAGAGATCAGTAAGATTTACATGTGCCCGGTGGTCATGTCTACTACCTATGGGGAAAGAGACGGGAAACTGGATCTGTCTGTCGCATGGGAGATCTTAGGCGGACTTCCCTGCAGTGGGATCTGCGGTTATATTGTAGATACCGTCAGTCTGGAAATGAATAAGGAGTATACTAAGCTTATTGAGAAAAAGGCAGAAAATATGTACCGTACCGTGAACCAGAAGACGGCAAGCTTTCCTGCCAGCAACCAGGCGATCAAGCAGACTGTAGCGGTAACAAAGGGGATCGATTTGACTCCTCAGGAATCTGAGCAGCTGTCACAGTATGCATCGGATGAAAGCTATGTGCAGCGGCAAAAAGAGGATATACAGGAGCTGACAGATCTGTTTAAGGGAATGCTGGAGCATCAGGATCTGGCAGCAGAGTCGGAATATATAGGAGATTTAAAAAAGCATTTTAAGCCGGTACCGGGGATAAAGGCACTGTACCGTTTCTGGATCGAGGAAAAGGAGAAGGCATTGATCGTAGAAGCAGATGGAGCCCGGATGAACTGTTACTATGGCGATGCTGCAAATGTGGATGTGGATATTAAAACAGATGCAGCCACGATGAATGATATTATTTATGCAAGAATGAGCTTCCAGAGAGCCTTTATGAGCGGTAATATGAAAACTAAGGGAGACTTTAAGCTGCTGCGGGCGCTGGATCAGATTTTTGTATTTTCAGAATAAAGCACCAGTGGACAAAACCGGAGCAAACAGTCAAAGCTACAGATGGAGGAAAAAAGCATGAGAGATGAAAACTGTATTTTTTGCAAGATCGCAAACGGCGATATTCCGTCTAAGACCTTGTATGAGGATGAAGAATTCAGGGTAATCCTGGATCTGGGGCCTGCAACAAAGGGTCATGGGCTGATCCTGCCCAAGGAACATTTTAAGAATTTATATGAGCTGCCGGAGGAAAAGGCGGCAAAGGTTATGAAGCTGGCAAAAAGGATGGCAGCGACCATGACAGAAAAGCTGTCCTGCGATGGCTTTAATCTGGTTCAGAATAATGGTGAAGTGGCAGGACAGACTGTATTTCATTTCCATATGCACCTGATCCCCAGATATAAAGAGGATGGACAGAAGATCGGCTGGGAAGCAAAGGCACCTACACAGGAGGAGCTGGAAGAGATCAAAAATATCATAACAGCTTAGAGCAGAACAAAGCTGCTGCGCAGGAGAAAAAGCCTTTTACTTTATGGGAAAGGCTTTTTCTCCTGCGCCTGCTGCTTCGTTGATCAGAGCCATGATGGTCTGAATGGAATCTGACTGTCCGCTTTTTTCCATAGCAGAAATATAAAGCTGTCTTGAAAAATACACCTCATGTATTTTTTCGATCAAAATAGAATCTGCCAGATCGTCATCATCGATCACAAGACTGAAGCCTTGTGATTCAAAGGACTGGGCATTCAGAATCTGGTCGCCCCGGCTGCTCTTGGCAGAAAGGGGGATCAGGATATTGGGCTTTTCCAGAGCAAGAAGCTCACAGATGGCATTTGCGCCTGCCCGGGAAACCACCACATCTGCCAGTGCAAACAAATCTTTTAATTCTGCCTTTACATATTCAAACTGCTTGTAGCCCGGTACATTCAGCAGAAGATTGTCAACCTTTTCTTTTCCGCAAAGATGGATGACCTGAAAATCCTCCAGAAGCTTTGGAAGTGCTGCGCGGACTGCCTTATTGACAGAGGCTGCGCCCAGACTGCCGCCAATGACCAGGATAACCGGTTTGTTTGCGGTAAAGCCGCACATATCCAGTGCTGCAATACGATTGCCGCGGCTTAACTCTGCCCGGATGGGAGAGCCGGTAAGCACTGCCTTTTCTGCCGGCAACAGCTGCAGCGTCTCTGGGAAGTTGCAGCAGACCTTTTGTGCCACGGGGATACACAGCTTGTTGGCAAGCCCCGGTGTCATATCAGATTCGTGGATGATGCAGGGGATGCCAAGGGAATGGGCTGCCCGTACCACCGGAACAGAAACAAAACCACCTTTTGAAAAAACCACATCCGGACGAAGCTGCTTCAGGATCTTTCTTGCTTCGCCATAGCCCTTTAAAACACGAAAAGGATCGGTAAAATTTTTAATATCAAAGTACCGGCGGAATTTGCCGGTGGAAATTCCATAATAGGGAACTTCAAAATCATCGATCAATCTTTTCTCAATCCCATCATAGGAACCGATATAATGGATGTCAAAATCTGCATCCCTGAGTGCAGGGAGAAGGGCAATGTTGGGAGTAACGTGCCCTGCGGTTCCACCGCCTGTTAAGACGATCTTTTTCATGTGAAAAGCCTCCTATGAATTTTGTCTGATAGATTCTAATGCCTGCGCCAGCTGATCCGGGCAGGAGGTGGACTTGAATCCACAGCGGATTCCCTTTAAGCGGGAAATCGCGTCCTCTATCTGCATTCCCTTTACAAGACTGGAAATGCCCTGTAAATTGCCGTTGCAGCCGCCGGTAAAGGCAACTGACTGAATAACACCATCCTGTACTTCAATATCTATTGCGCTGGAGCAAACGCCTTTTGGCTGATATCTCATAACTGCTTCCTCCTAACATGTATTTTGTAGTTTCAAATTAACAGATATTATAACAAAATCCGCCCGGAGTTTCCAGTGCTTCTAAAAATTTTGACGAAATATGTAAAACGATTTATATCCCATAAAAACAGGTGTAATGCTATAATGTATGCAAACATAACAGACATTGCTCTTAAAAGGAGGAAAAAAATGATTTCGGAATTTTTACAGCAGGCACATTTCATAGGAATTGTTTTTACATTGTTAGTATTGAGCATTCTGTGTCAGATTATGATTGGTGTGTTATTCCAGAGGCTGCTTCAGGAAACAGACAACATGGCAGTAACAGATCATAAGCTTTTAAAACAATGTAAATTAAAATTTTCAAATTGTTATGAGCTAAACCAGGGAATGGTCAATATACCGGTTTTTGTGGACAAGTTTCTTTCACAGCTGCGCTTTGGAGGGCTGTCCTTTGCAAATATGACACACCTGTCAGGTCAGCTTATGCTGCTTTCGGTGTTTGCGGCAGGACTGGGAGTCTGTGTCAGCATCATAAAGGGAGAGACCCTGGGAGAGCTGCTCCCTTATTATATTGTCAGCCTGTTTGGATTATATGTTTATTTTTCTGTATCTTCTCTTGTGGATGCAAAGGCGAAAACCCGGCTGCTGCGTACCAATCTCATCGATTATCTGGAAAATCATCTGGCAAAGCAGCTTGATCTGGTACAGGAAAAGGAAATGCAGCCATTTATCAACAAAAACTGGAAGGAGGAAAGGGGTGTTTTGAAGGAGCCGGAGCTGTTTTGTGAAAAGGAGCAGGAGGAGCTAGAGAGGCTGCTGCGTGAATTTCTGGCATGAAATGGCTGGAAACCTTGAAAAAACCGTCAGTTTTTGTTATACTGAAAAACGTGCTTTATGAGGAAACTTTTGTTGAAAACAAGTCGTAAAGAGGAGAATGGAAAATGAGTAAAAAAGTAACATTTGATTATGCAAAGGCAGCAGCTTTTGTAAGCGAAAATGAAGTTGAACTTATGAAGAAGCTGACCTTAGACGCAAAGGAGCTGCTGCTTTCCAGAGAGGGAGCAGGCAATGATTTTCTGGGATGGATCGATCTTCCGGAAAATTATGACAAGGAGGAGTTTGGCAGGATCAAAAAGGCAGCCGAGAAGATTCAGAAGGATTCAGAGGTATTGCTGGTAATCGGTATTGGCGGATCCTATCTGGGAGCAAGAGCTGCCATTGAATTTTTAAGACACAGCTTTTATAACGTGGTAGATAAGAGCATCCGTAAGACTCCTGAGATTTATTTTGTAGGAAATTCTATCAGCTCTACCTATATCAGGCATCTGATGGATGTGATCGGGGACAGAGATTTTTCCATCAATATGATCTCCAAATCCGGTACAACGACAGAGCCGGCGATCGCATTCCGCGTGTTCAAGGAAATGATGGAAAAGAAATATGGCAAAGCAGAAGCTGCAAAGCGTATTTACGCAACAACAGATAAAGCAAGAGGATCTCTGAAGGGACTGGCAATAGAGGAGGGTTATGAAACCTTTGTAGTGCCGGATGATGTAGGAGGACGCTTCTCTGTACTGACAGCAGTAGGTCTTCTGCCCATCGCAGTCAGCGGTGCAGACATTGACAAGCTGATGGAGGGAGCTGCAGCAGGCAGAAAGCAGGCGATCGAGGCTGGCTTTGAAGAAAATGATGCGCTGAAATATGCAGCACTGAGAAATATTTTATTAAGAAAAGGCAAAACCATTGAAATCCTGGCAAACTATGAGCCAAGTGTACATTTTGTATCCGAATGGTGGAAGCAGCTGTATGGAGAAAGTGAAGGAAAAGATCAGAAGGGTATTTTCCCGGCAAGCGTGGATCTGACAACAGACCTGCATTCCATGGGTCAGTTCATTCAGGACGGTGCCCGTACTTTATTTGAAACTGTGATCAATATCGAGACCTCTCGCGAGGAAATCCTGATCGGAGAAGAGCCGGTTGACTTAGACGGACTGAACTATCTGGCAGGAAAGAGTGTAGACTTTGTCAATAAGAGTGCCATGAACGGAACGATCCTTGCACATACAGACGGACAGGTGCCGAACCTGATGATCAATGTGCCGGAGGTAAATGAGTATTATCTTGGACAGCTGTTCTACTTCTTTGAGTTTGCATGCGGTGTCAGCGGATATCTGCTGGGTGTCAACCCGTTTAATCAGCCGGGTGTAGAAAGCTACAAGAAAAACATGTTCGCACTTCTTGGAAAACCGGGCTATGAAGCGCAGAGAGAAGAGCTGCTGAAACGCCTGTAAGAAACAGGAAACATAGGAAATCAACTAAGGGCGGTATATGCCGCCCTTTAAAGGAGCTTTATGAAGATAGTAATACTGGAACGCAACAGTGTAGGAACGGATATTGATGTCAGCTGTTATGAAAAGCTGGGAGAAGTGACTGTTTACGGCAATACCGTAGAAAAGCAGGTGGCAGAGCGCGTGAGGGATGCGGAGGTCATCATCAGCAATAAGGTGCCGATGAACGAGGAAACCTTAAAGGATGCGCCCCTTGTAAAGCAGATCTGCTTGTTTTCCACAGGCTATGACTGTGTTGATCTTGCCTACTGCAGGAGCCGTGGCATCAGGGTTTCTAATGTGGCAGATTACTGTACAGATGCAGTAAGCCAGCACACCTTTGCCATGGCATTTTATCTGCTGGAGCATTTGAGACATTATGATGATTATGTAAAAAGCGGGACCTATGGTGCACAGGACCGGTTTTCCAACTTTGACCTGCCGTTTACAGAGTTAAGCGGTAAGACATGGGGAATCGTTGGCATGGGCCATATTGGTCAAAAGGTGGCAGGCATTGCCAAGGCCTTTGGCTGCAGGGTCATTTTTTACTCGGCATCAGGAAAGAGTACCTGTAAGGATTATCCACAGGTGGATTTTGATACGCTGCTTGCACAGTCAGATTTTCTTTCCCTGCATTGTCCGCTTAGTGAGAGAACAAAAAATCTGATCGATAAGGAAGCTCTGCAAAAGATGAAAAAGACAGCAATTCTGCTTAATGTGGCAAGAGGTGCAGTGATCAATAATGCAGATCTTTACTGGGCGCTTCAGAATGAAGAGATCGCGGCAGCAGGACTGGACGTGCTGGAAAAAGAGCCGATTTCCTCGGACAATCTGCTTGGCAGGATTCAGGACAGCAACCGCCTGCTCATTACGCCGCATATGGCATGGGCAAGCACGGAAGCGAGAACGCGCATTGTGCAGGAGGTATTCTGGAACATTGAAGCGTATCTTAGGGGCGAGGAGCGCAATCTGATCAGCGGCTAAGGTGCTGCATGCTCCTTAGAACCAGATTGTGGCAGGGACTATGCCCATTAAAAAGCATATTACGGTGAAATGAATAAATGATCCCCTCTGTTCTGTTTATGGACTTATGGTAACAATAAGACCGAAACAAGCAGGGGGGATTTTTATTTTGGTCAGATGAATTTATGGAGCAATACAGGATAAGATGTCAACGGCAGCCGGAAGAAGCCTATGTGCATTTTCAACAAAAAAAGTCAGATTAATTCGGTGAAATAGTAGAAGTTGTAGAGCGATAAGGGAAACTTGCTTGACATAAGGCATAAATCAGATATAATGAAAGCATAACATTTCACATTATGAAATATAGTTTCACAATGCGAAACCACTGGAAAGAAGATACTGGTGGTGGGTGGATATTTTTCAACATACTTATCAGGAGGAGAAAGATGAAGGCAAAGAAAGTTTTATCGACAGTATTAGCAGTGGCTATGGTAGCTGCTACATTAGTTGGATGCGGCGGAGGCGGCTCTGATTTATCCAAATCAAATGTTACATGCATCGTACCTTATGATGCAGGCGGCGGTACAGACGTAGTTATGAGAGCGTTGGCTGATTCTGCAAAGGGTTCTTTCAAAAATCTTACAGTTGAGAACCGTTCTGGTGCAGGCGGAGCTACTGGTATGTTAGCTGGTGCGACAGCAAAGGCAGACGGAACAACCGTTACCATGATCACAGTAGAGCTGACTACTCTGGAAGCAATGGGAACAAACGCAGGTCTTACCTATTCTATGTTCAAACCGATCATGATGGTAAACAGTGCCTGCTCAGCAATTACAGTAAAAGCAGATGATGACAGATTTGCAACATTGGAGGATCTGATCACATACAGCAAATCCAATGAGCTTCAGATGGGTAACTCCGGTACAGGCGCTATCTGGCATCTGGCAGCAGCAGGTCTGGCAAAGACAGCTGGCACAGAGTTCAAGCATGTAGGCTATGACGGAGCTGCAGGTGCTATCACAGACCTTTTGGGCGGACATATTGATGCAGTAGCAGTATCTTATGCAGAAGTAGCAAGCTATGTAGAAAGCGGCGACTTAAAGGTTCTGGCAGTTATGAGTGATAACCGTCTTGATTCTATCCCGGATGTTCCGACCTGTAAGGAATGCGGCTATGACGCAGTTCTTGGTACATGGAGAGGTCTTGGTGTTCCTAAGGATACTCCTCAGGAGGTTGTAGATTACTTATATGAAGCATTTACAAAGGCAGCAGAATCACCTGAATTTGTAGAGTTCATGAATAACTCCAATAATGTGATCGATATCCTTGATGGAGCAGCTTTCCAGGAGCGTATTGCAAAAGACCTTGAGGTTTATACCGGACTTGTAAATGATCTTGGATTAAAGGTTCAGTAAAAGATGCAGTATTGATAAATAACATTTCGTTGTTGAGTCAAGCAGCTTATGAGTCAGCGGAGGGGTTTGCTTCTCCGCTGATTTTATTATTTCATGCAGGATGCATATCTCGCGGAAAAGAAATCCGCTGCAAGGGCTTCGATGATGAAAGACAGGAGGGACATTCATGAAAAAAGGAAATATAATTACCGCTGTTCTGACCATAATCCTGGGACTTTATGTTGTGATCACATGTATGGGTTATCCGAGAGCAGAGGCATATGGTACAGGTGTACCGGGACCAGGTCTGTGGCCGGGTCTGATTGCAGCCATGATGGTTTTGGCAGCGATCTGTCTTTTGGTTAAATCTCTTAGAATGAAGCCGGAGGAGGATACACCGCTGGAGATGCTGACTGACGGAACAAAACGGGTTTATGTGACAATGGCGATCCTCGTTGTGTATGTGGCATTGCTTGGGGTAGTAGGATTTATTCCCTGCACCATTGTAATGCTGTATGTATTTATTAACTGGTTTGCAAAGAAAAAGCCGGTAATTACCCTGCTTATTTCTGTGATAAGCACACTGGTCGTATACTGCGTATTCAAATATGTGCTGAATGTACCGGTTGATTTCGGTTTGATCTATTTCTAGGAGGGAGATAATATGGTATTAGAGGTATTACAGGCAACCTTTAACCCGATCGTACTGCTTTATATGCTTGCTGGTACAATGGCGGGTATTTGTATCGGAGCACTTCCGGGACTGACAGCAACTATGGGTGTTGCACTGCTGCTTCCCCTGACATTTGGCATGGATGCAGTTTCTGGTATTTTAATGCTTCTTGGTATTTATGTAGGAGCGATCTATGGCGGCTCTATTTCCGCTATTCTGTTACATACACCGGGTACTCCGGCATCAGCGGCTACAGCCATTGATGGTTATGAGTTTACCAAGCGCGGAGAAGCTGGCCGAGCACTGGGAATCGCTACCATGGCAAGCTATGTAGGAGGTATCGTAAGTTGTATCTGTTTGCTGCTGATCAGTCCACAGCTGGCTAAGCTGGCATTGAAGTTCAGCTCAGCAGAGTTTTTCCTGTTGGCAGTGTTTGGTCTGTGCATCATTTCCAATATCTCCGGAAAAGAGATCTCCAAGGGCCTGATCTGTGGCTTTCTGGGAATTTTGACAGCATCGATCGGAATTGACAGTGTAACAAGCTATATTCGTTTTTCGGACAACGTAAACCTGTTATCAGGGGTACAGTATATTGCAGTTATGATCGGTCTGTTTGCCATGAGCCAGGCATTTGAGACAGTAGAGGACATTTTCTCCAAGGATGAGGTAACAGTAAAGGTAACAAAGCTGCTTCCGACCAAAGAGGATATGAAGACAATCTTAAGAACCTCAACCGTTACTGGTCTGATCGGTACGATCATTGGAATCATCCCCGGTGCAGGTGCTGATATTGGTTCTTTCGTAGGATATAATACAGCAAAGGGCTTTTCCAAAAACAAAGAGCTGTATGGAAAGGGCGCTCCTGATGCAGTAGCAGCATCTGAGGGCGGAAACAATGGTGTAACAGGCGGTGCGCTGATCCCGATGCTGACCTTAGGTGTTCCTGGCGATGCAGTAGCAGCGATCATGATCGGTGCTTTGACCATTCAGGGACTGACACCTGGACCTATGCTGTTCCAGGAGCATAAGGCACTTGTGTATACGATCTTTGTTGGTATGTTTGTTGCAAATACCTGTATGGTATTGCTGGGCTTTTCCTGTATCAGGATTTTCACCAAGGTACTGAGCGTGCCTAAGACAGTTTTAACCCCGATCATTTTCGTACTCTGTGTGATCGGCAGCTATGCAATGCGCAACAATCTTTTTGATGTAGGGATCATGCTGTTTGCAGGTATTGTGGGATATTTCCTCGGAAAAGTAAAGGTGCCGACTTCTCCGGCTATCCTTGGTCTTATCTTAGGGCCTATGGCTGAGAAAAACTTCCGTACTGCACTTTTAAAATCTGGTGGAGACTATAGTGTATTTGCAGGAACAGTGATCTGCTGGTTCTTTATTCTGCTGATCTTCATTTCCCTGTTTGGAGGAAAACTGAAGGATAAGCTGATGAAAACAAAGACACAGGATTGATGAAGGAAAGGGCGTACAAATGTCTGAGATCATTACACTGGGAGAAACCATGGCGGCGCTGACGCCAAAAGGAACAGGCTATTTGCATTATATCAGAGATTATGAGCTGCGGATCGCAGGGGCAGAGAGCAATCTGGCCATTGGGGTGTGCAAGCTGGGACATTCTGCTTCATGGATCAGCAGTCTGGGAGATGATGAGCTGGGATATTTTGTAAATAATCAGATCCGTGCAGAGGGCGTGGATACACAGCATGTAAAATTCGATCCGCTGCACCGCACAGGTGTAATGTTCAAGCAGGTGCTTGTGGGCAAGGAAACCAGCGTATTTTATTATCGGGAAAATTCTGCGGCGGCAAATATGCAGCCGCAGGAGCTTCATAAAGAAATGTTTGCCCAGGGCAGGATACTCCATCTGACAGGCATCACACCTGTATTATCCAAAAGCTGTGAAACGCTGGTCAGAAAAGCGGCAGAGATGGGAAAGGCAGCAGGTCTAAAGCTGAGCTTTGATCCCAATATCCGCAGAAAGCTCTGGGGAGAGCAGGACTACACACAGGTGCTGAAAAGTCTGGCAGATCAGAGCAGTATTCTGATGCTGGGTCTGGATGAGGCAGAAGTCCTTTACGGAACGAGCAGGCAGGAGGAGATCGTGGAAGCGTTTTTCCAGAACCCTGATGCAGAATATATTGCCATCAAGAATGGCAGTAAGGGAGCATATGTAGCAGATCGAAAGGGCGGATATGAGATCAAGCCATATCCGTGTACACCCATTGATCCTATCGGTGCAGGGGATGCGTTTAATGCAGGCTTTCTTAGTGGACTGCTGGAGGATAAGGCAGTACAGGAGGCTGGCATGATGGCAGGCATTGCAGGCGCACTGGCAACGGAAAGCTACGGCGATATCGAGGGCTATCCCAGCTGCGAAAGTATGCAGCGGCTGTTAGATGGTGCTGGAGAGATATATCGTTAAAGCTGAAAGCTGACTTAATGGGACGAGATAGTGAGATGAGATAAAATGAAAGAGATCTTAAAAGATAATCCGATATGTGCGATCATGCGCAATGTGCCGACAGACAAGGCGACAGCCTATGCAAGGGCATGCTATCAGGGCGGTGTCAGAATGTTTGAGGTAGCGATGAATACGCCGGAGGGCGCAAAGCAGATCGCTATGCTGCGTCAGGAATTTGATGACAGCGTTTTTGTAGGTGCGGGTACAGTGATCGATCTGGAACGCTGTAAGGCGGCAGAAGAAGCAGGTGCGCAGTTTTTCCTGACACCCAATACGGCAGTGGGGACGTTGGAATATTGCCGGGAGCATCATATTCCGCTGCTGCCGGGTGTGCTGACTCCTACGGATGTGGGGATCTGTCTGGAATATGGATACAGCATCATGAAGCTGTTTCCGGCAGGAGATATGCCAATGTCCTATATTAAAAGTCTGAAGGGACCCTTTGATGGAACGCAGTATGTAGCAGTAGGCGGTGTCAGACTGGAAAATATCGCAGACTTTATCAAAGCAGGATTTATCGGCGTTGGCATTGGCAGCAATCTGATCCCGAAGGAAATGGTAAATACTGGGGACTGGGATGGTGCAGCCGCCTATGTAAAGCTTTTTTATGAGAAATTGGGGCAATAGCAGAAGCATATGGAATAAATGCCCGATCAATCAATGATAGATGAATCATAACAAGGAAAGGGGTAATAGTATGAACGCAGTTTTAGAAAAAATTCAGAAGCTGGCAATCGTTCCGGTTGTTGTGCTGAATCAGGTAGAAGATGCTGAGCCGGTAGCAAAGGCTTTGTGCGATGGGGGGCTTCCGGTAGCAGAGGTAACATTCCGTACAGATGCAGCAGAGGCATCTATCCGGGTAATGAAAGAAAAATTTCCGCATATGCTGATCGGAGCAGGCACGGTGCTGACAACAGAGCAGGTTGACCGTGCAGTGGAGGCTGGTGCAGAATTTATTGTAAGTCCGGGCTTTAATCCCAAGGTGGTAAAGCACTGCCAGGAAAAGGGCGTGCCGGTTACACCCGGTGTCAATAATCCGACTGCGATCGAGGCTGCGCTGGAAATGGGGCTGGATGTAGTGAAATTTTTCCCGGCAGAGGCTTCCGGCGGACTGAAGGCGATCAAGGCGATGGCAGCACCTTACGGCAATCTGAAATTTATGCCTACAGGTGGTATCGGCATTAAAAATATCAATGAGTATCTGGCGTTTCCCAAGATCATTGCCTGCGGTGGAAGCTGGATGGTAAACGGAGATCTTATCAAGAACAAGGAATTTGATAAAATTACAGAGCTGACAAGAGAAGCAGTGATGACAGTTATGGGCTTTGAATTAAAGCATGTGGGCATTAACTGTGAGAACGAAGCTCAGGCAGACGCAGCAGCAGATGCATTTGGAAAAACCTTTGGCTTTGCAAAGAAGACAGGCAATAGCTCTATCTTTGCAGGCTCATATATCGAAGTAATGAAAACTCCTTATCTGGGAGCAAAGGGACATATTGCCATTGGCACCAATCACATTGAAAGAGCCGTAAGCTATCTGGAGGTGCTTGGAGTTGCTGTGGATATGGAAACAGCAAAATACAAGGATGGCAAGCTGGCTACAGTATATCTGAAGGATGAAGTGGCAGGCTTTGCACTGCATTTATTACAGAAATAGAAATCAGGAGGGTAAAAGCTATGGGAAAAAAGGTAGTTACGTTTGGGGAGATCATGCTGCGCCTTGCGCCGGAAGGATATTATCGTTTTGTACAGGCAGATACGTTAGGAGCAACTTATGGCGGCGGCGAGGCTAATGTAGCGGTATCTCTTGCAAATTATGGATTTGATGCATACTATGTAACAAAGCTGCCCAAGCATGAGATCGGTCAGGCAGCAGTCAATTCTTTGAGAAAATATGGTGTAAATACAGATTATATCACAAGAGGCGGAGACAGAGTCGGTATCTATTTCTTAGAAAAGGGAGCTTCCCAGAGACCTTCAAAGGTAATTTATGACCGGGCAAATTCAGCGATCGCTCAGGCAAAGAAGGAAGATTTTAACTGGAAAGAAATTTTTGAAGGTGCAGAGTGGTTTCATTTTACAGGGATCACTCCGGCGCTTGGGGATGATGTGGCTGAGATCTGTGCAGAGGCATGTAAGGCGGCAAAGGAGGCTGGCGTAAAGATCTCCTGTGACCTGAACTATAGGAAGAAGCTGTGGACTAAGGAAAAAGCAGGTCAGGTAATGGGCGAGCTCTGCAAGTATGTAGATGTATGTATTGCGAATGAAGAGGATGCGGCAGATGTATTTGGAATCCATGCCAGCAATACAGATGTTACGACCGGAAAGGTAAACAAAGAGGGCTATAAGGAAGTTGCAAAGCAGCTGGCAGAGAGATTTGGCTTTGAAAAAGTAGCGATCACACTGAGAGAGTCTCTTTCTGCAAATGATAACAACTGGTCTGCAATGCTGTATGACAAGGGAGAATATTTCTTTAGTAAGCAGTACAAGATTCATATTGTGGATCGAGTAGGCGGCGGTGACAGCTTTGGCGGCGGTCTGATCTGTGCTGCTTTACAGGGATATGATCCTCAGGCGATCATTGAGTTTGCTACCGCTGCTTCCTGTCTGAAGCATTCCATCGAGGGAGACTACAATATGGTTTCCATGGATGAGGTGCTGACACTTGCAGGCGGCGATGGCTCAGGCCGTGTACAGAGATAGGCGGAGAGAAAAGGAAACATAAAAACATAAAAGAACAAAAAAATAGAAGGGTGTCTACGGACACCCTCTCTCTATTCCATGCATTTCCATGCATCCATGCAGGATGCGCACGGGCTATAGGACAGAAAAAGCTCTGCTATGGACGATACCCCATATAATGGGACAGCTTTCTGCCAACCTCTAAAATGAGAGGAGACAATTCCTGAATCCGTTCATCGGACATTCTGGAGGTGGGAGCAGAAATGCTGATGGCATAATCTGCTTTGCCTGTATAATCATCAATTCCTACAGCGATGCAGCGGACACCCAGCTCATTTTCCTCGTTGTCCAGAGAATAACCGCACTGGCGTACTTTTTCCAGCTCGGCTAAAAGCTGTTCTACATTCAGGATGGTAAATTCTGTTTTGGGGGAAACCTCGGACTGAGACCAGATCCTGCGTACCTCTGCTTCGGGCAGGCGTGCCATAATGGATTTCCCTACACCGGTACAGTAAAGGGGACTGATCATTCCGACAAAGGATGCCATCTGGATAGAACGGCCTGTATTGACCGGCTCCAGCTTATGAATATAGCAGATGTTGTTGTCCATGCGCTTTACAAGATGCACGGTTTCGTAGGTCTGCTCCATCAGCTCCTTCAGATAGGGCTGGGCGATGGAAAGGATGTCGATCTGTTTTAAGACCTTTCCGGATACATTGGCAATTTTCAGGGTCATATAATATTTTAAGGATTCCTCGTCCTGACTTACATAACCCATATAGATCAGGGAATTCAAAAGGCGGTGTACCGTGCTTTTGTTGATATTCAGTAAGTGGCTCAGCTCTAAAAGGCCGCAGGGTCCTTCTTCGGCAAGGGTTTCCATGATCTGAAAAATTTTTCCGGCAGACTGCACCGGGTTTTTTTCGTTGTCTACATGATCTGTATTGTCTGTATGATTCATAAGTAGAAAGTCCTTTCTAAAAAATATACCACGTGGAGTATTATGCTAAAATGTATATCAGCTATAGCATATGACACACAAGGTCTGCTGTTCGGAACACAGTTCCGAAAAATGAAACTTATACACATATTATAGTAAAAAAGGAGAGATTTGAAAATGGGAAATAAGGCATTTTCTCTGGAAGGAAAGGTAGCGCTTGTTACAGGAGCTGCCTATGGGATCGGTTTTGCTATTGCACAGGCGTATGCGCAGGCAGGTGCGAGGATTGCTTTTAACTGCCGTTCTAAGGAGCATCTTGAAGCAGCACTTGAAAAATACAAAAAGCTGGGGATTGAGGCAGAGGGGTATATTTGTGATGTGACGGATGAGGAACAGGTTGCCAAAATGGTAAAGAGCATTGAAAGTACTCTTGGGGCTATCGATATTCTGGTGAATAATGCAGGGATCATAAAGAGGATTCCCATGACCGAAATGAGTGTGGAAGACTTCAGGCAGGTCATTGACATTGACTTAAATGCAGCATTTATTGTATCTAAGGCGGTATTGCCTGAAATGATGGAAAAAAGAAGGGGAAAGATCATCAATGTGTGCTCCATGATGAGTGAGCTGGGAAGAGAAACTGTTTCTGCCTATGCAGCGGCAAAAGGCGGACTAAAAATGCTTACCAGAAATATTGCTTCAGAGTATGGAAAATACAATATCCAGTGCAACGGTCTGGGACCAGGATATATTGCTACGCCGCAGACAGCACCTCTCCGTGAAAAGCAGGCAGACGGAAGCAGACATCCCTTTGACAGCTTTATCATAGCCAAAACTCCGGCAGCCCGCTGGGGGACTCCAGAGGATCTGATGGGACCGGCAGTGTTTCTTGCCTCAGAAGCCTCTGACTTTGTAAATGGGCAGATCCTTTATGTAGACGGTGGAATCCTGGCATATATTGGAAAGCAGCCGTAAGAGAAGCTTACAGCTGCTGAATCATATGCTCCACGAGCTTTGCAGAATGCTCGGCAGCGGCTTTTTCAAAGGTTGGATAATCCATGTGGGCGCTGTTGTCTGCTTTGTCTGAGATCGCACGGATGATGACAAAGGGCAGCTTGTTCAGCCAGGCCGCATGTGCGATGGCAGCGCCTTCCATTTCTGTGCAATAGCTGTCTGGGAAGTTTGCTAAAATATTGTCCTTGACTGATGGACTTGACACAAACTGGTCGCCGCTTACAATGCGTCCTTCAAAAACTTTGATTTCTGGATTTACGATCTGGCAGGAGGCTTTTGCCTGCGCGATCATCTGGGGGTCTGCTACAAAGGACAGAGTGCCCAGCTGGGGAACCTCTCCCAGGGGATAACCAAATCCGGTAGCGTCTACATCATGATAGAGTGCATCACTGGAGACAACGATGTCGCCAATATCAATAGATGCATTTAAGGAACCTGCTACCCCTGTGTTGACCACATGTGTTACGTGGAAGAGATCTGCTAAGATCTGTACGCACATACCGGCATTCACTTTTCCGATACCACTTCTTACAATAACAACAGGAATCCCTGCTAATGTGCCCTCTAAAAATGTCATGGAGGCTTTTTCTAATGTATTTGTAATCTGCATATGGCTTTTGAGGGTTTCTACCTCAATCTCCATAGCACCAATAATACCAATTTTATTCATTTATAATCCTTTCCTGAGAACTGAAGCTTAGGCATCCTTTTCCGGATAGATCAAATGTGCCTCATCAATAACGTAGAGGCATCTGTCCAGATAGCGTTTTGCTTCATATTTTGCCATATCAACATTGTGGTCAAGATAGTTGCCACAGTCCATGGGTGCAGCTCCCGGCAGTTCCCCTTCAAAATCCCGGACAAACTCAAACATCCCTATGATAAAATCCACAATGTCCTTAGAATCCAGATCGCCAGCCATCAGCAGGTAGCAGCCGGTACGGCAGCCCATAGGACCGAAGTATACGATCTTATCCTTCCAGGTTTCGTCATTTCTTGCATAGGTAGCGCAAAGGTGCTCCAGAGTATGCAGCTCTGCAGTATTCATACAGGGCTCATCATTGGGTGAGGTCATGCGCAGGTCAAAGGTAGTAATGGTCGCGTTGCCGTAGGTATCCTTTCTGGATACATAGATACCGGGCTGCAGTTTTACATGGTCAATGGTAAAGCTTGCAATTTTTTCCATAAGAAATCTCCTGTCTCTTTCAAGTTTTGGGTTTTATCCTCTATAACGTATAAAAACAACTTTCTGCCCTTGATACCGGGAAAGAAAGCAATTCTAGGATACAAAAAAGGAAACCAAAAGTCAATGGAGAAAGAGGGGCTACACCTTAAACCGGTACCCCCCAACGCTATTTTTTTCTCTGTATAGCCTTTTTGTCTTATTTTTGGGGTATTTTAAGGCTTTTTACAAGATTTAGGATATCAACGTTATACAATTTCAAAACATCACAAGCATCACTTTTCGTGCAACAGGGGTTGCGCTAGGCTTGAAATTCAAGGTTAAATGTGGTAGAACTAGTAAAGAATGGCAAATACAAAGAAAATGGATTATGCTTTATTAGGATTGCTGCGCCATGAGCCAATGACCGGATATGAAATAAAAAAGAGGCTTGACAATGCCAGGTGGAAAAGGAAGAGCTTTGCTATGAAACGCGAAGCTCTTCTTTGGAAATGAAATAGGTATGGAGGGTGCAAAGGAGCATATTAAATGATTTGAAGAAAAGTGCAAGGATAAATTATTAATTTTAAATATGTTTACATAGAATTTGATATTAAGACGTATGAGTCATATTTAGAATGGTGTCATGAGGCAAAAGAACAAATAGAGGGATGGGAAAAGAAATGAGAACAGCAATCGTATATTATTCAATGTCAGGGAACACAAAATATGTAGTTAATAAAATCGCTGATGTAATAAAAGCTTCAGGAGAAGTAGATATTATCAGAATTGAGCCAAAGAAAGCATATCCTGACAAAGGGTTCAAGAAGTTTTTTTGGGGAGGTAAAAGTGCTGTTATGGGTGAAACGCCAGCATTACAGCCTTACGAATTTAACATAGAGAAGTATGACCGAATTATATTTGGAACGCCTGTATGGGCAAGCACCTTTGTGCCTCCGATCAGAACTTTTATCAATGATAATCCGGATGTTAAGGATAAGAAAATAGCAGTTTTTACTTGCTTTAGCGGTGGTGGTGCAGATAAAGCGATTGACAAAATGAAAAAGTATATTGGCATTGAGAAATTTGAGGCAGAACTTATTTTGATAGATCCTAAGGATAAGGTAAAAGAGGAAGATGATGAGAAGATGGCAGAGTTTTGTACGATGCTGCTGTAAGGTGTATTAGAGGAAATTAAGGAATCCTAGGCAGGGGGAATACAAAGGGTAACTCATTATTTTGGGCAAATATAAATTCCTCACTGACATAGGTCAATGAGGAATACTTATTAATCATTATATATTTAATCTATCATCACAATATTTCTGTACTAGCTCTAACAATTCCTCCGCAGTAGCAATTTGCTCTTCTGCCTCAACCTTTGTTGCAATATAAAAATCATCATAATCACTTGCATGACGTATTTCTGCAGCTTCAGCAATTCTTCTCCCTATATTTCTCGGAAAAATTTCTGTCTTGACATATTCTTTATTAAAATTTGCCAAAGCATCCTTGTGCTTTTTATATACATTTCCATCCAAGGCATGAATCGCAGATATGGCATGGTATATACCATAATATGCTCTATTATTTGAACTGCGATATTCATTTGCATCCAACAGAATTTGTGCAGACTTTATATCACTTTTTGCAGTCGCAATACGATGCAACACTAAATCTTTTACTGTTCCTATATGATCATCAGGCTGTTTCAAATAATTTCACTCCCTCCCGATTAACGTTAGCATAAAAAGGATAATTGTCTACCCACTTCAAAAAATGTTCCTTACTCTTTGCAATGGGCTTAATATCCAAATCATTCATCATATAAAAATCGTAGGTATGTTCAGATAATTGATGTCTGTATTCCTTTATCTCCTCATCAGTCAGATTTAAAAGAATCATTATATCTACATCTGAATCCTTAGTAAAATCCCCTCTGGCGTAGGAGCCATACAATATAACAGACTGCAAATGCTTGCCATATATATTCTGCAATTCAACAATATAGCCATTTAATAAATCTTTTACTGAATCACTCATACTGCTCCTCCTCTCTGATAATCTAAGTATATCACTAATTATTCAATATCAAAAGAAAAAATCTACACCTTAAAGCGGTACCCCACACCCCAGATCGTTTCGATGTACTGGGGCTTTGCGGTATCAAATTCGATCTTTTCGCGGATTTTCTTGATATGCACCGTAACCGTGGCAATGTCACCGATGGAATCCATATCCCAGATTTCCCGGAACAGCTCTTCCTTGGTAAAAACATGGTTTGGATGCTCTGCAAGGAAGGTAAGCAGATCAAATTCTTTGGTGGTAAAATTTTTCTCTTCGCCATTGATCATAACGCGCCGTGCCGTTTTGTCGATACGGATACCGCGGATTTCCACCACGTCATTTGCCTGTGCCTGTGCGCCGACCAGACGCTGATAGCGTGCCATGTGTGCTTTGACTCTTGCCACAAGCTCGCTGGGGCTGAATGGCTTTGTGATATAATCATCTGCGCCGAGTCCTAAGCCCCGGATCTTGTCAATGTCTTCTTTTTTTGCAGAAACCATCAGCACAGGAATGTTCTTGGCTTCCCGGATGCGCTTGCATACCTCAAAGCCATCAATGCCCGGCAGCATCAGATCAAGAATGATCAGATCAAAATCCTCGGCAAGGGCTCTGGCAAGACCGGTATCTCCGGCATTTTCAATGTCCACCTCAAACTCACTCAGCTCCAGATAGTCCTTTTCCAGATCCGCAATCGCTTCTTCATCTTCAATGATCAATATTTTACTCATAGTCCTCTACCTCTCTATATTTTCTGATAACAAAGTGCAGACAGGTGCCTTCGTTTTCTTTGCTGGTTGCCCAGATATAACCACCATGATCTTCAATGATCTTTTTTACAATGGAAAGGCCAATGCCGCTGCCGCCCTTGGAAGAATTGCGGGAGGCATCTGTGCGGAAGAACCGTTCAAAGATATTGCTTAAATCCTTTGCGGCGATTCCCTTGCCATTATCCTCAATTTCAACCCGGATCGAATCGATCTCATCCAGAATACGGATGTCGATCACTCCCGGAGATTTGTCCATATATTTAATGCTGTTGCCTACGATATTGTTGATAACACGCTTCAGCTGCTCTGGATCAGCGATAATACGGGTAGAAGGATCTACCACATTGGAATAATTTAACCGGATATTTTTGGATTCCAGATCAAGTCCCACCTCTTCTACACAATCGCGGAAGTATTCGCTTACATTAATGCGGTGGAAGTTATAGGGAATCCGGTTGGAATCAATGCCGGAATAAAAAGTAAGCTCATTGATCAGCCGATCCATATCCATGGCTTTGTTGTAAATCGTGCGGACATACCGATCCATTTTTTCGGGAGTATCTGCCACACCGTCCATCAGACCCTCTACATAGCCCTTAATGGCAGTAATAGGGGTCTTTAGATCATGGGAAATGTTGCTGATAAGCTCCTTGTTCTGTCGTTCTCCCAGTACCTTTTCCTCTGTTGATTCTTTTAAACGCAGCCGCATGTCCTCGTAGTTGCGGAACAGATCGCCAAATTCGCCCTTTTCTTCTGTGGAAATAGAATAATCCAGATTGCCCTCGGCGATTTTCTGCATGGCGATATTCAGATTGCGGACAGGGCAAAAGGCGCTTTTGTAGAGCCATCTTGTCAGCATGGTGGCTGTAAATAAAAGGATGCAGACAATGGCGATCAGCATATTGATCAGGAAAAATTTGGAAAACTGATTACCTACAGGCGTAACGATGAAAAGGCTTCCCTTGGAATGATCTGTAAACTGAAAGTCTACCTGTTTTACGAATTTCCGCAGCTGGTCATAATAATATCCGGTGTCAGGAGAGGCGATACCTTGCCCGTATGCCGGCAGCTTATTAAAAATCCGTGTGGCAGCAGCGGCATTTCCGGTGTAATACAGGGTATCCTCTTTCCGTACAATGATGTAGGAGGATTTTTCCCGGGCAGCATCATTCAGAGTGGCTAAAAAGGCTTTGTCCTCCAGCTTTTCCGGGGTATCCTGTGTGATTTCCTGAAAATAATGAAATAAGGGTGTTGTCTGCTCTCCCGTAGACTGGAACATATTGATGATGGCTTCGTGATTGAAGCTTTCAAAGCCGTATTCCTGCTGAACTGTATGATTCATATATAAGCCAATGGATAAAAAGGCAAGGGCTGTCAGCACAAGAGGGAGCAATACCATGGTGCCAAAGGTAATAAACAGCCGTGTCCGCAGTTTCATAAGATCGTTTCTCCTTCAGTAAGTGGGTATATAAGGATAGTATACCATGTTATGAAATTCTTTTCATAAAGGGATGATGATATTATTCTAAAATCTTTATAAAGAATTGACAAAGAAGAAAATATAGCATATTTTATTTATATAAAAATAATAATTGTTTCTATTTTTGAAAAGGAGAAAATATGGCACTTAAATATAGCAGACAAAGAGAAGCGATCAAAGAGTTTCTGGCAGAAAGAAAGGATCACCCCACTGCGGATACTGTTTATATGGGGGTGCGCAAGGAGTTTCCCAATATCAGTCTGGGAACTGTTTACCGGAATCTGACACTGCTTGCCGAGCTGGGAGAGATCAGACGGGTCAATGTGGGGGACGGAATCGATCATTTTGATCCGGACACCTCTGTTCATTATCATTTTATCTGCAATACCTGCGGCTGTGTACAGGATCTGGCGCTGAAGGCTCCTATTGAAACGCTTATGCAGCCTGAGGGCTTTGAGGGTAAGATTGACGGCAGCGTTACTTATTTCTATGGAAGCTGTGAAAATTGCAAAAGAAAAAAAGACTCCTAAATAAAATTTATATTTTGGGGCATCCTTTTACTGAGAAACGTCACAGAAAGAGTGGATTTGGCTCAAGTGACAGATCAGGAAAGGAGAAATCATATGAAATATGTGTGTCAGGTATGCGGATATGTTTATGAAGGAGAGCAGCCGCCGGAGTACTGCCCGGTCTGCAATGCGCCTGCAGAAAAATTTGTGGCTCAGACAGAGGCAGATCAATGGGCTGCAGAGCATGTAGTAGGGATCGCCAAGGGTGTCAGCGAGGATATTGTGGCAGATCTGCGGGCAAATTTTAACGGAGAATGCTCTGAGGTGGGAATGTATCTTGCCATGGCGAGGGTGGCTCATAGAGAAGGATATCCGGAAATCGGTCTTTATTGGGAAAAAGCCGCTTATGAAGAGGCAGAGCATGCAGCAAAGTTTGCCGAGCTGTTGGGCGAACTGGTAACGGATTCCACAGAAAAGAACCTGCGTATGAGACTGGATGCAGAAAACGGAGCAACCTCCAGCAAATATGATCTTGCAAAGCGTGCAAAGGAAGCCAATCTGGATGCGATCCATGATACGGTACATGAGATGGCAAAGGATGAGGCCAGACACGGCAGAGCCTTCAGAGGTCTTTTAAAGAGATATTTTGGGTAAGTAAGAAAACAAAAAAAGCAGGAAATTCTGATTTAAGAGGTGGAAAGGGCTCGCAGCTGTGAGCCCTTCCATCATTTTGAGGGTTCAGCATTTTGAAATTTCCAACAAAAATTGCAAGTACTTTTTTCCTATGATTGACACCTTGAAAGAATCAATCTATAATGAATTTGCTGAGCAAATGTATGGCTTTTTTGTCAGGAGAGGAAAAATGTCACTTATATTTAATATCGATTTTGAAATTGCATCAACAGCATTTATCTCTATCCTGTATTTTTATGCGCAGATACAGTATAACCTGAATTCAGAGGTAAACAAGGAATTCCGCAGATTAATGCTGTATGTTTTATCAGCCAACATCATAGATATTCTTTCTGCCATAACGATCAGCTATTATATGGTTGTTCCGGTGTGGCTCAATATGATCGTCAATACGGTATATTTTACGCTGACGATACTCATGTGTTATCAGTTTATCTATTATTCCTATATTTATGTGCAGAAGAGCCGCTTTGCTTACTGGGTCTGGCGGGTGAACAAGCTTGTGCTGTGCTTCTATGGGCTTTTGCTGGCACTGAATATTTTTACCGGGCATATTTTCTACTTTAATGAGTTGGGACAGTATACCCATGGAAAATATTATCTTACAAATTATGCCGTTTCTTATTATTCCCTTGTAAGTGCTTCCGTTGTCCTGTTTTCCAATTTCAGAAAATGGGAAAAGCGGCAGAAGGGTGCGGTTATCATCTTTACGCTGATCGAGCCGATCGGACCGCTGCTGCAAATGCTGGTCTGCCCGGACGTGCTGCTTAGTATCTTTTCGGTATCTCTGAGCCTGATCATGATCATGTTCTCCATGGAAAC
Organism: uncultured Lachnospiraceae bacterium; assembly: GCA_964389835.1. Classification (GTDB taxonomy): domain Bacteria; phylum Bacillota; class Clostridia; order Lachnospirales; family Lachnospiraceae; genus VSOB01. The sequence continues at coordinate 22,105 of CAYMEZ010000007.1, read as the reverse complement.
TCCGGATTATCATAAGCTGACAGAGACCATGGCAGAGCTGAAAAGGACAAAAGAGGAGGCAGAGGCAGCAAGAGAGCAGGCACAGAAGGCAAATCAGGCAAAATCAGAATTTTTGTCTAATATGTCCCACGAGATCCGCACGCCTATCAATGCCATTTTGGGCATGAATGAAATGATCCTGCGGGAAAGTGGCGAGGATGAGATCTGTGCATATGCCAGTGATGTAGAAAATTCCGGACGGATGCTGCTGTCTCTGGTAAATGATATTCTGGATTTTTCCAAAATAGAGTCTGGATTTATGCATCTGGTTCTGGCGGAATACGAGCTGAGCTCAGCGTTGAATGACGTTATCACGATGATACAGCCCAAAGCAGCGGAAAAGGGGCTGAAGCTGCAGGTGGAGATATCTCCGGAGATACCCAACCGGCTTTGCGGAGATGCAAGGCGGATCTGTCAGATCATTCTGAACCTATTGACTAATGCGGTCAAATATACGGATGAGGGCGAAGTCCACCTACAGGTTACTCATAAGGAAATAGAGGAGAACAGGATAGAGCTGTGCGTTGCAGTAAAGGATACCGGTCGTGGTATCAGGGAAAGTGAAAAAGAAAAGCTTTTCCACTCCTTTTCCCGTCTGGATGAGCAGAAGAACCGCGGTATTGAGGGCACGGGACTGGGGCTTGCCATTACAAATAGTCTTGTGCAGATGATGAACGGCAGACTGGAGCTGGAAAGCGTTTATGGCGTAGGCTCTTTGTTTACCATACATATCCAGCAGGAGGTCAGAAGCAGAAGAGGGATCGGAGACTGGAGCAGCCGCATAGGAATATCCCAGGAGAGTGATGGGAAGCAGGAGGATGGCTTTTTTGCACCACAGGGACAGATCCTTGTTGTAGATGATGTAAACATGAATCTGAAGGTGTTTGCCGGATTGCTAAAGGATTCCAGAATTCAGATCGATATGGCAATGGGCGGTGCAGAGGCACTGGCATATTGTAAGAAAAGAACCTATCACATGATCTTTATGGATCATATGATGCCGGAAATGGATGGAATCGAGTGCATGAGAGAGCTGAGGGCGATGAAGGAGTCTTTGAATCAGCAGACACCAGTGATCATGCTGACTGCAAATGCGATCGCCGGCGTGCGGGATGAATATTTAAAAGAGGGATTTTCAGATTATTTGTCAAAGCCGTTTAAACGAAAGGATCTGATGAAAATGATCAGAAAATACCTGCCGGAGGAACTGATACAAAGAAAAGAACCAATGCAAAAAGTGGAGTAAGGAATCAAGAGATACATGAGGACAAGGGTCGTTTATGAGGATCGGGAAATTCTGGTCTGTTATAAGCCTGCCGGACTTGCTGTTCAGACGGCGATCGGCTTTCAGGAGGACGTTGTCAGCGAGCTGAAAAATTATCTGAGCAGAAAAAATAATAAGGCAGAGCCGTATCTTGGGATTGTTCATCGTCTGGATCAGCCGGTGGAGGGGCTGCTTGTGTTTGCCAAGACAAAAAAGGCGGCAGATGGACTGACAAGACAGCTTGCGGACGGCAGACTTGAGAAAAAATATCTGGCGGTGCTCTGGGGTGTGCCGGAGGCAAGGCAGGGCGTGCTGATTGATTATTTAAAAAAGGACGGCAGAGCAGGACGGGCAAATGTGGTGTCCGAAAATGAGCCTGCTGCGAAACGGGCAGAGCTTTGCTACCGGATCCTGCAGGAGGCAGAAGTGCAGGCAGGGATGGGAGCACAGGCGGAAATACAAAAAAGGCGCTTTTCTCTGGCAGAAATTACGATCAAAACAGGACGCTTTCATCAGATCCGTGCCCAGATGTCCCATCTGGGGCATCCGCTTTTCGGAGATATGAAGTACGGTGCAAAGGAGAAGGGGCAGCTGGCACTTTGCGCATCGCAGTTGGCGTTTGTAAATCCGATAAATGGGAAAAAGCAGAAATTTTGCTGCAAACCGCAAAATCCGGTCTTTGCGCAATTTACACAAGGAAATGATCCAGCTGATCCATACGGAAACAGCGCCTTAGAGGGCGGAACGACAGAGCAGTAAAAATATAAATTGTAAATAGAAAGGAAGACGAGAGTATGGAGAATTTTACCTTTTATGCACCAACGTACTTTGCCTTTGGAAAAGAGGCAGAGCTGGAAACCGGAAAATATGTAAAACGCTTTGGAGGAAGCCGCGTACTCATTCATTACGGCGGAGGAAGCGTGGTACGGACAGGACTTTTAGACCGGGTAAAAAAGTCGCTTGAGGCAGAGGGACTTACCTATGTGGAGCTTGGCGGCGTAAAGCCGAATCCGAGAAGCGGTCTCGTATACGAAGGAATCGAGCTTTGCCGTAAGGAGCAGGTGGATTTTGTGCTGGCAGTAGGCGGAGGAAGCACCATTGATTCCGCAAAAGCGATCGCAGCCGGAAGCGTTTATGACGGTGATTTCTGGGATTTTTATTGCGGAAAGCTGGTAGAAAAAGCACTTCCTGTCGGAACGGTCCTGACGATCTCGGCAGCCGGAAGCGAAGGCTCGCCGGACTCGGTCATCACCAATGAAAACGGAATGTTTAAAAGAGGAGCAACCGGTGAGGCATACCGCCCGAAGTTCTCTGTTTTAAATCCGGCACTGACACAGACCCTTTCCCCGTATCAGACAGCATGCGGCATCACAGATATTATGGCGCATCTGTATGAGCGTTATCTGACCAATACCACAGAGGTTGAGGTAACAGACCGCATGATCGAAGCACTCCTTCTGACCATGAAAAAAGAAGGTCCGAAGGCAGTAGCAGATGCTTCTGACTATGATTCCAGAGCAAATATCATGTGGGCAGGTATGATGGCACACAACAATTCCTGCGGCGTAGGAAGAACACAGGACTGGACAAGCCATAATATCGAGCATGAGCTTTCGGCTGTGTATGACTGTGCACACGGAGCCGGACTTGCGGTAACCATGCCGGCGGTCTTTACTTATAATATGCAGCATGACGTGATGCGTTTTGCTCAGATCGCCGTGCGGGTATGGGGCTGTGAGATGGATTTCGTGCATCCTGAAAAAACAGCAAAGGCAGGCATCAAGGCACTGCAGGATTTCCTGATCTCCATCGGTATGCCGAAAAACTTTGCAGAGCTTGGAGCAAAGGAAGAGGATATTGAAAAAATGGCACATTCCGCATGCTATGGAAATGGAAATCCGGGCTTCCTCAGCGGCTTTGTAAAGCTTGACCAGAAGGATGTGGAAAATATCTATCGTCTGATGGTATAAAATAAAGGCCTTTGCCGGATACTAACCGGGGTGATTACGGTGGAATGGTTTTGGCAGGGAAAAAGAAAATCATATGCTGCAAGGGTTATGACAGTTGTGTCGGTTTATGTATTTGTAAAATATGTGCTGACACTTGTCATGCCCTTTTTTCTTGCGTTTTGTATACTTTCGCTCATACAGGCGGTTTTGCGCCGTCTGGAAGTGCATTTTCCCATGAAACGAAGAGTGATCGCGGTGCTGCTGCTTGCGGCATTCCTCCTTCTTGCCGGAGTGGGTATGTGGTATCTGACAGACAGGATAGGAGGACAGCTTGCTATGCTGCCGGGGTATCTGGAACGCTGCCGGGAGGAAATGAGCAGCTTTCTCCATGCCTGCTGCCAGAGGGCAGAGCAGTATACCGGATTTTATGCAGGAAGCATGGAAGAGACGGTTTTGCTTCATGTCCGTTCTGCTGTGGAGGATATGAAGCAGAGTGCATTGCCGAAGCTGATGGATCGGTCGGTTTTGTATGTGCAGCTTTTTGTACGGGCAGCAGGATTTTTGGGAATGACACTCATTGCCGCCATACTGCTTGGAAAGGATTTTAGGAAGATACAGGCGGATCTGCAGAAATATAAATGGTATCAGGCAGCAGAGGAGATCGGAGGTGCCATTGGAAAGCTGACAGGAGATTATCTCAAGGCGCAGCTTAAAATCCTTTGTCTGATAGGAGGCTGCTGCGTGCTTGTTTTGGGGCTTTTTGGAATCCGCGGAAGCGTGTGGATCGGGCTTTTGGCAGGCGTTTTGGATGCACTTCCCTTTATCGGGACCGGAATCGTGCTGATACCGACAGCACTCTGGCAGTTCGTACAGGGAAAGGCGTGGAAGGGCATTGTGACCCTTATGCTCTATGGCGCGTGCGTGCTCTTGCGGGAACTGGCAGAGCCAAGGCTGATCGGCAGGCAGATGGATATCTATCCGGTCGTGGTACTGCTTTCCATCTATCTGGGCATCAGACTCTATGGACTTTCAGGCGTGGTGGCAGGACCGCTCAGCTTTTTGCTGATCCGTGAAATCTGGCGCAAAATACCGGATTTTTGCGGTGACGATTGACATTTTTACGACTTTGTATGAAAATACAAGATAGGTTATTTTATCAATTAGGAGAAAGGGAAACAAAATGGCTGAGAAAAAATTAGTAGAGTCCATTACATCCATGGAAACTGATTTCGCACAGTGGTACACCGATGTAGTAAAGAAAGCAGAATTAATTGATTATACAAGTGTAAAGGGCTGTATGGTATTGAAGCCCGCAGGCTATGCAATTTGGGAAAATATCCAGAAAACACTGGATGCAAGATTTAAGGAAACAGGGGTAGAAAATGTATACCTGCCGATGTTCATACCGGAAAGTCTGCTTCAGAAGGAAAAAGATCATGTTGAAGGCTTTGCGCCGGAGGTAGCATGGGTAACACATGGGGGCTTAAATCCTCTTCAGGAAAGAATGTGTGTCAGACCCACATCCGAAACCCTGTTTTGCGATTTTTATAAAAATGATATCCAGTCTTACCGTGACCTGCCGAAGGTGTACAATCAGTGGTGTTCGGTGGTACGCTGGGAAAAGGAGACAAGACCGTTTCTTCGTTCCAGAGAGTTTTTGTGGCAGGAGGGGCATACCGCACATGCGACCATGGAGGATGCAGAGGCAAGAACCCTGCAGATGCTGAATGTTTATGCAGATTTTCTGGAGAACGTTCTGGCAATTCCGGTCATTAAAGGACGTAAGACTGAGAAGGAAAAATTTGCAGGTGCAGAGGCAACTTATACGATCGAAGCACTGATGCATGACGGAAAGGCACTTCAGTCCGGTACAAGCCACAACTTTGGTGACGGCTTTGCAAAAGCGTTCGGAATCCAGTTTACTGATAAGGACAACAAATTAAAATATGTATATCAGACTTCCTGGGGAATGACAACACGTCTGATCGGTGCCATCATTATGGTACACGGCGATGATTCGGGCCTGGTGCTGCCTCCTGCCATCGCACCCACACAGGTGATGATCATTCCGATCCAGCAGAAAAAGGAAGGCGTATTGGATAAGGCATATGAGCTTCGTGATAAGTTAAAATCCGGCTTCAGCGTTAAGGTGGATGATTCCGACAAGAGTCCGGGATGGAAATTCTCAGAACAGGAAATGCGCGGAATTCCGGTCCGTATTGAAGTAGGGCCAAAGGACATCGAAGCAGGCAAATGCATCATCTGCCGTCGTGACACGAGAGAAAAGATCGAGGCAGGCTTTGATGAATTAGAGACAAAGGTAGCCGAAGTGCTGGAAAAGATGCAGACAGAAATGTTAGAGCGTGCCCGTGCGCACAGAGACGCTCATACATATACGGCTTCCACAATGGAAGAATTTGAAAAGATCTTTGCGGAAAAAGCAGGCTTTGTAAAAGCAATGTGGTGCGGAGAGCAGGCATGTGAGGATGTGATCAAGGAGAAACTGAGTGTAACAAGCCGCTGTATGCCGTTTGAGCAGGAGCACATTGCAGATACCTGCGTATGCTGCGGTAAGCCTGCAAAGAAAATGGTATATTGGGGACGCGCATACTAAACGGATGCATTTGGTATTGGCAGTAATATAGAAAAAACAGGAGGCAGAAGACATCATGAATGTATTGGTAATCAACTGCGGCAGTTCTTCTTTAAAATATCAGTTAATCGACAGCACATCAGAAAAGGTTCTGGCAAAAGGGCTCTGTGAGAGGATCGGAATTGACCAGAGTGCTATTACGCATCAGAGAGCAGGGGAAGGCAAGGTAAAAATGCAGGCAGAGATGCCGGATCATACCGCGGCTGTAAAGCTTGTGATCGAAAAACTGACGGACGCGGAGGTTGGAGTGATCCAGAGTCTGGATGAGATCGATGCGGTAGGTCACCGTATCGTGCACGGCGGTGAAAAATTTGCCGGAAGTGTTGTACTTACGGATGAGGTCATGAAAGAGATCGAGGCATGCAGCGATCTTGCTCCGCTCCACAATCCGGCAAATTTGATCGGTATCCGTTCCTGTCAGGAAAATATGCCGGGCGTGCCCATGGTCGGAGTATTTGACACGGCATTTCACCAGACGATGCCGAAAAAGGCATATATGTACGGCCTGCCGTATGAATATTACAGAGACTATAAGGTGCGCCGCTATGGCTTCCACGGTACGAGCCATGATTTTGTTTCCAGGCGTGCGGCAGAGATCTTAGGAAAAAACAGAGACGATTTAAAGATCATCGTATGCCATCTCGGAAACGGGGCTTCCGTATCTGCGGTTGACCACGGAAAGAGTGTGGATACTTCGATGGGACTGACCCCACTGGAAGGTCTGATCATGGGAACCAGATCCGGCGATTTAGACCCGGCGATCATCTCCTTTATGGCAGGAAAGCTTGGGATCAGCGCAGAAGAAGTCATTGATGTGTGCAACAAAAAGTCCGGTGTACTGGGACTTTCGGATAATTTTTCCAGTGATTTCCGTGATCTGGCAGAAGCGGCAGCAGAGGGAAACGAAATGGCAGATACGGCGCTTCAGACCTATGCATACCGTGTGGGAAAATACATCGGTGCTTATGCGGCAGCCATGAACGGTGTGGACGTGATCGCATTTACGGCAGGTGCCGGAGAAAATAATGCAGAGGTGCGTGCATTGATCGGACAGTATGTGGGCTTCCTCGGTACCAATATCGATCCTGAAAAAAATAAAGTCAGAGGAGAAGAAGTGATCCTTTCGGATGAAGGTGCAAAGGTCGTAACGATGGTCGTGCCGACAAACGAAGAACTGGCTATTGCACGGGAGACGGTAAGACTGGTATCAGAAAAAAGACAGGCATGATGTGTACAGGATAAAAGCCGCAGATACAAAATGGGGGTTAAGATGTGTCTGCGGTGGATATAATAGAGTGATGCAGTAAATGTAATCATGCAAAATGTGGAAGGAGAAGAGGCATGGCAGATTTAAAGGGAACAAGAACCGAAGCGAACTTAATGGCAGCATTTGCAGGAGAGTCTCAGGCAAGAAGCAAGTATACCTTTTTTGCATCCAAAGCGAAAAAGGACGGTTATGTACAGATCGCAAATATTTTTGAGGAAACGGCGGCAAATGAAAAGGAGCATGCAAAAATGTGGTATAAGCTGCTTCATGGCGGCAGCATAGGCTCTACGCTTGAGAATCTGAAGGATGCAGCTGACGGCGAGAATTACGAATGGACAGATATGTACGATACCTTTGCAAGGGAAGCAAGGGAAGAGGGCTTTGAAGAGATCGCTATTCTGTTTGATATGGTAGGAGCTATTGAGAAAGAGCATGAAGAAAGATACCGTAAGCTCATTGCCAATATGGAAAATGGTCTGGTATTTTCCAAAGAAGGAGATGCAGTATGGCAGTGTACGAACTGCGGCCATATCTGTGTAGGAAAGAAAGCACCAGAGGTATGTCCGGTGTGTGCACATCCTCAGGCTTATTTTCAGGTAAAGCCGGAGAATTATTAAAACAGCATCAAAAGACAGATGACAGACAGGGCAGCCTCTCTTTTTGGCTGCCCTGCTTTTGTGCAGTAGGAAATGTTTTTCTGTTATACATATTTCCTCTGGCTTTCAACAAAATACCGTTTTGCCAAAATGAGAAGAATAGTATATGATGATAAGCAGAGAGTGTGTAAAAAGGGAATGAAAGGTGCAGGAGAAAATGCACGAAAAGCAGCCGGAGGTAAAGGGAATGGATGAAAGGATACAGCTGCCGGAAAAGGTGGGATATGTTATCAATACATTGCAAAATGCCGGATATGAGGCTTATGCAGTAGGGGGCTGTGTGCGGGACTGTATTCTTGGAAGATGTCCGGATGACTGGGATGTTACAACCTCGGCAAGACCAGAGGAGGTAAAGGCACTTTTCCGCAGGACGATCGATACCGGAATCCAGCACGGAACGGTTACTGTCATGCTTGAAAAGGATGGATTTGAGGTAACTACTTACCGGATAGATGGAGAATATGAGGATGCCAGACATCCAAAGGAGGTTATCTATACAGGAAATCTGCAGGAGGATCTGCAGCGCAGGGATTTTACCATCAATGCGATGGCATATAATGAAATCAGCGGTCTGGTAGACATTTTTGGCGGTATGCAGGATTTAAAAGCAGGAAAAATCCGCTGTGTAGGCAATGCAAAGGAACGCTTTACCGAAGATGCACTGAGAATGATGCGTGCGGTGCGTTTTTCGGCCCAGCTGGGATTTTCCATTGAGGAGGATACACAGAGGGCGATCTGCGAGCTGGCAGAGAACCTGCGGTATGTCAGTGCGGAGCGGATACAGACAGAGCTGGTAAAGCTCATTACCTCTCCCAACCCAGAGGAGCTGGGAAAGGCATATGAATGTGGGATTACGGGAGTGATCCTGCCAGAATTTGATGCGGCAATGCAGCTGCCCCAGAACCATCCGCATCATAAATACTGTGTGGGAGAGCATATTCTGCACAGCATGGCAGCCATAGAGGCGGATAAGGTGCTGCGCCTGACAATGCTGCTTCATGATCTTGGAAAGCCTCTGGCACATACCAGAGATGAAAGTGGCAGAGATCATTTTAAGGGGCACGGAGAGCTTGGAGCAGAGCTGGCAGGCAGAATCCTTACCCGGCTGAAGTTTGATAATGACACAAGGGACAAGGTAGTAAAGCTTGTCCGGTTTCATGATCATAAGATCGGGGAGCAGGAGGCGGATGTCCGCCGGGCAGCAAACCGGATCGGAGAGGAGCTGCTCTGGAAGCTGTTTGCTGTAAAGAGGGCAGACGTGGCGGCTCAGAGCGATTATCTGAAGGAGAAGAAGCTAAAGACGCTGTCTCATCTGGAGGAGCTGTATGAGGGGATAGAAGCGCGTCAGGAGTGTCTGACCTTAAAGCAGCTGGCGGTAACGGGAAAGGATCTGCTGGAGGCAGGAATGCAGCCGGGAAAAGAAATTGGAACAGTACTGGAACGGCTTCTGGAGCTTGTGCTGGAAAATCCCCAGTGTAATACAAAGGAATATCTTTTGAAACAGATTTAGAGCATTTTTCTGAAAGGCAGCTCATAAGATAGGTAATGACCAATCTTAGGGGGAATATATGTGAATGACAGAGCAGTCAGTGTGCTTTCAGAATATGATTTTGAAGTGATCCGTACATGGAAGGGCAGGGGTGCGATCCTTTTTGAAACACCAGAGGGAATCCGTATCTTAAAGGAGTATACCGGCTTTACAGAAAAGCTGGCTTTGCAGAACAGGCTGCTTGCCTGTGTCCGGGAAAATGGAGATATTCCGGTGGAAGAGATCCTGCCGAACAAAGAAGGAGAGCTGTGGACAAAGGACTCCTATCAGAATACTTACGTTGTCAAAACCTATTTTGAGGGAAGGGAATGCAGCATCCGGGACGGCGAGGAATGCAGGAGAGTGGTAAGAGATCTGGCAAGACTGCATAAGGCGATGATCATGCCTTGCACAGCAGAGCCGGAGAGCTCTGTTGTCCGAATGGACAGAGAATATGAAAAGCATAATCGCGAGCTGAAAAAGGTTCGCAGATTTTTACGTGATAAAAGCCAGAAAAATGATTTTGAAATTTATCTGCTCAGGTACTATGATGGATTTATGGAAAAGGCATTTGAGATGACGGAAAAGTGGAATTCCTGCAGAAATGCAGCCTATGATGAGGAAATCCACAGGCAGGGGATCTGGTGTCATGGAGATTTTCAATACCATAATCTTTTGCTGAATGAAAATGACACGTTTGTCATAAACTTTGAAAAATGTGCCTGCGACAGTCAGATCAGAGATCTGTACCTGTTTCTCAGAAAGCTTCTGGAAAAAAGCAACTGGTCGCTGACGCTGGGAAATAGCATGCTGGAGGCTTACCAGAAAGAAAAGCCGCTTTCCAGAGAAGAGCTTTTACAGCTGTATTATCGTCTGGCATACCCGGAAAAGTTCTGGAAGATCGTTAATTTTTATTATAATACAGGAAAATCCTGGATTCCGGGGCGGAACATGGAAAAATTTGATAAACTATTAAAGCAGGAAGCAGAAAAAGAGCTGTTTTTAAATACTCTGCTGCGGGGATAAAGCAAGCAGAGAAGAGGGCATAGAAAACAAATGAAAACACATTGGAAAAGACTAACTTTATGTGGGATACTTATGATGCTCTGGCTGTCAGGATGCCAAAATGACACGGGTGTCAATATTGGGTTTTTAAAGAGCGGAAATACCGGGCAGGAAGAAGCAGAAGCGGTATCGGATACCGGGTTTCGCATTATGGAGCCGGGAGAATATGACTCTAAGGACACAGCTGTGGTGGTACGGGTCTGGGAAGAGGAGAAAAAGATCACCTTTCTGAACCGTATTGTCAATAAAAATTATACATTAAGCTATGATGGGATCACAGTCATCACAGATCAATATGGTGGGGCACTGTCTGCGGCGCAGCTTATGCCGGGGGATATTGTGGATGTGAATTTTCAGCATATTCCCAAAAAATGTGTTGCCATCACGTTGTCGCCATCGGCATGGAAACAGGATGTGACAGCCGGCTTTGAGATGAATCAGGAAAGAGGGCACATTACCTTTCATGGAGAGGTATATACTCTGGCAGAGAGAATGGTGATCCAGTCTGCCGGGGAGGAGATCGAGCTGACAGATCTGAACGAAAGGGATGTACTGTCTGTTCAGGGAATTGAAAATACAGTATACAGTATCATGGTAAAAAAAGGGCATGGTTATCTTCGGCTGATCGGAGAGGAATATTTTGTGGGCGGCTTTATCGAGATCGGTCAGAAGCTGGTGCAGCGGATCTCAGAGGATATGCTTCTTACTGTTCCGGAAGGGGAATATACCATTGTGGTAAAAAACGAAGGGCATGAGGGAAGCAAAACAGCCACCATTTACAGGGATGAAGAGACAGTGCTGGATATTTCTGATCTGAAAGGAGAAGAGGTAAAAACTGGAAAAGTATTTTTTACACTTTCTCCCGGAGATGCGAATGTCTATATTGATGGAAACAAAATAGATACGTCTGCCTATGTGGAGCTGGAATATGGTATCCATCAGATGATCGTTAAGGCAGCAGGCTATGAAACCATCAGCCAATATTTAAAGGTAGGGCAGGAAAACGCCAATCTGAATGTAGAGCTGGAGCCAGATGGGTCGCAGAATCAGGAGACAGCTTCTTCACAGATAGAGGACGGCGAAAATACTGCCGTAGCAGGTGATAAAGAGGATTTCTCCGAGGAAACAGCAACTGGAGAGGGGATCTGGCGGGTTAAGGTCAATGCTCCAACGGATGCCGAGGTATATGTGGATGGCAGCTATGTAGGTCTGGCACCGGTGTCATTTCCAAAGAAAGCAGGCACGCATGTGATCTCCCTGCGAAAGAACGGATACCAGACAAGAAGCTATACCATACAGGTCGACAGCGAAGAAAAGGATATGGAGCTGTCCTTTTCAGAGCTGGTAAAGAAAACGGAATCTGGTCTGACGGGAACAACAGGGCTTGGAACCGCCGGACTTGGCTTAGATACAATAGGATTAGGAGATGGAACATGGACAAACAATATACTTTCACAGACTTTGTCGGGATTATAAAAGCATTGCGAGCAGAAAACGGCTGCCCCTGGGACCGGGAACAGACGCATGAAAGCCTGAAGCCCTGTATGACAGAGGAAGCGGCGGAGCTGTTGGCATCGATCCGTATTTATGACAAAACAGGCAATGCTGAAAACATGAGAGAAGAGCTGGGAGATATTTTGCTGCAGGTGGTCATGCACAGCGTGATCGCTGAGGAAGAAAAGCTCTTTACGATCGAGGATGTAATCGGAGAGGTGTCGGAAAAGATGATCCGCCGTCATCCCCATGTGTTTGGGGATGTGGCAGCGGAAACCTCCGATAAGGTGCTGGAAAACTGGGAAGAGATCAAGAAAAAGGAAAAAGAAGGAAAAAGCTGGATCTCATCGCCGCTCAGAGAGATACCCATAGAGCTTCCGGCCCTGGCAAGAGCCTGTAAGGTGATCAAAAAGGTGGACAAGCTATATGGACTGCCGGAGGATAGAGATACGATCTTTGAGAGGCTGGAAAGCGCCCTTGCCCGGTTGAAGGAAGGGAAGAGGGAAGGACGAAAGGAACGGACCGAAGCAGTATTTACAGACCTGCTCTGGCTGCTTTGTGAATTTGCCTATAGGGAGAAGCTGGCACCGGAACAGCTGTTAGATGATAGAATTGCAGAAAAAGTGGGAGTTTTCGAGCCGGAAAGTGAATAATTCCTTGACAAACATTCCAAATATGTCTATAAATATATATAGGTGTTTCCGAGAAGGAAGAATGAAATACACTAATATAAAAACTCAATGAATCAAGAGGAGGAGTTCGAAATGAACAAAACAGAATTAGTAGCAGCTATCGCTGATCAGGCAGAGCTTTCTAAAAAGGATGCAGAAAAGGCTTTAAAGGCTTTCACTGATATCGTTGCAGATGAATTAAAGAAAGGCGAGAAGGTTCAGCTGGTTGGCTTTGGTACATTTGAGGTATCTGAGAGAGCAGCAAGAGAAGGAAGAAATCCTCAGACTGGTGAAGTGATGAACATTGCAGCTTCTAAGGCTCCTAAATTCAAAGCTGGTAAAGCATTAAAGGATTTAGTAAACGCATAAGAGTATGTGGACAGAGCAGTTACGCAGGTAGCTGCTCTGTTTTTATTTCATAGGAAAGACCTTGATTTTGAAAGAGGGAATGCAGCATGAGATTGGACAAATATTTAAAGGTGTCCCGTTTGATCAAGCGGCGCACGGTGGCAAACGAGGCATGTGATGCAGGACGGGTATTGCTCAACGATAAACCGGCAAAGGCATCTACGGCTGTAAAGGCAGGAGATATTCTGACGATCCAGTTTGGAAATAAGGATGTAAAGGTTGAGATCCTGGATGTACAGGAAACAGTAAAAAAAGAAGCGGCGGCAGAGCTGTTCCGTTATCTTTAACAGGCATAAGCCTCCAGTCTTCCTCATACACTATATGAGGAATGACATGGGAGGCTTTTTTAATGGAAGATCTGACAAACAGCAGGGCAAAAGCGCATAAATGCGTGCTGACCAATAGAAATATATGCGGAATGAATGGAGTTGTGGATGTTTTATCCTTTGATCTGGGAGAGATATTGCTGGAAACAGAGCAGGGAATGCTGATGATCAAGGGAAGCGACCTGCATGTAAAGCGGCTGAGCCTTGATAAGGGAGAGGTAGATATAGAAGGCAGGGTTGACAGTCTGACCTATTCAGAGAGCGTGGGATATGCAGGCAAAGGAGAATCGATACTGGCAAGGCTGTTTAAGTAGGTGGGATATGAGTCCGGATATTGTAACAGAGCTGTATTTTTTGCTTCATTCCTTTCTCATGGGGATCGTGATCACGGTGCTATATGATCTGCTCAGAATTTTGCGCAGGGTTATCCCTCATAACATTCTGGCAATTTCTGTAGAGGATCTTTTTTATTGGATTACCTGCGCATTGTTGATTTTTGCCATGCTGATCAGAGAAAATAATGGCGTGCTCAGATGGTTTGCTGTGGCAGGCGCAATGGTGGGAATGATTTTATACAAAATAACCCTGGGATTTTTATTTGTAAAATATGTTTCTTTTGTGCTGCAAAGGCTACTACATCTTGTAGGTAAGATTTTTAAGATAGTAATGAAACCACTAAATGTGGTAAAAGACCGTGTCAGGTGGACAAGGAAAAAGTCCCCAAAATGGCTTAAAATGGGCATTCGCAGGGTAAAAAAGAAGTTGACGGACAGCAAAAAATTGCTTAAAATAATTTTATGTAAACAATAGAGTCTGGGGTATCTGGGAGTTATAAAATGGTAAAAAGAAAACTGGCTTTCCGCAAAAAAAGGCAGAACCGGCTGGCGATGTTTCTTGTGACAACGGCAGTGCTGATGCTTCTTCTTGTGGTAGGAATAAAAAGCATAGAGTTAAGAGAGAAAATGGCGGTTTACGCAGCGAGGGAGGCGGCTTTAGAGGAGCTGATCGCTCAGGAAGAAAGCCGTGCGCTGGAGATTGAGGAATTCCGGAAATATACAAAGACAAAAAAATATGCAGAAGAGGTTGCAAAGGATAAGCTGGGACTGGTATATCAGGGAGAGATCATTTTTAAAGAAAAGGATTAAATGCGGATGACAGATGGGGTCATCCGTATTTTTTGTCTGAAAAAAATAAGGAAACAGGAAAGCAATCGACAAATATTGCAAGGGCTGTTTGCTATACTGTGTTCTTACAGGAGAGCCGGGCTGAGGGGCTCTGTGGAGGAAAGGACAGGATGCTATGAAAAGAACAGCTATGATAAGCGGACAGGCAGAGGAACTCTGGCTTTCTGCCTATGGAAAGAAGAAATTGTTGGGCTATGCAGATTCCTTCTGCGATCTGGCAAGGTCTTTTGCCTGCAAGGAAAAAGAGGCAGGATGGGAAAATCAGGGCAGTGTGGATGCCCAGGACAGGCAGGAGAGCCTGCTGAAAAGAAGACTGGTGGAAAACAGGGAGATCCTGGCAGATAACTTAAATGAGATCGCAGGAATGATACGGTCGCTGGCAGAGGAAACCCATCAGGTATATCCCTTTAAGGAACGGGAACTGAAAAAGCTCATTCATGCCTGCAAAGAAAACGGAATGCTGGTTCAGAGCATTTACCGGACGGAGAATGAAGTGGGCGGAATGAAGCTGGTGGTAAAGCTGTGTGCAGCGGCAAAACAGGTGCTGACCATGGAGGATGTGGCTGATTATCTGTCGGTACTGTTCGACCGGAGACTGGTACCGGAACGGGATGGACTGTTCTTCCTGCCGGAGGCGTACGAAACGGTCATTTTTGAAGAGGAAGCTCCATACAGCGTGCTGACAGGAGCAGCAAAGGCAACAAGAGAAAATGAAACGGTATCCGGGGATACCTACTCTGTTATAGAAAACGGGAACGGCGGCTTGGTTCTGGCATTGTCCGATGGCATGGGCTCTGGCGAAAAGGCAATGGCAGACAGCGAAACGGTGATCGATCTGCTGGAAAAATTTATGGAAGCTGGTTTTTCCAAAGAAACTGCGGTAGAGATGATCAATGGGGTATTGATCGCCCGTTCAGAGGAAGAGAATATGTCAACCTTGGATGTCTGCGATATTAATTTATACACCGGCGGCTGTGAGCTGGTAAAGGTGGGTGCCTCCTATACATATATTAAGAGGGGAGAAATGGTAGAGCAGATTGCTGCTAAGAATCTTCCGCTTGGTATCTTCCACAGGATCGATCTGGACAAGCAGTATTGTCAGCTGAAGGATGGAGACTATGTGATCATGGTTTCAGATGGAGTGGTAGACGGCGTGGGAAGCGAGGCATTGTTTCAGGAGATGCTCAGTCAGATAACCCTGCAGAATCCACAGGAGATCGCCAATTATATTCTTCAGTTTGTATTGCATAAAACAATGGGGAGAGTACAGGATGATATGACGGTGCTGACAACCGGTATCTGGGAGAATGGTGTGGGTTGATTTTCCCGGATAAATTGATTATATTGGTAATATGGTTACGAAAGTACTTGATTATATCAAAGAAAATCATATGCTGCAGCCGGGAGATCGGGTTGTGGTGGGTGTTTCCGGAGGGGCAGATTCTGTCTGCCTTCTCTTTATGTTACTGAAAATCAGGGAGATCATCCCGATAGAGCTGGCGGCAGTTCATGTTAATCACAGGATCCGCAGGGAAGCGGCCGAGGATGCAGCTTATGTGGAAGCCTTATGCAAGGACTGGGGATGCAGCTATTATTATGAAGAGGCTGATGTGGAAAAATATGCGAAGGAAAAGCATATTTCCACAGAGGAGGCAGGCAGAGAGATCCGTTATCGGGTATTTGAACAGGTGCTGGAAAAAATGGGGGCATCCAAGGGAAAGATCGCGGTAGCCCACAATCAGAATGATAATGCAGAGACGGTACTGTTTCATCTTATGCGGGGGACCGGACTGGAGGGGATGGCAGGCATCCGTCCGGTGCGGGGCAGAGTGATCAGACCGCTGCTATGTCTGTCCAGAACGGAGATTGAAGAATTTCTTGCAAAATGGGGGATATCTTATTGTATAGACAGAACCAATCAGGAGGATACTTATACAAGGAACAGAATTCGTCATCACATCCTGCCTTATGCAGAAAAAGAAATCTGTGAACGGGCGATTTCCCACATCAGTGATGCCAGTGTCCTTATGAGAGAGGCGGCAGAGTATATCAGCCAAAATGCTGAAGCAGCATTAAAGCGGTGTACAAGGAAAAGCGCAGAGGCAAAGGTTATCTTTGATGTAGCGGCATTCTTAGGAGAACCGTTGCTGCTTCAGAAGCAGATGCTTTTACTGGCGCTGGAAAAGGCAGCAGGCAGCAGGAAGGATCTGGGAGCTGTGCATGTGGAGGCTGTTAAGAAGCTCTTTGAAAGAAGCGGAAATGGACAGTGCGACCTGCCCTATGGACTGCGGGCATACCGGGAATACGGCGAAGTGCGGATTGAGAAGGAAGGCTTGGAAGCTGAAAGAGGCGTAGACCTTGGAGAGCCCTTGATGCATGAGATGAAAATTCCGGGAAAAACATGTCTGCCGGATGGAAGAGTGCTGGAATGTACTGTTTTTCCCTATGAAAAAAGCCAAATTATTCCCCAAAAAACATATACGAAATGGTTTGATTATGATAGAATAGGAGAGACTTTGGTGCTTAGAAACAGGCAGCCGGGCGATTATCTGGAAACCTGCAGGGATGGAGGACGTAAGTCGCTCAAGGCATATCTGATCGATGAAAAGATTCCCAAGGCAGAGCGGGGGCAGATGCCGGTTCTGGCAGAAGGAAAGCATATCCTGTGGGTGATAGGAATGCGGATCAGCGAGCACTATAAAATAAACGAAAAGACAAAAACCGTATTGCAGATACAGGTTACAGGAGGAACTTCAGATGGCAGAAAAGATCAGAACACTGTTGACAGAGGATGAGGTAGATGCGAAGATTCAGGAGATCGGCGAGCAGATCAGCAAGGATTATGCCGGAAAACAGGTGCATCTGGTATGTGTTTTAAAGGGCGGTGCCTTTTTCATGTGTGAGCTTGCAAAAAGAATTACTGTTCCGGTATCCATGGATTTTATGTCTGTGTCCAGCTATGGAAGTGAAACAAAGTCCAGCGGAGTAGTGAAGATCGTAAAGGATCTGGATGAGCCGCTTAAGGATAAGGACGTTATTATTGTGGAGGATATTGTAGATTCTGGAAGAACCCTGAGCTATCTTCTGGAAATGCTAAGAGACAGAGGACCTAAGAGTCTGGCACTTTGTACACTGCTTGATAAGCCGGAGCGAAGAGTGAACGATGTAAAAGTAGATTATACAGGATTTCAGATCCCGGATGAATTTGTGGTCGGTTATGGCTTGGACTATGATCAGAAATACCGCAATCTTCCGTACATCGGGGTAGTAGAATTAGACTAATAGAAACGGAACTGCGTTTTTGGGAGGAAAAACATTGAATAAAAATGGCAGAGGCCTGAATATTTATTTTATCGTTATACTGATGTTGTTAGGGCTGACCTATTTTATCAGTACATTAAAGGAACAGCAGGAGGTCTATACAAAGGCTCAGCTGGCAGCAGATCTGGAAAAGGAAGCGGTGGTTCTTGCAGAGATCCAGCCAAACAGGGAAACGCCTACCGGTGCGGTAAAGGTAACCTTGTCAGACGGTAGCACGAAGGTTGCCTATGTGTCTGATGTAAAAGAGATCGAGGGGATGCTGGCAGAGCACAGCATTAGTCCGATCATGCATGATGTGCCCAAGGAAAGCTGGTTTATGACCTATATGCTGCCTATGCTGATGGTGCTCATTATTGGTGTATTTTTCTTTACCATGATGAATTCCCATAATTCCGGCAGCAATGGAAAAATGATGAATTTCGGCAAAAGCCGGGCAAAGTTATCTATGGGCGAGGGAAAGACCACGCTGAAGGACGTGGCAGGACTGAGAGAAGAAAAGGAAGATCTGGAGGAGATCATAGAGTTTTTAAAGGAGCCAGGAAAATT
Organism: uncultured Lachnospiraceae bacterium; assembly: GCA_964389835.1. Classification (GTDB taxonomy): domain Bacteria; phylum Bacillota; class Clostridia; order Lachnospirales; family Lachnospiraceae; genus VSOB01. Next base: position 3,734 of record CAYMEZ010000007.1, on the reverse strand, counting down.
TACCAGGGTAGGTGCCAGAATTCCAAAGGGCGTTTTGCTGGAGGGACAGCCCGGAACAGGTAAAACCCTGCTTGCAAAGGCAGTGGCAGGAGAAGCAGGTGTTCCCTTTTTCAGTATTTCTGGTTCTGATTTTGTAGAAATGTTTGTAGGTGTAGGCGCATCCCGTGTCAGGGACTTGTTTCTCAACGCCAAAAATAATGCTCCCTGCATTGTATTTATTGACGAAATTGATGCAGTGGCAAGAAGGCGCGGTACCGGTATGGGCGGCGGACATGATGAAAGAGAGCAGACACTGAACCAGCTTCTTGTGGAGATGGATGGCTTTGGCGTTAATGAAGGGATCATCGTAATGGCGGCTACAAACCGTGTGGATATTCTGGATCCGGCGATCCTGCGTCCGGGACGGTTTGACCGGAAAATTGCGATAAGTGTACCGGATGTAGGCGGCAGAGAGGAAATTTTGAAGGTACACGCAAAGAATAAGCCGTTGGCAGAGGATGTTGATCTGAAGCTGATCGCCCAGACGACAGCCGGATTTACCGGAGCAGATCTGGAAAATCTTCTGAATGAGTCGGCAATCGTTGCTGCAAAAGAGAATAGAGGCTATGTGAAGCAGGAAGATATTAAAAAGGCATTTATCAAGGTGGGGATCGGTTCAGAGAAAAAGAGTCGTATCATTTCTGAAAAGGAAAAGAAGATTACGGCATATCATGAAGCAGGTCATGCCATTTTGTTCCATGTATTGCCGGATGTAGGACCTGTATATATGGTGTCCATTATTCCTACTGGAGCAGGAGCAGCAGGCTATACCATGCCTTTGCCGGAACGGGATGAAATGTTCATGACAAAGGGGAAGATGCTGCAGGATATTATGGTATCGCTGGGCGGCCGCATTGCTGAAGAGATTATTTTCGGAGATATTACCACAGGTGCCTCCAGTGATATTAAGAAGGCTACCAAGGTGGCGAAAAAGATGGTAACAAGGTATGGAATGTCAGAGAATATCGGTCTGATCAATTATGATGACGAGGATGACGAGGTATTTATCGGACGGGATCTTGCACATACAAGAAGCCATAGTGAGTCGGTGGCAAATGAGATCGATACAGAGGTAAAGCGTATCATTGATGAGTGTCATACCAGAGCAAGGAAGATCATAGAGGAAAATATGGGGGTTCTCCATAGCTGTGCAGAGCTTCTTTTACAGAAGGAAAAGGTCACAAGAGAAGAATTCGAGGCGCTTTTTGTGCAAAACTAACAAAAAAGTATATGCAAGATTGTAATATTTGTGAATTGCGAGTATAGACTTTTCACAAAGGCTCTGCTATTATACTATTTGTAACCCCCAATACATTATATAGTTTTTTGCTATACCCCATAAGAAAGAAATACCTTCTCTAAAAAAGACAGCAGATCGAAAGGCTGTCTTTTTTACTGCCTAAAGATGTGGTACAATGTATAGGAGGGTTGTGGGGAAATATGAGAAGAAAGGTTGAAGCCATATGGATTTAGATGGTTTTCTGAAAGCGCAGCAACAACAGGAATATGTTGCCAATACAAGGCCAATTTTTCGGAAAAGAGCACTGTTTAGTGACACAACAAATAATTATGTGATACCACAGGAGCCGGCACCTTACGGAGAGGTTACTATCAAATTTCGTTCTGCCAGAAATAATATCGACAGAGTATATTTTGTCTGTAAGGGACAAAAGGAACTGATGCTGTTAGAGACTTCGGATGAAGAATTTGATTATTATTCTATAAAAGTACAGCTGGAAAATGAACTGCTGGCTTATTATTTTGAAATAAAAACAGGAAAGATAGAATGCTGCTACGACATGCGGGGTACTGTAAAGGAAGCGGAAGAATTTTTCTATTTTCAGATCATTCCGGGTTTTCATACGCCTGACTGGGCAAAAGGTGCAGTTATGTACCAGATATTTGTGGAGCGTTTTTATAACGGAGATCCCTCTAATGATGTACAGACGGGGGAGTACTGCTATGTAGGAGAACCGGTAGAAAAGGTTGAGGACTGGGATTCTTATCCGGAGAATATGGATGTGCGCCGGTTCTATGGAGGCGATCTACAGGGCGTGATAGATAAGCTGGATTATTTGCAGGATCTGGGAATCGATGTGATCTATCTGAATCCGATTTTTGTATCGCCTTCCAACCACAAATATGACATACAGGATTATGATTATGTAGATCCGCATTTTGGCAAGATCGTAAAAGAAGAGGGCGAGCTGCTGACACCGGAACAAAAGGAGAACCGGTTTGCCAGCCGTTACATCAACCGTGTAACAAACCACGAAAATCTGGAAGCAGGAAATGAGCTGTTTGCCAAGCTTGTAAAGGAGGCTCACAGCCGTGGGATCCGGGTAATACTGGATGGTGTATTTAATCATTGTGGATCCTTTAACAAATGGATTGACAGGGAGCGGATATACGAAAACGCTGAGGGCTACGAAAAAGGGGCTTATGTGTCTGCAGACAGTCCGTACCGGAACTATTTTCATTTTTATGATACAAATAAATGGCCCTATAATCACACCTATGATGGCTGGTGGGGTCATGATACCTTGCCCAAGCTGAACTATGAGGGCTCTAAGGAGCTGTATGATTATATTCTGCATATTGGAAAAAAATGGGTTTCAGAGCCTTATTGCGCAGATGGCTGGAGACTGGATGTAGCAGCGGATCTGGGGCATAGTCCGGAGATGAATCATAAATTCTGGCAGGATTTCCGTAAGGCAGTAAAAAGTGCAAATCCAGAAGCGATCATTCTTGCTGAGCACTATGGCAGCCCGAAAAACTGGATGGGCGGTAAGGAATGGGATTCTGTTATGAATTATGATGCGTTTATGGAACCGGTATCGTGGTTTTTGACAGGGATGCAGAAGCATAGTGATGATTACCGGGAGGATTTGTATGGAAATGCGTTCAGTTTCTGGGAAGCAATGAAGTATCATAATGCGGATTTTACCATGCCTTCCTGGCAGGTGGCAATGAACGAGCTGTCCAATCACGACCATTCCCGCTTTTTAACCAGAACAAATCATAAGGTGGGACGGACGAATACTATGGGCGCAAAGGCAGCAGAGGAGGGCATTGACAAGGCAGTGTTCAGGGAAGCTGTGCTGCTGCAGATGACATGGATCGGAGCACCGACCATTTATTATGGGGATGAAGCAGGTGTATGCGGTTTTACAGACCCGGATAATCGCCGGACATATCCCTGGGGACATGAGGATAAGGAGCTGATCGCATTTCACAAAGAAATGATCAGGATACATAAGAAAAATCCGGAAATGATAGCTGGCTCGCTTTTGGGGCTGTATGGAGATACTCATTTTATCGCTTATGCCAGATTTACCCAGGAGGAACAGTCACTTATTCTTATCAACAACAGTGGGGAAGAGGTTACCAAGGAGATAAGTGTCTGGGAAGCAAGTATTCCCAAAGAAGCCATTTTAGATCGTCTGATCCTGACAGAAAAGAACGGGTTTACTACAGAGCAGTTCTGCTATCCGGTAAAGGCAGGCAAGCTGGCGATTACGATGCCGCCAACCTCTGGGGTTGTGCTGAAGCATAAGAAAAAAGAAAAGAAGAATTTCTTGCAATTCCGATAGGAGTGTGATACACTTCAATATTGTCAGGGCTTGTAAAATAAGCCTGATATGGATGGATTCCCGAGTGGCCAAAGGGGACAGACTGTAAATCTGCTGCAAATT
>CAYMEZ010000006.1:0-126571 GCA_964389835.1 uncultured Lachnospiraceae bacterium | reverse complement strand
TGATGCTTCCTATCGTTGATAAAATGGATAAGGTTGGCTACCACGCAGTAGAGTGCTGGGGTGGTGCTACATTTGATGCATCCCTTCGTTTTTTAAAGGAAGATCCATGGGAGCGTCTGAGAAAGCTGAGAGACGGCTTTAAAAACACACAGTTACAGATGTTATTCAGAGGTCAGAACATCTTAGGTTACAGACCTTATGCAGATGATGTTGTGTATAGCTTTGTAGAGAAATCTGTAGCAAATGGTATTGATATTATCCGTATCTTTGACTGCTTAAATGATCTTCGCAACTTACAAGCAGCTGTAGATGCAACAAACAAGATCAAAGCACAGGAAGGCAGAGGTCATGCACAGATCGCTCTTTCTTATACCTTAGGTGATGCTTATACTATGGATTACTGGGTAGGCATGGCTAAGAAGATCGAAGAAATGGGTGCTGATTCCATCTGTATCAAGGATATGGCTGGTCTGTTGGTTCCTTATAAGGCAGCAGAGCTGATCTCCAACATGAAGGCAGCTACCAAGCTTCCGATCCAGTTACATACACATTATACTTCCGGTGTTGCTTCCATGACTTATCTGAAAGCAGTAGAAGCTGGTGTAGATGTGATCGACTGTGCAATTTCTCCCTTTGCTATGGGTACTTCCCAGCCGGCAACAGAGGTTATGGTTGAGACCTTCAAGGGAACAGAATACGATACAGGCTATGATCAGAACCTTCTGGCAGAGATCGCTGATTACTTCAGACCTTACAGAGACGAGTGCCTTGCAAATGGCCTGTTAAATCCGAAGGTTATGGGTGTTGATATTAAGACACTTCTTTATCAGGTACCGGGCGGAATGCTTTCCAACATGGTTAGCCAGTTAAAAGAGCAGAACGCAGAAGACAAATATTATGATGTATTAAAGGAGATCCCGGAAGTTCGTAAGGACTTAGGTGAGCCGCCTCTTGTTACACCGTCTTCTCAGATCGTTGGTACTCAGGCTGTATTTAACGTTCTTATGGGCGAGAGATACAAAATGGCTACAAAAGAAACAAAGGCTGTTCTGCGCGGTGAATATGGTCAGACAGTAAAACCGATGAATCAGGAAGTTATCGATAAGGTAATTCCGGGTGAGAAGAGAATTACCTGCCGTCCAGCAGATCTGATCGAAAACGAAATGGATAAGCTGGAAGCAGAAATGAAGGAATGGAAACAGCAGGATGAGGACGTTCTGTCCTATGCTCTGTTCCCTCAGGTTGCTACTGACTTCTTTAAATATCGTCAGGCACAGCAGGAAAAGGTTGATCTGACACAGGCTGATACAAAAAACGGAGCATATCCGGTATAATCAACTGATAGATCAATATAAAACAGTATAAAATAAGAGGACAAAGGATCAAAGGATTCTTTGTCCTTTTGTTTTGGAACAGTGTATGATCCCGGTGCTGCGTCAGGCTTAGATAGAGTTGACAAGCTGACATGAGAAACGATACAATATGATAGTAAGGTTAGGAGTACTTAGGAGCTATTTAAGGAGAGAAAAACTATGAAGAAAAAAGTATTGGCGACTATATTATCTGTTTTTATGTTTTCAAGTGCATTTACTGTACAAGCTGCACCGTCAAATGTAACAGGGGTAGGACAGCGGGGAGCATATACCGTTCCGGCAGAACAACGATCATATCCGGCACAGAGCCAGTTCTATGGCTTCAATGTAGTTTATAATGGACAGATTTATGTAGACGGAAATGAAGCAGTAGAAGCGTATAAGGCAGACTGCAGAAGATATGATGGTGTAAAATTGTTGAACGGAGTGCTTACAAGAGTTCCGATCGGTTCTCTGATTAATTGCAGCGATATGGTGGACTTATATGGATATGAAGCAACCTATCATCATTCCTTTAATGGAAATGAATTTTGTGTGATCACAAGGGATAAGCTGGTAGAGGCAATTTTACTGATCGGTGTACAGCCGGTTGCTGACGAATTGCTGAGCGGCGAGATCAAATCCGAATATCTGCAAAATTCCGGTAATTACAGTACTCTGGACATGACAACCATACCGGAAACAGTCATTCAGTAAACAGTTATTCCTTTGGCTTTTTTTCATTTTCTTCATTTTTGATTTCCCAATGGATCAGGAAAGTAAGGAGTGCGCGGAGGGCGATAATGCTTGCAACGATAAGGATTTCCTTAAATTCGCGGACAGCTACTGTTCGCAGAATTTCGCTGCCAAGTTTAAATTCTAAGCCCATCGCCATTCCTTTTGCTAAATTTAATCTGGTATCGGGACTGTGTCTGATATAATCAAGTATGCCATGCAGACAGGCAATCAAAATAACAATAACTCCAACAAATTCAAATAAGATAATGGAATAGTCAACAATAATGAGTAGAATGGAATGTAAGTATGTGTCCATGGTAAGCTCCTTTGGATAGTGGGTATATCGGATCCAGAAAAAGTTATAAACCTAAAATACTCTATTATTATAGCATAGATCATCACAAAGGAAAAGAGCAGGAGATTTCTTCGGAATTATTTAAAAGAGTCCATATTGACAAATATAAGGTAAAAGTTTAAAATAACGAATGTTACATAATATTTTGTCATAGAAAAGTAAGGAAGGCAACAGATATGGCGAGAAAAGCGGTTATTACCAAGGAAATGCTACTAGACAGTGCATTTGCACTGATGAAGGAAGAAGGATTTGAGCAGGTTACAGCAAGAAGACTGGCAGTAAAGGCAGGCTGCTCTACCCAGCCTATTTTTCGTCTGTATGAAAATATGGAGCAGCTGATGGGGGAGGTATACCAGAAAGCGGCTGCTTCCTTTGAAGAATTTTATGAAGCCTATCCCAGATGGGAGGATACCCCGTTTGTAAATCTTGGGATGGCATATATCCGTTTTGCTACTATGGAAAAAAATACATTTCGCCTGTTATTTTTATCCGAGCAACGAGGAAAAAAGAGCATGTATGAGCTGCTGAATGGAAGTACAGGAGCAGTAGGAAAGGAAGTAGCAAAGGCTAAAGAGAGTGGTGTCAGTGATCCGGGAGGACTGTTTATGAAAATGTGGATCTTTATTCATGGAGCAGCCTGTATGTCACTGACTGGCGATTATGATCTGACTGAAAAAGAAACCATGGGTCTGCTGATCGAATCCTATCGGGCATATACCGGAGCATTGAGGTAAAAGGTGGAACATACGAAAATGGAAGAAAACAGAAATGATATCATAACCAGGATGAATGAAAAGTACGCATCCATGAGTAAAAGCCATAAAAAGATTGCCTCATTTATCACAGAACACTATGAGCAGGCAGTCTTTATGACGGCGGCAAAGCTGGGAGAGGCGCTTTCGATCAGTGAGTCAACGGTAGTAAGATTTGCATCAGGAATTGGTTATGAAGGATATCCGGAGTTTCAGAAGGCGCTGGAGGAGTGGGTGCAGAATAAACTCAGTACAGTACAGAAGATCAGCGCCAAGTACGGAAAAAGCACCCAGTCTGAAATTTTAAGCTCTGTGCTTTCCTCAGATATGGAAAAAATCCAGGATACCATGGAAAATCTGGATCCGGTGGCATTTGAAACGGCGGTAGATATTATTCTGGAGGCAAAAAATGTATATATTGTGGGGATCAGAAGCTGTGAACCTCTGGCGGACTTTTTGAGCTTTTACCTGAACATGATACGGGGGAATGTGCAGCTGATCCGCACTACCAGCGTTAGTGAAATGTTTGAACAGATGATACGGATTGATGAAAGGGATGCCATTATCGGGATCAGCTTTCCCAGATATTCCATGCGTACATTAAAAGCAATGGAATTTGCCAATGACAGGAATGCAAAGGTAATTACCATCACAGATTCCGTACATTCTCCCATGAATCTGTATTCCTCCTGTAACCTGTTGGCACGCAGCGATATGGTGTCCATCGTAGACTCACTGGTAGCACCGCTCAGCGTGATCAATGCCCTTGTGGTAGCGCTTTGTCTGAAACGGCCAAAAGAGGTAAAACAGGGACTGGAGCTGTTAGAGGAGGCATGGAATAATTATCAGGTATATCTGAATGATGAGATCAATTTTATCGGGGAAGAACCGATTCTGAATTATTCGCTAAAGAAGGAGCAGGATGAGTAAGGTAATCGTAATCGGTGCAGGAGCAGCAGGCATGATGGCTGCTTACCGTGCAGCAGAATGTGGAGCAGAGGTGCTTCTGCTTGAAAAGAACGAAAAAACAGGGAAGAAAATATTTATCACAGGAAAGGGCAGATGTAATCTGACCAATGCCTGCGATACAGAAGAATTGTTTCAAAATGTAGTACACAATGCAAAATTTTTATATAGTGCTTTTTACGGATTTTCCAATTTTATGGTAATGGACTTTTTTGAAAATGCAGGCTGTTCACTGAAGGTAGAAAGAGGAAACCGGGTGTTTCCCCTTTCAGATCATTCGTCAGATGTGATCCGTGCCATGGAAAGAAAGCTGTTGGAAAAAGGGGTAGAGATAAGACTTCATACGGAAGTAGGTGAACTGCTTTTGAAAGAAGATAAAATATCGGGCGTTATCCTTAAAGATAATAGCAGACTTTTTGCAGATGCGGTGGTAGTAGCAACTGGTGGGATTTCCTATCCCTCTACAGGCTCTACCGGAGATGGCTACAGGATGGCAGAAAGTGCAGGACACACCATGACAGCCCCGGAGCCTGCACTGGTTCCCTTTGAAATCCAGGACAGTGAGCCGAAAGAATTACAGGGGTTATCTTTGAAAAATGTAAAGGCTTCCCTGATATCTGAAAAAAATAAAAGATGTCTCTACGAAGGCTTTGGAGAAATGCTGTTTACCCATTTTGGAGTCAGCGGTCCGCTGATCTTAAGTGCCAGCAGCTATTATGAAAAAAAAGCCGGCAGGTGCTTTTTGCAGCTTGATCTAAAGCCAGCCTTAACGAAGGAGCAGTTAGATAAAAGGATCCTGCGTGATTTTGAAGAAAATAAGAACAAGCAGTTCAAAAATGCCATAGGAGGACTTTTCCCTTCAAAGTTAACACCTGTTATGATCAGATTGTCGGGAATTGATCCGGAAAAGCCGGTAAACGAAATCACAAAAGAGGAAAGAAAAAATTTTGTATCACTTATCAAGGGCTGGCGGATGGAAATTGCAGATACCAGATCCTTTCAGGAGGCGATCGTTACCAGGGGCGGTGTAAATGTAAAGGAGATCAATCCCTCTACCATGGAGTCAAAAAAACAGAGGGGATTGTTTTTTGCAGGAGAGGTACTGGATCTGGACGCTCTGACAGGTGGCTTTAATCTCCAGATCGCGTGGTCTACAGGGTATCTGGCAGGAGAAAATGCAGCCATTTTTTCAAATAAAGAAGAGGATGGGGCGGACAGGAGGAAATGAAATGAGCCATAATATTGCGATTGATGGACCTGCAGGGGCAGGAAAAAGTACCATCGCAAAAAAGATTGCAAAGAAAATGAATTATATTTATGTGGATACTGGTGCTATGTACAGAGCGTATGCCTTATATCTGATCCGCCATGGCATTGGTGCAGAGGAAACAGAAAGGATACAGCAGTGCTTTGAAGAGGCAAGGATCGGGATCCGCTATGAAAACGGTGAGCAGGTGGTGCTGCTAGGAGAGGAAAATGTCAACGGTCTGATCAGGACTGAGGAGGTTGGCAATATGGCATCGGCAAGCTCTGCCAATCCCGGTCTGCGGGAAAAAATGGTAAAGCTGCAGCAGCAGCTTGCCGAAAAAGAGAATGTGGTAATGGATGGCAGGGACATTTGCATTTATGTATTGCCGGGAGCAGAGGTAAAGGTATATCTGACAGCCAGTGTGGAGGTTCGCGCAAAGAGGCGGTTTGATGAGCTTACGGCAAAGGGGATCGCGTGCAGCCTTTCTGAAATCGCTGAGGATATCAAAGCGCGTGATCATCGGGATATGACAAGAGAACATTCTCCGCTGCAAAAAGCAGAGGATGCGGTACTGATCGATTCTTCGGATATGACGATTGATGAAGTGGTGGATGCAGTGATCAAGCTGGCTGGAGGAAAATAAAATAATGGAAGTTATTCTTGCACAGAGCGCTGGCTTCTGCTTTGGTGTAAAGCGTGCAGTGGAAACGGTGTATGAGCAGACAAAAAGTGGGAAAGCCATATATACCTATGGCCCGATCATTCATAATGAAGAAGTGGTAAAGGATCTGGAGAAAAAGGGTGTCAGAGTGTTGGAAAACGATGATCAGCTGGATCAGCTGGAGAATGGCACAGTGATCATCCGTTCCCATGGCGTGGCAAAGGAGATTAACCGCCGGATTGAAGAAAAGGGGCTGGAATGTATCGATGCCACCTGTCCCTTTGTAAAGCGGATCCATAAGGTGGTGGAACGGGAAAGCAAGCTGGGAAAGCAGATCGTGATCATTGGCAATCCAGGACATCCTGAGGTAGAAGGCATCAAGGGCTGGTCAGAAACCTTGGCGGTGGTGATCGAATCAGAAAAAGAGGCGGAAAATTTTAGCTGTCCAGAGAAAAAAGAGATCTGCCTTGTGTCGCAGACGACATTTAACTACAATAAATTTCAAGAATTAGTTGAAATTATTCAAAAAAAAGGTTACAATATTAGTGTTGTGAACACTATCTGCAATGCAACAGAAGAGCGACAGACGGAAGCAAGGAGGATCGCTTCCCAGGTCGATGCTATGATAGTAATAGGAGGAACTCACAGTTCTAATACAAGAAAGCTGTATGAAATATGCAGAAAGGAATGTGAGCATACCTATTTTATACAGACACTGGATGACTTGCAATTAGACTTCCCTAATTCTGTTCTTCGAGTGGGTATTACTGCAGGGGCGTCAACCCCGAATAATATTATTGAGGAGGTTCAAAATTATGTCAGAATTAACTTTTGAACAAATGTTAGACGAATCATTTAAAACAATACATTCAGGAGAGGTAGTCGAAGGCACGATCATTGATGTGAAACCAGACGAAGCGGTTCTTAACATCGGATATAAGTCCGATGGTATTCTTACAAGAAACGAATACACAAACGAGCCAAACGTTGATCTGACAACAGTTCTGCATGTTGGGGACACAATGGAAGTAAAGGTGTTCAAGGTAAACGATGGCGAGGGGCAGGTGCTTCTTACCTATAAGCGTCTTGCAGCAGACAGAGGCAATAAGCGTATTGAAGAAGCATATAACAATAAAGAAGTGCTGACAGCAAAGGTTGCACAGGTACTGGACGGCGGACTTTCCGTTATCGTAGAAGAAGTAAGGATCTTTATCCCGGCAAGTCTTGTTTCTGATACTTATGAAAAAGACCTGACAAAGTATGCAGGACAGGAAATTGAATTTGTGATCAGTGAGTACAATCCTAGGAGAAGAAGATATATTGGCGACCGCAAGCAGCTGATCGTTGCAAAGAAAGCAGAGCTTCAGAAGGAACTCTTTGAGAGAATCCATGAAGGAGATGTAGTAACAGGTGTTGTCAAGAATGTAACTGATTTTGGTGCATTCATTGATCTGGGCGGTGTAGACGGACTTCTTCACATTTCAGAGATGTCATGGGGAAGAGTTGAAAATCCTAAGAAGGTATTTAAGGTTGGCGATGAGGTCAGTGTTCTCATTAAAGAGATCTCTGGTACAAAGATCGCGCTCAGCTTAAAATTCGCAGATGCAAATCCTTGGAAGGATGCTGCTTCTAAGTATGCAGTAGGCAATGTAGTAACAGGTACTGTTGCCAGAATGACAGATTTTGGTGCATTTGTAGAGCTGGAGACAGGAGTAGATGCACTGCTTCACGTGTCTCAGATCTCAAGAGATCATGTAGAGAAACCCTCTGATGTTTTAAAGATCGGGGAAGAGGTTACGGCAAAGGTGGTTGACTTCAATGAAGAAAACAAGAAGATCAGCCTGAGCATTAAAGCCCTGACTGCTCCCCAGCCAAAGGAAGAGGCTGCTGAGGAAGAGGATGCAGATGTTGTGTCTGTAGACATTGATGCAGTGATCGCCCAGGAAGCAGAGGCAGAAGAATAAAAAGTACTTTTGAGGTCTAGAAGGTGACATACGATTACGAATATTTCAAAAAAGCAGTGTACGAGCTGACGAAGATCGATCTGAATGCTTACAAGGAAAAGCAGATGAAGCGGCGTATCGATACGCTGATCGGAAAGCATCGTATTTCCGGATATGATAATTATATCAGGCTTTTGAAATCTGATAAGGAAAGGTTTGAGGAGTTTGTTAATTATCTGACCATTAATGTGTCAGAGTTTTACCGTAATCCTTCCCAGTGGGAGGTTATGGACAAGGAGATCATACCGGAGCTGATCAAAAAGTTTGGCAGGAATCTGAAAATCTGGAGTGCAGCCTGTTCCACAGGAGACGAGCCCTATTCCCTTGTTATGGCATTGTCCAGACATCTTCCTTTAAGTCAGATCAAGATATTTGCCACAGACCTGGATAAGCAGGTTATTGCCAAGGCAAAGGTTGGTCTGTATGGAGAAAAGAGTATTGCTGCTGTGCCGGAGGATCTGAAAAAGAAGTATTTTACCAAGGTAGGTCCTTCTTATCAGATTTCTGAGGAGATTAAAGCAAGAGTAGAGTTTAAGGAACACAATCTTTTGCAGGATACATATCCTACGAATTATCACATGATCGTTTGCCGGAATGTGCTCATCTATTTTACGGAGGAGGCAAAGGATGAGGTGTTTGTAAAGTTTCAGAAGGCACTTGCAAAGGGTGGAATCCTGTTTATCGGAAGTACGGAGCAGATCATCAATTATAAAGAGATCGGTCTGGAGCGAAAGAGCTCTTTCTATTATGAAAAGGTGTAAATGAAAAATGAAAAGGACTGTTGCAGAGAATGCAGCAGTCCTTTTTTGAGCTGTCGCCTGGCGAAGCAGCTATTGCTCAAGCATCATTTTTAAAACATGGAGCGCATAGAGCTGGAAGGTCTGACGATCCTTTTTGATGTCATCTGTGACCTCAAAAAACAGTGCGCTGTCCTTATAACTGTGTTTAAAGAAAGGCTCAAACAGTACATCCCATTGAGGCAGATAAGAGGAATATTTTCTGGTATAGCAGTTCTGAGCCTTTGCCTGTATGCGGTGTCCTTTTTCCACAAAGGAAGCAATGGATTTATGGATCGCCACATCCTCGGTGGGAAGATAGTAATAATCCCGATAATTGGAATAGAAATATTTTAGTTCTTCCTCATAAAGAGGGATGCGAAGGATTCCTGTGATGCCGATGCCGCTGAAGTAGCAGCTGTTTACGGTATAAGAGATCTCCTTCGGCAGTGGAGTGGGAAGCTGCAGCTTTATATAAAGCTCCTGATGTCTGCTGTTGTTAAGATCCCGGTAATAATTTGCCTGCACCTTTTTGACCTTTATTTTGCTGGAAAAAAGGTCTGAGTAGGCAAGCATTGGAAGGACATGGAAGAGACCGGCAAGGTCATCGCAGTTATGTAAAAGAATGGCATCATAGGCACTGACAGTTCCGTTTTTTACAAAGTCGTGATACAGACCGATCAGCTGTCCTCCATCCAGAGGATCGGTGCGGTTGACGGTAAGAAATTGCTCTAATGTTTTCTGCTTGCAGTTGGGCAGATGAAGAAATTCTTTCAAAGGAGCAATGCGCTTGTAGATATCAATGCCGGTAAAGTCAGAAAAATCATAAGGAAGTCCATACTGCTCACATTTCTGCAAAATAAAGGGCAGATCAAAGTTGTTTCCATTAAAATGGATCAGATGGCTGAAGCGTTCCTTTGCAAATTCAAAAAAGGCAGCTACTATCTGCTGTTCCTCTTCGTAGGCGGTAGCAAACCATTGTATCGTATGCCATTCTTCCTTTTCATAATAAGCACAGCCGATCAGATACAGGATGGAGCTGCGTGCAGCAAAGCCAGTGGTTTCAATATCAATAAAAAGTACCTTGGATAAAGGCACTTCATTGGCAAGGGGATAATTTAACTGGATATCTGTAAGTTTTCTGCGGATCGTACGCATAAAGCCCTCCTGTTGCAGTAATCAGACACTTTTTTACATAGACAGAAAAAAGCATCATTTTGTCCTATAATATGCATCCAGTGTACCATAAATATAAAATTTGTAGTAGTATTTTTGATGAAAAAATAGTATGATTGTTAGAGGATAAATTTTATCAAAAGAGAAGGAAGGGTAGAAAATGGTAAGGCTGACATTTACAGGTGGTATCCATCCATATGATGGAAAAGATCTATCTAAGGATAAGCCCATAAAAGCGATATTGCCAAAGGGAGATCTGGTATATCCCATGTCACAGCATATTGGTGCACCGGCAGTTCCCATCGTAGAAAAGGGCGACAGAGTACTGACAGGGCAAAAGATCGCAGAGGCTGGCGGCTTTGTATCTGCACCGATTTATGCAACGGTGTCCGGTACTGTGAAAGCGATCGAACCCAGACGCACAGTAACAGGCGATATGGTAACAAGTATTGTTGTGGAAAACGATGGGTTATATGAAGAAGTGACTTATGGAGCAGTAAAGCCATTTGAGGAGCTGACAAAAGAAGAGATCGTCAAAATGATCCGCGAAGCAGGCATCGTTGGTATGGGCGGCGCAGGATTTCCGACTCATGTAAAGCTGTCTCCCAAGGAGCCTGAAAAAATAGAATATGTTATTGCAAACTGTGCAGAATGTGAACCCTATCTGACATCTGATTACCGCAGGATGATAGAAGAACCGGAAAAGCTGGTAAATGGTCTGAAGGTAATATTAAAGCTGTTTGATAATGCCAAGGGGATTCTGGCAGTTGAGGATAACAAACCAGATTGCATCGCAGCTTTGAAAAAGCTGGTTGCAAATGATCCGGATATTTCGGTAAAAGCATTGAAAACCAAGTATCCTCAGGGAGCAGAGCGGCAGTTGATCTATGCGGTAACAGACCGTGCCATCAATTCCAGTATGCTGCCGGCAGATGCAGGCTGTATTGTGGATAATGTAGATACAATCGTTGCGATTAATCAGGCAGTCAGGGAAGGCAAGCCGTTGATGCACCGGATCGTAACTGTAACAGGGGATGCAATAAATGATCCAAGGAATTTTATCGTGCGGATCGGTACCAATTATCAGGAGCTGGTGGAAGAGGCTGGCGGCTTTAAAACAGAGCCGGCAAAGATCGTATCCGGCGGCCCGATGATGGGCTTTGCATTGTTTGGGCTGGACGTACCCTGTACAAAAACCTCTTCGGCACTTCTGTGCATGACAGAGGATGAGGTTTCCAGATATGAGCCTTCTGCATGCATTAACTGTGGACGCTGTGTTGAGGTTTGCCCGGGCAGGATCCTGCCAAGTAAGCTGGCAGATTTTGCAGAGCATGGGGATGATGAGAGATTTCTTGCTTATCATGGTATGGAATGCTGTGAATGTGGCTGCTGCAGCTTTGTATGCCCGGCAAAGAGGCAGTTGACTCAGTCCATTAAATCCATGAGAAAAATTCAACTGGCAAAGAAAAAGAAATAGGAGGTACTGTGATGAGTGATTTGATGAAGGTGTCATCCAATCCGCATATCCGTTCCAAAGCAACCACCGGAAGCATTATGGGCGCAGTGGTAGTGGCATTGCTTCCCCCAGTGTTCTTTGGCGTATATAATTTTGGATTGCATGCACTGATGCTGATTCTGGTAACAGTAGCAACGACTGTTTTAACCGAATACATATATGAGCTTCTTATGAAAAAACCGATAACGGTATCGGATCTGTCTGCCACAGTAACAGGCTTGCTGCTGGCATTGAATCTGCCGCCCAATGCACCGCTCTGGATTGGCGTTGTAGGCGGTGTGTTTGCGATCCTGGTAGTAAAGATGCTGTTTGGCGGACTGGGACAGAATTTCATGAATCCGGCGCTGGGAGCAAGGTGCTTTTTGATGATCTCCTTTGCATCCATTATGACAAATTTTGATTGTGATGCGTATACAGGTGCAACACCTTTAGCTGCTTTAAAGGCAGGAGAGAGCGTTAATGTAATGGATATGATCATCGGGCGTACCGGCGGCACGATTGGTGAAACTTCTATGATCGCCATTGTGTTTGGCGCATGTATTTTGATTATGCTGGATATTATCGATCTGCGGATCCCAGGCAGCTATATTGTCAGCTTTGTTGCCTTTATAGTGCTTTTTGGTGGACGGGGATTTGATTCCGCCTACATTTCTGCACAGCTTGCAGGCGGCGGTCTGATGCTGGGTGCCTTTTTTATGGCAACGGATTATGTGACAAGACCGATCACCAAAAAGGGACAGTATGTGTACGGTATTTTCTTAGGAATCCTAACCGGTATCTTTCGTTTGTTCGGACCGGGTGCAGAGGGCGTTTCCTATGCGATCATCATCGGTAATCTGCTTGTGCCGCTGATTGAAAAATGGACACTTCCAAAAGCATTTGGAAAAGGAGGCGAGAGAGCATGAAAAGTATGTTAAAGGATGCGGCGATTCTCTTTGCCATTACGATCATTTCCGGTGCGATTCTGGGCTTTGTCTTTGATATGACCAAGACACCTATCGCAGAGCAGGAGGCAAAGGCAAAAAGTCAGGCTTGCCAGGAGGTGTTTGCAGACGCGGTAGAGTTTGAGATCGTGGAGAGCCAGGGCTCAGACATGACGGCTGCGGTAGCAGAGGGCGGCTATGGGAAGACCACTGTGGATGAGGTAGTCAAAGCAAAGGATAGTTCCGGAAATGTGCTGGGATATGTGCTTACGGTTACTTCCAAGGAGGGCTATGCAGGAGATATTACCTTTTCCATGGGAATTAGAAATGATGGTACATTAAATGGGATCTCTATTTTATCCATTTCAGAGACAGCAGGTCTTGGCATGAGAGCAGAAGAGGTATTAAAGCCTCAGTTTGCAAACAAAAATGTAACCCAGTTTTCGTATACAAAAACAGGGGCAGCCTCAGCGGATCAGATTGATGCCATCAGCAGTGCAACGATTACCACAAATGCAGTGACTAATTCAGTCAACGCAGGGCTGTATTGTTTCCATACAGTGTTACAGGAAGGAGGCGGCAGCAATGAATAGTGCAGGTGAGAGACTTTATAATGGTATTGTAAAAGAAAATCCCACACTGGTGCTGATGCTGGGTATGTGTCCTACGCTGGCTGTTACAACCTCGGCGATCAATGGACTGGGTATGGGACTGACGACAATGGTGGTGCTGGCACTGAGTAATGCGATCATAGCGTTGCTTCGTAATATCATTCCGGATAAGGTCAGGATACCAGCGTTTATCGTTATCATTGCTTCCTTTGTAACAGTTATTGAGATGGTGCTTCAGGCATATCTGCCCTCTCTTTATGATACTCTTGGAATTTATATTCCGCTGATCGTTGTAAACTGTATCATTTTGGGAAGAGCGGAGGCTTATGCTTCCAAGAACCCTGTAATCCCTTCATTCTTTGACGGTGTGGGTATGGGACTTGGTTTTTCTGTGTCGCTGACCTGTATTGGTGCGATCAGAGAGCTTCTTGGTGCAGGTGAGGTGTTTGGAGTACATATTATGCCCTCCTCCTATGTGCCTTTTAGTATCTTTATTATGGCACCAGGTGCTTTCTTCGTGCTTTCCTGTCTGACTGCCATTCAGAATAAGATAAAAATAAATGGCGAGAAAAAGGGCAGGGATATGTCAAAGATCCAGTCTGGCTGTAATTCTGACTGCATGAGCTGTGGTGAGAGTGGCTGTGCAAGACGCTTTTATGGAGAAAGTAAGAATGAGGAAGCAAAGACGGAGCTGGTAAAGGCTGAAAATACAGAAGGGGAGGTAAAGTGATATGGCAGAAACGTGGAGAGATCTGCTGATCATACTGATCAGCTCCAGTTTAGTAAATAACGTAGTGCTGAGCCAGTTTTTGGGACTTTGCCCATTCCTTGGTGTATCTAAAAAGGTAGAGACTGCAGCCGGAATGGGAACAGCTGTTATTTTTGTCATAACACTGGCATCTGCAGTAGCTGGTGTGATTTACAATTATGTTCTTGTTCCACTTAATATTACCTATTTGCAGACGATCGTATTTATTCTTGTTATTGCAGCACTTGTACAGTTTGTGGAAATGGTACTAAAAAAGTTTATGCCCAGCTTGTATGTGGCACTGGGCGTATATCTGCCGCTGATCACTACTAACTGTGCAGTGCTTGGTGTGGCACTGATCAATGTTCAGAAAAATTATAGCATCCTGGCAGGAATCGTAAATGGCTTTGCGACTGCTGCCGGATTTACGGTTTCCATTATCATTTTGGCAGGTATCCGTGAAAAAATGGAATACAATGATATTCCGGAATCCTTTAAGGGAATGCCCATTGTACTTGTGACGGCAGGTCTGATGGCGATTGCTTTTTGTGGATTTGCAGGACTGATAAGGGGGTAAGGACAGATGGATATTACCGGTATTTTAGTTGCGACAGCAGTGGTAGGAGCAGTTGGTCTGTTCATCGGTCTGTTCCTTGGAATTGCGGCGATCAAGTTTGAAGTAAAGGTAGATGAAAAAGAAGAAGCAGTGCTGGCTGTGCTGCCGGGAAATAACTGCGGCGGTTGTGGCTTTGCAGGCTGTTCCGGTCTTGCAGCCGCTATTGCCAAAGGAGAAGCTCCGGTGAATGCCTGCCCGGTAGGTGGAGAGCCGGTAGGGAAACAGGTAGCTGAGATCATGGGAGTAGAGGCAGAGGCAGGAGAGAAGCAGGTAGCATTTGTAAAATGTGCCGGAACCTGCGAAAAGGCCAATGTAGATTATGAATACCATGGTGTTAAGGATTGCCGGATGCTGTCCTTTGTACCTGGCGGCGGACCTAAAAGCTGCAGCTATGGCTGTCTTGGCTATGGAAGCTGTGTAGCAGCCTGCCCCTTTGACGCGATCCATATAGTAGATGGTGTGGCTGTAGTTGATAAAGAGGCATGTAAGGCATGCGGCAAATGTGTAGCAGCCTGCCCTAAAAATCTGATCGAACTGATCCCCTATGAGGCAAAGCACATGGTAGCTTGCAGCTCTAAGGACAAAGGACCAGTGACCATCAAGGCATGCTCTGCAGGGTGTATTGCGTGCCAGCTTTGCAAAAAGAACTGCCCCAATGATGCCATCGTTATTGAGGATTTTCATGCAAGGATTGATTATGAAAAATGCACGGGCTGTGGTATTTGCAAAGAAAAGTGTCCGAAAAAGATCATTGTATAGTTAGTATATGCATATATAGAAAATGCAGGATAGATGCCCCAAGGTTACCAAACGATCTTGGGGCATTTTTTTAATTTAAAAGGCTTTTCATTTTTATCAGTATGTGTTACAATCTGTAATTGCGAATGAGTTGCATTTGCAACAAGTGGTGGAGCTTATCAATTAGCACGACCATAAAGAGTTTGCCTGCGAGCTCTTCGCGCCTGAGCAGTGCTGCACATCAGAGTAGGGCTGCCAATAAACGATAAACAGAGGTAACACATATGTATATGCTTGAGATCATTGAAGATACTTTACTTGACAGCGTAAAGCTGATCCCATTTCTATTTTTGACTTATCTGGCAATGGAATGGATGGAACATAAAACGGGCGATGCTGCCAAAAAGATCGTAGAAAAGTCAGGAAAGTTGGGCCCGCTTGTGGGTGCAGTGCTGGGCGCATTTCCACAGTGCGGCTTTTCTGCGGCTGGAAGCAGCCTTTATGCAGGAAGAGTAATTACGTTGGGAACATTATTTGCTATCTATCTTTCCACTTCTGATGAGATGCTTCCCATCATGCTTTCAGAGGAGGTTCCTTTTTCTGTCATCGGCAGAATCCTTTGTCTGAAAATATTGATTGGATTTGTGGCAGGATTTTTGATCGATACCGTACTCAGACATCGTGGGAAACTGTCCCAGGCGCATATTGGAGAAATGTGTGATCATGACCACTGCCACTGTGAGGAGGGCACCCTGAAATCAGCTGCGATCCATACCCTGCAGGTTACGTTTTTTATTGTACTGATTACCTTTGTGGTAAACCTTGTACTGCATACAGTTGGAGAGGATGCACTTTCTGAGCTGTTTTTGAATAAAGGAATCCTGGGAGAAATGACGGCAGGTATGATTGGACTGATCCCCAACTGTGCAGCTTCTGTTACGGTAACCCAGCTGTATTTAAAAGGAGTGCTCAGCTTTGGAGCAATGCTGAGCGGGCTTTTGACGGGTGCAGGAGTAGGACTGCTTGTGCTGTTTAAGGTAAATCATAGCTGGAAGGAAAATGTATGTATTGTTGGAATTTTATATATAACAGGAACAATGTGCGGGATCGTTGTTAATCTATTGGGAATTATGTAGGGACAGAAATGTGAGGAAGGATTTGTGGAAGAACGAAAGGATATTTGGAAAAAGCTGAAAAGGACAAAGCAAAGAGAACGGGTGTATGAGGTGCTTGCTGCTGCAAAGGAGCCCATGAGCGCAGCTGCGGTATATCAGGAGATATTAAAGGTAAGTCCGGACTGCGGCTATGCGGTTTCTACCGTATATAGGGTGCTGCAGGCATTTGAAGAACAGCAGCTTGTAAATAAGACTAACCTGCAGGGCAGTGATACAACACTGTATGAGTGGAATCATGGTGGACATCAGCACTATGCCATCTGTCTGGAGTGCCACAAAAAAATCCCTTTAAAGGAGTGTCCCTTTCATCATATGCATATTGAGGAGGAAAGTGGATTTCAGATAACGGGTCATAGGGTTGAGGTCTATGGTTATTGTCGGGAATGTAAAAATAGACCTTGAAAAGAAAAAACGGTCTGCCAAGATCATCGATCAATGGCAAGCCGTTTTTTACTGTGTGAATATCGCTATCATGCTGCTGGTGTCAGACCTGCCTGCTGCAACTGATAACGGAGAATGTTAATGATGGATTCCTGATACTGTGCTTCTGTAACTGGAGCAGGATCAGGTGCTGGTGTAACAACAGGTAAAGCAGTGGCTGCAGGAAGTGTAACTGCGGCAAGTGGATCGGAAGCTGCTGTTGTTACAACATAGATGCCACTTTTTGCTGCTTCAAAGGTAATGGTTTTCTGCTGTTCATCCAAATCAAAAAGAACAACAGGTACAGCATCGCTCAGTGCGGTAACATAACAGGTGTTTGCCTGTTTCTCTGGAAGCTGGAGCACGAGCTGTACCTTGTGGTCAAGAGTTTCTTTTGGTTTTCCATCATAACCAAAGGTAAAGGAAATGCGGAATGCACTGTGAAAGCTGCCGCCTGTAAGTGCTTCAACGGCTGTCTTCGTGGCATCATCAATGGTAACCAGTGTGGTGTTCAGTGCCATACCGTCTATTTTATAGCCGGAAGCATAGTCACAGGCTGGGGTATTGCGTGTAAGATAGGATCTGTTTTTATCAGAATCATACCGATCTCCCTTAAATGCTGCCTTCTGGTCAAAGTGTGCGATCACAAGATGATTTTTTGTTCCAACAGAAAAAGAGTAGGTGCTGCTGTTGCTTACGATAACCCCGTTGTCTGTCCAGTGAAGAAAATTGTACTCCTTATTGAGGGGCAGTGCGCTGACTGTAATGTAGTCAGTGGAGTCAGCGTAGGTGTAATTGGTAAAAGGGGTGCCGTTACGGGTACAGGACACCACACCAATGCCATTATTAGAGGGTGCTACAGTAACAGCACCTATATCGGCGGCATGAGCTGTCAGAGAAAATGAAACTGTAAGAAACAAAAGCAGAAGTCCTGCTGCCAATAGTGAAAAATAATGAGAAAATGTCTGCTTTCCAGAGTAATAGATTTTCATACTTCTGGTATCCTCCTTTTTTATAATGCTGTTTATCAGGTGTAAATGATTTTTTAAGAAAGAAATCTGACAACATTATACTGTAAATAATTCAGAATGTCACTTGTTTTAATGAGAAAACAAGGCTTTAGAGGCAATGGGAAAATATTGTTCCACTGTATGGAACGACTGTTCCACATAATGGGATAGTGTGGTTGTATGTGAAAAACAAACAAATTAGAATATGTAAAGAAGGTATTGATTATTCAAATTAAACAACAAGGAGGGTATAACATGTTAAAAGGCAACACAGGATCCAGTACAAACAGTAATCCTAAGATCGCAGGAGCAGAGGCTGCAAAAAAGGCAAAAGAGGGTCTTGCAGCAGTGAATATGGCATATGTATATGCAGGCTGCACGTATGATCTGGATGCAATGCTTGCAGGAATCGCAGAAGAACTTCCTGGTGTGCCGGTAATCGGCAACACTTCCTTTACAGGAGTTATTACTCCGGAGGGCTATATCACAGGGGAAGATGGTTTTGTTGGAATCATGGCTGTATCAGATGCGGATATGACAGTGGGGATTGCAGCAGTCGAGAAGGATGGCTGTGCAGTTATGGCAGGCGAGCAGGTTGCTAAGCTGGCTATGGAGCGCGCAGGAAAGGATTGTGCACCAGATTATTTTTATATGGTAGCACCTCCCGGAGAAGAAGAATTTTATTTAAAGGGGATTACGAAGGTTATAGGCAGAGTTCCGTTTTATGGTGGAAGTGCTGCGGATAATTCTATTGCAGGAGAGTGGAAGCTCTATACTGATAAGGGGGCTTTTGCAGAGGGTGTTGCAGTTGCATTTTTCTATACAGAAAAGAAGATGGTAAATAAGTTTACAGGTGCATATCATGAAACCTCTGATATGGGTATCATTACAAAGGTAAAGGATCATAGGGTTTTGATGGAAATCGATGGTGTTCCGGCAGTAGAAAAGTATGCTGCATGGAGAGGCATGGATGCAGAAGCATTAAAGGGGGGTGCACTGCTGTCAGAAACCATAGTCTCTCCTCTTGGTGTAAAGGATCGCCTGGGTGATCTGGTAGCGATCCGACATCCTATGAATGGAAATGATGATATGTCTATGAACGTAGGCAATAATCTGGCAGAAGGAACAGCAGTGATCCGCATGGAAGCTACAGTGGATGAACTGATCGATTCTACAGGGAATACATTGGCAGAATTAAAAGAGAAGATGTCTGTGAAGGCAGGTGCTTATCATCTGGTACACTGCGGCGGAAGAAGAGCAGGAATAGACAGCCGGATCGATGAAGTGGCAGCCCAGATCAAGAAAGAGGCAGGAGATACTCCATTTATCGTGGAATTTACATTTGGGGAATATGGCTTTGAGGCAGACGGAATCAATACATGCGGCGGATTGATGTTATCATTTACTGGATTTGAGGAATAAGAAGGCAGGAGGAAATAAGTTATGCAGATGTATATTAACGGAAAAGCAGTTGGTGCATCCGATGGCAGCGTGATTGATGTTATCAATCCAGCAACAGGTAAAGTGGTAGATACAGTTCCGGCAGCTACGAAAGAGGATGTGGATCTGGCAGTGGCTACTGCGGTAAAAGCACAGAAAATATGGGCAAAGGTTCCGGTATACCAGAAAGCGGAAATCATGGATGAGTTTTTAAAGCTGGTAGATGAAAATAAAGAGGATCTGGCTCAGACTTTATCTGCTGAAACAGGAAAACCGATCGTAGAGGCAAGAGCTGAAATTGGAAATATTCCCATTTCCTTTAAAGCATTTTCTGAAAAGGCAAAGCACTTGTATGGAGAAACAATTCCGGCAGGAATGGAAGCTGGACAGGACCAAAATATCGTAATTACAAAGCGTGAGCCGATTGGTGTGATTGCCTGTGTCATCCCTTTTAATTTCCCATGTGATTTGTTTGATCAGAAGATAGCTCCGGCACTGCTGGCAGGAAATGCGGCAATCGTAAAGCCGTCCACAGATAATCCATTGACACTGTGCAAGCTTACCGGTATGCTGTGTGAGGCTGGTGTTACACCAGGTGCACTTCAGATCGTGACTGGTCGTGGCTCTAAAGTAGGTTCCTGGCTTTGCAGCAATAAAGATGTCCATGCAATTACTTTGACTGGCTCTACGGAAGTGGGAATTGAGACTGCAAAGGTAGCAGCAGAGCATCTGGCTCATGTTGCATTGGAGCTTGGTGGAAATGATGCCTTTATTGTACTGGAAGACGGTAATGTGGATCTGGCAGTAGAAGAATTGATCTGGGGTCGTATGTACAATACCGGACAGGTGTGCTGTGCTTCCAAGAGATTTCTGATTCAGAAAAACCGTGTGGAGGAGTTTACTGAAAAGGCAGTAGCAAGGATCAAACAGTTAAAGCAGGGAATGCCTTCAGAGGAATCCACTCAGATCGGCTGCCTGATCAGTGAAAAGGCTGCCATAGAAGTGGAAAGACAGATTAATCTGACTGTAGAACAGGGCGGCAGGGTCATCCTCGGTGGAACAAGAAATGGTGCATTTATTACACCGACTGTTATCGCAGATGTTCCCAAAACTGCTGATGTTGCAAAGGATATGGAAATTTTTGGACCTGTTGTACCGATCATTTCCTTTGATACAACAGAGGAAGCGATCGAGATCGCTAATGCTTCCAAGTTTGGACTTTGCGGCTGCGTATTTACAGAAAATATGAAGACTGCTATGCTGGTTTGCAATGCTCTTGAATGCGGCGGAACAGTGATCAATGGTGCAAGCTTCTTCAGAAGCTTTGAGATGCCTTTTGGTGGATATAAATATTCTGGAATTGGAACGGAAGGAGTTATGTCAACCTTTGATGAGGTAACAAGAACTAAATCAGTTGTGCTGAAAAATATTATCTAAATCTTTCTATTATTTGAAGCAGAGAAGAAAAAAGTGATATATAAAATGGTCTGTCGGCAAAAACGGCAGACCATTTTACATGATGAGAGCCTGTTTATTTATGTGCGATCATTCTACATAGCCCATGCGGCGTGAAATGTTATAGGCAGCCTGCTTAACGGTTTGAATGACATGTTCCAGCTTGTCATCAGATAATTGGGAGGTAGAACCGCTGGCACTGATAGCAGCCACGGGGAGTCCACGGTAATCGAAAACGGGAGCACCAATGCAGCGATGACCGATCTGATATTCCTCATTGTCCATGGCCCAGCCCTGTTTGCGAACCACCTTTAAATAGCGTTTTAGTTCATGGATATTAGTGAGAGTATTTTTGGTATATTCTTTAAAATCATATTGGTAGAGAATTTCTTCCAGCTCATCGCCTGACAGACAGGCAAGAAGACATTTTCCTATGGAAGAACAATAAGCGGGAGAATGGCAGCCTACCTGTGTATAAAAACGGGTATTGGGATGGGTATCCATCTTTTCCAGATAGACAACCTCACATCCATCTAAAATACCCAGATGGGCAGTCAGATCCAAATCACGCATAATATCACTTAAAAAAGGCTTCGCTTCCGTGAGAAGCTCCAGATTATTGATGTGCAGACTGACAGTTTCGATCAGCTTATAGCCAATAGAGTAGGTGTTATCTGATTTTTTCTCCACATACTGCCGGGCACACATAGAAGAAATCAGACGATGAACAGTACTTTTGCTCATACCGGTATTTGCAGCAATCTGAGTCAGACTCATGGGAGAGCTTGCGCGAGAGAGCTGTTCCAAAATGTCAAATACACGATCAACAACCCTTACATTATCCTCCATAAAAAACTCCATTTCTTTTGTAAAAAACACCCATAGCGACTTTATGTTTATTTTAAAATTCATGGAAACAACTGTCAACAGAAATCCGAATGAAGGTATATGCTGAAAATTTTTGATAAATTTATGAAAGTGAAAGGTTTGTTCTAAAAAAATACGTGAAATGTGGAAATAAATAAAATTGCAAAGTGTTATTACTTTGAGATTTTATTTTTCGTTACTTAGACCACATATATAATCAAGACTTACATGATAATATTTCGCTAATTGGATCAGATGCCGGATGGGCATTTCGTTAGCGCCTCTTTCATAGCGCGCATACATAGTTTGTGATGTCCCAAGGTAAGCGGCTACCTGCTGCTGCGTAAGATCTGAATCTTCTCTTAGATTGCGGATTCTAGTCACATAGTCCATAAAAGACTCCCAAATGAAAAAAACAGATTACAACTCACTTTCTGGTAATGATAAAAATGAATCTGTAATAGAAGAATTTCCTGTTTGTTAAATTCGAGGTTACATAAAAAGCTTGCGGAATTATAAAGACAAAATCGTAATATGCAAACGACAGTATAACATTACCATAGTAAAGAAATTTACTATTGACTTTAGTAAACATCTTTACTAAAATTAATTTATTCAGAGAAAGGAAAGGGATCAAAAAATACGATAATAGTTTGAACATATTTTGAGAAAATTATTATAAGAGGATGATTTTTATGAAAATAGGGTTGGCTATCTTTTCTAAGGACGAGGAATATTCACAGAGACTACTGGATTATTTAGGCAGTAAATACTCACAAAATGGTATTTCATTGAGTCGTTTTACAGAAAAAGATAGCTTTCTAGCGTTTTTGAAAAATTCAAGGGTGGACGTACTTCTTGCGGACATTGCATTCCGAGATGAGTTAGCAGACGTTAAAGGACAATTTTCTTTTCAAATAGCATATCTTACAGAGTATCCAGTATCTTTAGAGGAAGACGAGTACCAGATCAGTAAATATCAATCGGGAAAAGCGATATACCGAGAGATCGAGCGCATTTGTGCAAGAAATAATATTGCCATTTCTCTTGGTGAGAGAGGGGATACTGCTTTTATATTTACATTTTTCAGTGTTGGAGGCGGGAGCGGAGCTACAACCGTAGCAGTAGCAGCTGCTGAATATCTGGCAAGAAAACATAAAACGCTGTATTTAACACTTTCGCCATTTGAAACAAATTTTGGATATTTAGACTCGTCAGATGCTGGTTCCTTTGATGAGGTAATAGCCGCTTTGTATAATAATCGGATGAGTCTGGAGGGGATGCTAAAAGGTAATGTTTGTGAAGCAGATTCCGGTGTTTTCTTTTATCGTACGGCAGTGAACCCTTTTGATCTGGCATCACTGGAAAAGGAAAAGATTGCGCTCCTTCTTTCGGCTTTAAAAAATATAGGAATGTTTGAATATATTATTTTGGATTTTTCACTGGATTTGAGCCCTGAGCGGGAAGAGCGTTTTCTGGAAGTTATGCAGAAATCAGATCAGATTGTTGTGGTATCTGACGGAACTCCGATGTCAAAGGATCGATTTGAACGGGTATATTCCTATTTTCAATATCTTGGTCATGAAAAAAATACTGATCTTCTGCATAAAACAGCGATCCTATACAATAAATTCCGGACAAAAGAAAAGATTCGCGGAATACGGATAGATAAAAATGATATTCAGGATTTTGGAACGCTTCCGTTTTACCAGGATATGCCGACCAGAGAGATCATTAATGACATACGGACAAGCCTTACAATCAAGGTTTTCGACAGAGGATAATAAATGACTTCAGAAGAGAAGAAAGAAATCGTTGCGCAGATTAAGCAGAGCATCATGAGTCAATATAATCTGGCAGAGATTGGTGATGAACAATTAGTAGAAATCATCGGGAAATTTATAAAAGAACAGTTTGCCACGGCATACTTATCGATTTCACAAAGAGAAGAGATCAGAGAGCAGATCTTCAGTTCCATGAGAGGATTTGGACTTTTAGATATGATTATTCGTGATGATACCATTACGGAGGTTATGATCAACGGTCCACAGGATATTTTTATAGAAAAGAGCGGAAAGCTTTTTAAACTGAAAGAACGGTTTGAAAGTGAAAGAAACTTAGAAGATATTATCCAAAGGATTGTAGGATTAGCAGGAAGAGAAGTAAATCAGGCAAATCCAATAGTCGATACAAGGCTTCCAGATGGTTCTCGCGTAAATGTAGTATTACCTCCGATTTCGATGAAAGGGCCTATCGTTACGATTCGGAAGTTTTCCAAAGAACCGATGACGATGGAGCGTCTGATACGATATGGCTCACTGACCCCAGAGATTACTGAAGTGTTAAAAATTCTCGTAAAAGCAAAATACAATATTTTTGTATGTGGAGGAACTGGTTCCGGTAAGACAACCTTTTTGAACGCACTTTCCAATTATATTCCGAAAGATGAGCGTGTTATTACCATAGAGGACTCCGCAGAACTGCAAATTACGGGGGTTGATAATCTGGTCAGTCTGGAAACAAGAAATGCGAACTCATCCGGTGTTGGTGCGATAACAATCAGAGACTTGATCCGGTCAGCACTCCGAATGCGACCGGAGCGAATTATCGTAGGTGAGGTTCGTGGGGCAGAGGCGCTGGATATGCTTCAGGCGATGAATACCGGGCATGATGGATCGTTGTCAACGGGACACGCGAATTCATCAAGAGATATGATAGCGCGATTGGAAACAATGGTTTTGTCGGATAAGGATACGGAAGGTCTGCCGCTGGCAGCAGTGCGTCAGCAGATTTCCAGTGCGATCGATATTATTATTCATCTTTCGAGACTTCGGGATAAATCAAGAAAAACAATGGAGATCTGTGAGGTTTTAGAAATGCAGGATGGAGAAGTGGTATTAAATCCAATCTATGTATTTCAGGAGGATGAAAAAACGACTCTTGAAAAGGTGTCGGGAGGCTTGATCCGAACCAAAAATCCTTTTCAAAATACACACAAGCTTCATTTGATGGGATACTACGGTGAAATATAAGGAGAGAAAAATTAAGATGGCTTTGTTTCAGAAAAAACAGCAAGAGTATGATGCTGTCCCTGCACTGATCGGGGAAGCAGATGATTATCATGTATATCATATGACAAAAACAGACAGAATAGCTGCTTTTTTAATCGGGATGGCAGTAGGACTGATCGTAATCTTTGTTTTTTTCAGAAGCATAGCGTTATCCTTGATCGTTGGAACACTGCTTGGAATTTATGCACAGGATCCCTATCGAGAGTATCGCAAAAAGAAACGTCTGCAATCGCTGAAAATTCAGTTCCGGGATATGTTAGAAGCGTTATCGTCCTCTTATGCATCGGGAAAAAATACGAGAGAAGCATTTGAAGATTGTTATAAGGATTTAAAACAGATCTATGGAGATCATGCAGATATCATTTGTGAGCTGTATCTGATTATTTATGGTCTTCAGAGTAATTTCAACATTGAGCAGCTGCTTCGTAATTTTGCGCAAAGAAGCGGAATTGAAGATATTGAAGATTTTGCAGATGTATTTGAAATTTCGTTGAGACAGGGTGCGAATATCAAGAACATTATTTCATCGACCAGAAGCATTATCAATGACAAAATGGAGATGGAAATGGAGATTGTAACACTTATGAGCAGCGGCCGCAATGAGCTGAATACTATGATGGTGATGCCGCTTGTCATTATGCTGAGTCTCGGCGGGCTGAGCGGTGAGACAAGCATTACGGTCAATACACCAGTAAATGTAATAATCAAGCTGATATGTTTGTGCATATTTGGCGCAGCATATCTTCTTGGAAAAAAGATTACAGATTTTAAGGTTTGAGGTTTGGGATGAAAAACAGTTTTCAAATTATTTTCTTTGTTGTTGCAGCAGTGATGGTATTAGGATGGGTTTATATTGAACGCAGGCATGGGCATAAATACGATCAGATCATAGCGACCATTGACCGCAGTACTTATCGTATGCCGGAAATCTTTTTTGTTGGTTTTCATATCTTGGAAATGCTTGGCTTTGATGTAAAGTCTGAAGCAAATCGCAAAAAAGTGAAAAATATGGCAGAAATATATGGAAAAAAATACGCGGAGTATTACTTCTATGTAATGACAGGTGCACAGATTAGTTATGCAGTTACGATTTTGCCCATTGGTATTCTGTTAGCCGTTATTGCAAACAAGCCGACCGCACTGTTGTTTGGAATTGTACTGTCTGTGCTTGCAGTGGTATATCTCAGCGAAGAGTTCAAGGATAAGTTAATGGAAAGACGTTCTGAGCTTTTGATGCAGTTTCCGCAGGTATTGTCAAAAATGACTCTTTTGGTCAATTCTGGAATGGTTCTTCGAGAAGCGTGGCAGAAAGTAGCCGGGAGCGGAAGCGGAGTTTTGTATACCGAGATGCAGTATACATCGGTTGAACTGCAGAACGGTATTTCAGAATGGGATGCCTATTATGCATTCGGCGAAAGATGTGCGCTGAAAGAAATGAAGAAGTTTGCGGCGGTAATTACACAGGGATTATCCAAAGGAAGCAGCGAACTGACAATGATCCTAAAGGATATGAGCGATGAGATGTGGGAGACGAAAAAAAATCTGGTGAAGCGAAAGGGAGAGGCTTCTGCCGGTAAACTGTTAGGACCTACCGCAATGATTTTTGGAGGAATACTGATTATGATAATTGCACCGATATTAGGTGGATTATAGATTGAAAAATAACAAAGGAGGAAAATAAAATGAGTAATTTCGTTATGCTGGCTTCTTGCTTCAAGAACCGATGTTTGGCTTCTTTTTTGAAGGAGGAGAAGGGTGCTTCCGATATGGTAGCAATTATCGTTGTCATCGTTATTATTCTGGCAGTAGCAGCTATTTTTCAAGAGCAGTTGATTAATGTTGTTACAAGCGTTATGGATAAGCTTATAGACTTTACGAATGGCTAAGAATAAGAAATAAAGGCGCAGTCTTTGCATAGATTGCGCCTTTATACGAGGATACGTATGAAAAGTGAAAAAGGAATGACGATTGTTGAGATGACTTTGATTTTTCCGGCGGTTTTCTTTGCTGTTATGGCAATGATTTATTTGGGACTGTTTAAGTTGCAGGAAGCGGCTTTGCTTCAGATGGTACAGAGAACTGCCTTGCAGGGAAGCAATCTTGCAGCTTATCCGGGATATATTACGTTTTCAAATTATGCTGGAAAGGATGTGGATTTGGCATCATTTGAAAACGTAGATCCTGCAGAGTTCAGAAAAGCGGATCATCAGTCATTTTATAGTTTATACAGAGAAATATTTGGGAGCAGGAAAGGCTGGAACAGTCAGAGCAATGTTCAGAATTTGAGCGATGAGCTTGTCAGCACAGCTCTCATATTTCCGGTTGCTTCGCTTTTAGATAATGAAGTGACTGTGAAAAGAGGATTTTTTGGAGATTCCGTGACAGTCAGAGTTAAGGTCAGTATCCCGATGCCTGCCGTGATCCGGTATTTTAACGGGGATGAAGATGTGCAGATCATGGAATATTCTGCCTCTTCCTTAGCGGCACGACCGGGAGCCTTTATTCATGATGTCGATTTAGCATATGATGCGGTAAAGTACATCGCCAAAAAAACAGGACACGAAGATATTTTAAATAAAGCCGGTGAATGGGTGGATAAAGGAGCCGATTTCCTGTTTGGCGAAAAATAAGACAGAAGAAAATGGAGAAATTATGATTTCTTTTATACACAAGACAAAAGGTACTATTTCTGTTTTTCTTACCTTGATTTTAATTCCAACGTTTATTTTTGGCGGAGTTATCATTGACGGAACAAGGGTATATGGATCCAAAAACCTTCTTTCAGGAGCCGGAGAGATGGCGCTTAACGGTGCTCTGGCAAATTATGATACCGAACTGAATGATTATTATGGTCTGCTTGCCATGGCAAAATCTCCTGATGAAGTGGAAGATGTTTTACAGGAATATTTTGTGGATACGCTAAATGCTCAGGGCTTAACAGCAGATGACTTATCAAGAGCCTTGATCTATCTGGATGTATTAGAAAATGGCTTTGAAGCAGCTCCGGTAGAAGAGTCCGAGATATACCGAACAGAGGTTCTGAAAGCAGATATTATGGAATATATGAAGGTTCGCGGTCCGGTTATGATGACAGAAAATATCCTGGGGAAAATAGAGGATTTTAAAGATCTGCACAATCAGCAGGTCGCCGTAAAGAAGCAGATGGCATTTAAATCGGAGGTACAGGATCTTGCAGAAATATATGAAAGACTCTACGAAAAGGTCCGTACCGAATATGAAAAATCTTGGAATTATATCTATAATTTTGGAGTTCATTACAAGCCGCCTCTCGGAAGCATTTATACAACAGAAGAAGTAATGTCTGCGATGCTTGCAGAGGCAAAGACTGTGTATAAGGATGCTTCTGAAAAAACGGTATACTATCATTCCATTAAAAACTGTTCGGAGCATACTTCAAAAGATATGCTGAGTGCGGCAAAAGCATTTTCGGATTCAGATTTGCAGAGTAAAGCAAAAAATATAAATAATTTACATGATTCCTTTGGCGCGCTGCTTGAAATAAAGAAGATGTATAACAAATATGGGAATGATGTAAGTGATATTCTGGATGGTGTAGATAAGAAGAAGGATCCGGATGAGTATGCAGAAAGAAATGCGTGGGTACAAGAGTTTCAGAAAATAAATAATTTTATCAATGGTGTTCTGCAGAATTTGACGGATGATGTAGATCGTAGAATTGATAAGCCGGAATCAACTTTTAGTAGTATACATGTAGCAATGAAAAAGGCATTGGAAGCGCTGAATGATATTCCTGACATTATGGAGGAACTGAATGCCGAAATGGAAAAACTGCGCACATCGTATGAAGACTGGAAAAATGCTGTAGATAAGGTGCAGAACCAGGAGGTAAAGAAGGAATATCAGAAAGATTTAGCGGATTATGAAGACTTTTTTTCGGATTCAGAGCTCTATGAAGAGTTTATGAATAAGGTTGAGGCGAATATCGCCTATTATCCTGAGATGATTAAAGTTTTAGAAGGAACTACTTTCAATTCAAAGAGCCTTACGGACGGAAAGACTGCATGGACGAGATTCAGAGATGAGGGAAAAGGAGAACCGTATAATACAGCAGCTACATCAGGTGAAATGGTGTCTTACGGAAAAAAATTTTTTGAAGCTTATTTTCATAACAGTCCGGAATGGTCGACAGCGCCAGGAGGACTTCAACATGCCCTCATGGATCCAGAACATGATAAACTGGTGAAGCGCATGAAGGAGTACTGGGTACAGTTTGACGACAAGGAAGATACGACGAAAAGAGAAGAAGAAGGAAGCAAACAAAATGCGAGTCTTGCGGAATCGATTAGTAAATACAAAGAACTATTTTTGACAACAGATATTGATAATCGCAACATTGATGCGGATTTTACAGCCGGATATCCAAGTAAATGGATGGCAATAGCAAAAGGACAGGCTTCATCAGATAGTGAACTTCAGATTGACGGTGATGTGAAAAATAAAAAAGATAATAAAAAAATAACATCTAAGATTTCAGAGACTACAGATGTTGGAAGTACTATGCTAAAAAACCTTTCCAAATTAGGAGATGTATTGCAGGGGGCTGCAGAGGATGCCTTTATTACGGAATATGGAATTGACATGTTTTCTAATTATGTCAGTCATAAAGATTCCAAAGGCAATGTAATTGACAATCCGATATCACTCAGCGGATGGTCTTTGAATAAAGACAAATATTATCGCGCAGAGGCAGAATATATCATATGGGGAGATCCAGACGCACGGGATAATATTACCAAGACCAAGGCAGTGATTTTTGCGATTCATTTAGTCTGTAATCTTGTTTATGTTACGGCTTATTTCAGGAATGATGTTTCGATTGTGGCAGCATCAGCCTGGGCACCGGGACCCTGGGCGATAGTCGTTAAGATTGCTGTCCTCAGTATTCTAGCACTAAAGCAGACGGTAACCGATTTGGACCGCCTTATGCAGGGAAAACAGGCTGAGCTGGTAAAAACAAAGCACACTTGGCCAACTCCGAATAATTACACAACGAATGAAGGAAAAATAAAAGGTTTTACATATTCTGACTGGCTATGGCTTTTTATGATGATTAATTCAATGAGCAATGAATCTGCCGTTTTAGGAAGGATAGCAGATTGTATTGAATTTAACCGGTGTGCACAGGGTGAAGGCAATACTCTAAAGACAAAGTATACCATGGTGCAGATTGATGCGAAGGTCGTGACAAACACGTTCTTTTTGCAGAATGTTGGTGCATTGGGCGGACCGGATATGGATCTGCCGGATGGAGGATTTGTACTCAATTATAAAGGAGTAAAGAGTTACTAATGCAGATAGGAGCAGGTAAAAAAATTCAAAAAGAACATGGAAGTGCAACGCTTGAAGCGACACTTTTTCTTACGATGTTTATTTTGTTTTATATTGCACTTATGGATATTGCACAGCTGTCAACACTGCAGTCCGTACTTCAGTATGCTTGCACAGAATCGGCAAAGGAGATATCGCAAGGGACATATATACTTTCTAAGGCAGGGATCGTTTCCCGAATCAGCAATACGAATAAGAATCGAAAAGAGTTTGAAGGCGATGTGGGAGAATTGGTTGATAATGTTTCGGAATTGGCAGACGGACTGAATAAAGGCAGTCTTAATATGAATCAGTTAGATGTTACGATCTCCAATGCTGAGGAATTTTTTTCAAATTCGGATGATATTGTGCAGGGGCTTGTGTCGTTAGTCAGAAGTGCGGGCAGAGATATTGTAGGAGATGTAGTGGTTTCTGCTATGACAAAGGGTTTGGTAAAAAAACAGATTAAAAATATGTCATCCGCAGATCCAGACGTTTTTTTAAAACGGCATGGGATTGAAGACGGTGTGGCAGGGCTTGATTTTAGTGAATCTCAGTGGCTGGCATCTGACAGCGATGATACACAGGAAATAAAGATAGTCTGTAGCTATTCTGTAAATTATAAAGTTGGATTTCTTGAGTTAGGAGAGCGCAGATTCAAAGTATGCGCAAGAACAGCGGTATGGTAAAAATTCAAAAATATCAAAAGGGGATTTATGCGATACTCTATGTGTTATTGGTCGGATTTGGAATATTTACAAACATCGAATATGGTTTTTCCTTGTATAAAACAGTGTCGTATGCGGTGCTGTCCACAGGGTGTCTGATCATTGCACACATTGATCGTAGAGAACATAGGATTCCAAATAGGATTCTCCTTATACTTTTGCTTGTCAGGACGTTGTTATTGTTTGCAGAAATTATCGGGAGAAGCTTAAATGACTCGGAAGGATGGGGCTTTGGCAGTCTCTTCCGTTCGTGTACTGGACTGACGTTTGGTTTAGTGATTATGCTTTTTGTTTATATCATTAGCAGACATGCGATTGGCATGGGAGATGTTAAGCTATCTGCAGTGATTGGTTTTTTTATGGAGACATCGGGCTGGTATACGGCTTTGATGCTTGGAAGTATAGCAGCAGCCGGATTTAGTGTTGTTCAGCTAATCAGAAAGAAAATGAAATTAAAAGATGAGATTCCGTTAGGCCCCTTTTTCGCATTTGGTGTTGTGGCGGCAGTTATTATTGGTGCATAGGAGATGAAGACATGAGAGGTAAGATCAGTATTTTGTTTTTAGTACTCTTACTGTTGGCAGGCTATTCAACCTATCAATCATATGTAGGAAATGCCCTTGAGTCGAAACAATGTGTAGAAGAAGCAAAAAGTTATGAAGAAAAAGAGTTGTATCTAGATGCGATAAACAGCTATGAAAAAGCCATTTCCCTTAGCAGCAAATCAGAACAGCTATTGATCAACATTGCAGATGACTACTATAAAATGGGCGATTTAAGTGGATATAGCAAAGCTTTAAAGAAGGTGCTGGCAGCTTATCCGGAAAGCATAGCAGCGATTTCCCGAATGTGTAATTACTACAATGTAGATAGAAAGAATCATAGTGATATGGTAAGGTTCATAAGTCAGAAACACAGAGAATTTCCTGAAAATGAAGAGATTGAGGAGTGGTTTCGGGGAATAAAGGGAGAGTATACTGTTCTTTATCAGTCTTATGAGGAAATAGGTCCTTACCGATCCGGTTATGCGGTATATTCGAGCGAAGGGAAAAAAGGGCTTCTTAAGGAAAATGGAGAAATTTTTATTCATGCGGTATATGACGATATTGCTTTTCCGCAAAAGAGAGAAAAACAGATAGCAGTATTGGATGGGGCGAATATTTATTACATCAATTATAACGGATACAAAGTCGGATATACTGAGGAGGGAACGAATCCTTTTGATCTTTCGGTTAAAACAAAGAAATGCAATCAGCTTTGTGCTGTTTTTGATGGAAATAAGTGGGCGCTTACCAAGAAAGGAACGAAAAAAACAGTTACTGAATATGTGTATGATAAAGTGTTGATCGATCAGTGGGGATATGTGGATTTTAACGAAAACCCATGGGTATGTGAAGCCGGTAAATGGTATCCGGTCAATGCAAAAGGGGAACGTTTTAACGAAAGTGAATATGATGATGTGAAAGAACCGTTGCTGCAGGATGGTCTGATCGCGGTAAGGCAAGGATTAAAATGGGGATTTGCAGATAAGGAAGGAAATCTTGTTATTTCATGCTCCTATGATGATGCTTATTCCTTTGCGGAAGATTTTGCAGCCGTTAAATTGAATGATCTGTGGGGATACCTGGATGAAGACGGACGGCTTGTAGTAGAACCGCAGTTTGATGCTGCGTATTCCCCGAATGAAAAAGGAATTGCACCGATTAAGGCAACGGATGGTTCTTGGAAACTGATAAAATTTGATATT
Source organism: uncultured Lachnospiraceae bacterium (assembly GCA_964389835.1). Lineage (GTDB taxonomy): Bacteria > Bacillota > Clostridia > Lachnospirales > Lachnospiraceae > VSOB01. The sequence goes on along the minus strand of CAYMEZ010000006.1, from coordinate 94,129 downwards.
TATGATTAAAAGTACGATGGAGAAAAAAGTGAGTTCATTAAATTTAGTAGAAGATTATTCAGTAGATAGAAAATATCTTAATTGTGATGTTTCGGGAAGAACGGATATTATTAATTTTGAAGTAAAGATGCTGGATAATAACAGCCGGATTCCGGGCTTGGTGTCTATGTTTAAAAGTGTTCAGAATGAACAAATGATATTTCGCTATGATATTACGGGCTTGATCCCGATTAAGCATTATTTTGGCTCATTATTTTCTAAAAATCAGCTTTTGACGCTTATTATGGGTTTTTGCCTGGTTGATGAAACGATAACGGAATATATGCTTCGATCGGAGGGACTCTGCACTTCGTTTGACAAAATCTTTGTTGAGCAGTCGACAGGGGCAGTAAAGATGATCTATTTACCGATACAGGAGTCTATAAATGATGAAAATATTAGTATGCTCCAGTGTACCAATATAGTAATCAATTCTGTTGCTGCTGATTTATCGGAAGATGCCGGGTATTATGAAGTGTGGAAGCAGATGGCAGGAGATAGTAATCTGAATTCTCTGCAGGCTTTAAAAAAGAAAATTGAGGCTTTTGAAGAGCGTAAAGAAAACAGCGTAAAGATTATGCAGGAAAAGGCAGAGGAAGAAAAGGAAAAAGTTCGGAAAGAGGCAGAAAAAAGGGAGAAGAGTCAGCAAGAGGTGATTGCACAGCAAAATCAGGCAAACAGCAAAAAAAAGCTTGGAATTTTTGGAAATAATGATAAGAAGATAAAAAACTCAAAGAGTATAAGCACTGACTGCAGTGAACCGCTAGTTTCAGAAATAGCTATACCGGGAGGTGGTTCGATAGCCATACCGGGAGGTGAGTCGATGCCTGATCCGAAAGAGAAAAAGAAAAAAGAAAAATCGCAAAAAGAGAAGCCGGTCAAGGAAAAGAAGGGGATTTTTGGTAAAAAGACCAAGAATCATGTTGCTGTAAAATACGAAGCGGCAAATGAGCAGATGGATCTTGTACGGAATCAAGAGGAGCAGGAAAAGAGCGAACAGGCGTATGTGACGGAAGAGAGGCTGCATACCATTCTGGATACAACACGGAAGGAGTATATGCCGGATCTGGTACAAGCGGTAAGTTTACAAAGAAAAAAGGCATGGCTTACGAATTCAGCAGGTGTCAGGACTGAAGTTTCAAAGTTACCTTTCATAGTAGGAAGACAGAGCGGAATAGCGGATCTCATTATAAAAGATAATCTAGAAATAGGCAGGCAGCATATGATTATAACCTATTCGGAAGGAACGTATTTTGTTAGCGATAATCGCTCTACAAATCATACTTATTTAAACGGGAACGAATTGCCTCCAGATGTTCCCTGCCCGGTAATGAGTGGTGATGTCATTGTTCTGGGACAGGAAGAAGCTTCCGTAGCCTTTCGTTTTCAGTCGGAGTGAAAAGATGAGGAATAGAACAGATATTCAGTATGCAGTGTTTACCAATAAGGGAAGCAGGAGAATAAATGAAGATAGTGTCGGAACGGTCATTACGCCGCAGGGATTCGGTTTCTTTTTGGGAGACGGGCTCGGAGGTCACGGCTGCGGCGATATAGCAAGTCGGCTAGCAGTAGCAACAGGCAGGGAGCTTCTTGAAAAAGGAGTTCCCTGCAACGATATTCTGAAACTCATATTCTCAGAAGCGCAGCGAAGAATATTGGAGGCGCAGACAGAAAATGTTATGCAGAAAGGTATGAAGACTACGTTGAATGCACTGCTTATCGGAAAAGATAATATTTTTTGGGGACACATTGGGGATTCCAGAACCTACCGTTTCACGAAGGGGCTCTTTGGAATTCAATATAAGAGAACGATGGACCACAGCGTGCCTCAGCTTCTTGTGAATGCAGGCAGAATGAAAGAAAGCGAGATTCGGAATCATCCAGATAGAAATCGCCTTATGAGAGCCATTGGTGCAGAATGGGCAGGCGAAGACTACGAGATAGAACCGCCGGAGTCGGTCGGCAGAGCGCAGGCTTTTTTGATGTGTTCCGATGGTTTTTGGGAGTTGATAAAGGAGCGGCAGATGATAGAGGAGCTTAGGAGAGCAAAAAGTCCTGATGCATGGCTTTCCCAAATGTCAGAGACGGTTGCAAAGAACGGTGTGGGTAAAAGCGTAGATAATTATACTGCGATTGCGATATGGATTAATTGGAAGTAATTAGAAATCATTAGAAATAGAAAGAAAGCATTATGGAAGTATGTATTCATTGTATGCAAAAAGTAGAGGACAGATTTGAAATATGTCCGCATTGTGGGGCGGCATACATAGGTGCTCAGCCTCAGATCAATCATATTCCTCAAAGGACGATGTTGGCAGAAAGATACCTTGTCGGCAGCGTAATAGGAAGCGGCGGTTTTGGAATTACCTATAAAGCCTGGGATATTCAGCTTGAGAATATCGTAGCGATTAAAGAGTATTTTCCGGCTTCTATAGTGAATAGAGTTCCTGGACAATTACAGGTTACCTTACATACTGAGAAGGACAGAGCAGGATTTGCAAAAGGACTTGCGGGATTTTTGGAAGAAGCCAGAAATACTGCCAAGTTTTATGCGCATCCACATATTGTAGATGTATACAATTACTTTGAGGATAATGGAACAGCCTATTTTGTTATGGAATATCTGGATGGTATCTCTTTGAAGGAGTATCTTCATCTTCACGGTGAGAAAATTGACGCAAATTCTGCTATCGCAATAGCGGAAGGGGTATTATCGGCGTTATCAGCTGTTCATAGTCAGGGAATTCTTCATAGAGATATTTCGCCTGATAATATACAGATTAATAGTAAAGGAATTGTGAAAGTATTTGATTTTGGAGCTGCCAGATTTTCCTCCAGTGAGATGGAGCATACCAGATCGATTATTTTGAAGCCTGGCTATGCACCGCCGGAACAGTATGAGAAAAAAAGTAAGCAGGGTCCCTATACGGATATTTACGCATTGGGGGTTTGCCTTTACCGAGCAGTTACCGGAAAGGTTCCAAGGGAATCCACCAATCGTGCTGATGATCTTAGAAAAGGAAAGGATGGCTTGGTACAGCCAAGACAAATTGCCCCGGATCTGCCAGAATATCTTGAACGCATTATTTTAAAAGCGATGGCAATACAACCGGAGCTGCGCTTTCAGACTGCGGATGAAATGCTGAAGGCTCTGTCGGGACAGTGCTTGGTGGATGATGTTCAGACAGAAATCAAAAAGCGAAAAATGGCCAGAATTCTTTATACACTGGCTGCCTGCTGCGTCATATGTATGATGGGCTTTGGGGTGTGGATCTATTATGGGCAGAAGCAAGAGGGTATCCAGCTTAAGGAAACAGAACTAGAATTATGGATGAGCTGCAGCGATGATTTGCAGGTTCTGGAAAGAAAGCAGCGTGAAAAGACGATTGCGGATGCACTGGCGGATTTTCATAGCGAATATCCGCAGGTACATTTAAAGATTTCTCTGATTCCTGAAAGTGAGTATGAAGAGGAGATTAAAGATAGCCTCGGAACGGACCGGCAGCCAGACATTTTTCAGTGCGATCATATGGAAGAAGATGCTTCTGTCATGCTGGATCTGACGGATAATTTCAAAACGATTTCAAAAGAAGAATATTATATAGAGGAAATTTTAAATACAAAACAGCTTTATAAGATTCCTCTGGGCATTAATATTCCTGTTTTATATGTCAATACAGCAAAGTGGGATAAAAACCCGTCCAGGCGAAATATGATGAACGGATTTTTTAACGGAAGAAGTCAGATGTTTGTGGGTGATATTACAGATTATGCAGATGTTCAGTCAGCTTTTTCCGGTAATTATCTTGTCCCTGAGGGGATTATTGATAATCCTATGTTTTGGTGCACAGATTATTTCTGCATCAGCATGCAGTCTGACAGGAATAAGCAGGACGCAGCACGGGTGCTGCTGCGTTATCTGTTAGGTGAAAATGCACAGGATAAAATCTTTTTAAGTGATTTCCATGCACTTCCGGTACATAAGGATATGGCAAAGGTTGCAGGTGAGATTCATACGGAAATTGCAGATTCCATTGAGAGTCTGGAAGACGGCGAAATTACGGAACTTAACAAAAATAAGATATTGGATGAAGCTTATAAAAGCATAATAGAAGATACGGATTTGATTGATCGTATTGACAGGCAGGTGGATTGAGTATGTATTGTCGAAATTGTTTTCAAACAATAGAAAGTGAGAAGATGCCATGTCCTTATTGTGGTTATGACGTTGCTCTTGATAAGAGAGGGAGCAATGCGCTTCCTGTTGGGACATATCTGAATCATAGATTTTTTATTGGGCGTGTGTTGGGAGCAGGCGGCTTTGGTATTACATATTTAGCATTTGATCAGATGCTTGGCATCAGAGTTGCTATGAAGGAATATGTACCGAATGAGTTTGCAACGCGAGTACCGGGTCAGCAAATTATGAGTATTTACAGCGGAGAGAAGCATGAGCAGTACATGATAGGTAAACAGAAGTATATTGACGAAGCAAGAAGACTGATCAAACTTCAGAATGTGGAAGGCGTTGTACATGCATATGATTGTTTTGAAATGAATGAAACAGCTTATATTTCTATGGAGTTTTTGGATGGATATTCGCTGGAACAGATTATTGAAAGCGGTCATCTGTATTCGCCGGAACAGGCAATTTCCGTTATGATCCCTTTGCTCAAAGCATTGGAAGAGGTTCATGCGATCGGTATGCTGCATCGGGATATAGCTCCTGATAATATATTTATAACGAATGATGGGAAGGTAAAACTGATTGATTTTGGTGCGGCAAGGTTTGCTACATCTTCTTATTCGAGATCATTGTCCGTTATCGTAAAGCCTGGATATGCGCCGGAAGAGCAATATCGAAGTGATGGAGATCAGGGACCGTGGACAGATATCTATTCGGTTGCGGCAACTATGTATAAGATGATTACGGGAATTACTCCAGAGGACAGTCTTGAAAGAATGGTAAAGGACAGCTTAAAGGAGCCTCATAAATTAGGCATTCAGATACCAAGAAGTATCGAAAATGCAATTATGAATGCATTGAATTTACATATTGAGGATAGACCGGCAAGTGCAGCTGAATTTCGTTCAAGTCTGGAAGCGATAGAGGTGAAACGCAATAAGAAAAAATACAAAAAGACAGACGTGGGAAAAATACCGCTGTGGTTAAAGATGACCATAGGCACAGCAGCGCTCATCATAGTTTCGCTTGGTGCGCTGATTGCTGCAGGAATTATAAAAGTAGATACAACGAGTTTTAGCATATATCATCTGGAAGAGAATCAGTGCAGAATACCGAATCTTGTTAATAAAGAAGTTGACGTGGCGAAAGAGCTTTCGGCGAAAAATAGTTTTGGCATCATGATCGTAGATAAGGTATTCTCGGACAGTATTCCTGAGGACAGGGTTCTTTCCCAGTCGGTTAAGGCAGGAGAGATCCTCGAAACAGGAAGCATCGTTGAGATTGTGATTAGTGGCGGAGAAGAAAAAGAAATAAAACGCGAAGAAACGGATGACGGAAAGGTCACAGTTCCTTCTGTTGTATTTAAAAAGTATGATGAAGCAATTACGCTGCTGTCAGATCTTGGATTTCGAGTTTTGACAGAAAATGTTACGGTCAATGACGTTGCGGCAGGACTTGTTGCAAGTCAGCTCCCAGAACCGGGTGCACTTGCGGAGAGTGGAGGTAGCATAACGATTTATATAAGTGCCGAAGCCCAAAGTGAAGAACTGGAGGCGGAGACTGTGCCGATGCAGAGTGAGTTTGAGGAAGAAGAAAGAAATCAGGAAGCGGAGGCAGAGCCGGAAATATATGAAGAAGATGACGATTACGATTATTATGACGATGAAGATCATGATACTGGAAGCTATGAGCAGGCAGTGGAGGAAGAGGCTTTAAATCAGTCAGAGATATTTGAGGGAGGCTGTTTTTATATAACGCAGGAGCTTGTTGATCGTACAAGTAAGAATGGCAATCTGATTATGGCATGGGATCCGGCATATGATGAGGAAGAAAGATGCACAAAAATCAGAGGTATTGTTACCTATAGCGGAAATGCACTTGATCTGACTTTAACTGGAAGAATTAAAGTGGAGGATACTACAGCACAGCCGTGGATTATAACCAATCCGCTTGATTCAGTCAGCCTTGAACGCGTTGGAGCAGAATATGCAGGTCATCTGGTAGAACTGTATGGATATTTTTATATGGACAGAAGCAGTGAATACTGCACTTTTGTCGCATACAGTGTAAAGAAGCTCTGCTGTAATTAAAGACGAATATGCGTCTTGCAGTTTGTGATGTTTGCAGATGATTAGAAATACGAACGAAAAAAGGAGATAACCATGATTTGTCCGAAGTGTAAGAAAGAATATTTTGGTATGGAAAAATATTGTGTTAAGTGTGGAATGCGTCTTGTAGAGAAGAGCAGACCTGTAGCAAAAGAAGCAAAACCCGTATTGGGGGATGATGCTCAGAAAACGATCATGCATAACAATACGCCGGCACAGATGTCTGCATTTGGGAACGATGCGCAGGAAACGGTAATGCATAACAGCATGCCGGCGCAGATGCCTGCATTTGGGAATGATGCGCAGGAAACGGTAATGCATAACAGTATGCCGGCGCAGAGACCTGTATTTGGAAATGATGCGCAGGAAACGGTAATGCATAATAGCATGCTGGTGCAGACGTCTGCATTTGGGAATGATGAGCAGGCTACCGTGATGCATAGCAGTGTGCCCACTCCCACACCGGTACCCGTAGCAACCGATTCATCCGATCACGCGCATAGGAAAGTGACGGAGATAAAATCTTTTAATCAGATACCTGTAATTGATGGTATGAAAACAACGCAGAAGATACAAGGTAGGAAATCTTCCGGTGTAAAAACGGTAGTTCTTATTATTGTGGCAATATTGTTTTTTGTTCTGGCTGGTGGAACTGGATTTCTTATTATAAAAAGCGGAATCATCGCTCAAGTATTTAACAAAGATCATGCAGAAAAAAGACCCATGGAAGAACAGGTACAAGAGGATGAAATAAATTTGGAAGAATTGAATGCGCTTTTATCGGAAGCGGATGAATTGCTGAAGCTGGGAATGGAACAGATTGAATCAGATGAAACAATTTATGATGGGCTCAATCATCTTGAAGAGGCGATAACTGCATACCTTGAAAAATCCCCTGAACTGAATGCCTCAGATATACTTGTCGATAAAATAGATATTGCATATTCTGCTTATCAAACGGCAGTATATACCAGAGTGTCTATGCTGAATGAAAATGCAATCGGTGGAGCTGATACAGGTGCAAGATTCGATCAGATGATTGAAGATTTGAAGCATGCGATTGCACTTGGCAATAAAATAGAGGATGCTGGATTTGAAGTAGATTATGAAGATATTGAGGCTTTGATTGATGAGGTCAGGACAGAGTATCCAAAGAGAGTTATTGAAGAGTTTAATACCTATTCTGGAGAAAAGCTGCTTGATGGGAATTGGTCAAGGACAGAAGCTTATAATCTGATGTGTGGAAATGAGGATATGGTAGGTACAGAAGGAATGTTTGATGCAGATGATTTTGATGATCCTGTTCATACAAGGTATTGTTTTGCTTTGGCCTATTATCAGATAAAGCTGCTGAACAAGGCAGTCCACGAAGAAAAAACACAGACTCCCGGAGCAGCCGCACAGAGCATTGCGGGTGTTCTTCCGGCAGTGGATTACAGCCCTCTTCTTGTCAGTCAGTATATAGGTTTTCGCAAAGAGGCAGAGCTTGATTATGGAGAAGCGGAAGAGGCTCTTAATGATGTGAAAGTTTACCTTAAGGATGGTTATGGGATTGACATAGACGAAATTGGTTGGGAGCATTTTTGGTACTTCAATGAGATTGGAAGTGATTCCTCGCAGACAGTTGCGGATGGTGACTGGAATGGGGTAACTCCGGAATCAAGGCAGTGGATCAGAGACAGATTATCTTCAGTATCGTATTAAAACGGGTATGAGTAAAAAAACAAACAGGCATAAAAAAACAAATAGACATCATAGAGGCTTTCGCCGGTTGGCGGTATGGGCTACAGCAAGCACGCTTTTAACAATAATAGCAGCGGTAGCATTTCTTGTGTTAATGCATCAGTTCAAAAAGCAGGAAACGAGTCAGTCTGGTATCATAGAAGGAGAAGTAATAGAAAGTATCAAAAACCAGGAAAACAAAAAGCCGGAAAACGAGAAGCTGGAAAGCGAAAAACTAGAGAATGAAAAAACGGAAGAGACGCTGCAGGAACCTTCTTATCATTTTATCATAGAAGAAGTTACGATTCCGATTAAAAATTTATCTGAACCGTATGATTTTGCATGGGTAAGTGATCTTCATTTAATTGCAGATCATGTGGCGGGGCCTGGAATGGATGGTCTGTATCTTGAAGAGATAGCAGAGCGGTATGAAGAGTTACCGGTTGACCAAGGCGGATTGCATGCAGAAGAAATATGGCCTATGCTGGTTCAGAAACTTAGGACGATGGACCTTGACGGCATAGTATTTGGTGGTGATATGATCGACTATTGCAGTGAAGCAAATGTAAATGCACTGAAGAAAGGGTTGGAACAACTGCAGGTTCCGTATTTGTACATTCGAGCTGATCATGATATGGGAGCTTGGTATGGTGGCGCAGTTTTTCTGGATCGTCATGCAAAAAGGCTTCAGCAGTCCATCGATGGCAATAATATAGAAGAAAAATTTTGGGAATTTGATGACTTCATTATGATCGGTGTGGATTATTCCAATAAGGATATGCCGAAAAATCAAATGTGGATGTTGGAAGAGCAGTTTAATTCGGGAAAACCGGTCATTGTTCTTACACATGTTCCGTATTTGTCGCAGGTTGATGAGTCTCTGAAAAAGCTTTCTATTAAGGTACGCAATACAGAGTATTATTGGGGCGGAGAACATTATCAGCCTAATGCGGAGACTTCTGAGTATCTGCATATGATATATCGGGATAAAAGCGTGGTAAAACAGGTTTTGGCAGGACATCTGCATGCAAGCTGGGATGGAATGATAACGGGCTATGTACCTCAGCACATCTTTGGTCCGGCATTTGAAGGACACATTGGTTTGATCCATGTAGTTCCCTTAACTTCCGGAAAATAAAAAAGGACTTCGGATGATTTCGGGTCATGATAAAATATAAATGATGAAAATATTTGATTGAAAACAGGTTGCTGTGATGATATGATAAGCGCATGGGAAACTAGAGAGCCGGGCGGCTTACCCTCTTTTTGGAGGGGCTAACCCTCCAGATATCATACCTAGTGGGTACGAGAGAAAGGAGGGCGTTGCCAGTGATTACATATTCTGATTTGTTTCAGTTCTGTACATTCATTGTTGCCCTTGTGGGTCTTTGTTATAAGATCTTTAAGGACAAACGAAAATAGCCGCCAACTATTCGCAGTAGTTGACGGCTGTTTGCAAAAACAGTCATTAAATTGCTGAGGGTAAGCTGTCTCTCTAGCCTTCCCTTTTTCTAGTTCAAATATAGCACAGTATGAGTGGTTTTTCAAGAAAAACATTTGCAGGGCTGTAAAGAAAAAATACTTGACACCCCATCCTTTTTGCGTTATGATGATACCTGTGTCTGGGAAATGTGTAGGAGATGCTATGGAAAAAATCGTAGAACAGGGAATTTTATATGATTTTTATGGAGAACTCCTGACAGCACATCAAAGAAGCATTTATGAGGATGCTGTGTACAATGATCTGTCCCTTAGCGAGATTGCCGAGGCATATGGGATCAGCAGACAGGGTGTTCATGATCTGATCAAACGGTGTGATAAGATTCTTGCCGGATATGAGCAGAAGCTTCACTTGGTTGAGAAGTTTACGAACATCAAGCGCAGAGTGACCGAGATGGAAGCACTCACAGCCTGCGCAGGAGTGCAGGGAGAATACGAAACGCAGATGCAGCAGGTGCGCAGACTCGCACAGGAAATTCTGGAGGAGTTATAGATGGCATTTGAGAGTTTGACAGATAAACTACAGAATGTATTCAAAAAGCTCCGCAGCAAGGGGCGTTTGACGCAGGAGGATGTAAAGGCTGCTCTGAAAGAGGTTAAGCTGGCGCTTCTGGAAGCAGATGTAAACTTCAAGGTGGTAAAGCAGTTTGTCAAAGCTGTAGAGGAACGGGCAGTTGGCGCTGATGTCATGAATGGATTGAATCCGGGGCAGATGGTGATCAAGATCGTCAATGAAGAGATGGTTGCCCTGATGGGGTCTGAGACCACGGAGATACAGCTACAGCCCGGAAAAGCAATCACTGTCATTATGATGTGTGGTCTTCAGGGTGCTGGTAAGACGACAACAACGGCAAAAATTGCCGGCAAGCTGAAGCTGAAAGGGAAAACCCCCTTATTGGTTGCCTGTGATGTGTACAGGCCAGCTGCTATTAAGCAGTTGCAGATCAATGGTGAGAAGCAGGGAGTGGATGTATTTTCTATGGGAGATACCCATAAGCCTGCGGACATTGCAAAAGCGGCGCTGGAGCATGCAGCGAAAAATGGACATAATGTAGTGATCTTAGATACCGCAGGACGGCTTCATATTGATGAGGATATGATGCAGGAGCTTAAAGAGATCAAGGCTGCGGTAGAAGTACATCAGAGTCTTTTGGTAGTAGATGCCATGACTGGTCAGGATGCAGTCAATGTGGCAAAGGAATTTGATGATAAGATCGGTGTGGATGGAGTTGTTTTATCCAAAATGGACGGCGATTCCAGAGGCGGTGCGGCGCTTTCTGTAAAAGCAGTGACCGGTAAGCCGATCTTATATGTAGGTATGGGAGAAAAGCTTTCTGATCTGGAGCAGTTTTATCCGGAGCGGATGGCAAGCCGTATACTGGGCATGGGAGATGTGCTTTCCCTGATCGAAAAGGCGCAGAGCAGCATTGATATGGATGCTGACAAAGAAAAGGAAATGGCGGGCAGGCTGAAAAAAGGTAAGTTCGATTTTGAGGACTACTTGGAAAGCATGGCGCAGATGAAGAAAATGGGAGGACTTTCCAGTCTCCTTTCCATGATGCCGGGAATGGGCAGCAAGATGGGCGACATCGAATCAATGATCGATGATAAGCAGCTTGCCAGAATGGAAGCCATTGTGCTTTCTATGACGAAGGAAGAACGGAAAAATCCCAAGCTGTTGAATCCAAGCCGGAAGCACCGGATCGCAAAGGGCGCAGGAGTGGATATCAGCGTAGTGAACCGTTTTATCAAGCAGTTTGAGCAGTCACAAAAAATGATGAAGCAGTTACCCGGTATGATGGGTGGTTTTGGTAGCAAAAAGGGAAGATTCAAATTTCCTTTTTAGATACAGGGCAGATAAGCCTGAGACAAATGAAATGAAGATTATTTGGAGGTAAAAAACATGGCAGTAAAAATCAGATTAAGAAGAATGGGACAGAAGAAAGCTCCTTTTTATAGAATCGTGGTTGCAGATTCCCGTTCTCCAAGAGATGGAAGATTCATTGAAGAAATCGGAACCTATGATCCGTCTACAGATCCGAGTACCTACAAGGTAAATGAAGAACTGGCTAAGAAATGGCTTGCAAATGGTGCTCAGCCTACAGAAGTTGTAAACAGAATTTTCAAGAAAACAGGTATCATTGAATAAGCTTGTTTCTATAGGTCTGTATTTTAGCAAAAAACTTCTGGAGGTGGATTATGAAGGAATTAGTTGAAGTGATTGCAAAAGCACTTGTTGATAATCCGGAAGAAGTTGTTGTAACAGAAAAAGAAAACGGTAAAAATCTTACTGTTGAGCTTCATGTAGCAGCAGCTGATATGGGTAAGGTTATTGGAAAGCAAGGCAGAATTGCAAAAGCAATCCGCTCTGTTGTAAAGGCAGCATCATCGAAAGACAATAAGAAAGTGGATGTAGAGATCATCTAAAAACATGGGCTGTTGCAAAATAGATCCTTATTTTGCAGCAGCCGTTGTACATTTATGGAGTAAACAATGGAACAGTTATTACAGGTAGGAGCGATCACATCAACCCATGGAGTACGAGGAGAAGTTAAGGTATTTCCTATGACAGATGATGTGAGGCGTTTCAAAAAATGCAGAGAATTGATTCTGGATACTGGAAAAGAAAAAATAACTCTGGAAATCGAAGGAGTGAAATTCTTTAAACAGTATGTGATCTTGAAATTCAAGGGCTATGACAGCATAAATGAGATAGAAGCTTATAAGGGAAAAGGACTGTATGTAACAAGAGCCAATGCAGTAAAACTGAGAAAGGATGAATATTTTATTGCAGATCTGATCGGTCTTACAGTATTGGATGAAGAAGAACAGGAGATTGGCATTTTAAAAGATGTGATCGAAACAGGTGCCAATGATGTGTACAGTGTAGAAACAAAAGAAGGAAAAGAAATCCTCTTTCCGGCAATTAAAGAATGCATTTTAGCTGTGGATGTAGAGAATAAGCAGATGCATGTACATGTTATGCCGGGACTGATGGATTAAAAAGGAAGCATATATGAGGTTTCATATTCTGACTCTGTTTCCCGAAATGACAGACAGCTGTCTGGAAACGAGCATTCTGGGAAGGGCGGCAAAAAATGGCTGCATTTCCTTTCATTCGGTTAATATCAGGGATTATACAGTAGATAAGCATAAAAGGGTAGATGATTATACCTATGGCGGCGGTGCAGGAATGCTCATGCAGGCACAGCCGGTTTATGATGCATGGCAGGCGATCCAGCCCAAAAGTGATGATGCAGATGTGGCAAAAAGAATCCGTACAATTTATGTGACCCCTCAGGGACAGACTTTTACCCAGAGTCTGGCAAAAGAGCTGGCAAAAGAGGAGGAACTGATTTTTTTGTGCGGTCACTATGAAGGAATTGATGAAAGGGTATTGGAAGAAACAGTAACAGACTATGTTTCCATAGGGGATTATGTGCTGACCGGCGGAGAATTGCCGGCAATGGTTATGATAGATGCCATTGCCAGACTGGTGCCGGGAGTGCTTCATAATGAAGAATCTGTCCAGACAGAGAGCTTTCAGGATGGCTTGCTGGAATACCCCCAATATTCAAGACCGCCGATCTGGCATGACAAAGAAGTGCCGGAGGTGCTTTTGTCAGGAAATCATAAACGGATCGAAGAGTGGCGCATGGAGCAGTCGCTGATGCGGACGAGGCAGCGCAGACCGGATCTGTATGAGGCTTATGTAAGGACACATGAGCTGCCGAAAAAAAAGGGAAAAAAGTAAGAAAATGCTTGCATTTATATATTTGGTATGATACATTATTAATGTTGCGAAAGTGAGATGGTCCTCTGTTGCATTATGCATTAAGAACGTCCAATGAAACAAGGAGGCACAACATGAACGAAATTATTAAAAGCATTGAAGCAGAGCAGTTAAAAGCAGAAATCCAGGATTTTAACGTAGGTGATACAGTTAAAGTATATGGTAAGATCAAAGAGGGAAATCGTGAGAGAATTCAGATCTTTGAAGGTACTGTATTAAAGAGACAGGGTGGAAGCAACCGTGAGACATTTACTGTCAGAAAAAATTCTAACGGAGTAGGTGTTGAAAAGACATGGCCGCTTCATTCTCCCAATGTAGAAAAGATCGAAGTAGTCAGAAGAGGTAAGGTAAGACGTGCTAAACTGAACTATTTAAGAGACCGCGTTGGAAAGAAAGCAAAAGTAAAAGAACTGGTAAAATAAGATGTGATGAAACAGGGGCAGCTGCATAGTTGCTCCTTTTTTCATTTCATAGGGAACACATCGCATAGGAAACACCTTATTCTGTGTCTTGTCCAGGGAAGATTTTCATGGTAAGATTGCACTGGAGGCAGATACAGATGAGCAGGAGAAAAGGACTTAGCTTTTATCACAAAAAAAAGAAAATAAGCAGTACTGCACTTCGGGAGATCGCTCACTGGTGTTTTCTTACATTTACAGCAGTTTTTATTGCGGCAGTGCTGGTATTTTCTGTTGGGATGAGGACCAGTGTCATAGGGGTTTCCATGGAACCGGGACTGTATAATGGGCAGGAGATTCTGATCAACCAGCTGAAATATAAACTTGTCAATCCAAAGCGTGGAGATGTGGTAGTTTTTTTACCAAATGGGAATCAAAATACGCATTACTATGTAAAACGGGTAGTGGGTCTGCCGGGGGAGACAGTGCAGATACGGGATGAACATTTATACATCAATGGAGTTCTGGCAGAGGAAGGAGAAGGCTATGATAAAATGGCAGATGCCGGAATCGCAGAGAATGAGATCATGCTGGGAGTAGATGAGTATTTTGTACTGGGGGATAACCGCAACAGCAGTGAGGACAGCCGTTCAGGGAATATCGGTCCGGTCAAACGGGATGACATTACCGGAAAAGCATGGTTTCATATGGCATTTTCGGGAAATGGCATGGGCTTCATAAAATAATTTATCTCATAGGAAAGACTTTGCTGCAAAAGGCGGTAGGAACAGGAATAGGAATCGTATGAATTATCAATGGTATCCGGGTCATATGACAAAAGCAAAGCGTATGATGCAGGAAAATATCAAGCTGATCGATCTGGTAATTGAGCTGGTAGATGGGAGAATCCCGCTTAGCAGCCGCAATCCGGATATTGATGAGCTTGGAAAAAACAAAGCGAGGATGGTACTGTTAAATAAATCGGATTTAGCAGATCCACAGATAAATAAGGAATGGATGCAGTATTTTCAGGAAAGAGGAATCCATGCAGTGGAGATAAACTCCAAAAATGGAAGCGGAATAAAGACCATCCAGTCAGTGGTGCAGGAGGCATGTAAGGAAAAGCTTGAAAGAGACCGGAAAAGAGGGATTTTGAACCGCCCCATCCGTGCTATGGTCGTAGGAATTCCTAATGTAGGAAAATCTACTTTTATCAATGCCTTTGCAGGAAAAGCCTGTGCCAAAACAGGGAATAAGCCGGGAGTGACAAAGGGAAAGCAGTGGATACGTCTTGGAAAGGGACTGGAGCTTTTAGACACTCCGGGAATTTTATGGCCGAAATTTGAGGATCAGCAGATCGGTCTGTATCTGGCATTGATCGGTTCTATCAATGATGAGATCCTGCATGTAGATGAGCTGGCATTGGAGCTGATCAAATTTTTAAGGAAGCAATATCCGGGCGTACTTACAAAGCGCTATGAGGTAGAAGAGACAGGCAGTGATCTGGAGCTTTTAACAGAGATCTGCAGGAAGCGAAGATGCTTTTTAAAAGGAGAAGAGCCGGATCTGCGAAAAGCGTCTGGGATATTGATGGATGAGTTCCGCAGCGGCAAACTGGGCAGGATTTCTTTAGAAAAACCAATGCAGGAGTAAAAAAATGAAAAAAATTGTAAAAGAATTGCTGGATACCAGCCTTTATCTGTTGGTGGTGCTGGTGCTGACTTATCTGGTGATTACCTTTGTGGGACAGCGTACAGAGGTAAGCGGAAGCTCTATGGAAAACACTCTTAGCGATGGGGATAATCTGATCGTAGACAAGCTTACCTATCGTTTTCAGGATCCCAGACGATTTGACATTATCGTATTCCCTTTTCAGTATGCAGAGGATACCTATTATATCAAAAGGATCATTGGAATGCCGGGAGAAAAGGTACAGATCGATGAGGCAGGGAACATTTACATAAATGGAGAACTGCTTGAGGAAGCCTATGGCAGGGAGACGATCCAGTTTCAGGGACGTGCTGCAAAGGAGATTGAGCTGGGAGCAGATGAATATTTTGTACTGGGCGATAACCGCAATAACAGTACTGACAGCAGGATGCCGGAGGTGGGGAATATACACCGGAGCAATATCATCGGCAGGGCATGGGTCAGAATCTGGCCTTTCCGTGAATTTGGCATTTTAAAGCATCAGTGACAGGCAAAAAATACGCGTCATAGAAAATGACAGAGCTATGAGGAGCATATGGAAATAAAGATAAAAACAATAAAAGAGGAACTGCAGGCAGCGGATATCAGGAAGCTGCCTGCTTTTATAAAAAAATATGAAACAGATACACGAACAGGTGTAAAGTCGCTGCTGGAAAAGGCACAGAAAAAGCTTGATGCTTACGAAAAAGAGCTGGCGCGTACTGAACAAATGAAGG
Organism: uncultured Lachnospiraceae bacterium; assembly: GCA_964389835.1. Taxonomy (GTDB): domain Bacteria; phylum Bacillota; class Clostridia; order Lachnospirales; family Lachnospiraceae; genus VSOB01. The sequence goes on along the minus strand of CAYMEZ010000006.1, from coordinate 77,957 downwards.
CCTATGAAAAAAAATATGCGGAGCATGAGTATATTTGTGGTATCGATGAGGTGGGCAGAGGCCCGCTTGCAGGTCCGGTGGTAGCTGGAGCTGTGATCCTTCCAAAGGACTGTGATATTTTATATTTGAATGATTCCAAGCAGCTTAGCGCTAAAAAAAGAGAAGAATTGTACGATATAATTATGGAAAGAGCAGTAAGTGTAGGAATTGGATATGCCAGCCCGGAAAGGATCGATGAGATCAATATTTTGCAGGCCACCTATGAAGCAATGAGGGAAGCAGTTGCCTCTCTTTCGGTAAAACCGGATATTCTGCTAAATGATGCAGTTACGATTCCCAAGCTTTCATTTCCCCAGATCCCTATTATTAAAGGGGATGCAAAAAGTGTTTCCATTGCAGCAGCAAGCATTGTAGCAAAGGTAACAAGAGACCGGCTGATGGTAGAATACGAAAAGGTACTGCCGGGCTATGACTTTGCATCTAATAAAGGCTATGGCTCTGCAGCGCATATTGCTGCATTAAAAGAGCTTGGACCAAGCCCCATTCATCGGAAAAGTTTTATCGGCAATTTTTTGTGCGAGTAGGAAATTCCTTCTTATTACATAAAAGCACTCTGCGCAGGATGCGCAGCTGGCAGAGGAGAAAAAATGGCACTGAAGCTATCAGGATTTTTTCAGACAAATGTATCAGATATGCACAGAGGGGAAACTGTATCCCAGAGCACTACAAGGATAGAAGCAGATAAGCAGACCCAGGCAGAGGTACAGGCAAAGGAACTGATACCCGGACGTGCGATCAGGGGCGAAATCGTAGGAAGAAATGGGCAGGAGATCCAGATACGTCTGTCAAAGGACGTGGTGATCAATGCCCGGATGGAGCAGGAGATCCAGACAGCTGCAGGGCAGAATGTGACCTTTGAGGTGCGCTCCAATACATCAGGTGTGATTTCCCTGCGTCCCTTGTTCCAGAATATGTCACAGGAGAATAATGCGCTGAAGGCACTTGTGCAGGCAGGTCTTGAGGGTGATGCCAAGGGTATGCAGATGGTATCGGCTATGATGCAGGAGGGTATGCCCATAGGAAAGGATGCTCTTTTAGGAATGTACAGACAGGTTGCGGATGTTCCTGAGAGTGAGATAACCAATATCGTGCAGATGAATCGGCTGCAGATTCCGGTAACACCGGAAAATCTGCATCAATTTGAAGCTTATAAAAATTATGAACACCAGCTGCTTCAGGCTTTTTCAGAGGTGGCAGATGAACTGCCAAAGCAGGTGACTGGACTGTTTGCTGAGGGAAGAGGCGAAGAAGGAAATGCCCTGATCGGCAGACTGCTGTCAGTTTTTGATGACTCAGGGAAAGGCAGTGAAGCTATTTTTCAGGAAAATACAGTACAGGCTGAAACGGCTGAGGTTTTGGATGTCAGTCTGATTCCGGAGGGTCAGGAAGAGGCTGTGATAATAGGAAAAGACAAACTGGCAGGAGAAAATATTCAGGCAGAGCTATCTGCTGCTTTGGAACAGCCGGAAAGCACGGTGCAGTCAGGAGCGGCGGCATCGGCAGAAAAAGGAGAACTGTCAGGTAAGGAAGCAGTCCTTTTAAAAAGTGAGATGGCTTCTGTGGCAGAGGAAAGATCAGAAAATATACAGCAAAGATCAAAGACTCTGGGAGAAAAGGAAATGCTTTTACCAGAGGATAGAGAGACTCTGGCATCACTTGTAAAAGATGCTGGCGGCAGTGCAGAAAAGGTTTCCCAGATACAGCTGGGACAGCTTGGAAAAGAAGCAATTTATCAGCTTGTAAAAGAGCTGTCCGAAAAGGCAGTAACCCCTGAGCAGCAGGAAGCAGTAAAAGAGTTGTTTGTTTCCAGAGAGTTTCAGAAGATTTTCCGGGGGAAAATGACAGATCAGTGGACGCTGGATATGGAGGAGCATCTGGAGAAGGAAACGGTTTCAAAGCTGTATGAACGCTTGAATGAGCAGACAAAGCAGCTGACCAAGGCACTTCTTGGAGCAGCGGGTACAGATTCGCCTATTTTAAAAAGTGTTCAGAATGTCCGGGAAAATGTAGAGTTTATGAATCAGCTGAATCAGCTGTATACATATGTGCAGCTTCCGCTGAAATTTAATAACAGCAGTGCCCATGGGGATCTGTACGTCTATACCAATAAAAAAAATCTGGCTAAGAAGGATGGAAATATCAGTGCTTTTCTGCATCTGGACATGGAGCATCTGGGGGCAGTGGATGTATATGTAGCAATGGAGCAGAGCAGGATCAGTACCAATTTTTATCTGGAGGATGAAGAAAGTCTGGCACTTTTAGAAAAAAATATGGATATATTGACAAAAAGACTGACAGATAAGGGCTACCGGGCAGAGGCAAAGCTGATGCTCAGAGAGCAGTCAGAGAATGTAATGGAAGAGATTATAAAAACGGACAGAAATATCAGCATGATCAGCGAGCAGTCCTTTGATGTCCGGGCATAGGAGAGACCATGGGAGAAAAGGAAGAGAAACCAAAACAGGCGATCGCACTTTCCTATGATCCGAATGACAATGCGCCCATTGTTGTAGCAAGCGGAAGGGGTGTATTGGCGGAACGGATCATAGAAAAGGCAAAGGAAGAAAATGTGCCGGTGCATGAAGATGACCGGTTGGCAGAAACCTTGTCCCGATTAGAGATCGGAGATGCAATTCCGCCAGAGCTGTACGAGGCAGTGGCGGAGATCCTGGTATTTGTAGATGCCATGGATAAGATCAAGGCAAAAATGGGGAAATAGGGATGAAGCAGGGAACATATAAGACTGGAAAAGAAGGCGAAGAAAGGGCGATACAGTATTTAAAAGCTCATGGAATGAAAATTCTGACCACTAATTTCAGAAACCGGCAGGGAGAGATTGATGTGGTCGGCTTTGACAAAGGCTATCTTGTCTTTGTAGAGGTAAAATACAGAAGAAGCGAGAGGGCAGGAACACCGGAAAGTGCCGTCACTGTGCAGAAGCAGAAAAAGATATGCAGGCTGGCGGATTACTACCGGTATCTTTATCATTATGGGGAAAATTACCCTCTCCGCTATGATGTTGTAGCAGTTACAGACAATAGGATCGTATGGTATCAGAATGCTTTTGAGCATATCAGCAGATAGGAGCAGTGGAAATATGCAGATTATCAGAAAAGGAACAGCAAAAAATGATCAGATGGTAATTCACAGAGAGGAGGAGCTTGTATATCTGACCTTTCCGGCATTAGAAGAGACTGGGATGGTGGAGCATCTGTTCAGCACCCGTTTGGGCGGTGTCAGCCAGGGACAGTTTGCAACGATGAATCTCAGCTTTACAAGAGGGGATGATCCGGACTGTGTAGCGGAAAATTTCAGGCGCATCGGGAAAGTACTGGGGATTTTACCGGAGGACTTTGTGTTTACAGACCAGACCCATACTGCAAATGTAAGAAGGGTGTTTAAAACGGATCAGGGAAAGGGCTTTTTACTGGAACGGGATTATCAGGATATCGATGGTCTGGTAACAAATGATCCGGGAGTTGTTCTGGCTGCTTTTTTTGCAGACTGTGTGCCGCTGTACTTTGTAGACCCGGTAAAAAGAGCCATCGGGCTTTCTCATTCCGGCTGGAAGGGTACTGTGCAGAAGATCGGAAAAGCAACGGTAGAGATGCTGCAAAGGGAATTTGGAAGTCATCCATCGGATATCATCACAGCAATCGGTCCGTCTATCTGTGGCGACTGCTACGAGGTTGGCTGGGACGTGGCAGAGCAGTTTACAAGGGCATTTCCTGCAGCCGTACAGCTAAAGGAGAAAAAAGAGGCAGGACATCGAAAGGCGACAAGTGGGCAGATCATAAGAGAAAAAGAAAATGGCAAGTATCTGCTAGATCTGTGGGAGGCAAACAGGCAGGTGCTGCTGGAAGCAGGTATTTTACAGGAGCACATCTGTATAACAGACATTTGTACCTGCTGTAATCCGGAGCTTTTGTTTTCCCATCGGGCATCAAAGGGAAAAAGAGGAAATCTGGGTGCATTTCTGGTGATAAAGTAAGTCTGCTGGAAAATAAGGGATTTAAGAAAATATTAAACAATTTCCAAACAATGTTAAATGATTTCAGAGGAATGTCTTAAAAAGTGTCTGCTATAATGCAGACAGAAACAAGATAGAGGGATAAAAATATGGCAAATATACTGGTTTGTGATGATGACAAGGCAATCGTGGAAGCAATCGAAATCTATCTGATGCAGGAGGGCTATCAGGTATACAAGGCGTATGATGGAGCAGAAGCAGTCAGGATACTGGAAACAGAGGAAATCCATCTGCTGATCATGGATATCATGATGCCAAAGCTGGATGGAATCCATGCTACCATAAAGATCCGTGAAAAGTACAGTATTCCCATTATCATGCTGTCGGCAAAATCTGAGGATGCAGATAAGATACTGGGACTGAACATCGGGGCAGATGATTACATGACCAAGCCCTTTAATCCATTGGAATTGACTGCACGGGTCAAATCTCATCTGCGCAGATATACCAAGCTGGGAAGCATCAGCGGCGGTATGGAGGAAGAAGGGCAGGTTTACCGGGCAGGGGGACTTATAATGAATGATGTTACCAAGGAAGTGACCGTGGATGATGAGCCGGTTAAGCTGACCCCTATTGAGTACAACATTCTGCTGCTGCTTGTTAAAAATCAGGGAAAGGTATTTTCCATCAGCCAGATTTATGAAAGCATCTGGAATGAAGAGGCGATCGGTGCGGACAATACAGTGGCAGTACATATCAGGCATATTCGTGAAAAAATAGAGATTAATCCAAAAGAGCCCCGGTATTTAAAGGTAGTATGGGGTGTGGGGTACAAGGTCGATAAACAATAGCAGGAGGAAAGGTTATGGAAAAGAGCGGATATAGTAAGGGTATCAGAGCAGCGGTGGCGATTTTGGAAGTGTTTTTTATAACACTCTGCACGGTCAGTATCGGGATCGTTTCCTGCAATGCGGTGATCAGTGTTCCCAACAGAAAAAATACACTGAATTATAATTATTATGTCAGCCCATTTTCCAAAACTGCTGCATTTGAGGATTCAGAGGTTTTCAATGATATGCTGTATGATAATCTGAGTGAGATCATCCGTTACAGCGTGATCCGCAGCCAGCTGGAGACCAAAGGCAGCTTTAACGAAAATAAACAGATCGATATTGAGCAGTATGCAAGACATTTTGAAGAAATGCCGGTAACAGAAACCAGTGTTAAATACCGGCTGGGAGATCTGCTGCAATGGGGACAGCTGCGGGATGGGATTTCCATGAATGAATACTCCTACGCAGAGGCAGTAAAGCTGATCCAGGAGGCTCACGGCATCTATATGACAGATATGCAGGCAGCAATGCTGGCAGAGTCTCAGCTGGATGGGCAGAGACAGGAAGCAGATGGCTCTTTCGCAGAAGCTGGCGAAGAGTATGTGCTGGTGCCGGTGGAAAGATACCGTCCGGTAAATGGCAGATCCCTCCTTTCCTATGCGGACAGTGTGGAAGAACTAAAGAAGCTGACCGCTTATCTGCAGGAAACGGTAGAAATGCTGGAGGATAACTATACCTCTTATAAGGAATATCAGGCGTATTATGATAAGGAGAAGCTGAATCTGCAGTACTGCGTGCTCTGGGAGAGCGAGGGAAAAACAGAGATTTATTCCAGCACAGATTTCACGGGAAAAGGCGCAGAGGAGATAAATGACCATTTTTGCAAAATGGGACGGTATCTTTGTTTCAGACCGGCAGACTTTGCTTATGACAGCAATACTGCTGTCCGTGAAGAGCAGGTAAGAAATATCTGGAACAACTATAGCTATGCTTATCCGGATAATATGTCAGTATGGGTAGGTGTGGATACAAGCTATCCCTGTCAGGATATGTTCTATTATGCCAGAGAAAGCTATAGCATGGCAGCACCCGGCTACCTGTTTATCCTTCTTTGCATTATCAGTGCGATCCTTGCAGTGGTAATGCTGGGCGTGATGACAAAGATGGCAGGCAGAAGGAAAGGTGCGGAAGGCGTTTCTTTACTTTGGTTTGACAAATGGTATACAGAAATTTCAGCGGTTTTTGGAATTCTGGCAGGTATAGCCTGCCTTTTGATAGACGGAGCTGGTGTGGGGATGCTCTATGAAGCCAGTCAGAAGGGGGAGATGCTGGCAATACTCGCTCTTGGAACGGCAGTGACTGACGGAGTGTTTTTGTTCTTTTATCTGAGCCTGGTCAGAAGGATCAAAGCAGGTGTATTTTGGAAGGGATTCTTGATCTATCAGATTTATCTGCGCTTCCATAAAATTCTGATCGATATTTATAATGACAGCCGGAATGTGGTCAGAATATGGGTTCCTTACCTGCTATTCCTTGGATGCAATTTATTTTTGCTTTCCTTTAAGATGGGAGTGCCGCTTGCACTGGTATCAGACTTTCTGGTAGGAGTCTTTCTTTACCGGAGCAACCGGGTCAGAAAAAAGATTCTGGAGGGAATTGAGAATATCCGTGGCGGAAATCTGGATTATCAGATCGATACCTCCAAAATGTACGGGGACAACAAAATTCTGGCAGAAGCAGTAAACAGCATTGGAAACGGTATCAGGGAAGCTGTGGAAACAAGCATGAAGGATGAACGGATGAAGGCAGATCTGATCACCAATGTATCCCATGACATCAAAACGCCCCTGACCTCCATTATCAATTATGTGGCACTGATAAAAAGAGAACCGGTGCAGAATGAGAAGATAGAAAAATATCTGGAGGTGCTTGAGAACAAATCCCAGAGGTTAAAGCAGCTGACTGAGGATCTGGTAGAGGCTTCCAAAATATCCTCCGGGAATATTGAACTGCAATGTGATAAGCTGGATCTGGTAGAACTGATGAATCAGACCATTGGAGAATTTACAGAACGCTTTGAAGAAAAAAATCTGAAGCTGATCGTAAGTATGGAGGAAAAGCCTCTTTTGATCTGGGCAGATTCCAGACGTATCTGGCGTGTAGTGGAAAACCTGTTTCAGAATGTTGGAAAATATGCATTAGAAAATACCAGAGTGTATGTAGAAGCAAAGAAGATAACAGAAGAAGGAAAAGAAATGGTACGCCTTTCTGTTAAAAACATATCAGCACAGCCATTATGCGTAGGTGTGGAGGATCTGACGGAGCGTTTTATCCGTGGAGATGTATCCCGCAGTACAGAGGGTAGTGGACTGGGACTTTCGATCGCCAAAAATCTGACAGAACTGCAGAAGGGAAGCTTTGAGATCGTTTCAGACGGAGATCTGTTTAAGGTTGTGATAACCTTTCCCCTTGTGGTATAATATGAGCACTTAGCGAGGTACTTTCGAGCTTAGTGGGAATATATTATACATGCCACAGTGCAGAAAAGGGGTGCGTTACATTATGGGTAAGAGAGCAGTGGTAGCAGGGCACATCTGTGTAGACATCACACCAGCGATACAGAGCGAAAAGGTTGCTAATCTGAATGAGATCGTGATACCGGGCAAGATCATCCCGGCAGGCGATATCAGCATCAGCACAGGTGGCGCAGTGGCAAACACAGGGCTTGCCATGAAGATATTTGGGACCGATGTTACTTTGATGGGAAAGGTCGGCAGGGATGATTTTGCCGGGATCATCATGGGACTTTTGCGAAAATATGGCTACGAGGGCAAACTGCTCGTTTCTGACGAAAACACCACCTCTTATTCGATCATATTGGCGATCCCCGGAATTGACCGCATCATATTTCACAATCCGGGAGCGAATGACGCGTTTTATCTGAAGGATCTGGATCTGGCTGCAATACAAAAAGCAGATCTATTTCATTTTGGATATCCGCCTATCATGCGTTCCATGTACGAGAACGATGGTGCAGAGCTTGTTAAGATGTTTCAGACAGTTTCAGAGATGGGTGTACTGACGTCTCTTGATCTGGCGATGATACAGGAACAGTCTGATGCAGGCAGGGCGGACTGGAATACCATATTGAGCAGGGTGCTTCTTTATACGGATTTTTTTGTACCCAGCATTGAAGAACTGCTGCTTATGACAGATCGGGAAAAATATCACAGGATTCTGGAAAAGAGCAGGGACGGAGATATTGTAGAGGTTATTTCTCTTGAAGAGGATGTAAAGCCGCTGGCAGAGAAGTGCCTTAAAATGGGAGCTGGATGTGTGCTGATCAAATGTGGTGCACCAGGCTTATATTATAAAACCGCTGCATCAGGACTGGCAGAAAAGCTTTCTGAAAAACTGGAAAGAGACTGCAGTGACTGGGCTGACAAGGAGGGCTTTGAAGCCAGCTACGTGCCGGATAAGGTGCGTTCAGGACTGGGAGCAGGAGACACTACCATAGGAGCATTTTTATCTGCCCTGCTGCAGGGCTATTCCATGAAGCGCTGCCTGCAGCTTGCCACAGCAACAGGAGCATCCTGTGTGGAAACCTATGATGCACTCAGCGGACTCCGCAGCTTTTGCGAGCTGGAGAAAAGAATTGACGGCGGATGGAAAAAAAGGGCGGGATCGATCTGATCCCGCCTGCGAATCCTTTATTTCAGTGTTAAACCATCGTGCATATTATATTTTTTCAAAATTGCATGAATTTTTTCTGTTGGTGTGATCACGTTGGCAAAGGAACTGTCATGATTGGAAAAATCAATGATAGATGCCAGGAACTTGCTCATGTCTGCTTCCAGAAAATAAGGCTTGTCCTTGATCTCAGGAGGAAGATAGCACAGGTTTGTTGTGATTACCCTGTCAAAATATCCTTTTTCAAAGGCATCATCAAAGATGCCAAGACCATTTGTAAACAGACCGAAGGTAGTGCAGAGGAATACTCTCTTTGCGTGCATTGCCTTTAGCTGCTTTGCAGTATCCAGAATACTTTCTCCAGAGGAAATCATATCATCAATAATGAAAACATCCTTATTTTCAATGTTATCCCCAAGAAATTCATGTGCAACAATAGGATTTTTGCCGTTTATGATGGTAGAATAGTCACGGCGTTTATAAAACATACCAGTATCAACGCCAAGAACTCCGGCAAAGTAAACTGCACGGCTCAGAGCACCCTCGTCAGGGCTGATCACAATGGTATGCTTCTTGTCAATGGTCAGATCAGGCTCGTTGCGGAGCAGAGCTCTAAGAAACTGATAATGAGCAGTAAAGTTGTCAAAGCCTGCCAGAGGGATGGAATTCTGTACCCGGGGATCGTGGGCATCAAAGGTAATGATGTTGGAAACTCCCATTGCAACCAGCTCCTCTAATGCGTAGGCACAGTCAAGAGATTCTCTACCGGAACGTTTATGCTGCCTGCCCTCATACAAAAAGGGCATGATCACATTGATCCGGTGTGCCTTGCCGGCTGCTGCTGCAATGACACGTTTTAAATCCTGATAATGATCGTCAGGAGACATATGATTGGTGTAGCCATTTACCTGATATGTAAGACTGTGGTTGCACACGTCAACAAGAATATAAAGATCCTTTCCGCGTACACTTTCGTGAAAGATGCCCTTTCCTTCACCGGAACCGAAGCGGGGACACTCAACGTCACATAGATAGGTGCTTTCTGTATATCCGTGAAAGGCAGGATCTTTTTTTAAAAAATGGTGGATATTGCGGCGATACTCCACAAGATAATCGTTTACCTTCCGTCCCAGACTTTCGGCAGAACGCATTGCAACAAGTTTTAAAGGAGCGACCGGTAGGGCGGACTCCAGTTTTTCCACGTTTGGCATGGCGACCTCCAAGAAATGATTTAATTCTACATCATAAATTTTATATCATTATGTTAGTGACACGTCAAGGAAATTCTAGTAAAATGAAATGGATAAAGGAGCAGGAGACATGAAGGAAAAAGGACATCTGGTAAAAAAGGTGCTTCCGGGCGGCATTGCGGAGGAAATGGAGATCGAACCGGGAGATGTACTGCTGGAGATCAATGGACAGGAGATTACCGATATTTTTGATTACCAGTATTATATACAGGATGAATATATCGAGGTTCTGGTAAAAAAACCATCAGGAGAGGAGTGGCTTCTGGAGATCAATAAGGATTATGATGAGGATCTGGGCGTGGAATTTGAGAATGGTCTGATGGACGATTATCGTTCCTGTCACAATAAATGCATTTTCTGCTTTATTGATCAGATGCCCAAGGGAATGAGGGATACACTTTATTTTAAGGATGATGATTCCAGGCTTTCTTTTTTACAGGGCAATTATGTAACGCTGACCAATATGTCAGAGCATGACATTGACAGGATCGTACAGTATCATCTTTCCCCGATCAATGTATCCTTTCAGACCACAAACCCAGAGCTGCGGTGTAGGATGCTAAATAACCGCTTTGCCGGAGAGGCACTGAAAAAAGTGGACAGGCTGTATGAGGGCGGGATTCTTATGAATGGACAGATCGTGCTGTGCAAGGGGGTTAATGACGGCGCAGAGCTGGATCGCAGCATAAGGGATCTGACAAAATATATTCCCCAGTTGGAAAGTGTATCTGTGGTGCCGGTAGGCTTATCCCGGTACAGGGAAGGACTGTATCCATTAGAACCCTTTACCAGAGAGGATGCCAGAGAGGTGCTGGAGCTGATCCACTCCTGGCAGGAAAAGATTTATGCCAGATACGGGATCCATTTTATACATGCCAGTGATGAATGGTATATTCTGGCAGGACTTCCCATGCCGGAGGAAGAACGGTATGATGGCTATCTGCAGCTGGAAAATGGTGTAGGGATGCTGAGACTGCAGGAGGAGGAATTTCAAGAAGCCTTTCGGGAGGTAACGGAAAGCGGCTTTGCCCTTGCCGGAAAAAGGTATGTATCGGTAGCAACGGGACTGCTGGCATATTCTTATGTCAAGGATATGGCAGAGCGTCTTATGAAGCAGTTTAAAGGACTGAAAATAGAAGTTTATCCCATCCGAAATGAGTTTTTTGGAGAGATGATCACAGTGTCCGGGCTGCTGACAGCAGGAGACATCAGAAAGCAGCTGACGGGGAAAACTCTGGGAGAAATCCTGTTTCTTCCGCAAAATGTGCTCAGGAGCGGAGAAGAGGTTTTTCTGGATGATGTGACGCTGACTGAGCTTGGAAACGCTTTACAAGCGAACATAAATATTGTAAAATCAAGCGGACATGATTTTGTGAAAAAGATGCTTGGAATAGAGTAAATCCGGATGTGCCGGAGTGAAGGAGAATTGAAGAATGAGTAAAAGAAAAGGAAAGCCTATCGTCGCTGTGGTCGGCAGGCCCAATGTGGGAAAATCCACATTGTTTAATGCCCTGGCAGGGGAGATGATTTCCATCGTAAAAGATACACCGGGAATTACAAGAGACCGGATTTATGCAGATGTTACCTGGCTGGACAAAGCCTTTACCCTGATCGATACGGGGGGAATCGAGCCGGACAGCAAGGACGTGATCCTTTCCCAGATGAGAGAACAGGCACAGATCGCCATTGAAACGGCAGATGTGATCCTTTTTATGACAGATGTGCGTCAGGGAATGGTAGACGCAGATGCAAAGGTGGCAGATATGCTGCGGCGTTCCCATAAGCCGGTTATTCTGGTAGTAAACAAGGTAGATGATTTTCAGAAATTCATGCCGGATGTATATGAGTTTTATAATCTGGGCATCGGAGAACCCCTGCCGATCTCGGCAGCCAGCCGGCTGGGCATTGGGGAGCTGTTAGATGAGGTCATCAAATATTTCCCGGAGAGCACAGAGGATGAGGAAGAGGATGACAGACCCAAGGTAGCGATCGTAGGAAAGCCCAATGTAGGAAAATCTTCGATCATCAACAAGCTGATCGGGGAAAACCGGGTAATCGTTTCTGATGTGGCAGGAACCACCAGAGATGCCATTGATACGCAGGTGGTGCATGACGGCAGAGAGTATGTACTGATAGATACTGCCGGCCTCAGGCGTAAAAATAAGATCAAGGAAGAGCTGGAGCGCTTCATGATCATCCGTACCGTAGGCGCAGTAGAACGGGCAGATGTGGTAGTACTGGTAATTGATGCCACGGAAGGAGTCACAGAGCAGGATGCCAAGATCGCAGGCATTGCCCATGAAAGAGGAAAAGGGGTCATCATTGCGGTCAATAAATGGGATGCAGTGGAAAAGGACGATAAGACGATCTACAAGCATACAGCCAAGATCAGAGAGGTACTGGCGTACATGCCTTATGCAGAGATGATCTTTATTTCTGCCAAAAGTGGGCAGCGGTTACCGAAGCTGTTTGATCTGATCGACATGGTGATCGAAAATCATTCGCTGCGGGTAGCAACCGGTGTACTCAATGAGATCATGACAGAGGCAGTTGCTTTACAGCAGCCGCCTTCAGATAAGGGAAAACGGCTGAAGCTTTACTACATTACTCAGGTTTCGGTAAAGCCTCCTACCTTTGTTATTTTTGTCAATGACAAGGAGCTGATGCATTTTTCCTATACCCGGTATATCGAAAACAAGATCAGAGAGGCATTCGGATTTAAAGGAACGCCGCTGAGGTTCATCATAAGAGAAAGAAAGGAGAACTAAGGATGGAACGTATCATTTGTCTGGCGATCGGATATGTATTTGGGCTTTTCCAGACAGCATATATTTACGGAAAGCTGCATGGTGTGGATATCCGGCAGGTTGGCAGTGGCAATGCCGGTACCACCAATACCCTGCGTGTATTTGGGACGAAGGCAGGACTGATTGTATTTGCCGGGGATGTACTGAAATGTATGCTGGCAGTTCTGCTTGTGAGAATGCTGTATGGCTCTTCTAAAGCAGATGTGATCTATCTTCTGATGCTCTATACTGCAATGGGAGCGATCCTGGGTCATAATTTTCCATTTTATCTCCAGTTCCGCGGCGGAAAGGGCATTGCAGCAACGGCTGGTCTGATCCTGGCGTTTCACCCGGCATTTATCCCTATGGGAGTGGTGATGTTTTTTGGCGCATTTCTGATTACCCATTACGTTTCTCTGGGTTCTTTGCTGGTATATGCGGGCTTTATGATCGAGCTGGTCGTAATGGGACAGATGGGAGTGTTTGGCATGAGTCAGGCAGCACTTTATGAGATGTACGGCGTGGGTGCTTTTCTGACGATCATGGCATATACAAAGCACAGAGCCAATATTGTGCGTCTGATCAAGGGAGAAGAGCGAAAGACCTATCTTTTCAAAAAAAGTGATCTCTGATAAAAGAAACCCTGTAAAAGCAGGGCATAAAATATATGTGCAGGAGGACATAAAAATGGCATCTATCGGTGTGATTGGTGCAGGCAGCTGGGGAACTGCACTGGCACTTTTATTACATAACAACGGACATGAGGTAACTATCTGGTCAGCACTTGAAGAGGAAGTGAAGCTGCTTCAGACAAAAAGAGAAAATCCGGATAAGCTGCCCGGTGTGATATTACCGGAAAAAATGTGTGTTACAGCAGATCTTATGGAAGCAGTGAAGGGAAAGCAGGTACTGGTGCTGGCTGTGCCGTCACCCTTTGTAAGAAGCACGGCGCACAGTATGCAGGAACTGGTAGAAAAGGATCAGATCGTTGTAAATGTAGCAAAGGGAATTGAAGAAAAGACTCTGCTGACCTTATCTCAGGTAATTGAGGAGGAGCTGCCTCTGGCAGATGTGGCAGTTATGTCCGGTCCTACTCATGCCGAAGAGGTAGGAAAGGGAATCCCCACAACGATTGTTGTAGGGGCAAGCAGCAGAAAGACTGCAGAGTATTTGCAGGGCATCTTTATGAGTGAGGTATTCCGCGTCTATACCAGCCCTGATGTTCTGGGGATTGAGATCGGGGCGGCACTGAAAAATGTAGTCGCTCTGGCGGCAGGCATTGCAGATGGTCTTGGCTATGGCGATAATACCAAGGCGGCACTGATCACCAGAGGCATTGCTGAAATTGGAAGACTTGGGACTGCCATGGGCGGAAAGGCGGAGACCTTTGGCGGACTTTCCGGTATCGGCGATCTGATCGTAACCTGTGCCAGCATGCATTCCAGAAACAGACGTGCAGGGATTCTGATCGGAAAGGGATATTCCTATGAGGAAGCTATGAAGGAAGTAAAGATGGTAGTTGAAGGCGTTTATTCTGCAAAGGCAGCTATGGGTCTGGCAGAAAAGTATGGTGTACAGCTTCCTATCATTGAACAGGTAAATGCAGTATTGTTTCATGGAAAAAAGGCAGATGAGGCAGTAAAGGATCTGATGCTGCGTGATAAAAAAATAGAAAATTCAGACATTCCATGGGGATAAAAGGAGAAGAGTATGGCAGGAAACAATTTTACAAGCACAAAGGAGTATGTAGCCTCCAAGGAACTGATGGCGAGTGTGAATGTGGCGATTGCCCTGCAAAAGCCGCTGCTGATCAAGGGAGAGCCGGGAACCGGAAAGACAATGCTGGCTGAAGCAGTTGCCAGATCCCTTGGAAAGAGATTGATCATCTGGAATATCAAATCCACGACCAAGGCACAGGATGGACTTTATGTATACGACACCATTCAGCGTCTGTATGATGGACAGTTTGGGGAAGAAGGAGTGGATGATATTTCCCGTTATATTAAGCTGGGCAAACTAGGAGAAGCCTTTGACAGCGAGGAACAGGTGGTTCTGCTGATCGATGAGATAGATAAGGCGGATCTGGAATTTCCCAATGACCTTTTGTGGGAATTAGACCAGATGGAATTTTATATCCATGAAACAAAACGCACCGTGAAAGCAAAGCAGCGTCCTATTGTTATCATTACCTCCAATGCGGAGAAGGAACTGCCGGATGCATTTCTGCGCAGATGTATTTTCCACTATATTGAGTTCCCTGATGCAGCACTGATGGAGGAGATCGTAAGGGTGCACTATCCGGATATTGAAGAAGCGCTTCTGAAAAATGCCATGCAGGCATTTTATGACATCCGTTCCATGCGGGATATCAGGAAAAAACCCAGTACATCAGAGCTGATCGACTGGATCAATGCCTTGCAGATTGGCGGTATTTCTGCTGATCGTATCAGAGAAGAACTGCCGTTTATCGGTGTGGTAGTAAAAAAGGATGAGGATTTAAACACAGTACTTCATAAGGTAGATTGATATGTTTCATAAATTTTTTACGATATGTAAGGCAAAGGGGCTAAAGATCACTCTGACAGAATGGCTGACCTTGCAGGAGGCTCTGCAAAAGGGACTGGCAGGAAGCAGTCTGACAGATTTTTATTACCTTGCCAGAATGATCCTTGTGAAAAGCGAAGTAGAATATGATAAGTTTGACATGGCATTTGAAGAGTGCTTTAAGGGTGTGCAGTCAGAAAATGAAGTGACCAGTCAGATGCTTCGCTGGCTCAATAAGGAAGAAATGAATGAAATGCTGCAAATAGAAGAAAAGCAGTGGCTCAATCAGCTGGAGGAGATCAAGGTCGATAAAGAGGACGTAGAACAGAAATTTAAGGATCGGCTGAAGGATCAGGACAGTGAGCACAATGGCGGCAGCTTTTGGATCGGAACAATGGGAAAGACCTCCTTTGGTAATACAGGTGGCAATGTGGGCGGTGTGCGCGTAGGCGGACAGACTGGGTATCAGTCTGCCTTTGCGGTGATCGGAGAACGAAAGTTTCGGGATTTCAGAAATGACAGAGTATTGGATAACCGGCAGTTTCAGCAGGCACTGCGCCGTCTCCGCCAGTTTTCTACCAGGCTGGATATTCCCAAGACGGAGCTGGACATTAACGGCACCATCGACAAGACCTGCAATAATGGCGGCTGCCTGCAGATCGTTATGGAAAAACCAAGGAAAAATGCAGTGAAGCTGCTGCTCCTTATGGATTCCGGCGGAACGATGATCCCTTATACCCGGCTTTTGAATGAGCTGTTTCATTCTGTAAACAAGTCCAATCATTATAAGGATGTAAAGGTATATTATTTTCATAATTGTATATACAGTCATGTCTATAAAACACCGGAATGTGATAACGGAGACTGGGTAGAAACAGAATGGCTGTTCCGTAATCTGGACAGCGATTACAAGGTTATCATTGTCGGGGATGCGGCAATGGCACCGGAGGAGCTGTATTCGGAAACAGGAAATTACCGTGGCCCCAATGGTGGTCTTTGTGGGATGGACTGGCTTCTGCTTATGAAAAAGCATTACAAAAAAATTGTCTGGATGAATCCTAAAATGGCACCGGGAAAGGCTCCATGGAGAGAAGCTGAGACAGCGATCAAGGAGATCCTTCCAATGTATAAGCTGACAGTGGACGGATTAAATCAGGCAATGACAGTTTTGATGACGCAGAAACAGCGTTAGAACAGGGGATTTGACAAAAAGGGGGATATCTGTTACTATCGGTTAGGTTGAGGTGTTGGGATGAGATTAACGGGACAGAAAAAATATATTTGCTTTTTGTTCATACTTATGCTGCTGGCTTCAGTGATGGTCATTGATACACGCAAGGTGGAAGCCTGTTGCATGGATGTATGTCTCTCACAACAGACACATGCTGTTTACATCGACAAGGACGATATTGCCAGACAATATGCTTACATAGAAGAAAAATCAGAAAAAAGTGAGCTTGTCAATGGAACAACGTGGAGAGTGTGCGGACGCAGGGATCTGTATAACAGAACGCTTGGCGGCATAGTCTGCCCGGGAGAATTAACGTCAGAAGAGTCTTTCCGGTTATCAGGAGAGGCTGCAAGTGGTATTCATTGGGAGCACTCAAGCAGTGCTGCTATCATCAGTTACGTTCATCATAAGGACGGTTCTAAAGAGTAATTCCTGTATATCTGAATTTCTGAATTGTTAAGAACAATATCCTATGTTTTTGACTACTGCATAGGTTTATTGTGATGTAAAAATAATACATAATAGGAGGAATATGGTAGTGGTAGCGCAGATTTTGGCTGTTGCGATCTTTATCGTAATGTTTGGGCTGATCGTATCAGAAAAGATAGAACGACATGTAGTATCTATGGGTTGTGGCCTTTTGATGCTTGTTTTGGTATTAGGATTATGTATGCAGAGTATGACTGCGGTAATAGAAACCCTGAATATCAGAGGGATTTTTCATCCGGGCTTCTGGTATCAGGCAGGAGAAGCTTCTGAAGCCTCTGCCGGGATCAACTGGGAAACTATTATTTTTATTGCCGGTATGATGATCATGGTAGAAGGCATGGGGCATTCCGGATTTTTCCGCTGGCTTTGTCTGGGAATTGCAAAGGCAGTAAAGTATAAGACCATTCCGATCTTTATCACATTTATGGTTATGTCCTTTGCACTTGCAATGTTTATTGACAGTATCACAGTAATTTTGTTTTTGGCTGCAGTAACAGTGGAGCTGGCACAGCTTTTGGGCTTTTCTCCAGTTCCGGTAATTCTGGCAGAGATATTCTGTGCCAACTTAGGCGGCAGTGCTACTATGTGTGGAGATCCGCCAAACATCATCATTGGAACCTCTTTAGGCTATACCTTTGGGGATTTCATCAGCAATACAGGCTTGATCGCTGCGATCTCCCTTGTTTTCGTGATCGTATTTTTCTATTTCTGCTTCAGAAAAGAATTAAGCCAGCAGGTAGGAGAGGATAGACCTGCCTCTTATCCATCGCCGGAAAGTGCGATTACCAATAAAAAGGCCTTTACCATCAGCACGCTGATCTTCCTTTGCGCAGTTGTTCTGCTGGTTACCCATGCCCAGACCGGACTTACTGTTGCTACCATTGGTCTTGGCATAGGTATTGTGACATTGATCGCAGCAGGAAAGGATGCTATGCTGCTTATAAAGAAGGTTGACTATAAGACACTGCTGTTTTTTATAGGTCTGTTTGTTGTAGTAGGCGGACTGGAGCAGACCGGAGTATTAAAGGTGATCGCAGACTTTATTGCCAGAGTAAGTGGTGACAATGTAATGCTGATGATCGCTATTGTACTGTGGATATCAGCTGTTGCCAGCGCATTTGTTGACAACATTCCTTTTGCAGCAACTATGATCCCGATCATTAAATCCCTGTCGGCAAGTGCAGGAGTGGATCTTTCCATTCTGGCATGGGCACTGGCGATCGGAACAGATATCGGCGGAAGCGCAACTCCTATTGGAGCTTCGGCAAATGTTGTGGGCATTTCTGTTGCATCCAAGAGCGGACATGTGATAGGATGGGGTAAGTACTGTAAGTATTCTGCACCGGCGACCGTACTGGTTGTGGCAATTTCTATGGTATATATTTACGCCAGATATTTTTAAGGAGGAAATGACATGGAAAAACAGTTAATTATTTCTGTAGGCCGTGAGTTTGGCAGCGGAGGCCATGTAATTGCGGAGGAGTTGGCAAAAAGATTTCAGATTCCCTTTTATGATGAAAATTTGCTGGTTCATATCGCAGAGGAAAAAAATCTGGATCAGGAAGATCTGATAAAGTACGATGAAAAGCCAAAAAATAAGCTGTTTTACAGAACAGTCAGTGGTTATTCCAATGCTCCTCAGGACGGTGTAGCAAATATACAGTTCGACTACCTGAAAAAGATGGCAGAAAAAGGAGAATCCTTTGTAATTGTAGGCAGGTGTTCAGAAACCATACTAAAGGAGTTCCCGGGCATGATATCTATTTTTGTCTTAGGAGACAAAGAGGTCAAGGTAAAACGTATCATGGAAAAGTATGAGCTGACAGAGCATGATGCAGAGCTTATGATGAAAAAGGCGGACTGGAAGAGAAAGAGCTATCACAATTATCACTGCGGCGGCAAGTGGGGAGATTCCCGGAATTATGATTTCTCTATTAACAGCAGTAAGCTGGGACTGGAAAAAACAACAGATCTGCTGGAACAGTTCATTAAGGCAAGGATCGGCTAACTACATAATAAAACGGTCATAAATAGATTACCCCTTTCATACACTACAGTAAGTATGGAAGGGGTAATTTTATGGACACAATAAAGCAGGAATATGATTTATACAAGGATATTAAGCTCAGATGCGGAGGAGAGATCTATCTGGGAGTGGTAGGTCCGGTCAGAACAGGAAAATCAACGTTTATCAAACGCTTTATGGACCTGATGGTGCTGCCCTTTATGGCGGATGTGCATGCAAAAGAACGGGCACAGGATGAGCTTCCCCAGAGCTCAGGAGGAAAGACCATAACGACAACAGAGCCTAAATTCATTCCTAAGGAAGCTGCAGGCATAACCCTTCATGGTGGGATCGATCTAAAGGTGCGGCTGATTGACTGCGTGGGCTATATGGTAGAGGGCGCAGTGGGACATATGGAAAAGGACAGTGAGCGAATGGTAAAAACACCATGGTCAGAGGAGGCGATCCCCTTTACCAAGGCAGCGGAAATGGGGACAAAAAAGGTGATCACAGAACATTCCACCATTGGGATCGTAGTAACAACAGACGGCAGCTTTGGCGAGCTTCCCAGAGAAAATTACATACAGGCAGAGGAGAGGACGATCCAGGAATTAAAGCACTTGAAAAAGCCCTTTCTTGTTTTGCTGAATACCACCAAGCCCTTTTCTGCAGAAGCAAAAAAGCTGGCAGAGGAGCTGACGGAAAAGTATGGTGTTTCTGTGCTGCCTGTAAATTGTGAGCAGCTAAAGGAAGAGGATATTTATCATATTCTGGAAAATGTACTGTATGAGTTTCCTCTTTCCATGGTGGAATTTTATCTGCCTAAATGGGTAGAAATGCTGCCTATGGAGCATCCTGTAAAGGCAGACATCATTGAACAGGTGGGCAGCCTGGTAAGTGATATGAATACCATCAGAGATGTGCTGAAGCATCCGGTATGTATGAGCAGCAAATTTGTGAAACGCTGTAAGATGGATGATATTTCAATGGCAGAGGGCACAGTAAGAGTTTCGCTGGAAATCGAGGATGCATATTATTACCAGATGCTTAGTGAGCTGATCGGAGAGGAAATAGCAGATGAATATCATCTGATCTCAACGATGCGTGAGTTAGCACAGATGAAAAAGGAATATGTAAAGGTACTGCATGCCATTCAGTCAGTCAGGGCAAAGGGCTACGGAGTGGTAACACCGGAAAGAGAGGAGATCAGTCTTGCTGCACCGGAGGTAATACGGCATGGAAATAAATTTGGCGTTAAGATCAAAGCCGAAAGCCCCTCCATCCACATGATACGTGCCAATATCCAGACAGAAATCGCGCCGATCGTAGGAACCCAGCAGCAGGCAGAAGATCTGATCCGTTATATTTCTGAAACAGAGCATACGGAAAATGGGATCTGGGAAACTAATATTTTTGGAAAAACAGTAGAGCAGCTGGTAAATGATGGGATTTCAGGAAAGATTGCCATGATCGGTGAGGAAAGTCAGGTAAAGCTGCAGGAAACCATGCAGAAGATCGTCAACGATTCCAATGGAGGTATGGTCTGCATCATTATTTAACAATCTTCCTTTGCTGTTCTTTAACCGGAAAAAGAATATAATACTTTAGAAAAGTGAAAAGGCTGATAGCAGTAAGGAGATGAGCATGAGAGGGAACTTTTATCAGAAAAAATGTGTATTGCCCATTTTATGGCTGCTGGAAGGTATCATTGTGGGCTTTGGGGCGATTCTTCCGGGAGTCAGCGGAGGTGCACTCTGTGCTGCATTTGGAATGTATCGCCCTATGATCGAAACCCTGTCAGACCTGCGGGGCGGTCTTAAAAAAAACGGGAAAATGCTGTTTCTATTTCTGATGGGTGCAGGCATAGGCTTTATAGGACTCTCCGGGCTTGCGGCATGGATGCTGGAAAGAAACACCACGCAGATCACCTGCCTGTTTATTGGCTTCGTCCTTGGAACTCTTCCCGGTTTATGGAAGGAAGCAGGCATACAGGGAAGAGCGACCTGTTGCTATGGCGCTTTGGGCGGCGGCTTTGTGGGAATCCTGGTGCTTTTAATGGCATTAAAAAATACTGCGGCAATTACAGTTTCTCCGGATTTTTCAGGATTTCTTTTGTGCGGTGTGCTGTGGGGACTTAGCTTTATCGTGCCGGGACTTAGTTCCTCTACCCTGTTGCTGTTTTTTGGACTTTATCAGCCTATGCTGGCAGGAATCTCTTCCTTTGATCTAAGGATTCTGCTTCCGCTTGGAATCGGGATGCTTGCCTGCGTGCTGGTTTTAACAAGACTCATACAGTCGGCATATCAGAAGTATTTTGGGCTGATCTCCCATTGTATTTTAGGGCTTGTGGCAGCTACAGCAGTTGCTATTTTTCCTTTTCCGCAAAAGGGTACTTTTATCAGGGCAGCTGATATGGCAGCAATCTGTATTGGCATCTTTTTTTCACTTGGAATGACAAAACTTTGTGATAAGCTTCACAATGAAAAATGAACGAACGGAGAAAGGAAAATATGAGTTTGTTTGATTTTTTGCATCAGCTTGTTGGCAGTCCAATGCTCATGGTATCTACCTTGCTGACTCTGGGTGTTATTTTAGTCAACGGATGGACAGATGCACCCAATGCCATTGCGACCTGCGTTTCTACAAGAGCGATCCCAGTGCGAAGGGCGATTCTGATGGCGGCAGTTTTCAATTTTTTAGGAGTTTTGGTCATGACCTCCGTAAATGCCTCTGTGGCTTTTACCATCTATCATATGGTAGATTTTGGAGGGGACTCCAAGCTGGCATTGATCGCTCTTTGTGCAGCAATGGCAGCAATCGTAATCTGGGCAACAGCAGCATGGTATTTTGGGATTCCAACCAGTGAAAGCCATGCCCTGATCGCAGGAATTTCAGGTGCTGCTGTTGCGATTCAGAACAGCTTTTCGGGAATTAATCCAAGGGAATGGGTCAAGGTCATTTATGGGATATTGCTTTCGACTCTTCTTGGCTTCGTGCTGGGATTCATTTTGTCCAGACTTACGGTAGCATTGTTCCGCAACCAGAACCGCTTAAAGTCAGAACGATTTTTTTCAGGTGCGCAGGTTGCAGGCGGTGCAGCAATGGCATTTATGCATGGGGCACAGGATGGGCAAAAATTTATGGCGATTTTTTTGCTGGGTGCAGCAATGGCAGCTGGACAAGCTGAGGCAGCCAGCTTTGTCGTACCGATCTGGCTTATGGTCCTGTGCTCTGCTGTTATGGGATTCGGAACATCCATTGGAGGATACCGCATCATTAAATCCGTAGGAATGGATATGGTAAGGTTAAAGCCCTATCAGGGCTTTGCAGCAGATCTTGCAGCAACGCTGTGTCTGTTGCTGTCTTCGCTAACAGGAATCCCTGTCAGTACAACCCACACCAAGACCACAGCTATTATGGGAGTAGGTGCTGCCCGCAGAATGAGCAATGTAAACTGGAGCGTGGTCAGGGAACTGGTGCTGACCTGGGTGTGTACCTTCCCGGGCTGCGGCTTGCTGGGCTTCGGAATGGCAAAGCTGTTTCTGCTGCTGTTTGCCTGATCCAAAGGAAAACGATAATGCTACAAGCTATTTCAGAAAAAAAGAATAGGGGAGAAATATAAAATGGCTAAGAAAAATAATGATTATTTTGAACTGATCAAGCATCAGGTTTCCTACTGTGTAGAGGCATCCAACCTTCTGGAAGAGATTCTGTGCGGCTTTGATTCCAGTAGGATTCAGGAATACAGAAGCAAGATGCATGAGCTGGAGCATACAGCGGATGAAGTGCACCATGATATTCTCAACAGGCTTTCTACAGAGTTTATTACGCCCATCGATCAGGAGGATGTACTGCGGCTGGTACAGATCATTGATGATATTACCGATGCGCTGGATGAGGTGATCCTGGATATTTATATGTATCATATTGATCAGATACCGAAAAAGACAGAAGAGCTTTCCCAGATAGTAAACCGGTGTGTCTGTGCACTGCAGGAGGCAACCGATGAACTGAAGAATTTCAAAAAGCCTGAAACGCTCCGTTCAAAGCTGGTTAAGGTCAATGACATAGAATGTGAGGCAGATGCTGTTTATACAGCTGCCATTTATAAGCTGTTCGATGAAACAACAGATATAAAGACCTTGCTGGGCGGAAAGGCGATTTATGAGGGCTTGGAAAGCTGCTGTGATCTTTGCGAACATGCTGCTGATATCATAGAACAGGTAATTATCAAAAACACTTGAAAAATAGAAGAATATCTGTATATTGTAATAGTTGGAGGCGAATACAATGAATATTGTAATGATAGGACTGGGAGCAATAGGAAAAAGCATATTGAAGAGTCTTTCAGCTGAAGACCATACAATTACCATCATTGATGAATGTAAGAGCAAGGTGGAGGAGCTGGTAGAAAAATATGATATTATGGGGATCATCGGAAACGGTGCCTCCCTTGAGATACAGAAGGAAGCAGGTGTTGAACATGCCGATCTGGTTATTGCCTTAACCAGGAATGATGAACTGAACATTTTTGCCTGCCTTGTGGCGAAGTATCTTGGGGTAAAAAATACAGCTGCCCGTGTCCGCAATCCGGATTACCGTGAGCAGATCATGAGCATGAAAGAGGATATGGGGATCTCTATGGTGGTTAATCCGGAAAGAGAGACGGCAAGAGAAATTTTTAATTTGATCAACCTGCCCTCGGCTGCCCGGGTAGAGTATTTTGCAAACGGAAAAGCAATGTTAGTTGAGGCAGTTGTACAGGGTGACTGCCGGATGATCGGAGAAAGCCTGCTTTCTCTTGGTAAAAAGCTGTCTGCAAAAGCACTGATCTGTGCAGTACAGAGAAAAGAACAGGTATTGATCCCTTCCGGCGATTTTATAATCGAAGAAGGAGATAAACTGCATTTTACAGCTGATGTGAAAAATATCAGTGATTTTTTGCGTGAAACCGGGCTTGTGAAGTCCCCCTTAAAGAAGGTTTTGATCGTAGGAGGAGGCAGGATCGGATATTATCTGGCAGACAGCCTTGCGAAGAAAAGATATGCGGTAAAGCTGGTCGAACAGGATACAGAAAAAGCACAGGTACTGGCACAGTCGTTACAGAATGTAACGGTCTGCTGGGGAAATGGCACCAATCATGAGTTTTTGCTGGAGGAAGGGATCGAAGCAACAGATGCCTTTGTGGCGCTGACAGATACAGATGAGGAAAATGCCATCGTTTCCATGTTCGCAAACA
This sequence comes from uncultured Lachnospiraceae bacterium, assembly GCA_964389835.1. Lineage (GTDB taxonomy): Bacteria > Bacillota > Clostridia > Lachnospirales > Lachnospiraceae > VSOB01. The sequence goes on along the minus strand of CAYMEZ010000006.1, from coordinate 53,860 downwards.
AAAAGAAGGTAAAAAAGGCTATAGCCCAGATCAAAAATGAAGAGCTGCTGGAAATGTATGAGGAGCTGGGAGTACGAAATGCTGTGTCGCCAAAGCATATTGCCGCAGAAAGGATCGTAGGCTATGTCAGGGCGATCGCAAATTCAAGAGGAAGCAACATTCTGACCTTATACCAGCTGGTAAATAACCGGGTAGAGGCCTTGGAGTTCTTGGCCAAAAAGGAAAGCTCCATTTATCATAAGCCGCTACGGGAGCTTAAAATAAAAAAGAACTGTCTGATCGCAGGGATCATCAGAGACAGTCAGGTTATCATACCAGACGGCAATTCCCAGATTCAGCTGGGAGACAATGTTATTGTAGTTACCACACATAAAAATTTTGATGATCTGACAGATGTATTTATATAAGGAGTAAGCCATGAACGGTAAAAAACTGGGAAACATATTGGGAAAGATTATGATTCTGGAAGGAATCCTGATGCTTGCTCCCCTTGCAGTCAGTCTGATCTATAAGGAGTCATACATACATATTCTGGCATTTGCAGTGCCGATTGTCTGTTTATGCGCAGTCGGTCTTTTGCTTCAGCTCCCAAAGCCAAAGAGGGAAAGCTTATATCAAAAAGAAGGCTTCGCCCTTACTGCCTTAGTGTGGATCATGATGACCCTGTTTGGGGCAGTGCCCTTTGTTATAAATGGAGACATCCCTGATTATATTGATGCCTGTTTTGAGATCATGTCCGGTTTTACCACCACCGGTTCCAGCATAATCACTGATATTACGGCAGTTTCCCATTCCACCTTATTCTGGAGGAGCTTTTCCCACTGGATCGGAGGAATGGGGATCTTGGTGTTTGTGCTGATCTTTATTCCGGAAAGTAAGGATGGTTCATCCATGCATCTGCTGCGGGCGGAAAGTCCGGGTCCCCAGGTAGGAAAGCTGGTTACTAAAATGAGGGCTTCTTCCAGGATCCTTTATTTGATCTATTTCGCGCTGACAGTGGCTGAAGTAGGGATTCTGATGCTGGATAAGCCGATTCCGGGTTATGAGAAAGAGAAGCTCTTTTTCAGTCTGCTGACAGCCTTTGGCTGCGCCGGGACAGGAGGCTTTGGATTTATTCCGGGAAGCATGGAGCTGTTCCATCCATTTTCCCAGTATGTGTCAGCGATCTTTCTGATCCTGTTTGGCTGCAATTTTGGCTTGTATTATCTGATCCTGCTTGGAAAAGGAAAAGAAGTGCTAAGAAGTGAGGAATTACGGGCATATCTTGGGATCCTGGGCGGAGCGGTCGCCTTTACCTTTATAAGTCTGGCAGGGAGAATAGAGGCATTTCCACAAAGTTATACAATAGAGGAGTCATTCAGACATTCCCTGTTTCAGGTAGCCTCTCTTATGACAACTGCCGGCTATACGACCACGGATTATGCTGTGTGGCCGATGCTTGCAAAGACCACTCTGGTAATGGTTATGTTTATCGGTGCAATGGCTGGCTCTACCGCAGGCGGAATCAAGGTTTCCCGCATAGTGATCGTCTTTAAGGGAATCGGTGCCAATGTCAGGAAGCTGATCGATCCTTACTATGTACCGGCAAAAAAAATGGAAGGAAAAAATCTGGAGCAGAAGACGATAGATGATGTGTTTGCATTTATTACCCTGTATTTTCTGATCTTTTTAGCAGTTTTGTTCATTCTGGCATTTGACCCGGTAAATGGACAGCTGCTTCCTATCTCATCAGATGCAGGAGTGTATACCGTCAGACATGGGTTCTTTACTAATTTTTCAGCAGCACTTAGCTGCATTTCCAACGTAGGGCCTGCCTTTGAGGCAGTAGGACCTTATTCCAGCTTTGCAGCCTACAGCTGGTTTTCCAAGCTGGTGCTGACACTGACAATGCTGATTGGACGCCTTGAGATTCTTCCTGTGCTGCTTTTGTTTAACAGGAGAACCTGGAAAAAGATGTAGCAGCGTGCCAAAGAAGCCAAGGCATCCAAAACAACAGACGACAGATCAGCTGTTTGTCATGCAGTAATAGGTATAATACAGAGCCAGATTTTCCCCGAAGGTGGCAACCAGCTCTGGATGGGCAGCCTGATACATACGAACATTAAAAAGGGCATTTGCCTGTCTGCCTTCTGCCATTCCACTGGTTAAAAAGTGCTGGAACAAAAGTGCAGAGTCTGTACCGTATACGGCTGCCAGATCAGGATTTGCTGCTGCATAAAAGCCAGCATCAAAAACCTTGGAGTAATCAATGGCTGGTGCTGCGGGCAGAGCAGGGCTGGCTGCTGCAGGTGCGGTGCTTTCCGGAGATACGCTGATGCTTTGGACAGCCTGACTGCTTTCATATGGACAAATGCCATTTTCATGCAGGTGTGCAGAATAACCATGATGATAATGGTAAGGGCCAAGTCCGCTCACATTTTTATTATCCCGGTGTCCGCCGTTGGCATCCGTTCTGCCGGAGTGGGCATAGGCAGTAAGAGATGCGCCAGGCGCGCAGACGCTGAGAAAGGGAAATGCCAATACAAAAATCATGGAATAGATAAGAATGCGTTTTGCAAATGTCTTCATTAGGAAGCCTCCTTTATGAAATAAGTATTGTTATCAGGCTTATTTTACCATATACAGAGGTCTGCGGCTACAGAAAGTGACAGAAAGACAGCCTTTTTCAGGTTATTTGACATTCCATTTCCGGTGAATTACAATGAGATAATGACAGGATAGAAGGGGAAGAACAGAAGATGAACAGACAGTACGATTATTTGGTGGTAGGTGCAGGCTTATTTGGCTCAGTATTTGCCCATGAGGCAGTCAAAAAGGGGAAACGGGTGCTTGTTATCGACAAGCGTTCTCATGTTGGCGGCAATATCTATACAGAAGAAATAGAAAAAATCCAGGTGCACAAATATGGTGCCCATATTTTTCACACCTCAGAGAAAAAGATATGGGATTATGTCAACCAGTTTGCAGTATTTAACCGGTATACCAATTCGCCGGTGGCACGCTATAAGGAAGAGCTGTACAACCTGCCCTTTAATATGAATACCTTTCATGCCATGTGGGGAGTAAAGACGCCAAAAGAGGCAGAACAAAAGATTAAAGAACAGATAAAAGAGGCAGGGATCACAGAGCCTGCCAATCTGGAAGAGCAGGCGATCAGTCTGGTGGGCAGGGATATTTACGAAAAGCTGGTTAAGGGATATACGGAGAAGCAGTGGGGAAAGGCTGCAACAGAGCTTCCGGCTTTTATTATCCGCCGGCTTCCGGTGCGTTTTGTATATGATAATAACTATTTTAATGACATTTATCAGGGGATTCCCATTGGCGGTTATACAGCAATGATCGAGAAGATGCTTCAGGGGATCGAGGTGCGGCTGAATACAGACTTTCTCAGGGACAGGGAAGCACTTTCAAAACTTGCAGATAGGATCGTTTATACTGGAATGATCGATGAGTATTATGATTACTGCTACGGAGAGCTGGAGTACCGCAGCCTTCGCTTTGAAACCGAGCTGCTGGATATGGAAAATTATCAGGGAAATGCAGTGGTCAATTATACTGAATATGAAGTTCCCTACACACGGATCATAGAGCATAAGCACTTTGAGTTTCAGTGCCAGAACGGTACTTCTAACCCAAAGACGGTCATCACACGGGAATATCCCCATAAATGGAGCCGGAAGGATGAGCCCTATTATCCTATGAATGATGAAAAAAACAGCCAGCTGTATCTTGCTTATGCAAAAAAGGCAAAGGAGCAGCAACAGGTTATCTTTGGCGGCAGACTTGGCATGTATCGCTATTTTGACATGCATCAGGTCATTGAGGCAGCCCTTGACTGTGTCAGATCACAGGGAATATAGGGATGCCAGATCCTGATAAAAGGAAGGATAAGAGATATTTACACATTCACTTCCCAGAATTTCAGTGTCTCCCTCTGCACAGAGGGAGGCAATGGCAAAGCTCATGGCGATCCGGTGGTCGCCGTAAGAATCGATCATGGCACCGTGCAGCGGTTTTCCACCGTGGATACACATGCCATCCTCCGTTCCCTCTATATCACATCCCATTGCTTTCAGATTTTTTACCATAACGTCAATGCGGTTGGATTCCTTTACCTTCAGCTCAGCAGCATCCTTGATCAATGTTGTGCCCTCAGCATAAGCTGCCATAACTGCAAGGATGGGGATTTCATCGATCAGGGTAGGAATGAGCGCACCGCTTATTGTAGTGCCGTGAAGAGCAGAAGTGCTGACCAGAATGTCCCCAGAGCTTTCACCGCCGTCATTGCGTATATTTTCTATGCGGATATTTGCGCCCATTGCTTTTGCTGCCTTTAAGATCCCATCTCTGGTAGGGTTGATTCCCACATTGCGGATCAGAATTTCAGAGTTTGGAACGATCGCACCTGCTGCGATAAAATAAGCGGCAGAAGAAATGTCGCCGGGAATGGAGATCGTCTGGGCAGTTAAGGGATTGCCCGGCTTTAAAATAGCGGTGGTATCTTCCGTAGAAATTTCAGCACCAAATTTTCGCAGCATGATCTCTGAGTGGTTTCTGCTTAAATAGGGCTCGGTTACTTTTGTGATCCCATCGGCATACAGACCGGCAAGCAGAATAGCAGACTTCACCTGTGCAGAAGCAACCTGACTTGTATAATGGATACCATGCAGAGGTGCACCATGGATGAGAAGAGGAGCACAGCCATTATTTTTTTCACTGACAATATCAGCCCCCATCATGGAAAGGGGCTCTATGATCCTTTTCATGGGACGCTTCTGGATGGAAGCATCTCCCGTAAGGCGGGAGGAAAAGCTCTGGGCAGATAAAATGCCGGAGATCAGCCGGGTGGTAGTGCCGCTGTTCCCGGTATCCAGTGTTGTGGCTGGTGCTGACAGACCATGAAGTCCTTTTCCGTGAACCAGAATATGCTCTGCGCCTTTTTCGTATTCCACCATAATGCCCAGCCTGCAAAAGCAGTCAATGGTAGAAAGACAATCTGCTCCCTCCAGAAAATTGGTAATCTGGGAAACACCATCAGCAAGAGCAGCAAACATAATGCTTCGGTGGGAAATGGATTTATCTCCGGGAACTGTTATCACACCCTGCAATTTTTCTTTCTTCTGAAACTTCATAATACGTCCTCACTCATTTCACAAAATCTTACTTTTTCTGATAAATGTTGTAGCCATGATTTCTCAGAAGAGAAATGGCTGACTGCATATTTGCTTCGCTGTAAAATTCAATGCACAGCACACCATATTCGATCTCACGGTTGTGCGTAATGCCGATATTTTTAATGTTGATGCTGTTTACAGCCAGCATGGTAGCAATAGAAGCGAGAGCACCGGGCTCATCGGCAATATCCACATGAATGGAAAATTCCTTTTTGATAGGGCCGCTGGAGGCTTCCGTAAAGGAATCCCGGTAAGTCCGTGCACTGTCAAAAAAATCGTAAATTTCCGGGGCGGCTTTGGCATCAAGCTGTCCCTTGAGCTGGCACAAAGCCTCGATATAATGACCAAGAAGAAGGGAAATATTTTCGGTATTGGTCAGACAGATCTGCTGCCACATATGGGCAGAAGAGGAGGCGATCCGGGTAATATCCTTAAAACCGCCGGCTGCGATCATCTTCATGATCCCGTCACTGGAATCAGAATCTTGCACCAGATTTACCAGAGAGGAGGCAACGATATGGGGCAGATGGCTGATGGCAGCTGTTACATAATCGTGCTGCTCATAGGATAAAACAAGGGGAAGTGCCCCAATGGAAGTGATCAGCTCCTGATAGAATGCCACCTTCTGCTGGGAAACCTCACAAGAGGGGGTCAGGATATAATAAGCATTTTCCAGCAGCTTTGCTTTTGCATTTGCATAGCCGTACCGTTCACTGCCTGCCATGGGATGCCCGCCGATAAATAAATGGGACAGCCCAAGGGCAGAGATCTGCTTGTGAATTTCTGTCTTTACGCTTCCCACATCTGTCAGAATACAGTCGGGAGAAAGATAATTCTTTAACAAAAGCAGATTATCATTATTGCAGGAAACCGGCGCACATAAAAACACAATGTCACAATCCGAAAAGGTTTCATCGATCTGATCTGCTGCCAGATCGACCACCTGCTCTTTTTTTGCGAGAAGAAGAGCATCCGGATTGATGTCATAGGCCCGGATAGAAATGTTTTCTTTATTTTCCTTTAATGCCTTGGCGATCGAGCCGCCGATCAGACCCAGCCCGATAAAGCCGCAGGTAAGTGTTTTCATAAGCATCCCCAATCTTGGCTTTTAAAATTATGCTGAAACCTATGCCCGGAAAGAGCGCCCCACAATATCTGCAAAGGGCTTTAATTCCGTACAGAGTCTTTCAAATTTTTCAAAGGTAAGTGACTGTGGTCCATCGGAAAGTGCGCAGGCAGGATTGTTGTGTACCTCGATCATCAACCCGTCAGCATCGCAGGCAACAGCCGCCTTAGCCATTGACGGTACATATTTGTAAGCACCGGTGGAATGGGAAGGATCAACAATAACCGGCAGGTGGGATTTTTCCTTTAAAACAGCCACAGCACTGATGTCCAGAGTATTTCTGGTCGCAGTTTCAAAGGTACGGATGCCTCTTTCACACAAAACCACATTTGGATTTCCCTCGGCGATGATATACTCAGCCGCATTCAGCCACTCGTCAATGGTAGCACTGAGTCCCCTTTTCAGCAGGACTGGCAGACCAGAGCGTCCAGCCTCCTTCAGTAAATAAAAATTCTGCATATTCCGTGCACCGATCTGGATCATGTCCACATACTTGACAGCAGCATTGATAGAATCCAGACTGACCACCTCGCATATGGTAGAAAGTCCGGTTTCTTCCTTGGCAGTTTTCATATAGCGCAGACCTTCCTCCTCCAGTCCCTGAAAGGAGTAGGGAGAGGTACGGGGTTTATAGGCACCGCCGCGCAGAATGGTAGCACCGGATTTTTTGACAGCCTTTGCAGTGGACATAAGCTGTTCTTCTGTCTCTATGGCACAGGGACCTGCCATAATGGTCAGTGTGCCGGGTCCGATCTGGGTATTGCCTACTTTGACGCAGGTGGGCTCGGGATGAAATTTTTTGTTTACCAGCTTATAGCTTTCAGTGACAGGAACAACCTTGTCTACATCCTTAAAGATTGCCAGATTTTCTGCTCCCAGCTTTGTTTTGTCACCTACGACACCGATGATGGTGGTCTCCTCGCCTTTGGAAAGATGGGTCTGCAGCCCCTTTCCTTCAATGTAGTGTATTACAGTGCGGATATTTTCCTCCGCAGCCCTTGGTTTCATAACAATGATCATAGAAGTACCCTTCTTTCTTTTTGTTTAGTTTCAGTAATTCGATTTCTTAAACAATATAGCACGTTGAAGTGCGAAAGTCAATCAAGAGGACAAAAGGAAATAATTGTTTAAAATGTGCAAAGTTACTTGTAATTGTTTGTGAAATTTAGTAAAATGTACACATGGGGAAAAGAAAGGGATTGGAAATTCCTGTCAAATGTTGTCAAAACCCCCAAAATCAGCATAAATTGGAGGGAATTTATATGAATGTTTACACCACTGACAAAATTCGCAACGTTGTATTATTAGGACACGGCGGCGCAGGGAAGACTTCTCTGGCAGAGGCAATGGCATATCTTGCCGGACTGACTTCCAGAATGGGAAAAGTAACAGATGGTAATACAGTCAGTGACTTTGGAAAAGAAGAACAGAAAAGAAAATTCTCAATCAGTACTTCTGTGATTCCGTTGGAATGGGAAGGAACAAAGATCAATATTTTAGATACACCGGGTTATTTTGACTTTGTAGGTGAGGTAGAAGAGGCAGTAAGCGCAGCAGATGCTGCTGTTATCGTTGTTTCCGGCAAGGCAGGCATGGAGGTAGGTACAGAAAAGGCATGGGAGCTTTGCGAAAAATATAAGCTGCCCCGTATGGTATTTGTTACCGATATGGATGTGGACAATGCTTCCTATCGTCAAGTAGTAGAGGATATGACAGAAAAATACGGCAAGAAGCTGGCACCGTTCCATCTCCCGATCCGTGAGAATGAAAAATTTGTGGGATATATCAATGTCATCAGTGAAACAGGACACAGATGGAAGGATAAAGAGGTTGTTCCCTGTGATATTCCTGAGTACAGCAAGGCAAATCTGCAGATCTGTAAAGAGACTCTGATGGAAGCGGTAGCAGAAACCAGTGAAGAATTTATGGAGCGTTATTTTGCAGGAGAGACCTTCTCAGAGGCAGAGGTCCGTGCAGCTGTCCGCATCAATGTTATGGACGGAACGATCGTTCCTATGTCCATGGGCTCCAATGTTCTGTGCCAGGGTATTTATACGCTGCTGGATGACATTGTAAAATATTTCCCAAGCCCTGAGAATCGTGAGATCGCAGGCGTGAACTTAAAGAGCAATGAGATCTTCCAGGCAGATTACGATTTTGCAAAATCCAAATCAGCGTATATTTTTAAGACCATCGTTGATCCCTTCATTGGAAAATATTCTCTTGTTAAGATCTGCTCTGGTGTATTTAAAGCAGATGACATGATCTATAATCAGGAAAAGGACTTAGAGGAGAAGGTTGGAAAGCTCTATGTTTTACAGGGCAATAAGCCGATCGAGGTGCCGGAACTCCATGCAGGAGATATTGGAGCGATCGCAAAGCTGACAGCAGCCAGAACCGGCAATACCCTTTCAACCAAGGCAGTGCCTATCCGCTTCGGCAAGGCAGAGGTTTCCACTCCTTACACCTATATGCGCTATCATGCAAAGAATAAGGGAGACATTGACAAGATTTCCCAGTCATTGCAGAAGATGATGCATGAGGATCAGACCTTAAAGGTAGTAAATGACAGTGAAAACAGACAGACTCTGATCTATGGTATGGGTGATCAGCATCTGGAGATCGTTGCAAGCAGACTTTTGAATGAATACAAAGTAGAGATCGAGCTGTCCAAGCCTAAGGTGGCATTCCGCGAGACCATCCGCAAAAAATCAGATGTGGAATACAAATATAAAAAGCAGTCCGGTGGACATGGTCAGTATGGACATGTAAAAATGCGTTTTGAGCCTTCTGGAAATCAGGAGGAGGCTTACGAATTCTCTCAGGAGGTTGTTGGGGGTGCAGTACCGAAAAACTTCTTCCCGGCTGTAGAAAAGGGATTACAGGAATCCGTTGTAAAAGGCCCTCTGGCAGCATATCCTGTAGTAGGCGTAAAGGCTGTTTTATATGATGGCTCCTATCATCCGGTAGATTCTTCAGAAATGGCATTTAAGATGGCAACCATTCAGGCATTTAAAAAGGGCTTTATGGAAGCACAGCCTACACTTCTTGAACCCATTGCTTCATTGAAGGTAACTGTTCCGGATCAGTACACCGGAGATGTTATGGGCGATCTGAATAAACGCCGGGGACGTGTTCTGGGAATGAATCCGATTCCGGGAGGCAAGCAGATTGTAGAAGCAGATATTCCCATGACAGGTTTATTTGGTTATTGTACAGACCTTCGTTCCATGACAGGCGGACGGGGCACCTTCTCATATGAATTTGCCCGTTATGAGCAGGCTCCATCTGATGTACAGGAGAAGGAAGTAGCAGAGCGTGCTTCCAAGGTAGCAGAGAATGCAGAAGCATAGCTTGGTGCTGCTTATAGACTGACAGGAAAGGGCTAAGCTGGCTATAACAGAAACAGCTGCAAATAAAATAGGAAAAGTCTGTGGAATTGAATTGCCGGCCAATTCTTTTTCACAGGCTTTTTATTTGAAAAGAAGGTTTTTTAATAATAATTTAAGAAAAAAATGGAAGAATATGTAGTATAATCTGCACATACGAATAAAAAAAGGTAGGATGGATTATGAAAAAGGTATCGAAAAATCTGCTGCTGATCCTTGTAGGAGTATTGGCGGCTGGGATCTGCTATTATATTTACTTACCGGCAGTCAACATTCATTCCGTTAATTTCTGGTTTTTCATCATGGGACTGATCCTTGTGGTCATGGGGATTTATGCCTTGAAAAAAGCCGGCAGACAGATCGTTGCCCCTTCCGGGGACGGCAATTTGCTGCACTGGAATCTGAAGGTGGATCTTGGAGAGCTTAGAGGCATAAAATACTTAGGATATCTGCTGGTGGCAGTTTTCCTTATCTATCTCGTAGGCAGTATTTTATCTTCGCCCATTATAAATGCGAAAAGATACCAGCAGCTTATGCAGATAGAAGAGCGGAATTTTGCGGATGACATTAAAGAAGTGGATTACAATACCATTCCTCTTCTGGACAAGGCATCGGCAGCACTTTTAGGAAACCGCAAAATGGGAAGCCTTGTGGATATGGTGTCCCAGTTTGAGGTAAGTAGTGATTATACGCAGATCAATTATCAGGGAGTGCCAGTGCGGGTTACGCCCCTTGTGTATGCCAGCCCTATCAAATGGCTGACCAATCAGAGAGAAGGGATTCCTGCATATATTCTCATCGACATGGCAACCCAGGATACGGAGTGTGTAAAGCTGACAGAGGGAATTAAATATTCCAAATCAGAGTACTTTAACCGGAATCTGTACAGACATCTGCGTTTCCATTATCCCACATATATTTTTGATGACCAGCTTTTCTTTGAGATAGATGAAGAGGGAACACCTTACTGGGTATGTCCGGTCAAAAAGTTTAATATCGGACTTTTTGGCGGACAGACGGTAGGAAACGTGGTGCTCTGCAATGCCATTACCGGCGAGTGTGTAGACTATGAGGTGGGCAATGTTCCGCAGTGGATCGACAAGGTGTATTCGGCAGAGCTGCTGACACAGCTTTATGATTATCATGGCGTTTTGGTAAACGGCTATTTCAATAGTATTCTGGGGCAAAAAGATTGTCTCCAGTCTACCAATGGATACAATTATATTGCATTAGAGGATGATGTCTGGGTATATTCAGGAGTTACCTCTGTCAGCGGAGACCAGTCAAATGTAGGTTTTGTACTGATGAACCAGCGTACCATGGAAACCAGATTTTATGAAGTAGAGGGTGCGATAGAAGATTCAGCCATGTCCTCAGCCGAAGGGCAGGTACAGAATCTGGGTTATGTGGCAACCTTCCCGCTGCTTTTAAATATCGCAGATGAGCCCACTTATTTCATGGCACTCAAGGATGCTTCCGGGCTGGTAAAGAAATATGCCATGGTAAATGTACAGAAATATCAGTGGGTAGCCATCGGAGATACGATACAGGAATGTGAAAAAAATTATAATGAGCTGCTGAATACCAACGGCATTGTAAGTGAAGCCGCAGGCAGTATAAAGCAGATCTTTGGCAGGATTTCCGTGATCGCCCCTATCGTACTGGAGGGGAATACACATTATTACATCTGTATCGATGGCTCAGAGGATGTGTTTGATGTTGATATGTCAGAGGAAGCTCTGATCGATGTGATCCGCTGTCAGGTAGGAGATAAAATTTCTGTGGACTATATTGAGGGTTATGGGCTTCACAAGGTGCAAAGTCTTGAAAAATAACGGCAGAAAGCCAAAAATTTCCACCTTAGAGGGGCTGCTTTCGGTTGACAAAATATAGCAGAATATGTAAACTAAAATTAGGAAATTTTTCTGGAAGGGAGATATGAAATGCAAAAGATAGGAAAGAGAATATTGGCCATGACTCTGGCGGCAGTATTTGGCTTTATGAGCTTATCAACTTTAGAAGTAAAGGCTGACAAGATGCAGTCAGATCCTGACTGGACGAAAAAATCTGCAGTATGGCAGGTAAATGAGGGAGTAACTGCACAGGTTCGTGATGGTATCCTTTATATTGAAGGAAATGGTGTTGTTCCGGACTATACAAATGATACATTGGATCAGCGCCCATGGAACACCTCTTATTATGGTGCAGTAGTAATCGGAACAGGGATCACAGATGTAGGGACAAAGGCATTTGCAGAGAACAAATTTTTAAGATATTACTATATTCCCAGCACAACATTCATTAATGACCCACAGTTTTTCCATAAGGTTGACAGCAGACCGATCGTCCGCATTCAGGGAACAGAAGAGACTACCAGAATGATCGGAGGAAAGGTTCCTTATACAAGTCTGGACAGTCTTGCAAGAGTGGCAAAGAGCGTGGATCGTAATGTTGTCTGGATCACAGACAATGGTACGGTAAAGACATTGTTCCGTCAGAAGACCTATCCTAACATTCCTTATGTATATTCCTCAGATAACCCGGATGTTGAGCATGCGACCCGTCTGGTGGATGATGTAGGAGAAGAGCTTCAGGTATTTAAGTCCCCTCTTAGATTTGCACCGGGATATGAGATGGTTGGAAAAGCAGTTACTTCCAGTATCATCAAAAATGGTGTAGAGTATTTGCAGGTAGTAGCGGATTATCTGAACTATCTGTATCCGGATTATACTTACGGACAGACCTATTCCAATCTGGTGTCCACAGGCGATAAGATCTATCCGGAATTTGAGGATACCAAGCAGTATCAGCTGCAGATCCCTGCTAATTTGCAGGCACCGGGCAGAGATTTTAAGGTTATCTTAGTTGCAGACGGACAGCCCACTGTATTAGAGGATCTGGATACCTCTGATACCACCATTACCTTTGCGACCAACAAGGGCAGCTTTACTTACAGCATCATTTACAAATAAAGGGCTTGAGACAAAGCAGCAACACAGCATAAAAAACCAAAAGAAAGAAAGCGGTATGCATAAAAGAGGTGCGTACCGCTTTTTCTTGACATTTTACACATAGAAAACTAAAATATAATAAGCTAGGAGGAATGAAAAAATGGGAATACCTTACAACCACAGAGAAATTGAAGAAAAATGGAGAAAAGAATGGGAGAAAAATCCGGTCAATGTAAATGACGGCAAAAAGCCGAAATACTACTGTCTGGACATGTTCCCATATCCTTCAGGAAACGGTCTTCATGTAGGACATTGGAGAGGTTATGTTATATCTGATGTATGGAGTCGTTATAAAATGCTAAACGGCGGACATTATATCATTCATCCCATGGGATGGGATGCTTTTGGGCTTCCGGCAGAAAATTACGCCATCAAGATGGGCGTGCATCCGGCAGTTTCCACCGCTGAAAACGTAGCGAATATCAAAAGACAGATCAATCAGATCGCAGCACTTTATGACTGGGATATGGAGGTCAATACCACCGATCCGGAATTTTATAAATGGACACAGTGGATCTTTGTAAAAATGTTTAAGGAAGGTCTTGCTTACGAAAAGGAGATGCCGATCAACTGGTGTCCTTCCTGTAAGACCGGACTTGCAAACGAAGAAGTAGTAAACGGAAAATGCGAACGCTGCGGAGCGGACGTTACGAAAAAGAACTTAAAACAGTGGATGCTGCGGATCACAAAATATGCAGACAGACTGCTTGCGGATCTGGATAAGCTTGACTGGCCGGAAAAGGTAAAGAAGATGCAGTCCGACTGGATCGGCAAATCCTACGGTGCAGAAGTAGAGTTTCAAGTAGAAGGAAAAGAAGAAAAGATCACCGTTTACACCACAAGACCGGATACGCTGCACGGCGCAACGTTCATGGTGCTTGCACCGGAGCATAAAATGGCAAAAGAGCTTGCCAAGCCGGAAACAAAGGACGCAGTGGAAAAATATATTTTTGATGCGTCCATGAAGTCCAATGTAGACAGACTTCAGGATAAAGAAAAGACAGGTGTATTTACCGGAAGCTATGCCATCAATCCCATCAACGGTGCAAAGGTTCCGATCTGGCTTTCGGACTATGTACTGGCAGATTACGGAACAGGTGCGATCATGTGCGTGCCTGCCCATGATGACAGAGACTTTGAATTTGCAAAGAAATTTGATATTCCGATCATTCAGGTCATTGCCAAGGACGGAAAAGAGATTGAAAATATGACCGAGGCTTATACGGAAGCCAGCGGAGTGATGATCAATTCCGGTGAGTGGAACGGTATGGAAAGTGCTGTGCTCAAAAAAGAAGCACCGCTTATGATCGAAAAAATGGGTGTGGGCAGAAAGACCGTCAACTACAAGCTGCGTGACTGGGTATTTTCCAGACAGCGTTACTGGGGAGAACCGATCCCGATCGTGCATTGTCCGAAATGCGGCTGTGTTCCGGTGCCGGAAGATCAGCTTCCGCTGCTGCTTCCTGAAGTGGAATCCTATCAGCCCACCGGTACGGGAGAATCCCCTCTGGCAGATATTGAGGAATGGGTCAATACAACCTGTCCTGCATGCGGAGCAGCGGCTAAGCGTGAGACCAATACCATGCCTCAGTGGGCTGGCTCTTCCTGGTATTTCCTGCGCTATGTAGACAACAAAAATGACAAAGAGCTTGTCAGCAGAGAAAAAGCAGACAAATACCTTCCGGTTGATATGTATATCGGCGGAGTAGAGCATGCGGTACTGCACCTTCTGTATTCCAGATTCTATACGAAGTTTTTATATGACATTGGTGTCATTGATTTTGATGAACCCTTTACCAAGCTGTTTAATCAGGGTATGATCACAGGCAAAAACGGTATCAAGATGTCAAAATCCAAAGGCAATGTGGTATCACCGGATGACCTGGTACGGGATTACGGCTGTGACTCTCTGCGTCTCTATGAGCTGTTTGTCGGACCGCCGGAGCTGGATTCTGAATGGGATGATAGAGGGATCGATGGAGTTTATCGTTTCCTGACCAGATTCTGGAAGCTGGTCATGGACAATAAGGATAAGCAGACAGCAGAGACAAAGGAGATGGTAAAGCTTCGTAACAAGATGATCCACGACATCTCTACCCGTCTGGAGAGCTTTAGCTTAAATACGGTTATTTCCGGTTTCATGGAATACAACAATAAGATGATCGATATGGCAAAGGACGGCGGTATCGACAAAGAAACCTTAAAGACAGCAGTTGTTTTGCTTGCACCCTTTGCACCGCATATCAGCGAGGAGCTTTGGAGAGAGCTGGGCATGGAGACTTCCGTATTCCACACAGTATGGCCGGTGGCTGATCAGGCGGCTATGGCAGATACAGAAAAGGAGGTTGCCGTACAGGTCAATGGCAAGACCAGAGTGGTAATCAATGTACCGGCAGATATTTCCAAAGAGGATGCCATTGCAGCAGGAAAAGAGGCTTTGGGCGATAAATTAAGCGGTAATGTGGTAAAAGAGATCTATGTACCGGGAAGAATTATTAATCTTGTTGTAAAATAAGTGTGTTGGGGGATACAAATGAGAGAAGGGAAAAAAGTCATTCTTCTGGCAGTAGAGGATAAGCAGTTCAGAGATTCAAAAAAAGCAATGCTGGAAGAACAAAACTGTATTGTTGAAGTAGCAGAAAATGGGATGCGGGCACTGGAATATTTGCGGGACAATACGCTTACCGTGGATATGGTAGTTGTCTCTGTGGAACTGCAGGAGCTTGGCGGAATTGAGCTGCTGGAGATATTGCAGCTTTCCAATAGGATGAACAGAGTTCCATGTGTAGTGATCGTGCCGGATCATAATCTGGATATTCTGGAAGAGGTTATGAACAAGGGGGCAGAGGATGTGATCCTGTATCCTCTTGAGGACATGATTGCAGTAAAGAGGATTCGCAACATTCTGATCGCCAAGACTCGTCCCATGGTTGAAAATATCATGGAAGAGATCATGGAAAAGGAGCTGGATAAGTGCATTAATTCCCTGGGGATATGTAAATGTGCAAGATGCAGACAGGATGTACTGACCCTTTCCCTCAATAAGATCAGACCCCGTTATGTATCCACAGAAAAAGGGCGGCTGCTGGCTGTTGTTGATCAGATGTCCTATGATTATATCCCGGATATGCTGCGTGCGATTACAGAAAGTGCGGAGATCGTAAAGAAAAATCCCCATCACTAGAGCAAAAGATCAAAGAATTTATCATAAAAAAGCAGAAAGAGCTTCTTCCTGCTTTTTTATTTTTTTTGTGCCCACATTTTCATGATTTTGTCCATTCTGGCGATTTCCTCTGGAGAACTGTTCTTTTTCAGAACAGAGATGATGAGCTCCATTTCTTCCTTTGAAAAAGTGGTGGAATGATTTTTCTGCTTACTGAGATTCATAAAAAATGCTAACAGCTCTCTGGGAGTAAGAGACTGGCTTTCAAATACCAGTGTTTGCAGAAATTCCAGCTTTTCGGGTTCTATTCCTGCAAGGGAAGGGTCTTTCATCCATTGGGGTCTATTCATGCTGATTGCCTCCTTTTAACATTTCCATAAGATTTTGCTGTTCGGGTCCAAGCAGGGACAGCAGCATTTCCATGTCCGGCATCTGTCCGCTGCTGAGATCCGGCGGCATGCCAGAGGAGTCCTGGAATTGGGACATCTCCTGCATCATCTGTACCATTTCCATGATTTCCTGGTAGGACTTGAAAGAAGCAAAGGTCTGCTCCAGCTGCTGCAGCATTTTTTTCTGGGTCTCACTGCAATAAGGCAGAAGCAAAGGAAGCATTTTCTGGATGTCCATAGTGGTGTCAGAAGAAAGGCTGCTGGTGCAAAGGGGATGCGCCTTAAAATAGGAAATGGTGTACTGCAGCTCCTGCTGTTTGATATAAATAGCAAGATATTTTTGAACAGATGGAGAAAAACAGGGAAGCAGGACTTTCATAATCTGTATTTGATTGGTGGTAAATAGAAGATCAAATGCTGCAACGTTGTCCTGTTCTTTTTCATCCATAAAAATATCCTGCTCCGGCTTTGTTATTAAGACTTATGCCTTATAAGGAAAAGATATGCAGAAAAAGAGGCGCAATATGCGCCCCTCCTTCTGCGAAGAAAGACAGAGCTCACTGCCTTTTACGGGTCAGAAAAACCCGCTTTAAGAATTTAAGAATTAGTTATTGCAGCAGCAGAGCAGGATGAGGATCCAGAGAATGTTGCTGCCACAGCCATTGTTGCTGCTGCCGCAGCCGCAGCTGTTATTGTTTCCGCAGAAGCTGCCCAGTCCATTTCCATTGCCGCACAGGCACAGTAAAAGGATGATCCAGATTACACTGCTGCATCCGCAGCCGTCATTGTTGTTGCTGTTGCTGCTGCATCCGCAGGAAGTAGCTGTTAAGTCGCTCATAAAAGCCTCCAAATTTTTGTTATGGTTTATCATATGAGCCAATGCTTGCCATTGTTTCTAAATAAAATAAAAATCTTGCATCAATCCATTTTTAAAGGATTAAAGTCTATCAATGAGAACTATATGGCAGAATATTCGGAAATATCAAGCATAATAACTGATAAAACACATTAGCTGTAATGAGATATATGGTAATTTCATAAAAATGTTGAAAATGACAGCGTAAAATGGTAGAATAAAAAATAATAAAGTAACGCATAAACGCTAAGGAGGGCGATTTTTATGAAAAGAAAAAATCTGATAGCAGTAGCAGGATTACTGGTTATGTTAGGAAGTGTGCTTCCGGTAAGTGCGGCAGAAGGACTGGATACCTTTGATTATAAGGCTTATGCAGATACTTATCCTGATTTGAAGGCGGCCTTTGGATATGATGCAGCAGCTCTTTACAACCACTATGTAATTGCTGGAAAGGCAGAGGGCAGGACAGCTGTCTTTGCAGGAGAAGCGCAGCAGGCACAGGTGCAGGCACCTGCAGTAAAGGTTACAGAAAAGCTTGATCCGCTGCCACCGCTTAATCCATCTAAGCTGCCGGACTGGTTTGATGCACGGACATTTCCTGAGGATATGTCAAATGCACGCCTTAGAGCAGAATTTGACGCACTGCTTCCTTATATGGAGGCACATGATCTGTACTATGAAGCAACCCTGTGCCGGAAGGAAGAGCTGGGAAGAGAAATGAGCCTGCGCTTAAGTAAGTATGATTATTATGAGGATTATAAAGATGCATTCGGCGAAAAAGCAGCTGAACGGATCAAGAATGATCCGGTATACCAGAGAGCAGCTGCCTCAGACATCTCGCCATTAAGAGGTTAAATATGATCCAATGAAAAATATAAGCCACAGATAAAAGCCTGTGGCTTATATTTTTTTTCATATCTGCTGCCTATATGTGGGGAAAAGACTTGCATTTCTTTCAAGATATTGTAAAATGGTAGTGTATGGGATGATAAAATATAGAACGACTATGTGCAGAGGGAGATTTAAGGTGGCAAAGAAAAGTCTGAAGAAGCAGATAGCCCAATATCATCTGGAAGAATATGATGAAAAAATGCAGAAGGCGATTTTGGCACAGCTGAAAAAAAGACAGCAGAGAAGAAGGTTCATTACAGCAGTCTGTGCGGTTCTTGCTGTTTGCAGTCTTGGATATTTTGCAGGATACTATTATCTGGCAGACAGATCAGGAAGTCAGTTTGAGGAACTGGCAGAATTGAAAAAAAAGGCTCCGGTTTCTGCCCACATTAAGGTAAACAAAGCAGGGGAGCAGGAGCTGCCGGAGATTCTGGATGAATATAAAAATTTATATAATAAGAACAAAAGTATAATCGGATGGCTGAAAATTGACGATACAATAATAGATTATCCGGTTATGCAGTCACCAGACTACGAATATTATCTGGATCATAATTTCAATCAGGAGTATGATAAAAACGGATCTATTTTTATGGATCCTGCCTGTGATGTGTTAAAGCCCAGCACAAATCTGATCTTGTATGGACATCATATGAAATCAGGAAAGATGTTTGGCGAGCTGGATCACTATCAAAGAGAAGGATACATGAAGGAGCATAGCAGGATACAGTTTGACACGATCTATGAAAAAGCAGAGTATCAGGTTATGTATGTGTTCCGGGACAGCTTAAAGCAGGATTCAGAGATCACTTTTAAGTATTATCAGTTTATTGATGCAAATTCTCCTGAAGAATTTACATCAAATATGCTTGCAATGGAAGAAATGTCACTTTATGACACGGGTGTTACTGCATCCTATGGAGATCAGCTTTTAACACTTTCGACCTGCGACAGCAGTGAAGAGGACGGCAGATTTGTAGTGGTAGCAAAACGAGTGGGATAAGTGAGATACAGAGGAGGCCAGGTATGGCAAAGACAGAGAAGAAGGTAAACAGAAAATTACGCAAAAGAGTGCGAAGGACATCGGCGATCGTTCTGCTGATCACATCGATCATCGTTGCGGCAATTCCTGTACCGGAAAACGTGGCAGCACCTACAGCAGCAGGAACAGGCACTGTGGATGCAGACCGGTATAATTATAAAACCTATGGCATAAACTCAGCATTTAACACTGCAGTAGAAGCAAAAAAGGAAGAGGCAAGGACCAATAACTGGACGCGCCAGCAGACGATCAGAGAGATTAATAGCATTTCTGTAAATCCCGGTGATGATGAAAATGCGAATACCGGTGTTGATCTGGACTGGAGAGATATTGATACTCCAGCTGATCGCGCTTATGCTACCAATACCCTGATCGAGTCAGACGGAAGGTGGGTGTACCAGTCACTCTATCATGTGTATGATCTGAATGGAACCAATCCCTCTGATCCGAAGATTTCTGTTATCTGCGGCTATAATGATAATTACAATCAGGGCGTTCTGGAGATTCCGGACAGACTTTGTAAGGAATATGAGATCATCACCAATGGGATGATGAATCAGTTTAATGCTCTCAGAATGGATAATTTTACCATTAAAATTGATGGGGATCCCAGACAGTACAGTTCACTGTCAGTTTCCTACGACAGCGATGGGGATGGAACAGTAGACAAGATTGATAAAACAAATGTACCGGACCTTATGAAAAATGACACAGGAGATGGGTTTGTAACTGGAGGGACGATAAACAGATCACGTCTGCTGGAGCTGGTTAAAAAGTATTTCCCCAGTGCTTATGCAAGCTGCGTTGCAGCATATGAGGCCTATGAGGCAGACCCTGCCCTGCCGGCACCTGCTCCTACGAGCTTTGAGTTTTCTGAAATGGAAAATAAGACTGCAAAGCAGTTTGAATATTATTGTGATATGACAGTTACCTCTATTGGTACAGCAAAGTCACTGTCAGGCTGTAAGCTGGTAGAGGTAGTAAACGACCTTTCTGGCGGAAGTGTGTATATTCCGCAGGTGATCGTATCTACCAACGTGGAGGACAGTGATGCCACAGAGGAGCAGGCTTGTGCCAAGCTGCTGGAGGTAGATAATCATGCAGCGTCAGCCAGTGATAAAAAGAATGGCTTTGTCTGCGGCGGTCTGACCTATTCCATAAAGGGAATTTCTGATTATGCATTTTATGGCGTTACCAATGTACAGTCAGTAGTATTGCCGGAAAATTTACAGTACATTGGAGACAGTGCTTTTGAAGATTCCTTTATTACAGAGGTGTCAGCAGTAAATCTGGAGAGTGTGGGCAACCGTGCTTTTAAAAATTGTAAGAACCTGGCAGGAGTTACCTTCCAGCAGCATGGCTACAAGACCATCAAAAAGCTGGGGACAGAAGCATTTTACGGTGCGACATTTACCTCCTTTACCTTGCCGGATTGTATTGATACAGTGGGAGCGGGCGCTTTTGCAGAATGCAGAAAGATGGCAACCTTTACTGTTGAGGATAGTGGTCTGAGCGGAAAGCTTGGGGATTACATCTTTTATAACTGTACTGCATTAAATAATGTGAACTGGAATGGTTCAGGCCCTGGCTTTAGCAAGATCGGTAAGGCAGCTTTTGCATTATCAGATGGCGGCGGCAGCTTAAAGTCTATCAGTCTGCCGGCGATACCGGAAACCTGTACGCTGGGCGATTATATTTTTGCCGGCAGAAATGAGCTGGAAAAGGTATATATGCCGGTTTCTGAATGGGGACAGGGTGCTGACATAAGATATGATACTGCGGAGGCAAAGGTACTGCCTGATTATACCTTTGTTGATTGTAAGAGTTTAGCGTTTGTTGATTTTACAGGGGGCAGCAATACCAACACCACAGCAGGACGGTCTGTACAGTATGATAAGAATCTGTTTCTTGAGGTGGAGAATCCTAGTTTCTATGTACGTGGTCCCCAGTGGCAAAATGTGAGAAATAAGGTATCTGCATATCCAAGACGCAGTACATGGAATGCAGTAACGGCAGTTAGTGATGCGATCCCTTACCTGTATTATAATGCAGAAAAAAATGTAGATTATTATGAAATTGACGATGACAGCTATGTATATTCCGTAAATACCGGCGATGGTATACTGGAGTCCTGCATCAAATCTCCGGACAATACCACAGGCGGCGGAGTGGTGACGATTCCGGCAAAGATAGGAGATACCTACATTACCGGAATTGGCTCAAATTGCTTTGGAGAAACGGACGGTGTTAATGTTAAGGAAGAAATGATCGGACTGGTCATTAAGAGTGGAGGCAAGATCAAGAGCATTGCTGCCAATGCTTTTTCAGAGTGTCCTAAGCTGACATTGATCGATTTAGGTGACAGTGTTGTAGATATTGGTGATAAGGCATTTTATCATTGCGGAACGGGTGTTTCTACGAGGACAGTAAATGTTTATTTCCGCTCCCCGGAAGCCGAGGGCGATAAGGCTGCTTATTTTGACAGCTTCAAGCTTGGAACAGATGCATTTGCTTCAGCCGGAAATCCAGTTATCTTCCATGGTGAGATCAAGAAGGATTTTGCTCCCTTCGTGTATGCTATGACGACTCCCATCAATGACAGTGCAGGACTGGATGTGTGCTATAAATCCCTTTCTCCTACCAATTTAACAGTAATGGTTGACAGGAGTAAGGATGAGAATGGAAATGAGGCAATGCTGCCTACTTTGGTAGATTACCCCCACTATGAGGATGTCAATGAGGATAATCCGGATTTTCTGACAAAGGCAGAAAGCTATTGGGAGCAGTATTATTCTGATTCTGTTTATGATGAGTTCCGAAAGCTTTATGCGCAGGCAGTGATCGATAACGATTCGGCTAAGAAGACTCTTTATGATGGTCCATGGAATAATGATCAGCTGGGAATGCTGTTTGACTACAACGGTCAATCGTATAAAACCGGTCCAAGCAGTGTATTAACGGCAGAGGATATTGCAAACGGCGTACAAAATGTTGATCTGGGACGTTATTATGATAAACCGGGAAATGAGTATGATTTGCTTACGGTATATGAAAATGTCATGGATCCAAACGGCTTTGACAGCAGCTCAATTCCGGATTCTGAAGTAAAGGAACAGCGGATCAAGATGGCGACTACACTTTTGGGCGAGGGAGAGAGCATTGTCAATGCCACACTCTACTTAACAGTGCCAGAGGGAGTTCGTTCCATTGACGCTTATCAGTTTTATACAGATGTTGCCAATAGCATGAACAGGGTTACCTATTTATCCAGTGAGACAGGTGACTATACAGCTACTGGAAGTGGGGAGGATACAGTACCAGGTCTGTTCAGCGGCTGGTTTAACGAAAGCTCTCCTTATCAGATCACTGGGATCAGAGGAAATGACTATATCAAGAGCATCACTCTGACAGATGTGGAAAAATTACCGGATTACGCATTTGACAGCTGCGAGGCACTGGAAACGGTGAAGCTTGGCAACCTGTTAGAGGTGGGCGGCTCACAACCCTTCAGAGACTGTACAAGTCTGGGCAATCTGGTAGGAAGCCCGGCGTGTCCGGCTGAAAATGGGATTTTATATTCCACCTATACAGATGGCAGTCTGATCATTGAGACCTGCGTGCCTCAGAGAGGTGCAGTGGTTGGCATACCGACCATTGATCAAAGTACGGATCCGAAGCTGGAGAATGTTTCCTACATTAAAGAGGGAGCATTTGAAAACTGTGATCATATTGTCAGCGTGGATCTGAGTTCGGCGACCAGGCTGGATACGATCCCTACTAACTGCTTCAATGACTGTGATCTTTTGAAAGAGGTGATTTTGCCGGCAGCTGTAAACCGTATTCAGGACAACGCATTTACAGGCTCAGACCATGGCATTACCGTTACGATCCCAAGTAAAGAGGTATTTATTGCAAAGGATGCTTTTGATCATTCTTCCCTGTCTACGATCCGTACCTATGAGGATAGTGCTGCTGCCCGTTATGCACAGCAGTATGAACTGACACTGGATACTTCTCTGGGACAAAATTACAAGGTAAGCTTTTACGATTACAATGGTGTAATGATTGGTGAGCCTCAGTATGTCAGTGAGGGAAGCAGTGCTACACCGCCGGAAAATCCCACCAGAGAAGGCTATACCTTTACAGGCTGGAGCGGCAGCTATGAAAAGGTGTATGAGGATATGATCCTGGTAGCACAGTACAAGGCAAATGACGGTACAGGCACAGGCGGCAGCGGCAGCGGAAGTGGAGGCAGTTCTACCTCCGATGACAACGATGATGATGACGATGATGACGACGATGACGATGATGATGATGATGATGATGATGATGATGAGATTCATACAGTAACTGTTATCAATGGAATGGGCAGCGGACGTTATAAGGAAGGTCGTACTGTTACGATCACAGCTAACCCTGCACCGGAGGGACAGAGCTTTAGTTATTGGACTACAGAGTCTGAAAATGTAGTGATCGCCAATGCCCAGAATACTACCACCACCTTTACCATGCCGGACAATCGGGTTACAGTAAAGGCAAATTACAAACAGGGAAGCAGCGGAAGCAGCACTACCTACAGCACTACCTCGCCTGTGGTAAATTCAGGTACAGGCAATGGTGCGGCTACCGGTGGAAGCACAGGAGGAACAGGAAGCAGCGGTAGTACTGGAGGCGGCGAGAATGGAACGGCTGCAGTCAGCACAGCACCGGCTACCAATGCCAGAGTGCTGATCACAAAGCCGGGATTTTCCAACACAGATCTGGCATCTGCAACTGTGGAAGGTTCTACGGATAATTTTGTAATAAAGATCACAGATAGTGAGGCTGCGGAATTAGAGGTACAGAATGCATTGTTAAATGAGTTCGGTTCTCTTGACCATATTGCATATACTTCCATGGATATTTCTCTTTATGATGAAACAGGATCAATTCCGATTTCGGATACCTCGGGATTGAGGATCAACATTACCTTACCGATCCCTGATGCACAGATCCAGTATGGCGGCAACAATAAGTCGGCAGGTGTGGTAAATGGTATGCTGGATAAGATGAATGCCAGATACAACACCATAGATGGAGTAGATTGTATTTCCTTTACAGCAACTCATTTTTCACCGTATACGATCTATGTGGATACCCAGAATCTGACGGCGGCTACAGATATATCACCAAAGACAGGAGATCCGATCCATCCTAAGTGGTTTTTATCTCTCGGACTTGCATGTCTGTCCGTCCTCTTATTCATGAAGCGGGACGAAAAGCAGTATGGAAAGACTGCCATGTAGCAGCTGTGCAGTGACAGATACTGACAACAAAATAAGCTAAGCAACAAATACAGACTTCCGGCATAGGATAAGGAAAAAGCCGGGAGTCTGTTTTGTTTCGAGTAAGAAAACAGGTATATTGTAATACAGCATATACCGGAAAAAATGTAACAGCAGCAATACTGGATACCGGAATAGTAAAGCATCCGGATTATGCAGAGCGGATCATAGGATTTGCGGATTTTGTAAACGGAAGAACAGGCATATATGATGATGATTCCCATGGCAGCCATGTGGCTGGTATTCTGGGAGGAAATGGAAGACTTTCCAATGGAAGATATCAAGGGATAGCACCACAGTGCGGACTTGTTGTGGGGAAAATATTAAATGGCAGTGGAGATGGCTCAACGGAGCACATGATACAGGGAATCGAATGGGTGCTTGCAAATCGCAGACGCTGGAATATCCGTGTGCTGAATATTTCGATCGGAATGGATTTTTCCTTGAAAGGCAGGAATAAGGAGGAGCTGCTTGCCTGTGTAGAGGAGGCATGGGATCAGGGGCTTGTGGTTGTGGCTGCTGCAGGCAATGGAGGCCCTTTACCGGGCACACTTTCCCCCATCGGGAGCAGCAGAAAGGTGATCACAGTAGGCTGTCATGAGGATGGATATTTGGGCAAAGGCGATTCTTTGTGTGAGCTGTATTCAGGAAGAGGGGTTGCAGATGCAGCGGTAAAAAAACCGGATATCGTAGCACCGGGAACAGAGATCATTTCCTGCAGCCATAAGGTGCACCATACCCTGCGGGGCTGGCAGGATGCTTATGAGGAAAAGACAGGCACCTCGATGTCTACGCCTATGGTAGCAGGTGCGGCTGCCTTATATCTGGAGAAAAATCCAGAGGCAGATAATGGGGAGGTAAAACGCCGTATTCTGTATTCTGCAAGAGATTTAAAGGACTCATGGCAGAAGCAGGGCTGGGGGATGCTAAATATTGAAAACCTGATGGCACAGTAAGATTGCATTTTTATAAAAGTTGTGTTATAGTTGCTTCAGTTGAATAGAAGCGTCAGGTGTCAGATGGAGCACAAGCTGTGCTTTGGTCTGATGAAAAGGGAAACAGGTGTGAATCCTGTACGAACTCGTCACTGTATTTAGGGAGCGAAAGCCGATGATCACTGGGAAACCGGGAAGAGGGCTGGATGCGTGGAGCTATAAGCCAGGAGACCTGCCTGAACGTTGTACGGAAGCAGCAGCTTCAAGCCACGAGTAATTGGTTGTACGCATTGTGTATAGACTGCGACTGCCCATTTACATCACGTAAATGGTCTTTTTTTGCTATGCCCTTATCCATTTTTCCTGACTTGAAAAGGCTCTGCTTTCCCTTCATTCAATGAGTAACAGGATATTTTTACAAAGGATATCAGAAAGAAGAGGAGAAAAGAAAAGATGGGAAGAAAAGTATTATTGACGCTGGCAGCTGCATTGTTAGGTGCCATGATGCTGGCAGGCTGCGGAAAGGGAGCGGACAAAACAGCGATCTTAGTCGTGAGCTTTGGAACGAGCTACAATGACAGCAGGGATATTACCATTGGAGCAGTTGAAGAGTCTATTAAGACTGCATTTCCGGATTACGAGGTACGGAGAGCTTTTACAAGCCAGATTATCATTGATATATTAAAGGAACGTGACGGACTTGAAATTGACAATGTAGAGCAGGCACTTGACAGAGCAGCAGAAGATGGGATCAAGAAGCTGGTGGTACAGCCTACACATCTGATGAATGGCTTTGAATATACAGATCTTGCAAATGCACTGGAGGATTATCAGGATAAATTTGACGAGATCGTACTTGCTGAACCGCTGCTGACCTCTGATGCAGACTTTGAGGCAGTTGTAAAGGCAATAACAGAGGACAGAGCTGCATATGATGATGGAGAAACTGCTATCTGCTTTATGGGGCATGGAACAGAAGCACCCTCCAATGCAGTATATACAAAGCTGCAGGAGGTATTGACAGCAGAAGGCTATGAAAATTACTATATCGGAACTGTAGAAGCTGAGCCCACAGTAGAGGATGTATTAAATGCAGTCAATGCTGCTGGTAAATATAAAAAGGTAGTCCTTGCACCGCTTATGGTAGTTGCAGGAGATCATGCAAACAACGATATGGCTGGTGATGAGGCAGATGCATGGAAATCCTTGTTTACAGATGCAGGCTATGAGGTAGAGTGCATTCTGGAGGGTCTTGGACAGAATGAGGACATTCAGAAAATTTATGTAGAGCATACTCAGGCAGCCATCGAGAGCCTGACAAAATAAAGCGGGGAAACCGGATTGAAAAAACGGATCATGATGTTATTAGCAACAGCCTTACTGGTAGGAAGCAGCGTACTCTTCCTGCCGGGGGGCTGTGATGCAAAAGAAAACAAGACTTGGGAAGATCGAAAGCCCGTTACCGGAGCAGAGCTGAAGGATGGAAGCTATCAGATAGAAGTTGAGTCCAGTTCTTCCATGTTTCGGGTGGTGGATGCACAGCTGAAGGTTGAAAAGGGTGTGATGCGTGCAGTTCTTACCCTAAGCGGCAAGGGATATCTGTGGCTGTATATGGGAACTGGAAAAGAGGCAGAAAAGGCACCAGAGGAAGAGTATATTCCTTTTCAGGAAAATGCAGAGGGAATGTATACCTATGAGATACCTGTAGAGGCACTTGATAAGGAACTGGATTGTGCAGCTTATAGTAAGCGAAAAGAGAAATGGTATGATCGTACGCTGGTATTTTTATCAGATTCTCTTCCGCCAGAGCTGGAAGATGGCACTTATCAGGTGGAGGTTGCGCTTTCTGGTGGCAGCGGAAAGGCAAAAATAGCTTCTCCGGCAAAGCTTTTGGTAGAGAATGGACAGCCGGTTGCAGTTATTGAGTGGAGCAGTCCCAATTATGATTATATGAAGCTGGAAGATCAGCTTTATTATCCTGTAAATACAGAGGGAAATGCAGTTTTTCATCTGCCTGTAACTGTTTGGGATAAGGCGATACCGGTGATTGCAGATACCACGGCTATGAGCGAGCCCCATGAGATCGCATATACGCTGACCTTTGCAGCAGATTCCGTCAAAGAGGACGGAATGGAGGTAAAGCTGGCAGTAATAGTAATAGGAGCGGTGGCTGCTTTGGCAGTAGCTTCTGGCGTGGTATATAAAACAAGAAAGAAGAGCAGAGCATGAAAAGAGCAGGGATCGTTCTGATGGGGCTGTTGTTTTTTCTCCTGACAGGCTGTGGCAGTCTGCCAAAGACAGTACAGGAGGATACTGCAGCGTGGAAAAAAGACAGCAGGAATATCAGTGCAGAGCTGGTGCTCAGTCATAGTCTGGAGCTTGTTTATGCAACAGAATTTGGAGTTGATTATTATGAGAACGGCTGTTCACTGATTTCTATATCAGATGGCAGCCGTTTTTTGCTTGTGCCAGAGGGACAGGAAGCACCAAAGGATCTGCCGGAGGATATTGTAACCTTAAAGGAGCCGGTTTCAGATATTTATCTGGTGGCTTCTGCAGTAATGGATATGTTCTGCTCCATGGATGGGCTGGAGGATATAGCCCTGTCAGGAACCAAGGCAGAGGACTGGTATATTGAAGAAGCCAGAAAGGCAATGGCTGAGGGAAAAATAAAATATGCCGGAAAGTACAATGCACCCGATTATGAGCAGATTCTGGAGCAGGCTTGCGAGCTGTCGATCCAGTCTACCATGATCTATCATTCGCCTGAGGTAAAGGAAAAGCTGGAAAGCTTTCAGATCCCGGTGCTGGTAGACTATTCCAGCTATGAACAGCATCCTCTTGGAAGATGTGAGTGGATCAAGCTCTACGGCACACTGACAGGCAGGATGGAGGAGGCGCAGGCGGCTTTTTTGGAGCAGGAAAATGCTTTTAAAAAAGTAAGAGCAGACGTAGAGGGGACAGAACAGGAGACAGAAAAAACAGTTGCCTTTTTCTACATTACCTCTAGCGGAATGGTAAATGTGCGGAAAACAGAAAATTATGTTTCCAGGATGATCGAGCTGGCAGGCGGCAGCTATCTTTTTGATGATCTGGGAAGAGGCGAAAACGATACCTCTTCTGTGAACATGCAGATGGAGGAGTTTTATGCCAAGGCAAAGGATGCAGATTATCTGATATATAACAGCAGTGTGGACGGCAGAGTGGATTCTGTTGAGGAATTGCTTCAAAAAAGTCCGCTGTTAAAGGAATTTAAGGCAGTGCAGGAGAAAAATGTGTGGTGTACTACACAAAATATGTACCAGAGCTCTATGGAGATCGGAACCATGATCCTGGATATTCATAAAATGCTGACGGAGGACACAGAGGATGAAGCACCTGCGTTTTTATACAGGCTGGAGTAAAAATATAAGATATGGGATCGTTGTGCTTTCTCTTTGTATGATGGCAGTTTTGCTGCTTGGATGGAATGTAGGAGCAGGAAGTGTGGAAATCTCCTTATCTGATGTGCTCAGAATTTTATCTGGCTGTGATATGGAAGAGGCAGCGGTAAATATCGTATGGCAGATCCGTTTTCCAAGAGCGGTGGCGGCAATGATCCTGGGCGGCGGTCTTGCATTGGCAGGATACCTGCTGCAGACTTTTTTTCATAATCCCATTGCAGGCCCCTTTGTGCTGGGGATTTCCTCAGGTGCAAAGCTGGCAGTGGCGCTTGTGATGGTGCTGTTTTTGGGAAAGGGCGTGGCATTAAGCTCCCTTATGCTGATTTTGGCGGCTTTTGCAGGGGCTATGCTTTCTACCGGCTTTGTCATACTGATCTCCGGCAGGGTAAAGAAAATGTCCATGCTGATCGTATGCGGCGTAATGATCGGCTATATCTGTTCGGCGGTAACAGACATCGTTGTGACCTTTGCCAGGGACAGTGATATTGTAAATCTGCATAATTGGTCCATGGGCAGCTTCTCAGGAATGACATGGAGCAATGTGGCAGTAATGGCGGTTATCGTGTTTATGGTACTGATCGTTACCTTTTTCTTATCCAAGCAGATCGGTGCATACCAGCTGGGAGAAGCCTATGCAAAAAATATGGGTGTCAATATCAGGATGTTCCGGGTTCTTCTGGTTATCCTTTCCAGTGTGTTAGCTGCCTGTGTAACAGCCTTTGCAGGTCCGGTGTCCTTTGTGGGGATCGCAGTGCCGCAGATGGTAAAATATTTGTTAAAAACAGCGAAGCCGATTTTGATGATCCCGGTAAGCTTTCTTGGGGGAGCGGTTTTCTGCCTGCTTTGCGATCTGCTGGCAAGAACGCTTTTCGCTCCTACAGAGCTGAGCATCAGCACTGTGACTGCGGTATTTGGCGTGCCGGTAGTGCTTGTGGTAATGATTCATCAGAGAAAACAGCAGGTGGAGTGATAGGATGCAGGAGTATTTTTTTCGGACAGAACAGTTAGCGGTAGGATATCAGGGGATCCCATTGATCCGTGAGATTGGGATCCATTTAAAAAAAGGGAAGATACTGACCCTGATCGGTCCTAACGGGGTAGGAAAAACAACGATTTTAAAAACCATAGCAAATCAGCTCTCTCCATTAACGGGAGCTGTTTATCTGGATCAGGAAGTTTTAAATAAAATGACAGAACGGGAAACGGCTAAACGGGTTTCTCTGGTATTGACAGAACGTATCCGTCCTGAACTGATGACCTGTGAAGAAGTGGTGGCAATGGGAAGGTATCCCTACACCGGTATGTTCGGACTTCTGACTAAGGAAGATAAGGAAAAGGTGCAGGAAGCAATGAAGCTGGTTCATATCAGTGAATTAAGGGACAAGGACTTTATGACGCTGAGTGACGGGCAGAAGCAGAGAGTTATGCTGGCAAGGGCACTTTGTCAGGAGCCGGAGCTGCTTATTTTAGATGAACCCACTTCCTATCTGGATATCCGGTATAAGCTGGAATTCCTTTCAGTTTTACAGAAAATGACGAGAGAAAAGAAGCTGACGGTCATATTATCCCTGCATGAGCTGGATCTGGCTCAGAGAGTGTCTGACCAGCTGCTGTGCATCAGAGATGCATATGTAGAAAGGATGGGAACTCCGGAACAGATTTTTGACGGAAGCTATATCAGGGATCTTTATGACATGGAGGAATATTTTTTTGATGAGCATTTTGGTATGACAGAGCTTTTGCCTGTAAAGGGAAAGGCAATGGTGTTTGTGATAGCAGGCGGCGGCAGCGGTATCTGCTTTTACCGGGAGCTGCAAAGGAAAGGGATTCCTTTTATAACCGGGATACTCTGGGAGAATGATATTGATTATCCGGCTGCACAGGCACTTTCAGAAAGCGTGATCTTTGAAAAGGCATTTTGCAGGATCACGACAGAAGTAAAAGAAAAGGCGCTTATGGAAATCGATAACTGCCCGTATGTGGTCTGCTGCTTGGAGAAATTTGGCGAACTGAACAGCTATCAGCAGGAGCTGCAGCTGTATGCCGCAGCAGCAGGCAAGCTGATCGATAAGGAGGCTTTTTTAAAAAAATTTATGAAATAGAATAAAACAGAATCGCTGGTTTTGCTATTGACACATCTCGTATGATTGTATACAATTATACGAGATGTATTTATGATAAGCTGCTTTCGTCAGAAGCCTGAAGCTGCTTTTGACATTCTGCTCATAGTACAGAATAAACGGCAGCACTGCAAAGGAGGCAATAGCATGGCGATACGTGATGAAGAATATTTTGCAAATCGTCCCGTTACTTTAAATGAAAAAAACAATTTATTGCAGATAGAAGAGCATATGTACATTCTGGATGATGTAAAGAAGCCCAACGCATTCCGGAACATGTTCCCGTATTCTGAAATCCCTAAAATTCCCTTTAATGACAGGATCGTACCTCATGATATGCCTAAGGAGATATGGATCACAGATACGACTTTTAGGGATGGACAGCAGTCCAGAGCACCCTACACCACAGAGCAGATCGTAACCATCTATGATTATCTGCACAGATTGGGAGGACCAAATGGCATGATCCGTGCCAGTGAGTTTTTCCTATACAGCAAAAAGGACAGGGATGCCGTTTATAAGTGCATGGAACGGGGATATCAGTTCCCTGAGGTGACCAGCTGGATCAGGGCAAGCAAGGAAGACTTTAAGCTGGTAAAAGAGATCGGCATGAAAGAAACAGGTATTTTGGTAAGCTGCTCGGACTATCATATTTTCCTGAAGCTGAAAATGACAAGAAAGCAGGCAATGGAGCACTATCTGAGTGTGATCCGGGAATGTCTGGAGGAGGGTATCAGTCCCCGCTGTCATTTAGAGGATATTACAAGAGCAGATATTTATGGCTATGTAGTACCGTTCTGTCTGGAGCTGATGAAGCTGATGGAGCAATACAAAATACCTATCAAGGTAAGAGCCTGCGATACAATGGGGTATGGCGTGAACTTCCCCGGCGCAGTGATCCCAAGAAGCGTACAGGGAATTATTTATGCGATCCATACCCATGCTGGCGTGCCTCATTCCCTGATCGAATGGCATGGACACAATGACTTCTATAAGGCAGTTTCCAATTCCACTACGGCATGGCTTTATGGCTGCTCCGGTATCAATACCTCCTTGTTTGGAATCGGAGAGAGAACCGGAAACACCCCGTTAGAGGCAATGGTATTTGAATATGCCCAGCTCAAGGGGGATCTGAATGGTATGGATACCAGAGTCATTACCGAGCTGGCAGAATATTACGAAAAGGAGATCGGCTACCAGATTCCGCCGCGGACACCTTTTGTAGGCAAAAACTTTAATGTGACAAGAGCAGGGATTCATGCAGATGGACTTTTGAAAAATGAAGAAATCTACAACATATTCGACACAGAAAAATTCTTAAACAGGCCTGTTCTGTGTGCAGTGTCCAATACCTCCGGGCTTGCAGGGATCGCTCATTGGATGAACACTTATTTTCATCTTCAGGGCGAGGATGCTGTTGATAAAAATGCAGATGTGGTAA
The DNA here is from genome assembly GCA_964389835.1 of uncultured Lachnospiraceae bacterium. Lineage (GTDB taxonomy): Bacteria > Bacillota > Clostridia > Lachnospirales > Lachnospiraceae > VSOB01. Next base: position 21,556 of record CAYMEZ010000006.1, on the reverse strand, counting down.
AAGCTGTAAAAGCATGGGTAGATACTGAATATGCCAGTGGGCGTGTAACTGTGATGACAGATAATGAGCTGATCACAGTAATTAAGGATGCCTGTGAAAAGCTGGGAGTGCAGTCAGTATTGTATGATAAATTAAAGGAACAGGCAGGAAAATAAAGTGGAAAGCTATGATGTAAAAAAAGAAGTCACGGATAAATATTCTCTGCGGGGACGGGTTTTCCATAAGATCCGGGAGGATATCCTCAGCGGAAGATATAAGGTAAAAGAGGAGCTGCGGGAGGTAGCGATCGGGGAAGAAATGGGTGTCAGCCGTACACCGGTAAGAGAGGCGTTCAGACAGCTGGAGTTGGAGGGACTGATCCAGATCGTACCCAATAAAGGCGCTTATGTAACTGGCATTACCGCAAAGGATATCAAAGACATTTATATGATGCGCTCGCTGTTAGAGGGCTTATGTGCCAAATGGGCAACAGAAAATATTACCAGGGAGCAGATGGAAGAGATGGAGGAAAATATTTTCCTGTCAGAATTTCATGCTTCCAAGGGGCATACGGAGCAGATGGCAGAGCTGGATAACCGTTTTCATGAGATTTTGTATGAGGCATGCAATAGTAAGATGCTGGAGCATGCCTTAAAGGACTATCATCAGTATGTGCTGCGCGTCCGTAAAAAAACCCTGTCTACCAAAACCCGCAGCACGGCTTCTAATGCGGAGCATAAAAAGATCATGGAAGCCATTAAGGCAGGAGATGGGGAACTGGCAGAAAAGCTTGCCAACAGTCATATGCTGAATGCTTATGAAAATATGCTGAAAAATGGGTTTATTGAAAGTTATGAAAATGAGCAGTATGCAAAATAAAAGCACTGAAAGGAAGAACATCATGAAAAAAATTCAAATGGTCACACCTCTGGTGGAGATGGACGGAGATGAAATGACAAGAATCCTGTGGAAGATGATCAAGGAGGAGCTGCTGCTTCCTTATATCGATCTGAAAACAGAATACTATGATCTGGGGCTGGAGCACCGGAATGAAACAGATGATAAGGTAACAATGGACAGTGCGCTTGCTGCAAAAAAATATGGTGTTGCAGTAAAGTGTGCAACGATCACACCCAATGCAGCACGTATGGAGGAATATCATTTAAAGGAAATGTGGAAAAGCCCTAATGGAACGATCCGTGCAGCTCTGGACGGAACGGTATTTCGTGCACCGATCATCGTAAAGGGCATTGAACCCTGTGTACGCAACTGGGAAAAGCCGATCACACTGGCAAGACATGCCTATGGTGATGTATATAAAAATACAGAGATCAAAGTAAATGGTCCTGGTAAGGCAGAACTTGTATTTACTGCAGAGGACGGCAGTCAGGTACGTGAGCTGATCCATAACTTTACGGGAGCAGGTGTGCTTCAGGGAATTCATAATACAGATAAATCCATCAGCAGCTTTGCAAGAGCGTGCTTTGGATATGCACTGGATACCAGACAGGATCTGTGGTTTGCGACCAAGGATACCATTTCCAAAAAATACGACCATAATTTTAAGGATATTTTTCAGGAGATTTACGAAGCAGAATATAAAGAAGCCTTTGAAAAGGCAGGGATCGAGTATTTCTATACTCTGATCGATGATGCGGTAGCTCGTGTTATGAAGGCTAAGGGCGGATTTATCTGGGCATGCAAAAATTATGACGGAGATGTGATGAGTGATATGGTTTCCTCTGCATTTGGCTCTCTTGCCATGATGACAAGCGTGCTGGTATCTCCAGATGGTGTTTATGAATATGAGGCAGCACATGGAACGGTACAGCGCCATTATTATAAGCATCTGAAAGGAGAAGAGACATCCACCAATTCAGTGGCAACGATCTTTGCATGGACAGGCGCTCTTAGAAAACGCGGAGAATTAGATCATCTGCCAGAGCTTTCCGCTTTTGCAGATAAGCTGGAAAAAGCAACGCTCCAGACCATTGAAAGCGGCAGAATGACAAAGGATCTGGCACTGATCACTTCCTTAAAGGATGTTACGGTATTAAACAGCGCAGATTTTATCAAGGAAATCCGTAAGACCATGGAAAATTAAGAAAGCAAAAAGCTGCGCATAAAAAATAGTTCTGAAGCAGGAACGCACCGACTGTATCTTTTCGTAAAACAGCCGGTGCTTTTTTTGCTGGAGGATGCTCACATCCCCATTTTTTTATAGCAGTGCTCTGCATATTGGATCAGCTGGTAAAGTCCCATGGCGATCACACATAAAATGAGGATGCTGGTAATGACCAGATGCAGCTGAAAGACCTGACTGCCATAGATGATCAGATATCCCAGTCCCTGTCTGGCTGCCAGAAATTCGCCGATGATCACACCTACCAGAGCAAGACCGATATTTACCTTCATGGTGCTTAATATCGTGGGAACAGAAGCAGGAAGTACAACCTTGAGAAAAACATCCTTCTGATCACCGCCAAGAGTATGGATCAGAGTGATCTTTTCCCGGTCGACCTGATGAAAGCCGGTGTAGAGACTGATGATGCAGCCAAAGAGTGCAACAGAAATGCCGGCAACAATGATCGTGCTCATGCCTGTTCCGAGCCAGACGATAAATAATGGCGCAAGGGCAGATTTTGGCAGGCTGTTCAAAATGACCAGATAAGGCTCCGCTATTTCTGACAGTCCCTTGGAACACCATAAAAGGGTGGCTGACAGCAGCCCGATGACAATGACGAGGAAAAAGCTGAGCAGGGTTTCTAGCAGCGTTATGCCTGTATGGCGCAGGATGGAGCCGTCAGACACCAGAGAAAGGAAGCAGTCAAGTATCCGGCTGGGACTGCTGAAAAAGAAGCTGTCGATCACTCCGGCATTGGCAGAGATTTCCCATAATCCCAGAAACAGAAACAGCAGCAGAAAGCGCATAAGGGTAATCGAATGGTGATGCTGTCTGTGCTGTCTGACAAAAAGCTCCTGAGCAGACAATTCTTTTTTCGCTACATTAGATTTCATTGGAAAGCTCCTTCCATAAAAGATTAAAATAGTGATGAAATTCCGGAGCACTTCTGGCTGCAAGCGGAGTATCGAAAGCCTTGGTCAGATGGATGGGCAGCTCTCTTTTTACAAATGCCGGGCGGCCGGAAAGGATAATGATACGGTCAGCAAGACTGATGGCCTCGGAAAGGTCATGGGTGATCAGAATGGCTGTTTTTTTCGTGGTACGGATGATGTGGCCAATGTCGCCGGAGACGGACAGACGGGTCTGGTAGTCCAGTGCGCTGAAGGGTTCATCTAATAAGAGAATATCAGGATTCATGACCAGAGTGCGTATAAGGGCAGCGCGCTGGCGCATGCCGCCGGACAATTCACTAGGGTGTTTATCCTTAAATTTGTAAAGCTCATAGTCCTTAAGCAGCTTTTCGGCATAAGCAAGGTTTTCCGGTGTTTCCTGATGAGCGATCTCCAGCCCGAGAATAACATTTTTGAAGATGGTACGCCATTCCAGCAGGTGGTCATGCTGCAGCATATAACCTGTTTTAGGGTATTCCAGAGAACCGTTTGGATTTTGAAAAGCGATCGTGCCGCCTTCAGGAGGAAGCAGCCTTGCAATGATCGACAAAAGAGTGGACTTGCCGCAGCCGCTTGGACCTACGATGGCGAGAAATTCACCCTGTGTTACGTCAAAGCTGATATTGGAAAGCGCAGGGATTTCTCCGGTCAGGCTATGATAAGAGTAGGAAATGTTGTGTAGCTTTAATACCTTGTTATTCATATCATCACTCCATGATTTTATAGGTTATCATATGACTTTTTTTGCAAACTGTGAAATTTACCGGACTTTATTGCAGTAAACTGAAAAATATGATAATATCAAATTTAGGTTTAACTATACAGGAGGATTATTATGGCACAGTTATGGGGTGGACGCTTTACCAGAGAAACAGACAAGCTTGTTTACCAGTTCAATGCATCCATATCCTTTGATCAGAAATTTTTCGTGCAGGACATTGAAGGAAGCATTGCCCATGTGGTAATGCTGGCAAAGCAGAATATTCTGACAAAGGAAGAAAAGGACAGGATCGTTAAGGGACTGACAGAAATCAGGGAGGATGTAGAAGCCGGAAAACTCCAGATCACAGATGAATATGAGGATATACATAGCTTTGTAGAGGCAAATCTGATAGATAGGATCGGAGAGGCAGGGAAAAAGCTGCACACCGGAAGAAGCAGGAATGATCAGGTTGCACTGGATATGAAGCTTTATACAAGAATGGAGATACTGCAGACAGAGGAACTGTTAAAGGAGCTGCTAGGTACGCTGCTTTCTATGATGGAGGAGCATATAGATACTTATATGCCGGGCTTTACCCATTTGCAAAAGGCGCAGCCTATTACTCTGGCACACCATCTGGGTGCTTATTTTGAAATGTTCAAGCGGGATCTGCTGCGTATGAAGGACATTTATAAAAGAATGAATTATTGTCCCCTTGGAAGTGGAGCACTGGCAGGAACGACCTATCCGCTGGATCGTGACTACACAGCAAATCTTCTCGGCTTTGAAGGCCCAACGCTGAACAGCATGGATTCTGTTGCGGACAGGGATTATCTGATCGAATATCTGTCGGCAGCTGCAACGATCATGATGCATTTAAGCCGCTTCAGCGAAGAGATCATCATCTGGAACAGCAATGAATACCGGTTTGTGGAAATTGATGATGCTTATTCCACAGGAAGCAGCATTATGCCTCAGAAAAAGAATCCGGATATTGCAGAACTGGTAAGAGGCAAGACCGGACGGGTTTATGGAGCGCTGATGTCTCTGCTTACTACCATGAAAGGAATCCCTCTGGCATACAATAAGGATATGCAGGAGGACAAGGAGCTGACCTTTGATGCCATTGATACGGTAAAGGGCTGTCTGGCATTGTTTCACGGCATGATCAAGACTATGCAGTTCCGTAAGGATGTTATGGCAAAAAGTGCCATGAATGGCTTTACTAATGCCACAGATGCAGCAGATTATCTGGTAGGAAAGGGTGTGCCTTTCAGGGATGCCCATGGGATCATTGGCAGACTGGTGCTGTACTGCATCCACAAGGATACCAGCATAGATGCCCTTTCCATAGAAGAATTAAAGGCGATCAGTCCTGTGTTTGAGCCGGACATTTATGATGCCGTCAGCTTAAAGAGCTGTGTGGAGAAGCGTCTGACCATAGGTGCACCGGGGCAGGAGGCAATGAAGCAGGTAATAGAGATCAACAAGGCTTTTTTACAGCAGGAAGCCTGAAAATAAATGGATATGAGGAGAACGAGAAAATGAGTGAAAAATTAAAAGTAGGTATTTTAGGCGGAACAGGAATGGTAGGACAGAGATTTATTTCTCTGCTGGAGGATCATCCATGGTTTGAGGTGACTACCATTGCAGCAAGCCCCCGTTCAGCAGGAAAGACATATGCAGAAGCAGTGGGAGACAGATGGAAGATGACAACCCCTATGCCGGAGGCTGTAAAGGATATTGTTGTCATGAATGTAAATGAGGTGGAAAAGGTAGCAGCACAGGTTGATTTTGTATTCAGTGCTGTGGACATGACAAAGGAAGAGATCAAAAAGATCGAAGAGGAATATGCAAAAACAGAGACTCCTGTAGTCTCTAATAACAGTGCACACCGCTGGACTAAGGATGTTCCAATGGTAATCCCGGAGGTAAATCCCCAGCATCTTGAGGTGATCAAATTCCAGAAAGAAAGACTTGGTACGAAAAGAGGCTTTGTGGCAGTAAAGCCAAACTGCTCCATCCAGAGCTATGCACCGGCATTAGCAGCTTGGAAGGAGTTTGAACCATATGAGGTGGTAGCAACTACCTATCAGGCAATTTCCGGAGCAGGAAAGACCTTTAAGGACTGGCCGGAAATGGTCGGCAATGTGATCCCTTATATTGGCGGTGAAGAAGAAAAATCAGAAAAAGAGCCCCTTCGGGTACTGGGCAAGGTAGAAGATGGAGTGATCAAGCCGGCAGAAAGCCCGGTGATCACGTGCCAGTGTATCCGGGTACCGGTATTAAACGGACATACAGCGGCAGTATTTGTAAAATTTAAAAAGAATCCCACCAAGGAACAGCTGATCGAAAAGCTCCTTGCTTTTTCCGGAGAACCTCAGAAATTACAGCTTCCCAGTGCACCTGCCCAGTTCATCCGTTACATGGAGGAGGACAACAGACCGCAGGTTGCATTAGATGTTGATTATGAAAATGGAATGGGTGTTTCAATCGGACGCCTGAGAGAAGATACCGTATATGACTGGAAATTTGTAGGACTTTCCCACAACACGGTAAGAGGCGCAGCAGGAGGTGCGGTGCTTTGTGCTGAGCTTCTGAAAGCAAAGGGATATATCACCAAAAAATAGAAAAGGATATCTGGATGCAGGAGGAAAAAGGACTGTGGACGAATTCCGTTATCAAATAGATTTGCTGAGAGCACTGAACCAAAAACTGAATAACGAATGCAATATGTATCGCTCGATTGTAAATACTTCCAGTTGTGCTTTCCTCTATTATTCTTATGCAGAGGATGTCTGTGTGACGGAGGGAAACTGGGATCGTTTTTTTGATGTGGAGATCAAAAGCTACAGTGATGTGATAAAGCTCTTTTCCCTGATTCGGGAGGAGGATGTGGAGGCTTTCCGAAATGTGATCTATCTTGAGGAAAGCGGCAGAGCAACTGCATCTCAGGAGGTTTGCAGAAAAGACAAAAAGCAGTGGATCGACTGTGAGGTGACGATCCTTCTGGATGAAAATGAGCAGCCCCGTGAAAAGCTGATCCGTTTTAGGGATATTACCAAATTCAGAAAGCAGAATGATGATCTGGCGTATATGGCATACTATGATATGCTGACAGGCTTATATAACAGAAACCGTTTTGTGCAGGAGCTGATGCGCTGGATCAGAAAGGCACATCAGGAAAAGGCAGTGATCAGTGTTGCCTTTATTGATATCAATGATTTCAAAAAGATCAATGACGGGATCGGTGTTCTGGTAGGCGATGAGCTTCTGCAGCAGTTCGGTCAGTTTTTAAAGGAGCTTTGTGTGGATGAGGAGCTGATGATGTGCTCCCGCATGAACATGGACTCCTACTGCATGGCGATCTATGATCCCTATGGAAGCCGGACGATCGAGGCTGTATATCAGAAAATCCATGAAAGGCTGGAAAAGCCCTTTGTGCTTACCAGCGGACAGATTACCATAACCGTAGGGGTAGGCGTAGCAGAATATCCGGAAGCGGCAAGCTCTGCGCTTGAGCTTATTGAACGGGCAGAGATCATCATGTTCAAAGCCAAAACGGGAGGACAAAGCGGCATCCGTTACTTTGATGCTCCCATTATCCATAATTTCCTGCAGGATGCCATGATAGAGCAGAAGCTGAAAAATGTAATTCTGGAAAAGGAGTTTCTGCTGCACTATCAGCCCCAGTATGATACAAAGAGAAAGCAGCTGCGAGGTGTGGAGGCTCTGGTCAGATGGCGGGATGAGGAAGGAAAGATCATCAATCCCGGCAGCTTTATTCCTATTGCAGAAAAAAGCAGCATGATCATTACCATTGGTGAGTGGGTTATGGAAAAAGCCATCAGCACCCTTGCTGAATGGAAGAAAAAATATGGCATCAGTATAACAATGTCGATCAATATCTCGGCAACTCATTTTGTGCAGGATGGGTTCTATCATCGTCTGGCACAGCTGATCAAAAAGTATGAGGTTTCTCCAAAGGAGATCGAGCTGGAGCTGACAGAATCTGTTCTGGTAGAAGATTTTTCCCGTATCATCAGAAAACTGGAAACCTTAAAGCAGTATGGGGTACAGACAGCGATCGATGATTTTGGTACGGGGTATTCGGCGTTTTCTTATCTGAAGAGTCTGCCGGTTCACACCATCAAGATCGATAAGTCCTTTATTGACTCCATGCTAAAGGATAAGGCAAGCCAGATCATTGTGGAATCTATCGTTGCCATGGTAAACCGGCTGGGATATGAAACGATCGCAGAGGGTGTGGAAGAACAGGAGCAGTTTGATTATCTGAAAAAGATCGGATGCGAATATATTCAAGGGTACTTATTAGGAAAGCCTATGCCGGCACAGCAGATCGAAGAACTGCTGGAAGCCCAGGTCTGGGAATAACGGGGAGCAACTATGGCAGGTAGAGAGGGAACAGAGCTGCAGTATCTGGAACGTTATTACGAAAAAAATGGCAGTCAGCTGGTGGTGCTGTATGGACAGAAAAACTTAGGGATGAAGGATATGGTGTTTGGGTTCTGCAAGGACAAGCCTTATTCCTTTTATCAGGCGCGTCCGTGTGCGGAACGGGAGCAGCTGTTTTTATGGGGAAATGAGCTGCGGGAGAAAAATGCCCAGATTTCTGCTCATCCTCAGTATGCAGAGATTTTTGATGCCCTGATCGCAAAACGGACACAAAAGAAAATAATCGTGATCGATGAGTTTCAGGATATTGTAAAGCACAGCCCTGACTTTATGCCGCAGCTGGTTGCTTTTCTTAAGAATGAGTGGAAAAATCAGCAGGTAATGGTGCTGCTTTGCTCCACCTCTATTGGATGGATTGAAAATAGCATGGTCAGACGGATCGGCACTGCTGTGTATGACATATCCGGTCTGATCAAAATGAAAGAGCAGGGTTTTTCTGAGGTCAGAGAATTCTTTCGTGAAAATACCAAGCAGGAATGTCTGGAGCTGTATGGGGTGCTGGGAGGATTTCCAGGACTCTGGCAGCATTTTGAAACCGGCATATCTGTAAAAGAAAACATATGCAAGCACATTCTAAAGCAAGACAGCTTTCTGCTGGACGAGGCACTGCGTCTGGTTTCCGGGGAACTGCGGGAAACAGGAGTTTATCATGCCATTTTAACGGCATTAGCGTCAGGAAAGCAGAAATTAAATGATCTGCATCTTCATACGGGGTTTTCCCGTGCAAAAATCAGTGTTTATTTAAAAAATCTGATGGAACTGGAAATTGTGGAAAAGGTTTTTTCTTATGATACAGCAGGAAGGGAAAACACACAGAAAGGGATCTATCGGATCAAAAATCGGTTTATCGGCTTTTATTTCCGCTATTTGTATCCTCATATGAGCTCGCTGTACCAGATGCTGCCGGAGCAGTTTTTTGAAAAATATATTGCACCGGATATGGAAGAGCTGGGTGCTGCTTCTTTTAGAGATGCAGTCAGAGAGCTGCTGGAGCAGAAAAATGCAGCAGGAGAGCTCCCCTTTGTGTATACAAAAATGGGAGAATGGGTCGGAAAGATCGGTACCATTGATATGGTCGCGGAGGATGAAGAGGGACACACACTGATCGTATTTTGTAATGGCAGAAGGAAGCCAATGTCTCAGGAGGATTATGAGTGGCTGCTGTTCTGTGTTGAGAAGGCAAGGCTTTCGCCGGACTGTATCTATCTTTTCTCGGCTTTTGGTTTCGATGCAGGATTACTTTCTGTGGCAGGGCAGAATGAACAGCTGCAGCTGATGGATATGGAAGTGATTTAGAAAAAATGGGAAAATGTTTATATATTGCAGAAAAGCCAAGCGTAGCAAGAGAATTTGCCAAGGCACTGGGATACCGTATGGCGAACAGGGACGGCTTTTTGGAATCAGAGGAGGCAGTGGTAACCTGGTGTGTGGGACATCTGGTAACTATGAGCTATCCTGAAAAATATGATGAAAAGTATAAAAGATGGTCTTTTGATACCCTTCCTTTTATTCCCAGCGAGTTCAGGTATGAGGTGATTGACAGTGTGAAAAAACAGTTTGGCATTGTCAGCGGACTTCTGAAAAGAGAAGATGTTGAGACGATATATGTATGTACTGACTCGGGAAGAGAGGGGGAATACATATACCGGCTGGTGGAAAAACAGGCAGGAGTAAAGGGAAAGGTAAGAAAGAGAGTTTGGATCGATTCCCAGACAGAGGAGGAAATCCTTAGGGGAATCCGGGAGGCAAAGGATCTGTCTGCATATGATAATCTGTGTGAAGCTGCTTATTTAAGGGCAAAGGAGGATTATCTGATGGGAATCAATTTTTCTAGAGCACTGACACTGAAATACGGCGGCTCTATCAAGAGCTATTTAAAAACTGACAGGGCAGTGGTATCGGTAGGACGGGTAATGACCTGCGTGCTTGGTATGGTGGTGAAAAGGGAAAGGGAGATCCGGGAGTTTGTTAAGACGCCCTTTTACCGGGTGCTGGCAGAAATGTCCGTTGCAGGCAGAAAGATAGAAGGAGAGTGGCGGGCAGTTACTGGAAGCCGTTATGAGGCATCTCTGCTCTTATACAAAGAAAATGGATTCAAGGAAAAGGAAGCAGCAGAAGAACTGGTAAGCCTGTTGAAGCAGGAGCCCGAAGAAGCTCCTGTTGTAGAGAAAATAGAGAAAAAAAAGGAAAGCAAAAATCCGCCGCTTTTATATAATCTGGCAGAGCTGCAAAATGACTGCTCCCGGTATTTTAAGATCAGCCCAGATGAAACGCTCCGGGTGGCACAGGAACTGTATGAAAAGAAGCTGACTACCTATCCGAGAACAGATGCCAGAGTGCTTTCCACTGCTGTAGCAAAGGAAATCAGTAAAAATTTAAAAGGGCTTTGCTATTACGAGAAGACTTCCGGCTATGCACAAGAGATTTTAAATCACAAAATGGAGCAGAAGCTGGCAAAGAGCAGATATGTAAATGATAAGCAGATCACAGATCATTATGCTATCATACCTACCGGACAGGGCCTTTCCAATCTAAAAAATCTGCATCCCACATCTGCCCGTGTGTATGAGCTGATCGTCAGACGCTTTCTTAGTATTTTTTATCCGGCAGCTGTATATCAGAAAATTTCATTGACTACAGCAGTCAAAGGAGAGAGCTTCTTTTCCAGCTTCAAGGTACTGGCAGAGCCGGGATATTTAAAGCTGGCAGGAGATTTTCAGGGAAAAAAGAAAAAAGAAGAGGCAGAAGAAGGGGAAGCATTGGAGGAAAGCGGCGTAGATGCGACCTTTATGGAACTGCTGCACAGCCTGAAAAAAGGGATGACACTTGAGCTGCTTGGGTATACAATAAAAGAGGGAGAAACCTCTCCGCCCAAACGCTATAATTCAGGAACGTTGATCCTGACAATGGAAAATGCAGGGCAGTTTATCGAGGATGAAGAGCTGCGTGCGCAGATAAAGGGAAGCGGCATCGGCACATCTGCCACCAGGGCAGAGATCTTAAAAAAACTGGTACATATCGGTTATCTTGCCCTGAATAAAAAGACACAGATCATTACACCTACGTTGATGGGGGAGATGATCTATGAGGTAGTGGATTATGCGATCCGTCCCCTTTTAAATCCGGCATTAACGGCAAGCTGGGAAAAGGGCCTTACTCAGGTTGCGGACGGAGTCATTACAGGAGAGGAATACATGCAGAAGCTGGATGATTTTGTTTCCAGAAGGACCAATCTGGTAAAACAGTCAGACGGCAGCCGTGGGCTCTATGTAAAATACGAGTTGGCAGCACAAAATTATAAGAGGTGACAAAGAAATGGAGCATTTACAAATCAAGCAGCTTTATAATCTGGAAGAAACGATTGCAAAGGACATATTTGAGGGAGCAACCTATCCATGGGAGGTGCTTTCCAGGATCAGTCAGTATATCCTTGAGCTGGGCAGTACACTGCCAGAGGATAAGTATGAAAAAAGAGGCGAGAATGTCTGGGTTGCAAAATCTGCTAAGGTTTTCCCAACAGCCTATATCGGCGGACCGGCGATCATTGATGAAGAAGCAGAGATACGCCACTGTGCCTTTATCCGCGGGAATGCCATTGTAGGTAAGGGTGCTGTTGTAGGCAATTCTACAGAGCTGAAAAATGTGATCCTTTTTAATAAAGTACAGGTGCCCCACTATAATTATGTGGGAGACAGCATCTTAGGCTACAAGGCACATATGGGTGCCGGCTCTATTACCTCCAATGTAAAAAGTGACAAGACACTGGTGGTAGTAAAAACCCCTTGGGGCTGTATCGAAACAGGTCTGAAAAAATTCGGTGCTATGCTGGGAGATCATGTGGAGGTTGGCTGCAACAGTGTGCTGAATCCCGGCAGCGTGATCGGAAGAGAGTCAAATGTATATCCGCTTTCCAGAGTAAGGGGGTATGTTCCGGAAAGAAGTATTTTTAAAGCGAAGGATAATATCGTACCAAAGAACTGACAGCTGACGGTTTGGCTGAAGCAAAAATCTGAGGAACTTATAAAAGGGGATACAAAAGATTATGGCAAGGAATCTTGATTCAAAAACTGTATATGAGATGATGGATAATATGCTGACTGGCGTAGCATTTTTTGAGGTTTGCGAAGACAAGTTCGAGATCATGTACATGAATGATGGTGCGTTTAGGATGCTGGGGTATACACCGGAGCTGGGACGCAAATACATCAACAATATGATCTCTCTTATTCTTGAGGAGGATAAGCCGAAGTTCTGGCAGGCAGTAGAGGATGTGCTGAAGGATGACGGAGCAGTGGATGTGGAGATCCGTACCGTTACGGCTTCAGGCGGTCTGCGCTGGCTGCAGATACGGAGCAATCTCTACGAAAGATCCAAAGACAGGGCAGTGCTGTTATGTGTCTTTCTGGATGCAACAGACCGGAAATTTATAGAGCATGAGGTCCGTATTCAGTCTGAGTGGTATCAGATGCTGCTGGAATCTGACGGAGAATGGATTTTTGAGTATAACTCCATAACAGATGTACTGGTAGCAAAGCAGGCAGGAAAATATGGTCTTGAGGTAAAAAAGATCATTGACCATTATATGCAGAAAATGCGGGCAGGTCTGGAGGAAATGCCGGAAAACCAAAGATTTGTAGAGATCATGGAAAGCGCTCTCCGTTCTCCGAAAAAGGAACAGACGGAGATGCAGATGAGTCTCTTTAAATACAGGGAGAAAAAATGGTATCGGATCCATATTTCCAGTATTGCAGGCGTTGATGGCTATGTAACCCATATCGTAGGCAAGATAACAGATATCCATGAAAAGAAATTGCTGCTGGAGGAGCTGCGGGAAAAAGAAAAGCTGGATTCTCTTACTGGCTGGCTCAACGACAGTGAGGTTAAAAAGCAGGTTGAGCATGCGCTGCTGTTTTCCAAGGATACAGATGTTCATGCCTTTATCCTGGTAGACATGGAGCAGTTTCACAGGATTTATGATGTGCTGGGAAATGATGTGGGCGACCATGTTATGAAAGAGGTTACAAAACGGATCGGAAGGAACTTTAAGCGTCAGGATATTCTGGGACGGATAAGCGGAGAACAATTTATCCTTTTTGTACAAAATATTGGAACTGTTTCTAATTTAGATGCAGTAGTTTCTAAGGTAAGCCGCAATACAGAGGTAACGCTTGGCTCTGGTGAGGATGCAGTTACGGTAGCTGCCAGTGTGGGAGTTTCTGTGTATCCGTATCAGGGAAATGACTGGTATGATCTGTATGTAAAGGCAGAAATGGCGATCAATTCCCTAAAGGCTACCGGCAGGACCGGATACCACATTTATAATCTTTCCGGCATTTATGCACAGGAGATTAGCGAAAATGAAAAGCAGTGCCAGCATTATGAAGATGTGGAGCCGGGAGAGGATTTGGAAAACCTTCTGCGTCAGATCATTTATAAATATAGGCAGAATGACAATAAAACACGGGCGATCTTAAAGCTGATCATCCGCTATTACGGCTTCCAGCAGGCCTACCTGTCAATAGAAAGGGGAAAATCCAGTTCTGGGTTAGAATTCCGTTATTATGACAATGGCTATGGAGCAGAGGAAGGGGAGCAGCGGAAATGGGTGGATTTTTTAAGCAGTATGGATATGCTGGATACTACCCGGATCATTCACAGCTATGACCCGATTCCGGAGGAATTGTCTTCTTATATGATCCGCAATAGAATATACACCCTGTTCATACAGCCCATGCTGCTGGGTGGTCACATTGGCGGTGTGTTTGTAATGGGAGAATGTACCAACAAGGAATGGAAGCTCAATAAAAATGAAGAAAGAAAATTAAAACGCATCCTGCAGCTTGTCCAGATGTACGTGATCCGCTATGAAAGAGAAAGCAGGGGCTTTGATTCTCTTCAGAATATTCATTTGATGGACGATTTTGACAGCTATGTCATGGCAGTAGATTATGATACCTATGAGGTGACCTATGCCAACAGCAAGCTGCTGCAGTCTATGCCGGACTTCCAGATCGGAGATTTCTGTTACCGCGCATTTGCCCATCAGGAAAAGCCCTGTGATCTGTGCATCATGAAAAGGCTTGACAGAAATGATGCCCATGCGAAATGCTCTGAGGAGCGGTTCAGCACCCAGCTGCGCAGCTGGCTTAAAATGCATGCGTCCTGGGCGCAGAATGATGAAAACAGTGCTACCTGTGTTTTAAACAGCATGGATATCTCGGAATATTTTATGGGGGGGTAAAACTCTGATGCCCTAAGGGGTTGACGAAAGCCGGAATTTGAGTTATAGTATCCTCGTAACGACAACGCGCCAACGCGTTAAAGCGAAAGCGCAAATGAAAGCGAGGAGAACATACTATGAAAAAGTTATTCGCATTGTCACTTACTGCAGTGATGGCAGTAGGTATGATGACAGGCTGTGGCGCAAAGGAAGAGAGCCAGAGCACAGCAGCACAGGCAGTGGAAACTGAGGCTGCTGAGGCAGAAGCAGCTGCACCGGCTGCAGATGGAAAAACATATAAGATCGGTGTGATCCAGTTGGTGGAGCATGCCGCACTGGATGCTTCCAATCAGGGCTTTGTAGCAGCACTGGATGACGCAGGCATTTCCTATGAGATCGATCAGCAGAATGCACAGAACGACCAGTCTGCATGTCAGACGATTGCAGAAAAGCTGGTAAATGACGGCAACGATCTGATTCTTGCCATTGCAACACCGGCAGCACAGGCAGTGGCAGGTGCTACTTCAGAAATCCCCATCCTTGTAACAGCAGTTACAGATCCGGCAGATGCTGGTCTGGTAGAGTCAAATGAAGTTCCGGGCGGAAATGTTTCCGGTACATCTGATCTGACACCGGTAAATGAGCAGATCGAGTTGTTAAAGCAGCTGATCCCGGATGCAAAGAAGGTGGGTATCCTTTATTGTTCAGCAGAGTCCAATTCTGTGTTCCAGTCTGATATGGCAGAAGCAGCATGTGCAGAGGCAGGACTTGAAACAGAGGTATTTACCGTATCCAGTTCCAATGAGATCCAGCAGGTAGTTGAATCCATGGTAGGCAAGGTGGATGTGCTCTATACTCCTACAGACAATACGATCGCTTCCGGTATGGCAACTGTCTGCATGGTAGCAAATGACAACGGACTTCCGGTTATCTGCGGTGAAGCTGGTATGGTAGAAGCAGGCGGTCTTGCAACCTACGGTATTGATTATTATCAGCTGGGCTATATGGCTGGTGAGCAGGCTGTGGATATCCTTGTAAACGGTGCAGATATTTCCCAGATGCCGATCGGTTATCTGAGCGCCGACAGATGTGAACTGTCTGTAAATCGAGAAACAGCAGATACGCTGGGAATTGATGTATCGGCATTACAGTAATCAGTCATAAGCATAAAAATATATATTAATAAGACAGCTCTGAAAATTGTTTTCAGGGCTGTTTTTTTATGTGCGCCGCTAGGCGCACATGAAAAACTCCGTGAATGGGGTTGCCCTACATTCACAGAGTTCTATCTGAAAATATGTGAAAACTAAAGAACCGCGGTATGTACGGTGGTGTGTGAGGCTGGTAGATAAAATAATTATCTACCTTCGTTCCGATTGTTTTCCTAGTTAAAAGGGTTTCTCGCAAGCAAGCTTTAAAGTTGATTATGTATGAAAAAGGTAATGAGTAATACAATATGATGCTTATTTTTTAACATTATTGTGAATTGGAGAAAGAAAAAATGAAGATATATGGATATGCAAGAGTGTCAAGTGTTGATCAAAATGAAGAACGACAGATAATTGCTTTGCGAGAAGTTGGTGTGTTAGAAAAAAATATTTTTATAGATAAACAGTCGGGTAAGGATTTTGAGCGCCCTAGTTACAAAAAATTAGTACATAAGCTGAAAACAGGAGATATGTTATATATTCTTAGTATTGATCGCTTGGGACGTAATTATGAGGAAATCCAGAAACAATGGAAAGTACTCACAAAAGAGATTGGTGCTGATCTTTGTGTACTAGATATGCCATTGCTAGACACTAGGTATGGAAAAGATTTGATAGGAACTTTTATTGCGGACATTGTATTACAAATTCTTTCTTTTGTGGCGCAGAGTGAACGTGAAAATATTAAAAAACGTCAGGCAGAAGGAATTGCAGCAGCAAAAGCAAGAGGCGTTAAGTTTGGCAGACCCGAAAAGAAACTGCCAGATGATTTTGAGAGGATTGTAAGAGCGTGGGAACAAAAAAAACTGACATTCTCAGAAGCTTTAAAACAATGCGATATAAGCGAAGCAACTTTTTATCGTAAATTACGAAAATATAGATTGCTTCAAAAAGGTAATGAGATAAATTGAATTAAAGAATAGAAGCTATCAAAAAGTGTACTTTCTGATAGCTTCTATTTTTTAATAATACTACTATAAACTTAAAAGGGCAAGTCAAATTTTTTTATTTTTGAAAAATTTTTTTGAATTCTTTTGAAATTCTTTTGAATATCATGAATGACGTTATATATCATAGATATTTATCTAAAAGTACACTTTTTGACAAAGAATATTAAGATGAGGTTATATGGAATTAGATAAAAGTTTGCAAGATAACGCAAAAATGAAGGATTTTTTTATACTATTATCAAAAGGTGAGAGAACTGTGAAAGATTGGCAGTCTTGCCAAGATGCAATGGGATTAACTCCTTTGCATTATGCTTTGATATTAGGAAATGATAAAATTTTTATAGACATGGTAAAATCAAAGTTTCGTTTTTTTTCTAAAAGCGATTATCAAAAATATGAAAGAGAATGTCCTTATGATTTATGTATTTGGATGGATTATTTACATAAAGATTATATAGATTCTCTATTTATATATATATCATATGAAGCGAAAATGCTGACATCAATGATAAAAGCGGAAAAGGCACATTTGTTTGTTCAAAATAGGGGCATTGATGTTAATAAAAGAATGGAATCTATCCAACGTAAACGTATAAGAATGGCAGAAAAACAGCGTTATCGTGGGTTATATGCGGAAAAAAATAAGCTAGACAGTATTTTAGATAATCGCCATATGCTAGAACAGACAAAAAAAGATATTGAGGATACTATAGCTGAGTTAGAATATGAATTAGAACAGTTACTGCTGAAAAAAAGAAAAGAATGGAAACAGCAATCAGAGAAACTGAAAAAATCAGATGATTTATTTGAAAAAAGAATTAGGGAGATTATTGCGAATCCGTCTTTATTGTTGGAATATTTGTCGTTAGAGGCTCAGGAATGGAGGTGTTTTACTTATCAAAATATTAGTTTTTATATTCCTAATAGTTGGAACATTTCTCAAAAATCAACTGGAGAAAATAAAGCAAAAGAAAATATAGAGGATGAAAATACTATAACTAAACCATATGGGAATAAATGGTTTTCTCCAAGAACAAAGCATGATAGGAAAGCCCTTAAAAATGAATATAGAGAACTAGCCAAAAAATATCATCCTGATCATAACAATAGTATGTGTGCTACTGCGATTTTTCAAGATATATTAGCGGAAAGAATGCAAATTCTGGAAGCATATAAATAAATAAAAAATATAAAGGGGGAATAATTCATGGGATTATTCGGAAATGGAAATGAAAAATTATTACGAAACGCGATGAAACAGGCGCAAAGAAAAACTGTTTCTTGCCCGAAATGTGGTAGGAGATATACAGCAACTTTTCTAGGACCTAATGATTCTATTACATGCAAAGTGTGCAATTATAAGATTTATGCTGGCTAAGTATAATTAGAATTAATGCCAAATGTGAGAAAAAGATTTTATTTACTTACATTTGGCATTAAAAATGAAAGTTCTTCTTGTAGGATGTGACAACGTATAAAAGGGAGAGAAAAAGGTGAATCTGTTTAAAGAAAATGAAGAATTAGTAAAACAGCTAGAAGAAGCCATTAACAATTTGAAAATACCGGAGTTGGAAGAACAGATAAAAAAGGAAAATGTAGATGCTACCTCTTTTAGAGAGAAAAAATATATAGGATATGAACGATTAAATCGTATAAAGCAGAGAATGTGTGCGATTAATCAAAAGATCATTAGTGAAAACGAATTAATAAAAAACAGCATATTATCTGTAAATGCCATGGCGAATAATCCATGTGGAATAATGTATATGGATATGCCACTGAATAATCAAAAATACTTAGTAAAAAATTTTTATTCGAAATTATCTAAAAAATACGAAGGACAACCTGCCAAAATAGCTTTATTAGGATTGCTGTTCGATGGAAGTGGAAGAATGTTGCGATTAGAAAATTTGGACGAAGAAGAAAGAAAATATGCTACATTGTTGGACGAATATTTAAGAATTTGTTCAATTTATGAACAAATGGAAAGCTTAATAGATTGTATTAAAAGTATCCAGTGCAACTATCTGGAAATTGGAGTAAGCAAATAAAAGAATAAAAAGATTAACGATGATAACGAGAGTTGTGAGAAAATCCTTGGCTAGTGGTCAAGGATTTCTTTATTGTAGATAATAAGCAATATATAATTCAAAACAGAAACAGAAAACAGAAAACTTTAACAGTGCAAAGCAGAAAAGGCTTGCACAAATATAACTAAGACAGTAAAATAGAGTTTGTTGAGATAAGAATGGAGGATAATGCTATGAACATAAGCGGAATTTTGCTTGCAATGCAGGGTGCCGTTTCTCAGGGTGTATTGTGGGGAATCATGGTACTTGGTGTCTATATTACATATAAGATACTTGACATCGCTGATCTGACTGTGGACGGCAGCTTTGCACTTGGCGGCTGTGTCTGTGCAGTACTGGTAGTTGAAAAGGGAGTAGATCCGGTGGTAGCGCTGATCATTGCTACAGTAGCGGGCATGGTTGCAGGAGGTGTAACCGGAGCGCTGCACACCATATTTGATATTCCGGCAATTCTGGCAGGTATTCTGACCCAGATCGGACTTTGGTCTATCAATCTGCGTATCATGGGAAAGAGCAATGTGCCACTTTTAAAGGTAGATACTATTTTTTCCAGAATTGTAGAAATAACAGGGCTGAAGCAGTCCGCAGTTTCTCTTATCATTGGTATTCTGATCGCTGTTCTGATCATCTGGTTTTTATACTGGCTGTTCGG
Source organism: uncultured Lachnospiraceae bacterium (assembly GCA_964389835.1). Classification (GTDB taxonomy): domain Bacteria; phylum Bacillota; class Clostridia; order Lachnospirales; family Lachnospiraceae; genus VSOB01. The sequence continues at coordinate 2,203 of CAYMEZ010000006.1, read as the reverse complement.
TACGGAAATCGGCTGTGCCCTGCGTGCCACCGGTAATAATGAGGATATGATCCGTGCTCTGGGTGTCAATACAAAGGTAACAAAGCTGCTGGCACTGATGATCAGTAATGGTCTGGTAGGGCTTTCTGGAGGTCTGGTATGCCAGAGTCAGAAATATGCAGATATCGGTATGGGAACAGGAGCTATCGTCATCGGTCTGGCAGCTATCGTTATTGGTGATGTACTGCTGGGAAGGTTAAAGTCCTTTGCCAGCAAGCTGACAAGCGCAGTGGTTGGTTCTGTAGTATACTTCCTGATCCGTGCCATCGTACTGCAGCTTGGTATGGATGCAAATGACATGAAGCTGCTTTCTGCCATTATTGTAGCACTGGCACTTTGTATTCCGGTTGCCATGGGAAAATGGCGGCTTTGGAAATCTTATTCTGAGGAGGGGCCGACATGCTGACAGTAAGCAATGTATATAAAACATTTAACAAAGGAACGATCAATGAAAAGAAAGCACTGTGCGGTCTGGATCTGCATCTGAATCCGGGTGATTTTGTAACCATTATCGGCGGAAACGGGGCAGGCAAATCAACTCTGCTGAATATGATCGCCGGGGTGTATCCCATTGATAACGGAAAGATTGAAATTGATGGTGTCAATATTTCCAGACAGCCTGAGCATGAGCGGGCAAAATACATCGGAAGAGTATTTCAGGATCCGATGCGCGGAACGGCTGCCGGCATGGAAATACAGGAAAATCTTGCTCTGGCATACCGCAGAGGGAAAAAACGTACCTTAAAGTGGGGAATCTCCAAGCAGGAAAAGGAAATGTATGCAGAGAAACTCCAGATTTTAAATCTGGGTCTGGAAAGCCGGATGAGTTCAAAGGTAGGGCTTTTGTCCGGCGGACAGCGGCAGGCACTGACACTGCTTATGGCAACCCTCGTGTCACCGAAGCTTCTGCTTTTGGATGAGCATACGGCTGCACTTGATCCCAAAACGGCAAAAACGGTGCTGGAACTGACAGAAAAGATCATCACGGACAGTAACCTGACTGCACTGATGGTAACCCATAATATGAAGGACGCGATCCGTCTTGGCAACCGTCTGATCATGATGCATGAAGGAAAGATCATCTATGATGTAGCAGGGGAAGAAAAAAAGAACCTGAAGGTAGCGGATCTGCTGGTAAAATTTGAAGAGGCAAGCGGCGGAGAGTTTGCAAACGACAGAATGATGCTGTCGTAAGGCGGATAGCTTGCTGCATGGTAGCGATCACAACTATTTTGAGGTAATTTATCAAAAAGGCTGGATTTTTTGTCGTAAATATGAGAGAATAGATTCTGCGATTAGGACAGTATTATGCCCTGACGGGCGTGCTGTTTGGAATAATAATCTACATAATTGAAAGGAGTTTTCACATGATTTATTCAAAAGAAGTTGAAGAAATGTGTCCAGTAGCACAAGGCGTTGCTCACGGCTGTGCTCCTATCCCAGAAGAAGCAAAATGGGTAAAAGCAAAAGATGTTAAAGATATTTCCGGTTTCACACACGGTATTGGCTGGTGTGCTCCTCAGCAGGGCGCATGCAAACTGTCCCTGAATGTAAAAGAGGGCGTTATTCAGGAAGCACTGGTAGAAACGATCGGCTGCTCCGGTATGACACATTCAGCAGCTATGGCATCTGAAATCTTACCGGGAAGAACCATTTTAGAAGCTTTAAATACAGACCTTGTTTGTGATGCGATCAATACAGCAATGAGAGAGCTGTTCCTTCAGATCGTTTACGGACGTACACAGTCTGCATTCTCAGAGGGCGGACTTGCTGTAGGTGCTGGTCTTGAGGATCTTGGAAAAGGACTTCGTTCTCAGGTTGGTACTATGTATGGTACACTTGCAAAGGGACCTCGTTATCTGGAAATGGCAGAAGGCTATGTAACTGGCATCGCTCTGGATGCAGATGATCAGATCATCGGTTATCAGTTCGTAAGCCTTGGAAAAATGACAGACTTCATCAAAAAAGGTGATGATCCGAACACAGCATGGGAAAAAGCAAAAGGTCAGTACGGCCGTGTAGCAGATGCTGTTAAGATTATCGACCCAAGATGCGAATAAGGATAGGAGGAAACATAAAATGGCATTATTTGAATCATATGAAAGACGTATTGATAAAATCAATTCCGTATTAAACAGCTATGGAATTTCTTCTATTGAAGAAG
>CAYMEZ010000005.1:134671-135231 GCA_964389835.1 uncultured Lachnospiraceae bacterium | reverse complement strand
AAAAAAGAGAAATACTTACTGCACATGAGGTGCAGCTGACGTGCGATATATCTATGGACTTAGTATAGAGGTGGTTGTGGACCGTGTCAACCACCAGCAAGAGAAAAAATTTTAACTTTTTCAGTCCTCTTCTATGATCTGAATTTCCAGATAATCAAATTCTACCGGTTCAATAAAGCAATCCCTTGTAAAGCGCGCTTTTGCGTGTCGTTTAAATTCTGCCACAACTGCGTCCAGCCAGATCGGCTGTCCCAGATCAAATTGCAGGCAACATTCCTCCAGTGCATGAAATACTTTATGCGTCCGCGTGTCCTCCTCTGGTCTTTCTATTACCGTATCCTTCAGCATATGATTATCCTTCCATATCTTACACCACATACGAAACATATTTCGCTCTCCCATTCTTGTATTTTTACACAACACGTATTAATCTTTTATAAATTTTTTGTGAATTCTGCACACTTACCCCATTTTATGATATAATATGAGTACTTAGCGAGGTTTCTTCGAGCTTAGTACGAATATATACCCGAACACTTAATGAGGTATCCCACGAATTT
>CAYMEZ010000005.1:0-134571 GCA_964389835.1 uncultured Lachnospiraceae bacterium | reverse complement strand
TCGTGGTGTAATATGAGTACTTAGCAAGGTTCTTTCGAGCTTAGTACGAATATATACCCGAACACTTAATGAGGTATCCCACGAATTTAGTGTTCGTGGTGTAATATGAGTACTTAGCAAGGTTCTTTCGAGCTTAGTACGAATATATGCCATCAGCAAAGGCTGTGTGCATAATTTATCACAGCGGCAGCATACAATATTAGTATTCTGCCATAAACAAACGAGGTATGCAAATGGAATTTAAACTGTCAGCCAACAGTGAGGTGGACTCATGGAAAGAAGTCACCCTGATCTACAACTCCGCTTTAAAAGAAATCGGTACAAAGCTGGAAATTTTAAATGACGAATTTCAACATGTACATAGATATAACCCCATCGAGCACATCAAATCCCGTTTAAAATCGCCGGAGAGCATTGTTAAAAAGTTAAAAAAGCATGGTTATGAGTCTACCATTGAGAATATGGTCGCCCATGTCAATGACATTGCCGGCATCCGAGTCATCTGCTCCTTTACTTCTGATATTTACCAGATTGCAGAAATGATCAGCAACCAAAGCGATATTCAAGTCCTTTCCGTTAAGGATTATATCAAAAATCCCAAGCCCAGCGGTTACCGCAGCTACCATATGATCGTTTCCATTCCTATTTTTCTTTCCGACCGGAGTGCAGACACCAAGGTCGAGATCCAGATCCGCACTGTAGCTATGGATTTCTGGGCAAGTCTGGAGCACAAGATCAATTACAAATTCGAGGGAAATGCTCCTGTTTTTATTCAGAATGAGCTGATAGAATGTTCTAAGATCATTTCAGAGCTGGACGAGCGTATGCTGATGCTGAATGAAGAGGTACTGAAATATAGTGACACACTGGAATAGGAGATCAGAGTGGGATTCTAAGGAAGCGGCTGACCGCCAGAAAGGAATGGATGCCCTGCAGGCAGAAAGCGAAGCGCTCTCTGCCGGGCATGATGCATGGTATATCGCATCATGCCGCAGCCTGCCTGAGAAAAATCTTTATTCTTCATATCCATTGGGATTGTTCTTCTGCCATCTCCAGGAATCGGCACACATCTCCTTGATCCCGTATTCTGCTTTCCAGCCCAGCTCTTTTTCTGCTTTAGAAGCATCGGAGTAGCAGGTAGCAATATCCCCGGCACGTCTTTCCTTGATCACATAAGGGATCTTCACACCGGAAGCCTCTTCAAAATTCTTTACAATATCCAAAACGCTGTAGCCGCAGCCTGTACCCAGATTGTAAATCTCAAGTCCCGGATTCTCCTCCAGCTTTTTGATCGCCTTAACATGACCTCTTGCAAGGTCTACTACGTGGATATAATCTCTGACACCAGTTCCGTCCGGTGTGTCATAATCATTGCCAAATACACCCAGCTCTTTTAATTTGCCCACTGCCACCTGTGTGATATAGGGCATCAGATTGTTGGGGATGCCATTGGGATTTTCCCCGATCGTTCCGCTCTTGTGTGCGCCGATCGGGTTGAAATAGCGCAGCAGGATCACATTCCACTGGGGATCTGCCTTCTGCATATCAGATAAGATCTGTTCCAGCATTCCTTTGGTCTGACCGTAGGGATTTGTGATCTGACCCTTAGGACATTCCTCTGTGATAGGAATAAATGCCGGATTTCCATATACTGTTGCAGAGGAGGAAAAAATAATATTTTTTACTCCATGCTTACGCATAACATCCAGTAAAACTAATGTACCGGAAATATTGTTGTAATAATATTCCCATGGCTTTGCCACAGATTCTCCTACAGCCTTTAAGCCTGCAAAATGAATGCAGCAGTCAATGGTCTCTTTTTCAAAAATCTCTTCCAGCCCCTCCCGATCCAGAATATCGGTTTTGTAAAATTTAACAGGCTTCCCTGTAATCTTTTCTACACGCTGCAAAGATTTTTCACTGGAATTGCTCAGATTGTCAACCACTACAACCTCATAGCCCGCTTCCTGTAATTCTACTACTGTATGGCTGCCAATATAGCCAGCGCCTCCTGTTACTAAAATTGTCATCATGTGCCTCCTGTTCCGGAAAGAGCTTTCTTTTCCGCCATTTGTCTTGTTGTCTTTAGTTTATGTCTGCTTCCCAGCAGCCACAAGATGTGAATGTTATACAAACCTGTCAAAATGTTAAATATTGTTTTATAAAGCAATGTTGTTTTTCTGCAGCAGCACCTGTGCTGTTTCCACCGAGTCTACACCGGTCTTATTCTTGATGGGGGCAAATTCCTTTTCTCTGACTACCTCAAAGGGCAGGCAGCGATCCAGCTCATGGATCATGTCTAACACCAGCTGTTCATATTTATAGCCATTAGGAGCTTCCGGCTTTACCAGAGTACCCTTTTCATCCAGATAGGGGATCTTTTTCTCCACTACATGAAGAGGCAGCTTATTATTGATCACGTTTTCCAGATCACTGATCCTGAACAGGTAATTGAGGATCACACCAAAATTATATGCCGGATCGCCCTTGGCATCCCTGGCATCCATCATTTCCTCTGTCAGCTCATAATATTCCACAATGGAGGGTCTGCCGTCCTCCAGACACATAACTCCTACCTTTTCATCCCGTGCCGCCTTCCGCACCACCTTTGAGCCCACTGCGCTGTCTGTGGCAAGCACTGCGCCGACAAAGCAGGGATCTGCAATTCTCTGCAGTACATTATCCACTGCAAATACATTCAGCCATTCCACACCAGCTTCCCTTGCCTTTTTCCCAATGCCGCTTCGCTCCATGGAAACAAACCAGCCGCCGTTTCCATTGGGAGAAGTAGAGATTTTTCCTTTCTCTTCCATATATACCCTGCCCTCATAATCCGAGGCAGGTGCCATTTCCTGCTGGAAAAAGGAAATATATTCCTTGTCATATCCAAAATATTGATGCTCCTCAAAAAAGCGGACTGTCGCTTCATGGTTTTTATCACTTGTCATAATGTAAAAGGGAATCCATGCTCCGCTTTGTTTTACTACTTCCATGGTATTTTCCATCAGACGCTGGAAAATATAGACCGGCCTTGTAAGCCCGATATCGTACATCCCTTTTGGGGCATCAGAGCCAAGTCTGGTCCCCATGCCGCCTGCAAGGAGAACCGCTCCTACCTTTCCTGCCCGGATCGCCTCCAGTCCAAGCTCTGTAAACTCATCCCGGCGTTTCTGGATCTGTTCCAGCTCCATAGCCTGAAGGGGTGTGATCACGCCTCTTTCACTTTGCTTCTTTGCTTCCTTTTCCTTGGAGGACAGCACTGAAAAATCCGTTGCTGCGATCTGCTCCAGCAAAGCCTCCTTTTCCGGCTCTGATAATTCCTCATAGTATTTTAAAACGTGCAGCTGTCCATAGGCTTCCAGCTTTTCTTTTGCTTCCTCATACCTCATATCTATTTCCACCTTTCCCCAGTTTTCAACTACCTATAGTGTATCATCTTCTATAGAAAGAAGCAATTTACAATGTCAGGGAATCAAAAAAGCTGCCCCTGTCAAACCATTCCTCTTTCTTTTTCAGCAGATAGGCCTTGATCTCTGTCATTTCCGTGCCCAGATCCGTGAGAATGGCATCAAAATTCTGCTCTGTCAGCGCACCTGCCTCTGCCAGCAGATCATAATATTCTTTCCGGTCAGCATACTCCTCTTTTACCACAAGCCAGCTTTCCTCAGCTTCACAGCCCTTTGTGTATCTGCACAGGTACAGCTTTAGCTGCTGCCGCAGCTTATCAGAAAGCTCCATATCATGCAGCAGACGCAGCAATGCCAGCCTTACCTTGTTCCTGCGCTTCTGGCTCAAAAAGTCCTCCAGATTGTTCTCCATGCTTCCGTAGTCCTCCTCGCCGCCCAGGATCGTTTTTCCATAGCCCTCTCTGTCAGGCGTATTTAATACCTGAGAAAGTCTTTCATCCCATTTCTGAATCCAGTCCGCCCTGCCTGCCTCCGCTGGGTTCAGCAGCTGGGGCGCATCCAATTTATCCACTACTGCTGCCAGCAGCCAGCCTGTATCCCTCTGCCTTTTTAAAAGCTCTGGCTTTTCCTCCTTTTGGCTTTCATACAGTCTCAGCTGTTCTAAAGCACTGCATTTTAAAAATACTGCTTTTCCCAGACTAAGCTCTCTCTTAGGAAGCACTGCCAGTCTTAACCTGCTGCAATAAGCAAATGCCCAGTCCTCTATCCTGCAAATGCTCTCTGGCAGATAAAGCTCCTGTATCTGCTTGTTGCTGAGGAAGGCTTTTCTGCCAATGATCTTAACCGGCATTTCTTCGATCTCATCCGGTATTCTGGCACAGCTGCCTCTGCCCCGCCATTGCAGCAGGCGGATGCCATGCTCCTGCTTTTCATACTGAAGTTCATTCTCCCCATCTGACCATAGCTTTATCATCGTTTTCTCCTGCCTTACTTATAATTCCAGCGCGGCAATTTCCTCCTGCAGCTCATTTCTGCGTTCAGACAGCATCAGCTCCCTGCTGTGACGTTTATAGTCCTCACTGCCAAACATGGCAATAAATCGTGCACTGGTATCATTTACCGTCAGCTCCGTCATAAAGATCAACAGCTCATTTCCCTCTTTAAATACCTCCTCCAAAAAGGCAAATACTGCGTGCAGCTCTGCACTTACTTCTGCGGTATGGGCTTTCATCTCCTCTACCTGCTGCCTGTAATGGGCTTCTATGGAGGCAAAGCCAAAGCAAGCACCCCTGCTGCCTGTCTCTGCCTTTTCTGTTTCCAGAAAAGCGAGTAATTTCCTGTTTCTTTTTTGCTCTGTTCTGGAAAAAGCCCCTGACTTTTCCATAGAATCCAGCAGTCTTGCTCTCTGGACGATTCTTTCCGTTAAAAGCTGCAGAAGATTTTCCTCTTCCGGTGTCAGCACTGCCTTGATGCTTTTCAGGACAGCTGTAAGCTGGCTTAAATAGTCTGCACTTTCTACTATCTCCCGCATCCTGCCCTGCAGCCGGTCCAGCAGCAAGCCTATCAGAGACAGCCGTTCATCAAAGGCTGCCTGCCCTGCACGCTCCTTTGCCCCTTCACAGGGCTGCCCTGCTAAGATCTCCTCTATCCTATAGTCCTGTTTATACTTCTGATACAGGTCATAATAAGCAGAAAACTCCTTTGAGATCTTTTCATTTCTGATATATTGTCCTATCAGGCTTTCACTGACCGGCAGCTCCTCTTCCTCATACAGCTGCAGCATTTCTGACAGATCCTCCCAGCCTCTTGCAGTCACATAGGTCTTGCCCTTTATGCTGGCTTCTATCCGGTAAAAATGCTCTTTTTTGAGTTCCAGATAGTTCAATACTGCGCCATGAATTCCCTGTTCTCTGGCATATTCCTTCCAGACCCCATAGTCTGCCTCTACCTCTAACACCTTGAGCCGGTCTAAGGTTGCCACATCAAATTCACGCACAGACTTGTTGTATTCCGGCGGATTTCCTGCTGTTACCACGACCCAGCCCTCAGGCAGCTGATGCCGTCCAAATACCTTATACTGTAAAAATTGCAGCATGGCAGGCGCTAAGGTCTCTGAAACGCAGTTGATCTCATCCAGGAACAGAATCCCTTCCCGTCTGCCGCTGGCTTTTATCGTCTCATATACGGAAGCAATGATCTCACTCATGGTATACTCAGATACCTGTACGCTCTTCCCATCATATTCCCTTTGACAGATCAGCGGCAGTCCCAGCGCAGACTGCCTTGTATGATGTGTCATGGAGTAGGATACCAGCCCGATCTCCAGCTCCTGTGCGATCTGCTCCATAATGGCGGTCTTGCCGATTCCCGGCGCTCCCAGCAGAAAAACCGGTCTTTGGCGGACTATCGGTATCCGGTACTTACCAAACTCATCCTTTTTCAGATAAAGCCTTACGCAATCCCTGATATATCCTTTTGCCTGTTTGATATTCATTGTATCTCTTCCTCCAGCATATCCTCATACAGCGTTATCCCCAGCGCCCAGGGCGGTGGGGGCTGTCTGTTGTCATCCTCTTCCAAAAAAGCAAAGACCACGTCATACTCCGGCATTTTTTCCGGATAGCTGCCATAACCGTCCGTAAAATAGATCAGTCCCTTCAGGTTTTCAAATTCTCCCTGCTGCTTCAGCTGTTCCACATAGGTAAACACCGGGCGAAAATCCGTTGCACCAAAGCCCCTGAGCCTGCCCTCTGCCAAAAAGCAGTCAAGCTCTGCTTCACTGGTTATTCTGGTATCCTGTTGTATTTCATTGTCACATTGCAGAATGTGCACATTGACCTTATGAAAAAAATTTTCTGTCCCCTTTAAGATAGAATAGGTTTGCCGCAAAAATCTCCGCACTGCTTCTCCCCTGCAGGATGCGGAGGTATCGATCGCAATTACAAATTCCTTTATTTTATGGATCTCCTTGTACTCTAACGGCTCAATTAAGGGCAGATTGCCGTAGGAGGACATGCCATAGGTATAATAGATATAGTCAAATTCATCCTCGTTGATGCGGATCTCTTCTCCCATTACTGTAAATTTCCGCAGCACTTCCTTATAATCATACCGTTCTCTGGCTGCCTCAAGCAGATTTTTCTCCAGCTCCTCTGCGTGATCTTGATCTCTTGAAAAGGTTTTCAGATCCGTCCTTACTCTCTCACTGAGCTTTTTCCACTGTGCCTCTGTTATCTCTGATCTTTCCGTCTGTTTCCAGTACAAGTGCTCATCCTTACAGAACAATGTCCGCAGCTTTTTTTCCTCTTCTGCATCTATATCATTTTTCTTAAAATACTTATAGATCCGCTCCGCCGTCAGTCCGCCAGCCACTGCACCCAGCTGGTGCAGCCTTTGTCCTGCCGCCTCGTCCTGCCTTATACCTGTCTCTCTAAGGCTCAGCTCCAGTATGGTATTTTCCACTGCCATATCTGCTGCCATGTCCCAATATCTGCTTTCTACCTTGTCATACTGAAAGCTGTGACAGAAAATGCAGTGGAGCAGCACATGCAGATACATACGGGTAATGCTGTTTGGCTCTTTCTGATAGCATCGCAGCACATAAACGGGATCATAATACAAATAGCTGCCGTCACAGGCGATCGTCCCTGCCGACCTGTCAGGACGTGGCCTCAGCTGTGCCACAGCTACATCCAGAAAACGCAGATGCACGATAATGGCATCCCGCGCCAGCTCCATTACCTGCGCCGCCAGCACCTCTATCCGGTTTTCCTTTTCTGTCTGCTTCACCGTCTCTTTCCTTTCCTGCACGAAGTGTTTTATTTCACAGGGAAATCCATGACTTTTATACGTTAATACAACAAGGTCTTTCCCATGAAATAAAAAGAAACCTCCTTTGTCAGATTCATGCTGCCTCTGACAAAAGAGGATCTCTTTTATTATTTACGCCCAGAGGCTGTTCTATTTATGAAAAGCTTACATTTCTGCCCTTCTGTGCAACTGCAATGTAGGTCTTGCCTTCATTTAACTGGATCTCGTTTCCATTGTCATCAAAATATACAGTCGGTGTATAGTCTGCTGTCTTTGCCCATCTTACATGGATCCCTTTTCCTTTGGTAAAGTAATAGCCGTCCTCGGTATTATCGATATTCTGGAAAGTCAGATAACCCTTGGCATCCAGCACAGACCACTTCGTATTTTGTATGATCACATTTGCAAAAGCTAGCTGCTGTCCGTTTTCTCCATCCACATGGGCATTTCCGTGCATATATTTCTTATACAGACCTGTTGCCGGATCATAGGTAAAGGAGCTCTTTGTATAAGGGAAAATCTGAGCCAGATTGATGCTGTCTGCTGTAGCCGCTGCTGCTCCGTACTGTTCCAGTGTATTAACACCCTGTGCAAAGGTAAAGTGCTTTGCATTATAAAGCTCCGGGCGGATCGTCAGGGAATATCCCAGCTGTCCTGCCGCTTTTGTAATGCCGCTGCCGCTGATGTATGCGTTATGAGGTGCTTTCCTGTCGCTTGTCCTGAAAAATGCTCCTGCTCCCGGTGTGGCACCGCCTACACCATATTCGTAGGTACCGGAAAGATTGTTAATATCCGGCATTGTGATCCTATCCTTCATATAGCACACGCCGCCGAAATGAACCAGGATCGGATCCCATTCTGTTGCCTGAGGAATGTAATAAGCACGGCAGCTTCTGATATTACCGATCTTGGAAAGTCCCTGCCAGTCATCGATCACTGCCAGCTGACGGGAAATATTGCCCTCTTCCATGATCTCATACAGCACCTTGGCATGGCTGATGCCATAAGAGGGCTGGGCGATCTTGTCAGTAGGCATCATGATAGCAATGGGTCTGAGCGTTGCCTGCTCCTGAGTGATAACTTCATTTGTATATACGCTTCTGACCTCTTCTGCTCCTACCTTTCCTGCTGGTGCCAGCACAGCAACACATACCGCCGCAGTCAGCAGGGAAATTAATTTTGTCAATCTCTGCAATCTCATAGAATCCTCCTTTTTACCCCTGTCTTTCCATATTTTTCAATATCCTTTAAGTACAATAAGTATACCTATTTTTTGTCACACCGTCAAACTATTTTCATAAGATAAACAAAGCCCATATCAAGGAGTTTTTATGGAAGATCGCAACAATACAAATCCCGGCACAAATGGCTGCCCTCAGCCCTGTTCTGCAAAGGATGAGTCCTACAACTGTGACCATGTATTTTACCAGACCGATCTGGTCAGCGTTCCCGTCAAGGTGGTGCCCTTTGCAAAGCCAGGCACCTCAACCGTTGCCTGCTGCGGCTCGCCTGTGATCACCGCCGGCGATACCTGTCTGGGAGAAGCCGGAGGGATCTGCGAATTTACCATTACCCAGAAGCTCTGTGTCAAGCTGCCTCTGTGCTTTGGTGCAAGGGTGTCTGTCGATCAGGCAAAAATACAGTGCGGCGGCATTTCTGAGACAGAATGTGAATGTAAAAATCCCTGTGTACGCAAATGTGACTGAGCCTGTCCCCGTTCTCTCTTAGAAGCTGTGCACACTGAGACAAAAAGCCGGTACCGCAATTATCTGCGATGCCGGTTTTTTTCGTATGTTTTCATTTCCTTGCAGACCGTTCCCGATAAAGCAAGCACACAGATCAGATTGGGCACTGCCATCAGTGCATTCATGGCATCTGAAAAGCTCCATACCGTTTCCAGCATACACACCGCTCCTACAAAGGTGCTCAGCCCATAAATAAAACGGTAGCAGCCACAGTATTTTCTTTCTCCACTAAGAAATGCAAAGGCACATTCACCCTGATACTCCCAGGCTATGATCGTAGCAAAAGCAAACAGTCCGATCCCTACACTGACAAAGCATCCGCCCCATCTGCCAAAAACAGTTGAAAAGGCTGCAATGGTAAGCGCTGCTCCCGTAAGCGGAAGTCCTTTTTCATCCCGCAGCCCCAAAACGCCTGAGCATGCCAGCACCAATCCCGTCAGGGTACATATGACAATGGTATCAAAAAATACGCCTGTCATACTGATGTAGCCCTGCCGTACAGCACTGTCTGTATCAGCAGCCGCCGCTGTGATCCCTGCTGCTCCCAGCCCGGCTTCATTGGAAAATACACCTCTGGAAACGCCCCAGCGCAGTGCATCCTGCATGGTAAGGGTCAGCATGCCGCCTACACCGCCTGCTGCCGCTTTTCCAGTAAATGCCATTCTGAGGATCTGTCCGATCCCTGCTGGCAGCTGCTCTATATGTGCTGCTATGACGATCAGTGCACCTACAATATAAAAAAGTGCCATACAGGGAACCAGATACAGTGTCAGCCGGGAAATCGACCTGATCCCGCCCAGCACAACAAGAATGACCAGTATAGTCAATATTAACCCCGTTTCTGCCTGCCTGATCCCAAAGGTTTCTTTCATAGAGACTGCAATGGAATTAGACTGGGTCATATTGCCCATTCCAAGGGAGGCAAGAACTGCAAACAAGGAAAATGCCATCCCCAGAAATCTGCCCAGCCTTTGATGGGAAAAGCCGTAGGAAAGTGCATACATTGGCCCTCCCCTATAGCTGCCGTCCGGGTCTTTGATCCGGTATCTTACCGCCAGCATGCTCTCTGCAAATTTGGTGGAAAGCCCAGCAAAGGCTGCCAGCAGCATCCAGAAAAGTGCGCCCGGACCGCCCAGCACCATGGCAGTCGCTACACCTACAATATTTCCTGTCCCTATGGTTGCTGCCAGCTCTGTGGTCAGGGAGGCTGCCGGCGATATTCCTTTCCCTTTTTTACTGCCGACCTCAGCCCGGCATTCTCTGTCCCAGCCCAGCACGCACCTTAGAGCATAGCCTAAATTGCGAATGGGCAGAAACTCCATCCGGACAAGCAAAAAGAGACCGCTGCCCAGCATAAATGCCAGCATCCACGGTCCCCACAAAATACGATTCAGTTGTTCCAAAAGCTCTGCCATTCCATCATTCCTACTTTGTCTGTTACAGGAACTATATGAAAGCAGTCTGCTCTTTATGCCGCCTGTATCATTTTCACTGTCTGCCTTTTCAGACCTTTACTGAAACAGCATTGCCAACAGTGGAATCGTTACGATAGAAGCCAGCGTGGTAATAAAGGTTCCCTGTGCCATGAGCTTTTCATCTGCCTGATACTGCAGGCACAGCATCGTTCCATTGGTGGCAACCGGCATAGCAGAAATAATAGTGCACACGCCCAGCAGCAAAGGATCTGTAACAAACATCCTGTAAATAAAAAACAGGAGCATCGGCAGGATCAACAGTCTGAACAAGGAAAAGAAATACACTCTTACATTGTTGAACATCTCTTTTACAGGCATTTCTGCCAGAGAAGAACCGATGACCAGCAATGCGGCAGGTGTGGTAATGTCTCCCAGCATCTTGCAGGTATCACCAATGATCGCAGGTGCCTTGAGCCCTGTCAGTGCCAGAATGATCGCCAGCACCGAAGAGATCAGGCAGGGTGTTAAAAAGGTGCGGTAGGAAACTGCGCTCTTAATCCCCTCTGCAGGCTCTCCGCGCATCAGCGCCGCGCTTTTCTGAATAAAAACTACCCCTATGGAAAATGCAAAAAAGTTAAAGGGCAGGTTAAATACACAGGTGTAAAACATTGCCTGATCGCCAAAGATCGCCTGTGTTACCGGATAACCGATAAAGCCTACATTGGCAAAGGCAGTCATAAAACGATAAATGCCCTCTTCCTCTTTTTTGACACCCAGAAGCTTAGGAACGATCATCGCACCCAGCAGCAAAAGAAGGTAGCTGGAAAAGGAAACGCCGAAAAGGCCTATGATCTCCACCGGACTGGGCAGACTTTCCTGATTCAGAACCGAGGAAAGAGTTACCCCCGGAATCGCTACATTCAATACCAGTCTGGTCACGTGCAGACGTGCATCCTTACCAAACACTCCGCATTTGCAGGTAATATAACCTATAATAATGATCAGAAACAGCTGTATCATTTTACTGAATACATAAAAAAAATCCATTTTCCTCTTCCTCTTTAAAATGTCAGTCTCATATCATTCCATGGCACACCGCCATGGGTGGACGCAGATTTCCCTTCATTGACAAAGCCAAAGCTCTCATAATAGGGAATCAGCTCAGATTTGCAGGTCAGTACAACCCCAGTCCTGCCCTGTTCCTTTGCTGTTTTCAGCATATGCTCCAGCAGCATTGCTCCACAGCCTCTGCGGCGGCATTGGGGTATTACATCCAGACCAAATATCATCTGCCACTTTCCTTTTTCATCGTGCATTCCGGCATCCTCATACATATCATCTGACAGCCACGGCTTGTCCGTTGTCATTCCATTCACAAAACCAATTACCGTTCCGTCCTCCTCTAACAGCCAGAAATGCTCCGGAAAGCATTCCAGCCTTTTGCGAAGCGCCTCTTTGTCCGCCGCCTCCTCTTTCGGAAAGCAGACCGCCTCTACCTGTGCAAGCTCGTCTAAATCTGTCATGGCGGCATTTCTAATTTTCATTTTTATTCCCCTCGTTATCCTTTTTTATTCTCCCACTTTCTTCTTATGATGAAAGCATTCTCAATATATATACACCAGTTCCCCTACAATTTGCAAGCCAAAAAAAGGAATCCGCCCACAACAGGCGAATCCCCTATTTTTGTTGATGCTTGTTCTGTTTTTCATTCTTCTGTTTTCTCATAGCGGCTGAATATCTTATCACTGCCGCACACATGCTTTGTGCCGTCCTCATCAATGATCAGATAGTCTCCTTCTCCGATGAAGGTCCTGCCACGGCGATGGGTAATATACGGACATACGATCTTCCCATTTTCCCTTTCCAGCTTGATCAGGGTATCTGTCACGATCCAGCCCTTGGTTACCACATCAGACCATAGTTCAAATCCATCTTCCATACCTTTATCAGGTTCATATGGCATTACTTCTGCCGATAATGCTATTCTGCGACACTTCATAGCCCGCACCACCCCTTTCTTTCCTAGGCTACTACCATTATAACACATTATTGTAAAAATGTCTGACGAATCTTATAAATTCATGATTATTTTTTCTCTTTTTATGAATAGTACAAGCACATTATCCCATAAATAACAGGCTGATGTATCAGATATATAAGCAGCGAGTGTCTGCCCAGCCATGAAAAAGGCCGTTCTGCTGCTGTAGCTTTCCATTTGTCCAGGTAGAAAAACAGATTTTTCTGTTTTACAAAGCCATAAGCAAAATACCCTGTCAGGAACAAAAAAAGCCAGGGAAGCAGGGAAAAATAATCGGTGGAAAAAAAGTCTCCCGGCGGGCAGCCCAGATAGGCTGTCAATGTATTTGCATACCACGCTCTGGGAAGTCTGACCAGCTGCCATTTTCCAAAGCCCAGACTCCCCTGATTGATATTTCTCAGCAGTAAAAACAGGGCAAAGGAAAGAACTCCACCCAGCACCGGATTTACAGCCTGCAGCCACTTATGAAGCACCGTCAGTATCAGCATGCAGCTGCCAAGACAGGTCAGGATTCCAAACAGCACTCTGTTTTCCGGCATTATCGTAAGAGTTACCAGACTAACTGCCAGTCCTGCCAGGAAGACAACCGTCCCTCTTTTCCATTTTTTCTTTCCAAAGGACCAGCAAAAGCCGGAAAGCAGAATAAAGCTCCAACAGATGCTCTGCTGCCACCAGTAAGCAGCTTCCGACCGATACCAGAGCCATGGCTGGTCAAAAATATAAACACTATTCCATATCCCATGATAAATCATCATGCTGATCAGTGTCAGACCCCGAAAATCATCCAGCACTGTATATCTCTTTTTTTCCATTTTATCTACTGCTTCCTCAAATTTTCTCTATCTGATAAAGCTTGTTCTGATGATCGTTTCTTTCTCTGGCAGCCCATATTTTTCCTTTCCAAGAGCAATGCTTTTCATTAAAAAAGTCATATTTTTTGCCAGTGTGCGCATACTTTGCAGCCCCTCCTGATCCAGCTTTGCTTCTCCCACAGCTCCTCCGTGAACGCTGTTCCAATACTGTCCTGAGGCAACCGGCATTCCGCTGATGGTAAAATATTTATTCAGCTCATCAAAGGTAGCAGAAAGTCCGCCGCGTCTTGCTGCCACAACACTGGCTCCCACCTTCATGGTCTTGTCAAATCTGGTGCTGTAAAACAGCCGATCCAGGAATG
The DNA here is from genome assembly GCA_964389835.1 of uncultured Lachnospiraceae bacterium. Taxonomy (GTDB): domain Bacteria; phylum Bacillota; class Clostridia; order Lachnospirales; family Lachnospiraceae; genus VSOB01. Next base: position 120,982 of record CAYMEZ010000005.1, on the reverse strand, counting down.
CGATCAAGGTAGCATTGGCAGAGGCATAATAAACCGGGCTGCCGACCACCAGTCCAGCACATTTTTCAAAGCTTTTGGCACATTGATTTACTATATCATCAAATACGCAAGCACCCTTTTCCACACAGGCATTGCAGGCAATACAGCCTCTGACCCCTTGATTTCCTATCTGAACAAGCTCAGTTTCTATCCCCTCCTGCTCAAATATCTTTTGCATTTCCACAAGAGCTGTTGCCGTATTTCCTTATCGATTTCTAATTATTCAAGCTCCCTGCAACCATAACATAATCGTTAAATATATAATTGTCTTTTGCGGATTTTTATATTCATAATATCCAAATTTCACGCCTTATTCATAGTTTCCGATCAAACAGGTATCATACGGGTATCACGAATATTTCTCCTTAATTGCTCTATCTACATGGTGCTAGCACCACGTAATTATTACACCAATAAGGAAAAGCTATCGGCGCTCCCTCAACTTCTCTAATATCGCCATAACGTCCGGCTGCGTTGGAGTAAACTTAATACCTCGCTTCAACATCCCCATAACTTTTCTCGCTTTTTGCTCAATCTCTCTGGCGGTATGCTCACTCGTCAACATCAGATGATTTCCGGCGATTGTATATTCCCGTTCTATGTATTCTTCTGTTATCGGAAACATATCTTGTATCAGAAATGCGCTCTCCCGGCTGTCGTCCAGTTTGACGATATGAAGAATGTCGCAAGATTTCCCGGTTTTTTCTTTTTTCTCCATAATCCGTCTGTATTTGTCAATGCGGCTAGACAATGGTATCATCCAGTATATCCTGGTACTTGTATCTTCAAGGCAGTAATAATGTGGTCTGTTTCCTTCCTTATTTCCTTTGAGATACGGATCTGGCATATCTTCAAAAAATTTATCCTTGATAATGTAAAAGCCTGTTTTCTTCATTTGCCTGTCCTCATTACGGAAAAGTCCCTCGCCTTGCGGCGAAGGACTATACTTTCGACCCAACCATTTATATACCGCACATCGGTCAGCGGTAAACTTTCAACCCGACCATTTATATACCACATATCGGTCAGTGGTAAACTTTCTTTGTACCTACATTCTAGCAAGCGCAAAGAGGAAAGTCAATAGGGCTTTCCATTAAAATTATATGCTAAGGACCACTAATATATACTTATCCCACAGTAAAAGAATTACCGTCTTTTATTACCTGCTGAATTCATGCCTTGCGAAATTTGTCTTTTTACCTCTGGCATCTTCATCGCCTCAGAGATAAGCGTATTCATCATATCACTACCTAATTGATTTTCAAACTGTTTTTGTTGCAACTCTAATTGATTCTTATGTTCTAACTGCAATTTATCAATTTCCATTTTATGCTTTTCTTTTTCCTTTTCCAAGTCCAACTCATAAGTCTTTTCAAGTTTTTTAATATCCTCTCTGCTCTGCTTTCTTGCAACAGCATAACTTGCAAAGCCAGAAATCAAAGCACAAACTACTGATACTATGTACGGCAAATAATTTTCCATATGGAATCCCCCTATCTCAAATGCTTCTGTAGAAAGATAGGAACAGGTATTACCTGCCCCTATGCTTCTTTTTCCTTTTCTGCTATTTCAGTTCAAACTGCCGCTGTTTCTCTGCTTCCCGTTGTTCCCGGCTCACAGTCTTACGTTCAGTTTTTAACTGCTCCTGCTGTAATTTCAAAGCCTGTTGCGACTTCGTGCCTATCCCGGTATTCTGTACCTGTTTCCGCACTTCTCTCTGTACCCGTTTCGGATTGCGACCAGCTTCTTTTACATCAGTTGCCACAGCCGGACTAAACCGCAGCCGATAGTAATTTTTCAAGATAAAATCGTATACCTCATAATCTTTCGACTCCGCCCCAAATGTAACCTTGCATACAGATAATTTTCCCTCCGATATGCGTTCAAACACACCTATCCAGAATGGTTCCTCAAAAAATACTGTCAATCTGCCCAATACTTTGTCCATGAAAATTCCTCCTTAAAAATTGTACTGAACAAAGAACGGACGACCCAAGGAGGGAGGGCTACTTACACCAAAGCGGTGCGGCCGGACTACCTACCGGCTCTATAAGAGATGTTATCCCTTACGTTGTGTTTTTATCTCTGTATTTTGATTTTAGCATACTATCAGCGATTTTACCACAAGAAATAAGGAACATAGCCACCGCCATGCCCCCAATTCCTAGCATTCCAACGCTCTTTCAATTTTCTGTTTCTGTCCTTTCAAATCGTTCTGCTTCTCATACAAGCTGTCACGTTCTTTACAAAGTAATTTCATGCGCTCCAACTGCACCCTTACTCCCTCCCGGCAATCCGGCTCTATCCGCTTATATTCCCCAGTTATACTTCGTATCTCGTTATTGTTTGATTTTATCTGCTCCGACACACATATCCAGTCAATTAGATTGCGTACTTCTATATCTGTATCATACAAATCTGTTTCTGAAAGGATTTTCGCACACAGCTGAACCATAACTTTTTTCTCCATATCTGTCATTCTATCAATCCCCCTATCTGCTCATATCAAATACACGCTTCGGACATTTATTTTCCTTTTCTGCCCATTCCAGAGCCTTAGACCGCTCAACTATCGACTGCACCTGTTCTCTGCCGAAATAGCGTTCCAAACGCCCCAAATCTGCCGTTTTCTCCTGCAATCGGTCAATAATGTCGCTCTGCTCCACGACCTTATCTGTCAAGCGACTGATCTGCTGCTCCTGCCGGGTAACTTTTTCTTTTAGTTTCTTTCCCTGTTCTGCAAGCTGGACGCATTTAATTGTCAGTGCTTTTATCGTTTCTTTCAATTTCTCCACAAGCAGAAAAGCTTTTTTTATCCTTATAAGCCTTTGCAGACATCAACGCCGCCGGTTCAGGCAGCTGCCACTTCTCGTCCTCGTCATAAGCGTATATGTTCCGTTCCATGACCGCCTTAGACTGAACCATTTTCTCAATATCTTGTTGCAATTTCTTCTGTTGCTTCTCCAATTTCACATTATCAGACAGCAGCTTTTTCTTGTCCTCTGCCAGCGTTGTCGCCTGCTCCTTCAGCAAATCACTTGTTTCCGAAAGTTCCGACACTTCCTGCCGGATTGCTTCGTCCTTCTGCCGTATCTGCTCTGTTTCCTGCACTGCTTTTCTATGCTGAATCTGAATATCTGATAATCGCTCTTTTCCGTCAGAAATAGATTGCTCCAATTCTGCGACTTCCTTTGCCCGCTCCTTTTTCTCAAAGTCCAAAACAGATAAATGCTTTTCATGTGTGCCTTTCTTCTCCCACTCAATCCCATGTTCCAGCATGACGGCGGCAAGCTGTTCTTTCTCATAAGCCACCCACTGATTTAATTCCGTTTCCCGCCTTGTACCGCCTTTAAATCCGAGAGCAGATAACGCCTGTTTCAAAGAAACTCTTGTATCAAGTCCCCGCTTGCTTCCTGTCGTATACGGTACAAAATCTATATGCAAGTGGGGCGTTGCTTCGTCCATATGAAGATAGGCACTAAATACTCTTAACGTAGGATTTCGCCGCTGGAAATCCCGCATATATTTATCCAGCACCTTTGCCGCAAGCTGTCCGCTCTCTGTCTTTGCCCCCATGTTGTCCTTATCCCCGATTTGCAAAATAATTTCATGGAATGGCTTTTCCTGCTTGTCGGAACGGATTTTCTCATAATAATCGTCAATCCGGCGGTCACTTCTGGTCTGCTTCTCATTGTACCGGGCGAGTGCTTCATCAAATAATTCGTGATATACGTCCTTAACATTTTCATTGCAGTATTCCACGTTCAGGCAGCTTCGCTCCGGGTCAGTATTCTTTGCATGGAATTTTCTGCTATTATGGTTGACAGAGCCTTTTCCTGTCATAAAGCTGATAGTTTGCTTCAATCAATATCCTTTCTCCCTTTCCGGGCAATCAGCGCCGGATACGGCGCATAAGCTTTGTTACTTTCGTTGAAAGTAACGCAAAAGCACTTTTGACAGTCGTTCCATCCATCAAAAGCTGCCTTTGCGCCCTGCCGTAGGCTTTTCCGTCCTACGGACGGGGCGGCTGTTGCCGCCGCTTTACTTCCGCTGCTATAGCTTTTCGGATAGCCAAAAGTACATTTTCTATCGTATATTCATCCCATCCGGCAAGCCATATCAACGTCCGCATTTCTGCCTCAGTCAATTCTATATCTCCGAATATTCCATTGAGTTCGGCAATCCTCCGGGCTTCACTCTCGTAAAAATATTTGTTCACATTCCGGGTTCCCCATTCTGGCTGTCGTATCATATTCGCCCTCCTTTTCAAGACCGCAACAACGCAAGGTCTATATCTTTTGCAACCTTGCAGACACCAAGCCCGCAAATTCTATATACTCTGCATTGTTGCGCTGTTGCCTTATTCCGGCTTGATTTTATCCAGTTCCCAATACCACGAATTGTTTATCCGCTTTGCTCTAATATTCAATTCCTTTTTCGCATTTTCAAGCGTCCGTCTGGATATACCCTGTTCCTCTGCAAGATTGAAAATCTCATTGCTCTGCATGGCATTGTTTGTTTCTGCCACTTCCCGGAGCAGACGCTTCGCCTGTTCCAACTTATTCGCTTTCGGAGCGATACCGCCCAACACTTCATCAGCGGTAATCTCATAATCTCCGAACCAGTAAAAACCGTCCTCCGACAACTCAAAGGCTTTCGGGTGCCCAAACGCCGCCAGATTGTTTTTTATCTGGACTACCGCCCTTATATTCGCTTCGCCCTCCACTCTGCCGACCAACAGGACGCTCCTTGCCACCGCAAAGAACTCAATGGAACCCATGCCCCGATATGCTGCCTTATTTCCAGCCGCTTTGTTCATGTGCCCTACAAGTACAATGGCACATTGATATTTCTCCGCCAGAGTCGCCAGCTTCTTTGTCATATCCCTTGCTTCATTTGCCCGGTTCATATCCATACCGCCGCCGAGATACGCCTGTATCGGGTCTAAAATCAGTAGCTTCGCCTTTGTCCTTATGACTGCTTCTTCCAAACGTTCATCTATCATGGAAAGTGATTTTATGCTCTCGTCAATGACGGAAATATTTTCACAATTTGCTCCTGCCGCTTCCAAACGGGGCTTAACCGTATCTGCAAGCCCGTCCTCCGCACTCTGGTAAATCACATTCATCGGCTCCGTCAGTTTCATTTTGCTGTCCAGACCCTCGCCTTTTGACAGCTTCGCCGCTATGTTCAGCACAAGCGTTGTCTTACCGTCCCCCGGATCGCCTTGTACAATCGTCAGCTTTCCATAAGGGATAAACGGGAACCACAGCCACGCCACCTCCTGCGACTGTATCTCCGACATTTTAATCATCTGTAATTCTGTTCTCGTTTCTGCCATAATGTCCTCCGTTTTTGAAAAATTCGTTGTCGCCGGAAGAAACCTCTGCTATACTTGAATTATGATTGTTGATAACAGAGGTTTTCCAGTTATCACAGCCCTAACAGTTGCCGCTGTCAGGGCTTTTTTCTTCGCCTTGCCACAGATATCTTGCACCGTCCAACATCCAAAGAATTGCTTTCAGCATATCTTCATAGGCTTCCCGCAAATCTCTGATTTCTTCGGAAGTAATCCCCGGCTTTTTGCCATCAATTTGCTCCGCCAGTTCCACCAGCCGATTCTTCATTTCCTGCAACCGTTCCACAATCTGATAAACTGTTTCTTTCTTGCCTACCACGCACACCCGGTTATAAATGCAGGAACGGACAAAATAATCTTTTTTCTTCATGCTGCTTGTGAAAATCTTTGCTTCGATTTCTTCCCTCTCTCTGGGAGAGATACGGAAACTGATTGTCGGATATTTGTGTGTGCCGCTCATTCCTCTGCGCCCTCCTTAAATTCTTCATTCAGCAATTTTGCCATTTGTGTCTGTTCCGTCGGGAACATATGAGCATAATGATAAGTAATATCCACACTTTCATGCCCCACCCTATTTCCGATTGATACCGCCGAAAATCCCATGCTGATAAGCAGTGATACATGAGAATGTCGCAAATCGTGGATTCTAATGCGTTTCACTCCCGCTTTTTCCGCCCCTCTTGTCATTTCATGGTGCAGAAAGCTTTTTGTCAGATGAAAGATACGGTCAGTGGGAAGAATCCCGTACAATCTGCCGATATAATCTTTCAGTTCTTCACATAAGAAATCCGACATACTTACATTTCGTTTGCTTTTCGGAGTCTTTGGGTCTGTAATTACATCTTTACCCTCCAATCGCTGATAAGATTTTGTTACCCGAATGACTTTGTTATCAAAATCAATATCCTGCGGCGTGAGAGCTAACAGTTCGCCCACTCGTAAACCGCACCAGTACAATATCTGAAACGCATGATAGGAATATGGTTTGTCCTTTACCGCTTCAATGAATTTCAGATATTCCTCCTTTGTCCAGAACAGCATTTCCTCCGCTTTTCCCTTTCCCAGCGGCCCCGCATTTACAACAGGATTGCTTTTCAGTTCATAGAACCGTACCGCATGATTAAACAGTGCGCTCAATTCTGATTGCAGAGTTTTCAAATAAGTCGGAGCATAGGGCTTTCCTTTTTCATCACGATAGGAAATCTGTTCATTCTGCCACTGGATAATATCTTTCGGACGAATATCACGCATTTTCTTGTCCTTGAAATAGGGCAGCAGCTTTGTCCTCAAGATATGCTCTTTTGTCAGTGTTTCAGCTTCGGCTTCATATCTCTTGTATACACCTGAACAAATTCCTCGAAAGTCATATCCAAGTCAGCCGCTTCTTCCATACGGAAATGCCGTTCCCACTCTGTTGCTTCCCGTTTGGTCTTAAATCCCCTCTTAACTTTCCGGCAATTCTTACCAGTCCAGTCATAATAGTGAAAGGACACATACCATGTTCCCCGCTGTTCGTCTTTGTACGCCGCCATAATCTCACTCCTTTCCTAATTTGCCTGCGCCATGCCATAAAATTTTTCTTCATAGTATTTTCTGCTCACTCGTCCGGCGATTGTGATAAAACCATTTGCTTCCAGTTCTTCGTTCATCTGCCGCACCAGCTTATAAGCAAATGGTTTGGAAATGCCTAAGTCCTGCGCCACTTCTCCGGCTGTTACAAATAAATCATTTTTCAAATACACGTCCCCCTTTTAGCTTTTTTGTTAAACTCTGTATTTTTAGTACACTTAGCATTTCTGCTATTGTCAATAGCTTTTTTGTTAAATTTATCTTTTTTATTAAATTTAGCATTTCTGATAAGCTTTTGTTGCCGTATTATTTTAGGTATGCTACAATGTAGGAAACGGGATAACTATTTTTTCACAGGAGGACTTTATGGAATACACGATACGAGAAATGACGGTAATAGAATATCCTCTATTGAATGAATTTCTATACGAAGCTATTTTTATTCCAGACGATATAAAGCCGCCACCGAAAAATATTATCGCTTCTCCCGAATTACAGATTTATGTTGACCGCTTCGGGTCATCAAAAGCTGATTTCTCATTAGTCGCAGAAGTTGAGCAAAAAATCGTTGGTGCTGTCTGGGTACGCATTATACACGATTACGGACATATTGATGATGAAACGCCCTCCCTTGCCATCTCTCTATACAATGAATACCGGGGACAGGGGATAGAAACCGATATGATGAAAGAAATGCTATCTTTGTTGAAAACACATGGTTATAAACGTGTTTCACTTTCCGTTCAAAAGGCTAATTATGCGGCTGAAATGTATCGAAAAATCGGTTTTGATATTGTACGGGGAAACGAAGAAGAATGGATTATGGTATGTAATTTGTAAATTTTAAGGAAAGGACACAGAATTATGATACTGGGAGAACGAATTAAGAGAATCCGCACATTTCGGGGATTAACACAACGGGAACTAGGATTGAAGCTGGGATATGAGGAGCGCAACGCTGATGTTCGTGTAGCACAATATGAATCCGGCTATCGTGTTCCCAAAAAAGATACTCTCATGGAAATTGCCAGAATTTTGAATGTCAACTATATCAATTTTATTACCGAAGCCCCCGGCTGCGCCGAGGACATTATACAGACTTTTTTCTGGCTTGACGAGGACAACCGCAATACCTTTCATCTGTTCCAGCTTGTCCGCAATCCCGGCAAGTGCAACGCTTCTGATGATAAGTCTGTTCGCTATAATGATAGTGACGAATGGTCTGCTCATGCCCCTGTCGGTATGTGGATTGATTATGGTCTGGTAAATGAATTTCTGCGTGAATGGTGTTTGCGGAAAGAACAGCTAAAAAGTGGAAAGATTTCAGAGGACGAATATTTTGAATGGAAAATCAACTGGCCTGCTTCCAGCAGCAATGTTGATGAAAAAGGGCATGACACGAGAAATAACAACTATCAATGGAGAAAATAGGTAGATACTGGAGGATTGAATCATGAAAAAATGTGCTTATTGTGGAGAAATACTTGGAAGTCCTTTCCATAGTAAGACGGACGAACATATTATCCCCAATTCATTACTAAAGCTTTACCCTGAACAAGATATTAGTATTCATAATACTTCTCGTTTTGTTGATAACCGTGGAATAACTATTTCTGATGTATGTTCTTCATGTAATAATGGTATTCTATCTGAACTTGATTCATATGGTAAGCAACTCATAGAAAGTTATTTTTACATTCCATATAAATTCAATGACTATTATACACCTTTTGATATAACTATAAATTTCAATCTATATACGAGATGGCTTTTAAAAATCGCCTATAATAGCTTACGATGTGATAAGTACGACACTAAATATATTAACGACTGTATACCTTATATTTTAGGAAATGACACAGATTATCCTGAAAATATTTCAATACTTTTAGGCTTACATATAAATTTGAATCCTGTGCCAGAAGATTTTTTTGCATTTACTCCTTTGCAAATAATACATTCTCCTCAGTTTTTTCAAAACAGTTATATGAGAGTAAAAATGGGTGAACCGACAAAGCATTTTATATTAAAGGGAGCTGGTCAAGTAATAAGTATGCGCATTGCTAACTCAGTAGCATTACTTATTTTATGGAAATCCACTGTATCTGCCGAAACAAAAAAACTTATACTTACCACTTTACAAGAAGATTTTCGTTTCAAGTTAATTGAACCACAAGCTAATCGCTATTCTGTACGCTGTATATCTTCGCCAACAAATGTCATGGCAGCTAACTATGGACATTTTTATTCTGAAAACGCTGTTTTAGAAATAATATCATTAATTAAATCTTCCATTCAGGGCAGAGATATAGGACTATGCATGGAGGAATTTTCTAAAATATGGACTCCAGAAATGTCAAGACATGGACGTGCCTTTACAGAAGCAGCAGAATTTCCGAAGAATAAGAAAAAACAGAAAGCATTAGAAGACATATTATCTAGAAATAAAAATGAATAATAACATATAGGTATCAAAAAGGTATCACGACACATACTAAGAGCCGAAAAGCCATATCAAAGTGCTTAATAATTTATTTCTGTAAATAACTCCTTTTTTGAGTGCCAGCAATGACACTCTATTTGTCATGCAGTTTTCAAGGTTCTAAGAATCATTTCTGATCTTTTATATCTGAAATGCATTTCTGCAATTCATTCAAAAATCCTTCATTTTAGACTTGACTTTTAATAGTTAGTCTTTCCCATCGTTCCGGCTTTTCTCGCCACATTGTCCTTTAAGCCATACATATTGACTGCGTGATTTAAAATGGCACTGAGTTGGTTATGAATGGTCTTAAGATAGGTTGGGGAAAACAATTCCCCACTATCCTTCGTCTGTTTCATTATTTCATTCTGCCACTGGATAACATCCGAGGTTCGTATTTCATCCAATTTCCTTCTACCAAAATAAGGCAATATCTTTGTTTCAATAATGTGCTTTTTTGTAAGAAATGTGTTCCGCTTGATTCGTGGCTTCAAATCTGTCAGATAAATATCCACAAAACTTTTAAAACTCATGCTTACGCTCTGTTCATCCTTCAATTTGAAATTTCTTTCCCATTCAACAGCTTCACTTTTCTTTGCAAATCCCCTTTTGGTTTTCTGTTTCCGTTCACCAGTCCAATCTTTATAATAAGTTCGTACCTCCCACATTCCGGTTTTCTTATTTTTGATAACTGCCACTTAGCCTGCCTCCTTTCCTTCATCAGACAATCCGTAAATCCGCTCCATAAGATACTTGCTGCTGATACGACCTTTTATTGTCACAAGTCCTTCGGCTTCCAATTCTGCATTCAGTTTTCGTATCAGCTTATACGCATAAGAAAGCGAAATTCCCAGCATTTCCTGTATGTCTGTCGCTGTAAAAAATCTTTTACTCTCCATAAACCGCATCCTCCTCTCTCGTTTTATATTATTCAGTTCATTTTCGTACTATCAATACTTTTTACAAAAAACATTTCATTTTTGTACTGTTAGTGTTATAATGTACGCGAAGGCAAAAGTGAGCATGGAGTTTTGCCGATTGATATGCGAAGCATAAACAAGCGGCAAAGCACCATGAGAACGCGCCCGCGAACGAGGAAAATCGAAGGTTTTACGAGTTTTTGCCTTCGCAGAAAACATATTAACTATTAATGTAGATGCATGTTTTGTGCCTCTTGTCTTCATGCATGCTACAACACTCATTACATGAACAAGGAGCAATAACATGGGTGAAAAATTTATCAGCCGGGTAGGTTATCTGATTCGGAATTTTAGAATCGCATCAGATATGACACAAAAAGAATTAGCAGACAAATGTGGATTAAATGAATCCACCATCCGAAACTATGAACTCGGAAACCGATATCCGGATGCAGCAACATTATTAAACATAGCCAACAGCTTAGGTGTCAGCTTCTATGCGTTATCTGATCCTGATGTTGCCAATATATTCAGTGCACTGCACGTGCTGTTTGATATTGAGTGGGCATACGGACTCCGCCCTACTATGAAAGATGGAGAACTGCTATTTAAGTTTGAAGAACGTCTTCCAAGCTCCGGTCCAAGACCTCAGGAAGACCTTGACAACTTCCGAAAGATGGTTGAGTATTGGGCAAAATTGCGTGACAAACTGGAAGATGGGGAGATAACAGAATCGGAATACTACTTCAAAGAAGTGAAATTTCCAAGAAATCAGATAGAGACGGACAAAGAATATACTCTTTCGTTGAATCTTGATGATGACGACCAATTAATGGTTCAGAATACGAATGAAGATGCAGAAGATACTGCTGAATTGTTGAAAGACTTGTTTCCAGATTTCTCTTATGTGAAGAGGAAGAGGAAACCGAGGAAAGAGTAAAAATCTACTTTCAAGGGAGACGCTTATGAAGCTACGTCTGACGTGATAGCGAGAGAGTTTTTATATATGAGCGTTGATTGTAATAATTTTTAGAAATATTGATGTAAAATATATAAAATAATATCTACAACTGTATACATGGAGTTAAGGAGGGATTTCTATGATTGATATAACACAATATTTACAAGGAATATATGAAGATTTGCAAAGTTATATTAATAATGATGTATGCCTATGTAAATTTAAAGAATTAAATTTTGAAGCAGGTGCACTTCCTGATTACACAGATATAAATATTCAGCAGTTATACTTATTAAGATATGCATTTGCTTATGCATTTGAATATAGCAGAATGTATCTAAATGTATTATCTCAGATGAATAATGTTAATCATATTTCGGTAACATCAGTAGGCTGTGGATCAATGATAGATTATTGGTCATTGATACATGCATTAGAAATGAAGGTCAAAATGGATTGTAGTATAAGATATGTTGGAATAGATATAATTGACTGGAACTACAAAATTCCCAAAAGGCAAAATGATGAAATGCATTATTTAATTGGAAATGCAGCTGATATTTTCACAAATAATAGTCAATTTATCTCCGATGTGTATTTTTTCCCAAAGTCAATTAGCGAATTCTCTGATAGTGAACTGAATGCTATGGCAAATAGCTTTTCATCAAAGAAGATACAAAAAAATAGATTTTTTGTTTGTATATCTCTTAGGGAAGAACAGGGAAGTATGGATAGAGATATGCAAAAAACAAAATGTATAATTGAAGCGATATGTAAGAATGGGTTTAAAACAAAATGGCCATATACACAATATACATATTTTAATTGTGACGATGGTATTGTCTCATTAGATGACGATTTCCAGTATCCTTCAGCTGCATTGGAGTTTGTGAAAAATTTGTATATGAAATGTACAAATTATAAAATTCAAGAAACAAATTGTCAATCTGATTGTCAGAAATATTTAAGCAGATGGCCTATTTTAAGAGTAAAACATATTAGATATCAAGTAATTATGTTTGAAAGGATGAGTTAGATGATATTAAGTGTGAGTAGAAGAACAGATATTCCTAATTACTATTCGGAATGGTTCTATAATAGAATAAAAGAGGGATTTCTATATGTTCGTAATCCGATGAACGCTCATCAGATAAGTGAAATAAAAATAACTCCTGATATTGTAGATTGTATTGTGTTTTGGACAAAGAACCCTTTGCCAATGATGAAAAGACTAGATGAGATAAAAGACTATAGTTATTATTTTCAATTTACATTAACTGGGTATGGAAATGATGTTGAAGTTAATTTACCTAATAAAAAAACTACCATGATTCCCATATTTCAAGAACTGTCTGATAAAATAGGTAAGCAAAGGGTTATTTGGAGGTATGATCCTATATTCTTTTCGGATAGATATACGAAAGAATATCACATAAAAGCATTTAAGAGTATTGCAGAAGCATTAAGTGGATATACAGAAAAATGTGTGATTAGCTTTGTGGATATTTATCCTAAGAATAAGAAAAATATGGATGGGCTGTTAAGTTATGAATTAAGCGATTATGAGTTAAGAGAATTTGCCAAGGTATTAAGCAAGATAGCCGCAGATAATAATATAAAACTTGGAAGTTGTGCGGAAAAAATAGACTTAGAGGAATGTGGTATAGTTCATAATTCCTGCATAGATAGAGAATTGATTGAAAAGATTATGGGATGCAAATTAAATGTTGAAAAAGACAAGAATCAGCGTTTAGAATGTGGATGTGTTGAAAGTGTTGAAATAGGTACTTATAATACATGTAGAAATGGATGTGCATATTGTTATGCTAATTATAGTTCGAAAAGTGTAGAAACAAATGCAGCCAAATATAATCCATTATCACCAATTTTATGTGGTCAAATTCAAGAAGATGACAAAATAACAATCAGAAAAGTTACATCATTGAAAGAAACTCAGCTAAGCATTTTTGATATGTGAATACATAATTGCATTACCACATCGCAAAATTGCGCAATGAAACCTAATATTTAATCACCCAAACATTTTTATCTTTTATTGTCATTTGATTGTCACGCAACCAAAAATGAGCCAAGAAATGCCGTAAATACGGCATTTCTTGGCTCGTTTGTATTATTCCAGCTCTATCGTTCCTGGCGGCTTGCTCGTCAGATCATAGAATACCCGGTTGACACCCCGTACCTCATTTATGATTCTGCTCATGACAGTCTGCAGCACTGCAAAGGGGATCTCTGCCGCTTCCGCAGTCATGAAGTCGATCGTGTTGACCGCCCTCAGGGCTACTGCATAATCGTAGGTTCTTTCATCACCCATAACGCCCACGGAGCGCATATTGGTCAGCGCTGCAAAATACTGACCTATGGTTCTATCTAAGCCTGCCTTTGCGATCTCCTCCCGGTAAATGGCATCTGCATCCTGCACGATCCGCACCTTATCGGCAGTTACCTCTCCTACAATGCGCACCCCAAGTCCGGGTCCCGGAAATGGCTGACGGAATACCAGCTTCTCTGGGATTCCCAGCTCCAGTCCCGCCTTTCTTACCTCATCCTTGAACAGATTGCGCAGGGGCTCAATGATCTCTTTAAAATCCACATAATCCGGCAGGCCGCCTACATTATGGTGAGACTTGATCACCGCAGATTCTCCCCCCAGACCGCTCTCTACAACATCTGGATAGATCGTTCCCTGAACCAGAAAATCAACAGTACCAAGCTTTTTTGCTTCTTCCTCAAATACGCGGATAAACTCTTCCCCTATGATTTTACGTTTCTGCTCCGGCTCACTGACACCAGCCAGTTTTTTATAAAACCGCTCCTGTGCGTTTACCCGGATAAAATTTAATTCATAGCCGCCTGCTGGTCCAAAGATTTCTTCTACCTCATCGCCCTCATTTTTCCTTAAAAGACCGTGATCCACAAATACGCAGGTCAGCTGGCTGCCGATAGCCTTTGCCATCATCACTGCTGCAACGGATGAATCCACGCCGCCGGACAATGCACAGAGCACCTTGCCCTTTCCGACCTTTGTACGAATCTCCCTGATCGAATTTTCCACAAAGGAATCCATCCTCCAGCTTCCCTGACAGCCACAGATCCCCCGTACAAAATTGTGCAGCATCCTTGTTCCCTCCTGGGTATGCAGTACCTCTGGATGGAACTGGATCGCATACAGCTTCTTTTCTTTATTTTCCGCTGCTGCAAAGGGGCAGTCTGTAGTATGTGCGATTCCCGAAAAGCCCGGAGCAAGCTGTGAAATATAGTCAAAATGACTCATCCAGCAGATCGTTGCTTCCGACACCTTGGAAAATAGAAGAGAATGGTTGTCCACGATTACTTCTGTTTTTCCATATTCCCGCACAGGTGCCTTTTCCACTTTTCCGCCAAGCACGTGCATCATCAGCTGGGCACCATAGCACAGTCCCAGCACTGGAATACCCAGCGCAAACAATTCTTTCTGATAGGTAGGCGCGCCCTCTTCATAACAGCTGTTTGGTCCGCCAGTCAATATAATGCCCTTGGGATTCATTGCTTTGATCTGTTCCAGCGGTGTCCTGTAAGAATAAATCTCACAATACACATTACATTCACGAACCCGCCTTGCCACAAGCTGATTGTATTGACCACCAAAGTCAATGACGATGATCTTTTCTTCTGTCATTTTTTTGCTTCCTCCTGTTGTTTCTATTGCACCAGCTTCTGTTCCAGAAATTGCTGCATTTCCTGCTTGAGCTGCTGAAGCTGTTTTTTTGTCTTTTCATTTTTAGATGGAAAATCTATGAGTTTTTCCCAGTATCCCTGTTGCTTTACAAGCCTGATACTCTCCGGAAATACCAGCTCGTAGATCAGGGAAACATGCCCTGCGATATGATCTGCCGGAGATCTTTTGATGCTGCGAAGGGTGGCATGATGCTCGTAAAAGCTGTCCATAACCGCCTGTGTGATCTCCGCCTCATATAGTTCCTTTTCTGTTGTATTGTAGATCTCCTCCAGAGGAGTCTCAATATTCACACGGAGAATATCTATTTTGTCTGCATCCCGCAGGATATGGCAAAACTTTTCCACCCGCTTATCCAGTCCTTTTGCTATCCGGTAGGTATTGTGCATACGGATCGCTGTTTCAATCAGGTCATCCTCCGATCTGTCTTTCACAAATTCTCTGATCAAGGGATTCTCCCCATTTTCTACAAATAAAATATCCGCACCCAATGCCGCATGATCCACTGACTGGGCATCACTAAAGGTATTGTACCTGCGCAGCTGTTCAAACCGCCCAATATCATGCAGCATTCCCAGTGTCCACGCAAGCTCACATTCTTCCTTTTCCATATTCTCTGAACAGGCGATCTGCTGGCACAGCTCTGCCACTCTGTAGGTATGATGAATCTTTAAAGAAATCTTAGGATCGGTTTCATCATAGGCCTCTGTATATTCCTTAAATCTTTTAACAATGATCTCTTTCTCTATCTGCATGAAAAACTCCTTTGGGCGGATGAGATATCATGCCCTGCAGGCAGGATATCCCTCCTCCGGCTTCCTTATGTATGCTGGTGTAGATATTTTTCCTTTGTTGCAAGTCCGCCTCTGATATGCCGCTCCGATTTATTTACATCCAACACTCTTCTTGCTTCCTTTGCAAGTCCCGGATTGATTTGTTCCAAACGCTCGGTCACATCCTTATGTACAGTGCTTTTGCTAATGCCGAACTGCTTTGCCGTCTGACGGACGGTTGCATTGTTTTTGATGATATATTTTGCGATACTCACGGCACGTTCCTCAATATAATCCTTCAAAGGAAATCCCCCTGAACACATTGTTTTTACAATGTATGCAGGGAGATACCATGCTATGACTTGGTCAGTTCTCTTCCTCCAGCATATTTTTTACTTCTTCTAATGCTGCCTGATAAGCACTATAAACCTGCTCCCATTTTGCGCTTATGGTTTCTTCATCCCCTGACTTTGCCGCCATTTCCTGTTCTTTTGCTGCCTCTGACAGTTCCAGTGCACCGATGGTCTTTGCATTACTCTTGATCGTATGGACTACCACACTGTAATTTTTCCAGTCCTTCTGCGCCTGATACTCTTTCATCTTCTGCAGATAAGCTGAACCCTCCTCGCAGTACGCCTCCAGCACCTCTCTGTATATCTCTTCGCTTCCTGCACAATACTCTAATCCTACTTCACGATCGATCATCTTTCCACCCCTGCCCTTTTACACATTTTGCCCGGCTTGAAAACATTCATTAAATACCTCGCCAAGTGCTCATATTATATCACGGATGTGTGGGGATAATAAATAGAAGATTGAAAAAACATATACCTTTTTTGGATATTATGGTATATTAGAAGGATACATGGAGGATGCAGAAATGCTTTTTAAAACACAGAGAAATTCTTCCGAAGGGCTGCAGATCATCATTGTAGGCGGCGGCAAGGTTGGTATCACTTTGATCGAGCAGCTTTCCCGGGAAGGACACGATATTACCATTATTGATAAAAATTCCAATAAAATTCAGGATATTACAAATATGTATGACATTATGGGTCTGGTGGGAAACGGTGCCAGCTATAGTGTCCAGATTGAAGCTGGCATTGAAAATGCTGATCTGATCATTGCTGTTACAGACTCCGATGAGCTGAATCTGCTCTGCTGTACTGTTGCAAAGCGTGTAGGCAACTGTGCTGCCATTGCCAGAGTCCGCACTCCTGACTACAGTAAGGAGGCAGGCTATCTGCGTGAAAAGCTGGGGCTTGCCTTGATCATCAATCCAGAGCTGGAGGCCTCCAGAGAAGCTGCCCGCATTTTATATCTTCCCACTGCCTTGGAGATCAATTCCTTTGCGCACGGGCAGGCAGAAATGATCAAATTTCAGCTTCCGCAGAAAAATCAGCTGGATGGCATGACCATTGCCCAGCTGGGAAAAAATATTGCCGAAAAAATCCTGATCTGCGCCATTGAGCGTGAAGGGCAGGTCTATATTCCCTCCGGTAATTTCAGACTCCAGTCCGGCGACAATATTTCCTTTGTTGCTCCCAGACTGGTGGCAAAATCCTTTTTGGAGCACATTGGCTTTAAAACCAATCAGGTAAAGGATACTATGATCATCGGAGGCGGAAAAGCGGCTTATTATCTTGCCCACCAGCTTCTTCATACAGGGATTTCTGTTAAGATCATTGAAATCTGCAAGGAACGCTGTGAAGAGCTGAGCATTTTGCTTCCAAAGGCAATCATCATCAATGGTGATGGAACGGATGCCGATCTTTTAAAGGAAGAGGGAATTGAATATGTGGAGTCCTTTGTTCCCTTAACAGGAATTGATGAAGAAAATATCATGCTTACCCTGCATGCCAAACAGGTATCCCATGCCAAGGTGATCACGAAGATCAACCGCAGCTCCTTTCATGATGTGATCGGCAGCTTAAATCTGGGAAGTGTTATTTATCCCAAATATATCACCTCTGAAGCTATCATTGCCTATGTCCGCGCAATGAAAAATTCCAAGGACAGCAATATTGAAACCCTGTATCATATGTTTGACCATCAGGTAGAGGCGATCGAATTCAGAATTTATGAAAAATCCGAGGTGACCGGCATTCCTTTAAAGGATCTTTCCCTGAAAAGCAATCTGCTGATTTCCTGCATCAACCGTAACGGCAATATCATCATTCCTAGCGGTCTTGACTCCATTGAAGTGGGGGATACCGTTATTATCGTTACCACTCATACCGGCTTTCACGATATTCAGGATATTTTAGGATAATGGAGGCATTATGAACAGTTCGATCATTCGTTATATTTTAGGCAATGTATTAAAGATGGAAGGAGCTCTTATGCTGCTTCCCTGTCTGGTTGCTGTCATCTATCGGGAAAAGACGGGCTATTATTTTCTGGGAGTAGGGATCTTCTGTTTTCTTTTCGGTATGCTTATGGCAGGGAGACGTCCTGCAGATTCTATTTTTTATTTAAAGGAAGGCTGTGTTGCCACAGCGCTCAGTTGGATATTTCTCAGCTTTTTTGGTGCTCTGCCGTTCTGGATCTCCGGGGAGATCCCCTCTCTGACAGATGCATTATTTGAAACCATTTCCGGCTTTACCACTACCGGTGCCAGCATTTTAAACGATGTGGAAGCCCTTTCCCACACCTGCCTGATCTGGCGCAGCTTTACCCACTGGATCGGCGGTATGGGGGTTTTAGTCTTTTTACTTGCCATCATTCCCATGAGCGGCGGCTCCCATATCAATCTGATGCGCGCAGAAAGTCCCGGTCCTTCCGTCGGCAAGCTGGTGCCCAAGCTGCGGCACAGTGCCAGGATCCTTTATATCATTTATCTTGGCATGACCCTGATACAGCTGATTTTGCTGCTGATCGGTCAGATGCCCTTTTTTGATGCCTTCGCTATCACACTGGGTACTGCAGGCACAGGGGGCTTCGGTATTAAAAATGACAGCATGGCTGGCTATACTGCTTATCAGCAATGGGTGACCACCATTTTTATGACCTTATTTGGCATTAACTTTAATGCCTATTATTTCATCCTTTTCCACAATGCCAAAAAAGCCTTTGCCATGGAAGAGGTGCGGTATTATCTGGGGATCATTGCTGCCGCTGTTGCTGTTATCTTTTTTGAAACCTTCCGCTGCTTCGGCAATGTATTTGATACTCTGACCCATGCAGCCTTTCAGGTAGCTTCCATCATTACCACTACCGGCTATTCCTCTGTGGATTTTGATACCTGGTCTGCCGCAGCCAAGGTTGTCCTTGTTCTGCTGATGTTTATCGGAGCCTGCGCCGGAAGCACCGGCGGCGGCATCAAGGTGTCACGCCTTGTCATTTTGCTAAAGACCATTGGCAAGGAGTTAAACTCCTACATTCATCCCAGAAGCATCAAAAAAATAAAAATCGAAGGCAAGCCTGCAGAGCATGAGGTAATTCGCTCCACCAATGTGTATTTTATCACATACACGATCATCTTAGCTGCCTCCGTATTGGTCATTTCCTTTGAAGAAATGGATCTGGTTACTACCTTTACCTCTGTAGTTGCCACCTTCAACAACATCGGTCCAGGACTTAGTCTTGCAGGCCCTTCTCAGAACTTCAGCATATTTACACCCTTTTCCAAATATGTACTGATGTTTGATATGCTGGCAGGACGTTTGGAGCTGTTTCCCTTGCTGATCCTGTTCCACCCTGCTATCTGGAAGGACTTGTTTAAAGCAAAAAGCTCCCAGGCGAACTCTTCTCGTCCAGGCGATGCTGCCTGAAGGCTGGCTTCTTTCCTGCAAAAGCTAGGAAGTCATCATACCGCTCAGCTCTTGATAGAGCCTTTTTGCATAGCTGTCTGTCATGCCGCAGATACTGTCTGTGACCAGTAAAAGCCGCAGATACAGCCGTTCTGTCTCGGACTTATCCTTTGCATAATAGCGGTAGATCGTCATATAATTCTCTGATACAAGTGACATCAGTTTTTCCTGTACTGATGTCATTTTCATATTACTGTCATAGCAGACTGCTGCCGGCACTAGCTGATCCAGCAAAAAGTTCAGTATTTTTTCCGCTCCGATCTCCAGCTTTAAGATCGGTCTGGAAACAAACGCGTAACGGTACGCAATGTCGCCCAGTGTATGCGCCATCAGCTCTCCCGGTGTATCTGCCAGAAGCTCCTTTGTATGCACGCCTGCCATGATCGCCTGATAATTGGCAGTAAATCCGCCTGTTGCACTGCTGATCAGATGGCCCTGCACCTGTACGATCCAATTCTGCACCGCGTAGATTTCCGGTGAAACCTCTCCACGCTTTAGTGCCTTTTCGTATTTTTCCTCCAGCCGCTTTACAATGCTGTGATACTCGGCGGCATCCGGTGTCTGAGCTCCTGCTGCCTGCAATTCTCTCAGCAGCTCATGATAAGAAATGCAGCCCTTCTTGAAAGCATCCTCTATATCCGCTGTCAGATAGGCAATATCGTCTGCTGCCTCCAGTATGTACGCAAGGGGATGTCTGCTGCCTCTGGTCCCCAGGCTTTCCTGTATATTGGCAAACACTTCCCTGTCTGCATAAAAATATCCCATCTTCTTCGTGCGGATATTGCCGCTTTTTTTATCAATTTCCAAGGACGACACCGGGTATTTGATGATCGTTCCCAATAGCGCCTTGGTCAGGTTCATTCCATGCTCATCCACCAGATAATGCAGCTTGGTCACCACACGCAGTGCCTGTGTATTTCCTTCAAAGGAATAAAAATCCTGCTGCATCTGGGGTGTCAGCAGCTCTGTCAGCTTTTTCCCATCGTAGGTAAGCCTGCCCAGATTTTTTACAAACCAGTCCCGGATCACTGTTTCCCCAAAATGTCCAAAGGGAGGATTCCCAATATCGTGAAGCAGTCCTGCGCACTGGAGAATATCGCAAATATCTGCAGCATACTCCGGCTTAAAGCTTTCATCCTTAATAACCTTTATGATATTCTGGGCAATATTCTGCCCCAGAGATTTTCCATAGGAGGATACCTCCAGAGAATGAGTCAGCCGTGTTCTGATAAAATCACTTTTATCTAAGGGGAACACCTGAGTCTTATCCTGCAATCTTCTAAAGGAAGCACTCTGTATGATCCTGTGATAATCCTTTTCAAATTCCGTTCTCAGATCAGCAGAGCCCTTTCCCCGATAGCTTCTGATTCTCTCATCACAGAGAAGTTGTTTCCACTCCATCCGTTTTTCCTCTTATATGATCCTGCGGACTGCCAGGATCGGTCTATAGGTCGCCGCCGTGATCTTGATCCCCGTCTTTGCCGTGCTGGCATGTACGATATAACCGTTTCCAATATACATTCCCACATGGCCTGCATAGCAGACCAGATCTCCCGGCTGGGCATCTGCATAAGATACTCCTGTGCCATAGCTTCTCTGGGAAGTAGAGCTTCTGGGGATGGAAATTCCAAAATCACGATACACTGCCTGCGTAAAACCGGAGCAGTCCGCTCCATTGGTCAGGCTGGTGCCTCCATATACATAGGGATTGCCCACAAAACGGCAGGCATAGCTGGCAATCTCTTTTCCCTTTGCACTTCCGTTTGCACTGTTGATCAGGGCAATGGCCTGAGCACTGGCAACTCCCGGTGTTTTTGAAGGGGTGTTGTTCTTGGCATTCTCCCTTGCTTTACGGGCTGCCTCCTCTGCTTCCAGCTGCTTGATCTGCGCCGTCTGTTTCTTGATCAGCGCCTTATAGGTAGCAGCTGACTGCTGTATCTGGGCCAGCTGTACATCAAAGTTTTTTGCCTCTGCCTTTTTCTCCTGCAGCAGCTCCTCCAGCACCGCCTGTTCCTCCTTCAGCTCATACTCCTGAGCCTCCAGATCAGATCGTTCCTCCTCCAGTGCGGTCTTCAGATCTGCTACCTGCTGACGTATCTCCTGATAGCTTACTAACAGCTTCCTGTCATATTCATACAGCTTTTCGATATAATCAGCCTTGTTCATCATATCACTGATGCTGCGTGCCTCAAACAAAAGCTGTGCGTAGGTAAGCTCTCCTTTTTCATACATGAATTTAATGCGCAGCTTCATTGCTTCATACTGCTCTTTTTCTTTTGCGACTGCTGCTGCCAGCTCTTCCTCTGCCACTGCAATCTCTGCCTTTTTTTCCTCGATTGCTTCCTCTAAAAGGCTGATGCTGCCCATCAGCTCTATCAGACTGCCGTCCAGTTCTTCAATCTCTTCTTCTACGGCATCTCTTTGTCCTTCAATGCTGTCTGCCTGACCGCTGATCGCATCCAGCTGGCTCTGGGTTTCCTCCAGCTGTTTTTTCAGCTCTGCGATGGTCGCCGCCTCTGCCGGTATTGTCTGCAGCACCAGCAAAACAGCCGCCAGCATGGCACATAGCATCCTTTTCTTCATGTATGCCTTCACCCGCCTCTTTATAATTCGCAGTTGTTTACAGTTCTTGGGAATGGGATGACATCACGGATATTGCCCATTCCGGTCAGATACATTACACATCTTTCAAATCCCAGACCAAAGCCTGCATGACGCGCACTGCCATATCGTCTCAGGTCCAGATAGAAGCCATAGTCTTCCTTGTTCAGTCCCAGCTCGTCCATCCGCTTTTCAAGCAGCTCCAGACTGTCCTCTCTCTGGCTGCCGCCAATGATCTCTCCAATGCCCGGTACAAGGCAGTCCATTGCTGCAACTGTCTTTCCGTCCTCATTGAGCTTCATGTAGAATGCCTTGATCTCCTTAGGATAATCTGTTACAAATACCGGCCGCTTAAATTCCTTTTCTGTCAGATAGCGTTCATGCTCTGTCTGCAGATCGCAGCCCCAGAATACCTTATATTCAAATTCATCATTATGCTGCTCTAAAATCTTAATGGCATCTGTATAGGTCACATGACCAAAATCAGAATCTACCACATGGTGCAGTCTCTCTAACAGCCCCTTGTCCACAAACTGATTAAAGAAATTCATTTCCTCCGGTGCATTTTCCAGCACGTAATTGATCACATATTTGATCATGCTCTCTGCCACTTCCATGTCGTCCTGCAGATCCGCAAATGCCATCTCCGGCTCGATCATCCAGAATTCTGCCGCATGGCGGGTCGTATTGGAATTTTCAGCACGGAAGGTCGGCCCAAAGGTGTAGATATTTTTAAATGCCATTGCATAGGTTTCGCCGTTTAACTGACCGCTTACTGTCAGATTGGTCTCTTTGCCGAAGAAGTCCTGACTATAATCGATGTTCCCATCCTCATTTTTAGGCAGATTTTCCATATCCAGCGTAGTAACGCGGAACATTTCCCCTGCGCCTTCGCAGTCGCTTCCTGTGATCAAAGGGGTGTTTACATAAACAAAGCCTCTGTCCTGAAAGAACTGATGGATCGCATAAGCAGCCAGAGAACGTACTCTGAACACTGCCTGAAAGGTATTGGTACGCGGACGGAGATGAGCGATGGTACGCAGATATTCAAAGCTGTGGCGTTTTTTCTGCAGCGGATAATCTGCGGTAGACTCTCCCTCTACCTCTACGCAGTCTGCCTGAATTTCAAAGGGCTGCTTTGCCTGAGGTGTCTCTACCAGCGTTCCCGTAATGATCAGGGCACTTCCCACATTCAGCTTGGATATCTTGTCAAAATTGTCCAGCTTGTCACTGTAAACCACCTGCAGGGTCTCAAAGAAAGAGCCGTCATTTAACACGATAAAGCCAAAGGTTTTGGAATCACGGATGCTTCTTACCCATCCGCCTACGGTCACTTTCTTTCCAATAAATTTTTCTTTTTCACGATACAGTTCCTTGATGCTTACTAATTCCATTTTTCTTCTCCCTATCTATCTCTCATTCTTTTTACTGCTCTGTGATAACTGCATTTTCTCTCAGAAGCTCCAGCACCTTGTCGCACATAACATAGTCCTCATAATGATCATCCCCCATGTCTGCCTTCAGTGCTGCCACACCTTCATAGCCGCCCTCTTCTGCCGCTGCCTCCAGCGCTGCCTCGATCTCTTCCTGACTGACTGTGATCTGCTCTGCATTTGCGATCGCCTGAAGCATGATCGCCTCCTGACAGGAAAGCTTCGCGCCGGATCTTGCTTCTGTCTGAAAGCTTTCCAGGGTGGTGCCATAATAGGTGGTAAGCAGTGTTTCCAGACTCATGCCGCTTGCTGCTGCGATCCTGGATATCTTTCCCACTGCCTTATCATAATACTGATCTACCATTGCCTTAGGCGGCTCTTTAAAGGTGCATTGCTCCATCAGCGCATCTATGATCACCTGTTCCAGATTTTCCTCATAAACCTCTACAGCCACCTGCTCCACATAGGCATCATATTCTTCTACCGTACTGCAGTCTGCATCCAGACCTTTCACGAACTCATCTGTCAGCTCTGGTGTATGCTTTTCCTTGATAGCATTTACTGTCACAGTAAATACCACCTCTGCACCTGCAAGCTCCTGGGCATGATACTCCTCTGGGAAGGTCAGCTTTAAGTCCTTTGTTTCTCCTGCCTTAACGCCTACCAGCCCATCCTCAAAGCCCGGTATGAAGCTGCCTGAGCCAAGCTCCAGATCAAAGCCCTGTGCCGTGCCTCCCTCAAAGGCTACGCCGTCCTTTTTTCCTTCATAATCAATATTTACTGTATCTCCCAGTACTGCGCCTCTGTCCTGCGTGATCTCTTCCCACTCTGCATGACTGCTCAGCTCATAGTTGATATAATTCTGTTTGTAGTCTGCTACGATGGTGTCCTTTGCCGGAAAGGCCACCTCCAGTCCTTTGTATTCCCCTAAGGTTACATACTTTTCTGTTTTCAGCTCGGATAAGACCTTACCCTCATCTCCACAGCCTCCAAGCACTGCCGCTGCAAAAACCGCAGACAGCAAAATCGCAATTTTATTTTTCATTCTGCTTCTCCTTCAATCTAATAACACATTATTCTATCACGAAACGCCCTATTTTACAATAACGGAGACAGCAGGCGGCTGATTTGTTCTTTTACCCGGATCAGCAGTCTGCGGGAAGCGTAACCGTCCCTTGTGATCCGCGTACAGTCCTCCAGATCCTTTTTGAAAATATCCACCATTTTAGCCGCTTCCTTTTCATCATACACAATGGCATTGACCTCAAAATTCAGCCGAAAGCTGCGGTTGTCCATATTGGCTGTCCCATAGCAGTACACCTCTTCATCTACGATCATCCCCTTTGCATGGAGGAAGCCCTTGTCGTAGGTATAGCAGTTGGCACCTGCCATGACCAGATCTCCAATATAGGAGTAGGTTGCCCAGTACACAAAGGGATGATCCGGCTTGCAGGGAATCATGATATTGACCTCCACACCGGAATAAGCTGCCATGATCAGCGCATGATAAACCGCCTCATCCGGTACGAAATAAGGGGTCTGGATATAGATGCTCTTTTCTGCCTTATTGATCAGCCGCAGATAATTGTTTCTCACATTCTGCAATTTAGAGTCCGGGCCGCTGGAGATGATCTGCACCTTGCTATTGCCCAGACATTCCTCACTGGAGTTAAAATATTTTTCCTCATGGAAAAGATTTTCTCTTGCCGCATAATTCCAGTCAAGGATAAAGCGCAGCTGCAGTCCGGAAACTGCGCCGCCCTCCAGTCTCAGATGGGTGTCCCTCCAATAACCGAACCGCTCCTCTAAGCCCAGATATTCTTTTCCAATATTAAAGCCGCCTACATAACCGATCTTTCCATCGATCACGGCTATTTTTCTATGGTTGCGGTAATTCATACGCAGATGCAGTCGTCTTAACAGGGGCGGAAAAAATGCCGTCACGCAAATTCCCACGCTGCGCAGCTCTTTCCAGCATTTTCCGGAAACAAACCTGCCGCCCATCCCATCATAAAGAATGCGCACCTCAACACCCTGCCGGACTTTTTCCTTTAAAACCTCCTTGATCCTGCCAAAGAGTACATCATCCTTGATGATATAATACTGGATATGGATGAAAACTTCTGCATTTTTCATATCCTCCAGCAATGCTTCAAATTTCCGGTTTCCATCTGTAAATATTTTGATCCTGTTATTCTCAGTCAGCATAGAGCCTGCGCTTTCCAGATTATAATAGATCAGATCCGAATATTTTTTCAGCTGGGGAAACTCCTGCTGCAGCTCCTTGGTACGGATGCTGGTTACCTGACTGCGGATCGCCTCATGGATCCGGTCCTCTACCTCCTTTGTCTTAAACAGTCTCCGCTTATGCATGTCACTGCCGATCAACAGATAAAAAAGAAAGCCTGCCACCGGTATAAAGTAAAGGATCAGCAGCCATGTCCAGACAGAGGTAGGATTTTTCCGCTGGAAAAACACAATTACGATCGATAATATGCAGTTGATGATCAGCAGATGCTGAAAGGGGAACGATAAAATCTCCCACAAAATCTCCCAATTCATATCCATAGAATTACCTCGCGATCAGATTTAGTATATCACGATTATTCCCGTCAATGCAATTCCGCAGAGATACAGTTCTTCTTGCTTTCTCTGTAGAAAAATGGTAAAATATATTTCGCATTATATTTTAGGAGGTATGGCGTGAGTACAGGAACGATTGTATTATTATGTATATTAGCAATTCTCATCATTGCTATTGTTGTACTTTATTTTTTAGGGAAAAAGGCACAGAAAAGACAGGAAGATCAGCAGGCACAGATCGAAGCCAACAAGCAGGCAGTGACCATGCTGGTGATCGACAAAAAAAGGCTGCCGATCAAGCAGTCAGGTCTGCCCCAGTTTGTGATCGACCAGACACCCAAGTATCTGCGCCGTTCAAAGATGCCTATTGTAAAGGCAAAGGTTGGACCTCAGATGCTTTCTCTGGTCTGTGATGAAAAGATCTTCGATTCCGTTCCGGTAAAAAAGGAAGTAAAGGCAATGGTCAGTGGAATCTATATCGTAGACATCAAGGGACTTCACGGAAAGCCTGTAAAGCAGGAAGTAAAAAAGAAAGGCTTTTTCAAACGCGCCATGGAGGCTGCGCAGGAAAAAGCAGGAGCAAAGCCCTTAAAATAAAAAACAGCCCGACAGCTTACTGCTGCCGGGTATTTTTATCGTCCAGCTTCCTTTGCGCGTACATTCATGGATATCTTACAATCTGCAAGATGCTCATAATTGATCCCCAGAGCATAATCAACATCCACCGATATCTGTTCCTCTGTCTCTGACACCTGTATCTGTTTGGTATCGATTCCTATCAGGATGCTTCCAAAGGGTGTCCGGTAATCCGTCATATTTTTCTTTCTCTCTTCAAAGATCATATGAACATTCACAAGACCTCTTTTTGTCAGCTCCAGAGTCTCTCCGTTCCATTTGATGATATTTTTTGTTGTATCCTGAAAGCCCTCTGTTGCCTCTTCATAGATCACATAATGGCTGTCATTCTTTTTAAAATATTCCGCAGCCGTAATGGTCTCCAGATCATTTGCATCATTGTCGCCTTCAAACTGCAGCCCTCTGATAGAGAGCAATACTTCTTTTGTCATTCTCTTTCCTCTAATATTCTTCTATATGAATGGTTTTTGCTGAAAGGATCCCATATTTTATAATGGAATTGGCAAACCGTATAAATTTCTCTGCCGCATCGCTGACAAAGAACTGATACTGATTTGTGCCCAGCAAAGGCTTTTCCTGATTGAGCAGATTTTTCTCCTCCAGCATTTCTCTTAGCTCTCTTGCTGTTTCATAGGCAGGATTTACCAGTGTCACTCCCTCTCCCATGATCTTTCCCACAGTAGAGCGGATCAGGGGATAATGCGTACAGCCCAGGATCAGGGTATCGATCCCGCTGTCGATCAGGCTGCTTAAATAGCGCAGGGCAATTTCATCTGTTACCGGATCATGCAGCAGTCCCTCCTCCACAAGAGGCACAAAAAGGGGACATGCCTTTCCGAGCACCTCTGTTTCCGGTCTGATCTCTTTTATGTAACGGGAATAAATCCTGCTTCCCACCGTCGCTTCTGTTCCGATAATACCGATTTTTCCATTCCGGGTAACATCTGCCGCCACTCTGGCACCAGGCTTTACCACTCCGATCACAGGAAGCTCTATTTCCTTTTCCAGATCGTCTAACGCATAGGCGCTTGCTGTATTGCAGGCAACCACTATGGCTTTTACATCCTGCTCCTTTAAAAACCGCACGATCTGTCTGGAATATCTGGTAACTGTTTCCTTGGATTTGCTTCCATACGGCACCCTTGCCGTATCACCAAAATATACAATTCTTTCATTGGGGATCTGACGCATTACCTCACGAACCACAGTAAGTCCGCCTATCCCAGAATCAAAAATCCCTATGGGCGCATTGCTGTTCATTTTCTTTTCCTCTACTTATATGAAAAACTTCCTCCAGAAATCTGCTTCTGATCCTGACCTGCCCCGGTTCTGCCTCCAGCAGTGCCAAAAACGCCTCCGGGCCGGACAGTTTTTTCTCTGACTCTGGAGTTTGGGCTTTGGGAGGATCACTTTCCTTTTCCGGCTGCTCCTCTACTACCGCAAAGGTTTCCGCTGATAAACCAAATTCAGGATATAAAATCCCCCACCAGCCTGCGGACAGTGCCGACAGAAGTGCCAGCTGACCTATATATATGCGGATGCTGTGTCTTTTCATGCTTGTTCCCATGTGATGCTCTCCAGTTCTTTTTCTTTACTTGGAAAGCATTTCCAGTTTCCGAACAGTTTATTCATTATCTTTATCTTTTATCCAAGAGTTGCTTCTCTTCTCCCTGCTCTTTCTGGATCTTCCGCATGATCGCCTCTTCCTGGTTGTCGATATGGAGTCTGACTGTCTGGGCTGCGTTCTCTTTATCCTTTCCGATAATGCAGTTAAACATGATCTTATGCTCACTCATGATCTGGGGATGCTTGCTGACATCCTTTATATATTCAAAACGATAGCGATACATCTGCTCTCCCAGATTGCTGACCAGCTGCACCAGTCTGTTGTTGCCGGAGGCCTCCACGATAGTATCATGAAATGCCACATCTGCACTGGCGATCGCACTGGTATCCTTTGTCCGTACCGCTTCCTCTACCTTTTGCAGCCGTTCCTCCAGCTCCTTCTTTTTTTCTTCGGTAATCCTTTCGCAGGCAAGCTCAATGGCAAGCCCCTCCAGAGCTCTTCTGACCTCCAGCACATCCTTGAGATTTTTTTCAGTAATATTGGCAACCTCTGCACCCCTGCGGGGGATCATCGTTACCAGCCCCTCCAGCTCCAGCTTACGGATCGCCTCCCGGATCGGGGTACGGCTGACACCCAGCCGGTTTGCAAGATGTATTTCCATCAGACGCTCTCCCGGCTTCAGTTCTCCGGTTAAGATCCCTTTCCGCAGAGTCTTAAAAACCACATCTCTAAGCGGCAGAAATTCGTCCATATTTACCTGTAATCTGTCTTCCTTCATATTGTACTCCTTCATCCAAGCGCCATCCCAGACGCACTATGCCAGGCAGTTCATTTTTCTACACAGGCTGTATCTGTAAACGTGGTAACAAACAGTTCCTTTGCCAAGCCTTCTTTCCTGAGTTTTTCACATGCCGTCTCTGCTGTAAGTCTGTCTGTGAAAATTCCAAATACCGTAGGGCCGCTTCCGCTCATCAGCGCCGCAGCTGCTCCGCTTGCTTTCAGTTTTTCCTTGATCTGCCCTATCACAGGATATTTCTTCTCTGTCACATTTTCCAGAATGTTTTCCATATGGGCACACAGCTCATCCAGACTGCCCCTTAGGATTGCTGCTTTTACCTTCTCCATATCAGGATGATGGGAAATGGTCTCCACATGGAGATTTTCATATACATATTTTGTAGAAACAGAGATATCCGGCTTAGCGATCACCAGATATGCCTCCGGCACCCGGGGCAGCGGTGTCAGCACCTCTCCGATCCCTTCTGAAAGCATAGTACCACCCACAATACAGAAGGGCACGTCTGCGCCGATCTTTACACCCAGCCTTTTCATTTCTTCTATATCCATTCCCAGCGAAAACAGCCTGTTCAGTCCATGAAAGGTAGCAGCTGCATCTGTACTGCCTCCTGCCATTCCTGCTGCCATGGGGATCCTTTTCTTTAAATGGATCCTTACTCCGCCGCAAAGAGGATATTTTTCTGCCACAAGTCTGGCACTTTGACAGATCAGGTTGCTGTCGTCTGCCGGCAGCTCCTTGTGGTCAACCAGCAGGGAAATCCCGCTTTCTGTCTTTTCAAAGGTCAGCTCGTCATACAGATCAATGGTCTGCATGATCATCCTGACCTGATGATATCCATTTTCCATTCTGCGGACCACATCCAGTCCCAGATTTACCTTTGCCATTGCCTTCAGCGTCAAAGCTTCCATTTGTGTATCTCCATTTGTACTTTGTATACAATCATTAATTGTACTTCATTATATACAAGAGCTTTTGTTTCGTCAAGATTTCAGAGCGAAAGGTTGGCGGAAAATAATCGCTGCTATAAACTTTCTCCTGTTGTCAGCCGATATAAGAAATGAAACCTGTATTGGACGGATCCGATACATTATGAAACACTACAGACAAGGAGGTTTTCCAATGAGCGTAAATGGTATTACAACTACAAACGGCATAGATTACAGTGCCTATACAACAGGTACGAAAAATACAGCCGCTGAAGCAGAAGCAAAAACAGAAGTCAGTGCTGCTGCAAATGACACAGGTGTCATTTATGAGAAATCCGAGGAAGCATCTACAGATTCTGTTAAAAAGACCTATACCCCAAATACTGAGCTGGTAGCCAAGCTGAAGGCAGATGCAGATGCCCGCACCGCACAGCTCAGAAGTCTGGTAGAGCAGCTGTTTACCAAGCAGGGAAATGCTTACGGCGCTGCTACCGATATGTGGCAGTTTCTTGCAAGCGGCAATTTCACAGTGGATGCTGCTACCAAAGCACAGGCACAGGCTGATATTGCTGAGGATGGTTACTGGGGTGTAGAGCAGACCTCTGACCGCATCCTTGATTTTGCAAAGGCATTGTCCGGCGGAGATCCGGATAAGATCGAAGATTTGAGAAAGGCATTCCAGAAGGGCTTTAAGGCTGCTACCGGCACCTGGGGCAAGGATCTGCCGGATATCTCCCAGCGAACCTATGATGCAGTCATGAAGAAATTTGATGACTGGAGCAAGGAGTCAGCCAAAACCGCCGATTCCGAGGAATCCAAAACAGAGGCTGCTGAAGCTTCAAAAGCTACAGCTTCGCCGCAGTAGATCTTTCATAAAGCATTTTATCTGTAATAGAAAAGCCCTATTACAGACAAGAACGCTCAGGCTGCAAAAGTCTGGGCGTTCTTTATGTGTTAGGGCATTATCTTACGATCAGCAGCTTTTCTCCTGCCTTTAATGTATCACTGCCAAGCTGATTCAGCTCCCGTATCCGTTCCAGCGGAACATAGTATTTTTTCCCAAGCTTCCACACATCGTCCCCTTCTCTGGCAAAATAGACCACGATCCCCGGCAGCTCGTTTGTGACATTTGTGTCAGTTTCTTCTACTGTAATGTCTGTGATCAGTTCCTCCTCACTGCTGCAAAAGCCCAGCAGGCAAAAGCCAAGTACTGCCTTAATATCTGCTTCACTGCCATTGAGCATTGTCACGGTCAGCTGCTCCATGGAGGGCTTTATCTCATAAAGACAGTCTCTGTCCAGCTCAGGTACCGCCAGCACATACTGAAAAGGAAGCTGGGTTTCAAAGGCGTTCAGTTCTCCGCCCTCTGCCTGATATAGGATTTTCACAGTCAAAAGTCCTGTCAGCTCCAGCCCATCCTCTGTCAGTTCCCGGTCCTCTATGACTGGTACTGCACTGCTGTGACAGATTTCTGCCATATCCGGCAGGGCAGCCGGCAGCTTTATCTGCTCTGTCAGCTTCGTTTTTCCAGACCCTGTCAAAAGCTGCCGGTTCAGCACCCCTTTGCCTAAGATGGGCTGGATATTTTCTGTTATCCCATATACGTCTGTCAATGCCTCCAGCTGAGTCAGCTCATACAATTTTATATTTAACTCAAGCAGCAGATCAAGACATACCACCCTCTCTTCTCCATCCTGATCTGTCCGTATCTCCAACTCACTGTGCCCGATTTCCGTACTGATATTTGGAGTCATGGTTTCTCTGCTGCCCTGACAATCCAGTATTTCCCGAAAGGGAAGGGTCTTTTCATAGCACTTTAGTCCTCGCTCCTCGCCCTCTCCCTCTCCCTCGTATAGCAAAAAGACCTGTAGCTCACCCTGTACAGACAGCTGATCCTGCAAGGGCTCGAAGGTCAGTCCTGTGACCTTTACTTCTTTCCAGATGATCTCAAAAATATTAGGAAAGCTCTGGGGCATTTCCAGCTCCTCTCTGCGGCGCAGAATGTCCTTTTTCTGGAGTGCTATTTCTGCTGCCGAAAGAGGTTTTTTCTTTGTTTCAACCACTCCGTCATGATACAGCTCCACTGCCATTTCTTCATCATACAACTCATCCACGGATAAATGCAGTGACAGCAATGCCCGGATACTTATTTTTCTGGAATTGATCAGCTCGATGCTTAAATCCTCCAGCTCTGTGGATATCTCAATATTGTCTCCATTTTGTACTCCCTCCATGTATACCTGCTCTTCCAACGGGAGCTGTCCTTCTATGGAGCTGATCCTTCCCTCCTCTGTAGCATACAAAACTTCAAACTGTAACCGTCCCTTTACCGCCACCCGGTTTTCCCCGGCTTTTAGCTCTTCTGTTTTTATTTCTCCTCTTTGCAGGATGATCCTCTCCATATCCGGCTTCTGATCCGGCACATTTCTATCATCCTCCAGTGTGATCTGTGTTGCAGCACTGCATTTTATACGATCCATATGTATATTTTTTCTGACAAGCTCCATAAAAATACCTCCGTGCATTTCCTTACATTAAAGTATGATGCACAGAGGCTCTTTATGACTTATTTTACGCAGCCGATAAGCTCCTTAATATCCTCAACTCCATATTTGCGCATATAGGCTTCTATTCCTGACACGATTTCTCCGGTCACATAAGGATTGACAAAATTCATGGCACCTACGCTTACTGCTGTTGCTCCTGCCATCAGAAATTCAATGGCATCCTCAGCATCAGCGATCCCTCCCATGCCGATGATCGGAATCTTTACTGCATTGGCACACTGGTATACCATGCGCACTGCTATAGGCTTGATCGCAGGGCCGGACATTCCTCCGGTTTTGTTTGCCAGCACAAATTTTCTTTTCTGTATATCGATCTTCATGCCCGTGATGGTATTGATCAGAGAAAGCACATCCGCACCTGCTGCCTCTGCCGCTCTCGCCATCTCTGTGATGTCCGTTACATTAGGGCTCAGCTTCATAATAATGGGCTGCTTTGCTTTTTTCCTGATACGGGAGGTAATGTCATAGAGACAGTCTGCATTCTGTCCAAAGGCGATCGCGCCCTCCTTTACGTTGGGGCAGGAAACGTTGATCTCCAGCATATCTGCCTCTGTATCTCCCAGCCGCTCTACCACCTCCAGATATTCCTCCACGGTCTTACCGCATACATTGACGATAAGCTTCGTATCATACTGCTTCAGAAAAGGAATATCTCTTTCTATAAATACATCAATTCCCGGATTCTGCAAACCGATCGCATTGAGCATGCCTCCATACACCTCTGCAATACGGGGTGTAGGATTGCCCGGCCAGGGTGTGGCTGCCACTCCCTTTGTCACAACTGCACCCAGCCGGTTTAAATCCACAAACTCTCCATATTCCATACCAGATCCAAAAGTTCCTGAGGCAGTCATAACCGGATTTTTTAATGTAATCCCTGCCAGCTCTACGTTTGTATTCATCAAATATCCACCTCTTTCGCTTCAAATACTGGCCCATCTGTACAGATCCTTGCGTTGTTCACGTGGGAATGGGCATCCTTTTTGGATGTCCTGCACACACAGCCCAGGCAGGCACCTACGCCGCATGCCATTCGCTCCTCCAGAGAAATATATGCTTCTATATTCTTCTTCTCCGCATACTGCTTGATCGCCCGGAGCATGGGCATAGGGCCGCAGGCATAGATCACATCTGCCTCCAGCTGTTCTTTTTGAATGGCATCCATCACATTTCCCTTTGTGCCCACACTGCCATCCTCTGTTGCCACATAAAAGTCAGCATATTTTTCCAGATCCTCCTTCAAAAACAGCTGACCATCACGATAGCCTGCCACCAGCTGCTTTACTCCGGTAAGCTCCTTTGCCAGCTGCAGCATAGGGGGTATCCCAATGCCGCCTCCCAGCAGAAGTGCCCGCTTTCCTTCTGCCTTTTTCAGCGGAAAGCCATTTCCAAGAGTCCCCATAACTGCCACCTTATCGCCTTGCTGATACCCCGAAAACTCCCGTGTGCCCTTTCCTGCGATCCGGTAAACAATGCGGAGTCTGCTTCCTTTTTTGTCTGTCTCACAGATGCTGATGGGTCTTGGCAGCAGGGTACTCTCCGCCTTTGGATAAACCGCAATAAACTGCCCCGGCTTTGACTGCTCTGCCAGGCTTGTCTCTATCCACATATCATATATGTCCGGTGCGATCTCCCTTTGTGAAAGCACCCTACCCAGTTCTTTTTTCTTTTGTCCCATGACACATTCTCCCGTTTTCTGATTTAATGGTATTGTACCATATCTTATTTCTCATACACAATCTTTCCCTTGCAGATCGTGCAAATGACCACACCTGTCAGCTCCATTCCTGTAAAAGGGGTATTGGATGCCTTAGAAGCAAAGTCCCTTACCTGCTCTTTTCTTTCCGGATCAAACAAAACCAGATCCGCAGGGCCTCCCTCTGCCAGATATCCTCTGTCCAGTCCGTACAGACTTGCCGGATTCCATGTCAGCTTACCCAGCAGCTGGGACATGGTCATATCCCCGGTCTTTACCAGATTGGTAATACCCAGAGGCAAGGCTGTTTCCAGACCAATGATGCCGCTTGGTGCCTCTGTGACCGGCCTTTCCTTTTCTTCCCTGCTGTGAGGAGCATGGTCTGTGGCGATCAGGTCGATGGTCCCATCCTTTAGACCGCAGATAATAGCAAGCCTGTCTGCCTCTTCTCTCAGGGGCGGATTCATTTTTGCCAGTGTACCATGCTGGATCGCCGCCTCCTGTGTCAGGGAAAAATGATGTGGCGTTGCCTCTGCCCAGACCCTTACTCCTTCAGCCTTTGCCCGGCGCACCAACTCCACTGCCTCCCGGCTGCTGATGTGCTGAATATTGACCTTAGCCTTTGTCTGCCTTGCAAGACGCAGATCCCGCTCAACCATTGTGATCTCCGCCCTGCGGTCAGAGCCCTTGATCCCAAAATGCGCCGCTGCCCTGCCTGCATTGATCCCATTATTCTGAATAAATGCAGGATCTTCCTCATGAAAGCTGAGTACCGTCTCCAGTTCTGCCGCCTTCTTCATTGCAGCAAGCACCAGCTTTTCCTCCAGCAAAGGTATCCCGTCATCCGTAAAGCCCACCGCGCCTGCCTGCAAAAGGCTCTGCATATCTGTCAGTTCCTTTCCTGCCAGTCCTTTTGTGATAGCAGCACAGCTTTCCACATGGATACCAGTCTCTCTCCCTTTTTCCAGCACATAGGCAAGGGTCTCTTTATTGTCCACCACCGGTCTGGTATTCGCCATCAGCACCACCGTGGTAAATCCACCCCTTGCTGCACTTTTGCTGCCGCTGTATATATCCTCCTTATAGGTAAAGCCCGGATCCCGGAAATGCACGTGCACATCTACAAGTCCCGGTGCTACCACCAGACCACTGGCATCATACTGCTGCATTTCCGGCACTTCTGTGATTTCTTTCCAGCTTCTGTGATCGCCCATACGAAGGATTTTTCCTTTCCCGATCAAAATATCCTGCTGCCCCTCCATACCGGAACGGGGATCTATCACATATCCATTTTTTATCAGAAGCATCCTTTCTCTCCTTTGTCTTTTTTGTCTGTTGTCATAAAAGCTCCCATGATCCTGCCCGATATTCGGATATGGTAAGGCTCTTGTCGCTGTAATCCAATTATATAAGAAGGCTCACACAAACACAACTGTCTTGTCCTGCTTTTCCAGACGGATCACAAGATAAGGATAGGACGCTTTTTCCTTTTTCAGCTCCCCCGGCGATGGCCCCATCAGATTTGTATGGACATAAACTGCATTCTCCGTTTCATACAATTCTGTTACAGAAATGCTGTAGCCACCGGTTGGCTGCTGTCCATAGCCTACACAGATATAAAGCATTTCTTCATCCGTAAAGGTCAGTTTAAAGCCCTCTTTCTTTTTTTCTTCCAAAAGCTCACCTAGCTCTCTGGGTGTCTG
The DNA here is from genome assembly GCA_964389835.1 of uncultured Lachnospiraceae bacterium. Lineage (GTDB taxonomy): Bacteria > Bacillota > Clostridia > Lachnospirales > Lachnospiraceae > VSOB01. The sequence goes on along the minus strand of CAYMEZ010000005.1, from coordinate 84,823 downwards.
CTCTGATGACAGCACCTGAAATTCCAGATCCCTTTGTTTTTTCGTCCTGTCCTGCTTTTCTGCACAGCCAGCCACTGCCAGCAGCAGAAATCCAATGAAAAAAATTTGTACGATTTTTCGGTTCATCCTTTTTCATCCGTTTTTTCCTCAATTTATGCGTTCTTCCCGAAAATTATGCCCCTCTGACTGATGGTACGGTTCTTTTTTAAATATACAAAATGCATTTTTTGTATATTTATTCCCCCGATTTCATTGCGCAAATATCTGCTCTTAGGTATAATAAAACAGTACGTGCGGAATTGACATTCCCACAAGGAGGGCTCTATGATTCGCTTTATACTTGTACTTTTGTACCTTATTTTATTTTTACTTCTTACCATTCCCCTAGCAGTGGCAGAATGGCTGATCGGCAAAAAAAATCCCGCCTTAAAGGATGCCATTTCTCAGGCTGTGATCCGGTGGGCTTTTGGCTGCTGTACCTTTTTATCCGGTGCACAGGTTGATTATAAGGGACTTGAAAATATCCCCAAAGAAGGGGCTTGCCTTTATGTAGGAAATCACCAGAGTTATTTTGACATCATCCTGACCTACTGCTGTTTTCCCCGTCCTACCGGCTATGTAGCAAAGGCAGGCATGCGTCAGGTTCCTCTGCTGGCAACCTGGATGCGCAACATCCGCTGCCTTTTTCTGGACAGAGACAACATCCGGGAGGGCATGAAGGCGATCTTAAAGGGCATTGAGGAACTTAAATCCGGCATTTCCCTCTGTATTTTCCCAGAGGGCACCAGAAACAGCAATCCTGACCAGCTACTTCCCTTTCATGAGGGCAGCTTCCGTCTGGCTGAAAAAGCAAAATGCCCGATCATTCCTATCAGCATCAGCAATTCCCGTGAGATCTGGGAGGCACACCTGCCTCTTATCAAAAAATCCCACGTGATCATCGAATTTGGCAAGCCAATTCTTCCTGATGCACTTTCCAAGGAGGAACGCAAATTTTTAGGCTCCTATGTGCAAAAGGAGATCCAGCTTCTTTATGACAAAAACAAAGCTCTGGTTTAAGCCCAGAGCTTTTTCTTATTTCATGCAGGATTCCACCTTGGGACCCTTTATTTCTGCCTTAGCTGTTCTACGATCCTGGAAAAGCCCATGCTGTGGGATGCCTTTACCAGAATCGTCATGTCCCCTGTAAACAATCCCTTTTCTGCTGCCGCGGCAAGCAGCTCTTCCACTGTTTCATAATAGCATACAAAGGTGTTGCTCAGCAGCTTTTCCTTGGTCTTACATGCTCCCTGATACATAAATCTGGAAAGTGTGCCTACACAGATCAGTCCTGTAAGCTTCTTTTCCATGGCATACCCACCGATTTCTGCATGAAAGGCTTCTTTTCCATCGCCCAGCTCGCCCATATCACCCAGGATCGCAAGCTTTCTGCCCTCTGCCAGAGCAAGCAGATCCAGTGCCGCTCTCATGGATACCGGATTGGCATTGTAGCAGTCATCGATCAGCGTCATGCTGCCGCACTGTATCATATTGCTTCTGCCGCCTATGGGTTTTACTCCAGCAATTCCCGCTGCAATTTCTTCCTTTGTCAGTCCATACTGCTGTCCTATGGCAGTCGCCGCCAGTGCATTTCTTACCATATGCTCTCCTGGCAGCTGTATCGAAGCCCGAAAGCTGCCCTGGGCTGTATGGATCACTGCCTCGCAGCCAAAAAGCCCTTTTGTTTTTATTTCCTCTGCATAATAGTCATTCCCAGTTCCCAGTCCAAAGGTAATCGGCTTTTTATTTTTTACCCGTTCCACCTTCTGGAGCATATCATCATCTCCATTGATGTATACCCATCCCTGGCTGTCAAGATATTCAAAGATCTCCGATTTGGCACGAAGCACACCCTCTCTGGAGTCTAAAAATTCCAGATGACATTCTCCGATATTTGTCATGACACAAGTGTCAGGTTTTACCATTTTGCTCAGCCGCCGCATTTCTCCAAAATGATTGATTCCCATTTCCAGTACTGCGATCTGATGCTGGGAACGGATCCTCAGCAGTGTCAGGGGAACTCCGATCTCATTATTGAAATTCCCCTCTGTTTTCAACACACAGTATTTCTGCTCCAGCACAGAAGCAATAAATTCCTTTGTACTGGTCTTACCAACGCTTCCGGTAATCCCTATCACAGGGATCGACAGGGTTGTTCTGTAATATTCTGCAATATCCTTTAACGCCTGAAGGGAATCCTCCACAACGATAAAATTGCCCTGACAGCCTTCAGGGATCTGCTGACACACAATGCAGAGCGCTCCCTTTTCCAGTACTGCCGGAATAAAGCTATGTCCGTCTACCCGCTCACCCTTTGTCGCTATAAAGCAAAAGTCCTTCTCTATCTGCCGGGAATCCAGTACAACTCCCGTAACCTCTCTCTGCCACGCTTCCCGGCTTCCCTGATATGTACCGCCGCATGCGGCTGCAATATGCTCCAGTGTCATATTTTTCATGTGATTTCCCCTTATTTACGCAGTGATACTTCTATTAAGTGTTCACACAGCGTTTCAAAATCCATACCCTCTGCCTGTGCCTCCTGTGGCAGCAGGGAGGTCGTGGTCATTCCTGGCAGGGTATTTGCCTCCAGACAAAAGATCTCGCCTGCCTCATTCATCATAAAGTCCATCCGTGCATATGCTTTCAGCCGCAGCACACTAAAAACCTGCTCTGCCACACTGCGCATCCGGTCTGATGCTTCCTTTGGGATCTCTGCCGGACAGGTCTCAATGGTGCTTCCTGCCTGATATTTGTTTTTATAGTCATAAAAGCCCTGCAAAGGAGCGATCTCAATGACCGGCAAGGCTCTTCCCTCGATCACACCCACAGAAAACTCTCTGCCCCTTATGTACTGCTCCACTAAAATTTCCTTATCATAACGGTATGCCTGCTCTTTTGCCTCTTCATATTCCTTTTCATCCTGACATATGTAAACGCCTACACTGGAGCCTCCGCTGCACACCTTAACCACGCAGGGGTAGCTGACCTGCTCTGTTTCCTTTTCTCCCCGTCCTAACCGGAAGCTTCCGGGGGTAGGGATCCCATTTCTGAAAAACAGCTCCTTTGCCAGTGCCTTATCCATGGCAAGTGCACTGCTGACATAGTCTGTTCCTGTGTATTTTATCCCCATCAGATCAAATGCCGCCTGTATCTTTCCATTTTCTCCATTTTCTCCATGAAGAGCCATAAACACGATGTCTGCCTGCTGACAGATCCTGATGACATTGGGTCCAAAAAAATTTTTATCTCCATCCGGGCGCATTGCCTTTACCTGTGCAATGTCCGGATTAGCTGCACCGATCCCGCCTATATCTGCTGCCCAGTCTTTATCCAGTGCAAAAATATCCTCTGCTTTTTCTCCTGTATATCCCAGATAAACATCCAGCAGCATAGCCTGATGTCCTTTTTTGCGAAGTGCCTTATAAATCATGGTACCTGAGCACAGGGAAACATCTCTTTCCGTGCTGATACCTCCTGCCAAAACTACTATCTTCATTTTTCTTCCTCCTGTTATGACCTGCTGATCTGGCTGCTTACAAGCTCACTCAGCATAAAAATAAATGCCGCATTATCTACTGGATTCTCCAGAATATCCTCAGTCTGCATCTCCTGTCCTTCCCAATAGGACACATGGCTTACTGCCTCAGGATTGCGCCCCATCAGATAGTGGAAATGGTTCTCAATTACTGTATTATATTCATGGTTTGTGATCACATGATTCACAATACAGATTCTCTGTATCTCCTTCAGCAGCGTCTGGCTGTGGATTTCTGTTTTATCTGTGCAGATAAAGAATGGGCTCTGCTTTGATCTCTGGGAAATCTTTTCTGCCTCATTCATCAGCTTAGCGATCAGGCTGTCACACAGCTCCACCTCTACCTTGTTTTTGGTTTTCATATACACCAGGCTTCCCAGAAACTCCAGCTCTGTCAATTTCCCCGGATTTTCTGCACTGATATACAGATATTCCTCTGCTGTTTTCTTATACTGGCTGCCGCCGGTAAGCCGGTACAGCTCGGCTGCTGATAACGCAAGCAGATCCTTAGGTATGGTCAGATCCTTTTCTGCCACCCGATAGGCCTCCTCTGCCGCCTTCAGACATTCTCCTGCAAGGGTGCTGTTTATGTTTCTGGTCAGATAAGCATACTTGGCAAGCACTGCCGCCCGGTAGCCGCAGGCTCTGCCGCTTCCATCTGGACTTATCTGTGCCTGATGGATCAGCCAGCGGGCTTCGTAGCCACATTCATCCAATACATCCGGGATGTCATTTCCGCTTTCGGGTATGCCTGCATCGTCTGTATAAACCTCTGGAAAGATCTCATAAGAGGTAAGCAGCTGATACATACACAGACAGGCTGTGATCTCTTTATTCTCTCCCTTTTCTGCAATCTGCCAGCCGCCGTCCTTGCTGTCAAATTCACCGCCCCGCATGGCGGAAAGCTTTCCAAAGGCACGCCGGAAAAGTGAGTAGTAAAGGTTATCATGAACCATAAAGGGATAGGATTCCCCATATCGGTCTATCTGTACATAGTAGTCTCCCATCTGCTTAAAATCAGAAAAATCCCCATAGCTATTATATGCATTTTCTCCTTCGCTGCTTCTTACCTTTACTTGACCGGTATAGACCACCTCTCCGCTTTCACGTTCCCGGATCGTAAAAATCCCCGGCAGGTCTGTGCCCTTAAAAATGACTATCTTGCTGTTTTCCGGCTCATAGCCCAGCCGGTCTACCAATACATTAGGGCTTGCCGCCGGTACCTCATAGGAAATGGTCACACCCTCCGTGGGCAGTTCAAAGCTGTATTCTGTCACATTTTCTGTATATTCTGTTCCAGGAACGCCGATACCACAGCCGGTCATCCAAAGGCAGATGCAGAAAAGCAATATTCCTGTTCTCTTTATTCTCAAGCGCTTTCTCCAAACTCTCATTTACCGTTCCCCCTGTGGGGCTGCTTCATTTATACAGTATACTATCTTTGTTTCATTTGGTAAAGAGCGCAAAGTGGCAGGAAGTATGCTAAAACTGCTCCCTTCGGTATACGATCTTTCCATCGATTATGGTCATCAGCGTATTGGTAAATACCTCCATAGGATTTCCGTCAAATATGACAATATCTCCATCCTTTCCCTGCTCCAGACTGCCTATCCGGTCAGCTACACCGCATATCCTTGCAGCATTGATCGTAATGGCCCGAAGTCCTTCCATCATAGGCAAGCCTGCCTTTACCGCAAGACCTGCACATACCGGTAAAAAGCCGATCAAAGAGACCGGATGATCTGTGGTAATGGCTACCTCGATCCCATGCTGATAAAGGATCCCGGCTGTTTTAAAGGACATATTCTGTACCTCGATCTTGCTGCGGCTGGTCAGATCCGGGCCTACGATCGCCGGATAGCCTGCCTCCCTTAGCTCCTCTGCGATCAGATGTCCCTCACTGCAATGATCCAGCGTCATGTTAATGCCAAACTCCTTTGCGATCCTGATGGCTGTAAAAATATCATCTGCCCTGTGGGCATGTGCCTTAATAGGAATTTTCCCTTCCAGCACCGGCAGCCATGCCTCATAATGAAAGTCCGGCTCAAACAGCTCTCCTTTTGCAGCCTGCTGTTCCTGCCGCTGCTTTTTACGCTGGTACTGTACTGCTCTTGTCAGCTCCTCTCTCAGCATTGCTGCGATCGCCATACGGGTAGCCGGAGATTTCCCCTGTCCGCTGTAATTTACTTTTGGATTTTCCCCAAATGCCACCTTCATGGCTGCCGGCGAGCGGAGGATCAGATCATCGATCCTGCGTCCCTTTGTTTTTAAAAAGGCAAACTGTCCACCTACCACATTGGCACTGCCCGGTCCTATCATTGCTCCGGTAATTCCGGCACGTACCGCATCATCAAAGGCGGCATCCATGGTATTGATCCCATCGATCGCCCGCAGCTGTGGTGTAATGGGATCTACGGTCTCGTTACAGTCATCGCCCTCCATCCCCTTTTTCTCCTCTGTGATCCCCATATGGCAGTGAGCCTCTATGATGCCCGGCATTACCCAGCCGCCAGCTGCATCAATACAGATATCCTGTCTTTTTGCCTCTTCTGAGCGTCCATATTCCCTGCAAAGCTCTTCATAAGTAAAGCCGCTGCCAACCCGGAGAATTTTTCCATCCTCTACTGCGATACATCCCTTTTCCAGTTTTTCCGGCATCCCTTCTGCCATAGGATAAATATTTCCATTTGCAATAAAAAGCATACTATCACCTCATCAGTGAAATAGTATGCTTCCTTTTTTCTGTAATTATTCCTTTTCTCCAGATGTTTCCCCATATTTTACAGATCTTTTCTGCACCAGCGCCTCTTTTTCTTTTCTCGTATAGTGCTTGATCTCATACTCACGGCGCATAGCCTCCTGTTTTGTGGCAAAGGCTTCATAGTACACCAGCTTTACCGGAGTACGGCTTTTGGTATACTTTGCGCCTTTTTTTGCATTGTGTGCCTGAAGTCTTTTTTCCAGATCATTGGTCCATCCGGTGTACAGGCTTTTGTCACTGCACTCTACCATATAGGTATAACATTCCATGCTTTATCCCTTATCCTCTGTTCTTTATCCTGTTTATCCTTTTTATCCTCTTTATTCCAGCCAGCTGAGAGGGTTGACGGGCAGTCCGTCCTTACTCAGTTTAAAATATACATTGGGACCTTCTACACTGTAATATTTGGTAGGAGAAGCCACCTTGCCGATCACATCTCCTGTGCTGACCACATCTCCCTGCAATACCATAATATCTTCTAATTGGCCGTAGGTCAATTCATAGCCATTTCCAATATCCACTCTTACCCCTTGTCCGATTTGGGCATCCTGAAATACAGAAACGACCTTTCCATCTGCGGCAGCAGTAATATTTTCTCCCTCTGCAGCAGCAATGACGATCGCTGGACTGTACTTATACTGCTGCAGGGTAGGGAAATAAACGGTCTTATCCATACTATAGTTGATCAGCACATTTCCTGCTACCGGCCAGCCCAGCTGCTCCTTTTCCTGAAAGGACAGGGCTTTTGTTGCTTCCATGGAAGCTGTTTCCTGTACCATTTCCGGTGCATTCTCCTGTACCTGTGCTGCGTCAGCCTCCTTGCTGTCCTCTGCCATAGCGACTGTCTCTTTTCCCGTTTCATCCTCTGCTTCTACCGCTTCCTGGGCAATTTCCTTATTCGCAGTCTGATCCCAGGGATTTGTTACCTCTCCAGAGGCTGTTTCCTGAAAATTCGGATCATAGTCAAGATCATTTCCTCTGACAGTACTGTCCAGAGCTTCCTCCTTTTCCAGGGACTGTGCGATTTCCTTTGTCTTGTCCTCCGTTTTTTTCTCCAGTGCGCTCATATCCACTATATAGCCGTCTTTTTCTGTCTCGTTTTTTTCTTTTACATAAAATCCGGTCATGGTCAGTGCTGTCAGGACAAATACCGAAGAAGCCAACATAATGATTCTTTCTTTTCTCATTGTGGAACGATTCCTTCTCATGCTTATCACCTCATCCCTAGTCTTGCCACTTCCCTTTCCTTTATTCAGTTTTTTGCAATTTCACAAGCTGGAAAAAAATAGTCCAGCAAGGCGCGGTAATCCTCTCCTTCTTTTGCCATTTCATTTGCCTGATACAGACTCATGGCAAATCCCTGACCCTTTTCCCCGGAAGCGGCAGCCATCCCTTCTGCCTGCCCTAAATCCACATCTTTCGTTTTTCCCTCACAAAGAGAAAAATAAGGCAGCTCTATCTTGGCTCCCTCATAGCACAGACATTGGTTTCTGGTATCCTTTACTGCTTCCTTCAGCTTTTCAAGTTCTTTTTCAAAATCTCCTCCCCATTTTTCGTACATCTCTTTTCCTGTCAGCATCCTTTGTCCCAGCTCCTCATAGGGAAGCCTGTCGCTTGCCTTTTCCCTTGCCAGATACCAGACATTTGTCCTAAATAAAACCGCAAGTGCCTTATAGGTTTCCAGCTCCGCCATTTCCGGTGCTGCTCCAGCCACAGCTCCGATCAGATACTGCTCCAAAGGGATCTCCTCACATCCTGCCAAGCTTTCCTTCACGATCAGGCACGCTTCATCTACAGTCATTTTTTCTGTTTTATTTTCAGGAAAAAGAAAAAAAAGAACGAAAAGCACCGGAAAAAGCAGAAAAAGAACCACCTCCGGCATACCTATTCTGCCAGATACGGTTCTTTTTCTTTCTCTGTATTTCTGCCTCATAAAAATCCGTCCCACAGCTTTTCTCTAGCTTATGCGGATTTTTATGAATTCATACATTCTCATTTTTCATCAAAAATACTGAGTAAAATACTGTTTTGGAAATTTATTTCGCCATATCTACGTGCTGAAGTGTTCCCACTGTTCCATTTTCATACAGAAAGATGCCCGTTCTGCGGATGATCCCATTTGTCTGATTATTTTTCAGAGAATTCATGGAAAAATCTGTAGACTGGCTTTGCAGGCAGATCGCTCCTACACCCTTTTCAGAAACATGATAGAGCTTATCCTTTCCGTTTTCATCCTTCGTCCAGATCAGCAGCTTGTCCCAGATGGCATCGTTTTCGTCAATCCATCCATTGCCGTCCTCATCATACTCTGCCAGATCCCAAAAGCCATCGCCGGACTGCGTTCCAAAGAGCTCACTGCCGTCATTGATCCTTCCATCATTGTTCTTGTCCAGTGCCAGATACCCACTGCCCTGATTCAGCTGGGAGATCCGGTCCAGCACACCATCTGCATCAATATCAAAAAGGAATTTCTGATCTGATACCGATGTTACATTTTCATCCAGATTGATCACCAAAGGATCGCAAAGCTCTGCCCTCTGATACAGCATCTCATAGCTCTTCTCGTAGGTGGTCTGAAAGCTGCGGCTCATTTCCAGCTCCAGATGAAACTCTATGGTCCTGCCGTCTGCCGTTACCACACTTCCCTTTGCTCCAAAGCTGGTGGTCTCCTGCTCCATGTAGGTTTCTGTATACGATGCCGACACAGCAGTGATCGCAGCAGAGCCTGTAAGGGTTTTTGAGACATCCGTTTCTGACATCTCTGTCATATTTTTTGAAGAATCCCCTTTCCGGTCCTTTAATCCGAAAAGCTCCAGCAGGTATGTAATACACTGCTGTCTGATCTTGTCCAGAGCTTTCAGCTCATTTTGGCTGGAAATTTTCGTGATCTTAGCAGAGTGAAACCTGTTTTGCAGGGAAAGACCTGTTTCTTTTCCCGTCTGCATTCCAGACTCTGTTTGCAGCCGTTCACCCTCCTTTTGATTTCCGCCTAACAGCATTCCTTGAAAATTCTGTCTGTATGTTTTTCTTGTCACAGAAGTATAACTTCTGGCGCTTTCCATTCCTATACAGCTGGTTCCAATTCGCAATGTTGCCCCCTTCTTTGATGTTCCCCTTCCATAAAAGACACATCCCTGTATTTTTTATGAAAAAAATGGCATCTGACAAGGAACCTCCTGTTCCTTATCAAACACCATCCATGGTCCATCAGTCTCCAATATTTTGCAGAAAAGCCATCGGCCTAATGCCCTCCCTGCACTTTATATATCGGAGCTTTGAACAAAAACTTTAGTTTGCTACAGATCTCTTAAACGCGATTATAATTGATCAGACATCCTTTTAAGATGATCTGACGCTCCTGCGCTGTCATCTCACCCAGGCGCAGGGTAAATTCCATAAGACCTCCGTCTTTTACCACATAAGCTGCGATCTCGGTCTTAGCCTGCTCAACGGCAGCACGGATATTCGGAATAAACAGATAATCCAGATTTTTAAAGGGAAGCTCGCCTGCATCGATCAAAAACGGAAGCATACCCCAGTTCATCAGATTGGAGCGGTAACGCTTTGTCGCATACTCGTTTGCGATATTTGCCCAGCCGCCCAGTACCTTCTGGCAGGAAGCTGCCTGCTCTCTTGCAGAGCCGTCACCCGGCTTTACCGCAAAAATCGTAGAACCAAATCCGATATTGCCTTTGCCAGCATCGGCAAACTGTGTATGGACTGCTTCCATAACCTCTTTCAGCTCCGGCTTTTCTTCTAACGGACACCGGTTTTCCATTACTGCCTTCTGTGCCCTTTGGATATCCTTTGCAAGGCCTACATACTCCGGCACCTTTCTGGAGAGGGTAAACTCTGCAAGTCCCAGAGGATTGGAGCGATAGGAAGAGGTTTCTCCTGACGGGATCAGCTCATCTGTGGTCGTGACCGGATCGTGAATCTCCGCTACGACTCTTAAAAGCAGATTTTCCGGCAGCTGTGTCATTTCCGGCCAGTCCTTGATATTGGGGCCAAGCTGGATCTCCACAGTAGGATCTGCCACACCTTTTGAATCAAATACACGGTTTTCATAAATCTTAGAATCAAAGTAATATTTGTACTGACCGAAGCCTCCGTCAAACTCAGTTGCCGGTGTCAGCACGCCTTTGTTGGCTGCGGTCGCTGCAATGGAACGGGCATCCATCAAGGCTACGGAAGCGATCTGTCCGCTCTGCAGCTTAGAGCCCTCCCTGTTCGGGAAGTTTCTGGTTGAATGGCGGATACTGAAGGCGTTGTTTGCCGGCGTATCGCCTGCTCCGAAGCAGGGCCCGCAGAACGCCGTCTTTAACACTGCTCCTGTTTCCAGAATCGAGGCTGCACAGCCGTTTTTAATGAGTTCCATATAGATCGGCATGGATGCAGGATATACGCTTAACGTAAATCCGTCCGAACCGATGTTAGCACCCTTTAAAATATCTGCTGCTGCACAAATGTTTTCAAATCCGCCTCCGGCGCAGCCTGCAATGATACCCTGATCTACATGGAACTTGCCGTCCCATACCTTAGAGCGCAGGGAATAATCCACTGCTCCGTCCAGACTGACGAGTGCACGCTTTTCTACATCAGCAAGCACATCATCTAAATTGCGGTTTACTTCCTCAATGGTGTAGGTATTGCTTGGGTGGAAAGGCATAGCGATCATCGGCTGAACCTTACTTAAATCCACCGTTACAACGCCGTCATAGTAAGCCACGCTACCCGGTGTGAGCTTTTTATATTCTTCTTTTCTTCCATGGATCTCATAGAACTCCTCGATCTTTTCGTCTGTTTCCCAGATAGAGGATAGGCAGGTGGTCTCCGTTGTCATAACGTCAATGCCGATACGGAAATCCGCACTTAATTTTTCCACACCCGGTCCTACAAATTCCATTACCTTATTGTTGACATAGCCATTTCCAAACACAGCTCCGATAATGGCAAGGGCAACGTCCTGAGGGCCTACCCCTTTCCTAGGCTCTCCGGTCAGATAAACAGCAACAACCTGCGGCATATTGATGTCATAGGTCTGGTTTAAAAGCTGTTTTACCAGCTCCGGACCGCCCTCGCCCATTGCCATCGTACCAAGGGCACCATAGCGGGTATGGCTGTCTGAGCCCAGGATCATCTTTCCGCCGCCTGCCAGCATTTCTCTTGCGAACTGGTGAATGACTGCCTGATGAGGCGGTACATAAACGCCGCCGTATTTTTTTGCACAGGAAAGACCAAACATGTGGTCATCCTCATTGATCGTGCCGCCAACTGCGCAGAGAGAATTGTGGCAGTTGGTCAGTACATAGGGCATAGGGAACTTTTCCAGTCCTGATGCCCTTGCTGTCTGTATGATCCCTACAAAGGTAATATCATGAGAGGTCAGCTTATCAAACCTGATCTTCAGCTTCTCCATATTGCCGGAGGTATTGTGCTGCTCCAAAATCCCATAGGCGATCGTCTGCTTTGCAGCCTCTGTCTTTTCTATGGATCTTCCAGTCAGGCTCTCTACCTCTTTTGCTGCATTGGGAGAATCCTCTATGAGCTTTCTTCCATTTATCAGATAGGCTCCGCCCTTCGATAACTGTATCATTGCATATGCCTCCTCATTACTTTATAACAATTTTATCCAGATGCCAGATGTCATCCACATATTCCTGAATGGTACGGTCAGAGGTAAATTTGCCGGAGCATGCTACGTTTAACATAGCGCTCCTTGCCCAGCCTGCCTCATCGCGGTAAGCTGCTTCTACTTTTTTCTGTGCTTCTGCATAAGAGCGGAAGTCCTTTAAAATAAAGTAGGTGTCTGCTTTGGAGGTGCTGAGTGTATTTAAGAGGGAATTGTACAGATCCCTGAACAGCTCTGGATTATCAGGAGAAAAGGTACCATTGATCAGCTGCATCAGTACCTTCCGCACATCTGCATCATTGTTGAAAACATCCATGGGATTATAGCCGCCATAGTTTTCATACTGGATGACCTCATCAGAGGAAAGTCCGAAAATAAAGGCATTTTCTTCTCCTACCTCTTCCACGATCTCAACATTAGCCCCATCCATTGTGCCAAGTGTCAGCGCACCATTTAACATGAATTTCATATTTCCTGTACCAGATGCTTCCTTACTTGCAGTGGAAATCTGTTCGGAAACATCTGCTGCTGCAAAGATCCACTCCGCATTGGATACCCGGTAATTTTCAATGAACACGATCTTGATCTTGCCCTGAATGGACGCATCATTGTTTACTACATCTGCCACTGAGTTGATCAGCTTAATGGTCAGCTTGGCATTCCGGTAGCCCGCTGCTGCCTTTGCACCAAAGATAAAGGTTCTGGGATAAAAGTCCATATCCGGGTTTTCCTTTAACTGATTGTACAGATACATAATGTGCAGGATATTGAGGAGCTGACGCTTATACTCATGCAGTCTCTTAACCTGTACGTCAAAGATGGAACGGGGATCGATCTCGATGCCGTTGTGCTCTCTGACATAAGATGCCAGACGCACCTTATTGCGGTATTTGATATTCATAAATTCATGCTGCGCCTTTTTGTCATCCACATAAAGTGCCAGCTTATGAATTGCGGAAAGATCTGTGATCCACTCATTTCCGATCTTTTCTGTTACCCATTTTGCAAGCAGGGGATTGCCGTGGAGCAAAAATCTCCTCTGCGTAATGCCGTTTGTCTTATTGTTAAATTTCTCCGGCATCATCTCATAAAAATCACGAAGCTCCTGCTTCTTTAAAATCTCAGTATGCAGCCTTGCTACGCCGTTGACTGAATAACCGGCAACGATAGCAAGATGCGCCATCTTGACCTGACCATCATAAATGATCGCCATCTTGGCAATCTTATCCTGATCTCCCGGATATTTCTCCTGAATCTCAAGAATAAATCTGCGGTTGATCTCTTCCACGATCTGATAAATGCGGGGAAGCAGTCTGGAAAACAGCTCGATCGGCCATTTTTCAAGTGCCTCTGCCATAATGGTATGGTTTGTGTAAGCACAGGTCTTTGTGGTTACTTCCCATGCCTCATCCCAGGTCAGATAATATTCATCCATAAGAACGCGCATCAGCTCTGCCACTGCAACCGTAGGGTGGGTGTCATTTAGCTGGAATGCATTCTTCTCATAGAACTTTCTGACATCAGAATGGTTTCTCATATATTTCGCAACGGCTTCCTGTACAGATGCAGAAATAAAGAAATACTGCTGCTTTAAGCGCAGCTCCTTTCCTGCATAGTGGTTGTCGTTGGGATACAGTACCTCTACGATATTTCTTGCCAGATTTTCCTGCTCTACTGCCTTCCGGTAATCTCCCTTGTCAAAGGAATCCAGCTGGAAGCACTCCACCGGCTGTGCATCCCAGATACGCAGTGTATTTACAATGCCATTGCCATAGCCTACGATGGGCATATCATAGGGAACTGCCTGTACAGACTGATAACCCTCCTGTACAAAATGCTGTCTGCCCTTGTCATCTGTATGGATCGTCACATATCCGCCGAATTTTACTTCCTTTGCATACTCTGGGCGGCGCAGCTCAAAGGGATTGCCGTCCACAAGCCAGTTATCCGGCACCTCTACCTGATAGCCACCACGGATTTCCTGTTTGAACATACCATAGCGGTAGCGGATACCGCAGCCATAGGCTGCATAGCCAAGGGTAGCAAGGGAATCCAGAAAGCAGGCAGCCAGACGGCCAAGGCCGCCGTTGCCAAGTGCTGCATCCGGTTCCTGATCCTCGATGAGATTGATGTCCACGCCAAGCTCCTCCAGCGCCTTTGCGATCTCATCATATGCCTGCAGATTGATCATATTGTTGCCAAGCGCCCTGCCCATCAGAAATTCCATGGACATATAGTACACGATCTTGGCATCCTGCTTTTCATATTCCTTCTGTGTGTCCATCCAGTGATCCACGATCGCATCCTTTACTGCATAGGATACCGCCTGAAAGACCTGCTGGGGTGTTGCTTCTTCCAATGTTTTGCGATACAGCGTCTTAATATTGTACAGTACGCTGCGTTTGAACAATTCCCGGTCAAAGGAAAGCTTTCTCGCTTGTTTTTTAATCATAATAGTCTCCTCTTGAAATAACATTTCATTTCCTTACTTCTCTTCATTATGCCAGTTCGCATAAATATTTGCAAGTCACTTGTTTTTCTCCCTGCACGCTTTCTTACGGCAGCAGACTCTGACTATCTTTTTTCTACACCAATGGTTACTTTTTCGCCATTGATATTCCATTCCTTTGCACCTGTAACAGCTCTGTCATAGACGATCTCCTCTGCAAGCACCTTTGTCTGGATATTCTCTGTGTTCTTTCTTACGATCTCTGCGATCCTGTCATTTCCCTGAAGAGATACTGTAATGTGATCCATCACTTCAAAGCCGCTTTCCTTACGCATGGTCTGAACCTTGCTGATCACCTCATATACAAAGCCTTCCTCGATCAACTCCTGTGACAGATTTGTATCCAGTACTACCATGATACCGCCGTAGCTCTCTGATACAAAGCCCTCTACCTGTGCTGCATCAATGAGCAGATCCTCTTTTTCCAGCACCTCTTCCTTTCCGTCAAGGGTAATGGTCAGCGTGCCCTTTTCGTTCAACTCATCCATTGCCGCATTGCCGTTTAAGCCTGCCAGCACCTCTTTTAGTGCATTTAACTGCTTGCCGAAACGTCTTCCAAGGGTTTTCAGCTGGGGCTTGAAGGTATAGGAGGTGAAATCTCTCACATCCTGAGAATAAACAACCTCTTTTACATTCAGCTCATCCTCAATGATCTCTTTATAGAAATCAGAAAGCTCTTCCTCTGCTTTGATGTACATTTTCCCAATAGGCTGGCGGTTTTTGATATTTGCTGTATTTCTTGCCGCACGTCCGAGCACAACCGTCTGAAGGACAGCTTCCATAGCCTCTTCCAGCTTTTTGTCGATCACTGCCTCATCAGCAGCCGGGAAGTCGCATAAATGGATACTTTCCGGTGCGTTCTCATCAAGGCTGCAGACAAGATTCTGGTAGATCTCTTCGGTCATAAACGGGATCATCGGTGCTGCTACCTTTGCTACAGTAACAAGCGCAGTATACAATGTCATGTAGGCATTGATCTTATCCTGTTCCATGCCCTTTGCCCAGAAACGCTCTCTGCCCCGGCGCACATACCAGTTACTCATTTCATCTACAAATTCCTGCAATGCTCTTGCTGCTTCCGGGATACGGTAATTTTCCAGATTGCAGTCCACTGTTTTGATCAGTGTATTTAACTTGGATAAAAGCCATTTGTCCATAACCGGAAGCTTATCGTACTCTAAGGTATATTTTGTTGCGTCAAATCCGTCAATATTAGCATACAGTACAAAGAATGCATAGGTATTCCAGAGCGTACCCATAAACTTGCGCTGTCCTTCCATAACTGCCTTTCCATGGAAACGGTTGGGCAGCCACGGAGCCGAGTTAATATAGAAATACCAGCGGATCGCATCTGCGCCATACTGCTCCAGCGCATCAAAGGGGTCAACAGCATTTCCTTTGGATTTACTCATCTTCTGACCGTTTTCATCCTGTACATGGCCAAGAACGATAACATTTTCATAAGGTGCTTTATTAAACAGCAATGTAGATTCTGCCAGCAGGGAATAGAACCAGCCTCTGGTCTGATCCACAGCCTCTGAAATGAACTGTGCCGGGAACTGCTGCTCGAACAGCTCTTTATTTTCAAAGGGATAATGATGCTGTGCAAAGGGCATCGCACCGGAGTCAAACCAGCAGTCGATCACTTCCGGCACACGCTTCATGGTGCCGCCGCATTTCGGACACTTCAGTGTGATCTCATCAATATAGGGTCTGTGCAGCTCTACACTCTTGGCTGCCGGATTTCCGCTCATCTGCTCTAATTCTTCCCTGCTTCCGATGGCATGCATATGTCCACATTCACATTCCCAGACGTTCAGCGGCGTACCCCAGTAACGGTTTCTGGAAATGCCCCAGTCCTGAATATTCTCAAGCCAGTCACCAAAGCGTCCTTTTCCGATAGACTCCGGGATCCAGTTGATGGTATTGTTATTGCGGATCAGATCCTCCTTGACAGCAGTCATTTTGATAAACCAGGATTCTCTTGCATAATAAATCAGAGGTGTGTCACACCGCCAGCAGAACGGATAATCATGCTCAAATTTCGGCGCATCAAACAGCTTGCCTTCCTTGTCAAGGTCAACCAGCACATCCTTATCTGCATCCTTTACAAACTTTCCTGCATAAGGAGTTTCCTGCGTCATTTCGCCCTTGCCGTTTACAAACTGTACAAAAGGCAGATCATATTTTCTTCCGACCTGTGCATCGTCCTCACCAAATGCCGGAGCAATGTGAACGATACCGGTACCGTCTGTCATTGTGACATATGTGTCACATGTTACAAAATGACCTTTCTTATTCTGCTTTGCTGCTGCTTCTCCTGCGCAGGCAAAGAGCGGCTCATATTCTTTATATTCCAGTTCTTTTCCGGTATAGGTTTCTAATACTTCATAAGCAACCTTGCCGTTTTCTTCATCAGCAAGCCCTCCAAGCACCTTATCAAGCAGTGCCTGTGCCATATAATAGGTATAGCCGTCTGCTGCTTTTACCTTGACATAGGTTTCATTGGGGTTTACGCAGAGCGCCACATTCGAGGGAAGGGTCCAGGGAGTTGTTGTCCATGCAAGGAAATAAGCATCCTCGCCTGTTACCTTAAAGCGCACCACTGCAGAGCGTTCTTTCACTGCTTTATAGCCCTGTGCCACCTCATGGGAGGAAAGGGGTGTTCCGCAGCGCGGGCAGTAAGGAACGATCTTGAAACCCTTATACAGTAAGCCCTTGTCCCAGATTTCCTTTAATGCCCACCATTCAGATTCAATGTAATCGTCATGGTAGGTAACATAAGGATCATCCATATCAGCCCAGAAGCCAACTGTACCGGAGAAGTCCTCCCACATACCCTTGTATTTCCAGACACTTTCCTTACATTTGGAAATAAACGGGTCTAATCCGTACTCTTCAATCTGCTCCTTGCCGTCTAAGCCAAGCAGCTTTTCCACCTCCAGCTCAACCGGAAGTCCATGGGTATCCCATCCTGCTTTTCTCGGAACCATATATCCCTTCATGGTACGGTATCTGGGGATCATATCCTTGATGACACGTGTCAGCACATGACCGATATGGGGCTTGCCGTTTGCAGTAGGCGGACCGTCATAAAAGGTATAGGTTTCCCCCTCTTTCCTGCTCTCCATACTCTTGCGAAAAATATCATTCTCCCGCCAGAATTTTTCCACTTCCTTTTCCCTGCTCACAAAATTCAGGTCTGTCGATACTTTCTGATACATTGTACTGCCTCCTTAAATTGCACCACTCTCTTTCGTGGCGGTTCAAACTACATACTTAAATACTTGAGAAATCACTGCGTGATTTCTCTCATTTCTGCGACGTTCGTCGGATGGAAATGTAACCATTTCCATTACATGACCTCAAAACCGGATTCGGCAAATAAATTTGCCGCTCCTCTTTTCAGTCATTAGCGAAAATGCTCCGCATTTCCGCCCGACTCATTGTAACGCAAAAAATCCTTGTCCGTAAAAGGACAAGGATAAAATTCACCTGCTAACCACCTGTTACGCATACTCCCCTTTTCCAGGCACAGTCGCCGCCGTCCGGATCTGGTTTATATGACTTCCTGATAACGGAGGAATCCCGTCGTCATTTACTCTATGCACCGCAAAGGCTTTCTTTCCGCCATGCCATGCATACTTCAAATCCGAAACTCAGAAGTGATGTTCAATAAATCCCTACTAGTACCGGGCTTGCACCATCCCCGGCTCGCTGCATCGTTTGGAAGATATCTACTGTCTTCGTCATGGTTTTTCTCTTGCCGATTATTATAAAGCGTTTTCATGAAAAATGTCAAGAGTCTGCTCTCTTTCGTTCCTGCCATAAGGGGAAGCCGTATTTCCACAGCTTCCCCTTATGCTTTATTTCACGATTTCAATTTTTACTGCTTTCCGTCCACACAGCTCTTCACTCTTTTCATCCGGCTGGAAGGTCGCTGCATATACACAGTAATGTGTGCCGTCCTTGATCCGTTCTCCTGCTTCATTGACTACGGTAAAGGCTCTTTGTGGGATGTGCAGATCCACGCTTATGCTTTCCCCAGCCTTTAAATGTACTCTTTTGAAGGCGCACAGGGAGGTGTTGCGCACCTCGTATCTGGAATCTTCATTACGCAGATACAGCTGCAGCACATCATCCGTGTCCACACTTCCGTAATTATGGGCTGTTACAGTTACATACATGCCCCCGGATGCATTCTCCTGCCGGGCAGGTTCAGCAGCTGTCACTGCCACATCTCCATAGGTCAGCCCATATCCAAAGGGATACTGAGCCTTTCCCTCCATATAGCGATAGGTTCTGCCTTTCATGGTGTAATCCTCAAAGGCTGGCATATTTTCCAGATCATCATAAAAGGTTACCGGCAGCTTACCTGATGGCGAAAATTTTCCAAAAAGCATCTCAGCAGTTGTTTTGCCGCCTCTTGCTCCCGGATACCAAAGCTGCAGCACTGCGTTAAAATGCTGGGATGCATATCCCATATCCATTGCACTTCCTGCCATCAGCAGCAGTATTACTGGTTTTCCTGTTTCTGCCATTGCCTGCAAAAGCTCTCTCTGTGGCCTTGGCAGACGCAGATCCTCCTTGTCTCCGCTGGCAGCACTGTTTCCTGTATCTCCCTGCTCGCCCTCCAGTGTTTCATCAAGTCCCACACACAGGATGACCACATCACTGTGATCCGCCACGATCTTTGCTTCTGAAATACGGTCATTGTCATAAGCCAGATGCTCCACCTTATCCTTCCAGAGTGCACTTCCCTCTGAATAAAGTATCCGCACATCTTTACCCAGATAATGGCGTATTCCATCTAATACGGTAATATATTCTGAGGCTGTTCCATGATAATTTCCAGTCAGGGCGATCCTGCTGTCTGCATTCGGCCCGATCACTCCCAGCGTCTTGATCTTATTTTTATCTAATGGAAGAATCCCATCATTTTTCAGAAGTACAAAGCTTTCCCTTGCTGCCTTTTCTGCCAGTGCAATATGCTCCTCGCATTCTACCTTTTCATAGGGGATGCTGTCATATTCACTTCCATCAAACAGCCCCAGCATAAATCTGGTAGTAAACAGACGAACTGCTGATTCTGTAATGGTCTCCTCCGAAATCAGTCCATGCTCGTAGGCGTTCAGCACATGAAGATATGTATTCCCGCAGTTTAAATCACAGCCTGCATTCAATGCCATTGCAGCTGATTCCTTTGCCGAGGCAGTGATCATATGACTTTCATGGAAATCCCTGATCGCCCAGCAATCCGATACATAGTGCCCTTCAAACTGCCATTTATCCCGCAGGATATCCTGTATCAGTGTTTTACTGCCGCAGCAGGGCTCGCCGTTCACACGATTATAGGCTCCCATTACCGCTTCCACCTCTGCCTCCTTTACAAGCGCCTCAAAAGCAGGCAGGTAGGTTTCTTCCATATCCTTTGCTGATACCTTTGCGTCAAATTCATGGCGCAGAGCCTCCGGACCGGAATGTGCTGCAAAATGCTTGGCGCAGGCAGCCGCCTTCATGATCTCTCCATCGCCCTGCAGACCCTTTACAAATGCTACTCCCAGTCTGGATGTCAGAAAAGGATCTTCACCGTAGGTTTCATGTCCCCGTCCCCATCTGGGATCCCGGAAGATGTTCACATTGGGGGACCAGAAGGTCAGACCCTTATAAATATCTCTGTCCTCTTTTGCAGAATAGGCATTGTACTTTGCCCTGCCCTCTACCGCAACACAGTCTGCCATTTCTCCTAACAGCTCTTCATCAAAGGTTGCCGCCATACCGATCGCCTGGGGAAACATGGTAGCACTACCAGCTCTTGCCACACCATGCAGTCCTTCATTCCACCAGTTGTATGCCGGGATTCCCAGTCGGGGAATAGCAGGCGCATCATAGCGAAGCTGGCTCGCCTTTTCTTCCACCGTCATTTTTTCTACTAATTCTATTGCACGCTTTCTTGCTTCCTGTCGTTTCATAATTCTGCCCTTCCCAATCCTTATCCTTTTACCGCGCCAGCAGTAAGACCGTCTACGATCTGATTACTAAACAGACAGTACACCAGGATCGTAGGCGCAATGGCAATTACGATCGCTGCGAACATCTGCACATAGTTGGTAGCATAAGGACCTACAAAATAGGTAAGTGTTACCGGCAGGGTCTTTTTTTCCGTATCTGATATAAATACCATTGCCAGCAGCAGCTCGTTCCAGTTTGCAATAAAGGTCATCAGCGCTACCACGCTTACTCCTGTTTTGGAAAGGGGAACCGCAACCTTGGTAAAGCACTGGTAAATATTGCAGCCGTCAATGCAGGCTGCCTCAAACAGCTCCTTAGGCATCCCCTTAAAAAATCCGACCATCAGAAAAATCGTCATAGGAAGAGAAAAAGCTGTATACGGCAG
This sequence comes from uncultured Lachnospiraceae bacterium, assembly GCA_964389835.1. GTDB lineage: Bacteria > Bacillota > Clostridia > Lachnospirales > Lachnospiraceae > VSOB01. The sequence continues at coordinate 63,950 of CAYMEZ010000005.1, read as the reverse complement.
GATCAGGCCCGTCAGAGAGTTGGTCAGATGCAGCTTGGAAAATCGCACAAACAGCGGGATCAGCACGCAATGCACCGGAACCATCATACCGATCATAAAGTATGTCATAGCTGCACTGGACAGCTTCCATTTCATTCTGGCAATGGCAAAGGATGCCATCAAGCCCATTACCAGACTTGCGATCAGTGAGCAGCCGCACACGATCACAGAGTTTAACATAGCTCTGCCTAGGCTGCCCTTGGTCCAGGAAAAAATATAGTTGCCCAGCTGCATTACCTTAGGCAGTGCAAAGGGATCCTCAAATACCTCTGCATTTGTTTTTAAAGAAACATTGACCATCCAGAGAAGCGGCGCGATATAAACCACCACCAGCAGGGATAAAAGAATATAAATCACTATCGCTATGGGACTGACTGACTTTTTATTTTTTCTATTTATTTTTTCCATCGTCTTTCCTCCTAGCTTTCATAGGTTTCTACTTTAATACATTTATTGATGATAAAGGATATGATCAGACATAATATCAGCAACACTACTGAGATCGCACTGGCATAACCATACTTAAAGTACTGGAAGCCCTGTGTATACAGGTGTGTTGCAAGCACATCCGTCTGGTGGTTGGGGCCGCCCTGGGTCATATTGTAGATCAGATCAAAGAATTTCAATGAACCAATACAATTCAGAGACAAGGAAGTCACCATCATAGGCTTGATCAGCGGAATGGTAATATAAAAGAAGGATCTTACCTTATCGGCTCCATCAATATAGGAGGCTTCATATAAATCCTTGGAAATGCCGCTGATCTGCGCAATATAAAGCATCATTGTCTGTCCCAGATACTGCCAGAGTGCTACAAAAGCAATTACCCACATAGGCAGGATTATGTATCCGGATGTATCGTAAAGCCACATCGGGCCTTCTATTCCAAAGTAAGCCAGCATCTGGTTGATTCCCATTTTAGGATTGAACATAAATGCCCAGAGAAGTCCCAGTGCGGCAGATGAAAGTACACAGGGGAGATAATATACATTCTTAAAAAAGTTGCGTCCACGCTTGATATTGGTAAGCAGAACTGCGATTATGATACCCATGATCTGCTGGGACACTGCCGAAAATATCATGAAGAAAATAGAATTCTTCAATGCGATCCTCATTGTTTCATCATCTGTAAACAGCTTGATATAATTTTTAAACCCTACAAATTCCGGCTTTGTCAGTGCATCGTAATCACACAGGGAATACCATACGACCTGCAGGATCGGAACAAATAAGATCAGGGTAAACATGATAAATGCCGGTGCAATAAAAATCGCAATCGCCTTTTTATCTCTTAAAATTTTTTCCATAAGAGCCTCCTAGGGGAATTTTAGAAAAGAATACGGGACCTATGTAATATAAGTCCCGCATATTTTTCCTATCTGACCAGGTAAATCGATTATTTCCAAACTTCCTTTTCATAGAAATCCTGTACCTTCTGGAATGCCTCTTCTGATGTACAGTTTCCGAGGAAAATATCTACCATTGCATTGTCAAATACATCACCAGCTTCTACGCTTGCCAGAGATTCATTGTAGAATCCGAATGTACCTGTCATGTTTTTCAGAATGTCCTGAACATAAGACAGCTGCTTAGGTGCTTTGCTGTAATCAACTTCTACGCCATCTACTACCGGGATCTTTCCGCCTACCTCAGCAGTATATTTCTGTGCTGTCTCATCTGTGAAGTATTTCATCAGCGCGATCACTGCGTCCGGGTGCTCTGTTGTAGAGCTCATAACAAGGTTATCTGTTTTTACGATCATTCTGTTCGGATCAGCTCCGCCGTCTACTGCCGGGAACTGGAATACGCCGCATTTTTCTTCAAAATCAGGGTTGTTGCCGTTGATCTGTGCGATCGCCCAGGAACCCTGGATCAGCATTGCTGCTTCGCCGTTGTACAGACCTGCTGTTGCCTGATCATTGGAATCTCCTGCTGCAGATTTCTGGAAATACTTGGATAACTCTTTTAACTTGTTTCCAGCGTCTATATGCTTTGCATCTGTCCAAGCCATCTCATTGTTTGCGATCTTGGTCAGATTGTCAGGACCTGCTACGCGGTCACATAAATAACCAGCTACCATAGAAAGGCACCAAGGTGTACCTGCTGAGCAGGAAATCGGAGTATAGCCTGCTGCCTGGATCTTTTCACATACTGCAAGCAGTTCGTCAAAGGTTGTAGGAACCTCTGCTCCTGCTTCCTCAAAGATTTCTGTATTATAGAATACACATGCTGCTGCAAAGTTTGTAGGAACTGCCATGATCTTTCCATCATATGTAATCTTTTCAAAAATACCGCCGCTGAAGGAATCATACCAGTCTTTTTCCTGACTTGTCAGAATATCTGTTAAATCTGCTGCAACGCCAGCATTTACATACTGTGTCAGGTTCGGTCCGGGATTGCAGATAAATACATCCGGTGTATCGTTTGCTGCGATCAGAGCATTTAATTTTGTATCATACTCTTCCAGATTTGTAGTGATCGTATTGACATGATAGGTTCCTGCATAGTCTGCATTGAAACGATCAATAACCTCTTTGTAACCCTTGGAGATCAAGTCTTCTGTTGCTTCCAGGTCATCCCAGAACATCCATGTGATCTCAATTTCATCTCCTGTTGCCTCTGCTGCCGGAGCTGCTGTCTCTTCCTTTGCAGCCGTTTCTGCTGCCGGAGCTGCTGCTTCGCCGGTATCTGTTGATACTGCACAGCCGGAAAGCATTGCCGCAACCATACTGAGCGTTAATAAAGCTGACAATAATTTTTTCTTCATAAGAATTTTTTCCTCCCTTTACATATGAAAAATAACCTTATTTTGGAAAGCGCTTCCTGTCTACATCTGTTATCTATAAAATAGCATAGATCCTTGTTCATTTCTTACGAATAGTTGCCTTGTAATTATCAATTATTGCTATTGTTTTTTTAATAAAACTTTCCGTTTGTTCGTTTTTTACGATTTCACTGTCTGTTTTTTGGTCATTTTCGATAAATATTCTTTTGCAGAACTATTTTTTGTTTACTTTTTGTCCTTTTATTGTAATATTTATTTAGAATCGTTGTGGTTTTTACCAGTAAGTCGATAGCAATATTTGACTCTTAAATCATAGCATAAACCGAAGAAAGGATTTTTAATGAGGGAGATTCTGAAATGATCGAGAATTTAAAGGGGATTTATGAAACTGTCAATTATAGGGAAAATACCAGTCTGAAGCTCTATGACAACAATGAATGCGAAAATTATCCGCCGCACTGGCACACCCAGCCGGAGATCATTATGCCTACAGAAAATATTTATACCATTGAATGCTGTGACCAGACCCACGTTTTGCGGGAAGGAGATATTGTTATCTTTTCTCCCTGCTGCATTCACACCCTGTATGCGCCTCCTACCGGAAAACGCATTATTTTCCAGCCCGACACCTCTGTCCTGCGAGGACTGAAGGAGATAGAAACCATCCTTTCCCTGATCTCTCCTTTTATCATCATTACGCCGGAGGATTATCCCAATATCCATCAGCAGCTGCAGGAGTTGCTTTTCAACATCGAAAAGGAATATCTGAAAAATACTGCTTTATCAGAGGCATCTATTTACAGTGATTTCTTATCTATGCTGGTATTGATCGGGCGCAACCACACCCAGGATCAGAAACGGTTTGACGTTACCAACAACAAGCAGCAGGAATATACAGAGAAATTTATGTATATCTGCGACTATATCAGCGCCCACTGCACCGAAAACCTGACGCTGAATTTTGTTGCAGATCTGGCAGGCTTTAGCAAATTTCATTTTACCCGCCTGTTCAAACAGTTTACAAATGTTTCCTTTTATAAATATTTAAACCAGAAGCGGATCGCCACAGCCGAAAAACTGCTGGCAAATCCCAAAAACAGCGTTACAGACGTAGCTCTGAATTCAGGCTTTACCAGCCTTTCCTCCTTTATCCGTATGTTTAAGCTCACAAAGGGCTGCACACCTACGGAATTCAGAAATATGTATCACATCTATTGAGCCTGTGCCTTGTCCCTTTCAGATGGCAAGGTGCACTATCCGAGCACCAGTTCAGAAAAGCAGGCAAAGCTGTCTGCTTTTTCGTGGCTTCTGCCGGCATAAACACCCATAGTGCAGCCCACAAAGCCTCCTGCCATCTTAGAAGTCAGCATTCTCACATCTGTTTTTGCTATAACGCAGCCATCTGCTTTACAGGTCAGCAGCAGTCCGGATAAGGACAGCTCTATCACATGTATCTTCTTTTCCACCGCTGCCTCTGTTTTTTGCAGCAGCTTCTCACTTCCTTTTTCTGTCACTCTGACCTGCCATTCTTCTTTTCCGTTTTGATCCTGGCACAGCACCAGCTTTACATGATTTTCTTCATCATACAGATAAACAAGCCCTGCCTCCTCCATCTGCTTTGGTGTATACTCCATGCTGGTCCTTACAGAATAATCCGGCTTTGTTACCCGGATGCCGATATAGGCAGGTGCTTCCTTTTGTCCGAAGCTTCCTGTCCCCACCTGCAGAGCAAGTCTGTTTCCACTTGCTTCTTTTTGGATCTGGTACATTCCAGGCTGGGGATGCCGGAAAAACAGACAGCACATATCCAACGGCTCACTCCATGCAACACGCCTTTTTTCCATAGCTGCTTTTGGGACATTTTGTTCCAGCCACCCTGCTTCTACTCTCTGGAAAGGACGCAGCTTCCCCTCTCCGGGATTGATCACAGGCCAGTCATTTTCCCACTGTACCTCTGCCAGAAAGGTCTCCCGTCCAAGGGGAGCGCAGCCCTCTATCGGTCTGGTCCCCAGCATTACGATGTACCAGTTGCCGGATGCCGTTTCCACCATATCTCCATGTCCTACATTCTGGATCAGCGCTCCCTCTCCCAGCTGTCTGTGGGTAAATATAGGATTATTGGGGCAGGACTCATAAGGACCGGTCAGCTTTTTGCTCCTTGCCACACAAATGCTGTGAGAATACTCCGTTCCTCCCTCTGCTATCAGCAGATAATAATATTCACCCTTATGGTACAAATGTGGGCCTTCCGGCCAGACTGCATGCTTCATCGCTCCATTCCACAAAACAGAGACCTGTCCTGTCAACCTCTTTTTCTCCAGATCCAGCTCCTGCAGCCAGATTTCACAGTCTCCAAAATATTCTGCTCCTTCCCTTGTCCGCTGCCCTACATAATAGCAGGTATCGCCTTCAAAATAAAGGCTGGGATCGAACCCCCTGGCATCCTCCAGATATACCGGATCTGACCATGGCCCTTTTGGGTTTTCTGCCGTTACATAAAAATTGCCGCCACTGGTTACATTTGTAGAGATCATATAAAACAGTCCCTTGTGAAAACGGATGGTAGGCGCATAAATCCCATCTGACATCCCAGCCCCGTCAAGCGCAAGCTGCTCTCTTCTCTCCAGCACATGCCCCAGCTGAGTCCAGCTTTCCAGATCCTTGCTGTGAAATATCGGAACTCCCGGCACATAAGCAAAAGAAGAATTCACAAGATAATAATCTGCATCTATAACAGCTCCATTGTCAGCTCTTTTTATTACACTGCAAACCGATGGATCCGGATAAAAACCACGCAAAATCGGATTCTGAATCATTCCCATATCTAAAACCTGCCTTTCCCATAAGCTTATCGACTTAAACTGTACTCATTTTATCCGTATCCCACCTATACTTCAACATTCAAAAATTGCTTTTCTGCCCAATAATTGCCTTTCTTTTTGCAGTCCCTGTCTTTTCCCAAAAATCTGGTATATACTTGTTTCAGAAAGGCAGGTCAAAAATATGATAAAAGAATTTTCCGTTTTTTCCATTTTTCAATCAGGCATGGTATTACAGCAGAAAAAGCCCATTGTCATATGGGGGACAGCACCTGCTTCTTCTGCAGTGACTGTTCAGCTGCTGCAGGATACCCCAAAAGGCACCATCTGCCTGCATACAGCTGCCGCCTGCGCCGACAGTCAGGATTCCTGGCGCTGCAAGCTCCCAGCCCATCCTGCCGGAGAACACTTTTCACTTATCATTTCCTGTGACAAAAGTAAGCAGCAGCCCATCATACTAGAGCAGATTTCCATTGGTGAGGTATGGCTTGCCTGCGGACAGTCTAATATGGAATTTTTCCTGCGCTATGACAAAGACTGGGAGAGCATCCAGCGTTATCCCAAAAACCCCAAAATACATATGTACAATGTGCCGCAGCTGGCATTTAAGGGGCAGCAGAAGGATACCACCGGATGGGGAACATGGCTGATGGAGGGAGATAAGGGCTTTGAAACCTTTTCTGCTCCCGGATATTCCTTTGCCCGCAATATCCAGCCCCACATTCAGGTACCCATTGGCATCATCGGCTGTAACTGGGGCGGTACAACTGCCTCTGCATGGCTCGATGAGACCTGTCTGGAAAAAGAGCCCTTAAATATATATCTGCAGGAATATGAACAGGCATTAAAAGAATATACCCCTAAAGAGCTGGAACAGATCAGCTTAAAGAGCTGGGAGTTTGAAGTTTCAGAAAAACATGGCGAAGATTTTACACCCCTGATGTACGGCAGGTCTGCAAAATGGCAGCAGCATTACATGGAAGAGCACGCCAGCGACCCGGTCATCCCCATGGGACCCTGGTCCATCAACCGTCCCGGCGGACTCTATCATCAGATGCTGGAGCCTCTGATTCCCTTTGCATTTCAGGGTGTTTTGTGGTATCAGGGAGAATCTGATGCTTATCATGCCGATTTATACGATCAGCTTTTAACAGCACTGATCACCTGCTGGCGGCAGAAATGGGATGCATCCTTCCCTTTTCTTTTTGTTCAGCTTGCTCCCTTTGGCAGATGGCTGCAATGCGATTCCTCCAACTACTGCAAGGTGCGGGAAAAACAGGCACTTGTCAGCAAAACCGTACCTAACACAGGAATGGTCAGTGTTATGGACATCGGTTCCTATTACGACATCCACCCAAAAGCCAAAATGGAGGTTGGCAGGAGGCTTGCTCTGCTTGCCAGAGGTATGGTCTATGGAGAAACCCTGTTATGCCAGTCGCCAGAGCTGATCTCTGCCCACGCGGAAGCTGCCATGCCTGCTGCCGAACAGTCTGTCAAAATCACTTTAACCTTTAACAACTGTCAGCAGCTTTCCGTTTCCCGGCTTGCTTCTACGCCTCTTGATACTCCTTCGCCGGAAGAAAAGGAGCGCGCCGTCCCCTATACGCAGCAGCTTTGTGCCCATGAGATCAAGAGCTTTTGTCTGATGCAGGATAATAGGGAAGCTACCATAAACTCTCTTTCCGTAAAGGGCAATCAGGTTATTTTGTACGCAGAGCTAAAGCCCGGCATTCCCTGCACAGTCTCTCTTGCCTGGGCGGATTATGCCGTTGTCAATCTGGTAAATGAAGCAGGACTGCCCATAAAACCCTTTATCACAGTGCTGCAATAACTGCTCTTGATTTCTTTTGCCTCATCTTTTATTATAAGGATATGCTGTATATCTATTAATAGGAGGCGCAAAATGGATAGACAAAACCTGACCCTCATGACCGATCTGTATGAGCTGACGATGATGCAGGGATATTTCCGTCACAAAAACCAAAACGAAACTGTAATTTTTGATGTTTTTTACAGAAACAACCCTTTAGACAGCGGCTATGCTATTTCTGCCGGTCTGGAACAGGTCATTAACTATATTAAAAATCTTCATTTTTCTGATCAGGATATTGAATATTTAAAAAATCTCCAGATGTTCGATGCAGACTTTCTGGAATATCTGAAGACCTTTCAGTTCACAGGAGATATCTATGCCATTCCTGAAGGAACTGTTATTTTTCCGCGAGAACCGCTTATCAAGGTCATTGCTCCCATCATGGAGGCTCAGCTGGTAGAAACTGCGATCTTAACAATTTTAAATCATCAGTGTCTGATCGCCACAAAGGCATCCCGTGTATGCTATGCTGCAAAGGGAGACAGTATTCTGGAGTTCGGTCTTCGCCGTGCCCAAGGGCCGGATGCCGGCATTTATGGCGCAAGAGCCGCGGTGATCGGCGGTTGTAAAGCCACAAGCAATGTTCTTGCAGGACAGCTTTTCCACATTCCTGTCATGGGCACACATGCTCACAGCTGGGTTATGAGCTTTCCTGACGAATACACTGCCTTTAAGACCTATGCAGAAATGTATCCCACTGCTTGCATTCTCCTTGTAGACACCTATGACACCCTGAAATCCGGTGTTCCAAATGCTATCCGTGTCTTTGAAGAAATGAAGCAGGCCGGCATTCCTCTTACCTATTACGGCATCCGTCTGGACAGCGGAGATCTTGCTTATCTTTCCAAAAAGGCAAGAAAGATGCTGGATGCTGCAGGCTTTATGGACGCTGTTATCTCTGCCTCCAACGATCTGGATGAATTTTTGATCGACAGTCTGAAGGCTCAGGGAGCTGCCATTACCTCCTGGGGCGTAGGCACCAATCTGATCACCTCCAAGGACTGCCCTTCCTTTGGCGGCGTGTACAAGCTGGCTGCTGTATTAGATGCAGACGGCACTTTCGTTCCCAAGATCAAATTATCCGAGAATACCGAAAAGATCACCAATCCGGGCAATAAGACGATTTATCGTATCTACGAAAAGGAAACAGGAAAGATCAAGGCAGACCTGATCTGTCTTGCTGACGAGGTTTACTCAGAGGAGGAGGCTTTGCTTCTGTTCGATCCTCATGCTCCCTGGAAAAAGACAAGGCTGGCACCAGGCAGCTATACCCTGCGTGAAATCATGGTTCCTGTATTTATAAAAGGAAGCTGCGTTTATGAAACTCCCGAAACAATGGATATCCGCAGCTACTGTCAGCAGGAGCTAGATACTCTCTGGGATGAGACAAGGCGGCTTGTCAATCCCCACAATGTATATGTAGATCTGTCCAAAAAATTATATGATATGAAAATCGAATTATTGGATAAGATGAGTCAATAATCCAAAAGGGCACATAAGGCTATTCTATTTTCAGCCTTGTGTGCCCTTTTATCCTGCCTTTATCCCTGCATCTGCCTTCCCAGAAATGCAGCCGCAGAAAGGATCAATTTTTTCTCTACCTCTCCCATTTTGCTTTTTGCATCATCATTTAACAGAACAACCGCTCCGATCACATCACCTTCACAAATGATCACGCTTACCGCCTCATGGGCATATGTCCCTTCTTCTCCCTCAAAAACAGAGATAAAGCTCCTCTCTCCACGGGATGCCAAAAACGACTCTCTTTTATCCAGCTTTTCCTCCAGCTCTCTGCTGATCGCCTTTCCCACTGCATTTTTATAGCCGCCTGATGCTGCAATAAACTGATCTCTGTCTGCGATCATTGCGGTATGCCCCGATACCTGCGCCAGACTTTCTGCATACTGCTTTGCAAAGGTATTCATTTCCCCAATGGGAGAATATTTCTTTAAAATGATCTCTCCTTCTCTGTCCGTAAAAATCTCCAAGGGATCACTCTCTCTGATCCTCAGTGTTCTTCTGATTTCCTTTGGGATCACAATCCTTCCCAAATCATCTATTCTGCGAACAATTCCTGTGGCTTTCATATCATTTTCCTCCATTTACCTTATTTAGCAAGAGTACCTTACCTGTCCCCTTATCAGGATAGCTCTTTTCTGCTATATATTAGCTTTGGAGTTAGTATGTGGAAAAAAGGAAAATTTATTCTGTATCCTGCCAGATCTTTTTATTCTTCCACCTTAAAATCCCGGATCTCACGCAACGCTGCCACAAGCTCCCTGGCGCTGACTGTTAAAATGATCCTTCCCTTTTCTGCGCTGGCACCGCCGGGATCGCCGCCAATCCCGATAGGCTTTCCTTCCTTTGTAACCCAGTCCTCAGAAATCCAGCCAAGGGAGGCTTTTCCATAAGGCAGGACTGTCTGATTGTGCACAAATGCTTTCGGAATCCCAGCCTGTGCTGTATCCAGCTTAACCAGGCTCTCGTCTACTGCCATTACCATAGAGGTCTCCATCTCTCCGCCATGAAAATCCCATCTATTTCCTTCTGACAGGGTTGCTCTTACCTCAGGATCGCTAAATGCTCCTGAGGAAAGGAAAAAGGGAAAAATACCCAGCTCACTTCTGAGTTCTCTGCTAAGCACCTGTATTATCGGCGCATTTCCTCCATGGCAGATCAAAAAAACAAGCTTCCAAAAGCCATGCCGCGTCAAACTGACACATATGTCATATAGCAAATGATAATAGGTATCCGGGCGCAATGTAACCGTTCCGCAAAAGTTTTTATGCTCTGTACTCAGTCCCACCGGAATTACCGGAAAAACCAGCATGGGGAAATCCGTTTCCCCCTCTTCCTCCAGTCTTTTTCCTATATACTCTGTCATTGCTTCTGCTATAATGTCATCTGTTCCCAAGGGTGCCTGACTGCCATGCTGTTCAAGCGCCCCTACAGGTATCAGGATCATGGTTTTTTCCTTGTCTACCTGCTCCATTTCCAGCCTTGTCAGTTCTCTGTATTTTCTAAGCATCCTAAGCCCTCCGTTTTACAACCCCAAGCATGCTCAGTCGTTCAAACAAAGCATAGCCTGCGATATAATTCAATGTGATCTTCAGCAGATTAAAAGGAATCGTTGCCAGCACCAAAAATCCGGGCAGATCCCGGATCAAGGGATTTACTGTGGAAACAGAGCGCACTACATCATTCAGCGGCAGTCCCATGGCTTTTGCATACAAAGGAAGGGTAATGCAGGCATTCAAAAAGCAGGAAAAAGCGATCCGTATAGGGAGACTGGCTACAAGAGCTGTGATCGCTGCCCTTGTGGTCTTTTTCCCTTTTGTATAAACCAGCCAGAGCGGAACAACAAAAAGTACTACTCCCAGAAGATTTGCCAGCTCCCCTACATACATGGAGTTTGTTCCTACAGTGGTCAGTTTTATCAGGATTTTGATGACCTCTACACAGACTGCCGAAGCCGGTCCTATTGTAAAAAGTGCGATAATAGAGGGAACATCGCTGAAATCCACCTTATAGAAGGGCGGCATCATAGGGACAGAAAACTCAAAGGACATCAGCACTCCTGCCACCGCAGCCAGCATCCCCGTTATTATCATTTCCTGTACAGACCATTTTTGTTTCATAACTAATATCTCCTTTCTGTGGAAAAAATAAAATGATTTTATAAATCCCCCGGAAAGGTATGCATGAAATAAAAAACGATGCCCAAAAAGGGCATCGAAAATAACGCTGCAAAATGTAAAAGCATCCTTTTCTTCTCTCATCCAGACTTTAACTGTCGGTTTTGGAATCGCACCAAATCAGCCGCCTCAGCGGGTCGCGGACTATACCGCCGGTAGGGAATTACACCCTGCCCCGAAGAATTCATATTCTGTTTACTGTCTCAGTGTATTACAGGATCCTCCTTGTGTCAACCTCCTGGTGTCTTTTTATTTTTTCTCTTTTCCCAGAAAAATATAAATCAGAGAGACAACACCCAGCAGCGCCGGATAATACAGATAAGGGATCACTTCAAACGCAGACAAGGCATAGCCACATTCTGCTGTTGCAGCCAATGCCAGCAGCATCTGCGCTCCATAAGGCAGTACTCCCTGAAAAATGCAGGAAAATGTATCCAGAATAGAGGCTGCTCTTTGTGGTTCGATATGATATTCCTCACTCATTTCTCTTGCGATCGGACCTGCCATCACGATCGCCACCGTATTATTGGCTGTGGAAATATCCATAGCACCTACCAAAAGACCCATGCCCAGCCATTTGCCTTCACTTCTTTTTGTTCCATTCTTTTTCTCGCCTTCCGTTATTATCTGAAAATGCCTGTGGGGATTCCCCCACAGGCATCTTATCTCTTATTCTCCAAACAGCCTACTCTTCTGACTCCTTTGCTTCGTCCTCATCCATCAGCTGTTCCTCTGCTTCCTCCCATGCATCCAGAGGCTGCTCTGACTGCATCTCTTCCTCTGCCGGACTTTCCTCTGACAGAAGCTCCGTTGGCAGGCTCTCCTCCGGCAGGGCTGCATCTGTAAAGGAAGCCCCTTCTCCTTCTTCTCCAATACGGAAAATCTCTGCCTGTCTTGTCAGTTCTTCGATCACGCCCTGTACTTCCTGGATCGCATTATAGATCTGTTTCATGTTATCAGCAAGCTCTGTGGTATTCTCTGCTACACTTCCGATTCCCACTGCGTTCTGTTCAATGGTTTCAGAAATGCCTTCGTTGGACTCTACCACCTCCTGCATTGCCTGATTGATGATCTGCGTACCACCGGAAATCTTATCCATGATACTATTTACCTTTGTAGCATCTGACAGATACTGGACTCCGGTATTTTCCATTACGTCATAATCTGCCATAACCTTTTCATTTACAAACTTTAACAGGGAAGATGCATTATCAGACAGTGCCTCTACGCTTCTGACTACTCCCTGAGAGATCGTCTGGATATTATTTGCTGTTGCCTTACTGTTGTCTGCCAGCTGACGGATCTCATCTGCCACAACTGCAAAACCTCGTCCTGCTTCTCCTGCTCTTGCTGCTTCGATGGAAGCATTCAGAGCCAGCAGGTTTGTCTGCGCTGCGATGCCCAGAATATCATCTGTCAATGTAGTAATATTACGGATCTGGCGGCTGTCCTCAACCGACTGTACCAGTGCTTTATCGATCTCACTGATCAGTTCTTCTGCAGACTGCTTGCATTCCACTGCCTGTTTCTTCAGACTGTCAGCACGCTCCTGCATCTCACCTGCAAACTGGAAGCCATCATTTACATCTCCGGCAACACTCTCTACCGATTCCTTTGCTCCCTTGGCATGATCTGTTACAACAGAAACAGTAGCTGTTACCTCTTCCATACCAGCTGCAAGCTCTTCCATTGTGCTGGAGGTATCGTTTGCATCCTCCTGAGTCTTTTCTACCCTTTCAAATACAAGCTGCTGCTCATCGGAAATACGCATACTGGACATACGGATATTCCGGATAAGATTTTCCAGTATCTCCAGAAATTCGTTGATACCGGAGGTCAGTACAGAAATCTCGTCTCTGGTACGTACCTTCAAACGCTTGGTCAGATCTGCATCCTTGTCGTGAATGGACTGGATGATCTCCTGCAGCTCCTTTGTTCCCATCTTGATCGGACGAACGATCATCCAGCTGGATACAAAGTAAATAACGATCGCTGCCACAAGCATAAGCACCATTGCCAATACAGCTACCTGATTGCTCTCTGCAGCTGTTGCTGCCAGTTCTGCCTTTCCTGCTTCAAACTCACTGTTTGAATAAGCAGTCAGATTATCTATGTACGCTTCCAGATTTCCAACCGTTACACCCAGTGTGTTGTTGATATAAATGGTCGCCATATCCTTCTGTCCTCTGGAGCTGTTCTCCAGAATACCATCTACTGTTTTTATGAAAGCCGTATACTTGGTTTCAAAGTCTGCAAACATCTTTGCAATTTCTTCATCTGTAATACCTGCCCTGTACTTTGCCATGCTGGAATTGATCGCTTCCCTGCAGGCAGAGATCTCCATCTCATACTTGTCCATGGTCCCCTCTACGGTACTCAGGGTATGACACAGGGTTAAACGATAAATCTGCTCATAATTCAGATTGATCGACTGGATCAGATCCATATCCTGAACCTGTTTTTCCAGCAGCTGGGTACTGGTATTGCTGATGCTTTTGATATTTGTACTGAGCACTCCCATTGCAGCCAGTCCTATTATCACCAGAATACTGATTACCGCCAAAAATTTGTACGCTATCTTTTTCATACGCTCACCACCATTTATTTTTTTCTCAGAAAGACCTTTTTACCACTCCATTTTATTATAATTTTACTATTCTTTCAACAAATTTTCTTTTATTTCTTTCCTTTTGGACATTATGCACAAAGCTGTTTCCCTGGTTCTGTGCAAGCTCTGCATTGTCAGACAGATTTACATAAGCTTTTCCTGTATGGCATTTAAAAGCTCCTCTGTCAGGGATAGCAGCATTTCTCCATCCTTTTCCGCAAATCCGCACTTTTTATAGCGGTAGCGCAGGTAAGGATCTCCCTTTGGATGAAAGGTCAGCTTTTTTCCATACAGCCGCAGCAGCTCTGGCAGATTTTCAATCCGGACAGGTGCATTTGAAAGGAACTGGAATACCAGAACCTCATTTTTGCCCTGTACCTCTGACAAATACAGCTTATGCGCCTGCTGGCGGATCAGCGCGATCCGAAGCAGATTTTCAACCGACCTGGGGATCTCCCCAAAGCGGTCCATCAGCTCCTCCCGCATATCCTCGCTTTCTGCCTGATTTTCGATACCGGCGATCCGCTTATAGATATCCAGCTTACGAACCTCATTCATAATATATGACTGGGGAATGTAAGCATCCACATCCAGATCAATGGTGGTCGGAAAGTCCACTGTATCCTCTTCTCCCTTTAACTGCTTTACCGCTTCATTCAGCATTTTGCAGTACAGGTCATAGCCTACCGCTTCCATATGTCCATGCTGCTTTCTGCCTAACAGATTGCCAGCACCCCGGATCTCCAGATCCCGCATGGCGATCTTGAAGCCGCTGCCCAGATCGGTAAATTCCCGGATCGCCTGCAGTCTTTTTTCTGCTACCTCCTTCAGCAGCTTATCCCTCTTATACATCAGGAAGGCATATGCCGTCCGGTTGGAGCGTCCTACCCGTCCTCTCAGCTGATACAGCTGTGACAGTCCCATATTATCTGAATCATGAATAATGATCGTATTTACGTTGGAAATATCCAGTCCCGTCTCAATGATGGTGGTAGAAACAAGCACATCGATCTCTCCATCGATAAAGTCATACATAATGCGCTCTAACTGCCGTTCCTTCATCTGCCCATGAGCAAATCCCACGCTGGCCTCCGGCACCAGTTCTCCGATCTTTGCTGCGATATCTTCAATATTATTGACCCGGTTATACACATAATACACCTGTCCGCCCCGTGCCAGCTCCCGGACAATGGCTTCCCGTACCATCTCCTCATTGTATTCCAGCACATAGGTCTGGATCGGCATTCTCTCATTGGGCGCTTCCTCCAGCACGCTCATATCCCGGATACCGATCAGGCTCATATGAAGTGTTCTTGGGATCGGGGTCGCAGTCAGTGTAAGCACATCCACCGTTTCCTTGAGCTGCTTGATCTTTTCCTTATGCGTCACTCCAAAGCGCTGCTCTTCATCAATGATGAGCAGTCCCAGATCCTTATATGCCATGTCTGCCGACAATACCCTGTGGGTTCCGATCACAATATCCACCAGACCCTTTTTCAAATCTTCAATGGTCTTTTTCTGTTCTGCCGGTGTACGGAATCTGCACATCAGATCTACCCGGATGGGAAAATCCTTCATCCGCTGCATAAAGGTATTATAGTGCTGCTGTGCCAGAATGGTAGTTGGCACCAGAAAGACCACCTGTTTTCCGCTCTGCACCGCCTTAAAGGCAGCACGGATAGCGATCTCTGTCTTGCCGTAGCCTACATCTCCGCAGATCAGCCGGTCCATGATCCTGCCGCTTTCCATATCTGCCTTTGTGGCTTCGATGGCAGTCAGCTGATCCTCCGTTTCTTCAAAGGGAAACAGTTCCTCAAACTCTCTCTGCCATACTGTATCCTTATCAAACTGAAAGCCTTTCTTTTGCTGGCGCGCCGCATACAGCTCCACCAGATCCTTTGCCACCTCGCCAACTGCATTTTTTACCTTGCTTCTTGTCCTTGTCCACTCCTGCGTGCCCAGCTTGTTCAGCTTCGGTGTCTTTGCATCTGCGGACGCATATTTCTGGATCGCATCAAAGCCCGTTGCCAGAATATACAGATTTCCGCCATCACGATATTCGATCTTCATGTAATCCTTGACTACATTTTCTACCTCTACCTTTTCGATTCCGCGGTAAATTCCCAGTCCATGACTTTCATGCACCACATAATCGCCTACATTCAGCTCTGCAAAATCCCGGATCTTCTGTCCTTCATACTTTTTATGCTTTTTCTTTTTCTTCTTTTTGTCGCTTCCGAAAATATCACTTTCTGATAAGATAACATACTTTAGCAGCGGATATTCAAATCCCCTGAGCACATGACCGTAGCAGGTCATGATCTCTCCCGGCTTCAGCTCTCTTTCCGGATCTTCACTGTAAAATGCAGGCAGCTCCTGATCTGCCAGATCCTTGGCAAGACGCTTTGCCCTGGTTCTCGAGCCGGACAAAAGCAGGACTCTGTAGCCAGCTTTTTTATAACGGCGCAGATCCCCGATCAAGGTTTCAAAGCTGCTGTTGTATGGGGCAATGGATTTTGCAGTAATGTCAAAATGCTCCTTGGCCCTAAGCAAGGTGCTTTTCTGATAAAGAGCAGACAGCATTACCACATGCCGCCGCTCTAATCTAGCTGCTGTTTCCTCCACAGACATAAGCAGCTCCATCTGCCCTGGCAGCACATAGCCCTTTTGGGCTCTGTGAAGCATGCTTTCCCTGAATTCAAGCTCCACGGCATCTGCATGCTCCTTCAGTCTCGCCGGCTCATCCAGCACAAACAGGCTTTTCTCTTTATCAAAAAAGTCCAGAAAGGACTCTGTTTCTTTATAAAAGTATCGGATATAACTCTCCAGATTTCCTGTAAAACGGGACTCCAAAAGCTGCTCTCTAAGCTCCTGCACCTGAGTTTTGATCTGGTGGGCCTCCTGTGTCAGAAACTGCTCCCGCAGAGCTTTTTCTACCTTTTTTCCTTCTTTTTCTATTGCCGCAGCCCCTTCCCTTGCATTGTCCTCAAACAATACGATTTCTGTTGCCGGGTAAACGGAAATACTGGATAAATTTTCTATGGAGCGCTGGCTCAGTACATCAAAGCTGCGAATGGAGTCGATTTCATCACCCCATAGCTCCATACGGTAAGGATTTTCCTCCGTCAGATCAAAAATATCTACGATCCCTCCACGGATGGCAAACTGCCCAGGTCCCTCCACCTGATATACCTTTTCATATCCTGTTGCCACAAGAGTCTCTGACAGCATTTTTAAGGAAAGCCCCTGTCCCTTCTGCAGCTTTATGACACCTCTTTTCAAGGCCTCCAGCGGCATCTGATATGCCATCAGTGCGTCAAAGGTCGTAACCACCGTAACGGGCACTCCCTCCAGGATCCGCCGCAGCACCTTCATCCGTTCTGTTGTCAGACGATTCCCGTGGACGTCCGCTTGATAAAAGATCAGATCCTTTGCCGGATAGATCTCGGTATTTCTGTCATAAAACCTATAATCCTCGTAAATTTCACGGGCTCTGATATCACTAAAAGTAACGATGACCTTACTGCGAAAGCCATCGCTGATCCCATAGACCATGTGCATTTTCTGTGAGTCCACACAGCCGCTCAGGCTTACAGATCCGCCCTGCTTTTTCAGCACTCTGCTTATTCCGGGAAGTTCTCCCATTTCCTCAAAGGGTTTCCTTAATACCTTCACCTGCTATACCTCTTGCTTTTTATTATAAATATTCATTGCCTGATCCACCTCATCCTGCAGCATCAGATGCACTGCCTCTTCTGCCAGCTCTCCGCTTTCCTGAATCCTTTTTCTTTCAGCATCTGTAAAATGTCCCAGCACATAATCTGCCAGATCATAGCCCTTTGGCTTTTCGCCTACACCAACCTTGATCCTCAAAAACACATCATGCCCCAAATGGGAAATGATATTTTTGATCCCATTGTGCCCGCCTGCACTTCCTTTTTTACGGATGCGGAGTTGTCCTACGTCCATACTGATATCATCATAAATAACGATCAGCTCTGTTTTTTCATCTATTTTATAGTAATCCACCAGCTCTCTCAGACTCTCCCCGCTCAGGTTCATAAAGGTCTGGGGCTTTGCCAGAATTACTCTTTGCCCATCTATATGCCCTTTTCCGATCACTGCCTTATGCTTTTTCTCCATAACGGAGATCCCATTCTTTTCTGCTATTACATCTATGACAGAAAATCCTGTATTATGTCTTGTATTTTCATACTCTCTGCCCGGATTTCCCAGTCCTGCGATTATATACATATGCTCATCATCCTTTCTGTCCTTGCAGAACAAAAGTGTGCTTCGTACACTTACGCGCTCTACCTTTTGACATAGCACAGCTTTTGTTCCGCGCGCGAGCAGTGCCATTTATGGCATCATACCGCTCTGCGAGCTGCGCATCCTGCACGGAGTGCTTTTATTTCATAGGAAAATTCATAACCTTCATCCGTTAATGCAACGAGGTCTTTCCTATGAAAGAATAACAAAGGAGCTGCCAAATGACAACTCCTTTCCTTTCCTTTCTTATCTGCCTGTCTGATCTAGTCATTCTAAAGCATTCTCAGCCTCTGACAATGCTTGTTCATAGCTCTCTAAAATAAGTCTTTGTATGCCTTCTCTGGTCTCTGAATTGATAGGGTGGGCAACATCTCTGTATTCTCCATCCAAAGTCCTTTTACTGGGCATTGCAATAAAAAGACCCTTTTCTCCTTCAATTACCTTGATGTCATGAACTACGAATTCATCATCAATCGTAATAGATACGATTGCTTTCATTTTTCCTTCCTTTGTTATTTTACGAACCCGTACATCTGTTATCTTCATGCATCCGACCTCCATTCACTGACTAGAATCTGTATCTTACGTTCTTTTCGATCACAATCTTAATCCCATCTTCTCCTCTGTAGCAGGAGTTTGCAGGAATGGTGTCGCGGCTTTCAACGATGCAGTTTTCAATATAAGTATTATCGCCAATATAAACATCATTTAATACGATGGAATTTTTAATCGTACAATTATTCCCAATGAATGCACTCTTGAATATGATGGAATCCTCCACTGTACCGTTTATGATACATCCACTGGAAATCAGGCTGTTCTTTACTTTTGAGCCCGAATTATACTTTGCCGGCGGCAGATCCTCTACCTTGGTATAAACATCAGGATATTCCTTGAAGAAATAATTTCTGATGTCCGGCTTCAAAAAATCCATATTCGCATTGAAATAATCATCTACCGAAGCAATGTTTCTCCAGTAGTCCTTCATTTTGTAGCCATAGATCCGTTTCAGATTTTTGTAACGGATCAGGATGTCCTTGACAAAATCGTATCTGTCCTCATCTGCACATTTTTCAAGCATCTCGATCAGCGCTCTTCTTCTGACAACATAGATGCCGCAGGAAATGGTGTGGGATTTTGCCACCACCGGTTTTTCCTCAAACTCCTCGATCCGGCTTTCCTCGTTCATCCTAAGGGTGCCATAACGCTCTACTCCGGTAGCCTCTCCCATATCTCTGCACACAACTGTGATGTCTGCTTTTTTCTCGATATGGTATTCCAGTACCTTATTGTAATCCATCTTATAGATGCAGTCGCCGCTGGCGATGATCACATAAGGCTCATGACTGCTTTTCAAAAAATCCAGATTCTGGTACATCGCATCTGCCGTGCCTCGATACCAGGAGCTGTTGTCCGATGTTACCACCGGCGAAAATACAAAGATACCTCCCTGCTTTCTTCCAAAATCCCACCATTTTGAAGAATTCAGATGCTCATTTAAGCTTCTGGCATTGTACTGCGTCAGCACTGCCACCTTCTGAATATGGGAATTGGACATATTACTGAGAGAAAAATCTATGCTTCTGTAGCTTCCTGCAATGGGCATTGCTGCTACCGCCCTTTTCTGGGACAGCTCCCTCATGCGGTGGTTATTGCCACCGGCTAAAATAATTCCGATTGCTCTCACGCTTCGTCACCTGCCTTAATCAAAGTTTTTCCACTTGCCAGGCAGGCATTTTCATAATCCTCTTCTCCCGTCCTGCCAAATATCACGCTGTTCTTTCCAACAGAAATATGATCCGGAATAATGCTCCTTTCGCCTACGGTCACGATGCCATGATTGTAAATATGGGGATCTGTCTCATTTTCAGCCTCTTCTCCCACACCCAGCTTAACATCGTTGCCTATCACTGCATCCTCTGCAACAATGGCTTTGTTCAGTTCACATTTTTTTCCGATCTCTGTACGGTTCATGATAATGGAATCCCTTACCACCGTACCTTCTCCTATCGTAACACCGCAGCCTATTACAGAATTGTACACCTGTCCTAAAATCGTGGTGCCCTCACCAATAATGCTCTTTTCCACAATGCTGTCTGCAGATATATACTGGGGCGGAACGATCTCACTGCGCGTATAAATCTTCCAATATTCCTCATAAAGATTGAACTCTGGAATGATATCGATCAGCTCCATATTGGCTTCCCAGTAAGAGTTTAAGGTTCCTACATCCTTCCAGTAGCCATTGAACTCATAGGCATACATCGGTGCACCCTTTTTAAAGCAGTAGGGGATCACATGCTTTCCAAAATCAAGTGCCGGCTGGTCTGCCATGGCGATCAGTGCCTCCTTCAGCATCTTCCAGCTGAAAATGTAAATGCCCATGGATGCCAGATTACTTCGGGGATTTTCCGGTTTTTCCTCAAAGTCCTTGATCTGTCTGTTTTCATCTGTGATCACGATACCAAAACGCTTTGCCTCCTCCATGGGAACCGGCATTGCTGCAATGGTCACCTCTGCGCCGTTCTCTTTATGGAAATCCAGCATAACCTCATAATCCATTTTATAGATATGATCGCCGGAAAGGATCAGCACATAGTCCGGATTGAAGCTTTCCATGTAGTCAATATTCTGGTAGATGGCATTTGCAGTACCTGTATACCATTCGCTGTTCTTGCTCTTCTCATACGGCGGAAGAACAGAAACACCGCCAACATTGCGGTCAAGATCCCACGGGATCCCTATCCCGATATGGGAATTCAGCCGCAGCGGCTGATACTGGGTCAGTACTCCTACAGTATCCACTCCTGAATTAATGCAGTTACTAAGTGGGAAATCAATGATCCTGTATTTCCCTCCGAATGCCACTGCCGGTTTTGCTACTTTGGATGTGAGTACACCCAGTCTGCTGCCCTGGCCGCCAGCCAGAAGCATGGCAATCATCTCTTTTTTATACATATTATCCAGTCACTCCTTATAACACGTTATATTTTATCGCATCCGCAAGAACTTTCTGCCCTCAGAGGCATCGCTTATGCAACACAATACCTGCATTTTGCTTATTATATCATAGTTTCGACTAAAAGTGAAATGTTTTTACAATTTATTTGTGTTTTTTCCGGGTTTTTATGTGTATTTTTTACAATATTTTTGCATTTTATCCAATATTTTTCATTTATTATACATATTTCCGGATTTTTCCCCATTGTCCCCCGATCATTTTACACAATTCCTTTCTTTCAAAAGCTTTTCCTTGGATTTTTCGGGAGATTTTTCAAAATAACCGTTTGTTTTTTCCATTTATATGCGTATAATAAATATCAAGAAAAAAATCGCAGTAAGAAGAGGAAATATTATGTATCAAATTGATTTTCATCATCCGATTCATATACATTTTATCGGGATCGGCGGCATCAGCATGAGCGGACTTGCAGAAATTTTACTGACAGAGGGCTTTTCCATATCCGGTTCTGACATGAAGCGTTCTGCCCTGACCCAGCTGCTGGAGGAAAAGGGTGCTACTATATTTTTCCAGCAGGCTGCAGAAAATCTCTCAGAGGATATTGATCTGATCGTCTATACTGCCGCGATCCATGAGGATAATCCGGAATTTGCCGCAGCTATCAGAAGAGGCATCCCTACTCTTACCAGAGCCCAGCTTCTGGGACAGATCATGCGTAACTATTCTACTCCGGTTGCCATCAGTGGTACTCACGGAAAGACCACCACTACCTCTATGATCTCTGAAATCCTCATAAAGGGAGAAGCAGATCCTACTTTATCCATTGGCGGTATCCTACGCTCCGTAGGCGGAAATATCCGTATTGGTAAATCCGGCTGCTTTGTCACTGAGGCATGTGAATACACCAACAGCTTTTTGAGTCTGTTTCCCAAGATCGGAGTTATCCTTAATGTAGAAGAGGATCATCTTGACTTTTTCAAGGACATCCATGAGATCAGAAGATCCTTCCACCAGTTTGCCTCCCTGATCCCAGATGAGGGTCTGCTGATCATAAACGGAGAGATTAAAGGTCTGGATACCATTACCGATGGACTGCACTGCCGCATCATTACCTTTGGCAGCCAGCCGGATTTTGATTATTCCTACAGCGGGCTTACCTATAATGAAATGGCTTGCCCTTCTTTTACCCTGCACACTCCCGGCGGCGATACAGAAAAAGTGACGCTGTCTGTGCCGGGTGAACACAATGTGCTCAACGCCCTTGCTGCATTTGCACTGGCAGACGCTCTTCTGGTAGAAAGAAAAACCACTATATCCGCGCTTTTTGCCTTTCATGGTACAGACAGGCGCTTTGAGTATAAGGGACAGATCGGTGGAGTAACTGTTATTGATGATTATGCACATCATCCCACAGAAATTACTGCTACTTTACAAGCAGCAAAAAATTATCCCCACAAAACATTGTGGTGCGTATTCCAGCCCCACACCTATACCCGTACAAAGGCCTTTTTAGAGGAATTTGCAGCCGCCCTGTCTCTTGCAGACAAAATTGTCCTTGCCGATATTTATGCAGCACGGGAAAGTGACACGCTGGGGATCAGTTCTCAGGTTTTGCAGGATAAGCTCCAAAAGGCCGGAAAAGAATGCTTTTATTTCCCGTCCTTTGACGAGATTGAAAATTTTTTATTAGAAAATTGTATCAACGGTGATCTGTTGATAACTATGGGAGCCGGAGATGTTGTAAAAATCGGCGAAAACCTTCTGGGAATTTAATTATCCACATTATCCACATTTTTATGGTCATTTCTGACAATTAAAAATGTGGATATTTTTTCATCCCCGGTTTTTTTAAACGCCTTGGTTTTTTCCTGCTTTTTCTGTATCCGGCATAAAAAAACGCTTTTGTCCATCCACATTGTCCACATTGTCCACATTTGCCAGAAACCCAGTGTTTTCAAGGCTTTCGGCAAATTTTTGTGTTTCATTTTCCCTGTGATTGTGTTATAATCTCCTTGCTTTTAATAATACATATAATCAGGTGAGGGGCATGAAAAACTTAACCATATACCGGGAGGAAGCAACGGCATTTACTGCCATTTCCAACTGTTTTATCGATCATTATATGACTGAGGCAAATGATGCACAGGTAAAGGTGTATCTTTATTTGCTGCGCACCTTTCAGGCAAATCAGTCTACCAGTATTTCTGACATGGCAGATCTGTTCAATCATACAGAAAAGGACATCCTGCGCGCTCTGAAATATTGGGAAAAAAAGAAGCTGCTGACTCTGACCTATGACGCTTCCAAAAATCTGTCTGCCATTTCTCTGTTATCGATCCCTGACAGCGAGAAAGATGGCAGTCACTTTTCTGCTGCTCCAGCAGCGGAAAAGCAGCCGCAGTCCGCAGATATTGTTCCGCTTTCATCTGTAAAGCAGCCTGCTGCCACCGCCCAGACCATGTCTGTGCCCACCATCAGCCCGCTGCCGGAAAAGCCAGCCTATTCCCTGGATGATCTGAAGGCCTTCCGCAGCAACGAAGAAACCGGGCAGCTGTTATTTATCGTAGAACAATACATAGGCAAGCCCCTTTCTCCTTCTGAGATCAAAACAGTATTCTTCATCTATGACAAGCTGGGATTTTCCTCTGAGCTGATCGATTATCTGTTTGAGTACTGTGTAGGAAGGGACAAGCGTGATTTCCGTTATATCGAAAAGGTAGCCCTTAGCTGGGCTGAGGAGCAGATCACCACTCCCCGGCAGGCAAAAACCCTGGCAAGAAAATACGATAAAACCGTATATGCAGTTATGAAAGCCCTTGGAAAAACCGGCACTCCTACCCCTAAAGAGGCATCCTATGTTATGCGCTGGACAAAGGAGCTTGGTTTTACCCTGCCTGTCATTGAGGTTGCCTGTGAAAGAACTGTTATGGCAACGGACAAGCATCGTTTTGAATATGCGGACAGCATTCTTTCAAGCTGGAATCGTTCAAATGTACACAATGTGCAGGATATTCAGACTGCTGATGCCGCTTATCAGAAAAGCAGACCAACGCAGTCCCGTTCTGCCATTTCCAATAACCAGTTTAATCAGTTCCCACAAAGGGACTATGACTTTGATACCTTGGAAAAGGAATTACTTAGCAACTGATCTGATATCAATGAAGGAGGCTTTCTGTGCCACTGACAAACAGACAATATGACGCGCTGCTCAGGGAATACGAAGAAAAACAAAACCATGCAAGGCGCAGCCAGCTGCAGCGAATTACCGAAATTTATGAAAAAATACCAGAATACGAGGAAGTAGAGCACTCTATTTCCTCTGTTTCTGTTGCTCAGGCAAAAAAGCTGCTGGACGGAGATGATAAGGCGCTTAAAGAGCTGCGGCAGACGCTGCACTCTCTATCCGAAAAAAAGCGCAGACTGTTATGCCAGGCAGGCTATCCTGAGGATTATCTGGAGCTGAGATATGACTGTCCGCTGTGCCATGACACAGGCTACATCGACAATCAAAAATGCCGTTGTCTGAAACAGAAGGTCATTTCCTTTCTGTATGAGCAGTCCAATATCAAGGAAACTCTTGCACGGGAGAATTTTTCCCTGCTGTCCTATGAATATTATCAGGATGAGGATTTAAGCCGTTTTACCCAGACGGTTGCTGCCTGTCAGAAATTTGTCCGGGAGTTTCCAGCCGGGCATCGCAATCTGTTTTTTTACGGCTCTGTAGGTGCCGGCAAAACCTTCCTGAGTAACTGTGTTGCCAGAGAACTGATCGAAAAAGGAAATCTGGTGCTTTATTTCAGTGCCAGCGGCTTGATCGATGCCCTTTCTGGCAGCTCTTTTTCCGGAAAATCCTCAGAAAGTCTTTACAGCACCGGTCAGGACCTTTATAATTGTGACTTGCTTGTGATCGATGATCTGGGGACAGAATATACCAACGCTTATGTGGTCTCACAGCTGTTTTCCTGTATCAATGAACGGCTTTTGCGCAAAAAATCCACTTTGATTTCTACCAATCTTTCTCTGGAGGATTTGAGAAATAAATATTCGGAACGTATTTTTTCCCGGATAACCAGCAATTATGATATGTATAAAATTACCGGTCCAGACATTAGAATGTACCAAAAAACCATGACGAACAGAAAGTGAGGATTCTTACATGCAGTTTCGAGAAGAAAAGAGAAATCTGGAAACCATTCCTGTGGGTTCCCTTGGTGTCATTCCCCTAGAGGGTTGCCACAGTCTCGGAGAAAAAATTGATTATTATCTGGTAAAATGGAGAACCGAAAGAGAAAGTGAGCACAAGGAAAGCCTTGCTTTTTCCGGTTATCAGCGCAGCTCCTATCTGCTGGGTGCCAAGGTTCCGCGTTTCGGCTCCGGAGAAGCCAAGGGCATCATTTTAGAATCTGTGCGTGGTACGGATCTGTATATTCTTGTAGATGTATGCAACTACAGTCTGACCTATTCACTGTGCGGACATGAAAATCATATGTCCCCGGATGATCATTATCAGGATCTGAAGCGTATTATTTCTGCTGTCGGCGGAAAAGCCAGAAGGATCACTGTCATTATGCCGTTTTTATATGAAAGCAGACAGCACAAAAGAACCTCCCGTGAATCTCTTGACTGTGCCATCGCACTGCAGGAGCTGGTGTCTATGGGCGTTGATAATATTATTACCTTCGATGCACATGATTCCCGTGTCCAGAACGCGATTCCTTTGCATGGCTTTGAAACCGTACAGCCTGCTTATCAGTTCATCAAGGGACTTCTTCGCAACGTAAAGGATCTGCAGATCGACACAAACCATATGATGGTCATCAGCCCGGATGAAGGCGGCATGAGCCGCGCAATCTATATTGCAAATGTGCTTGGACTGGATATGGGTATGTTTTATAAGCGCCGTGATTACACCAAGATCATAAATGGCCGCAATCCTATTGTTGCCCATGAATTTTTAGGAACCAGCGTGGAAGGAAAGGATATGATCATCATTGATGACATGATCTCCTCCGGCGAAAGCGTACTGGAGGTTGCCGCTGCCTTAAAGGAAAGAAAAGCGCGCAAGATTTTTATCTGCTCCACCTTTGGTCTGTTTACCAACGGTCTGGACAAGTTTGATCAGGCATACAAAAACGGTCTGATCGACAGAGTACTGACCACCAATCTGATCTATCAGACCCCTGAGCTTTTAGAGAGAGAATGGTATATCAACTGTGATATGAGCAAATATATCGCTTACATCATTGATACCTTAAATCACGATACCTCTATCAGCGATCTGCTGAATCCGAACGAGCGTATCCAGCGGGTAGTATCCAGATATAAAACTGGAGATTTATAAATATCTGTACAAAAACCGAGTGTTCGAGACCTTCCACTCGTAAAACAAAACTAAAGGAGCATTCCATGAAAAATAAAAAAGTTTTATTTCTTACACAGGCGGCAATGATTGCCGCCTTCTATGTGATATTGACTCTTCTTGCCAGCACAGCCTCTCTGGCCTCCGGTGCCATCCAGATCCGCTTTTCAGAGATGCTTACTGTCCTCCCAGCCTTTACCCCAGCCGCCATTCCCGGACTTGCCATCGGATGCTTTTTAAGCAACCTCTTAACCGGCTGCTGTATTCTGGATATTGTCATGGGCAGCGTTGCCACATTACTTGGCAGCATAGGTGTCTATCTGCTGCGCAGATGGAAGTGGGCACTTTCTCTGCCTCCTATCCTTGCCAATACGCTTATCGTCCCCTGGGTGCTGACCTCTCCCTATGGCTATGCTCTGACGGATGCCTGGAGCTATCTGGTCATTACCGTAGGTATGGGAGAAATCATTTCCTGCGGCATTCTTGGCATGATCCTGTATCGCACTTTACTGAAATACAAGAGCAGGCTGTTTTAGCCTGCTCTTTGCTTTATCTGTCATTTATTTTACATAAGTTACAAAACTGTTTCCATTTTCCTCAAACCACATGGTAGAATCATTGATTCCCTTTTTAAAGACTTCTCCGGTTTCAGGGTCCATAAGCACGGTGTTCAGCTCATTAAAGCCTACGATCAGAACTGCATTTCCATCTGCCAGCGTTGCCAGCACTGGAATATCTCGGTTTACATAATACAGAACAGACTGCAGTGTACAGCCGGACAATTCCAGGATCTGGGCTTCCGGCAGGTTCTCCTTTAGTATCTCAATGGCGGTTCTGCCATTTTGCAGCATCTGCTCTGTATTTCTGGGTACACCTTCATAAGCCAGCATTGTATCCAGACAGACTGCCAGTGTGCCTCTCTCTTCGTCTGCCTTTTCTCCCTTGATCTTCATGATCTGGTTTTTCAGACTGCGGTCTCCAGCCTTCCAGACATAGGCTCCGGCATCATTCATTACCACACCGGCATTTTCTGCAGCATGGGTTACTGCATTTCCTTCATTGGTATATACACCTTCAATTTCCTTCAGCCCATATACATAATACCGTTTTGTATCTGTTTCTGTCGGCTGGATCTTTACCTCCCTGCCTCCTTCAAACAAAACCTCCTTAGGTGTCAGGAATTTGATCCCCTTTTTGTCAATGGTCTTTTTTACCGCGATCTGCACTACTGTTTCGTAGTCCTCTGTCACTGCCAGCTCAATGGTATTGTCGCCCTTCTCCAGCTGTTCATTATTCATGATCTGATCTGCCGTAATCGGCGCATACTGCTTTGTCGCTTCCGATCTTTCCACACGCTGCAGCGTGATCTGGTTATCTCTGATCTCCGCATCCACAATATAGATCCCATCTTTTCTGTATTTCTTCAGGATCTCATCATTTTCGTTCTGGATACGGATCTCATACATGGGAATGACCACATCGCCGCTTTCGTCTCTTTCAATATCTGACGCACGTGTCATTCCGTAGATCAGATCCTCTCCCATAAAGCCCAGAGGTGTCAGGATAATACCCGTACCCTGTTTCAGCTTAATCTGTTTTTTTGAATTCAGATTCAGCAGGGTCAATTCACTGCTTACTGCATTTTCATCACTGATCCATACGATCATGCGGTTGCTGTCAGATACCCGGTAGGACTCCTCCCTTAAATCAGCGATCATCGTCTTATAGTTTTTGGTTTCCAGATTGATCTCATATACACTTCCCGAAAGCATCAGATACAAATGTCCATCGTTGTCTGCAAAGGAAAGCTTCTCAACATCTGTTTTTATCATTTCATAGGAACGGTTATCCGGGATAAACACCTGCTCTTCAATGGTATTGAGCATACTGTTGTAATAATAGATCTGTATTCCGGCTTCTCCCTCGTGACGGCCTCTGTTCATGTAACCATATACCATGAACTGCACATTTTCCATCTCATCAACATTCAGTATCTTGATTCCATGAGCCTGATACATAGTCCGTTGGTCAGCATTTTTTTCATCATAAAAGCCAAATAAATAAGCAAATTTATTATCACTGATGTTATAGCTGTACAGTCGGTTTTCGTTTACAAATGCCAGTACATTTCCTCCATCGCTTTCTGCCATCTCCACTTCTGGAGTTGCGATTCCAAGCATGATCTTATTGTTGGCAAAGGGACGATCCTCCTCTTTTGGGAACAGCTGCTGCATATCCCGCTCGTAATCCAGTAAGTATACCCTTTCCTTGGTATAACGGATCCGGTAATATTCCTCTACATGATAATAATTTTTCATTTTTCCATTGGGAGTGCTTACCATGTAATCAGCCTTGATGTTCGCTATGGAAGGTCCTATTTCCTTTATGGTATAAACAGGCTCTCCCTCCTGGGTCACCTTTAAATCTCCCCAGGTGATCTGATAAAAGCTGCTGTGGATGTCTACATGGCTGTAGCTGCTGTTGTCCCCCTCGGAATTGGACTCCAGATACTTTGTTAATGTCTCTGCTGCCTGTTTATCATAGGTGCGGTTGTGAAAATCCCTTACAAATGCCAGCTTTTCATCTACAAAATAATCTTCCGCCTGAATGATCCTTGTATAATAGCGGATTATCCTGCTGTTTCCATCCTCTATCAGCAGCACCAGATTGTATTCCTCATTGTCCTCGATCAGATCCTTAATGGTAAAAGCGGCAGTGATCTGCTCCCGGTTTTCCTGATACTGTGTGATCTCTGTAGACTCCACAAGCCGCTCACCATCCACACTCCGTACCTCAAAGGTCAGCCCGGCAATATCACAGCCAAATTTTTCAATGGTCAGCTGCAGCTGCCGATTTTCCTTTAAGGGAGTGATCACATCTCTCATGGCACTTCCCCGCATTTCTTTCAGGTATCCATGCAGGCAGTTTACTTTTTCACTGCCCTGACTCATATATACCAGAGGCAGAGTGGCTTCTCCCATTTCTACTGTCATATCGGTATTTCCCTGATTCATCAGTCCGCTGACTACAAGGATAGAAAGGAAAAATGTAACCAGCCATACCCCTGTCTGTAAAACGATTTTTTTCATAAACAACTACTCCCATAAAAGCTCAGCCAATGTAGGAGTGACATGTAAAAATTCCATCAAAGCCTGCGCCTTCTCTCTTTTTTCCCTTCGATATTTCCATTCCTGGGCATCTTCATTGCCTTTTTTTCGCCGGATGCAGCGCAGCATAATGTTCTTAGGGGTATGCTCCATATCAATAAATTCCAGTATCTGCGTATCATATCCCTGACTTTCCAAAAGCTCTGCACGCAGTCCATCTGTAAAAAGCGCCGCTGTTCTTTCCTTGAGCAGTCCATAAGCAAACAATTCCTCCAGGGGCTCACAAAAAAGCTGCTTATTCAGTTCATGCTGACAGCAGGGCACTGATAAGATCACGCCTGCGCCCCACCTTATCGCTTTATTAAGGGCATGATCTGTAGCCGTATCGCAGGCATGCAGCGTCACGACCATATCCACCTTATCTGCTCCGGCAAAATCCTTAATGTCCCCATGATAAAAGCGCAGCCCTTCATAGCCGTACTTTTCACTTAGTGTATTGCAGTGGCGGATCACATCTTCTTTTAAATCCAGACCGCAGATGCTCACATCATAGTTTTTTAATATTTTTAAATAATAATACATGGCAAAGGTCAGATAAGACTTCCCACATCCAAAATCAATGATCTGGACAGTCCGCTCCTTTGGAAGCGCAGGCAGTATGTCCTCGATCAATTCCAGAAAACGGTTGATCTGACGGAACTTATCATATCTGCTCTTTACGATCTTTCCATCCTGTGTCTGCACCCCCAGATCCTGTAAAAATCCAACCGGAACATTCTCATCCAGAATATATTTCTTTTTCCGGTTATGCTCCATGGATGGGACTGACACAGGTGTCACATTTCTTTTCTTTATGGTCACGTTTCCCTTTTTTCCAACAAGCACCGTTGCCTGCCAGGTTTTTGTATGTATCTCCATCTGTTTAAAGGCAGTCTCCATCTCCTGCATCACAGCCGCTATGAGCTGTCCGGCACTTTTATTTTCATGAAGCACCTTTGTCCCTGCAAACCGGCTTTCCTGATAGCACAGCTCTCCCTTTATCATGATCGGACGTATCTTTATCTTCTGTAATTCCCCTTTCTTTCTGGGGCTGCTGATTACGATCTGGTACAAGCCCTCAGTCAGGCTCTGCTCTAATAATCCTTTTAGCCGTTCCATCAAACTACCCTTTCACTACGTTCATAACCAATGATTTCGTTTCCATTTTACTGTTTTTCTCTGCAAAGGACAATGAAAATTTCTTTTTCACAATAAAAAAAGGAAGCGAACCATGTCCAAATGAATGATGCGCCCCCTGTTTTCGTTATGTTTTTTATTTTTTCACTTCGATTCGCGCCATTGCCCTGCGAAGTGAGATCTCCGCTCTTGCCACATCAACATCCGGTGATTTGATGGCAATGCGTTCTTCCGCTCTCTGGCGTGCCTCTTCGGCTCTCTCCAGATCGATTTCATAAGGCCACTCTATGATCTCCGCCATAATTGTGACCCTGTCCTGTAAAATCTCCACAAAGCCAGCATGAAGAGCAGCTTCCTTCTGCTCTTCCCCATTGGTAATGGTCAGAATGCCCGGTGCAACGATGACCGTTGTGGGTACATGCTCCTTATAAATACCGATCTCGCCCTCTGTGGTGTTAAATTCCAGCATAGTAGCCTCACCCTCATAAAAAATCCTGTCGGGTGTAATGATCTTTAAATCAAATTTATTTCCTTCTGCCATATGCTCACCCCTTACTTCACGCGGGCAAGTACATCATCAATCGTTCCGGCATTGAGGAAGTGACCTTCTGGAATATCATCGTGCTTTCCTTCGATAATTTCCTTAAAGCCGCGGATCGTTTCATTGATCGGAACATATTTACCCTCCAGACCGGTAAACTGTCCTGCTACGAAGAACGGCTGGGACAAGAATCTCTGTACCTTTCTGGCACGGCTTACGACAAGCTTATCCTCCTCCGAAAGCTCGTCCATACCAAGAATGGCAATGATATCCTGCAGCTCCTTATATTTCTGTAAGATCTCCTGTACGCCGCGTGCCACCTTATAGTGCTCTTCTCCTACGATTCGCGGATCAAGGATTCGGGAGGTGGACTCCAAAGGATCAACCGCCGGATAAATACCAAGCTCTACGATCGAACGGGAAAGTACCGTTGTGGCATCTAGGTGTGCAAAGGTAGTAGCCGGAGCCGGGTCTGTTAAGTCATCCGCCGGCACATAAACTGCCTGAACCGATGTAATGGAACCATTTTTTGTAGATGTAATACGCTCCTGAAGTGCACCCATTTCCGTCTGAAGTGTGGGCTGATAGCCTACTGCGGACGGCATACGTCCAAGCAGAGCAGACACCTCAGAACCAGCCTGTGTAAATCTGAAAATATTATCAATGAATAACAGAACGTCCTTTCCGCCCTTATCACGGAAATATTCTGCCATGGTCAGTCCGGTCAGACCGACTCTCATTCTTGCTCCCGGCGGCTCGTTCATCTGTCCGAATACCATGGTTGTCTTATCAATAACGCCGGATTCCTGCATTTCATGGTACAGGTCGTTTCCTTCACGCGTTCTTTCTCCAACTCCGGTAAATACCGAATATCCGCCGTGCTCTGTTGCGATATTACGGATCAGCTCCTGAATCAGTACGGTCTTTCCTACACCGGCACCGCCGAACAGACCGATCTTACCGCCCTTCTGATATGGGCAGAGAAGGTCAACGACCTTAATACCTGTTTCCAAAAGCTCTGTCTCTGTTGACTGTTCCTCAAACGCCGGAGCAGCCCTGTGGATCGGTGCATGACCAACCTCAACAGGCTCCGGTTTATTATCAATCGGTTCTCCCAGTACGTTAAAAATACGACCGAGCGTATTTTCTCCTACCGGTACGGTGATCGGTGCTCCGGTTGCAATCGCTTCCATACCCCTTACAAGACCGTCCGTAGAACCCATGGCAATACATCTTACTGTATCGTCACCCAGATGCTGTGCTACCTCTACGACCAGCTTTCCTCCGTCCCTTGTCGGAATGTTGATCGCTTCGTTGATTTCAGGAAGCTTTCCTTCACTGAATTTAATATCCAAGACAGCACCGATAATCTGAGTGATCTTTCCGCTGTTTCTTTCTGCCATTTTGCTGTTTCACTCCTTTATTTTATCGGGATTTACTGCATTTAATTAACTGATTGCTTCCGCACCAGCTATGATTTCCGTCAATTCCTGTGTAATCGAGCCCTGACGTGCTCTATTGTACAGGAGTGTCAGACTGCTTATCATTTCTTCAGCATTGCTTGTTGCCGAATCCATTGCCTGCATTCTGGCTCCGTTTTCACTGGCAGCTGATTCTACCAGTCCTCCGTAAATCAGGCTTGTCACATATTTGGGAATGATCATGTTTAACGCTTCCTCATCCTCTGGCTCAAAATTCATAGGGATCTCTGCTTCCGCATTTTCTTTATCCGCGCCGGATTCTACCGGCAGCAGCTTGATCAGCGTTGGCACATGACTTACTGTATTTTTAAATACTGTATATGCCAGATAGATTTCTCCGATCTCTCCCTCCGCATATGCCTTTAACAGCTTATCTGCCAGGCGCATAGCATCAGGATACTGGGGTTCCTCTATCATGTCCGAAAGATCTTCTCTGATCTCATAACCATGGCGCGAAAGGGCATCTCGTCCTTTCTTTCCCACTGCATAGATCACAAGCTCCTCTTTCTTAAAATCTCCCTGCGTGATCAGTTTGGCTACATTGGAATTATAACCGCCTGCCAGACCTCTGTTAGAGGTAATGACGATCACTGCTTTTTTTTCACTGCTTCCAGCCTTTAGATAAGGATGATCGCTGTTTTGACATCTTGCTAGCATGGATGTAACGGTTTCATACATACAGTTAAAGTATGCCTTTGACTGCTCTGCACGCGCTTTTGCTCTCTGGAGCTTTACCGTTGACACAAGCTTCATGGCTTTGGTAATCTGCTGGGTACTCTGAATACTGACTTTACGCCGTTTAATGTCTATCATCGAGGCCATAACATATCACCCTTTCCATTATTTTTTGAATTCTGCAATCGCTTTCTTTAAAAGCTCTTCCGTTTTCTCCGAAATTACCTTTTCTGCTTTGATGCTCTGAGGGATCTCTGGATATTTGGTATCAAGAAATGCAAAGAAGTCGTTTTCAAAGTCTGTGATCTTCTCTACCGGAACATCCAGTAAATATTTATTGGTAGCCACATAAATGATGATAACCTGATACTCTACCGACATCGGTTTATACTGGGGCTGCTTTAACACTTCCTTAATACGTTCACCCTGTGCAAGCTTTTCCTTTGTATCTGCATCCAGTTCAGAACCAAACTGCGCAAAGGCTGCCAGCTCACGGTACTGTGCCAGGTCAACACGGATCGGCGCTGCGATCTTTTTCATCGCCTTGATCTGTGCCGCACCGCCTACACGGGACACAGAAAGACCTGCATTAACTGCCGGGCGGAAGCCTGCATTGAACATCTGGGTCTCCAGATAGATCTGTCCGTCTGTGATGGAAATAACATTCGTTGGAATGTACGCCGATACATCGCCTGCCTGTGTTTCAATGATCGGAAGCGCAGTCAGGGAGCCTCCGCCGTATTCATCGCTCATTCTTGCTGCACGCTCCAGCAGTCTGGAATGCAGGTAGAATACATCACCCGGATATGCCTCACGTCCTGGCGGACGTCTCAAGAGCAGGGAAAGTGTACGATAAGCCGTTGCGTGCTTACTCAGATCGTCATAAACGATCAGTACGTCCTCTCCGTTTTCCATCCATTCCTCTCCGATCGCGCAGCCCGAATAGGGTGCAATGTACTGAAGGGGAGCAAGCTCACTGGCGGTTGCCGCTACCACTGTGGTGTAGCTCATAGCACCGAACTCCTCCAGCGTTTTTACGATATTGGCAACTGTGGATGCTTTCTGACCGATCGCCACATAAATGCATTTTACATTCTGTCCCTTTTGATTGATGATCGTATCGATCGCGATCGCTGTCTTACCCGTCTGTCTGTCTCCGATGATCAGCTCACGCTGACCTCTTCCAATGGGTACCATGGAATCGATCGCCTTGATTCCTGTCTGCAGCGGTGTATCTACGGATTTTCTCGTAATAACACCGGAAGCGACTCTTTCGATTTTGCGGTATTTATCTGTCTGCACCGGACCTTTTCCGTCAATCGGCTGTCCAAGTGCATTGACTACACGTCCCAGCATTGCATCGCCCGCCGGAACCTCTACGACTCTTCCCGTTGTCTTGACAATATCACCTTCGTTGATGTTTTTATGATTGCCAAGCAGAACAGCACCTACATTATCCTCTTCCAGATTCAGTACCATTCCGTAGATTTCTCCGGGGAACTCAAGAAGTTCTCCCTGCATTGCATTTTCCAGTCCGTGCACGCGAGCGATACCGTCAGCCACCTGAATGACCGTACCCACATCGGATACTTCCAGCTCTGACGCGTAGCGCTTGATCTGTTCCTTTATTACCGCGCTGATTTCTTCTGGTCTTAAATTCATAGATCTATACGCACCTTTCTTAACATTCTCCTAATCCTTCCATGCTTCTGAGCATTTTCTCAGATTCATGCCAACTGTATTTTCATCAGTTGCTTTTGCAGCTCCTCCAGCTTTGTCTTAATACTACTGTCCACAATACGGTCGCCGATACGGATGACCATACCACCGATCAGGCTCTTATCCTCTGCATAATGCATTTCCATCTGGCTGTATCTGGTCGTAGCAAGCAATCTGGCTGTTATCTGCTCCTTCTGATCCTCTCTTAACGCTTCTGCCGTGGTCACGTACGCCACACCGATGCCCTTCAGCTCCTTTACCTCGTCCATAAAATACTGAAGGATCTCATCGATCTCGCTATAACGGTCTTTGGTAATTATCAGAGAAAGAAAGCCTAACAGTTCCTTGTCCATTCTTCCTTCAAAAATATTTCTGATCACCTGAAGCTTCTCTTCCTTTATGATCTTCGGATGGTTCATCAGGCTTTGCAGCTGTGTGTTCTCTGAAAGGATCTGCTGCAATGCCTTGATCTCCTCCATAAAGGAATCGATCTTATTTTCTTCTACTGCAAGCTCATAAAGCGCCCCACCATATGTTTTGGAAATCAGCTTAGCCATGTAGTATCACCTATTTCCTTTAATGTTTCCTCGATCAGGCTGTCCTGAACTGTGGTATCAATAGAAGCAGCAACTACCTTGCCAGCCATGATCGATGCGATGGAAACCATTTCCTTTTTCACATCATCTGCCGCCTTCTGTTTTTCCAGCTCTGCCTCTTTTTCTGCACGTTCCCGGATTCTCACAGCTTCTTCCTTTGCCTGAGCTACGATCCGGTTTTCATTTTCCAGTGCCTTCTGTCTGGCAGCGCTTAATATCTCTTCCGCTTCCTTGTCCACGTTTTTCAGCTTCTCTTCATAGTCTGCCCGAAGCTTCCCAGCAGCCTCCTGACTCTGTTTTGCATCCTCCAGCTCATCCGAGATCCTCTCCTGCCGTTTTTTCAGCATATCCCGCACTGGATTGAATAAAAAGTGGGATGCCACCAAAAACAGGGTAAACACCGCGATCATACTGAGCACTGCATCATGAAGGAGCTGTGGGGTCAGGTCAAATAAATATGAATCCATGTGTGCCTCCTTTTGCGTTTTTTAAAGAGACTTCTTATGGTACTAACGGTTTTACAAATAACAGGATCATACCGATCAACAGACCATACAGACCTGTTGTTTCTGCAACTGCCTGTCCAAGAAGCATGGTGGAGGTGATCTCCGATTTTGCACCTGGGTTTCTTCCTACTGCTGCAGCAGCATGTCCAGCCGCAATACCCTGCCCTACACCAGGTCCAATACCTGCGATAAGTGCAAGTCCTGCTCCGATTGCAGAGCATCCTAAAATAAATTCTGTGTTAAATTCCATGTTTGTTTCCTCCTTATATTTTTAAAACTTATGATTCTCCAATGGCATCACTGATATAGGTCATTGTCAGCATACAGAATACATACGTCTGGATCGCACCGGAAAATATATCAAAATATACATGCAGTGCTGCCGGCCAGATAATAGCGATCCTGGAAAGCAGTCCATAGATAAGCGCCATCATAACTGTACCGGACAATATATTGGCAAAAAGACGCAGTGACAATGAAATCGGTACCGCAACATCGCCGATGATATTGATCGGTATCCAGAATACCCATGGATCGCAGAGTCCTTTGATGACACCGGATACCTTCTGATGCTTGAATTTGTTAAAGTGGATAATGGAAAATGTCATTATCCCCAGTGGGAGCGTTACGCCATAGTCTGCTGTAGGCGGTCTCAGCCCAAACAGCCCTGAAATGTTACTCAGGAATATAAAGATAAAAATTGTGCCGATATAGTTTGCAAACGGTGCCGCGTTTTTTCCCATAACGCCTTCCACCATGCCGTCCAGCTTTTCTACAACAAGCTCCGCCACATTTTGAAAACCTCCCGGCACTTCAGACGCACGCTTCATCGCAATATTTGCTGCAATGACAAGTCCGTAACGGAGCAGTGACTGCTTCCGCATGGTCTTTTCTGCCCCTGCCACCCCCAGATCCAGTGCCTCGTCTAAGGTTTTCCACATGTGCCATGCCAGAAATGCTGCCAGCAAAGCACCCAGCCAGAGACCAATGCTGTAGGAAATTTTATTTTTTACAAACCATACTATCGTTACCTGAAACAAAAATCCCGCTGCACCGATCCCTACCAACAGCTCCTGCAGTGTGGTATCAATTTTTATTTTTCCTTCTGCTTCCATAGGGTGATTTTCCTCCATCATTATAAATCTTTTTTGCAAGCAGAAATACATTGCGGCATCCTGCCAGCGCCCCCACAAAGAAAAGGATCACCATAAAACATGAGGTTTCCAGCTTTCGATCTAAAAAAATACCTAGAAATGAGCATAAAAAAATGGGGACGAGCATGTTGATACCGAATTGACTGATTGTTGCCATGGACTGATATACTGTCCTTTTGTATTTCACATCTCTTCCTCCAGTTTCTTTTTTATTTATTATCCCAAAACCTAGTTTTTCTATTTAATCAGTATATCCAATTCTGCCATTTATGTAAAGTAAAATTACGACAAAATGCCTGCTTTTTTTAACCTGTTTGAATTTTCTGTTTTCTTTGTGAAAAGTGAGAAATATTCGTTGACTTTTTGTTCTGCGCCGTGTAGCATCTTGTTATAGAGACAGCTTCTCAGCATAATTTCATACAGACGGAGGGCACCATGGAATATCCACTTCTTTACCGAAAAAGAATCATTCCCAATGAATGTATTTTATTAAAAGACGATGAAATCCTCTCCTGGGACAACGAGCGCATTGTAACCCGCTGGAAGGCTTTGCGTCCTAAAAAAGAGCTTCACCACGGCTATTCCTGTTATTTTTTAAAAGAAGGCTATAAGGTCAGCAAATTCTACCGTTCTGACGGTTCTCTTCTGTATCATTACTGTGATATCATTACTCATGAATATACCGCAGCCGAAAACAAGCTGGTCGTCACAGATCTTCTTGCAGATGTGATCATCTATCCCGATGGCTTTGTCAAGGTGGTGGATCTGGATGAGATCGTTCCTGCTCTGGAATCCGGCGGCATCTCTGTTTCAGAAGTAAAATCTGCCCTGCTTTCCTGCAACAGACTGCTAGAGATCATTTATGATGGGGATCTGAAAGAGTTAACAAAATATATTGAGATGTTTGAATAAACAAAAACTCGGGTTTCCTATTTCAAAAGCTGGTGCACCATACCTATTTCTGTCCGTACAAAAGCGGCTCTGGAAGAAATAGACATGGTGCACTTCTTATATTATCCCTGTTTTTGTTAAAATAGACCTTAGTAAAAGATATGTCCTCCAATGGAGATGCCCGTCAGACCCGGAATAGGGGTGCGGAAATATACGCAGTTACCTACATTGGTCACACCGCTCATGGCCTCATCCGCCGCCTGATAACATGCCGCCGTTGCTCTTCCCTCTGCCAGCGCCAGTGCCAGTCTGCCGCTGCCTACAGGAGAGAACTGCTTTCTTTGATAAATAACGCCTGTTATGGTATCTGGATATACAGAACTCAGCACACGGTTGATGACCACCGCTCCAACCGCCAGCTTTCCGGCATAGGGCTCACCGCCTGCTTCACAATAGATCAGCTGTGCCAGCAGCTCTCTGTCCCCTTCTGCAAATGACACCTCTGAAATATCTCGCCACGCAGACTGTGCTGCCAGACGGGACATTGCCTGCTCCTCTGCCAGCTGCTTCTGAAGTGCTGCGATATTTGCCTCCTGCTGCTTTACCTGGGCTTCAAAGGCAAGGGCTACCTGCTCTGCCTGGGAAATCTGGTCTGCATATCCGGCAATATTGTTTGCCGTATTTCTTACCATTCCGGACACCTTTGCCTGCTCTTCCTCTGTCTGCACCCTCAGCCCATCCAGCTCTTCCTTCTGGGCTTCCAGCTGGGCTTTGGTCTCTTCGATCTCTGCCTGTGTCTGTCGGTACTCTTCCAACATTCTCTGGTCATATTCGGCGATCTCCTCTACATACATACTTTTGTTCAGAAAATCTCCGATCCCTTCTGCGGCAAACAGCATTTCCAGATAAACGGCATCGCCTCTTTCATAAATAAATTTAATCCGTTTTTTCATGCAGTCATACTGCCACTCTACCGTTTTTTCCGCTTCTGCTAGGGCTTCCTCGGTATCCTCGATCTCTTCCTTCTTATCAGCGATCTGTCCTTCCAGCCGGTTTAAATTTTCTCCAACCTCTTCCAGATTATCATTCAGTATCACAAGCTGACCCTGCAGAGAATTCTTTTCTCCCTGCATCCCCTGAATGTTTTCCTTGGTCTGCTCCAGTGCCGCCTCTGTCTGCTTTTTTTCTTCCTTCGCCTGATTCAGTTTTTCCTGTGTACTGGTCGCACGAACCGTTTCCGGAGCACTGGCAACCAGAATTACCATAGCTAGCAGCATGGCAATCTGTCTACCGGCACTTTTCATCCTGTTCTCCTTTTCTGTGGTGCCTTACAGCTTCAGCCTGATCTCTCTTCCCGTCTGCTCATAGGGATAATAAACAACCCCTGCTGCATCCAGCATTTTCTTGGATGCCTTGGTCGAGGGTGTATCGGCATACTTATCACTTTCATAAACGATCGTTTTGATCCCTGCCTGTATGATCGCCTTTGCGCATTCATTACAGGGAAATAAGGACACATACAGCTTGGCACCGGCCAGACTGCCGCCCCGGTAATTTAAGATCGCATTTAATTCACTGTGTGTAACAAATGCATATTTGGTGTTCAGCATATCCCCTTCCCGTTCCCAGGGAAAATCATCATCGGAGCAGCCGATGGGGAATCCATTGTAACCCATGGAAAGAATCTTGTTATCCTCACTTACGATACATGCACCCACCTGGGTATTCGGATCCTTGGAGCGCATGCCTGACAGCTTGGATATCCCCATAAAATATTCATCCCACGAAATATAACCATCTCTTTTCATATCATCCGCTACCTTTTCATCAACAGATCATTTTGTGCCAAAAATACGATCTCCTGCATCCCCAAGTCCCGGAACAATATAGCCGTGATCGTTCAGCTTTTCATCCAGAGCTCCTACATACATATCTACATCCGGATGTGCCTCTTCCATCTTTTTAATGCCTTCCGGTGCTGCAATGATACACATAAAATGAATTTTTCTGCAGCCCTTATCCTTCAGCATCTGGATCGCTGCCACAGAAGATCCGCCTGTTGCAAGCATAGGGTCTACTACAAATACCTCTCTCTCTGCGCAGTCTGCCGGAAGCTTACAATAATATTCCACCGGCTTTAATGTTTCCGGATCTCTGTAAAGTCCGATATGTCCTACCTTTGCCGCAGGGATCAGACTCAGCATACCATCTACCATACCAAGTCCGGCACGCAGAATAGGCACGATCGCCATTTTTTTACCCTTTAATTCCTTTACCACGGTTTTGCAAATAGGAGTTTCTATTTCAACCTCTGATAATGCCAGATCCCTTGTAGCTTCATAGCAGATCAGCATTGCGATCTCGCTGATCGTCTGGCGGAAATCCTTTGTGCCTGTCTCCTTTTTGCGAATGCGTCCAATCTTGTGCTGGATCAGCGGATGATCCATAATAACAACCTTTGCCATCTTTTTTCCTCCTGTACTTTATTTTCCTTCAATTAAATCGATTCTTCTCTGATGCCTTTCCTCTCCGGAAAATTCTGTTTCCAGAAATGTCCTGACAATTTCTAATGCCAGATTGTTTCCTACGATCCCAGCTCCCATAGCCAATACATTCGCATTATTGTGCAGCCTTGTCAGTTTTGCGGAAGTGGAATCTGCGCAAAGTGCACAGCGGATTCCCGGTATCTTGTTGGCAGTAATGGAAATGCCAATGCCGGTGGTGCAGATCACGATCCCCTTTTCACAGCTTCCCTCTGCCACTGCCTGAGCCACTGCCCGTCCATATACCGGATAATCACAGGACTTTTTATCCGGACAGCCCATATCCTTATATTCATAACCTGCCTCTGACAGATATTTCTTTACTTCTTCTTTTAAATCATAGCCTCCATGGTCACTTCCGATCGCTATCATTCCCTTTTCCTCCTGTCTGTTATTTTTTCAAAATGGTTTCTGCCTCCAGCACATGATGTCCAGCTGCCTTTAACAGCCGGTTCATGATCGCCTGTCCTATTCCTTTTTCTGAAAACGCTTCTGAATAAATGCATGTAACCTGCTTTGTATCAAATTCCCGCAGGATCGCATACAGATGATGAGCAATGGCTTCTTCATCTGTTCTTGCTCCTACACTGGCAATACAATCTGCCTGATAGAGAGCCTTTGTCTCATCTGTGCAGATGATGCCAACCCTTTCACCTGCCTGTTTCTTTTCCTGCGCCAGCTGCCTGATCGCTTCCGTCACAGTCTCCGGTTTTCCGGAAACGATCGTCAGCTCTCCCTTTGGCGCATAATGGCGGTACTTCATCCCCGGTGCTTTCGGTGCCTGCTTTGACCCGCTCTCTAAAAGCGTCCGGTCTACGGCAACCTCCATATCCAGTGCCTGCTCCAGCATTTCTCTGGTAATATAGCCCGGTCTGAGGATCATCGGCACCTTTTCTGTCAGATCAACGATGGTAGATTCCAGCCCGATACAGGCACTGCCGCCGTCCAGGATCATATCTATCCTGCCATCCAGATCCTCTTTCACATGCTCTGCGAGGGTAGGGCTGGGCTTTCCCGATGTATTGGCGCTTGGTGCCGCCACATACCCCCCTGCCGCCTTAATGAGTGCCAGCGCAATCTTATTTTCCGGCATCCTCACTGCTACGGTGTCCAGTCCGCCGGTTGTCTCATATGGCACTGCATCAGATTTTTGCAAGATCATAGTCAGCGGCCCCGGCCAAAAGCTTTTTGCCAGCGTTACCGCCTCCTTTGGGATCTCTTTCACGATCTTATCAAGAGCTTCCATACAGCAGATATGCACGATCAGTGGGTTATCCGATGGACGACCCTTTGCCGCATAAATCTTTTCTGAGGATTTTTTCTGCAATGCATCACCGCCCAGTCCATAAACGGTTTCTGTGGGGAATGCTACAAGTCCTCCCTCCGAAAGTATTTTCCCTGCCTTTTCTATGATTGCTCTCTCTGATTTTTCTCCGATATTTTCTTCATGGATCGGTATAAACTCCGTTTTTATCATGTGCTTCCTACCTCAATTTTATAGTATAGCACAGTCTGAATTGATAGAAAAGAGCCTTTTCACGCATTCAGAGACTGCATGATCCCCATGAAAACTGCCCATGCCACCTTCTCCTGATATGCCTCCTGCACCAGCTTTTTGGCTTCATCTGCATTGGATAAAAAACCACATTCCACAATGATAATGGGGGATGCAGTTTTTTTCAGCAGATAATAGCTTGTATTGGCTTTCGCCTCCCGTCTGTTTTCTGTATCTACACGTTCCTTTAAGCTTTTTTGCATAATTTCAGCAGCCATCTGACTTTCTTTGCTGTTTTCATAATAAAATACCTGTGCTCCCTTCACATATTCCTCCGGGTAGCTGTTTTGATGAATACTGACTGTCAATGCCGGCATTTCTTCATTGATGACTGCGATCCGCCGCTTCATGTCCTGTACCTTTTTATTCTCTGCCCCACTGTCATAAAGTCCCTCATCATCAGCTCGTGTCATTACCACCCTGAGTCCTTCCATTTCCAGAAGCCGCTTTACTCGCTGGGCTATCTGCAGATTGATTTCCTTTTCCAGTGCTCCGTTGATCCCTACCTTGCCCGGATCATCCCCACCATGTCCTGCATCAACGACAACACAAAGCGGCTTTTCCTCTGCCTTTTTGCTCATGGCAAATTCTGTCATCCTCTCTGCCGCCAGATATCCCGTCATGACCAGCATTGCTCCCATGATCACATAAATCATTGTCCTCTGGAGCTGCTCGCAGATCTCCTTTCCTCTCTCTCCCATATGCGTCCCATATTCCCATTCTGTTTCTATAGCATATGAAACGCTAAAGATACCTAGAACTACGCCCCAGGCGCACGCAAAAAAGAAGCCCGGCCAATGGCAGCCGAGCTTCCTTTTCTTCACATATCACTATCCATGCAGGTATGCATCTATCACATTCCAGACCGCCGGGTTTTCAAGTCCCAGCTTCCATGCTCCTACCCCTGCGATGCCATAATTTGCCATAACGTTCAGTTTTACCTGAATAGACTGCTCGTCCTCAAGCCACACCTGATACAGCACATCGCCCTCCTCAAAGGCAGCATAATTCTGGCAGGTTGTCTCATCCCACTGGGCACTGACACCATGATTTGCAAGAAATTTTTCCGCAGTTCCCATACCTACTGCTTCACTGGTCACTTCGCTTCCCTGGGTTTTCCATACTCTTGTATAAAATGGCACCGCATTGATGATCTTTTCTGCCGGCACCTCCTCTAATGTTTTCTGGATACCCAGCTCTACAAAATCAATGGAAGCCACGCTTCCTGCCTCGGCGCTGCCCGACCAGTGCTCATCATATCCCATGATGATCACATAATCTGCCACAATTCCCTGTTCCCTTCGTCCATAATGGTCTGTATTCCCTATCGGCACATAGTTGTCCACAGAAAGTACCAATCCATTTGCGCGGCACGGAATTGATAATTCCCTTATAAACTGTACAAAATGCTCTCCTGTCTCCTCTGAAATCTGCTCAAAGTCTATGTTGATCCCGTCCATACCGCAGGCTGCTGCAGCCTGCACCAGCCCATCGATCAGATGCGCACGCTTTGTCGTAGAGGATAATACTGTATAGCTGTCTACATCACTGCTGAAATTGTCCACAAGGCCCCATACCTCAAGTCCCATCTGATGTGCCTGCGCTACATAGTCTGAGGAAGCAATGCTCGTAAAATTACCTTCATTGTCACTGAGAGAAAACCATGTGGGAGAAATCGTATTCAGCCCCTGTGCTGAAGCCGTTACCTCTGTCAGCGTTCCGTTTGCTGTCTGGTTCATCACCTGATGCCATGCCATGCTGATCTTATAGTCTTTGGAAATGCTGGTATACTCCGGCTCCTCGTAATCCCTGACCTCTTCTCTCTCCTCTGTGTGGATGTCCTTTAAGCATTTTCCTTCCACGTACCCGATAATGCCATCTGCCTTTACCTTTATCCATGTTTCCATTTCTTCCAGTACGACCACATGGCTTCCCTTTGAAATATCCATCAGGATCTCACTTTTAATGCCGCCCTGATAACGGATCTGCGTGTCCTTCTTCACCTCTGCGCACTGGTATTCTCCCCATTGTGAATATATCTGCATGCGGTTCGGTTCTGTAAATGTTTCGTAGGCAAAATTCGTGAATTTTTTCACATATTCTACCGCAATATACAGGGTATCGTCTTCATACCGGACAATCCTGTAGCCGGCATCCTGTGCTTCTCCCTTTTGCACAAATTGTGTACTGCCGATCTCCGTTCTGATAATATCATCCGGTGTGGTATAGAGAAGCAATCCTTCTCCCTCATCTACATAAAATCTTTCGTTCAGATTT
Source organism: uncultured Lachnospiraceae bacterium (assembly GCA_964389835.1). Classification (GTDB taxonomy): domain Bacteria; phylum Bacillota; class Clostridia; order Lachnospirales; family Lachnospiraceae; genus VSOB01. The sequence goes on along the minus strand of CAYMEZ010000005.1, from coordinate 19,317 downwards.
TCCTGCACAAAATTCAAAGAAAGATAATACTCTCCCTCCAGCAGGAGCGCTTTTTCCTCCAGCAGCTCGTCCTGAAGCAGGATCGCCACCTCTTCTTCTTTTTCCAGTTCAAAATATTCTTCCAGATCTGCTCTTTCCTTTGAATAAGAATATTTTTCTATCAGCTTCATTCCCAAACTGGCTGCAACGATCACAAAAATAAGGACGATTGCAACCAATGCCGGAATCACTTTTTTCATTATCTCCAGCTCCTTTCCAATCGTCCCCATTATATCAAACTATTTCTATACCGTCATTACCATTTTTGACGTTTTTTGCATTTTAAAGGGAATAACCACTCTTTTTGTCAGCGTAAAGGCTCCCGTCATGCGTTTCCTTATTTTATATCGTGATACCCCTTTTCAGAACATCCGTATCTTATCATACCTGAGCTGCCTTAATTTTCCTGCTTCATCCAGTACATAATCCGGCATATAGACTGTCTCTTCATTTACCGAGCATGTTCTTGCCAATTCCTCCGCAGTCGTCAGCTTCCCATCAAGATACAAGGCTGTTCCGCTTTTTTCAAACTCTTCCAGATGCTCTCTTAAATCATGCATCTCATTGTTCTGCAGCACATATGACCCCTCCTTTTGATTCAATTTGAAAATCCGGAGACAGGAATCCTGTGTGATATATTTTATTCCTTCGGATTTTCATAAAATTCCGGCAAGGATGGTACAAAAATAGCTGTGACGAGATGCAGGGACGTGTATTCTGACATAATAATAGAAATAAACATAACTTTGAAATTGAATTATAACATTAAGAATATAGTTGGAAATTTCTGATGCCCGTGTAAACACATAAGCTTATAAGACTCCCCTGCTGCTATCAGCCAGGGTTCATTGATGAAACCTTCCGTTTCGTGACTTAATGCAAGATGGATATACCTGACTCAGCATATCCTTTGATCTGAATAAAACACCATGCCTCCTTCCAGATACTGATTGTCCGAAAGCATCTCTGTGCTTATTATACCTCAAATCCTCCCATCCCACAATCCTTTTAAGAAATTTATAAAAATTTTATAAAAGGACAAAATACATCTATTGACTTTTGAAATGAATCATTATAAGATACAGCTACTATGGATTTTAGCGTGGGTTTTTGCGCCATTACAGCATTTTCCAGTTGCAAACTTTCAATAAAAAGGTATCATATAAGCAAGGATGTGATTTTATGAAAATTGAAAAAGTAAATGATAATCAAATCCGCTGCACCCTGACCAAGGCTGATCTGGTTGACCGTGAATTAAAGATCAGTGAACTGGCATACGGCACGGAAAAAGCAAAATCACTGTTTCGTGATATGATGCAGCAGGCTTCTTATGAATTCGGTTTTGAAGCAGAAAATATACCCCTGATGATCGAAGCGATCCCGCTCAATTCCGAGTGTATCGTTCTCATCATTACCAAGGTAGAAGATCCTGAGGAATTAGATACCCGTTTCTCTAAATTTGCTCCCTCCGTTCATGACTCAGAGGACTCTGAAAATCCTGAAGAGGTCTCTGTCAGCAGTCTGGAAGGTGCTGATGACGTTCTGGATCTCTTTAAAAAGATTCAGGAGAGCAGGTTTCACGGCACTTGTGATTCTGATGCCGAAAGGACTTCTTCCATTCTGCCGGATGCAGAAGCAGACACAGAAGAAGAGGTTTCCCCCAGGGAGCTGTCAAAGATCTTTTCTTTCCAGCATTTAAGCCAGCTGGCGCGCCTGGCGCGGGTACTAAAGGGCTTCTATGTCGGAGACAGCTCAGTATATAAAAATAAAGAGACAGAAGGCTACTCTCTTGTGATAACAAAGGGCAGCCATACTCCTGCAGAATTCAGCAAGGTCTGCAATGTGATCTCCGAGTATGGTACTTCCGAAAGGTATACCTCCGCAGCAGAAGCTTATCTGAGCGAACACTGCGAGCTCTTTATCCCGGAGCATGCCCTGCAGGCTCTGACACAGATCTGACCGGGCTTAAAAGCAGGCAGATGCCTCCTGCATCTGAATATCGGGTAGGAACAGGCAAAAAGGGAGCAGCTCTGCCGGTAAGGCACAGCCGCTCCCCCTTTTATTTCTTTATTTTACTTTATCCGTCATTTTATGCAAGCTCATCAATCTTTTTCATCAGATCATCAATATCCATTCCATGAACCATTGCTGCCTCTTCTAAAGTTTCTCCCTGAGCTGAAGGGCATCCCAGACAATGCATACCTGCTGCCATAAGAACAGGTGCTACTGCAGGATTTACCCTGAGGATCTCACCGATCGTCATATCCTTTGTTATTCCAGCCATTTCTTTTACCTCCTGTACGTTTTTTCCAAAATCCGCTCTTATTATAATACTTTAACCATAGTTTCGCAAGTTATCCACGTTTTTCACAAATTTCTATCAAGAATCCGCATTTTTTATGGGTTTGTATACAAAAAAATACATGGCTGTCCTTGACGTTTTAGTATCTTAGCACTTATAATATTTCTACAAGATTAACATTCGTTTTATCTAATAATTTTATAGGAGGCTATTTCAAAATGAGACCAGAATGGAAAGATTTTGTAGGCGGAAAATGGGACTCTGAAGTCAATGTCCGTGACTTTATCCAGAGAAACTATACTCCATATGATGGAGATGAGTCCTTCTTAGCACCTGCTACACAGGCAACAAAGGATCTGTGGGCACAGGTACTTGATTTACAGAAAAAGGAGCGTGAAGCAGGCGGTGTTCTTGATATGGACACAAAGGTAGTTTCTACTATCACTTCTCACGGTCCTGGCTACTTAGACAAGAGCAAAGAAAAGATCGTTGGTTTCCAGACAGACAAACCTTTCAAACGTTCCTTACAGCCTTATGGCGGTATCAGAATGGCAGAAAAGGCTTGTGCAGATAACGGTTATGAAGTTGATCCTGAGATCAGCGAGTTCTTCTCCACACACAGAAAAACACACAATGCAGGCTGCTTCGATGCATACAATGCTGAAATGAGAGCTTGCCGTACATCCCATATCATCACAGGTCTTCCGGATGCTTACGGACGTGGACGTATCATCGGCGACTACAGACGTGTTGCTCTGTATGGTATCGACTTCCTGATCGAGGACAAATTAGCTCAGAAGGATTCTACAGGACGTGTTATGACAGATGACGTTATCCGTCTTCGTGAAGAAATCTCCGAGCAGATCGTTGCATTAAAGCTGATGAAAGAAATGGCAGCTTCCTATGGCTGTGATATTTCAAAACCTGCTTCAAACGTACAGGAAGCTATTCAGGCTACTTACTTCGGTTATCTGTGCGCAGTTAAAGAGCAGAACGGTGCTGCTATGTCCCTTGGACGTCCTTCTACCTTCCTGGACTGCTATGCTCAGAGAGACCTTGCAAATGGTACCTTCACAGAAGAAGAGATTCAGGAATTCGTTGATCACTTCATCATGAAATTACGTTGCGTTAAATTCGCTCGTACTCCTGAATACAACCAGATCTTTGCTGGTGACCCGGTATGGGTAACAGAGTCTCTTGGTGGTGTTGGTGTTGACGGACGTCACTTAGTAACAAAGATGAGCTTCCGTTACTTACACACACTGGAAAACCTTGGTGCAAGCCCAGAGCCGAACTTAACAGTTCTCTGGTCTACAAGACTTCCTGAAAGCTTCAAGAAATACTGCGCTAAGATCTCCATTACAACATCTTCCATCCAGTATGAGAACGATGACCTTATGAGAGTAACTCATGGTGATGACTATGGTATCGCTTGCTGCGTATCCTCCATGGTAATCGGTAAAGAGATGCAGTTCTTCGGTGCTCGTGCAAACCTTGCTAAATGCTTACTGTATGCATTAAACGGTGGTATCGATGAAGTTACCAAGAAACAGGTTGGACCGAAATACCGCAAGGTAGAAGGCGATGTTCTTGATTATGATGATGTATATGCTAAATTCATGGATATGATGGAGTGGCAGGCAGATGTATATGTAAATACTCTGAACATCATTCACTACATGCATGATAAATACTGCTATGAAAGAGCAGAAATGGCTCTCCATGACAGAGACGTTAAGCGTTACTTCGCAACAGGTGTTGCTGGTCTTTCTATCGTTGCTGACTCTTTATCCGCAATCAAATATGCAAAGGTTGAAGTAGTTCGTGACGAAGACGGAATCATCGTTGACTTCAAGACAACAGGTGAGTTCCCGAAATATGGTAATGATGATGACCGCGTAGACTTAATCGCTCAGGATATCGTTCATAAGTTCATGACAGCTATCAGAAGACATCATACCTACAGAAATGGTATCCCGACAACTTCTATCCTTACCATTACTTCTAACGTAACCTATGGTAAAGCAACAGGTAACACACCGGATGGACGTAAGAAAGGACAGCCTTTCGCACCGGGTGCTAACCCAATGCACGGACGTGATACTCATGGTGCAGTAGCATCTCTGTCTTCCGTATCCAAGCTTCCGTTCAAGGATGCACAGGATGGTATCTCCAATACCTTCACGATCATCCCTGGAGCACTTGGTAAAGAGGATCAGGTATTCTCCGGCGACATCGAAATCGATCTTAACAAATAATAATATGACTTATCTTGCAGGGAGGCACTGACATGGATGATATTCGCGTAGAAGAACTTGTAAAAATGCTGGATTCCGGCATGGCAATGGGTGTGGGACACGTTAATGTGGATACTGACCTTACAAGCAGTGAAGCTACCAAAGTTCAGACAATGGGCTGTACGGATTGCTCCCGTACCCCATTAGCATGCAGTGTCCCGACTCTGCATCAGGGTCTTGATGACTACGAATAATTTAAAATATTAAAGGAGGAATTACAATGTCAGCAAATGCAGCTCAGGTTGATAACCTGGTATCTTTATTAGATGGTTATGCAGTAAAAGGCGGCCATCACCTTAACGTAAACGTATTAAACAGAGATATGTTATTAGATGCTCAGAAGCATCCGGAGAACTATCCTCAGCTTACGATCCGTGTTTCCGGTTACGCAGTAAACTTCATCAAATTAACACCGGAACAGCAGCAGGATGTTATCACTCGTACATTCCACGAGAGCATCTAATCCGGCATTGGATCAAATATCCAAAAATTTCAAAAGGAACTGGCTGGATCTTCAGTCAGTTCCTTTTTTCTTCTTAAAAACAGCTGGTATTTTACCTGTCTGAATAGTATACTGATACTAGTATCGTAACGTAGAAAGGATATGCTTATGAGTGGTAGAATACATTCTTTGGAATCATTTGGTACAGTAGACGGCCCCGGTGTGCGCTATGTTGTTTTTGTGCAGGGCTGCCCTATGCGCTGTGCCTATTGCCATAATCCCGATACCTGGGAAATGAATGCCGGCACGGAAATGGAAGCCTCTTACATTATTGAACAGTACGAAAGAAATGCAGGCTTTTACAAGGGCGGCGGCATTACCGTTACCGGCGGAGAGCCCTTAATGCAGGTTGATTTTCTCATTGAGCTTTTTACTCTTGCAAAGAAAAAGAACATCCATACCTGTATTGATTCCTCCGGTATTGCCTTTAATCCGGACAATGCTGCATGGATGGAAAAGTTGGATGAGCTTTTAACCCTGACGGATCTTATTATGCTGGATATCAAGCACATTGACCCGGAGAAGCACAAAGAACTGACCGCACAGCCCAATGACCGCATTCTCGCTTTTGCAGAATATCTGTCAAAAAAAGGCATTGATATCTGGATCCGTCATGTAGTGGTTCCTGGCATCACAGATGATGACACTTACCTGTACAAGCTCGGATACTTCATCGGCGGCTTAAAGACCTTAAAGGCTCTGGATGTACTACCCTATCACACCATGGGAAAAGTAAAATACGAAAAGCTGGGAATGCCTTATAAATTAGAGGGCGTTCCGCCAATGGACAAAAGCAAGGTCATCGAAAAGAAGCAAGTCATCTTAGACGGCATCAAAGCACGCCGTGCCGAGACTTCTGCTTCTTCTTAAAAAGGATAGGAGAAGATTACTATGAAAAAATGCAGATTATTTTTCACAAAAGCAGCAATGATCTTTGCAATGCTGTTCTTCTTTGGAATGTGCAGCATGGAGGCAAATGCGCAGACGGGTGCCACCGGATATAAGATCATCGTTCCATCGAAGCAATATGAAAACTGTTATGATGATGCAGACTTACCGGGCAGCGCCGGTCACGCCCTCTGGGGACTGTATGAGCTGGATGGACGTCCTGTTTATTTAGATTTCAGCAAGATCGCTGTTGTATCAATTTTAGAGAACTGCACCTACCTGGGTGCCGATGGAAAAAGGTATGATGCAGTGGGAAGCTATTATGCAGGTGTTGACGGTACTATCGTTCCCTATAATGCCGCTACAAAGCCAGCCATTGATGCAGAGATAAATGCCCTGCTTCAGTCAAAAATAGAAGAAGCAAAGAACTTGTATGGCATCCGTTTTAATTTCAAAAAAGGCTTTGACAACACAGATAATTACCATTTTGCATCCAGCGTATTATCTGCACTGGCAAGCTTTCCGGCAGGCAGCGTTCCTGTCATTACCAACGCAACTGTGGCAAATACGAATAAAGCTCTGACCTTTCGCCAAAAACTGAATCCCTCAGACAATGGTGTATTTCCTTTAAGCGGAACACTTACAGGCGTTTATACCGAAAGTGCCAACCGTGTTGATGTGATCCCAGATATAGAAACCATTTCACATGAGTTGGGACATGCAATGGAACGTGCTTTAAATCAGGCATCCGGCGGACAGCTTAGAAATACCTTTGCTGCCATGAATGGTGGTATTCCTTACAGCAAATACTACTATTATGCAGGAAATGAGCAGATCTATGACAGCTTTGAAAGCACCATGAAGCCTTATGTGCGCAGAAGCTATGCTGCTACCTCCTTTGCAGAGGATTTTGCAGAGACCTTTTCAGATGCTCTGTGCTATACGACACAGGAGCTGGAGGAGCAGGCAGGTAGAGGTTCCATCGCACCACAGTATCTGCAAAAGGTTCTTTATGTAAAGCAGCTTTTTAATCAATATGCAGGTGGAAACATTTTACCCTAAAGAAACTGGGAAAGGTTTTATTTTTTACTTGTATTCATAGTTCTTTTGTATTAAAATGTAGTCATGGTAATTGATAAGAAAATATCAATAAGCGATAGAATATAAGGAGGACGGTTATTATGGCATTCGTGATCAATGATGGTTGTGTAAGCTGCGGAGCATGCGAAGGACAGTGTCCTGTAGGCGCTATCAGCATGGGTGATGGCAAATTTGAAATCGATGCAGACAAATGCATCAGCTGCGGTTCCTGCGCAGGTGCTTGCCCGACAGGCTCTATTGAAGAGGCATAATGGGATTTTAAGTGTACTATTTTCAGATAAAAAGCACTCAGAAAAATGAGTGCTTTTTTCTTTTTTCCTTTTTTTCTGCCTTTTCTGCGCCTCTTCCTGCTCTTTCCCTCAGCATCTCATCTATTTTCTTAAAATGCTCCTCTTCCCGCAAGATCCGCTGGCTTTCTCTTCCTTCCTCTCTTTCCTCCTGCATACGGAACTGATAATCCAGCTCTTTTAATAAGCTTTCTCTGATCTGTTCCCCCAGCATCTCATTTCCTTCCTTTACTGCTTCTACCATCATATTTTTCAGCAACAGCTGCAGCCGGTAGACCTTGTCCTCTTTTTCCTCCGACAAATGCTGCTCCTGGATTTTTCCATATTCGGCTTTGGTTATTACCGTTGACGGTGCAGCCGTCTCTGATAAAGTGATTGCCATTCTTACCGGTTCCTGTCCCATCTCCAGACCTTCTGATTCGTGTTTTAACGCATTTTTAATCGCCTTTAGCTGAAACCCCTGCTCCTTCATGGATTTTACCCGTTTCAGGCGATTTACATCGTCTGTGGTATAATAGCGATGCCCCAGCTTATTTCTCTTTATGGGCAGTTCCAGTTCCTCCTCCCAATAACGCAGCACATGACTTTCCACCTCTACCTGTCTGGCAGCATCTGAGATCATATACTTTTTCTCTTCCATCTTTTTTCCCTCCTGTTAAAAATATACTCTTTTAAAATACCAATCTGGTTTCCTATCGAAAAAAAGAACAGACGGATAGGTCTGTTCTCTTTTGTAATAATCTTTCTATTATTTTTGTATATTGGCAAATTTGGTATAGTCGGGCAGCCATGCCAGATTAATCGTCCCAATAGGACCATTTCTCTGCTTTGCAATAATAATCTCCGCCACACCCTTCATGTCTGTATCCTTGTTATAGTAATCATCTCTATAAATAAACATTACTACATCTGCATCCTGCTCGATCGCACCAGACTCGCGCAGGTCGGAAAGCATAGGCCTGTGGTCCGGTCTTTGCTCTACAGCACGGCTAAGCTGGGACAGCGCAATGACCGGAACGCTCAGTTCCCTCGCCAGCGCCTTTAAGGAACGGGATATATCCGATATTTCCTGCTGTCTTGAATCAGAAGAACGCCCGCTGCCTGACATAAGCTGTAAATAGTCGATAATGATCAGCTTCAGATCATGCTCCAGCTTATATTTTCTACACTTGGAACGCATCTCAGAAATACTGATCCCTGGAGTATCATCAATGATCAGGTTGGACTTTCCTATGATGCCGGCACTTTCGATCAATTTTTCCCACTCAGCATCTGTCAGATTTCCTGTACGGATATGCTGGGAATCCACCTTGGATTCCAGAGAAAACAGTCGGTTTACCAGCTGCTCCTTTGACATTTCCAGACTGAATATGGCAGTTGTCTGATTCTGCTTAAATGCCACGTACTGGGCAATATTCAGCACAAATGCAGTCTTACCCATAGAAGGTCTTGCCGCCACCAGGATCAGATCCGAGGGCTGCATGCCTGCCGTCCTGTAATCCAGATCAATAAAGCCCGTGGGAATTCCCGTTACTACACCTTTATTTTTGGAAGCGATCTCGATCTTGCTCATAGCGTTCATAACGACTTCTCGAATGGGCACATAATCTCCCGTATTTCTTTTCTGCACCAGATCAAAAATCTTTTTCTCTGTATTTTCCAGAATATACTCCAGAGATTCCTTTCCTGCATAACAGGTATTTGCAATTTCTTCATTTAAGCGGATCAGTTTTCGCAGAGTTGCCTTTTCTGCCACAATATCTGCATAATATTTTACATTGGCAGAAGTAGGTACTGCAGCAACCAAATCCCTTACGAATTCCAGACTGCTGATCTCCGGCGGAACATCCTTTTCCCGCAGACGGTTCTGAAGTGTGACCAGATCAACCGGCTTTCCTTCATCATTCAGCTCCACCATCGTCTCAAATACAATTCCGTACTGCTTCCCGTAAAAATCTTCGCCATGAAGAATTTCCGATGCCACAATAATCGCTTCCCTGTCCATAATCATTGAACCGATTACCGACTGTTCCGCTTCTACACTGTGAGGCAATACCCGCTTTAACAATGCTTCTTCCAGCGCTGCCATAGATGATCCCTTTCTACTTTTCTTCCTGTACCTTTACCTTCAGTTTGCCGCTTACCTTAGGGTGCAGCTTCACTGTTACCTCATAAACTCCAAAGCTCTTGATCGCCTCTGCAAGCTGTATTTTCTTTTTATCAATTTCCATGCCGCACTGACTTTTTGCTGCCTGTGCGATCTCCTTTGTGGATACAGAGCCAAATACCTTGCCGCCTTCTCCACCCTTCATTTTGACAATAACTTCCTTTGTCTCCATTTCCTTTGCAAATGCCTGCGCTGACTCCAGCAGCTCCTTCGCTATTTTTTCTTCATTTGCCTTCTGGAGCTTTAAGTCATTTAAGTTTTTTCCATTGGCCTCTACGCCCAGTTTTTTCGGCAGGATATAATTTCTTGCATAGCCATCATTGGCTTCTATGATCTGCCCTTTTTTCCCGAGACTTTTTACATCCTCTAATAATATGATTTTCATGATAAGTCACCCTCTTCTATCATTCTGTCTAATGTATTTTTCATAATCTGCACTGCCTCCTCCAATGGAACTTCTTCCATTTGTGCTCCGGCAATGTTCATATGTCCGCCTCCGCCTAAACGCTCCATGATAACCTGTACATTTACCTCATCAATAGAACGGGCGCTGATGTAGATCTTCTCCTGATACTGTGTCAGAATAAAGCTTGCCTTGACTCCTTTGATATTCAGCAGTTCATTGGCTGCCTGCGCTCCTAAAACAGTCGGGCTCTGGACTCCTTCACTTGCACAGGTAGAAATCGCATAATTTCCACGATAGATCTCCGCCTGACTGACCGCATCTGCCTTTGTCTTGTACTCTAAAACATCTTCACGGAACAACTTGCGGACTCTTGTTACGTCCGCACCGTTTCTGCGCAGATAAGCTGCTGCTTCAAAGGTACGCACTCCGGTTTTCTGGGTAAAATTATTGGTATCTATGATAATACCCGCATACATGCTGTCTGCTTCTTCACTTCTGGGGCGGATACCATCCTTGATATACTGCAGTATCTCTGTTACCATCTCACAAGCTGAGGATGCGTAGGGCTCTACATATGACAAGGTAGCATTTTCAATGGTCTCTGACCCCTGCCTGTGGTGATCAAGCACCACTATGGATTTGCAGGTGCGAAGCAGCTCCGGGCACTCTGTAATGCTGGGCTTATTAACATCCACAACGATCAATACCGTATTATTTCCGGCAGCTTCCAATGCCTGACCGCTGTTGATGATCATATCCTCTTCATATTCCGGATTTCCACGAAACGTATTGATCAATGGCTTCACAGAGGTTGTCACATCATTAATTACAATATGTGCTTTCCGGTCAAGCGCCTTTGCGATCCGATAAATTCCCACGGCAGAGCCAAAGCTGTCCACATCCGCCAGCCTGTGTCCCATAACGATCACTTTATCCTTGGAAGAAATGATCTCATTTAATGCATGCGCCTTTACGCGTGCCTTTACACGGGTATTTTTCTCTACCTGCTGGCTCTTTCCGCCGTAATAAGTAACAGAATTTGCAGTCTTTACCACAGCCTGATCGCCGCCGCGTCCCAGGGCCAGATCGATCGCCGTTCTGGAAAATTCGTAATTCTGGGCATAAGTCAGACCATCCAGTCCTATTCCGATGCTCAGGGTAACCGCCATTTCATTTCCGATATTAACCGTCTTAACATCATCAAGCAGGTCAAATTTGCTTTCCTGCAGCTGCATAACAGACTCTTTGCGCAAAATGACAAGATATTTATCCTTTTCACTCTTTCTGGTAATTCCATCCAGTGCTGCAATATACTTGTTGATCTTTCGATCGATCAGCGCAGTCAGCAAAGAGCGTCTGACCTCTTCCACGCTTTCTAATGCCTCTTCATAATTATCCAGATAAATCATCCCCACTGCCAGAGACTGATTATCATTTTCTTTTAATGCAATCTTAAGTGCAGTCTCGTCATAGAGATACAGAGCGATCAGATACCCCTTGTAATTAGGCTCCTGAAAGATTTCACTGTTTGCTGCCATATCCCGCATAGAAATCTTTTTCATTTTTACGGAAAACTCAGAACCCTCATAAGAAAGCTCCATCTTCGTTTCATCTGCTTCTCCCGGCAGCTTATCCTTTGTGACAGCAGGAAACAGTGCTGTAATAGACCGATGATAACCCTTTTCTTTGTGTGCCACTGTCTCAAAGGCTCTATTCGTCCAGATCACTTTGCCGCCTTCATCTAAAAGTGCATAGGGTATTTCCAATTCCCGCAGCAGTTTCTTCTGCACCTGCCCATATTGGGTAGCAAAGCTGATCAGCTCATTCATGATCACTGACTTATTATAAAACATCAGTATAAAAATGACTGCAAAATAAAACAACAGCGCACCTGTCAGCAAGAGCCCCGATCTGTAATCCATCAGGTAAATGCCAAGATTTATAAATGCCAGCATGATCCCCAGCATCAATGAGCTCTGGAGATACAGCCGCAGCCGTCCTTTTATCTTAATCCTTTTCTTCATCCTCTTCCCTCCGGATTAAATCCATCCGTCAATCTCGGTTATAGTCAGATTCTTTTTCTTATGCTAAAACAACACCGTATTTATTATAACATCATTTATTCCCAAATGCTATATCATTCTCCAAGCAAAAACAGGGATGTTTTGTCGAAATAAAGCCCGGAAGGTCTTTTTTATGAAATAAAAAAGACCAGTTACCCAATAGGATAACTGGCCAGATTCCTGATATTATCAGAGCTTATTCTGCAACATATGGCATTAAAGAAATATGTCTTGCTCTCTTGATCGCTACTGTAAGAGCTCTCTGATGCTTTGCACAGTTGCCTGTGATGCGGCGAGGAAGGATCTTTCCTCTTTCAGATACATATCTTTTCAGTTTGTTTGTATCTTTGTAATCAATTACATTATCTTTACCGCAGAATACGCAAACTTTTTTTCTTCTGCGCATACCGCCTCTGCGCTTCATCGGTCCATCTGATTTCTCTGCTTTATTGAAAGCCATGATGCTTACCTCCTGTTAAACGATTGTTTGTTAGTTGAAGGGCAGCTCCTCATCAATTCCATCTGGAATATTCATAAATCCGTCTCCCACTGACGTAGGCTCCGGTCTGCTGTAAGAAGAATTGAAACCGCCTTCCTGTCCTGAACCTGCATTTTTACTCTCTGCAAATTCATGATCCTCTACGACTACATCTGTCGTATAGACTCTTACGCCGTCCTTATTGGTATAACTGCCTGTCTGGATACGTCCTGTCACAAGCATCTTGACACCCTTACGCAGATATTTTTCAGCAAATTCTGCCTGTCTGCCAAATGCAACACATCCAATAAAATCCGCATTGTTCTCATCCCCGTTCCGATTGAAACGGCGATCAACTGCCAATGTATATCTGGCAATCGCTGTTGCATTTTCTCCCTGAGAATAACGAACCTCAGGATCTCTTGTCAATCTACCCATAAGAATTACTCTATTCATATAGTCCCTACTTTCTATTATGCCTCGTCCTGTCTAACGCATAAATATCTGATCACATTGTCCATGATACGAACACGGGATTCGATTTCCGCTGGAACAGTGGATTCAGCATCGAACTGGATGAAATAGTAGAACGCTTCTTTCATCTTCTGAATTTCGTAAGCTAATCTCTTCTTACCCCATTCATCGACATTTGTAATTGTTCCACCGAATCTTTCGATGAGCGCTTTGCATTTTTCTACAGTAGCAGCTCTTTCATCGTCTTCGATTTTAGCACTGACAACAACGGCTAATTCATACTTGTTCATGCTAGTTACCTCCTTTTGGTCTCTGGCCCCTTTTACAAAAAGGAGCAAGGAATAAAATATATCACAGATTCGTATAATACCATATAAACCCAGTATTTTCAAGTGTTTTTGCGAATTTCTTTTGTATTTTTTTCTACTAATTTTCTTGCAATCATAATCTGATGCCCGCAGCCAAGACACTTTAACCGAAAATCTGCTCCTATCCGCAGAACTTCCCACTCATAGAAACCACACGGATGCTTTTTTTTAAGCTTAACGATATCTCCTACCTGCACTTCCATCGGCATATTTATCTTCCTCAATTCTTTCTTATCATCCGCTTAGTCAATTTGTGAAAGGATTTCTCCAATGCTTCCCTGAATGACCAAATCCGCCATTCCGTCGCGCGATGTCGCTGTTTTATTAATCAATATCAGCTTATTTCCACGATAATAGTCAATCAATCCTGCCGCCGGATACACTGCAAGAGAAGTTCCTCCAATTATGAGTACGTCAGCATTGCTGATATAGGAAACCGCCTCTGAAATAACCGCATTATCCAGTCCTTCTTCATAAAGCACTACATCCGGTTTAATGCTTCCGCCACATTCACATCTCGGTATGCCTTCCGACTGCAAAATATGTTCCACACCATAGAACTTATGACAGTCTTCACAATAATTGCGAAGTACACTTCCATGAAGTTCCAACACTTTTTTGCTTCCTGCCGCTTGATGCAGCCCGTCAATATTCTGTGTGACCACAGCCTTCAGTCTGCCTTCTTTTTCCCACTGTGCCAGTTTTAAATGCGCCTGATTCGGCTTTGCATCCACACACAGCATCTTATCCCGGTAAAAACGATAGAACTCCTCCGTATGACGGCAGTAAAATGTATGACTTAATATGGTTTCCGGCGGATAATCATATTTTTGATGATATAATCCATCAACACTTCGAAAATCAGGAATACCGCTTTCGGTTGATACACCTGCGCCTCCGAAAAATACAATATGATTACTTTCCTTTATTATCTCTTTCAGCTGTTTGATTGTATCCATGCCGCTCCCCGCTTTCCATTCCTTCTTTTACTGCGCAAAATTACTCTTTCTTTTCGGAATTGCATAATCCGGATGCTCACCCAGCCATGTGTTTTGCGGCATATTGTTTAAGAAGGACATATCTTCCTGAGATATTGCAAAATCAAAAATATCCTGATTCTGTTTCATCCTTTCCATTGCCGATGATTTCACAAGCGGAATGATTCCCTTCTGATACAAAAATCTAAGACACAGCTGTGCTACCGACTTTCCATATTTTTCAGCAAATTCCTTCAAAATCGGGTTTTCTAACATCGAGCTTCTTCCAAGCGGACTCCATGCCTGTACTCTTATTTTCTGCTCTTGGCAATATCTCACCGTAGCCTCCTGTGTATAACCCGGATGAATCTCCAACTGGTCTACCACCGGTCTTATCTTACACATTTCCAAAATCGGGGCAATATGATGCGGAAGGAAATTGCTAAGTCCAAGTCCCTTTATTTTTCCTGCCTGACACATTTCTTCCAGCGCACGCCATGTATCGGCATTTTTTTCTTTCCAATCGGTGTCCCCCTCCATGCCTCTCGGCCAATGAATCAGATACAAGTCAAGGTAATCCATCTGAAGTCTGTCCAATGTTCTCACAAATGCATCCTTTGCCTCATGATAACCTCTCTCATCATGCCAGAGCTTTGATACAATAAAGAATTCCTCTCTCCGTATCCCGCTTTCTCGAATAGCCTGACCAAGCACCCGCTCCGTCTCGTACAAGGATGCAGTGTCAAAATAACGATAGCCTGCCTCTATCGCTGTTTTATTAATCGCCAAATTATCCCCGCCTTTGGCATTATAAGTTCCAAACCCCATACATGGAATCTTAACTCCGTTTGATAGTGTATAACAATCGTTGATTGTTTTCATATCAATCCTTCCCTTCTTTAAAATCTCATTATAATAAGCTATTCTTTTTCTTCGAATAAGCGAATGATATAAGGCGGTACATCCGTAATATTCATCGTTTCATAATACTTATTGAGGCTGCCGCTCACTTCTGCCGTCATATAAAATACACTCAACAAATCATCTTTTTTGTTAAAGCTATATTCATAGGTTAAGCTTTCTGCCGTACGGTCAAAACCAACATAGGTCAAAAGCCTTGCTGTATCAGCCACTGCTTCTTTGGTATCAGAAAAATCACTACCGCTTATCTGCTTTGCCAGATCCACTACAAAGTCTGTCCCGTCATAATGTGCCACGCGAATTGCATAGCAGGAACCATCTGCATAAATACTGGAATATCCTTTCGCTTCCTCTGCCAGATAAAACCAATCCTTTGTTTCTCTTAACAGGATTTCCATGCTCTGACTTGTGTCAAATTCCATCCACCCAAATAAGCTCTCCAGCTTTGCCGTCTCCACTACTTCACCATCGATTACTTCATACATTTTCGCATACATTTTACTGCGCTCGTAGTCTTCGTCCTCATCCATGAGTAGCACAAGCATCTCATCCTGCTCGTCTTTATCATAGTCCCATACAGCATGATAGCAGATTCCATACTTTTCTAAATATGCTTCTCCTACGGAATATCCCTCCAAATGACGTTCCTTAATCGAAACCTCATATCCGGAAGGTAGCTCTATCAGATCTTCTTCCTCTAATAAAACTTCCTCATAATATTTTTCCAACATCTTATCCGGCTCGATTTCCTCAGTGGATGTTTCCTCATCCTTACTCTCTTTTTCCTTAGCAGCCTCTTCCAATGCCGCCTCCAGAGCATCTTTTTCTTCCGGTATTTCTACCTTCTCTTCTGTCTCAGCCGGCTCCATAATCTCCTGCTCGGTCTCTGCTACAGCCTCGTTTTCTGTCACTTCTGTCTTTTCGTTTCCACATCCATTTAAGCCAAATGCCATCACCGCACTCATAGCTAATACAAACAACCACTTATTATACTTAATTGTTCTCATTCCGTTCCTCCCTCATATCTCTTATGTTTTTCTTTTATTTTATCAATTTATCACACACAGAATAAAAGAACAAGCATTATTAAGAAATCTTAATTTATTGTCATACTCTTTACAAAATGGTATAATCGTACTATACAAATATTTAACAAAAAAGGAGAAATCATATGATGAAAAAAATACTGTTCATCTTTGCAGCAGCAGTCACTCTGACAGCATGTATGGGATTCCCTGTATCTGCACAGGAAACCGCAGACACTTTTGACTACAAGACTTATGCGGATACTTATCCTGATTTAAAAGCAGTTTATGGCTATGATGCAAATGCTCTTTTTGTCCATTATATCAACTTCGGGAAAGCAGAAGGCCGTGTAGGCAGCTTTGTGGGGGACGCGGCCGCTCCAACAGTTGATGCGACAGCCACTACTCCGGCTACAAGCTCTGCATTCAGCATTAATACGATTTCCATCGGTGGTGATACCTATACACTTCCGTGTCCGGTTTCCCAGTTTTTAAACAATGGCTGGACGATTGATTATAACTATCCTCACTATTATACTTTCAGGTACGCAACTCGCGGTGTTGAATGTAATTGCATACTGAGAAAAGGAAACGAAGTATTCGTAGCTGAAGCTGCATCTCCTTATTTAAATAAAAAAGTGCCTATGGAACAAGGCCTGATTGTCGGTTATCAAGCAGTGAGACTAGAAGAGTTCCCCGCATCATCTCTCATTATCTGCGGTGGAATCACCGTAAATTCTACTAAAGAAGATGTGGAAGCCATTCTTCCAAGTACATTCATAAAACAAACTCAAAACAGTTGCCAATTTTTTTTATTAGAAACCGGATATGCGAACAAGAAAGAGCTTATCACTAGATACACTAATATGACGTCTATTTATGATCGTGACGATTTTGTTATCACAATTGAATTTAACGAACGTCAAAATACTGTTCGTGGAATGTCATGTACTTGGACAGACCGTGAATATGAAGCAACCATTGATTGGGATAATATAGATATGCGAGGAATAATAAACTAAAATATTCTTAATAATGGAGGATTACATTATGCTGAGAAAATTTTTACTTACATTTATTGCTGTCCTTACTTTAACAGCAGGCATGGGGTTAACAGCTTCTGCACAGGAAACCGCAGACACTTTTGACTACAAGGCTTATGCCGACACTTATCCGGATTTAAAAACAGTTTATGGCTATGATGCAAGTGCTCTTTTTGCCCATTATATTAACTTCGGTAAAGCAGAAGGGCGAGTAGGCAGCTTTGCAGGTAGTGCAACTGTTCCAAATGCAAATTTCGTTTCCGATACTTCCGTCAGTCCGTTACTTGGTAATATACCGATAGGCTCTTTCCAAGTGGGTGGGGATATGTACACACTGCCTGTTCCTATATCTGCATTCTTAAACAACGGATGGAAACTGGATAAATCCCGGTCTGCTACTGACGCGACCTATAGTGGTGCCAGCAGTTGTTGGTTAATAAAAGGCAACGATGTACTTCAAGTGGATTCATCTGCTCCTGTTCCCAACACAGTGGTTCCTATTACCAAAAGTCAGGTTTATCAGATAAGTGTGCGTCCCGGAGAATGTTCCAGCCTTGTTCTCCCCTACAACATTACCATGAGTTCAACAAAGGCAGACGTAGAAGCAAAGCTCCCCGGTACATTTACAAAGGAAGAATACTCTAGTTCCATTTATTCTGTAATTGATTTGGGACGTTATGTAGATGAGCGTCTGACCACTTACAGCAATTATAAATCTGTGGACTCCGGTGCACAGGACCATAATATGTCCCTTACTTTTACAGAGCGTCTGGGAACTATCCGCATGGCTAATGTAAACTGGATCGACCGTAATTTTGACCAGAATTCCACTACATAAATATGATAAAAATACCTGAAAAGGAGATTATCCATGCTAAAAAGAATACTTTTTACTTTTGCAGCAGCAATTATGCTGACCTTTGGTATCGTATCGACCGCGTCGGCACAGGAAACTGCTGACACCTTTGACTACAAGACCTATGCCGATACCTATCCTGATTTAAAGGCTATTTATGGCTACGATGCAAATGCTCTTTTTGCACACTATATAAACTTTGGCAAAGCAGAAGGTAGAATAGGCAACTTTGCAGGAAATGCAGCCACGACCGTAGCTAGCGCAGCAGTCACTGCTCCTACAGCAATCTCTGCATTTAGTATTAATACAATTTCGATTGGCGGTGATACCTATGCGCTTCCATGTCCGGTTTCCGAATTTATAAAAAATGGCTGGACTATCGATAGAGAGCAGTCCTTTGCCTATGCAGCAAATGGTGTAGAAAGCAGATGCATTCTGAAAAAAGGAAATGAAACCTTCTATACAGAAGCCGCATCTCCTTATTTAGATAAAAAAGTGCCAATAGCGCAAGGTCTGGTTCGCAGTTTTCATGCAACTGTAGGCGATCATGACTTTCCTCCATCTCTTGTTTTTGGTGGATGCCTTACCGGAAACTCTACCAAAGAAGATGTGGAAGCAGTTCTCCCAAGTACCTTTGATAAGAAGACTTATAATAGTGATATTTTTTCCTTACAAGATACAGGACGTTATTTTAACAAGCAGCTCATCACTACATATAGCAACTGGAGAACAGGATTTTATGAAGGACGTTCCGATTTTATTCTGGATATTACATTCACCGAAAACCGAAATACCATTCGCAGCGTAGTCTTTCAATGGCAAAATTGGGAGTATGAAGACTCTCTTAGATGATAAGATAACATTTTAAGATAAAATGCCCTGATATGATTTAATTCAGTCATATCAGGGCATTTACTTTCAAATACAAAAAGAAAATGCTCAAAACATCGTTTCAAGCATTTTCTAAAGAGGCGCCAACCAGATTTGAACTGGTGATAGAGGTGTTGCAGACCTTTGCCTTACCACTTGGCCATGGCGCCATATATTTTCTTTTGTAAAATGACTCCAACGGGAATCGAACCCGTGTTACCGCCGTGAAAGGGCGATGTCTTAACCGCTTGAC
>CAYMEZ010000004.1:0-144542 GCA_964389835.1 uncultured Lachnospiraceae bacterium | reverse complement strand
GAAAATGATACATAGAATATTAGAGAAGATGATTTAAGGGTGGTCGGCACTGGTGGAAATTTTTCTGCTGGTGCTGATTTGGAACATTTGCAAAAATAGAAAAAATTTAGTATAATACTTGTGTTGTTATGTATTTGGCGGTACATGATGACTTTTAAGCGAAAGCATTTAATAGGACTAATATTTATGGAGATAGATTAGATGATATATTATGGTAAATTACTGAAACTACTAGAAGAAAATGGAATCACTTCTTATACTATAAAAAATGAAAAATTAATAGGGCAGGAAACATTAAAAAAATTAAAATCAGGTACAGGAATTTATGAAGAAGGGTATGATACGAGTAACAAAGAAAACGGAAAGTCTGTCAAGAAGGTTAGAATAACTGCTGTTGATACAAAAGCAATCGAGGCATTATGTATTAAATTGGGATGTCAGCCAAACGATATTATGGAAGTAATCCCTAATACATGGGATAATGCAGAGAGACTTTGCGAGATTTTAAAATGCACCAAAGAAGAGCTTCCAACAAGAGTACCAATGGAAGAAATATAATGATGAGAGATAAGCAGAAGGGGATTTTATTTTAGATAATGCAAGGTGTTAATGTATTATATAGTGATGTAAATTCGGAAAGGGAAGAAGCGTTTGCAAGATTAGAGCAGTTACATAGAAAAGGAACTGTTACAGATGATAAGGCAGAATTGGCTTCTTATAGGGAAGAAAAAATAGAAAAAGGCAATAATGTGATGGAATAGTGTTTTGAGTTATGGTATAGTATTCTTATCACAAAATGATGAGGATGCGTAAATGAACGAAAAAGAAGAACTGTTAAAAGTTGGAACATACAATTCAAAATTTAATGATATACTTGAACTTGATATTGAAAATGTGGACATTTACAGGTCAAAAGGTTTACCAGCACACATGGTAAAACGTAAGCATTATAAGTGTTTGAAATATATTGATTATATTCCAGATATTATATCAGAACCAGATTATATAGGTGTGAATCCTAATGAGGAAGGTACAAGCATAGAACTTATAAAGAGGTATGCTGATAATGTGATGATAGGTATTAAATTAGATACCGATGGGGAATATTTATATGTTTCAACTATGCACGATATTCAAGAATCAAAAATATCAAGACGATTACATAGTGGACGAATTAAGGAATTTTCCGTTGACAAGAAAGAAGAAAAGTAGTATATTATAAGTGAAAAAAGAATATGTTAGTAATGAGCATGATTATTTTGAGGTCGGAAATGGTTCCCGACACACTCTGAAGAGAGTACCTGAGATGATGGATACACCGCCCATCCTAAATAGTTATGCTTTTATTATTTTAAAGTGAAAGCACCAACGGAAGAAATAACAATCTTCTGAAGGTGCTTTTTGCTATGTATAGGTATATATAGGCACTTATAGGGTTATTTTTGCGGTAGATTACGGAGCAGTATAGAATAAGGTTAATTCGGCTGCCTTTTTGAAATATCCTCAACAGCCTTTTCTAAATACATCTTTTTCCATGTGTTTTTAATGTTTTCTTGTTTTAATTCATTGATCCGTTTGGTAGTATATCGGTCAATCCAGTTCATAAGGGAATCTGTAAGGAATCTTTCAGGTATCTTCTGAATAAGGGAAAATATCATATCTTCTAATCTGCTATGTAATTTATGCAGAGCATTTCTAAAATGGTTTGGTTTCTTAATTTCAATATCTATGAATATCACTCCTTCCAACATTATTATAAGGTAAACACGGAAAATATACAATGTATCGAACGTAAATTCGGTAAATTATTTTCTCAAAATAACAGAAATTTGTTTGAGTTTCTGAAAGTGAGTTATGCAGAAAATTATAATTGGAAAGAAAAGGAAGAATCTGAATTATGCGAAGTGATTTGTATTGATACATCGAAAAATTCAAGAAGCTATTCAAGTGAGATAATTAAGATAGAAGATATTACCTATATCTGCAAAAATCCATTAGCAGAAGAATCCAATACTGTAATGAGCGAGGAGGATATAAACAAGCAAACTTATTGTGGAATGCTGATTGGTTTGGGATATGATAAAGAAAAAGTTGAAAACTTATGGGATAAAGCGAAGAAAGCTATGAAAATTTATGATATTCCAGTTACTAAAATGACAGCTTGCACTGTATATTCATTAAAAAATAATTGCAGTATCAATGTTCCGTTGAAAATGATTTGTGGTATTGATGTGGAAGAAATGGAACACGATATAAATGATTTGGAGAAATGTGTTTCAAAAAAGATTGCAAAAGTAGTATTAGGATTAGGCATGTTAGGTGTAGCACTGGATGAAATGTTGAATGATTAAAAGAGTGTAACAACACATGATTATTACTTGAGGACGGGATGAAAAATGTCTCGTCCTAATATTAAAATTGAATATTAGTTTGAATGTTATGGTGCTATCTCTTTGTGTAGCACCTTTTTATATTATTAGAAAATTTTGTATTGGAGCGTGATTTATTATAGAAAATACAGAACTACACGAACTTGAAGAAAGTGCAAAAGAACATTTACAGATGCCGTGGTGGAACAAGTTTACATTTTCGGTACAGGAAGCATCTGAATATTTTGGATTTAGTGATAAGAAGATTAGAAAACTCATAGATGAAAATGAGAATGCGGATTATATATTATGGAATGGTACAAGACCACGCATTAAGAGAGTATTATTTGAACAATTTGTGAATGAAAAACTGTCTGCTATATAATGGCAGGTTTATTGAAAAATCATAGATTAATAATAGATTTAGAGGGCTTAATATGATATATTAGATGGTATCATACCGAGGCTCTCTGTACTGAAAGGAGATAACACTATTTGTCAGAAATAAGGAGAGATAGTAAAAATCGTAAATTACGAACAGGTGAGAGCCAAGATAAAAATGGGAGATACAGATATAAATATAATGATGCTTTTGGAAATAGAAAGTCTGTTTATAGTTGGAGACTGACGGACGCAGACCCATACCCGAAAGGCAAGAAGAAAGATATTTCCCTGAGAGAAAAAGAAGAAAACATTCAAAAAGCATTAGATGATATTGTTTCACCCAACGGTGGGAATATGACAGTATTAGAATTAGTACAGAAGTATTTAGGACAAAAAAGAGGTGTAAAACACAACACACAAGCCAATTATAATTTTGTTCTCAATATCATCAAAAAAGATCCGTTTGGAGCAAAGCGAATTGATAAAGTAAAGTTGTCGGATGCTAAAGAATGGCTGATTAAGTTACAAGATGAGGGAAGAGGATACAGCAGTATTCATTCTATCAGAGGTGTAGTAAGACCAGCATTTCAATTAGCAGTAGATGATGATTTGATACATAAAAATCCGTTTGAGTTCCAGTTAGCAACAGTTATTGTAAACAAAAGTGTAACAAGAGAAGCCATTACAAGAAAGCAGGAAAGAGAGTTTCTAAGATTTATTAAAGAGGACAAGCATTTTTGTAAGTATTATGATGCTATTTATATTCTGTTTCATACAGGCTTGCGTATTTCTGAATTTGTGGGGCTAACGATTAAAGACATTGAATTTGACAAAGAAAGAATTAAAGTAGACCACCAGTTACAGAGAAAACGCAATATGGAATATGTGATTGAAACTCCTAAGACAGAAAAAGGAGAAAGATATGTTCCTATGAAAGCAGATGTGGCAGAATGTTTCAGACGAATCATTGAGAATAGGCAAAAGCCAAAAGTAGAGCCTATGATTGATGGTTATGTTGGATTCTTATGCTTAGATAAGAATGAAATGCCAATGGTAGCATTACATTGGGAGAAATATTTCCAACATATCAGAGAAAAGTATAATAGTATCTACAAAGTTCAAATGCCTTGTATAACTCCGCATGTATGTAGACACACTTTTTGCAGCAATATGGCTAAGTCAGGTATGAATCCTAAAACATTGCAGTACATCATGGGTCATAGTGATATTGGTGTCACGCTCAATACATACACGCATTTACAATTTGATGATGCGTTGGAAGAGATGAAAAAGGTATGTAATGAGTAGTGGGCTAAAAGATATGAAAATAGCCCATAATTTAGCCCATTTGATGAAAAAGTTATGCAAAGTTATACCAAGTTATGCTAAAAAATGTGTATAAACACACTATCGCAGAAGTACAGCAAATTTAGGAAAAGTGCCTAAAATACAGTAAAATCAAGCATTTTCGGAGGTTTAAAATATATGATTCGAGTACTTTTCATCTGCCACGGCAATATCTGTCGTTCGCCAATGGCGGAATTTGTTTTAAAAGACATGGTAGAAAAGAGGGGTATCGCCCAGCAGTTTGAGATCGCCTCGGCGGCTACCAGCTATGAGGAGATTGGCAATCCCGTTTATCCGCCGGCAAAAGCAGAGCTTGCAAAGCATGGCATTGACTGTAGTGGAAAACGAGCACAGAAACTGCGAAAAGCAGATTTTGAAGAATTTGATTATCTGATTGCGATGGAAAGCTTTAATTTGAGAAATATCCGGCGGGAATTCGGGAAAGAATTGACTGAACAAGTCAATCTACTTTTGGATTATACAGACAGACCGGGAGATATTGATGACCCGTGGTATACAGGAGCCTTTGAACTGACATATGATGAAATTGTTGCTGGATGTCAAGGATTTTTACAGTATTTAGAGGAACAGCATGAGATTTGAAATGGCATCCTTAGAGGGAATTACCACCTACATTTATCGGAATGCCCACGCAAAGTATTACGGCAAGATGGATAAATATTATACTCCTTTTTTGTCACTGCATAAGGAGAAGGAATTCAGTCATAAAGAATTGAATGAGATTTTGCCGGAGCACAATGAAGGCTTGTTGGTAGTTCCACAGGTTCTGACAAATCGTTCTGAGGATTTTCTGCGGGCGGCAGACAAGCTGAAGAAAATGGGCTATGAGGAAGTCAATATTAATCTGGGCTGTCCCTCTGGAACAGTAACGGCAAAAGGAAAAGGTGCTGGGATGCTTACAGACTTGGAGGTGCTGGATTCTTTTTTGAAGAAAATATTTGACCAAACACCGGTAGCAGTTTCTGTTAAGACCAGGCTGGGTGTGAATGATGCAGAGGAATGGAATGAACTGCTTGAGGTGTATCGCAAGTATCCGCTCAAGGAACTGATCGTTCATGCCAGAGTACGTCAGGATTTTTACGGAAATTCTGTGAATTGGGAAGCTTTTGGAAAGGCATTTCAGAAAAGTGATATTTCTGTTTGCTACAATGGCGATGTATTTACATGTGAAGATTATAAAAATCTGACAGCAGCGTTTCCTATGCTGGATAATGTTATGCTGGGCAGAGGGCTGATTGCTGATCCGGCGCTTTTAGAAAAAATACGGAATGTCCAAAACGGCAACAGGCTTGGAAATGAGAAAAATAATAAGCTGGAAAAGGAACGGTTCAAGGCATTTCATGATGAATTGTATAGCGGATATCAGCGTATCCAGTCAGGAGAAAAAAATGTTTTGTTCCGTATGAAGGAATGCTGGAATTATATGATCCGGTTCTTTGAGAATGGTGAAAAATATGCAAAGAAAATCCGCAAGGCAAATTCCTGTGCTGAATATGAAAGAGTGATCGCACAGCTGTTGAATGAGTTTACATAACAGTAGTGCGATAAATCCAATACCACAAAAGAACATCGTGCAGAGGGATGCGCAGCCGGCAGAGCAGAAAAGGTCATAAATGGCATTACCTACGCACGAAACCAAAGCTGTGCTGCATCGGCTTGGATAATTATAAGGGTAAAGACTTTATGTTAAGAGCAGTAAAACAGCTGTTATATATGGGTCAGAAGAATATCAAGTAAGAGATCAGTTGAATAGGAAATATAGTGACGAAGTAAAAAAGGTTTGGAACATTATGAAACAATGAAACACTTCAACAGAAGGCAGGACAATGGAGCTTAAAATCACAACCTTAATAGAAGATATGCCGGATGATAAATCCGCATTACAATACGAGCACGGGCTGTCCCTCTATATTGAGTTTCAGGGGAAGAAAATATTATTTGATACCGGTCAAAGCGGTGCTTTTATTAAGAATGCAGAAAAACTGGGAAAAACGATCACAGGTATAGATTACCTGATCGTCAGTCACGGACATTATGATCACAGTGGTGGTGTGCTGCAGACAATCCCTTTGCTGGATGAACGAACCAGAATGCTGGTTGGAAAAGGCTTCTTTGCTCCTAAGTATAAGCGTTTGCCAGAGGGCGGGTACAAATATACAGGAAATTGCTTTACAGAGCAGGAACTGACAGCAATGCTTTGTGAGAAAAATGTGATATTTTCGCAGGTTGACGAGGATGTCAGGTGGCTGGATGACAATATTGTCATATTTAGAAATTTTCGTTCGGAAACCAGCTTTGAGCAGCCTGATCCGGATTTTTTACTTAGATGTGAGGCACATTGCAGCAATGGGATCTGCCATATGGGTGACTATTGTCTGGATGAATTTAAGGAAGAGCTTGCTATGGGACTGCTTACCTCAGAGGGGCTTGTACTGGTTACAGGATGCTCCCATGTAGGAATTGTAAATATTCTCCGGCACGTAGGAAAACATCTGGATATTCCTGTACGCTGTGTACTGGGTGGGACTCATCTGGTGGCAGCAGGCAGGGAACGCTTAGAAAAAACGGTGGCAACATTTAAACAGCTGGATATTGAAAAGATCGCTGTTTCCCACTGTACGGGGGAAGCAGGAATGAAGCTGCTGCAGGAGAAGTTCAGGGAGAACTATATCAGAAATAATACGGGAAACGTAGTCTGTCTATAATGATCAAAATAGGGAGGATATTTTAGTCTGATCCTATAAATATAAAAAGGAATAGCTGAAAAAAGAAAGCAGCAGCGGAGGTTCAAGGTAAGGTTCTCACTAAAACGACTCCTCTGCTGCTTTAAAAATGCAAAAGCTCCATAATCTGGCGGCCCAGCTTTTAGCCGGGAAGGGAAATTTTAAAATTCATTTCCCGGAAAATGAGGAATTGCGGCAAAGCCTGCCTGAAGATCTTCATCTGTTGGAACATAATCTGCCATGATTCCGTCATTGAATTTTGCATAGGACATCATATCAAAGTAACCGATTCCGGTAAGACCAAATACGATTGTTTTTTCTTCTCCGGTTTCCTTGCATTTTAGAGCTTCATCGATCGCAACGCGGATTGCGTGGCTGCTTTCGGGAGCAGGAAGTGTTCCTTCTACCTTGGCAAAATCAACAGCGGCTTTGAATACCTCTGTCTGGCTGACACTCCGTGCTTCCATAAGACCGTCATGGTAGAGCTGGGAGAGGATCGGGCTCATGCCGTGGTAACGCAGGCCGCCTGCATGATCTGCGGAAGGAATGAAACCATTTCCAAGGGTATACATTTTCACCAGAGGACAGATTTTTCCTGTATCGCAGTAGTCATAGGCAAACACACCGCGGGTAAGGGAAGGACAGGCTGCAGGCTCCACAGCGATCAGCTTATAATTTTTTTCGCCGCGAACCATTTCTCCGGCAAAAGGAGAGATAAGACCGCCCAGATTGGAACCACCGCCGGCACAGCCAATGATGATATCCGGAGTAATATTGTATTTGTCAAGGGCAGCCTTAGTTTCCAGACCGATGATCGTCTGATGAAGCATGACCTGATTCAAAACGCTGCCCAGTACATAGCGATAGCCTTCGCGGATAGATTCTGCCTCTACTGCCTCGGAGATTGCACAGCCCAGACTTCCGGTGGTGTTGGGATGCTCTGCAAGGATTCTTCTGCCTACCTCAGTTGTTGTGCTGGGGGAGGGAGTAACGGTAGCACCATAGGTTCTCATGACCTCACGGCGGAAGGGCTTCAGATCATAAGAGCCTTTTACCATGTATACAAGGCAGTCCAGACCAAAGTAGGAGCATGCCATAGAGAGGGCGGTACCCCACTGACCAGCACCGGTTTCTGTGGTAACTCCTTTCAGTCCCTGCTTCTTTGCATAATAAGCCTGTGCAATGGCAGAATTCAGCTTGTGACTGCCGCTGGTGTTGTTTCCTTCAAATTTGTAATAAATTTTAGCGGGAGTCTGCAGCTTTTCTTCAAGAAAATAAGCTCTTGTAAGTGGTGAGGGACGGTACATTTTATAAAAATCCTGAATTTCCTGCGGAATTGGAATGTAGGGAGTCGTATCGTCTAATTCCTGAGCGATCAGCTCATCGCAGAACACGTCCTTCAGCTCATCAGCAGTCATAGGCTGCATCGTTTTCGGATTTAAAAGCGGAGCCGGCTTATTTTTCATATCAGCACGCAGATTGTACCAGTTCTTTGGGATTTCGCTTTCCTCAAGATAAATTTTGTAAGGGATTTTCTTTTCTTCACTCATTTTGATTCCTCCTGTTTTATGTAACCTGCTGTAATGTTTCTTTCTGGGACAAAGAACAAAAAAAACTCCCATCCCAGAAAAATGCTGGGACAAGAGTGCGATCTCCTGCGGTGCCACCCGGCTTGACGTAAACACGTCCTCTTACTGCCTGCTATGTGCCTGAACTATCCGGCGATAGCGATAAAAGCATCATAATAAGCATATCGTTTTTAACGGAGTATCCTCTCCGGCTTGCCTACCTGTATCCCTTCGGCTCGCCCTCCGAAGCCCATTCCCAACCGGCACACCTGCTGCGATTCCACCAGCTGCAGCTCTCTGTAAAGCATGATCCGGAAAGTACTTACACTTCATCATAGGTTTGCAATCATGTTAGCACAGAAAAAGCAATTATGCAATTATTTTTTATTTCATGATAGTGTAAAGTTGTTGTTGGTTGGAAATAAGTAAGGTACTCCTCAAAGAACTGTTCCATGAATACAATGATTTGATCTATTTCCAACATCTTACATTTGGTAACGACCATTTGTCAAAACATTAATAAAACTATTGATGACAGATACTCTGTCAGTCTGCCAGAGTAAGTATTTTGATGTGCAGTTGCATATTTATAACAAATACAGTTTTTCCCTGATCGCCATTGTCTTTCTTACTGTTCCGTTTGGAATATGTGCCTGCATACGCTCAATGTAACTTTCTGCCTGATTATAGTGTCCTGCGAGTATGTTTCTAAGCTGCAGATTCTGTGGTGCTATGTCATCCGTTCCTGTCATTTTCAGATGTCTGTGTTCTCTGCTGTATTTGACAAGATCTATGATTGCAGCCCTGCCATTGTTTCTGTCATAGCATCTTAGTTTACTCATCCTGTCTGCCCCGGTCTGACTCCAGCCCATCGGACGGGAACTAAGACGGTCTGACAATACATGACTGACATGGCTTTCTGCACTACAGCCGTTAACAAGCTTATTACGGAGTGTTCTCCTTACTGCTGTCCAGTTACCCAGTACATACTTTCTAAGTTCTTCAATCTTTTCCGGTTTTTTTGCTGAGTTCATCATAGCTGTAGTATGAGCATCAAATTTTTTCCGTGCATTTTTCTGTTTTGCGTACTTTAATAAAGGTGTGTGTTTTTTGCTTTATTTCTAAGCTGTTTTTAATGGAAACAGATGGCTTCCCAATCTGTCATTCTGGATTTTTGCATGTAACTTATTGATATTATAGCCAAAACAAAGCAAAAGAATCTCCTGTTTTACTTTGGTTTTCCCTCGAAGCAGAAATCTTTGAAAATCATAGTCACTTTTCAGCACACCAAAGGCGCCTTCCACCTGAATGGATCGGTTCATGCGGTATTTAATTCCGGTCTCACTCATGATATTTTCGTAAGATGTCTGCCTCTGGACTATGAAATTTTTGGATACATACAGCCGTTTGTTTCCTTTTGCCTTTATACATTTATCCTTTGTATGGACATCCACTACAATCAGCACATTCATATACGGTTACGTCGGATTCATATCCGTTCTTACTTCTCTTTTTCCGCTTTTCGTAGGTCTGGGGTTTGATGTAGGGGATCTGTTCCTGACTCTTTAAGTGATCATAAGCTTCTTCGCTTTCATAGCCGGAGTCAGCAGTTACACTCGGATACCGGAAACCCAGATGTTTTTCCATATGTTTTAAAAAGGGAACCAGAGTCCACACATCATTTCTGTCTTGAAAGATATCCACTGCCACTATGTATTCGCTGTCCACTCCGATTTGTACGTTATATCCGGGTTTCAACTGGGCATTCCGCATGTGGTCATCTTTCATGTGCATAAATGTGGCATCCACATCGGTTTTGGAATAACTGTTGCGGCTGCCGAAACGGGAGTGGTGCAGATCATAGAGTAACTGTCTGTCAAGAAATCCCTCAAACAGTTCAAGGTATCGCTGGTGTACACTTTTTCTTTTTCCACGGCCATGCACAAAAACTACGGTATTCGTAAGACAGTAATCTTTCAGATAATCCACAATGCTTTGAAGGTCGGAAGTTCTGTTTTCTTTTGAAATACAAAAAGACTGTAGATACTCCTGGTTCAGCATCTGTACAGCATCTTCCATTTTTGCAAACATTTTTTCTTCCCATTTCCCTACGGATTTCTTCCAGACAAAAGTATATTTATTGGCGCAGGCTTCCAGCTGTATACCATCAATAAATACTGTTTCTTTTGACAATTCATCCATTGCTCCAAGGCGGTGGACCATCTGATAAAACAGATTTTCACAGGCATCGGCAAGAAAGCCTGTCCTGAAACGGGCAATGGTGCTGTGGTCAGGTGCTTTTTGTCCGGCAAGGAGCCACATGAAGTTAATATCTCGGCGACAGGCCGTTTCGATTTTTCTGGATGAATAAATGTTTTGGGAATAAGCATAGGTCAGGATTTTGAACATGGTCTTTGGGTCAACTGCCGGATTTCTACCTTTGGCAGAGTAAGCCTGATACAGCAAAGTGTAATCTAATTCCTCCGATTCGTGGCTCAGCAGTCTGACAGATTCATCTTCAGGAATCAAACCTTCCAAACTTAGTGGCAAAACCAGTTGATAAGATTCGCCAAGTTCGGTATAATTTTTAGTGGTGTTATTAGTTAGTAGCATAATTAATTATACCATGAATGGCAGGTTCTCCGGAGCCTGCTTTTCTGTTTTAGGGCACAAAAAGGAGGCCGTTACTCCAGTAGATTATTTATCTACTTTTGCAACCGCCCCTGTATTAAATATTCTTGAAAAATTAAGGACGTCCAAGTACACCAGTTGATTTGGGATTAATCGCAATTAATACTGTATTTTCTGTAAAATCCCAATGAGTTTCCTCAATATCTCCGACATTTTTTATGCCCACAAGCTTACTGCGTGTTTTAAAACCGTCTGAATCATAGCCATAAAGTGTACAACATGAGGTTTCCGAGGTGGTGAATTTCTCAAGTAACTGAACTTGAAAGACGATCCAATCATATCGAACACCGCTCTTATACGAGCTATCATATCTTGCAGTAACAATTTTGAATTTTCCATCAGGATTAGTAACTTCTGAAATATTTACTCTCATTCCATTTTCTAATGTGATTTCCTGTGGTGCGCATGGTTGT
Source organism: uncultured Lachnospiraceae bacterium (assembly GCA_964389835.1). Taxonomy (GTDB): domain Bacteria; phylum Bacillota; class Clostridia; order Lachnospirales; family Lachnospiraceae; genus VSOB01. The sequence continues at coordinate 133,026 of CAYMEZ010000004.1, read as the reverse complement.
CTGCCCTCGGCTTTCCCGGACGTTATGTAATGTAAATAAAAAGTGTCTGCTGAAACCCCTAGAGCGGCAACAACATCGGGATTATTAGCTGCATAGTATTCAGCATCAAAAGTTGTTCCATCTGGCATTTGAACAGGCGCAGCAGAAACAGACATACTAGAGCAGGTAAGTGCGGTAAATGCAGCAATTATTGCTATTTTTCTTTTCATTAACGAACCCTCCTTGTTTAAATGTTTTGTAAACAATTATATATATATATTGTCAATAAAAATCGCATAATAAAGATTTATCCTATTTGTTCTCTGGTATCTGGCAGGTGGTTTGTGGAGCGGGTACAGTGGTACAGTGAAATTTCTAGTACTGTTCCCCCTGCCAGAAAAGATTTTGGAAGTATTTCAGAGACCGGATTATGGGACAGTTAAAAAGGTATACTGGGAACGATCAAAGGAAAGGATCGAAGCCGGACAGGCAAAACGATCAAAGAAATAAGTAACAGGCAGAGCCAGCAAAATGCATAGCCAGCAAAATGCAGACCCAGAGCCAGCCAGAAGCAGGAATGTAAAAAGTGGGAGGTTAAAGAGATGAAACGGCAGATCAGATTTGTGATGATGATAGCTGTCATGGTAATGATATCAGTATTTTTCATATCAGAGACAGTAGAAAGCAGAGGCAGGGGACAGCTTAGGATAGAAACAGACTATTACGGCGAAATGGAAAAAAATTATGTGTCAGAAATAAAAAAACAGTTGAAAAAGTATGGAATAGAGAACAGTGGAATTAATCTGACATATGTGTCAGATGATGGAGAAACCAGAATCTATAAGGTGAAGATTCACAACCGTCAGCTCGGTTGGATGGCAGAAAAACAGAGAGAAATGCTTCGGGAAGAAATCGCAGAAATCGAGTTTCCGGCAAATAACTGTAGGTTTTTCCATGAATTTGTTGCTGACAAAGAACTGTGAAAGGAGTTATAATAAGACCCGTAGTGCAGAAAAGGTAAGCTGACGGAGGAGGAAAAGTGTATATGAGAAAAGAACCGCAGCCGAATGAGATATACAGACACTTTAAGGGTAACTTATATAGGATCATAACACTTGCCAGACATTCTGAAACAGGGGAAGAAATGGTGGTTTATCAGGCACTTTACGGAGACTATCAGGCATATGTCAGACCTCTTTCCATGTTTATGAGTGAAATAGACAGAGAAAAATACCCAGATGTCCGGCAGCAATATCGCTTTGAACTGATTCCGCAGATAATCGGAGCTGACACAGCGCAGGTTCAGCCAGAGCCCGGCGCGCGGCAAGGACAGTCAGCCCAGCCAGAGCCCGGCGCGCGGCAAGGACAGCCAGAGAAAGCACCGGAGGAGGGAGACCTTCTGGATCCCAGATTGCTGCAGTTTCTTGATGCCCAGACCTACCATGAGAGATTGAATCTGCTTGCGGCAATGCATCCTGATGTCACAGATGAGATGATCAATACGATGGCAGTGGCACTTGATCTGGAGGTAGCAGAGGGTGACATAGAGGAGCGGTATACAGCACTGAAAAACTGCCTTTTGATGATGGAGAAATATGAATGCAGCCGCCTTAGATAGCAGGACAAAAAGCCGTCTGGCAGCCGCCAAGACACCGTAAGCGCAGCAGAGGCAGAGCAGCCGCCAAACCGCTGTCTGGCGGTCAGCCCGGCATAGATAACACAGGTGAAAGATGGAATATAAGAACATATATAAAGCCCGTTTCCTTTCCAGACCAAACAGGTTTATAGCCTATGTGGAGCTGGCAGGGAAACAGCAGCAGGTGCATGTGAAAAATACAGGCAGATGCAGGGAACTGCTGACAGCAGGTGCAGAGGTGTATCTGGAAAAGGCAGAGAACCCGGAGCGGAAAACAAAATATGATCTGGTTGCAGTCAGAAAAGGAAGCAGGCTGGTCAATATGGATTCCGGTGCGCCCAACAAGGCAGTGAAGGAGTGGCTTGAAAAGGGCGGATTATTTCAAAATATACAGCTCGTCAGACCGGAAACAGTTTATGGAGGTTCCCGGTTTGACTTTTATGCAGAAACAGAAGAAGAGAAGATATTTATAGAAGTAAAAGGGGTGACACTGGAGCATGACGGAGTAGTCAGTTTTCCAGATGCACCGTCAGAACGTGCTGTAAAGCACGTCAGGGAGCTTATGAGAGCAGTGACAGAAGGGTATCGTGCCTATGTTCTTTTTGTCATACAGATGACAGATGTGTCATATTTCATGCCTAATGAAGAAACCCACCCAGCTTTTGGACAGGTGCTTAGGGAAGCGGCGGAAAATGGCGTATGTATCAAGGCTTATGACTGTAAGGTGTGGGAAAAAGGCATGGCGATCCGCAGTCCTGTTGAGGTAAGATTATGATAGCTGAAAACATGACGGAAAATAAAGCAAAAGCCAGCCGGCAGGAGCAGCCGGCCCAGTCCGAACCCAGCGCGCGGCAGGAAGAGCAAAGCCGGCGAAGCCGTCAGGAGTGGCAGGAGCAGCCGGTCCAGCTGCAGGAATTGATCGCTCCGCTGCTTCTATGGTATGACCAGTCACATCGTATCTTGCCATGGAGGGAGCAGCCAACTCCCTACCGGGTGTGGATTTCAGAGATTATGCTGCAGCAGACCCGGGTGGAGGCTGTCAGACCATATTATGAAAGATTTTTAAATGCATTGCCGGATATTTCTGCGCTGGCAGAGGTGCCGGAAGAACGGCTTTTAAAGCTGTGGGAGGGACTGGGCTACTATAACAGGGCGCGGAATCTGAAAAAAGCGGCAGTGCAGATGAAAGAAAATCATGGCAGCAGGATGCCGGAAAGCTATGAAGAGCTTTTAAAGCTTCCGGGAATCGGCAGCTATACGGCAGGAGCAGTGGCATCAATCGCCTTTGGACAGCCAGTGCCGGCAGTGGATGGCAATGTACTGCGGATTTTGGCAAGGGCAAGGGCTGATGACAGGGACATCATGCAACAGAAAGTGCGCAGTCAGGTAGCAGAGGAACTGCTGGCAGTGATGCCCACAGAGCGTCCGGGAGATTTTAATCAGGCGCTTATGGAGCTGGGGGCAGTGATCTGTGTGCCAAATGGAGCGCCGCGGTGTGAAAGCTGCCCGTGGAAGCCATTCTGCAGGGCAAAAGCGCTGGGAAAAATTTCAGAGTATCCCAGAAAGACTCCCAAAAAGACAAGACAGATCGAGGAAAAGACCATACTGATCATTCAGGATGAAAATAAAACGGCACTTTCTAAAAGACCGGACCGGGGCTTGCTGGCAGGGATGTACGAGTTCCCCTCTCTTATGGGGCATCAGACAGAGAAGCAGGTGTTGGAATATCTGAGACAGCTGGGCTATAAAGCCCTTCATATCCGCAGACTGGAAAATGCAAAGCACATTTTTACTCATAGAGAGTGGCATATGATCGGATATGCCATCAGAGTGGATGAGCTGGAACGCCCGGAAAATACTGGGGAGCTTATTTTTGCGAAACGGGGCGAAACAGAAGAAAAATATCCAATTCCATCGGCATTTGCAGCATATGCAGATCATGTCAGCATCAGGGTGGGAAACGAAAAATTCAAGCAGGCAAAAGCCGCCGGAGCAGGAAATGAAAGCTTCAAGACTATGAAAAGACCATAAAATAAAAATGAAAGCTTCAGGAGTAGACAGGAGTGACAGAATATGAAATTATTATCAATCGCAGTGCCGTGCTATAATTCCCAGGATTATCTGGGGAAATGCGTAGAATCCCTGCTGAAAGGCGGAAAGGATGTGGAGATCCTGTTGGTCAATGATGGCTCTACAGACAGGACAAGACAGATCGCAGAGGGCTATGCCCAAAAATATCCGGAGATCGTCCGTGTGATCAACAAGGAAAATGGCGGACATGGTTCTGCGGTAAATACAGGGATCGAGCAGGCTCAGGGACTGTACTTTAAAGTAGTTGACAGTGATGACTGGGTAAAGGAGGAGGCTTACCATGAGATCCTAAATACCCTGCGGGAGCTGGCAGGAGGCAGTCAGACACTGGATATGCTGGTCAGCAATTTTGTATATGAAAAAGAGGGAGCAAAGAGGTGCAAGGTAATGCAGTATCGCCACGCCTTCCCTAAGGGCAGGATCTTTGGCTGGGAAGAGATCCGGCATTTGAGAAGAGGACATTATATCCTGATGCATTCTGTGATCTTCAGAACAAGACTGCTGAGAGAATGTGGTCTGCGCCTGCCGGAGCATACCTTTTATGTAGACAATCTGTTTGTGTTTGAGCCCCTTCCCTATGTAAAAAACCTCTACTATCTGGATGTGAATTTTTACCGTTATTACATTGGACGGGCAGATCAGTCTGTCAATGAAAAGGTCATGATCTCACGCATCGATCAGCAGCTGCAGGTAAACCGCCGGATGATCGATTATATGGCAGAGGTAAACCGGAGCAAGCTCAATAAAAAGACACGCAACTATATGATCAGCTATCTGGAGATCGTTACCACAGTTTCCTCCATTATGCTGATCCGGGCAAATACAAAGGAAGCCCTGCAAAAAAAGAAAAATCTGTGGAATTATCTGCACCAGAAGGATGTACTGCTTTATCACAAGCTGCGCTATGGGATCTGCGGCGGCGTTATGAATCTGCCGGGCAGAAGCGGCAGAAAAATATCCGAAAAGAGCTATCGAATCTGTCAGAAGCTATTTAACTTTAATTAAGCAAAACTTTAATTGGTTAAAGTTTTTGTTTACAGAAGTGGGCAAGCTGTGATATACTCACAGTTAAAATTGGTCTTTTAGAATAACAGACCAGTATGAACAATTATTTTTAGGAGGAGAAAGCAATGTATTCATTGGATGAAGTAAGGAACGTTGATCCTGAGATCGCCCAGGCTATCGTGGATGAGCAGGAGAGACAGAACAGCCATATTGAGCTGATCGCTTCCGAAAACTGGGTAAGTAAGGCAGTCATGGCAGCAATGGGCAGCCCGCTGACAAACAAGTACGCAGAGGGGTATCCGGGAAAAAGATACTATGGCGGCTGTGAGTGCGTGGATGTTGTGGAAAATCTTGCCATTGAACGTGCAAAGAAGCTGTTTGGCTGTGATTATGCAAACGTGCAGCCTCATTCCGGCGCACAGGCAAACCTTGCAGTACAGTTCGCAGTATGCCAGCCGGGTGACACCATTATGGGTATGAATCTTGACCATGGCGGTCATCTGACACACGGAAGCCCGGTCAACATTTCCGGCAAATACTTTAAGATCGTTCCCTACGGTGTAAATGACGATGGATTCATTGATTATGATAAGCTGCGTGAGATCGCACTGGAAGCAAAGCCCAAAATGATCATCGCAGGAGCTTCTGCATATGCACGCACCATTGATTTCAAAAAATTCAGAGAGGTGGCAGACGAGGTTGGAGCAGTGCTGATGGTAGATATGGCACATATCGCTGGTCTTGTGGCAGCAGGCATCCATCCAAGCCCGATCCCTTATGCAGATGTGGTGACAACCACCACTCATAAGACCCTTCGCGGACCCAGAGGTGGTCTGATCCTTGCCAATGAAGAGGCAGCAAAGAAATATAATTTCAACAAAGCGATCTTCCCGGGCATTCAGGGCGGCCCTCTGATGCACGTGATCGCTGCAAAGGCAGTATGCTTCAAGGAAGCTCTGTCAGACGAATTTAAGGCTTACCAGAAAAACATAGCAGATAACGCGCAGGCTCTTTGCAAGGGACTGTTAGACCGCGGCATCAAGATCGTATCCGGTGGTACAGATAACCATTTGATGCTGGTAGACCTGACGAATTTCGGACTGACAGGAAAGGCAGTGGAAAAGCTGCTGGATGAGGCACATATTACCTGCAACAAAAATACGATCCCCAACGATCCCCAGTCTCCCTTTGTAACAAGTGGTATCCGTCTGGGCACACCTGCTGTTACCTCCAGAGGCATGAATACAGAGGATATGGACAGGATCGCAGAAGCCATTGCACTTGTGATCAAGGGCGGCGAGGAAAAGGTTGCAGATGCAAAGAAGATCGTTGATGGCCTGACAGCAAAATATCCGCTGATCTAAACAGGACAGCGTGCTTTAAGAAGCTGGTCAGGACCGTTTCAATAGGATAAAAGGAGGAGAAGATTATGAAAAAGAAACTATTATCAGTGCTTCTTGCAGCAGCGATGGTATTATCAGTAACTGCCTGCGGAGCAAAGGAAGAAGCAGCAGCTGGCGACAAATTTGTCATTGCAACGGATACGGTGTTTGCACCCTTTGAGTTTACAGATGCAGACAACAACTTCGTAGGGATCGATGTGGATATCTTAGCTGCTATTGCAGAGGATCAGGGCTTTGAGTACGAGCTGAAGTCCCTTGGCTTTGACGCAGCGCTGCTTGCAGTGGAATCCGGTCAGGCAGATGGTGTGATCGCAGGTATGTCCATTACCGATGAGAGAAAGCAGAAGTTTGATTTCTCCGATTCTTATTATGATGCAGGTGTGACAATGGCTGTGGCAAAGGGCTCTGCAGTGGCTTCCTTTGAAGACCTTAGCGGAAGCAAGGTGGCTGTTAAGACAGGTACCAATGGCGCTGCCTTTGCAAAATCCATTGCCGGAGACTATGGCTTTGAGATCGTGGAATTTGCAGATTCTCCTACCATGTATCAGGATGTGATCACAGGAAATACAGCAGCCTGCTTTGAGGATTATCCGGTTATGGCTTATAACATAAAGCAGGGAGCAGGAATGGAGATGCCGGGAGATGTAAATGAGTCCCAGACTCCTTACGGCTTTGCTGTGAAAAAGGGCGAGAATGCCAAGCTGCTTGAAATGTTCCAGAACGGTTTAAAGAACATTAAGGAAAACGGAAAATATGATGAGATCATTGCTGCTTATACAAAATAGGCAGCAGGAGCAGAAAAATGGATTTTCCGTATTTAAAAGGATGGTACATGGGCTCATGTGCCATCACTTAAATACAGAAAACAAAGAAAGGATGAATTTAACAGATGTCTTTTTTTGAGTTGATAAGGGAAAATGGTTTGTATCTGTTAGGCGCTATGGGCAAGACGCTGGAACTGACATTCCTGTCACTGGTATTTGCAGCAGTTATTGGTCTGTTTTTCGGACTTCTCAACGTGTCCAAGAACCGGGTGCTGAATATCATAGCCAACGCTTATATTGACTGTATCCGCGGTGTGCCGCTGATCGTACTTGCCTTTTTCGTATATTTTGGAATCCCGATGGCGATCGGTATCCGTCTGGACGCACTGGTGGCAGGCATTATTTCACTGAGCATGAATGCCGGTGCTTATATGGCAGAGATCGTGCGTGCAGGAATCCAGTCCATTGACAAGGGACAGATGGAGGCGGCAAGAAGCCTTGGACTTCCTTATGGCACAGCAATGCGAAGGGTAGTACTGCCTCAGGCGATCAAGACCATGATCCCCTCCATTATCAATCAGTTTATCATTACTTTAAAGGATACCTCGATTTTATCAGTGATCGGATTCCCGGAGCTTGTAAAAGCAGGACAGATCGTGATTGCAAGAAATTTTGAAACCTTTAAGATGTGGGCGATCATTGCGGTAATGTATCTGATCGTGATCACCATACTTTCAAGGGTTGCAAGAGCATTGGAAAGGAAGATTTCCTATGGAAAATAAAGAGAGCAAGATCAGTATAAAGGGCCTGAGAAAGAGCTTTGGTCATCTGGAAGTGTTAAAGGGCATGGATGTTGAGATCGCCGAGGGAGAAGTGGTCTGCCTCATCGGTCCCTCCGGTTCTGGGAAAAGTACATTTCTGCGCTGTCTGAATGCGTTGGAGACGATCACAGCAGGTACGGTGATCGTAAACGGTCACAATTTATCTGATAAGAAAAATATCAACATCAATAAGGTGCGGGAAAATATCGGCATGGTGTTCCAGCACTTTAATCTCTTTGCCAATCTGAACGTGATCGAAAATATCATGCTTGCGCCGGTAGAGCTGAAGAAGATGACAAAGGAGCAGGCAAGAAAGCGGGGCATGGAGCTGCTTGCCATGGTGGGTCTGGAAGAAAAGGCGCAGGTTTATCCAAGTAAGCTGTCCGGCGGACAAAAGCAGAGGGTAGCGATCGCCAGAGCACTTGCCATGAATCCGGATATCATGCTGTTTGACGAGCCCACAAGTGCCCTTGACCCGGAAATGGTAGGAGAGGTTTTGGAGGTTATGCAGAACCTTGCAAAGGAAGGCATGACAATGGTAGTCGTAACTCATGAAATGGGCTTTGCAAGAGAGGTGGCAAGCCGCGTGATCTTTATGGATGAAGGCGTGATCGTAGAGGAAGGAACGCCCAGGGAGGTGCTGCTGAACCCGAAACAGCCCAGAACGATCGACTTCCTGAATAAGGTCTTATAAGAGGTCTTATAAATTTTATAAATACAAATCTTATAAAATAGAAAGAGTTCGTGTGAAAAGGAGTGATATGCTCCCAAACGGACTCTTTTTTGTTATTTTTACCAAATATCAGCTACTTTTTTACTGCAAACTGTTAAAATCGTCCTCTTGTTTCGGGAAAGGGAATGTGATAAAATTCTTTCAGTGACAAACAACTGTCTTTGCAAAACGGACAGAAAGCGGAGTACAGGAGAGAGCAGGATGCAGAATGAAAGCAAATATTTTGTGCTGAAACAAAAGGCGGTTCCGGAGGTTTTGCTGAAGGTGGTGGAAGCAAAACGGCTTTTGGAGTCCGAAAAGGTAATGACCGTACAGGAAGCAGCAGAGGCGGTAGGGATCAGCAGAAGCTCCTTTTATAAATATAAGGAGGACATTTTTCCCTTCCACGACAGCTCTCAGGGACGGACAGTAACGCTGACACTGCAGATGGATGATGAGCCGGGGCTTTTGTCGGATGTGCTGAAGATCGTGGCAGAATTTCATGCCAATATTCTGACGATCCATCAGAGTATTCCCATCAATGCTGTGGCATCACTGAGTATCAGTGTGCAGGTTTTGCCAACCACGCAGGATGTGTCAAAAATGATTGAAAAAATGGAGAGCCAGAAGGGTGTCCATTATGTAAAAATACTTGCTAAGGAGTAGAAGATTATGGTTTATGCAGCAGTGCTGGGATACGGAACAGTAGGAAGCGGAGTCGCTACTGTACTGGAAGAAAACAAAGAAATGATCGCCAAAAAGGCAGGAGAAGAGATTTGCCTAAAGTACATACTGGATCTGCGGGATTTTCCGGGAGACCCTAATGAGGCAAAGGTAATTCATGATTTTAACCAGATTCTGGAGGATGAAGAAGTTTCCGTGATCTGTGAGACCATGGGCGGTGTGGAGCCTGCATATACCTTTTCCAAAAAGGCTCTGCTTGCAGGAAAAAGCGTCTGCACCTCCAACAAAGAGCTGGTGGCAAATCATGGGCCGGAGCTCCTTCATCTTGCAAGGGAAAACAAATGCAACTATCTGTTTGAAGCCAGCGTAGGCGGCGGTATTCCCATTATCAGACCTTTAAATTATTCCCTGACAGCAGAGGAGATCGATGCCATTACAGGTATTTTAAATGGAACGACCAACTATATCCTGACCAAAATGGAAAAAGAGGGCGCTGATTTTGAAAGCGTATTAAAAGAGGCACAGGAAAAGGGCTATGCAGAGAAAAATCCAGAGGCAGATGTAGAGGGCTATGATGCCTGCAGGAAGATCGCCATTCTTTCTTCACTGATGCTGGGAAAAACAGTGGATTATCAGGATATTTATACAGAGGGCATCACAAAGCTCACAGCAGCAGATTTCAGGTACGCCAAGGCAATGGGACGTTCCATCAAGCTGCTTGCCATGAGCAAGGTAACAGCTGAGGGCTGCTTTGCCATGGTTTCTCCTTTTATGATCCCGTCAGAGCATCCCCTCCACAGCGTCAATGATGTGTTTAATGCAGTTTTCGTCCATGGCAATATGCTGGGCAGCTCCATGTATTACGGACGGGGTGCAGGAAAACTGCCAACGGCAAGTGCAGTGGTATCGGATGTGGTAGACTGCGCCCGCCATCTGGGTAAGACGATCATGTGTCTCTGGGATGAGGACAAGGTAAAGCTCTTAGATCCGGCAGTTCTTTCCAGAAGATTCTTTGTGCGTGCAGAGGAAAAGAAGCTCCCTGTAGAGGAGGCCAGAGGGCTGTTTGGCAATATAGAGATTCTGCGCCTTGCCGATATGCCGGAGGAGTATGGCTTTGTAACAGAACCGGTAAATGAAAGGGAATTTGAAGAGCTTAGAAAGAAAACACCGGGAATCTTGGGAAGAATCCGCATAGAAGATTAATTTGCCATAGAAGATTGATTTGCTGCGAAGGTGCGGCAGAATGGAGAAGATGATGAAATATGTGATCGTACTGGGAGATGGAATGGCAGATCTGCCCATTGCCTCCCTTGATAATAAAACACCTCTTGCATATGCAAAAACAGAATGTCTGGATCAGCTCAGCAAAAATGCTGAGATCGGCATGGTGCACACCATTCCCGATGGAATGAAGCCGGGCTCTGATACAGCCAATCTCTCTGTGATGGGCTATGATCCGAAAAAATACTATTCGGGACGTTCCCCGTTAGAGGCACTGAGCATCGGTGTTCCAATGAAAGAAACGGATATTGCGCTGCGGTGCAATATTGTGACGATTTCCGAAGAAGAGGACATTCCCTTTGAAAAGAGGACGATCATCGACCACAGCTCTGATGAGATCAGCACCCATGACTGCGGCGTTTTACTGGAAGCAGTGAAAAAGGAACTGCAGAATGAAATCTACCAGTTTTATTTAGGTACCAGCTACAGGCACTGCCTGATCTGGGATAAAGGACAGGTGGTAGAGCTGACACCGCCCCATGACGTACTGGGACAGGTGATAGAGCCTTATCTGCCTAAGGATAAGATGCTCTATGAAATGATGAAAAAGAGCTATGATATTTTAGAGCATCATCCCTTAAATGAAGAGCGGCGCAAAAAGGGGTTGCATCCGGCAAACTGCTGCTGGTTCTGGGGTGCAGGCACCAAGCCTTTATTGGATGATTTTGAAAAGCTCCACGGCAAAAGGGGCGTAATGATCTCTGCGGTAGATCTGTTAAAGGGGATTGCCGTAGGCGCAGGCATGGACAATGTTCAGGTAGAGGGCGCAAACGGCGGACTCCATACCAATTATGAAGGAAAGGCACAGGCGGCAGTTAAGGCATTGACTCAGGACGGCTATGATTTTGCCTATGTGCATGTAGAAGCTCCGGATGAAATGGGACATCAGGGCAGTGTGGAGAAAAAGGTTCAGGCGATCGAAAATATTGACGCGCGTGTCATAAAACCCCTGCTAAAGGGATTGAATGCGTCAGGTGAGGCTTACAGAATGCTGGTGCTGCCTGACCATCCTACACCGATCTGTGTCAGGACTCATACCTCAGATAACGTACCTTATCTGCTTTATGACAGTGAAAAAGCAAAAAGTGACAGAGCTGACGGCAGGGAAGCCGCATCGGCAGGCTGTCTTTACAATGAAAAGGACGCAGCAGAAACAGGTATTTTTGTGGAAAAGGGCTATGAGCTGATCGAAAAGCTGTTTCAGAAACGATAAAAAATATCTTATGAGGAGAACGTAACATAATGAAAAAGGTTGTAAAATTTGGCGGCAGCTCTCTTGCCAGTGCAAAGCAGTTCAAAAAGGTAGGCGACATTATCCGGGCAGATGCAGAAAGAAAATATGTAGTGCCCTCTGCACCGGGAAAGCGCCATATGCATGATACAAAGGTAACAGATATGCTCTATGAGTGCTATGAGCTGGCTGAACAGGGGAAAAAGTTTGATGCACAGCTAAAGCAGATCAAGCTGCGCTATGAGGAGATCATTACCGGACTGGAGCTTCAGCTGTCTCTTGACAAGGAGTTTGAGGAGATCGCAAAGCAGTTTCAGGCAAAGGCTGGAAAAGATTATGCAGCTTCCCGGGGCGAATATCTGAACGGTATCATTATGGCGGACTATTTAGGCTATACCTTTCTGGATGCCGCTGAGGTGGTGCTTTTTGACGAGGAAGGAAATTTTGAAGCAGAAAAAACAGATGCTCTGCTGAAAAAACGTCTGGAAACAGTGGAGAGTGCAGTTATCCCCGGATTTTATGGAGCAAAGGCAGACGGCACGGTAAAGACCTTTTCCAGAGGCGGCTCTGACATCACAGGCTCTATCGTGGCAAAGGCAGTGCACGCAGATGTATATGAAAACTGGACAGATGTGTCAGGCTTTCTGATCGCAGATCCCCGTATTATCGAGCGTCCGGCAGGAATCGATACCATTACCTACAGGGAGCTGCGAGAGCTGTCCTACATGGGAGCAACCGTGCTGCATGAGGATGCGATCTTCCCAGTCCGTAAGGAGGGAATCCCCATCAATATAAGAAATACCAATGCACCGGAGGATCGGGGAACCTGGATCGTAGAGAGCACCTGCCAGAAATCCAAATATATCATTACAGGGATTGCCGGAAAGAGGGGCTTCTGTTCCATCAACATCGAAAAAGATATGATGAACTCCGAGGTGGGCTTTGGCAGACGCGTGCTTCAGGTATTTGAAGAAAATGGCATTTCCTTTGAGCATGTGCCCTCAGGCATTGACACCATGACCGTGTTTGTACATCAGGATGAATTTATCGACAAGGAGCAGAAGGTGGTAGCCGGACTGCATCGTCTGGCAAAACCGGATTCCATCGATATTGAGTCAGATCTGGCACTGATCGCAGTGGTAGGACGGGGAATGAAATCCACCAGAGGTACAGCAGGCAGGATTTTCTCTGCATTAGCGCATGCCAATGTCAATGTCAAGATGATCGATCAGGGCTCCAGCGAGTTAAATATCATCATCGGTGTCAGCGACAATGATTTTGAAACTGCGATCAAAGCGATTTATGATATTTTTGTGATCTCACAGCTGTAAACAGTCGATCAATGAAAGCGTGGAAATGGATATGAAACTGGATTATTTATTTGAGGAAAAGAAAAAACAGGTTATCTCCTTTGAGATATTTCCGCCGAAGCGAGGAGCTGCCTTACAGAATATCGATGAGACTCTGGAGATACTGAGCAGTCTCAAGCCTGATTTTATCAGTATTACCTTTGGAGCAGGCGGAAGTGCTGTCAACAATAAGACCATTGAGCTGGCAAAAAGGATCAAGGAGACCTATCATATAGAGCCTGTGGTACACCTGACCTGCTTAAATTATACAAAGGCAGAGATACAAAGTATGCTGAATGAGTTAAAAGACAGCGGCATTTACAATCTGCTGGCGCTTCGGGGCGACCGGAATCCGGATATCACGCCCAAAGAGGAATTTCTACATGCAAATGACCTGATCCGCTTTATCAGAGAGCAGGGGGATGATTTCCATATCTGCGCAGCCTGCTACCCGGAAACCCATCAGGAGGCAGAGAGCAGGGCAAAGGATATACAGCACTTACGGGAAAAGGTAGACAGCGGAGCAACCCATCTGATCTCCCAGCTGTTTTTTGACAACAATGCTTATTACCGTTTTCTGGAGGATACAGAGATCGCCGGCATCAACGTGCCGATCGAAGCAGGCATTATGCCCGTGACCAATAAGGCACAGATCGAGCGCATGGCAACCCTGTGCGGAGCAAGTCTGCCGGAGAAATACCGCCGTATCATGGAGCGTTACGAGGATAATAAGGAAGCGCTGTTTGATGCTGGAATGGCATATGCAGTCAATCAAGTGGTCGATCTGCTTACCAGCGGCGTAGACGGCATTCATTTATATACAATGAACAACCCGGCTGTGGCAAGAAGAATCTGTGACAGCATCAGAAATCTGGTATAGCGGTTCATTTCTGATTGCACTGCTTGCCTACATCTACACCTGCGGACAGAAGTGCTTTGCCCTCACAAGGCATTTTGGAAGCAATGGTTGACTTTTGAGGACTAAAGTATCATAATAATTTTATTATAAATACAGATCATAAATACAAAAGCCAGTGGCTTTGGGAGAGAAAGAGAGGAAACAGGAAATGGAAAAGAAGAATATTGACTGGACCAGTCTTGGATTCGGCTATGTCCAGACTGACAAACGCTATGTAGCAAATTACCGAAACGGTGCGTGGGAAAGAGGTGAGCTGACTACAGATGCGAGCGTCGTCATAAGTGAAGGTGCCGGCGTATTGCAGTATTCCCAGTCCTGTTTTGAGGGCATGAAGGCATATACCACTGAGGACGGACGTATCGTTACCTTCCGCCCCGACTTAAACGCACAGCGTATGGCAGATACCTGTAAGCGACTGGAAATGCCCCCATATGATCCGGAGCTGTTTGTAGAGGCTGTCTGTGAAACAGTAAAAGCAAATGCAGCCTATGTACCGCCCTATGGCAGCGGTGCTACCTTATATATCCGTCCCTTTATGTTTGCAAGCGGTCCGGTCATCGGTGTAAAACCGGCAGACGAATACCAGTTCCGTGTATTTACCACACCGGTAGGACCTTATTTCAAGGGCGGCGCAAAGCCCATAACCATCCGCATCACGGATTTTGACAGGGCAGCACCGAATGGCACAGGACATATCAAGGCAGGTCTGAACTATGCCATGAGTCTCCATGCTATCGTAGATGCCCATAAGCAGGGCTTTGATGAGAATATGTATCTGGATGCAGCCACACGTACCTATGTGGAGGAAACAGGCGGAGCTAACTTTATCTTCGTGACAAAGGATAATAAGGTCGTAACACCTAAGTCCAAGAGCATCCTGCCCTCTATCACAAGACGCTCCCTGATGTATGTGGCAAAGGAATATCTGGGACTGGAGGCAGAGGAAAGACCGGTTCACAAGGATGAGTTAAAGGATTTTGCAGAGTGCGGACTGTGCGGTACAGCAGCAGTTATCTCTCCGGTAGGAAAGATCGTAGACCACGGCAGCGAGATCTGTCTGCCAAGCGGCATGGACGCTATGGGTCCTGTTACCAAAAAGCTGTACGATACTCTGACAGGTATCCAGATGGGACGCATTGAAGCACCTAAGGGCTGGATCAAAGAGATCATGTAATATAATCAGAAAATGAAGATGAGAAAATGAGAGATGGGGCTGTCGCAGAGTGCGCAGTCCCTTTTTCGCTCAAAAACCAACTGCCAGATTCCGAAGCATTTTACTACTTGATTTTTCATGCATTCGCTTTCTTTCATAGGACTCTCTTTCATTAGGAAATAAAACATTTCAGCTTTTCCCAAGTTGAATCTGTTCTCAGATTATTATATAATGGAAACGCAAAATACAAGGCACAGCCATCAGCAGCCGGCAGGCAAAAACAGCAGCCAATGGGCAAAGACGAGAAGGGAAAATACTATGGATAAAACATATGTGATCGGGGTAGCCGGAGGAACGGCATCAGGAAAAACAACTATTGTACAGATCATCAAGGAATATTTCGGGGACGATATTGAACTGATCGGACATGACTGCTACTACAAGGCACATGACAATATGACCTACGAGGAGCGTTCGCAGCTGAATTATGACCATCCCCAGTCCTTTGATACAGAGCGCATGATAGCGGATGTGGCAGCCTTAAAGGCAGGCAGGAGCATAGAGCGTCCGGTGTATGATTACAGCATTCATAACCGTGCCAAAGAGACAGTACGGGTGCAGCCGAAACGGATTCTGATGCTGGAAGGGATCCTGATCTTAGAATCGGAAGAACTGCGCGATCTGATGGACTTAAAGATATTTGTAGATACAGATGCAGATGAGAGGCTGATGCGCAGGATCACAAGAGATATGTCGGAGCGTGCCAGAAGCATCGAGTCCATACTGAGTCAGTATCGCACCACAGTCAAGCCCATGCATGAGCAGTTTGTAGAGCCATCTAAAAAATACGCTGATCTGATCATCCCAAGAGGGGGAAAAAACACGGTGGCGATCGCTATTTTAAAGCATTATCTGAAAAAAATCTTAGCTGGAGAAGAGGCAGAATAAAGCATGAAGGATTACAGAAAAGAATATCCCTATCTGTATGAAACCCATTTGCATACAAAGGAAGCGAGCGCCTGCGCCAGAAGCAGCGCGGCGGACATGGCGAGAGCCTGCAAAGAGGCAGGCTATACAGGGATCTTTGTGACAGATCATAACTGGCACGGCAATACTGCCGTTGACCGAAGGCTCCCATGGCAGGAGTTCGTAGAGCAGTTCTCACAGGGCTATGAAAGGGCAAAGCGCATAGGAGATGAAATAGGACTGGATGTATTTTTTGGCTGGGAAGCAGGCTATAACGGAACGGAATTTCTGATCTATGGACTGTCGAAAGAATGGCTGCTTACCCATCCGGAGATCAAGGATGCCTCAGTGGAGGAGCAGCTGGAACTGGTGCATGCAGGCGGCGGTATGGTCATTCATGCCCATCCTTTCCGTGAAGAGGCATATATCCCCAAGATCCGGCTGTATCCTGAGCTGGTGGACGGTGTGGAGGGAATCAATGCGACCCATAGCTGCCATCTCAGCGTATCCCACAATAAAAAGGAATTTGATGAACGGGCAGTGGCATATGCCGCGGAGTATAAGCTGCCGATGACAGCAGGCTCAGATGTGCATTCCACTTATCTGCTGGGTGGTGGGATGGCATTGAAACGCAGACTAAAGGACGGACAGGATTTTGTTGCTGCCATCAGAAATGGAGAGGACTATCTTTTGACAAACGGAGATGTCTGGTTTGATAAAAATGGGAGAGAGCTGCCATGAAATTTTTGCATACCGGAGACCTGCACATAGGAAAATACGTGCATGATTTTTCCATGCTGGAGGATCAGGTCTATATTTTAGATCAGATATTGGAGCTTGCAGTCAGGGAAAAGGTAGATGTACTGCTGCTGGCAGGCGATATTTACGACAGAGCGATCCCTACAGCAGAGGCAGTTTCTGTGCTGGATGATTTTCTGACCAGAGCACTGGCTGCACATATCAGGGTCATCATGATCAGCGGCAACCATGATTCACCGGAGCGCGTGGAGTTTGCCAGCAGGATACTGGAAAAGCAGGGACTGTATATTACAGGTACATATGAGCAGGAAGGGAAAAGGGTTACTTTGAAGGATGAATATGGCGAAGTAACCTTTCTTTGTATCCCCTTTTGCAGACCGGGCACACTGGGCTTCCATAGCTGTCAGGAAGCTATGGAGGCTATACTGGCAGAGAATGAGCCAGATCTTACCGGGCGGAATGTGCTGCTGACCCATTACTTTGTAACAGATGGGGAAAGGCAGCCGCTTTTGTCAGATTCAGAAACCATGGTTCACGTAGGCGGACTGGACAATGTAGATGCAGCTTTATTTCAGGGGTTTGATTATGTGGCACTGGGGCATATCCACAGACCCCAGCAGATAGGTGACAAGCCTGTCTACTATGCCGGCTCACCGCTGAAATACTCCTTTTCAGAGGCGCTATATGACAAGAGTGTCAATATTGTGACACTCAATAAAAAGGGTGACATGCTCGTCAAAAAAGAGCCTTTGGTGCCCATGAGAGAGCTGCGGGTGTTAAAAGGTGAGCTGGAGCAGATATTGCAGGCAGCAGCTTCCTTGCAGGACTCACAGGATAGGGACTATGTACAGATCACCTTAACAGATGAAATGGCACTTTATGATCCCTTAAGCACTCTGCGCAGTGTATATCCGAACCTTATGCAGCTGGTATTTCGGGAAAAGGAAACAGAGCAGCAGAGGATCAAGGAGGGCAGAGAGGCTGAACGGAGCAGGAGTCCCATTCAGATGTATCAGGACTTTTATGAAGAGGTCAGAGGGAAAGAGATCGATGCAGAAAGACTCAGGATCATAGAGGAAATGATGAAAGCAGCGGAGGAATCATAGAGTATGCGTCCCATCAAAATGGAATTATGCGGCTGGGGACCGTATAAAGAAAAACAGTGCATAGATTTTAAGAAGGTGTCACAGAGAGGCCTTTTTCTGATCACAGGAGATACCGGAGCGGGAAAGACCACGCTGTTTGATGCCCTTACCTATTCCCTGTACGGGGAAATGAGCGGACAGGTAAGAGAAAAAAACAGTGTGCGCAGTGACTTTGCAGATGCTGATACACCCACCTATGTAGAGCTGACTATGGAGCATCAAGGCAGGGAGTACCATATTTTCCGCAGACCCGAATATCTAAGACGCAAAAAGCGAAAGGCGGCATCTGGGCAAAGTGATCTGGTCAAGGAAAAAGAGTATGCGTTATTGACTATGCCGGACAATGAAAAAGTGGAAGGCAGTGTCAGTGTGACACGAAAAATTCAGGAAATACTAGGGATGGATATACGACAGTTCCGTCAGATATCCATGATCGCTCAGGGAGAGTTCGCAAAGCTGTTGACTGCATCGCCCAAGGAGAAGATGCAGATATTCAGGGACATTTTTGGCACAGCATTTTTTGAACGCTTTGCCGGGATTCTGCGGAGCAGGTCTCAGGAGCTGTACCGCACCCTGCAGATGTATGAGCACAAGATAGATGAAGATATCGACAGCTTTGACAGTGATGAAGAGGGCTGGCAGGAGTTAGTAAGGGCAGAGTACAAAGCACCGGAAAAGCTCTGTGCCTATCTGGCTGAAAAGGAAGAGACTGAAAAAAAAGAAAAAAAGCGTTTGACCAAGGAACTGGAGCTTACAGAAAAGACTCTGGAGCAGATCAGTGCAGAGCACGCAGGGATCAGGCTGGTGCTGAAGCATCAGACAGAGGTGACAGCACTGGAGCAGGAAAAGGAAGAGACAGAAGAGATCTACCAGAAAAGGGAAGCTCTGGAAAAGTGGATGCTGGTGGCAGAGAAGGGACTGGAACAGACAGAAAAGCTGGAAGAGTCCCAAAGAGCGGCAGAGGAGGCAGCTATCCGGCTAAACCAGTGCCAGTCGGAGTATCTGCTGGCAGAGCAGACAGCAGCAGAAAAGAAAAGAGAGTTTGAACAGGCACTTTCCTCTTATCGCAGTGTGGCTATTGGAATCGCAGCCTCCATGGTACGAAAGGGAGAGCCCTGTCCGGTATGCGGTTCTGTGACCCATCCCCATATTGCAGAGAGCAAAGAGGGAAAAATGGATGAAAACAGGCTGCAGACCCTGCAAAAGGAGCGCGAAGGAGCAGAAAAAAGGCTGACCGATGCCTATGGGGCTGCCCTTGCAGGAAAAAAGGAGCTGGAGCACAGGCAGGAGCAGCAGAGGCTGTGTGAAGCAGAGCAGCAAAAACTACAGCGCCGGTATGAGGAACTGTGGGAAGACTGCGGAGCTACGGTAATGCAGAAGCTGACAGGAGAAGTGATGGAGTGGGGACTGATGCCGGAAAGACCAGAGAGGGCATTGACCCTGAGACGGCTGGAAAGTATCCGGCGCAGGCTTGGACAGATCGTAGCAGGCTATCAGAGAACAGAAGCATTATTGACAGAAAAAAGAAGAATGCTGCAGGAGGAGCTGGAAAAGCTGGGACTTGGGGCAGCAGAAGAAGCACGGGAAAAGGAGAGCCTGCTGACGCAGCAGGAGGAGGTGCTGCGGCTACAGAAGGAGCAGCTGTCGCGCTCTCTGCAAAAAAATTATGCCCTGCTTGAAAATGCTTCCCGGATCAGAAGGGCTTTATCAGAAAAGCTTTCCGCTATGCAGGAGATAAAGCAGGAATATGGCATTGTAAAGGATCTGGACAATCTCACCTCCGGGAACAATGGCAGGAAGCTGGTATTTGAGCAGTATGTGCTGGCAGGCTGGTTTGAGGAGATATTGTATGCGGCAAACCGCAGGCTGGAGTGTATGACCGCAGGCAGGTTTGCTCTGTACCGGGTAGAGGAGATCGGGGATGGCAGAAGCAAGGACAATCTGGAGATCCGGGTGCTGGATCATTACACAGGCAGATACCGTTCTGTCAAGACCCTGTCAGGAGGGGAAACCTTTAAGGCATCGCTGGCACTGGCACTTGGAATGAGTGATGTGATCCAGAGACAGAGGGGCGGCATCAGCGTAGAATGTCTTTTTGTGGATGAGGGCTTTGGCGCTCTGGATGATGAATCCTTAGAGCAGGCATGTCAGACCCTGCAAACGCTGGTCAGCGGCAAGTGCATGATCGGGATCATTTCCCATGTGCCCCAGCTGCGGGAGCAGATAGAAAATAAGCTGGTCATAAGGCGCACCGGTCAGGGGAGCTATATCAGTGAAAGTTGATTGACGATGCAAAATATGGTAGGATAGACCTGCTGTGTAAAAATGGATGGAGTAGTGAAAGAAATGAAAAAAGGGTTGCTGAGCCTTTTGCTGGTGCTGGCATTTTTTCTTGCAGGCTGTGGAAGCACCGAAAAAGAGGGCAAAAAAATCGTTTTAACAAATGGATTTGATAAGGATGAGATCTTCCGGATCGAAACTGCCTCCTGCAGACTGCCGGAGGTCAATGTATATCTGACCAATACCAAAAATCAGTATGAAAAGATCTACGGAAGCCGGATATGGGAAATGTCTCTGTCAGGGACTAGCCTTGAGGACAATATAAAGGAGACTGTTCTGGCGGAGCTGGCACAGATCAAGGTAATGAACCTGCTGGCAGAAGATTACGAGGTTACATTAAATGAGGAGGAAGAAAAGCTGGCTGCTGAGGCAGGCAGGGAATACTATGCTTCCTTAAGCGAGAGTGAAGCGGAAAAGCTGGGAGTAAATGAGCAGGCGATCATAAATATGTACAGGGAATATGCAGTGGCAGATAAGGTTTACCGCTATATCATCAAGGACATCAATCCGGAGATCAGTGATGATGAGGCGAGGACCATTACCATAGAGCATATTCTGATCAAAACCTATTCTCTGGATGGCAGCGGCAAAAAGGTGCCCTATGAGGAAACAGAAAAGACGGCTGCCTATGAAAAGGCACAGCAGGTGCTTGCAGAGGCAGAGGGCGGTGCTGATTTCAGCAGCCTTGTTTCCAAATACAGTGAGGATAATAAAAGCGTTTATTCCTTTGGAAAGGGAGAAATGGAAACTGCCTTTGAAACCGCAGCATTTGAGCTGGGAACGGATGAGATCAGTGGTATCGTGGAAACGGAATACGGCTATCATATCATCAAATGTCTCAGTACCTTTAACAGAGAAGAAACAGATGCAAACAAGGTCAAGATCGTGGAGCAGCGCAGAAAAGAGGTATTCAGTCAGGAATATGATGTTTTTGCAGATTCCCTTACCCGTAATCTGAATACAGAGCTGTGGGAAAGCGTTGGGCTGCTGCATGATGAAAATGTGACAACAACGGAATTTTTCCAGATATATGATACCTGGTTTGACGGCGTTTTTCAGCAGGAGCAGGACAAATGATCAAAACACAGATATGCTGTCTGATCACCATTTATTTTATCGGCAGTATTTACTTTTCAGCAAAAAGGAAGCGTTCAGCGACACATACCCTTTTTGTGCTGCTGTTACTGTGCGCAAATGTGAACCTATGGCTGGATATGGCCACAGTCTACACCGTCAATCATCTGGATATCGTACCGCAGGGGCTGAACCGGGCGCTGCATCTGCTGTTTTATGTCAGCCTGTGCAGTGTGATCTATATCGTTTTTTTGTATACCCTGTCGCTCATTGAGCAGGAGAAAAGGCTGTCGGCTATGGAAAATCTATGGCTCAGACATCCGCCTGTGCTGGGCTGCATCATCATGTGCCTGCTGCCAATGCGCTACGAGGAGACTGCACAGGGCAATCATTCCGTAGGAGCAGCAAAGGGAATGCTGTTTTTCATTATTGGCTGTTACTTTGTTGCGTCCCTTTTCTGTCTCTGGCGGTATAAAAAATATATCAATGAAAAAAAGAGCGGTGTTATCAAAATGGCGCTGCTTGCCTGGGCCGGTGTCAGCATTTATCAGGCGATCGTGCCCACCTCTCTGATATCCGGCTTCGGGGTCATGCTGCTTTGTCTGGCATTTTTCCTGACCGTGGAAAATCCAGATGTCCATCTGATAGAAGCGCTGGAGGATGAGAAAGAAAAGGCAGAGCTTGCCAATCAGGCAAAATCAGACTTTCTGGCAAGGATGTCCCATGAGATCAGGACACCGATCAACGGGATCATCGGCATGAATGAAATGATCCTGCGCGAGAGCACAGAGAGAGGGATCAGGGAATATGCATCGGATATCAAAAGCTCCTCACACACGCTGCTGAGTATCATCGGTGATATTCTGGATCTGTCCAAGATCGAATCCGGTAAAATGCAGCTGCAGCTGGTGAAATATGAGCTTGCCGACCTGCTGGGCGATGTGGTGAGGATGACCGCAGTTAAAATGGAGGAAAAGCAGCTGCAATTTCATATAGAAGTGGAGGAAACCTTACCTGCGGTGCTTTTTGGGGATGATGTCAGGATACGGCAGGTATTGATGAATCTGCTCGGCAACAGCATCAAATATACAGACAGCGGCAGTGTAGTACTGCGCATAACAGGCAGAAAAAAGGGCGAGGATGTGCTGCTGCATGTAGAGGTGGAGGATACCGGCATCGGAATACGGCAGGAGGACATCACAAGGATATTTGAAGCCTTTGACCGGCTGGATGAATACCGAAACCGCAGGATTGAGGGTACGGGACTGGGACTGGCGATCACAAGGCAGCTCTTACACATGATGGGAAGTGAGCTGCATGTACGGAGTACCTATGGCGCGGGCTCGGTTTTCTATTTTAACCTGAAACAGGTTGTCATAGAGGACAGGGAGCTTGGCAGCCTGAAGCAGACAGTCAGGGCAGAAGCAGAGCAGAGGGAGCATAAGGCTGGGTTTTATGCACCAGAGGCGCACGTGCTGGTCGCAGATGACAATGAGGTCAATCGCAGGGTGCTGCGTGCCTTATTAAAAGAAACAGGCGTGCAGATAGCGGACTGCGACTGCGGCAGGGCATGTCTGGAGAAAGTGTGCAGAGAGCATTTTGATCTGATCCTGTTAGATCAGATGATGCCGGACATGGACGGTGTCACAGTACTGCACAGGATGCAGGAGCTGGACGAAAATCAAAATAAAAACACGCCGGTCATCGTCTTCACGGCAAATGCCATATCGGGCGCAAAGGAAAGGTATCTGGCAGAGGGCTTTGATGACTTTCTCGCAAAGCCCATCGTGCCGGAAAAGCTGGAGCGACTGTTACAGCTGTGGCTGCCCAAGGAGCTGCTCCTGCCGCCCATAGAGCAGAGCTCTGCCCCAAAGGCGAAAGCAGCAGCTCCGGCAGCAGAAAAAGCAGCAACAGCAGCAACAGCTGCGGCAACAGAAAAAGCAGCAGCAGCTCCGGCAACAGGGCGCAGCGAGCTGCCCTATATCGAGGGGATCGACTGGGACTATGCAAGGCTGCATTTTCCAAAGGATGAGCTGTTAGTCAGTCTGGTCAGAGAGTTTGGCAGCAATATCAATGCAGAATGTGCGTGCCTTTTGCAGCTTCAGGAGCAGATCCGAGAGATCGATAAAAATGGTCAAAATGAGGATGCCCTGCAGGAATACCAGAGAAGGCTGCACGGACTCAAAAGCACGGCAGGCATGATCGGGGCAGTGGTGATCGCGGCTTTGGCAAAAAAACTGGAAAAGGCAGCCGCAGAGCGCCAGATAGAAACGATCTTACATATTGCGCCGAGCCTGTTAGATGAGTTATCCTTTTGCGGGGAACAGATACAGAGTGCATTGCCGGAGGCGGAAAAAGAGCTTTTACAGGACAGACAGCAGATATTGGCATTATTGGAAATGCTCCTTTTGCCATTAGAGGAGCTGGATATCGACAGGGCAGATGGCGCGATGGAACAGCTGCGGCAGTACGCCTATCAGCAGCAGCTTCAGGAGCAGATCGACAGGATCGGTAGCTGCGTACAAAAACTGCAGCTGGAGCAGGCGGCAGAGGCGGTAAAAGCACTGATGGAAAAGCTGTAAGCAAAAGAAAAAGGGTTAAAAAAAGAAACAGGGGAGTAAAGGAACATGAGGAAGATATTGTTATTCGGAAAGCTGAATGAGATCACGAAAGACGTGAATCTGTATCTTCAGCCATATTTTCAGATACAGATGTGCTCAGAAAATATAGAAATAGCAATGGGAATGCTAAAGATATTCAAACCGGCTGCCGTGATCGTCAGTCTGGTGGGACTGTACGAGATACACAGCAGCTTTTTTACAGAGCTGTATCTGCATTACAGAGAGCTGCCGGTGATCGTGATCGGGACAAAGCAGGAGAATAATAACTTTGCAGCTGTCTGCAAGGGAGAACAGTTTATACAGGTCAAAAGACCTGTGGACAACATGGAGATCATGCGGATACTCTGTGAAAAGCTGGAGCTGGATATGGAGGAGCTGCTGCACGAGCAGGAGGAACAAAAGAAAAAGCATGTGATCTGTGTAGATGATAATGCAGATTTCCTGCGGAGTATGAAAAAGCTGTTAGAGGTAAGGTACAGCGTTTCCCTTGCGACCTCGGCAACGCAGGCAATGACGATCATGGGGCGGAGAAAGCCGGATCTGATCATTCTGGATTATGATATGCCGATCTGTAACGGAAGGATGATGCTGGAAATGATAAGAGCAGACGAGAATCTGAAATATGTTCCGGTCATTTTCCTGACAGGCATCTCAGACAGGGAGCATATCATGTCGGTGCTGGATCTGAAACCGGCAGGATATTTTTTAAAACCGCCCACCTATGACATGCTGATGGAATGTGTGGATGAACTGTTCTGTGAATAGCATATAGACCATGTACCGCGGCATATAGATACAGTGAAGTGAAAAGCAGAAAGAGGCAGAACGCATGAGGATAAGCAGATGGATGAAACGACTGGTGATTCTTGACTTATTCCTATTGTGTCTGCTCTTTTTTTTGAGAGCAGGAAAAGCTCAGGTGCTGTCAGCGCAAAGCTGCTGGGTCGGGAAAATGACTCAGGAAAATGGTGTTATGTCAACTGATGGGCAGTACCTGAATGGGGAAAATAAAAACGGAGGATACAAACAGGATGCGCAGGAGGAAGAAAAAAAGATCGCCCTGACCTTTGATGATGGTCCCCATCCGGTCTACACAGAAAGGCTGCTGGAGGGTCTGAAAAAGAGAGGAGTGACAGCAACCTTTTTTGTAACAGGAGAGCATGCGAAGCTGCATCCGGAGCTCATAGCCAGAATGGCAGAAGAGGGTCATGTGATCGGCAACCATACCTACAGCCATATGCAGCTGAAGCAGGATAACCGGGAGAAATTTAAACAGGAGCTGGTTGCCACCAACGAGATCATCAGAAGGATCACAGGAGAAAGTGTATGCTTTGTGCGTCCGCCCTATGGCATATGGGATAAAAAGCTGGAAAGTGAGCTGTCTATGCTTCCTGTTTTGTGGACGATAGATCCTCTGGACTGGTGCTCGGACAATGCAGAATGCATTGCGGAGCAGATCATTCAGAAGGCAAAGGAAAATGATATTATCCTGCTGCATGATTATTACAGTTCCAGTGTGGAGGCGGCATTGAAGGTGGTGGATGCTTTACAGCAGCAGGGCTTTGTATTTGTCGGTGTTGAAGAGATTTTGTTTGACTGATGCGCGCCTGCGTGATGCTGACTTGGAGCTGTGCCGATGCCATGGCGGTGCAGATGTCAGCACGGTTGACTATTATGGTCAAAAAAATATCTGCTTGACAGATGGCGAAGGAGAACAGTAATATAATGATATGATCTGCGAAAGCAGATAGGCATTATGATCCAAAACAGGATCAATGAGAAAGACGAATGACCAGAAACAAAAGCCGTGACGGAAAAAAGTAACAGGGCAGAGGCATCCAGAGAGAGCAGCATTTGGTGGAAGCTGCTTATGAAGAAGTCTTGGGAAAACCATTCCAGAGCTGCAATGCCGAAAGACCATTCAGCATTTTACCTTGGCATACGCTTCTGATAGAAAAGGAGGCTGTGAGGGAGGATGCTTGGGAGAGTAGTAGTAAGCATTGCCGTATGCCTGCGTTAAGGGATAGGATCTGACAGGATCTGAAGTGAAAAATTAAGGTGGAACCGTGCATACTGCACCCTTAAAGAAAGCTATGAGAGCTTTTCTTTGAGGGTCTTTTTTATGCGCACCTCGCGGAAAGGAAATAGCTGCAAGCAGCCCGCTCGGGCGCGTGAGTGTGCGAAGCACACTTTGGCTATGCGCACCTCGGTGCACCTCGCGGAAAGGAAATAGCTGCAAGCAGCCCGCTCGGGCGCGTGAGTGTGCGAAGCACACTTTGGCTATGCGCACCTCGGTGCACCTCGCGGAAAGGAAATAGCTGCAAGCAGCCCGCTCGGGCGCGTGAGTGTGCGTAGCACACTTTGGCTATGCGCACTTCGGTGCACCTCGCAGAAAGGAGAAAAGAGAGATGAAGGTATTAAGAAAAGATGGAAGCATCACAGAGGGAGCATTTGAGGAAAAGGAGGTCAGCAGTGCGTTCTGGCATACATCAGCCCATATTCTGGCACAGGCAGTAAAACGTCTGTATCCTGATACCAGATGCGGGATCGGGCCGGCGATAGAAAAGGGCTTTTATTATGATTTTGCATTTTCCTTTCCTTTTACAGATGAGCATTTGGCAGCAGTGGAGGCAGAAATGCGCCGGATCGTCAAGGAGGCACTGCCCCTGCAGGTTTATGAGGTGACAAGGCAGGAAGCTGCTGAGTATATGGAAAAGCAGAAGGAGGACTATAAGCTGGAAATGATCGCACAGCTGCCGGAGACGGAAAGGATCACCTTTTATAAACAGGGCGATTATGCGGAATTTTGCGCTGGCCCTCATGTGACCAATACCTGCCAGATAGGGGCAGTGAAGCTGACAGCTTTAGCAGGCGCTTACTGGCGCGGAGATGAGAAAAATGAAATGCTTACCAGAATTTATGGAATTTCTTTCCCCAAGGCGGCACAGCTGGAGGAATATCTGACCATGCTGGAGGAGGCAAAGCGCAGAGATCACAGACGGCTGGGAAAAGAACTGGGACTTTTTACGATCATGGAGGAGGGACCTGGCTTTCCTTTCTTTCTGCCTAAGGGCATGGTGCTGAAAAATCTGTTGATTGATTATTGGCGCAAATTGCATGAACGAGAGGGCTATCAGGAGATTTCCACGCCTATTATGCTGAACCGGAGTCTTTGGGAAACCTCAGGACACTGGGATCACTACAGAGAAAATATGTATACCACAGTGATCGATGAAACTGATTTTGCCATTAAGCCCATGAACTGTCCGGGCGGCATGCTGGTCTATAAGCTGGAGCCTCATTCCTATAAGGAGCTGCCGATGCGGCTTGGGGAATTAGGACTGGTGCACCGCCATGAAAAATCCGGGCAGATGCATGGACTGATGCGTGTGCGCTGCTTTACGCAGGATGATGCCCATATTTTTATGACACGGGAACAGATCCCCCAGGAGATCAAAGGCGTGATCAGAATGATCGATGAGGTCTATGGAAAATTTGGATTCCCCTATCATGTGGAGCTTTCTACAAGACCGGAGGACAGCATGGGCAGTGATGAGGACTGGGAGATCGCAACCCAGGGTCTTAAGAGCGCATTGGAGGAACTGCAGATCCCTTATGTGGTCAATCAGGGAGATGGTGCATTTTACGGCCCCAAGATCGATTTTCACTTACAGGATTCTATTGGCAGGACATGGCAGTGCGGTACGATCCAGCTGGATTTCCAGCTACCTGTCAGATTTGAGGCAGAGTACACAGGTGCTGACGGAGAAAAGCATCGTCCCATCATGATCCACAGGGTTATTTTTGGCTCGATCGAACGTTTTATCGGTATTTTGACAGAGCATTATGCCGGAAAATTCCCGGTATGGCTGTCGCCGGTACAGGTCAGGGTATTGCCTGTGT
The DNA here is from genome assembly GCA_964389835.1 of uncultured Lachnospiraceae bacterium. Lineage (GTDB taxonomy): Bacteria > Bacillota > Clostridia > Lachnospirales > Lachnospiraceae > VSOB01. Next base: position 105,190 of record CAYMEZ010000004.1, on the reverse strand, counting down.
CAGATAAAAACAGAGACTACGCAAAAAGCGTTTATAACAGGCTGCGCGAGGTGGGGATCCGCTGCGAGATAGATGAGCGCAGCGAAAAGCTGGGATATAAGATCCGCGAAGCAAGGCTTTCCAGAGTCCCTTATATGCTGATCCTTGGAGAAAAGGAGGAAGCGGAAGCTGCTGTGTCAGTACGCTGCCGCGATGCCGGAGGAGATGGGCAGGAGCTTGGCAGCATGCCATTAGACGCTCTGATCTCCCGGATACTGTCAGAAAATGAATAGAACAAAAATAGCAGAAGTGCTCAAAATCATTCTGATCTTTTATGTCATTGCAAATCTGATCTTTGCCGCTGTTATGTATTTTTTTAATGATATGACCTTTGTAAAGGAAATGCTGCTACGAACAAGCTGCAGTGTGGGAATTGCAGTGCTCATCCTGCTGGTCATCGCAGTGCTGGAAAGCATAGAAGCAAGGAAATGGGATCAGAAGAGCAAGGATATTTTCTATGGGAATACAGACTATCACCTGCTGCGGTGCAGCAGCGGATATTTCCAGCTTCCCATCATAACGGTTCTGATAGACCTGATGGTGGGGATCATGCTCTGGCGGGAATTTGGAAAAGATATTGACGGCTACCTGAATATCCTGCAGGAGGAAACCATGGCTTCTCCCATGTTCTGTCTGGTATTTTTCAACTGCGCCGCCATATTTACAGCCTTGTACTATTGCAGCTACAAGGTATGCTATACCAGATACGGGCTGTACGTGGTGCATTTTTTGAAAAAGACCGGCATTTCCTATGGAGAGCTGAAGAAAATATCCTATTGCGCTGGAAAAAAGGATAAGAAAAAGAGACTGCTCCTTGAGACTGCACAGAAAAGGGTGGTGCTGCGATCTGATGTTCTGACAGACGGTTGGGACGAATTTGTGTGCTATCTTATGGATGTGGCAGAGGAGCGCAATATTGTTACAGAAACTGTTTTCATGAAACCGGGGTTGTGATAAAATAAAAAACAACTGTAAAGAAGATGAGGATTGACCATGAAACGAAAAGTAGTTGTTTTGGGCGGCGGAACAGGCTCATCGACCTTGCTCAGAGGATTAAAGGAGTTTCCGCTGGATGTAACAGCCATTGTATCTGTGTGTGATGATGGCAGCAGCACAGGAGTATTGCGGGAGGAATTCAGTATTCCGGCAGTGGGGGACATTAGGAGAGTGCTGGTTGCATTATCAGAAACTGAGCCCCTGGTAATGGAGCTGTTCAATTACCGCTTTCATACCACCAGTGATCTGGATGGACATACCGTAGGCAATCTGCTGCTGACAGCTTCCTCTGAGATCACAGGCAATCTGTCAGATGGGATCGAAGCGCTCAGCAAGGTCTTTAATTTAAAGGGCAAGGTAGTGCCGCTGACAGAGGATAATGTGATCTTGATGGGAGAAATGCAGGACGGCAGCATTGTAGAGGGAGAGCACCATATCACCCAGAATCATACAGGGATCCGGCGGGTTTTCTATAAGGATAAGCCTGTGCCTACAAAAGCGGCAGTGGAAGCGATCAGGGAGGCAGACCTGATCCTGCTCAGCATGGGCAGTGTTTTCACCAGTATCATTCCTAACCTGATCTGCGATGAAATACGGGATGCCATTGACCACAGCAAGGGAAAGATCATGTATGCCTGCAATATGGTAACGCAGCCGGGGGAGACAGAGGGCTTTAAGGTGTCAGACCATGTCAGACTGTTAAATCATTATCTGGGAAAACGAAAGATAGATGTGGTGATCGCCAACAATGGAAAAATAGATGAGAACATGGCAAAACGCTATGAATCCTTGGAACAGAAGGACCCGGTGGAGCTGGATCAAAAGGAAACCCAGGCTTTGGTGGAACGGCTGATCTGCGATGATTATGTGACAGTTAAAAACAATCTGCTGCGTCATGATGTGCTGAAGCTGAGCATGCACATATTCGGTTATCTGCTGGAGCAGAAATGAGAAAATAAAGAGATAGATCGAAAAGAAGCTTTTGTGGGGCTGATGCGAAGGGCATCAGCCCCATCTTTCAAATATGCCCCGGCAGATCAGGAAAAAAGTGAAAAATATTACACCATTTTAAAATTTTGTTGGCTGTTATTGGAAAAAAGTGGATGCTATGATAAATACAGAAAACAACAAACACACAAATTCAGGGAGGTAAACACAATGAAGCGAAAAATAGTAGCATCTTTATTGGCAGCGGTAATGACAATGGCAATGCTTACCGGTTGCGGCAGTAAGGAAACCAGTGCTGTGGATGCCCAGCCGGCAGGTGAAGCGGCAGAGACAGGTGAAGCGGCAGCTGCTGCGCAGGGGGAAGCAGTAACCATCAAATTATTTTCCAACCTTCCAGACCGGAAAAATGGACAGGGACTGGTAGAGCAGCTGATCATTGATGAATATATGAAGGCAAATCCAAACGTTACCATTGAGGTGGAAGCACTGGATGAGGAAGCCTATAAGACCAAATTCAAGGCATATTCCATGGACGGCATGCCGGATGTGGTAAGCATCTGGGGACAGCCCTCTTTTCTGGATGAGGTGCTGGAAGCAGGCGTGCTGGCTGAATTAAATGAAGCAGATTATGCAGACTACAAATTTATCTCCGGTTCCTTAGAGGGCTTTAAAAAGGACGGAAAATTATACGGACTTCCAAGAAACACAGATGTACAGATCATTTATTACAATCAGAAAATGTTTGAGGACAATGGCTGGAGTGTTCCGGCTACCTATGATGAGCTGATAGCACTTGGCAGCAGGATCAAGGAAGCAGGGATCGTTCCTATGGCAATGGACGGCGGAGATGGCTGGCCAATGGCTTGCTATCTGACAGACATTCTTTATAAGGTGGCAGGCTCTGATTATTCTACCATCGTAGCAGATGCCATTGCAGCCGGCGATTTTTCAGCACCGGAGCTTGAGCAGGCAACCCAGATCCTGGTGGATTCTGCTGCAGCAGGACTGTTCCAGACAGGCTTTGATTCTCAGGATTACGGAACAGCCATGAACCTGTTTACCAACGGACAGGCAGCAATGTTCTCCATGGGCAGCTGGGAGACCTCCATGGCATTGAACGAAGACATCCCAGAAGAGATCAGAACCAATATCCGTGCCTTTACTCTGCCTGTTGTAGAAGGCGGTAAAGCAGGTGCAAATGATATTGCTGCATGGCATGGCGGCGGATATGCTGTTTCTGCCAATTCAGAGGTAAAAGCAGAAGCCATCAAATTCCTTAATTTTATGTTCCAGCCGGATAAGCTTTCCAAATATGGCTGGGAAAATGGAGTAGGCATGTCAGCTCAGGATCAGTCAGAATATCTTTCCGGAAAGGAATCTGAGCTGCAGCTGCAGGTAATGAAGCTTGTACAGGATGCAACCGGCGTTTCCGGAACTCCCATCAATGACTGCGGTCCCTCTGCCTTTAAGACAGCGATCGAAAGTGAGATCCAGGGGGTAGCCAATGGTTCTACCAGCGTAGACGACTTCCTTGCTGCGATTGGAGCTGCCTGCAAGTAAGGAAAGGGTAACGAAGCAGAATAGGCTCTGTCGTTACCGGGGATAAGATCAGAAAGCAGAAATAAAAATAAAAAGAGGATGCTCCAAAAGAAAGGTCTTTTGAGGCATCCTCTTAATCTATAACAGAAAGAAAATCTGGCTGGAAAGGAGAGCTTCATGAAAAAGGTGTATGGCAATCGGCTGGTTGCTTTTTCTCTGGTGTTACCGGGAATTCTGGTATTTTTGTTTGCGGTTCTGGCTCCGATCTGTCTGAGTGTTTACTATGGCTTTACCGATTATTCCGGTATGGGGGAAGCACATTGGATCGGCATGGAAAATTACAGAGAGCTGATAAAGGATAAGGCCTTTGGACGTTCTATCTTAAATTCCCTGCTGCTGGCAATCGGATTTATCTGCATCCAGCATCCGCTGGCAATGCTTGTGGCAGCTGTCTTGGATAAGCTGCAGGGAAGAGCAGAGGGGATATTCCGCTGTATTTATTTTATTCCCAATGTAATCTCAGTTGCAGTGATCGCATATCTGTGGAAATTTATCTATAATCCTGATTTTGGCCTTTTAAACAATGTGCTGTCGTTTTTTGGATATCAGGGAAAGATTAACTGGCTTTCCCAGCAGTATGGGATCTGGTCGGTGCTGCTGGTGCTGATCTGGCATGGCTTTGGCTGGGGAATGCTGATCTATTATACCGGGATCAAAAATATCGATCCGGTTTTGTATGAAGCGGCAGCCATTGATGGAGCTGACTGGTGGACTACCTTTTTCAGGGTAACCCTTCCTCTTATGAAGCCGGTAATACAGATCAATGTGACCATGGCGATCATTTCTGCATTAAAGCAGATGGAAACCGTATACCTTCTGACAAACGGAGGCCCTGCAAACAGTACCCAGTTTGCAGCCAACTACCTCTATCAGCAGGCATTTAAGGCGTTCCGTTATGGCTACGGCAATGCGATCGGTGTTGTATTTATTGTCATCTGTGTATGTACTACAGTTGTATTAAATACAGTGTTTCAGGAAAAGAAAAACCTATAGAAGGGAGAGCATGGGATGAAAAGAAAAGGGCAGAATATAAAAAAAGCAGTGCTTTGGCTGGTGCTGCTTGCAGTTGCAGTGATCCAGCTGTTCCCTTTGATCTGGCTGGTGGATTTTTCCTTAGGCAGCAGTACAGAAATGTTTACCAAGGGGCTGCTGATCATTCCGGAAAAGATCAGATGGGATAATTATGTGAAAGCGTTTGTAGATGGAAATTTCCTGCATTACTTAAAAAACAGTATTCTGATCAATACGCTTGCAGTGATCTTTGTTATCATCATTTCAATTATGGCAGCCTATGCCTGCCAGCGTATGCAGTGGAAGCTGAATCATCTGGTAAAGACCATTCTCCTTTTGGGAATGATGATCCCTATCCATGCCACATTGTTACCTAATTATAAAATATATAATGGGATTCATATGACGGATACCATCTGGGCACTTCTGATCCCTTATGTTGCCTTTTCCCTGCCTCAGGGACTGTTCCTGATGACTGGGTTTCTGGAAGCGATCCCGGTGGAGCTGGAGGAAGCGGCAGTTATGGATGGCTGTGGGATCTACAGGATCCTGGCACAGATCATTACACCCCTGTTAAAGCCCTCCATTGCAACAGTGGCGATCATGACATTTTTAAATAACTGGAATGAATTTATGATGGCAAGCACCTATTTAAGCTCGCCGACATGGAAAACCTTACCCTTTTCCGTATTAGAGTTTACGGGAGAGTATTCCTCCAACTATGCGGTGCAGTTTGCAGTTATGTCTCTTACTGCTGCGCCGGCTGTTATCGTATACATTATTTTAAATAAGCACATCACAAAGGGAGTTGCAATGGGTGCTGTGAAAGGATAAGATTAAGACAAAAGCAGCAGGATAGGAGAAGATGGGGATGAGGCAGATAAAGAGCTGGGTTATGAAATTAAGCATACGGCAGAAACTGGTTTTTTACAGCTATCTGTTTGTAAGCCCTGTTCTGCTTGTGATCTGCTGCCTGCTCTTTTGGCGCAATTATCAGGAAGCAGTAAAAAGCGAAGAAAGCAGCTATCTTTCCGATGTAAAAAGATTGTCGGACAGCATTGGAGAGATCCAGCGCAGCATTATAGAAATGGGTACCTATATCAGCATCAATGATGAGATTACCCGGATATTGACCAGTGATGAGCCCCAGCAATACAATCAGGATGCCCAGCTCTGGCTGCATCAGGCACCAATGCAGATCATTCAGGATATGATGGCACTGGACGGACAGATGAAAACCCTTGCCCTTTATCCGGAAAACGGAGTGCTTCCTTATCTCAGGTGTATGGATCATTCTGCCTATATCGGAGAGCCTGCAGAGGTAAAAAAGCAGGCTGTTTATCAGCTGGCAGTACAGAAAAAGGGGCAGTTTTTGTGGCAGAGAGTAGGAAAATATCAGTCCGATACCTACCTGACCAACCCCAGTGATAAGATCGTGATGTATCGCATGATCTATGATCTGAAAAAGCAGAATCCCTTAGGCTATCTGGTGCTAGGCTCTTCGGCTGATATTTTTGATACGGCATGCCGGGGTGCCCTGAATAATGAGGATGAGACCATACTGGTCATGAGCGAATGCGGCGCAGCACTGTTTTGTCAGGGTGCTATGGAGCAGGAGGAGGCAATCTCGCTTGTGACATCAGAAAATATAGGGGAAAAGGAGCTTGGAAGCGGTATCTGCGGCGGCTATCGGGTCTATGTGTGCCGGGATGAGCAGATCGGTACAGCTGCCTATAAGATAGTGCCGGAGATCAATTTCCGGGATTTTGCAGATACGATCCTGTTTGCACCGCTGATGCTTTTGCTGGGGATTTTAATAGGTCTCTATCCGGTATTGATCCTGATCTCCAATCTGGTGACCAGACCCTTACAGGAGCTGAGCGTAGCTATGGAGCAGTTTAAAAACGGCGATTTTACCCAGAAGATCCAGGTGCATGCCATGGATGAGGTAGGCAGGGTAACAGAGTGCTTCAATCGTATGGTAGATGATATCCGTGAGCTGATAGACCGCAATTATGTAATGGCGCTGAAGGAAAAGGAAAGCGAGCTGGATATCTTACAGGCACAGATGAACCCCCATTTTCTCTATAATACTCTGGACTCTCTTTACTGGAAGGCACTGGAATCAGGAAATGAAGAGATCGGAGAGGATATTCTGTCCCTTTCCCAGCTGTTTCGTCTGGTGCTGAGCCGGGGAAACGGCATTGTACCGGTCAGACTGGAGATCGAGCTGCTGGAGCGGTATTTACATATTCAGAAAATGCGTTTTGGAAAGCGGCTTTCTTATGAGATCTGCATTGAGGAAGAGCTTTGGGAGGAGGAGATCCCCAAGCTGATCCTGCAGCCCTTTGTAGAAAATGCCATTGTCCATGGCTTTGAAAAGGCAGGAAAGGACTATCAGCTTACGATCACAGGAAAAGCCCTGGGAGCTGATATGGAATTCTCGATTGCTGATACCGGGATCGGTATGAACCAGGAGCAGCTGCAGGCAATCTGGAAAAAGGAAGATTCCCGGAAATATGCCAGCCAGAGGATCGGCAGATATGCCATAAAAAATGTAAAGGAACGGCTGGAGCTTGTTTATAAACAGGAGTATCTGCTGGAGCTGGACAGCGAAGAGGGAAAGGGAACGATGGTACGGATCAAAGTTCCCCGTAACCTGAGAAAGATGGGTGCATATGAGCAGAAAATTATTGATCGCGGATGATGAGGATACGATCCGCAACGGCATTGCAAAATATATTCAGCTGCATACGGACTGCTTTGATCAGATTTATGCGGCATGCAACGGAGAGGAAGCAGTAGAGATCATATTCCGCAGCAAGCCGGATATTATGATCCTGGATATGCAGATGCCCATTAAGGATGGAATAGAGGTAATGCGGGAGGCGGACAGAGCCGGAGTGCTGCCTTATACCTTAGTTTTAAGCGGCTATGATGAATTCAGATATTGCCAGCAGGCACTCAGACTGGGGGCAAAGGATTACCTGCTAAAGCCGGTGCGCTCCTCAGATATTCTCCATATGGTGCAGGAAGCAGCACGTCAGCTGTTTGCAGACGAGACTCTCCATGCCCAGCCTGCCATGACTGAAAAAAATCAGCTGGTTGAAATTGCCATGGAATATGTACAGGAGCATTATTTTGAAAAAATAACACTGACAGATGTGTCAGAACGGATAGGTGTTACGCCAGGCTATCTGTCTACCCTGTTTCAAAAGCAGCTGGAAAAGGGCTTTATTGATTTTTTAAATGAAGTAAGGATTGAGAGAGCCTGTACTTATCTCCAGCAGAATTATCTGAAAACCTATGAGATCGCCTTCAAGGTGGGCTTCAGGGATGAAAAATATTTTTCCAAGGTTTTTAAAAAGGTAAAGGGCTGTTCTCCTTCTGAATATAAAAAGAAAAGTTAGGAATAAAAGGATTGGAAAGGTCGGTAAATGGATATGAAAATGAAAGTATATCGTACTGTTTACAAGGAAAATATAGAAGAGCATACCGAGGGGGAGCTTGTTTTTTCGCCGGATCAGGGGGAGGAAAACCAACTGGTAAATTTATACCCGCAGATGAGCTACCAGACCTTTGAGGGCTTTGGCGGAGCGATCACCGAGTCGGCAGGATATGTGTTTTCCAAGATGGACAAGGAAAAACAGGATGCCATGCTGGAAGAGTATTTTGGCAGAGAAAACATGAAATACCGGATGGTGCGTATTCCCATTGACAGCTGCGATTTTTCACTGGGGCATTATGAAGCGGTAACAGATCAGATGGATCGAACCTTTGCAGGCTTTCAGCTGGAGCGTGTGGAAAAGAATATCTTTCCCCTGCTGGATCGTGCCCAGAGGGTGTATGGAGAGGCGCTGGAGATCATGCTGACCCCCTGGAGTCCCCCTGCATATATGAAGACCAACGGTCAGAGAGATCATGGCGGCGGACTGAAGGAGGCGTATAAAGGGGTATGGGCAGAATACATCTGCCGTTACATAAAGGAATACAGAAAATGTGGATACAAGGTAAAGCGTATGAGTCTGCAGAACGAGCCTAAGGCAGTGCAGACCTGGGATTCCTGTGTTTACAATGCGCAGGAGGAAAAGGAGTTTTTGCGTGATCATATGTGGCCAGCCTTGCAGGAAAATCATCTGGAGGACGTGGAAATCTTTATCTGGGATCATAACAAGGAACGGGCTTTTGAACGGGCATGTGCGATCATCGATGAAACCACCAGCCCTATGATCGCAGGTATTGCGTTTCACTGGTACAGCGGAGATCATTTTGATGCTCTTGCCATGATTCATGAAAAATTCCCGGACAAAAAGCTGATCCTGTCAGAAGCCTGCATTGAATACAGCAAATTTTCCGCCGGGGATTATTTGAAAAATGCCCAGAAATATGCCCATGACATCATTGGAAATCTGAATCATGGAATGACGGGCTTTTACGACTGGAATCTTGTACTGGATGAAGAGGGCGGCCCAAATCATGTGAAAAATTTTTGTGATGCACCATTTTTGTATGATACAAAGAATGAGAAATTGCTGAAAAGAAATACAGCACGTTATCTTTGGCATTTTTCTCATTTTATCGAAAGAGGGGCGGTCAGGATCGGAACCACCTCTTATACAGAGAAAATAGAAGTAACAGCATTCCGAAACAGGGACGGATCCATAACTGCAGTGCTGTTAAACCGTACAGAAAAAGAACTGACGGCAAAGCTGCGGATCACTGACAGACTGGCAGCGGTAAAGCTGCCGCCAGCCTCTATTACAACAGTATCTGTCAGCTTTTAAACAAAGCCTCTTCTCAAAATTCAATGATAGCCATTACGCTTTGTCTGGTAGTACGGCATTTAACAGAATACCGGACAAAGCGCCAACGGCAATACCGGAAAGACTGATGGTAATGCCGCCAAGTCTGAACGCAATGGCACCGGCTGCGCTGTAGTTGACACCGATGGAAAGGACAAGGATCAGGGCAGCAATGATAACGTTGCGTGATTTTGTAAAATCCACCTGATTTTCCACTACATTGCGCACACCCACTGCCGAGATCATACCGTAAAGAACAAGGGAAATGCCGCCTACAGTTGCAGTGGGCATGACCTGGATGACGGAAGCAAATTTCGGGCAGAAGGAAAAGCAGATCGCAAATACAGCTGCCAGCCGGATCACAAAGGGATCATATACCTTTGACAGATTCAAAACACCCGTATTTTCTCCATAGGTGGTATTGGCAGGAGCGCCAAATAAGGCTGCCAGAATGGTTGCCAGACCATCGCCCAGAAGAGTCCTGTGAAGTCCGGGATCCTGGATATAGTTTCTGTTGGTGGTAGAGGAAATGGCAGAAATATCGCCAATATGCTCTACAATGGTAGCAAGTGCCAGCGGCATAATGGTAACTATAGCTGTGATCAGCAGAGAAGGATCTGCTCCATTTTCCAATAAAGCAAATACGGTCATTTCTTTTCTAATGGGAAATCCAATCCAGGCTGCCTCTTTTACGGCGGTAAAATCAACCTCCCCGATCACAACAGCAAATAAATAGGAAGCAATGACACCGATAAGGATAGGGATGATCTTGATCATGCCCTTTCCAAAGATATTGCACAGGATGATGGCAAGGATCGCTACAAATGCGATGAGCCAGTTGGTAGAACAGCTGTCTACTGCAGATTGGGAAAGGGTAAGTCCGATGGCGATGATGATCGGCCCGGTAACGACTGGTGGAAAATACTGAATGATCTTTTCCACAGAAAAAAGCTTGATCAATAAAGCGAGAACCAGATAGAGCAGCCCGGCACAGGCAACGCCGATGCAGGCATAGGGGATCATTTTGATGTTGCTGCTGCCATCCTCAAGCAGCGGCGCGATCGCTGCATAGCCGCCCAGAAAAGCGAAGGAGGAACCAAGAAATGCAGGTACCTTCCGTTTGGTCAAAAGGTGAAATAGCAGCGTGCCGATACCGGCAAATAAAAGGGTGGTTGAAATATCCAGACCGGTCAGCAATGGGACGAGAACAGTAGCTCCAAACATTGCAAACATGTGCTGTAAACCGAGAATCAGTGCTTTTCCGGCACCTAGCTCTCTCACATCATAGATGCCTTCGTGTGTGTTGTCATTCATGGCGTTTCTCCTTCGTTTCTATATGTATTTTTCTTCGGTAAAATCCTAACACAAAAAGGGAGCAAAGTAAATATTTTATGGCAGCTCTGTCAAAAACGGAAAAACCGTGTTAGAATACAGGTATGTATCAAGGAAAAGGAGCGGATATGATGGAGGTACGGGCACTTATTGAGATCATGCACGTGGCAGAAAAGCTGAAGGATGCAACAAGGCACTGCTACACCCACGGCGGCAGGCATGAAAGTGTGGCTGAGCACAGCTGGAGGGCAGCCTTGATGGCATATTTCCTTAGAGATGAATTTAAAGAGGCTGACATGGATAAGGTGATAAGGATGTGCCTGATCCATGATCTGGGAGAAGCCTTTACAGGGGATATTCCCAGCTTTGACAAGACCAAGGCAGATGAAGAACGGGAGGAGCAGCTTTTAAACGAATGGGTAACCTCTCTGCCCCAGCCCTTTGCCAGTGAAATGACTGACTTATATAAGGAAATGACAGAGCGAAAAACGCTGGAAGCAAAAATTTATAAAGCCATTGACGGACTGGAGGCAGTTTTGCAGCACAATGAGTCTGACCTTTCTACATGGATTAAAAGAGAGCTGGAGTTAAATCAGACCTATGCAGAGGATAAAACAGAGTTTTCTCCCTATCTGCGCCAGCTGCGTCAGGCACTGAAGGAGGACACCCTGCAGAAGATCAAGGAGGAAGGCAGCGTATGAGGCAATATGAAACAGCACATCTGGTAAAAGGAGAGGATCTGAATCATCATGGGACGCTGTTTGCAGCAAGGGCAGCAGCCTGGCTTGTAGAGGCAGCCTTTGTAGCTGCCGGCTGTGCCTGCGGCACCACAGAGGGGATCGTATGCCGGAATCTCCATGATATGTCTTTTCAGAAGCCTGTACATAAGGGGACGATACTGAAATTCCTGGCGCGGGTGGTCGGCACAGGTAAGACCAGCTTTCAGGTGGCAGTCAGGGCAGTGGACGCTCTGGAGGAAAAAGAGTACATAAACGGACTGATCACCTTTGTGACCATTGATGAAAACGGCAGTAAAAGGCAGCATTCGATCAGGCTGGATGAGCCTTCGGATGAGCAGGAGACAAGAGAAAGGGAGGATTTAGGATGAGACAGAAATGGAGAAGCTGGGTTTGGGCAGTATGCATGGCAGCAGGATTTTTGACAGCTCTTTCAGGTGTCAGGGCATCAGCTCAGGAGTACCGTCCGGGTGCAAGAGTGATACTTGCTTATACAGAGGATTATACCATGGGAACGGTGTCAGCATTGCAGAATGGTGTCACCTTTCAGAACGTGACCTATGCAGAGCAGTATGACAGCATTGCAGTATCTGCGATCCCTAACAGTGGATATTCCTTTGCTTATTTTACGGACAATGGCGTGATCGTTACCAAGAGCACCTATTATACATTCAATCCGGGCTATTATGATCATACGGTGGTGGCGCACTTTGTAAAAAGGGGCGACAATGAGGATGATGATGTACCCCGGGTCAACTGGTCAAACAGTGCCTGTGTCTTTGCACCGGGCTATAAGATCGATGCAATGAGTGTGACCACCAATCAGGTGGTACAGGGTAAGCTGTGCAGACAGGCATTTGACAGTGTGCTTGAGGACTACCAGTATATCGGGATGTACAATATTTCCTTTGCTCATGCCGGCAAACCGGTAGAGAAGCTGGATCACAGCGTACAGCTGCTGTTTGACATTCCTGCCCAGTATCAGAAGGCAGGAAGAGAGTTCAGAATGCTGCGTGTCTACAAGGGACAGCCAGCAGTGCTGGAGGATCTGGGAGAAAGAGGCAATAAGGTGCAGTTTGAAACAGACTGTACCGCAGCATATGCGCTGGTGTACAAGGATGAAGCAGGTTTTTAAGCGTATTTTCATGAATATTTTACTTTGAGAATATTTTAAAGTTTTCTGTTGACTTTATACAAATTAGGTGGTAATATACTACTTGCGGCACGACAAGCGGGAGTGCTGGAATTGGCAGACAGGCAAGACTAAGGATCTTGTGTTTGTATAGACGTGTGGGTTCAAGTCCCATCTCCCGCACGTATGCAGGAATGGCGGAATTGGCAGACGCGCACGGTTCAGGTCCGTGTGAACATTGCGTTCATGAGGGTTCAAGTCCCTTTTCCTGCACTCATGTGCCGCTTTTTTTATTTCATAGGAAATATTTCTCTTATATATCTTGTAAAAAATCCCGATATAATAGTATAATAATGGTAGGAAAAGGAAATAAGGCATGGATGCCGCCAGAGTCAAAGGAGTGAGGGTATGAAGTACATAAATGATTATTCCTTTTTATTTCAGAATTCTTCATCAAATACAAACAGCATGGGCAATATGTATTCACTGCTTTCTGAGTATAACAATATCCAGAGCGGAACCTACGCAAAGGTAGTTAAGCAGTACTATGCAAAGGTAGAAGCAGAAAAGAAGGCTTCCACAGATCAGACCACGGAGAAAAAGGAAACAAAGAAGCAGACCGTTTCAGAAGAGGAAAAGGCACTGAATCAGGTACAGGCAGATGCGCAGACATTGACGGATGCAGCAGATGCACTGATCACAAAGGGCACCTCCTCTCTTTTCAGAGAAAAGCAGCTTACCACTAAGGCAGAGGATGGCAGTGAGACTACCACAAAGGGCTACGATACAGATGCCATCTATAAAGCAGTTAAAAAATTTGCAGACGGCTACAACAGCCTGTTGGATTCCATGAAGGATACAAAGTCTGACACGATATCAAATCAGGTCAGCCGCATGGAAAATCTCACAGCCGGCTACAAAAAGCTTCTGGGCGAGGTGGGTGTTGAAGTAAATGCAGAGCACAGGCTGACAGTAAATGAAGACAAGCTGAAGGCAGCAGATACAGGTACTTTGAAAACACTGTTCAATGGAAATACCTCCTATGCATACAGTGTGGCAACCAAGGCATCCATGATAAAGTTTTCCGCTGAATCAGAAGCAAACAGCACAAAGATGTATACCAGCGGCGGAACCTATGATAAGGACTGGTCTGTTGGCAGTATGCTGGACAGCCTTTTCTAGGACGAAGGATAAAAAGATACTGGATCAAAAATTCAGAAAAAGTAATAAGGTGGCTTTGGGGAAGATCTCAAAGCCACCTTTGTAAGTTTATCGTTTTAAAGGGAAATTAAGATGGAATTGATCATTAACGGCATGATTTTACTAGGCAGTCTGCTGATGGCAGAAAATATTTACCGCTATATCAAGTTTATGTATAAATCAGAGGATGTGATGTCAGCTGGCAAGATGGGAAGCCACAGTCTGGAAAAGCTGGCACTGATCCTGCTCTTTAGCTTTCTGGCAGGGTATCTGTGTGTACTTTTTTGGGGGAATCCGACTCTTGTAAGTGCAGGGATCATGTATGGCGGAGGCATTTTTGTATCCATTGTGCTGACTCTGATGTTTAAGCTGATCGATATTGCCAAGGAAAGGAGCATGGCGCTTTCTGAGGTGCTGATCAGCGTGATCGAAGCCAGAGACCCGAACCTGAACGGTCATAGTCTGGCAGTCCGTGATCTGACCAAGGTGTTTTTTCAATATCTGCCCAGAACCGTGCGGGCAGGGATCAACCGGGAAAGTCTGGAATATGCAGCGCTTCTCCATGATCTGGGCAAGCTGGGGATCCCGGAGGGCGTACTGAACAAGCCGGAAAAGCTGAATGAGGATGAATGGCGGCTTATGCGTATGCATCCCAAGATCGGCGCAGATATTTTAAAATCCATTTCTACATTTGAAGCAGTTGCAGACTGGATCAGCTTTCATCATGAAAGAGTAGACGGCGAGGGCTATTATGGAGTAACAGAACAGAATATTCCTTTGCCGTCAAAGATCATTGCTATCGCGGATACGTATTCTGCGATCCGCATGAAGCGTTCCTATAAGAACAGGAAAAGCCATGAGGAGGCGATAGAGATCATAAGATCAGTGGCAGGTACTCAGCTGGATGCAGAGCTGGTGGAGTATTTCTGCTCTATCCCAAGGGATGAGCTGGAAAGATGCATCAAATGAGAAGCACTTTCTGGATAATTTATTGAAAAATAAAAAAGGAAATCGGGCACTTATCCAGAATAATAAAGTACGGAGGGTATGTAGCATGACGATTCGGGAAAGTCTGGAGCTGTGGGAAAAAGAATATTTAAGTCCCTATGCTGCTTACAGTATGGATTCAAAAGGGCGTGAAAAGGAAGAAGAGCCCTGTGACATCAGACCGGTATTTCAAAGGGACCGTGACCGGATATTACATAGCAAATCCTTCAGACGGCTGAAGGATAAGACCCAGGTGTTTCTCACACCGGAGGGAGACCATTACCGGACGCGGCTTACCCATACACTGGAGGTATCCCAGAATGCCAGAACCATAGCAAAGGCGCTCAGGCTGAATGAGGATCTGGTGGAAGCCATTGCCCTTGGGCATGATCTGGGTCATACGCCCTTTGGACACGCAGGAGAAAGGGCATTAAACGATATCTGTCCTTATGGCTTCAGCCACAGCGAACAGAGTGTGCGTACTGTGGAGCTGTTGGAAAAGGATGGTCAGGGACTGAATCTGACCTACGAGGTGCGGGACGGGATCCGCAATCATCAGACAAAGGGGATTCCCTGCACATTAGAGGGTAAGATCGTAAGGATATCGGATAAGATCGCCTACATTCACCATGATATGGATGATGCCATCCGGGGAGGCATCCTAAAGGAAGCAGATGTTCCCAGAGAGATCACGGAGGTAATCGGAGATACTCTGGGCAAGAGGCTGGACCACTTTATCCATGATCTGGTCATTACCAGCACAGGGATCAATGATATCCGTATGTCTGAGCCGGTAGAGGCAGCGCTGCAGAAGCTGCGGAAATTTTTGTTTGAAAATCTCTACACCAATCCCATTGCAAAAGGGGAAGAAAAAAAGGCAGAGACACTGATCAAGACGCTGTATGACTATTACAGCAGGCATATAGAGCTGCTTCCAAGAGATTACCACATACTGATGGACCGGGGAGAGCCTAAAGAAAAGGTGCTCTGCGACTATATCGGAGCAATGACAGACCGGTTTGCCATTGCCCAGTATGAAGAGATTTATATTCCCAAATGCTGGCATGGTTAAAAAACTCATAGAAAAGAAGGGAAACAGATGTATTATCCGGAAGAGCTTGTAGAAGAGATCCGAATGAAAAATGATATCGTAGATGTGATTTCCGGATATGTCCGTCTGCAGAGAAAAGGGGGCAGCCATTTTGGACTGTGTCCTTTTCATAATGAAAAATCCCCTTCCTTTTCCGTTTCCCAGAGCAAGCAGATGTATTACTGCTTTGGCTGCGGCGCAGGCGGCAATGTGTTTACCTTTTTGATGGAGTATGAGCATTATACCTTTCAGGAGGCGATCAAGGTGCTGGCACAGAGGGCTGGCGTGGAGCTGCCGGAGCTTGAATATTCTGCTGAGATGAAGCAGAGAGAGAGCCAGAGAGCAAGACTGCTGGAGGTCAATAAGGAAGCGGCAAAATATTTTTATTACCTGCTGCGCAGGCAGGAGGGCGGTCAGGGATTGCAGTATCTGAAGAACCGCCGGCTAAGTGAAGAGACTATGAAAAAGTTCGGGCTGGGATTTGCAAGCAAATACAGTGACGATCTGACAAAATATTTAAAGAGCAAGGGCTATCAGGAGGAACTGATCAAAACAGCAGGTCTTTGCAGCATTGATGAAAAGCATGGTGCACATGACAAGTTCTGGAATCGTGTTATGTTTCCCATTCAGGACATGAATCACAGAGTGATCGGATTTGGCGGCAGAGTGATGGGAGAGGGAACTCCTAAGTATCTGAACTCGCCGGAGACACCGGTGTTTGATAAAAGCCGGAATCTGTATGGGCTGAATTTTGCCCGTACCTCCAGAGCAGGCAATATGATCCTGTGTGAGGGCTATATGGATGTGATCGCCATGCATCAGGCAGGATTTACACAGGCAGTTGCTTCCTTGGGGACTGCCTTTACAGAAGGACAAGCAGGTCTGATCCACAGGTATGTGCAGAATGTGATGCTTTCCTATGACAGTGACGGCGCTGGGACCAAGGCGGCGCTGCGTGCCATTGGCATTTTAAAGGAAGCAGGGCTGACAGCGAAGATCATCCATCTGGAGCCATACAAGGATCCGGATGAATTTATAAAAAATCTGGGTGCTGAGAAGTTCAAGGAGCGGATCGCCCAGGCAGAGAACAGCTTTTTCTTTGAGCTGCGCATAGCAGAGAGAGAATTTGACTTAAAAGACCCGGAGGGCAAGACCAGATTCCATCAGGAGCTGGCAAGGCGGTTATGCAGCTTTTCGGAAGAGGTAGAGAGAGAAAATTACATTGAGGCAGTAGCGGAAAAATACCATATCGGCTTTGAAAATTTAAGACGGCTGGTAGGCAGCTATGCAGCAAAGACCGGACTGGCAAAGGAAGTCATACGTCCCAGATCAGGTATTCAGAAGAAAACCACACCACAGGAGAATGCCAAAAAGGCCCAGCGGCTTCTGATCACATGGCTGACAGAGGATACAAGCCTTTATCAGAAGGTTAAAAAATACATTACTCCTCAGGATTTTACAGAGGAGCTTTATCAGCAGGTCGCAGAAAAGCTGTTTGCAGAGCTGGAAGAGGGCAGTCTGAATCTGGCAGCCATGATCAGCCAGTTCACTGACGAGGAGCAGCAGAGAGAGGCAGCAGCACTGTTTCATACAAGGCTTCCCTTACCAGAGGGAGACAAAAAGGAGAGGGAAAAGGCATTTCACGACATCCTGATCAGTGTGAAGACAAGCAGCTACGAGTATGCCTGTGAGCATATGGGAAGTGACATCAGCGCGCTGGGAAGAGCCGTTGAGGGGAAAAAGGCATTGCAGGAATTGAAAAATACGCATATTTCCTTGGATTAAGGTAAAAATAAATAACAAGCTATGGAAGGATGGACCACAGGAATGGATGAAAACACAAGGGCAAGGTTGGAAGAAAAGATAAAAGAGCTTTTAAACATTGCCAAAAAGAAAAAGAATGTTCTGGAATATCAGGAGATCACAGATTATTTTGCAGAGCTGTCCTTAGAGGAGGAGCAGCTTGAGCAGGTTGTGGAAACGCTGGAACAGAACCGCGTTGATGTACTCAGGATGACAGATGATGATGATGTGTCAGAGGAAGAGATCATTCTGACAGAGGAGGATGAGGTTGATGTAGAAAACATCGACTTATCTGTGCCGGACGGTGTCAGCATTGAAGATCCGGTAAGAATGTATTTAAAGGAGATCGGCAAGGTACCGCTTTTAAATGCAGAGGAAGAGATTGAGCTGGCAAAGAAAATGGAGGCAGGAGATGCCGAGGCGAAAAAGCGTCTGGCAGAAGCCAATCTGCGTCTGGTGGTCAGCATTGCAAAGAGATATGTAGGACGCGGCATGCTGTTTTTGGATCTGATCCAGGAAGGAAATATGGGTCTGATCAAGGCAGTAGAAAAATTTGATTACCGTAAGGGTTATAAATTCTCCACCTATGCTACCTGGTGGATTCGTCAGGCGATCACCAGAGCCATTGCAGATCAGGCAAGGACGATCCGTATTCCGGTGCATATGGTAGAGACCATCAATAAGCTGATCCGTGTGAGCAGACAACTGCTGCAGGAGCTGGGAAGAGAACCTACCCCGGAGGAGATCGCAGCAGAGATGAATATTCCAGAGGAAAGAGTAAGGGAGATCTTAAAGATATCTCAGGAGCCGGTTTCCTTAGAAACTCCTATTGGAGAGGAAGAAGACAGTCATCTGGGAGATTTCATACAGGATGATAATGTGCCTGTGCCCTCTGATGCAGCTGCATTTACTCTGCTGAAGGAGCAGCTGGTAGAGGTCTTAGGAACATTGACAGAAAGAGAGCAGAAGGTGCTCAGACTTCGTTTCGGGCTGGATGATGGACGTGCCCGCACACTGGAAGAGGTAGGCAAGGAATTTAACGTAACCCGTGAGCGTATCCGCCAGATCGAGGCAAAGGCGCTCAGAAAGCTGCGTCATCCCAGCAGAAGCCGTAAATTAAAGGATTATCTGGATTAGAGGAAGCAAGTGGAATTATCAAATCGATTGAAAGCAGTTGCAAATATGGTATCGGCAGGAAGCATTGTGTGTGATGCAGGCTGTGACCATGGCTATGTGTCCATTTATCTGGTTCAGGAAAAGCTGTGCCCCAGAGTCATCGCCATGGATATCAATGAAGGCCCTCTTGCACAGGCAAAGGAGCACATAAGGGCTTTTGGTCTGGGGGAATACATAGAAACGAGGCAGTCAGACGGGGTAGAGGCCCTGTCAGCTGGCGAGGCAGACTGTCTGATCCTTGCCGGTATGGGCGGCAGGCTTGTGATAAAGATCCTGACAGAGGGAAAAGAAAAAATAGCTGCCATGAAGGAGCTGATCCTCCAGCCCCAGTCTGAGATAGGGGCAGTAAGGGCATATCTGTTGCAGGCAGGCTATATGATCTGTCAGGAGGATATGGTTTTTGAGGATGGCAAGTACTATCCCATGATGAAGGCAGTGAAAGGGTCAGAAAAAAAAGAGAGGGCAGCAGAAGGCTCAGAGGCTGCTTTCCTTCGGACCAGGGCATATGAGCAGTATGGAAAATGCCTGTTAAAGGAACGGCATCCGGTACTGGAGCAGTTTTTATTGTGGGAGCAGAAAAAGGATGAAGGGGTCTTAACTGCTTTAAGGCAGGGCAGACCAAAGGATGCGCTGCGCAGCATGCAGCGGGAAAATGAGCTGGAAGAGGCGGCAAGAGTCAGAAAATATGCTCTTTCTTTCTTTGAAAAAGGAGATGATAAGGATGCGCTGTAGGGAACTGATGGAACGGCTGGAAATGCTGTCGCCACCCTCCTTTGCAGAGAACTGGGACAATGTAGGACTGCTGGCAGGCAGACATGAAAAGGAGATTCATACCGTAATGATCGCCTTAGATGCCACAGATGAGGTGGTGGATGAGGCAGCAGGAAAGGGCGTGGATCTGCTGCTGACGCATCATCCCCTTATTTTTTCGGCGAGAAAGCATGTCAATGACGGCGATTTTGTAGGCAGGCGGCTGGTGACTATGCTGCAGCACGATATGTGCTATTATGCAATGCATACCAATTTTGACGTGATGGGAATGGCAGATGCAGCGGCAGATGAGCTGGGGCTGCAGGACAGAGAGGTGCTGGAGCTTACCTACGAGGATGATATTTCCAGAGAAGGGATCGGCAGATGCGGATTTTTGCCGAAAGCCATGTCCTTAGAGGAATGTGGAGAAAATGTGAAGCGGATTTTTGGCTTAGAATCCGTAAAGATATTTGGTGATGGAGAAAAACAGGTAGAAAAAGCAGCGATCTGCCCTGGCTCAGGGAAAAGCGTCATAGAGAGGGCGGCAGAGTTAGGTGCAGAGGTACTGATCACCGGAGACATCGATCATCATACAGGAATTGATGCCATGGCAATGGGACTTGCCATTATTGATGCAGGGCATTATGGGCTGGAAAAGATCTTTGTGCCCTATATGGTGGAATTTTTGAACCGGGAGTGCAGGGAGCTTAACGTTTTGCGTGCCAGAGAAAAAAATCCGTTCTGGGTTTTATAAAAATATAGATTTGGGAGTGAAGAGAAAATGAAGATCAGAATTGGAATCATGGGATATGGTAATCTGGGAAGGGGAATTGAATGTGCAGTAGCACAGAATCCCGATATGGAGCTGGTAGGTGTATTTACACGCCGGTTTCCCCAGTCCGTAAAGACTGTTAGCGGTGCAGCAGTGTATTCCGTGGAGCAGCTGCTGGAGAAAAAGGATGAGATCGATGTATTGATGCTGTGCGGCGGCTCTGCTACCGATCTGCCAAGGCAGACACCGGAATATGCAGGCTATTTTAATGTAGTTGACAGCTTTGATACCCATGCAAAGATCCCGGAGCATTTTGATCAGGTTGATGCAGCAGCCAGAAAAAGCGGCAAGGTAGCTGTGATCTCTGTAGGCTGGGATCCGGGAATGTTTTCCCTGCAGAGGCTTTATGCCAATACGATCCTGCGGGATGGAAAGGACTATACCTTCTGGGGGAAGGGTGTTAGCCAGGGTCATTCTGATGCCATCAGAAGGATCAAAGGGGTAAAGGATGCAAAGCAGTATACCGTTCCGGTAGAGGCGGCACTGGAGGCTGTCAGAAGCGGAGCGTGTCCTGAGCTGACCACCAGACAGAAGCATACGAGAGAGTGTTTTGTTGTGGCAGAGGAGGGTGCTGATCTGGCACAGATCGAACAGGAGATCAAAACAATGCCTAACTACTTTGCAGATTATGATACCACGGTACATTTTATTTCTGAAGAGGAGTTAAAGCGTGACCATGCCGGGATCCCTCATGGCGGCGTTGTGATCCGAAGCGGAAAAACGGGAATGAATCAGGAAAATGATCATATTATCGAATATAAGCTGACTCTGGACTCCAATCCGGAGTTTACAGCCAGCGTGCTGACTGCTTATGCAAGAGCTGCATACCGCATGAGCAGGGAAGGTATGACAGGCTGCAAGACAGTCTTTGACATTCCGCCGGCATATTTAAGCGATATGTCTGCCGAGGAGATGCGAAAGAAGCTGCTGTAGCATTTGAATCAGGAGGTATGGTATGGTTACGGTTACGATCAATGGGGAAAAAAGACAGTATGAAACGGGGACGACTTACGAAAAGATTGCAAAGGACTATCAAAAGCAGTATGATGATACCATTGCTCTTGTGATTGCAGACGGCAAGATACAGGAGCTGATGAAAAGGGCAGAGGAGGATTGTGAACTGGAATTTATCACATTGAAGGATTCCATAGGGCACAAGACCTATGTGCGTACAGCCATTATGCTGATGATCAAGGCATTATATGATATTGAGGCAAGGGAAAACATTGAAAAGCTCAAGGTGGAATTTGCCATTGGGCCAGGCTACTACTGCAGTCTCAAGGGAAAGCACAAGGTGGATCGGACGCTGGTAGAGAAGCTGAATGTACGGATGAAGCAGCTGGTGCTGGAGGACATTCCCATTGAGAAGGAGAAATATCCGATCGAAAAGGCACTCGCTCTGTTTGACCGGTACAAAATGGAGGATAAAAAGAAGCTGTTCCGCTACAGAAGAAGCTCTACGGTCAATGTATATCGTCTGGGGGATTATGATGATTACTATTATGGATACATGCTGCCTTCCACCGGTTATGTGAAATATTTTGAAGTCATTTCTTATGAAAATGGGCTGATGCTGCTTTTGCCGGATAGAAAAGAGCCGAAAACCCTGGGTTATTTTGAACCCCGGGAAAAGCTGTTTGAGGCGCTTAAAACCTCTACGGAATGGGGCGAAAAAATACATATTGACACGGTAGGCGATTTAAATGACCAGATCTGCAGGGGGAATTTTGCAGAGCTGATCCTTGTACAGGAGGCATTGCAGGAAAGAAGGATCGGCGAGATCGCAGAGGACATTGTAAGCCGAGAGGGCGTAAAATTTGTTATGATCGCCGGTCCTTCCTCTTCCGGGAAAACTACCTTTTCCCACAGGCTTTCGATCCAGCTCCGCTCCTATGGCATGAATCCCCATCCCATTGCTGTGGATGACTATTTTGTAAGCAGAGAGCAGACACCCAAGGACGAAAACGGCAAATACAATTTTGAGTGTCTGGAAGCCATAGACGTAGCCCAGTTTAATAAAGACATGAGCGATCTGCTGGCCGGAAAGACGGTGGAGCTGCCCAGCTTTAATTTCAAAACAGGAAAACGGGAATACAAGGGCAACTTTAAAACGTTGGGAAAGGATGATATCCTTGTGATCGAGGGAATTCACGGACTCAATGATAAAATGTCCTTTTCCCTGCCTACAGAGAGCAAATACAAAATCTATATCAGCGCGCTGACAAGCCTGAATGTAGACGAGCACAACCGTATCCCTACCACAGACGGGCGGCTGTTGCGGCGCATGGTGCGGGATGCCAGAACCAGAGGCATTTCAGCAAAGCAGACCATTGCCATGTGGCCCTCAGTGCGCAGAGGTGAGGAGGAAAATATCTTCCCCTTCCAGGAGAGTGCAGATGCTATGTTTAACTCTGTGCTGATCTACGAGCTGGCGGTATTAAAGCAGTTTGCCGAGCCTTTGCTGTTCAGCATTGAAGAGGGAGAGCCGGAATACTATGAGGCAAGACGGCTTTTGAAGTTTCTGGAATATTTCCTTGGCGTAAGCAGTGAGGATCTGCCGAAAAATTCCATTGTGCGGGAATTTGTAGGCGGCAGCGTATTCAATGTGTGATATTAGCATCAGGGCGATAAAATCACTCTTGTGCAGGCGCATCGTGGTTTCAGGCTTTTGACACTGTAAACATAATAATATGAAAATATAAAAATAAAAAAATAAGTAGGACAGATGATCGCGGCTGCAAATGCCGAAAGGCTGCAGGTGAGGAAAGTCCGGGCTTCATAGGGCAGGATGCCGGATAACGTCCGGTGGAGGCGACTCCAAGGATAGTGCAACAGAAATAAACCGCCGGGAAACCGGTAAGGGTGGAAAGGCAGCGTAAGAGACTACCGCCCTGCTGGTAACAGCAGGGGCACATGTAAACCCCATCCGAAGCAAGACCGAATAGAAAGCGACAGGTTTGCCCGACCTGCTTTCAGGTGGGTCGCTGGAGGCTGCTGGCAACAGCAGTCCTGGATAGATGATCATTCAACGACATAACCCGGCTTACCGTCCTGCTTATTTTTGATATGATAGTATCAAGACGCATGGAATGTTTTGCAAAACAGTAAAACATAAACCATGCGTTTTTGTGTTAAAAAGAGGAAAACAGAACTGATTTCCCCCACACCATACTTGCACAACGTTATGGAAAATGGTACAATAACAAAGTTTTGAAGCAATTTCAACAAAATCGGGAAAATATTTCCGGTATGTACCATATCCGCAGATGGCGGATGGGAGGAGATTATGAAACAGACTAGAAATGATGTAAGAAACGTAGCTATTATCGCTCATGTTGACCACGGCAAAACCACCTTAGTCGATGAGCTGTTGAAGCAGAGCGGTGTTTTTCGTGAAAATCAAGAAGTTGCAGAGCGTGTTATGGACTCTAACGACATCGAAAGAGAAAGGGGCATTACCATTCTCTCCAAAAACACCGCTGTTATGTATAAGGGAACGAAGATCAATATCATTGACACTCCCGGTCATGCTGATTTTGGCGGCGAGGTAGAACGTGTTCTGAAAATGGTAAATGGCGTAATCCTTGTGGTAGATGCCTTTGAAGGCGTTATGCCCCAGACAAGATTTGTACTGAAAAAGGCTCTGGAATTAAATCATCCTGTTATTGTGTGCATCAACAAGATCGATCGTCCGGAGGCACGTCCCCAGGAGATCATTGATGAGGTCTTAGAGCTCTTTATCGATCTGGATGCCAATGAAAAGCAGCTGGACTGCCCCTTTGTATTTGCTTCTGCCAAGGAGGGCATTGCCACTCTGGATCTGGATAATGAAAACAGCAATATGATCCCTTTATTTGAAACGATCATCAACTATATCCCTGCTCCGGTAGGCGATCCTGATGCAGGCACCCAGCTGCTGATCAGCACCATTGATTACAATGAATATGTAGGACGCATTGGTGTGGGCAAGATCGACAACGGTTCTGTCAAAGTCAATCAGGAGGTCGTGCTGGTCAACCATCATGAGCCGGACAAGCAGGTCAAGGTAAAGGTCAGCAAGCTTTATGAATTTGACGGTTTAAATAAGGTAGAGGTCAAGGAAGCCGGCTTTGGCTCCATCGTGGCACTGTCCGGTATCGCAGATCTGCGGATCGGTGATACCCTTTGCTCCCCGGATTCCTTAAAGCCCATTCCCTTCCAGAAGATTTCTGAGCCTACCATTGCTATGCAGTTTATTGTCAACGACTCTCCGCTGGCAGGTCAGGAGGGCAAATATGTAACCAGCCGTCATCTGCGTGACAGACTGTTCAGAGAGTTAAATACCGATGTATCCCTGCGTGTGGAGGAAACAGATACCACAGAGAGCTTCAAGGTTTCCGGACGCGGCGAGCTGCATCTTTCCGTTCTGATCGAGAATATGCGCCGTGAGGGCTATGAATTTGCAGTCAGCAAGGCAGAGGTTCTTTATCATACCGATGAAAACGGCAAAAAGACAGAGCCCATGGAGCTTGTCTATGTGGATGTTCCAGAAGAATTTTCCGGTACGGTCATCGAAAAGCTCAGCCTGCGTAAGGGCGAGCTGCGCAATATGAAGCCGATCAACGGCGGCTATACACGTCTGGAATTCTCCATTCCTGCAAGAGGACTGATCGGTTACCGCGGCGAATTTATGACCGATACAAAGGGCAACGGCATCATGAATTCCATTTTTGACGGCTATGGCCCTTACAAGGGGGATATCCAGTATCGTAAGCAGGGCTCTCTCATTGCCTTTGAAGCAGGAGAAACCATTACCTATGGACTGTTTAATGCCCAGGAGAGAGGTACTCTGTTCGTAGGACCGGGCGAAAAGGTATATGCAGGCATGGTCATCGGACAAAATGGCAGAGGCGAGGATATAGAAGTCAATGTATGCAAGACAAAGCATCTGACCAATACCCGTTCCTCCAGTGCTGATGAGGCACTGCGCCTGACACCGCCCCGTGTATTGAGCTTGGAGCAGGCACTTGAGTTCATCGATACAGATGAGCTTTTAGAGATCACTCCAAAAAGCCTGCGGATCCGCAAAAAGATCCTGGATCCGACCATGAGAAAACGTGCTTCCATGCGGAAATAGAATATGCTATACTATGTGGGAAATGTTCTTTAACATTTCCCATTTTATTCTGTAGATATTTATTAGGACATTTATTAAGGAGGGTATGTACATGATCTATCAGGCAAAAAACGACAGATATGAAACTATGCAGTATAACCGTTGCGGAAAAAGCGGGCTCAAGCTGCCTCTTGTTTCCCTTGGCTTCTGGCACAATTTTGGTGCACACAGCGATTATGAAACAATGAAGCAGCTGTGCTGTACTGCCTTTGACAACGGTATCACACATTTTGATCTGGCAAACAATTACGGACCGGAATATGGACGGGCAGAAAGAAATTTCGGACAGATCTTCCGGGAAACCTTTGTTCCTTACCGGGATGAGCTGATCATCAGTACCAAAGCAGGCTACGACATGTGGGAGGGCCCTTACGGCAACTGGGGCAGCCGCAAATATCTGCTGGCAAGTCTGGATCAGAGTCTGAAGCGCATGGGACTGGAGTATGTAGATATTTTCTATCATCATAGAATGGATCCTGATACTCCTTTGGAGGAAACCATGGGTGCACTGGATCAGGCAGTAAAAAGCGGAAAAGCACTCTATGCAGGTCTTTCCAACTATGACGGCCCTACCATGAAAAAGGCTGCGGCTATCTTACGGGAACTGCACTGTCCTTTTGTCATCAACCAGAACCGTTATTCTATTTTTGATCGTACCATTGAAGCAAATGGCTTAAAGCAGGCTGCTTCTGAAGAGGGAAAAGGGATTCTGGCATTCAGCCCATTAGCACAGGGGCTTCTTACCGATAAGTATTTAAAGGGGATCCCTGCTGACAGCCGCATGGCAAAGGATGGACGCTATCTCCATGAGGATGCCCTTTCAGATGAAAAACGGAAACAGATCTTTGCATTAAATCAGCTTGCTTCCCAGCGTGGTCAGACCCTTGCACAGATGGCACTCAGCTGGGTATTAAAGGATGATGGGGTAAGCAGTGTGCTCATTGGGGCATCCAGACCGGAGCAGATCCTTGAAAATCTGAAAATCATCGGACATACAACATTTTCAGAAGAAGAGCTGAAACAGATTCAGCAGATCACTGCTTAACCGATATGTCATAAAAATAACCCGGCTTACCGTCCTGTATAAAAAATGAAAATATAGCATTCTATTTTATAAATTCATGCTAAGTGCTATCATATTGTCGAATCCTGCGACATTCCCTTGTTCTAAGAATGAGATCCGCTCATATACATAGTAATACATGACTGGAAAAAATTCTTATTTAAGAAGGGAGAACAAAAATGACAGATAAGGTAATGGAAAACAATCAGGTAACGATCATGGGTGAGGTAGTTGGGGATTTTGTGTTCAGCCATGAGATATTCGGGGAAGGCTTCTATATGATAGAGGTAGAGGTAACACGGCTTAGTGAATCCTCTGACATTATCCCGGTTATGGTTTCTGAAAGGCTGTTAGATGTAAATGAGGATTATAAAGGCAGGAGCTTATGTATCACCGGACAGTTCCGCTCCTATAACCGGCATGAGGAAAAGAAAAATAAGCTTGTGCTGTCGGTATTTGCCCGGGAAATTGAATTTGTGGACAGTATAGAAGAAAGCTCTAAAACCAATCAGATCTATCTGGACGGCTATATCTGTAAGGAGCCGGTTTACAGGAAAACACCCTTAGGGAGAGAGATCGCAGATCTGCTGCTGGCGGTAAACAGACCCTACGGCAAATCTGATTACATACCCTGCATCTGCTGGGGAAGAAATGCCAGATATGTGAGCAGCTTTACTGTAGGCTCCAGGTGTCTTGTATGGGGAAGGATCCAGAGCAGGGAGTATATGAAAAAGCTCTCTGAGGATATGACAGAGAAGCGGGTCGCTTACGAGGTTTCTGTCAGCAAGCTGGAGCTTTCTGAGGATATGGAAGAGGAGTGCAGGGGAGAATAGCTTGCGTTCCGCAGATGAATATGCTATGCTTCATAAAGTGATTTTATAAAAGGAAATGTTACCGGTAGGAGGAAATATGGAGCAGGGTAAGATATGCATCTATAGTGGGGACGGACATGGAAAATCTCCGGCTGCACTGGGAAAGGCGCTGCAGGCAGCCAGTCAGGGAAAGCAGGTTGTGATCATCCAGTTCATGAAGGGAAAAGGCCTTGAGGAAAGTGAATTTCTGAAACGGCTGGAGCCGGAGATCAAATTTTTCCGCTTTGAAAAGTCAGAGGAGGATTTTATCGATCTGCCAAGGAAAGCCCAGGAGGAAGAGATCCAGAATATCAAAAACGGACTGAATTTTGCCAAAAAGGTGCTGCACACAGGGGAGTGTGATCTGCTGATCCTGGATGAGGTACTGGGGCTTTTGGATAATGAGATCATTTCCTGCCAGGACTTTAGAAATATCCTGCTGTCAAAGGCAGAGGAGACCACGATCATCATGACAGGCATCCAGCTTACAGATGAGATCTGTGCAATGGCAGATCAGGTTTCCCGTATTGAGACGCTGAAAGATAGTTGACAGCAGGTTTTTGGTCTGCTATGATAAATTTGTTAAGGATAATTTGTGAAAGATAAGGATAGAGGTTGCGTGTTTCAAAAGTAGCTCTTTGGATGTGTCAGGCACAGAGGAAAAAGGGGAAAAGGGGAACGCGCCGAAAGACAGGATTTCCATGAGGGTTCTGCCTTGGGCATGCATTTAAGAGGTGTATGACTGTCATCTATTTATAGATGGGGAGCTATCGGTATGGAAAAATGTAAGCTGACTCATCTATGTATTTCTGGTGAGTCAGTTTTTTTGTTTCATTTTATCTTATTTCATAGGGAATACCTTGTTGTATGAACGCGAGGAAGTATAATCATAAAATTCAGGAGGATAAAGCTATGGCAGTATTTAAGGGAGCAGGTGTAGCCATCATTACACCATTTCATCAGGATGGTTCGGTAAATTACGAAAAATTTGCAGAGCAGATCGAGTATCAGATCGCAAATAAAACAGATGCGATCATCGTATGCGGAACCACAGGAGAAGCATCTACACTGACCCATGAGGAGCATCTGGATGTGATCCGGTTCTGTGTAAAACAGACCGCAGGACGGATTCCGGTAATTGCAGGAACAGGTTCAAATTGTACAGAAACAGCAGTTTATCTTTCCAAGGAGGCAGAAAAGGCAGGGGTGGACGGCGTTTTGCTGGTAACTCCCTACTATAATAAAGCGACACAGAAAGGACTGTATCAGCATTTTAAGACCATTGCAGATGCCATCCATGTGCCGGTTATCCTTTATAATATTCCGGGACGTACCGGCGTAAATATGACACCGGAGACCATCGTAAAGCTTTGCAGGGAAGTAAGCAATATCGTGGGTGTCAAGGAAGCTACAGGAAATATTTCTCAGGTAGCCAAGATCATGGCATTGGCTGAGGGATGTCTGGATCTTTATTCCGGCAACGATGATCAGATCGTTCCCTTACTTTCTCTGGGCGGCAGCGGTGTGATCTCTGTTCTTTCCAATGTAGCGCCTAAGCAGACACATGACATCTGCCAGAAGTTTTTTGGCGGCGATGTAGCAGGCAGCTGTCAGATGCAGCTGGAAGCGATCCCGCTGATCGATGCCCTTTTCTGTGAGGTAAATCCGATCCCGGTCAAGACTGCCATAAATCTGCAGGGAAGAGAAGCAGGGCCTATGAGAATGCCTCTTTCTGAGATGGAGCCGGAGCATGCGGCAGTGCTGGAGCAGGCAATGAAGCAGTACGGAATTTTATAAAAATTTAATATTTTAGTTGCTTTTTTTCCATGGAGATGCTATCCTTTTTCAGTAAATGACGCTCTAACGCGGCAAAGTACCAAAAAGGAGATAACAATAATGAACAACACATGGACAGTAACAGACAGCGATGGAATGACACACAAGCTTGAATGTAAGGTAAAGGCATTTTCAGGCCCGCAGATAATAGTAGACAGCAATGTATATCGCGTAAAGTCCAGCAACTGGTTTGTAAACGTAGTAGATTACAGCATTGATTTTCCGGGAGCAAACTGCCACGTTGTAATGATCGGCAACAAGGCAAGACTTGCAGTAAATGGAACTTATCCGGATAATGGAGAAGCATATGAGCCGATTGCCAGCATCCCTGCATGGATCTGGGTATTAGTGGCGATCAGCATCATTGGCGGCTGGTTCTTTGGCGGCATTATCTGTGTAGCGATCGGTGCAGCCTTCAGTACAGTGTATGTTTCAGCAGCACTTCAGAAAAACAAGAATAAAGTGATCGGTTTCTTTATCGGCTTCCTTGTTATTCTGGCAATTTTCTTTGGATTGCAGATGATGCTGCTGGCTCTTTGATCGAGGTAAGTGATGGACGGAAATTTTACACAGAATTCAAACCAGCAGAATGATCAGGAATACAGGGTCTACGAGCCCAATCAGTATCGGGGACCGGTAGTGGTTTCTAATGCGATCCCGGAAAAAAGCGGTGCGCTGGCAGTAAGCAGCCTTGTCTGCGGCATCATTGGCTTAGTGGGTTTCTGGAGTGTGATCCCCAGTGCCATTATAGCATTGGTGGGACTGATCCTGGGAATTTTAAACCTTGCCAAAAAAGATCCCCAGAAGGGAATGGCGATCGCAGGGGTCGTGATATCAGTACTGGCGCTGCTGCTTAGTCTGGCAACAGGTTTTGGTTTTCTGATCGTCATGAGCCTTTTGTAAGAAAGGTATTTTTAAAATGTGTTCAGGGTGCTTCGGAGTTGTTCCGAAGCACTTTTTATGTTAAAATTTAAGAAGAAATCGTGAATAGGAGCGGAGCGTTATGATAAAAATTATTATGCATGGCTGTAATGGCCGTATGGGACAGTTTATTACAAAGATCGCAGCAGAGGATGCCAATACACAGATCGTAGCAGGCATTGATATATCCGATCACATCCAGAATACCTATCCGGTATTTGATGATATTCAAAAATGTGACATTCCGGCAGATGTGATCATCGATTTTGCCTCTGCAAAGGCTATGGACAGACTGCTGGAGTACAGTGTAGAAAAGCAGATCCCCTGCATTTTCTGTACCACGGGTCTGAGCGATGAGCAGCTGAAAAAGTTAGAAGAGGCATCAAAGCAGGTGGCTGTTTTTAAGTCAGCAAATATGTCATTAGGCATTAATCTTTTAATGAAGCTGGTAAAGGAGGCAGCCCTGACCTTATCAGAAGCAGGCTTTGATATTGAGATCGTGGAAAAGCATCATAACCAGAAGCTGGATGCACCCAGCGGTACTGCACTGGCACTGGCAGATTCCATGAATCAGGCACTGGATCAGAAATATGAATATGTATATGACAGGAGCACCAGACGGGCAGTGCGTCCTGAGAAGGAGATCGGCATTTCAGCAGTAAGAGGCGGCACCATTGTAGGTGATCATGATGTGATCTTTGCAGGTCTTAATGAGGTGGTCACTCTTTCTCATCAGGCATATTCCAGAGAGGTCTTTGCCAAGGGTGCGATTGAGGCAGCAAAATATCTGGCAGGTAAGCCTGCAGGCTACTATACCATGAATGACGTGATAGAGGGAAAATAGATTTAACGGCAGAATATCTGGGAGGGGGATACCGATATGGAGAATGAAAAAATAGGACAGAATCTGACAGACATGGAAATGATGTATTTAAAGACCCTTGCCGTGCAGTATCCTACCATTGCGGCAGCATCGACAGAGATCATCAATCTGCAGGCGATTCTGAATCTGCCTAAGGGAACAGAGCATTTTCTGACGGACATCCATGGAGAGTATGAGCAGTTTAACCATGTGCTGAAAAATGGTTCCGGCTCTGTCAGAAGTAAAATAGACGAGGAATTTGGCAATACGCTGAGCAGCAGGGACAAAAAGAGTCTTGCAACCCTGATCTACTATCCACAGGAAAAGCTGGAGCTGGTATTAAAGGAAGAGGAAAATATAGAGGACTGGTACAAGATCACTCTGCACAGACTGGTGCAGATCACAAAGCGGGTGTCCTCTAAATATACCCGTTCCAAGGTAAGAAAGGCATTGCCCAAGGATTTTGCCTACATCATCGAGGAGCTGATCACAGAAAAGGCAGAGGTGCATGATAAAGAGGCATAT
Organism: uncultured Lachnospiraceae bacterium; assembly: GCA_964389835.1. Classification (GTDB taxonomy): domain Bacteria; phylum Bacillota; class Clostridia; order Lachnospirales; family Lachnospiraceae; genus VSOB01. Next base: position 73,543 of record CAYMEZ010000004.1, on the reverse strand, counting down.
TATAATGAGATCATCCATACCATCATCCGCATCGGAAGCGCGCCGGGCTTTATTGTTGCGCTGGGCAATCTGATCCAGCGGCTGGTGATCGATCATCTGCACATCGTAGGCGATGTATATGACAGAGGACCGGGTCCCCATATCATTATGGATACGCTGGGCGAATATCATTCTGTGGATATCCAGTGGGGAAACCATGACGTGGTATGGATGGGAGCTGCCAGCGGCAGTCTTGCCTGCATTGCCAATGTGATCCGCATGTCTGCCCGGTACGGCAATCTGGATACGCTGGAGGACGGTTACGGCATCAATCTGATCCCTCTGGTCACCTTTGCAATGGAAACCTATGCAAATACAAACTGTGATGTCTTTTCCATCAAATATAACACCAATTATAACCCCAAGGATCTGAGCATTGACATGAAAATGCACAAGGCCATTGCCATCATCCAGTTTAAGCTGGAGGGACAGCTGATCAAAAGACATCCGGAGTTCTGTATGGATGACAGACTGTTGTTAGATAAGATCGATTATGCAGCAGGCACAGTGACCATCGGCGGTAAGGCATATGAGATGCTGGATGTGGATTTCCCTACAGTTGATCCGGCTGATCCTTACCGGCTGACTCTGGAAGAGGCAGAGCTGATGGAAAGGCTGCGGCAGGCATTTGTCCAGTGTGAGAAGCTGCAAAAGCATATCCGCTTTTTGTTTTCCAAGGGAGGCTTATATAAGGTACACAATTCTAACCTGCTGTACCATGGCTGTGTGCCTCTGGATGAAGAGGGAAATTTCAAAAAGGTAGAGATAGACGGAAAGCAGTACAGTGGCAAGGCGTTGTATGATGTACTGGAGCATTATGCAAGAAAGGGCTTTTACAGCCGCCACAATGTACCGGAAAAGAAAAAGGGACAGGATATGATCTGGTATATCTGGGCAGGCCCCAATTCTCCGGTATTTGGCAAGGACAAGATGGCTACCTTTGAACGATATTTTGTAAAGGACAAGGAAACCCACAAGGAAATAAAAAACAGCTATTATCAGCTAACAGATCAGGAAGAGATTTTAAATAAGATCTTACGGGAATTTGGACTGGATGAGAAAAAGTCCCATATCATCAATGGTCATGTGCCGGTGGAGCTGAAAAAGGGAGAAACACCTATTAAGTGCGGCGGCAAGCTGCTGATCATTGACGGCGGATTTTCCAAGGCATATCAGGAAAAAACAGGCATAGCAGGCTATACACTGGTTGCCAATTCCCACGGTATGCGCCTGGTGGCCCATGAGACCTTTGAATCCAAGGAAGCAGCGATCAAACGGGAGTCAGACATTATTTCAGACTCTATCGTGATCGAAACTGCCATGAACCGGCTGCAGGTAGCAGATACGGATATTGGTATGGAATTAAAAGAGAGCATCCGCCATCTGGAGCTTTTGCTGCAGGCATATCAGGATGGCAGCATTGTTGAGAAGATCAAGTAGACGGGGCAGAAGCTTTTGCTGCTGCCCCGGGGCGGTCCAAGGAGCTGAGAAAGATCCCTGGGCCTGAATTCTATTGCTGAAAAAGGGAAGTTTTGATGGGAGAGTTACCGGGTCTGGTTGTCGCCTACAATATCGTCGGCTACATCAGCAGCACCCTGGGCTGCATCAGAAACACCGTCAGCCATGTCATCTACCACATCCCCTACTGCATTGCCTGCATCCTCTACCACGGTTTCGTTACCGCCATTTACCGTGTCGGTATTTTCATTGCCAACAGTGTCTGTATCGGCCTCATCCGGTGCAGCTACCGCATCCTCGGAAGCAGCCGGGTCATTTGCGGTGTCATCGTCCATGACAGTATCATTTTCGGTGGTAGTGTTTTCTGCTGCGCTGTTGGTATTATTGGTAGTTCCTGTTGTGTTGTCTTTCTGATTGTTCCGATTACCGCCACAGGCAGTTATCACTGCGCAAAGCAGGACGAGAACAAGGGAGAGAGACAGCATTTTTCCATACTTTCTCATAAATTCGCTCCTTTTCTTTTTCACTGTGAAAGTAATGATCTGCAGAATGAACTGTCAGATGCTTTCAGTGCTAGTATGTTCAAAAGGATTTTTTTTATACAAAATTAAATTTGAAATGGAAGAAAAATATGAAATTCAGACCGTGTATTGATATTCATAACGGAAAGGTAAAACAGATCGTAGGCTCCAGTCTGCGGGATGAAGGAGATTATGCCCGGGAAAATTTTACAGCAAAGCAGGATGCAGCGTGGTATGCCCGGTTTTATCAGAAGCTGGGAGTTAAGGGCGGACATGTGATCCTGCTCAATAAGGAGGGCAGTCCCTTTTTTGAAGAAACGAAAAAGCAGGCGTTGCAGGCACTGGCAGCTTATCCCGGAGGACTTCAGATCGGCGGAGGCATCTGCCCGGAAAATGCGGCTCAGTATCTAAAGGCAGGGGCATCTCAGGTGATCGTTACCTCATATGTGTTTCAGAATGGACAGATCCATTATGACCATCTGGAAAGGCTTGTGCAGGAGGTAGGAAAAGAGAGGCTTGTATTAGATTTAAGCTGCCGCAAAAAACAAGGGCAGTATTATATTGTAACTGACAGATGGCAGAAGTATACTCAGGTGGTGCTGGATGAAAAAACCATGGATTTTTTTTCTGGCTATTGCAGTGAGTTTTTGATCCATGCAGTAGATGTAGAGGGAAAAGCGGACGGGGTAGAAACAGAGCTTGTCAGGCTGCTGGGGAATTTTGGAAAACTTCCCATAACCTACGCCGGTGGTGTCCACAATGAAGCGGATCTGCAGATTTTAAAAAAAGAAGGGCACAACCGGATCGATGTTACGATCGGCAGTGCCCTGGATCTGTTCGGCGGTTCTATGGAGCTTTCCCGGGTTTTAAAGGAAATAGAAAAATGACAGCCTACAGATTGGTAATGGTCTTTTGTGGAAGCTCCTGCTGAGGCTCTGGCGGCATGGAAGCACTATAGCTAAGCCGGATGCTGCCGATAGGATTATCCTCGGCATCATAAAAGGTCACAGTAAAAGGATCTTCTCCGATCTGATAAATGCGGATCTCCAGCTTGCCGTCTGCTTCAAATTCCTTTTCGTTGAAGCGGACTCTGTTTTCGTCATAATTTTCTACCTTTGCATAGGCAGCAGGCTGGCGGACCAGGATCCTTGCGGTGAGAACATCACCTACATAGACCTGAGAACCGCTTGGCAGACTGGGAATGATCCCATAGCCGGCAACACCATAGCACCAGGTCTCTTTGTCGGAGACTTCCTTGGAAAGGATCGTTTTGTCCTGTGAAGTGAAAGCTCCCTCTTCTAAGTTTACATAATATAGTTCTCCTGAAAGGGGAGCTTCTTTCAGATGGATCACAAAGTGGCTGCCGCTTTCCCAGCCAAGCAGATAAAACATGGAATCCTGCTCTCCCACGGTACAGCTTGCTTCATTTTGCAGATCAATGGTCTCTACAATGGAATCATCGGAAAATTTGCGGACGATCATTTTTCCTGTTCCGGGAAGCACCTGCTGGCGCATAAAATAGGCATGGAGAGTGCTGTCTCCATAAACCATGGAATAGGCTTTTTCATTGGGGATAAAGCTTACCGGGCCAATGGAATCTGACCCAGCCTCCAGCTGACTGCTGTCAGCAGCCTCTTTAGCATTTGCAGCAGCATCTTCAGGGGTCTGGACATTTTCAGCCTCTTTTCTGTCCTCATTTTCATCTGCTGCCAGTTCCTTTTCCTCAGAGATGGGCGCAGGTGGAAGCGAAGAGCCTTGTTCACAGGCAGACAGCAGACAGGCTGCTGCCAAAGCACAGAGAACCAGATTTTTTTTCATAAGAACACTCCTTTGTGGTTGAAATGATTTTTAGGAAAAAAAGAACCAGTCCTTGAGACTGGTTCTTCTCATAATCCGTTAAAACAATACTGCTTATTTCTAAAATAAAATGACTTTATATAAGAAAAGGCACATCGAAAAACTGATTATAGAGCGTTATAAGGAAATCTTATAACTTGGTTACGTTTACTGCCTGAGGTCCTTTTTCGCCGTTCACTACTTCAAACTCTACGGAAGCGCCTTCTTCAAGAGACTTGAAGCCTTCCATGTTTAATCCAGAGTAGTGTACGAATACGTCATTTCCCTGCTCATCAGAGATGAAACCGTAACCTTTTTGGTTGTTGAACCACTTTACTGTACCTTTGTTCATTACAGATACCTCCAAAATATAATTGTTGATTTACAACAAGTTTAGGATAGCATATGTGTGAGAAAAAGTAAAGCCGCGAAAAGAAAACTTTACGAAAACTTTATGAAAAAAATATCCTGCACAAGGGCAAAAAGAAACTAGAATTTTACAAAACAGGAAATATGTGCTAAAATCGTGCGTGCGGAGGTAAAACAGATGGAATCCGGAAAACGAAAAAAAAGAATCAATTATACAGTAATGGTTGTTTCCGATTCTCCTGATGGGGGAATTCATCCATTTTGTCTGGAACAGAAGCTGGTAACAGCAGCAGCGGCATTGATCGCTATTTTGCTGGCAGCTTCTATTGGTATTGCTGTGCATCACAGCGCGGCGCTTGAAAAGCTCCAGGCATCAGAGGAACAGCTTCAGGGTCAGGTGGAAGCCCTGACACAGGAAAACCAGAAAATACTTGCAGAAAATGATGAGCTTTCAGAAAAGGTTTCGCTTCTCAGTGCAACGGTGGCACAGAATGAGGAAACCAAGGAAGCCCAGAAAAAAGAAGAGGAAGAAAAGAAGATCCCCAATGGCTTTCCTCTGGCAGGCCCGGCGGTGATCTTAGAAAGCTCAGAAACTGCTGGAAATACACCAGAGGATGAGGATGAAGAAGAGGGAACGGAAACGACAGAAAAAGAACCGATCGTTGTTTTTTCTGCCTCAGCAGGCATCAAGGTGATCGCTACAGCTACAGGCGTGGTCACTGCCGTAGAAGAGGACGAAACCTATGGCTGCAGGCTGACCATCGATCATGGAAATGGATACACCTCTATTTACAGGATCGCTTCCAAACCGATCGTGTCGGCAGAGGATGAGGTACAGGCTGGTGCGGTGTTATATGAAATACAGTCAGCAGATGAAAGAGTAGGCTATCAGCTGACAAAGGATGGTACGTTAATAGATCCGCTGGATCTGCTGGAGGTATACGGTTAGGAGGAATCAGAATGCTGGTAAAAAAGGATAATAACGAAAATACAAATGTGAAGATCAAAAGTCTGATCGGGCAGGACGCTGTCTTTGAAGGCTCTCTCCATGCAAAGGAGACCACCAGAGTGGATGGACTGATCAAGGGAGATGTGACCATTGATGAGGTACTGATCCTGGGCGTGTCAGGCAGGATCGTTGGAAATGTTAATGCTGCCACCATCATGGTAGGCGGACAGGTAGAGGGAGATCTGTATGCCAAGGAAAAGATCATCATTTCGGCAACTGGCAAGGTCAACGGCAATCTGCATACGAAAAAGCTGATCGTAGATGAAAATGCAGTATTCCATGGACAGTGCTTTATGGAGGAGGAAAAGCCGGCTGATACAGCCAAGGCAAGTCCTGCGCAGCCTGCTGTAAGCGGCGCAAAGCCGCCTGTACAGGCATTGTAAATGTAAGCAGACAAAGCCGCCTGTGCAGGCATTGTAAGAAAGCGCGGACACAGAGAGAAGAACAAGGGTATCTCTTATGAAAGAGCCAAAAAAGCCAGCCCCACACCGGGACTGGCTTTTAAAAATCTTTTTCTGGGCTTTTTCCGCCTTTTCGCTTTCCGCCTCTTAGTCTTTTAGTTTCCTGCCTTTTCTTTTTCTGCGATCCTTTCAAATACAAGCTCGTAGCCGTCTGTACCGTAATTTAAGGAACGGTTGACACGGCTGATGGTCGCAGTGGACGCTCCGGTTTTCTCTGCGATCTCAAGATAGGTTCTGTGCTGACGGAGCATAGCAGCTACCTCAAAACGCTGGGAAAGAGACAGCAGCTCGTTGACGGTACATAAATCCTCAAAAAAATCATAACATTCTTCTTTTGTATTCAGGCTTAAAATGGCATCAAACAAGTGGTCTACCGCTTCTGTTTTGATTTTCTTATTCATGAATGCCTCCTTATTTATCCTACCAGATTTTTTCGCTTAATTGGAAATCCTTTATATTTTATCATATTAAAGTTTTAAAGTAAAGAGGTAATCGAAAATGAAAGAATGGCTTGTCATGTAGTTCTAAAAACTATATACTATGATAAAAGGAGTGTAAAATATGACAATAGACAAAGAAGATTTGTTAAACAGCATCATGGCAAGCTTTGACCGGATCAGTCATATTAAGCCGGAGGACATTCCGGGCATAGATCTGTACATGGATCAGGTAACGACCTTTATGGACAGCAAATTAAAGAATACCACCAGAAATCCGGAAAATGACAAGATACTGACCAAAACGATGATCAATAATTATGCCAAAAATGATCTGCTGCCGCCTCCTGTAAAAAAGAAATATTCCAAGGAGCATGTGCTTCTGCTGATCTTTATCTATTATTATAAAAATATATTGTCGATCACAGATATCCAGACCCTGCTGCGGCCGATCACAGAGCAGTATTTCGGCACCAGAGAAAAGCTGAACCTGGAAGCAGTGTATAATGAAGTATTCGGGATGCAGGAGGAGGAGATCGCGCGCTTAAAGGAGGATGTGCTGAAAAAGTATCAGGCAGCAGAAGCATCCTTTCAGGATGTGCCTAAGGAGCAGCAGGAATTTTTGCAGAAATTTGCATTTATCTGCTATCTCAGCTTTGACGTATATGTAAAAAAGCTGCTGATCGAGAAGGTGATCGACAGCTTTTCCAAGGAAGATGCGGAAAAGGAAACGAAAACAAAGAAAAAGGCGAGATCGGGACAAAAGGATGCAGGAGAAGGAAAATAAAGAGCAAAAAGGATATATGAAAAGTAACAGGGTATTTGTGTTAGGCTGCATCTGCTCTGTTGCTTTTATATTGCTTGTATCCATGGGCAGTATGGTATTTTTCAGGGAAAATATGCTCCGCAGTACAGAGCTTATGGGCGAGGCAGATTATGAAGCCTATGATGCTTACTATGTTATGATCGTATCTGACAACAGCTCTGCCTTCTGGCAGTCTGTTTATGCAAGCGCAAAAGAAAAAGCGAAGGAGCAGGGCGTTTATGTGGAGCTGTTAGGCAGTAATCTGAGCACGGATTACAGTAAGGAGGAACTGCTGGGGATCGCCATTTCTGCTGGTGTGGACGGGATCATATTAGAGGCAGATGAATCCAGAAGCATTACCGGTAGGCTGGAAAGTGCAGGAGAAAAGAACATTCCGGTAGTTACCGTGCTGGAGGACAGTACGCAGGGCGGCAGAAAAAGCTTTGTGGGTGTGAGCAACTATAATCTGGGAAGAGAATATGGCAGACAGGTACTGAACATTCAGGATAAGGATGTGAGGGATGTGCTGGTTTTAATGAGTGCAGACACCGAGGACATCAGCCAGAACATTATTTATTCCGGGATTCAGGAAACTCTGGCTGAGGAAGGCGCAGAGCAGGGACGGGCAAATATACAGGTCCGGGCTGCAGCCATAGAGAACAAGGGTGCCTTTGATACGGAGGAATCCATCAGAAATATTTTTATGGAAGAGGGACTGCCGGATGTGATCATCTGTCTGGATGAGCTGTCAACCTCCTGTGTATATCAGTCTGTGGTGGATTATAATATGGTAGGACAGCTGGACATTATCGGCTATCATGATTCGGAGATGATCTTAAAGGCGATAGAGCGTAATGTAGTGCGTGCTACGATTTCCATAGATACACAGGAAATGGGGCAGTACTGTGTTGAAGCTCTGGAGGAATACCGCAACAACGGCTATGTCAGTGAATATTTCAGTGTAGGTACAAATCTGATCACCATTCAGAATGTAAAAGAATATTTGGGAGGTGGAGAGGATGAACAGGATTCGTAAGCTATCCATCCGGGCGAAAATGATGGCTGTGTTCATCATTACCACCTTGACGATTCTTCTGATCAATCTGTTTATGTATGTGAATATCAATCATATGATGCAGCGTCTGGATCATATATACCGGAGCAACATCAGCTTGAATGAGCTGGCAGATACCCTGTCAAGGGTGCAGGTAAGCATGACGGATTATCTGAACACCAGAGCCGGTGATGCCATGGAGAACTATTACAGATACGAGCAGGACTATTCCGAGCTGATCCGCGAGCTGAACGGGCAGGTCTACGGCAATAACTTAAAGCTGATGGAAAGAAATATCAAAAGGATGTCAGAGGAATACCTGACACTGACCAACCTGAGTATCGAGGCAAAAAGGGGAGGCAATGTAGAAAAGGTAAAGCAGCGCTATGAAAGAGCTACTGAGCTGTATGACTACATTTCCACCTATATTTACAGCTTGAATAATGAACAGTTCCGTGCCAATGCAGACAGCTATCAGGCACTTTCCGTATCGATGCAGTATCTGGAATGGATCAATATCATAACGCTGATCCTGGTAGGGGCAGGAAATATGGTATTGATCGTTCTGATGACAAGGACCATTACCAGTCCGCTGCAGCGTCTTGCCGGGACAGCCGATCTGGTAGCCAAGGGAAATCTGGAGGTGGAGCAGCTGCCGGTTATCTCAGAGGATGAGGTAGGGGTGGTAAGCAAGGCGTTTAACCAGATGGTGATCAGCATCCGTGAATATATCGAAAAGATCAAGGAAAGCATGGAGACAGAGCGTGCCTTAAAGGAAAAGGAGCTGATGATGGAAACCCATCTAAAGGATGCCCAGATCAAATATCTGCAGGCACAGATCAATCCGCATTTCCTGTTCAACACCTTAAATGCAGGTGCCCAGCTTGCCATGATGGAGGGCGCAGAGCGTACCTATAAATATGTACAGAATGTAGCAGATTTTTTCCGCTATAATGTAAAGAAAAATAATGATACAGTAACGCTGGCAGAGGAGATCAAGCTGGTGGATACCTATATTTACATCCTGAATGTGCGTTTTTCAGGAGACATTCATTTCAGAAAAGAAGTAGATGCCTCTCTGCTGGGCATACAGGTGCCCAGCATGATCCTGCAGCCTATTGTGGAAAACAGTGTAAACTATGGTATCCGGGACATTGACTGGGAGGGAGAGATAGTGCTGTCCGTTTACCGGATGGATGATGCCATCTGCATCAGCGTCAAGGACAACGGCATTGGCATTGCCCAGGAAAAGATCGACAAGATCATGTCAAGCCAGCTGCGGGCAGCAGATCTTTCTGAGGCATCCAACGGCATCGGTCTGGATAATGTCATTGGCAGGCTGCGCCTGTTTCTAAATGAAGAGGATGTGATCTCCATTATCAGTGAGGGAGAAAACAAAGGAACTGAGGTACTCATTTATATTCCTGTCAAGGAAGGGGAATACGAAGATGTATAAGATTATGCTGGCAGACGATGAGGGGATCGTGATCGATTCCTTAAGGTTTATCATAGAAAAGGAATTTTCGGGAGAATGTACCATTGAATCAGCAAAGACAGGCAGAAGCGTGATCGAGCTGGCAGAATGGTACAGACCGGATATTGCCATTATGGATATCCAGATGCCGGGCATCAACGGCATTGATGCCATGAAAGAGATCCGGGAGGTAAATTCTCACACCGTGTTTATCATCATGTCTGCCTATGATAAATTTGATTATGCCAAGGAAGCGATCAATTTAGGGGTGCTGGAGTACTTAAATAAGCCGGTGGACAGGGAAAAGATCGTGCAGGTGCTTAAAAAAGCAATGGGGCAGATCGACAGAGACCGGGAAAAGCGCAGTCAGGATCTGCTGATCCGGGAAAAGATGGAAACGGTTGTGCCCATTATCGAAAACGGACTGATCCAGAACCTTTTATATCATGAGTATTTTGAAGAAGATGTTGAGAATTTTAAAAACCTGCTGGGAATCTCTGAAAATTATGCCTATATGGCGGTGCTTGTATGCGGAGAGGAGCAGGAGGGCAATCATATGACCAATGCCATCGGGGCAAGCATCCGGGTACAGAACTCCTATAAAGAGATAAGGGAGATCACAGTGGACTATCTGCCGGGGATCGTAGGCTCTGTCATGGCAAATAAGATCCCGGTATTGATCCCCTGCAAGGAAGAAAAAATGGAGTACAATGAGAGGATTCTTCTGATCGAGAAGGCGCGGGAGCTGGCAAGAAAGCTAAAAGCCAGAACCGATGTTACCTTCCGTGTGGGCATTGGCTCAGTCAAGCAGGTGCATGAAGCGGCAGAGTCCTATAATGAAGCGTTAAATGCCCTGATCCAGACCACCAATAAGGTGGCTCATGTGGATGATGAGCCCATTGGTGTCCAGTATGAGGAAAATTATCCCATCGGCAATGAAAAAATGCTGTTTGAGCTGACCGAAAGAGGCGATGTCAACGGCACAATGGCAGAGGCGAACCGTTTTTTTGACTGGATGGAGGAAAATTACGGGGACTATGTGATAGATGTTAAGCTGAAGGCACTGGAATTTGTTCTTTGGGCAGAGCACATTGCCTACGAAGCCGGCGGAGGTGTATATCATTTCCGGAGCAGGCAGGACTATCTGCCGTCCCTTCTGGAGCTGACCAGCATGGAAGGGATCCGTTCCTGGTTTGTAGAAAAAATGGGAAATGCCTGCCGCAATGTGGCTGTGAAAAAGGAGGTACGCTCTGTAACTGCGGTAGAGCGGGCAAGAGAGTTTATTGACAGCCACTATCACAAGGATATTTCACTGGATGATGTTTCCAGAGAGGTGGACATCAGCCCCTATTATTTCAGTAAGATATTTAAAGAAGAAACAGGGAAAAATTTTGTGGAATATGTAACAGAGATCCGCATGAACCGTGCAAAGGAGCTGCTGACGGGAACAGATCTGTCCATGAAGGAGATCTGCAGTGAGATCGGCTATGCTGATCCCAATTATTTCAGCCGTACCTTTAAGAAAAATACAGGTCTGACACCAACGGAATTCAAAGAAGGAAAATAGCATGAAAAAAAGAATTTTATGTGCAGTGATGGCAGGACTTATGCTGACCTCCTTCTGCCTGCTTTCCGGCTGCGGGGCAGCAGAGGAGCGGGTAGAGGAAAAAAGCACAGAAGCAGAGGACAAGCTTCAGATCGGGATGAGCTTTGACTCCTTTGTGATCGAAAGGTGGCAGCGGGACAGAGACGTTTTTGTGTCCACAGCCAAGGAAATGGGGGCAGAGGTCAATGTCCAGAATGCCAACGGAAGCGTGGAAGAGCAGATCGCCCAGATCGAGTATTTCATTGACAAAAAGATGGATGTGATCGTGATCGTATGTGTGGATTCAGGCAGCTTGAGTGAGGTAGTGCTGAAAGCCAAAAGCGCCGGGATCAAGGTAATCGCCTATGACCGCCTGATCAGAAATGCAAATGTAGATCTGTATATATCCTTTGATAACGAAAGGGTAGGGATCATGATGGCAGAGGGCATCGTCAGCAGCGGAAAAGTGAAAAACGTGCTGATGATCGGCGGCTCTTTGGCAGACAGCAATGTAGCTATGGTAGAGGCTGGCTTTGAAAAGGTCATGGCACAGCACAATATCAAGATCCTTGATAAGATGCATGCAGATGGCTGGAAGGCAGAGCTGGGCGCGGCTTATATTTACGATCATGTGAAGGAGGTCTATGGGGCAGATGCTATCATGTGCGGAAATGATGACATTGCTACGGCAGTGGTAAGAGCACTTGCAGAGCGGCGGCTTGCCGGAAAGCTTGGAGTAGTCGGACAGGATGCGGATCTGGCTGCCTGTCAGAGGATCGTTCAGGGGACACAGATCATGACGGTATATAAGCCGGTGGAAAAGCTTGCCCAGAAAGCAGCGGAGTGTGCCATTGCACTGGCAAAGGGAGAGACGGTGCAGACCAGTGAAACACTGCATGACGGTTCCTTTACCGTTCCTTATATGGCATTAGAGCCGATCAGTGTCTATAAGTACAATATGGATGATGTGATCATTGGCAGCGGCTTCCACATGAAGGAGGATGTTTACATGAACGTGCCCGGACACGGAAATACATCTGACTAGCACAAAAAAGAACAGGATTAATTTGCGGAGTACTGGTATTTAGGGACAAAAAAATGCTAGTACTCCGTTTTTGTGCTAAAAAAGCAGGTCAAAAATGTGAAGAAGTTCGCAAACAAATTCTATTTTCTTTATGCTATATTTTACTTGTAACAAAAAGTTACAGAAAAACAAAGGGAGGAAATACAAAATGAAAAGAAAAGTTTTAAGCGCTATCTTAAGCGTGGCAATGGTCGCTACATTGTTAGTTGGCTGCGGCGCTAAAGAAGAAGCAGCAGCTCCTGCAGCGGAAGAGACCAAAACAGAAGAAGCAGCTCCTGCAGCTGAAGAAGCAACAGAAGCAGCAGCTCCTGCAGCAGAAGGCGGAAACCTTGTTGGTGTTGCAATGCCTACAAAGGATCTGCAGAGATGGAATCAGGATGGTTCCAACATGAAGGCTGAGCTGGAAGCAGCTGGCTATGAGGTTGACTTACAGTATGCATCTAACGATATCCAGACACAGGTATCCCAGATCGAAAACATGATCTCCAATGGATGCAAATTACTGGTTATCGCTTCTATCGATGGTGATTCCTTAGGAACAGTTTTAGCTCAGGCTAAAGAGAACGGCATCCCGGTAATCGCTTATGACCGTCTGATCATGAACTCTGACGCAGTTTCTTACTATGCTACATTCGATAACTACATGGTAGGTACTATTCAGGGTGAATACCTCAGAGATCAGCTTGATCTTGAAAATGCTGATGGACCTTTCAACATTGAATTGATCACAGGTGACCCTGGTGACAACAATGCAAGATTCTTCTTCGGCGGCGCTATGGATGTTCTTCAGCCGTACATCGATGCTGGCAAACTGGTTGTTAAATCCGGTCAGGTTACATTTGAAGAAGTTGCTACTGCTAACTGGGATACAGCAACAGCTCAGTCCAGATTTGATGCAATCCTTGCTTCCAACTATGCTGACGGCACAACACTTCACGCTGTACTTGCATCCAATGACTCTACAGCACTTGGTGTAGCTAACTCCTTAGCAGCTAACTACACAGGCGAATATCCGCTGTTAACAGGTCAGGACTGCGATATCGCATCCGTTAAGAACATCCTTGCTGGAAAACAGTCTATGTCTATCTTCAAAGATACACGTACACTGGCTACACAGGTTGTAGGTATGGTTGACGCTATCATGAAGGGCGGAGAAGCTCCTATCAACGATACAGAAACATATGACAATGGAACAGGAATCATTCCTTCTTACCTTTGCGAGCCTGTATTCGCTGACATCAACAACTACAAAGAGCTGTTGATCGATTCTGGATACTACACAGAAGACGATTTAAAATAGGAACGATTCTGAAAGCAGAATAAGAGAAACACAGGCGGGATTTATTCCCGCCTGTTTCCTAGAAAAGGAAAAACAAAAGACCGGAAGAAGATTTTGATTAGATATTGGAGGGATACAGTTGGCGAAAGTATTATTGGAAATGAAAAATATCACCAAGACATTCCCTGGAGTAAAGGCCCTTGATAATGTAAACTTAAAGGTTGAGGAGGGTGAGATCCACGCTCTGGTAGGTGAAAACGGTGCAGGTAAATCTACACTGATGAATGTATTAAGCGGTATCTATCCTTATGGAACATATGAGGGTGATATCATTTATGACGGAGAAGTATGTAAATTTAATAAGATCAAGGACAGTGAAGAAAAAGGAATTGTTATTATCCATCAGGAACTGGCATTGATCCCTTATATGACGATCGGCGAAAATATGTTCCTCGGCAATGAAAGAGGACCGAAATACGCGCTTGACTGGAATGAGACCTATGGAAAGGCAGATGAACTGTTAAAGACAGTCGGACTTAAGGAATCTTCCAGAACATTGGTTAAAGATATCGGTACAGGTAAGCAGCAGCTTGTTGAGATCGCAAAGGCACTTGCGAAGAAGGTTCGCCTGCTGATCCTGGATGAGCCTACTTCATCACTGAATGAAACAGATTCCAAGGCACTTCTGGATCTGCTGCTTCAGTTTAAGAAGGAAGGCATGACTTCGATTATTATATCTCATAAATTAAATGAGGTTTCTTATGTAGCAGATAAAATCACCGTTATCCGTGACGGCTCCACCATTGAGACAATGGATAAAAAGACGGATGAGATCACAGAGGATCGTATCATCAAGGGTATGGTAGGACGTGATCTGACAGATCGTTTCCCCAAACGTGATAATGTAAAGATCGGGGAAGTGCTGATGGAGGTAAAGGACTGGAATGTATATCATCCTCTCTACACAGAGCGTAAGGTGGTTGACAATGTCAGCATCAACGTAAAGAGGGGCGAGGTAGTAGGTATTTCCGGTCTGATGGGTGCCGGCAGAACAGAGCTTGCCATGAGTATTTTCGGCAGAAGCTACGGCACAAACATCAGCGGGCAGCTTTTCATCAATGGCAAAGAGGTACATTTAAAAACTGTCAGTGATGCCATTAAAAATAAGCTGGCATATGTAACAGAGGATAGAAAAGGCAACGGACTGATCTTAAGCAACCCCATCAAGATCAATACCACAATGGCAAATCTGGATGCAGTCAGCAAAAATACGGTAATTGATACCGATAAGGAATATGCCGTTGCAGTAGAGTATAAAGAAAAATTAAAGACAAAATGTCCTACAGTAGAACAGTTAGTAGGCAATCTGAGTGGTGGAAATCAGCAGAAGGTACTGCTTGCAAAATGGATGTTTGCTGACCCGGATGTACTGATCTTAGATGAGCCGACCCGTGGTATCGATGTCGGTGCAAAATATGAGATCTACTGCATCATCAATCAGCTGGTTGCAGAGGGCAAGTCAGTTATCATGATTTCTTCCGAGCTCCCTGAGGTACTTGGTATGTGCGACCGTATCTATGTCATGAACGAAGGCAGGATCGTAGGTGAGCTTGACAGAGAAGAAGCAACACAGGAAGTAATTATGTCACACATTTTAAGATCAAGTAAGTAATAAAGGAGTGAAAACAATGGATAAAGCAAAAGCTTTGGCAGTAGTCAAAAAATATACAATGATAATTGCGCTGATTCTGGTAACACTGTTCTTCACATGGAAAACAGGCGGAAAGATTTTACTTCCACAGAATGTCAGCAATCTGATCGCACAGAATGCATATGTATTCGTGCTGACAACCGGTATGCTGTTATGTATCTTAACCGGTGGTAACATCGATCTTTCAACTGGATCAGTTGTTTGCTTCGTAGGTGCTGTAGGTGCTACCCTGATGGAAAACAAGGGTGTGAATGTATGGGTTTGTATTCTGGTAATGATCCTGGTTGGTACAGCCATCGGTGCATGGCAGGGCTTCTGGATCGCTTATGTACACGTACCTCCCTTTATCACCACACTTTCCGGTATGCTTGTATTCCGTGGTCTTTCCAATGTAGTATTACAGGGTATGACTGTTTCCATCACAAATGAAACCTTTGTAAAGGTATTCGGCGGCGGCGCAGACTGCTACATACCTGATCTGCTTGGCGGAGGAGAGGGCATGAACCTGACCTGTCTGGCAGCAGGAGCACTTGCTTGTGTCATCTATGTAGCGATCATTTTAAAAGGTCGTATGACAAGGGCGAAAAAGGGCTACGAAATGGAAGCACTTGCTCCGGCAATGGTAAGAATGATCGTGATCTGCCTTGTAATTCTGGTATTTGCATACAAGCTTTCCCAGTACAAAGGAATCCCTACCGCACTGATCTGGGTGCTTGTAGTAGTATTTGTATATGGTTATATTACCTCAAAGACAACAACCGGACGTTATTTCTATGCAGTAGGCGGAAATGAAAAGGCTACCAAGCTTTCCGGTATTAACACAGAGAGAGTTTACTTCATCGCTTATACAAACATGGGCTTCTTATCTGCTCTGGCAGGTATGCTGACCATCGCACGTATGACCTCTGCACAGCCTACTTATGGTCAGAACTACGAAATGGATGCCATCGGCTCCTGCTTCATCGGCGGTGCTTCTGCATACGGCGGAACAGGTACCGTACCGGGCGTTATCGTAGGTGCAGTATTGATGGGTGTTATCAACCTTGGTATGAGTATCATGGGTGTAGATGCCAACTATCAGAAGGTTGTAAAAGGTCTGGTTCTTCTGGCAGCCGTTATCTTCGATGTAGTTTCCAAGAAGGGCGGAAAGAATTAAGGACTTAGACAGACAAAAAAATATGAGATTCCGGGATTTCCCAATATCTAATCAGAGAGAGTCCGGGGCAGACAGCTGCCCCGGGCTCTCTTTTGTATAAGCTCAGTACATGATCTGTGATCTGCTAAGGAGTCTGCCTAAACTGGTTCAAAATAAACATTTGTCATGAGAAGAAGGGAAAAAATGTGACAAATGTCATGAGAAAGTTGTTACAAAAAACAGGTGTTTTCAAAGGCAGGCTGCACTATGATAAGCATGTAATGAAAATAAAACTTTCAGGGAGGAAGAAAAGATGAAGAAAAAAGTACTGAGTGCACTTCTTTGTACAGCAATGGTAGCTTCCATGCTGGTAGGATGCGGCGCAAAAGAGGAAGCAGCAGCACCCGCAGCAGCTCCTGCAGCAGAGGATGCAGCCGCTGAGGTTGCAGAGGATGCAGTGGCAGAAGCTACAGAGGCAGCTGGAGAGAGACCGGAGGGCGGATACAAATTTGGTTATACCTGTATGGATGGTTCCAATCCATTCTTCGTAATCTTAGAGCAGACCATGCGTGAGGAAGTAGAAGCAAACGGCGATACATTGGTATCCTTTGATCCGGCGAATGACGTTACACGTCAGATCAGCGGCGTAGAAGATTTGATTTCTCAGGGCATTGATGCTATGTTCATGAACCCGGCAGAAGCAGAAGGTATCTTACCGGCATTGGATATGTTAAAAGAAGCAGGTATTCCGATCGTTGGTTTTGATACAGAGGTTGCAGATATGAGCTATCTTGTATCCTATGCAGGCTCTGATAACTACAACGCAGGTAAGGTTTGCGGCGAGGACCTTGTGAAGAAGCATCCGGAAGGCGGTCCGATCATCGTTCTGGATTCCCCTACCATGAACTCTGTAACAGACAGAACAAACGGCTTCCTTGATGCGATCGAGGGAAAAGGCTTTGAAATCGTTGCTCAGCAGGATGCAAAAGGAAATCTGGAAGTATCCATGGGTATCGCAGAGGACTTATTACAGGCTCACGGCGATGTGATCGCTATCTTCGGCGGCAATGACCCTACTGCTCTTGGTGCTCTTGCAGCAGCAAACGCAGCAGGTCTTACAGACTGCATGATCTATGGTGTTGATGGCTCTCCTGATATCAAGGCTGAGCTTGCTTCCGGCGAATCCCTGATCGAAGGAACCGGTGCACAGTCTCCGATCAGTATTGCGAAAAAGTCTGTAGAGATCATGTACAACTATCTGGCAGGAGAAGAAGTAGATGACAGATACCCTGTTGAAACATTCTTGATCACAGCTGACAATGTAGCTGATTACGGAACAGACGGATGGCAGTAAGCCGATAATCCGGTACGACAAAGCATTTAAGAGTATAGGTCATATAGATGTAATATTTATGTGACCTATACTTTTTCTACTGAAAGAAAAGAGCAAACTAAAGGAAGGTGATAGGGATTGGCTGGAGAATACTTATTGGAAATGAAAGGGATTCACAAACGCTTCCCAGGTGTGCTTGCCTTAAATAATGTAAACCTTACCGTAAAGGCGGGGGAGGTGCATGCGCTTTTAGGTGAGAACGGAGCCGGAAAATCAACACTGATCAAGGTTCTGGGTGGTATTTATATTGCAGAAGAGGGAGAAATCTTCATTGAAGGAAAAAAGGTGACCATAGATGGAGTAAGGGCGGCGCAGGCAAATGGGATCGCCATTATCCATCAGGAGCTGGTGCTCGTGCCATACATGACTGTGGCAGAAAACATCTTTCTGGGCAGAGAACCCATGACAGGCGGTTTTGTGGATCATAAAAAAATGACAGAGGATGCCCAGGCGTTGTTGGATGCAAACAGAATGAACATCCGGGCAGATGCACTGGTCAATACGCTGTCTATTGCACAGCAGCAGATGGTAGAGATCGTAAAAGCCATCTCATTTAACTCGAAAATTCTTGTAATGGATGAGCCCACCTCCTCTATTTCAGACAAAGAAGTGGAGTTTTTGTTTCAGACCATGGGCAGACTGACCTCACAGGGAGTAGGGATTATCTATATTTCCCACAAGATGAGTGAGCTGGAGCAGATCTGCGACAGAGTGACCGTTATGCGTGACGGAGAATATGTGGGAACAAAGGTTGTCAGTGAAACCAATAAGGATGAGCTGATCGCCATGATGGTAGGCCGTGAACTTACAAATTATTATACAAGAGATTTCCAGACACCGGGAGAGGTTGTTTTGAAATGCCAACACATTTCAGATGGCAGAATGGCAAAGGATGCAAGCTTTGAGATCAGAAAGGGAGAGATCGTAGGCTTTGCAGGTCTGGTTGGGGCAGGACGAAGTGAGGTAATGAAATGCATCTTCGGACTGACAAAGAACTATAAGGGCGAGATCGAGATAGAGGGGCAGAAAGTAACGATCCGTAATCCCATCGAAGCCATGAAGCAGGGGATCGCGCTGGTGCCGGAAAACAGAAAAGCAGAGGGACTGTATCAGGTGCAGAGTGTAAGATACAATTCCACCATAGAGGTACTGGGTGATTTTATCAAAGGCATTTTTGTCAATGCAGAGAAGGAAGAGGAGATAACCCAGAAATACATTGATATGCTTTCTACCAAAACACCATCTCAGGAGCAGATGATCGGGAATCTTTCAGGAGGAAACCAGCAGAAGGTGATCATTGGCAGATGGCTTGCCACAAATCCTAAGATCCTGATCCTGGATGAGCCTACAAGAGGTGTGGATGTAGGTGCAAAATCTGAAATCTATGCGATTATGAATGAACTGGTAAAGCAGGGAATGTCCATTATCATGATTTCTTCCGAGCTTCCGGAGATTATCAATATGAGTGACAGGGTATATGTAATGAACGATGGCGTTATTACCGGCTGTCTTGACAGAAAAGAAGTATCACAGGAAGCCATCATGCAGCTTGCGGCAAATTAAGGAAGGATAAAGGAGGAAAATATCTATGGCGCAGGAAAAAGCAGCAGTAAAAAGTACTGCAGATTCCAGATATACAAAAGCAGTAACCATTTATTTAAAAGAAAATTTAGGCATTATTTTAGCCCTTTTGGTGTTATGTGTTTTTTTGGCAGTTAATCCATCCACAAGCACTTCATTTCTGACACAGAAGAATGTATTTAACGTACTTCGCCAGATTTCTACCAACCTGTATCTGGCTTGCGGTATGACAATGGTCATTATTTTAGGAGGCATTGACCTTTCCGTAGGCTCCATCATCGCCTTATCCGGCTGTGTGGCAGCAGGCTGTGTATCCAGATACGGTCTGCCTTTAGCTGCAGCACTGGTAGTCGGTGTGCTGGTAGGTCTGCTGGTGGGTATGTTCAACGGCTGGGTAATCGCTAAGACGACCATTCCGCCCTTTATCGTAACTCTGGCAACCATGAACGTGGCAAAGGGTCTTGCCTATGTATACACAGGCGGTTCTCCGGTGCGTGTTGTGACAAAGGAGTGGCAGTTTGTTGGAGCAGGCTATATCGGACCGGTTCCGACTCCGGTTGTACTGCTTGCGATCGTCCTGATCGTAACAGCCATCATTATGAACAAAACCAAGCTTGGACGGCATATGTACGCAGTAGGCGGAAATGCACAGGCAGCGGAATTTTCCGGTATCAGCGTAGCAAAGGTAAAATTCCTGGTACATACTTATTCCGGTATCATGGCAGGTCTTGCAGGTATCGTGCTTGCATCCCGTATGTATTCCGGTCAGCCGACCGCAGGTGACGGAGCAGAAATGGATGCCATTGCAGCCGTTGTTGTGGGCGGCACCAGTATGGCAGGCGGTTCCGGTAAGATCGGCGGAACCATCATCGGCGGTCTGATCATCGGGGTATTGAACAATGGACTGAATCTGATGAATGTCAACTCTTTCTGGCAGTATGTTGTAAAAGGCTGTGTTATTTTGTTAGCTGTTTACATTGACTGGTTCAGAAACACCAAGAAAGCAAAAGCATGATCTTTATTTCCCTTTATTTCAGATATTGAAAGAGATGCCCTGTAGATCTGGTATTTATGATATAATGAATGGGTATCATCAGGTATCAAAAACCCGGCAGACCAATACGGGATGCCGGGTAATTTTCATTGCAGGAAGCAAAAGAATGAGAGAGATTTTTAAGAAAAGAAAAACAGTATATGTGATCTTTACCATGCTGGTGATGCTGATGGCAGTGGGCTTGTATGGTATAGGCAGAGGCCATGGACAGAGTGACCGCGTAAGGTCTATGCCCTCAGAAACATCGAAAAAGATCGGTGCAACCTATATGACCATGAACAACCCCTATTTTCAGGATATGAATGCCCAGATCGAGGAGATCGTAGAAGCCAACGGGGATATTCTTATTTATCGGGATCCGGCACAGGATCAGAAAAAGCAGAATGAGCAGATCATGGATATGCTGGAGGAGGGGATCAGTGCGATTTTCTTAAATCCGGTAAACTGGGAAACGGTACGTCCGGCACTGATCGCCTGCAAGGAAGCAAAGGTTCCGGTATTCGTCATTGATACCAAGGTGTATGATGATGAATATGTAGCATTTTCCATTCTCTCAGATAATTATGATGCAGGGGTGCAGTGTGCCCAGGACATGATGAAAAAGCGGACAGCTGCCCGGATTCTGGTAATAGATAGTCCGGGAACCAAATCCATTGAGGACAGAGTACACGGCTTTATGGATACCATCGAGGGACATCAGGAGTATCGGGTAGTAAAGCTGGTGCATGGAAAGGGCGAGCTGGAGGTTTCTATGGATGTGACTCAGGAGGTGCTGGCAGGAGGCACAGAATTTGATGTTGTACTGGGCGGTAATGATCCTACTGCGCTGGGTGCACTGGCAGCACTCCAGATGAACCAGATGCAGGAAGGAATCCTGATCTATGGGATAGATGGATCTCCGGACGGAAAGGTTATGATCAAGGAGGGCTACATGGAAGGAAGCAGTGCCCAGAGACCGATAGAGATTGCTAACCGTGCGCTGGAGATGGGATATGCTTATCTGAACGGGGAAGCAGTAGAGGAGCTGGTTATTGTCCCGGTCACCATGATCACAAAGGACAATATTGATGAATTTGATCTTGCCGGATGGCAGTAAGGAGCAGTAAAAGATATGGAAAAGCTAAGGCTGCGGGATCTGCGGCTTATGATGATGATCGTCAATTTTATAGCGGTGCTTTTTGTTTCTCTTTCTGTTTTTATCACAACAGAAAGGATCTGCTCCAATTATGAGGCAAGGGAATTTCTGGACACCATCAGTGCTCTTCCCATCCAGCCCCGGTTGAATGTGCAGATAAGTCTGGGGCTGTATCTGCTGCTTGTGGTAACCTTTATCTTAAGGGAAACGATTTATGTAAACCAACTGAAAAAGATTTATATTTCGCTGGTCATTGATTTTATTATCAGTACTGTGATCGTAGTGGTCATGAATTTTAATTATAATGGTATTTTCTTTCTGGTATTTGCTGGTGTGATCTATTATGCAAAGGGGGACAAGGGTAAGTATCTGATGATCTGTCTGGCACTGATCAGTTTTCTCATGACAGATGCCAAGCTGCTTTCCATTAACTATAATTTATATTCCATCAATGATTATTTCTGCTATTATGATGCATCGGTGCAGCAGTATCTGGTGGGCATCTATAATCTTCTTGGTTCATTAAATATTATTTTATTTATCATTTATTGTATATTTCTGATCCAGCAGCAGCGGGGCACTATTGAAGAGGTCAACCTGCTGTATGCAGAAATACAAAAGACCAATGAGGATCTGCAGAATGCTAACAATCAGCTGGAGGAATATGCCAAGATCACAGAAAGTATGGCAAAAACGCAGGAGAGAAACCGTCTTGCCAGAGAGATCCACGACACACTGGGACATACCCTGACAGGAATTTCAGTGGGCATTGATGCCTGCATTGCAACGGTAGAGCTGGCACCTAAGGAAACCAAGGCGCATCTGGAAAGGATTTCAGATGTGGCACGCCGGGGACTGCTGGATATCCGCCGCTCTGTAAATGAGCTGAAGCCGGATGCACTGGAACGGCTGGGGCTGGAAACGGCAATTACCAAAATGATCACAGATATGAAATCCGTTACTGATATGGAGATCTTTTTTGAATGTAAGATCAGACCATTGAAATTTGATGAGGATGAGGAGGGTGCGATCTATCGTGTGATACAGGAGAGTATTACCAATTCCATGCGGCATGGAAAGGCAAGCCGGGTGCGGATCAGAATGGAAAAGGAAGAGGATATGGTGCTGCTTATCATACAGGATAATGGGATTGGATGCAGTGAGATAAAAAACGGTTTTGGAACAAAGCACATTATGGAACGGATCGGGCTGCTGAATGGCACGGTGCAGTTTAAAAGTGAAAACGGCTTCAGCGTCATAGCCAGAATACCGATCAGATGGGGTGAAGAATATGATTAAAGTGCTGATAGCGGACGATCAGGAGCTGATCAGACAGAGTCTGCAGATTGTATTGAATACAAAAGAGGGAATCCAGGTAACGGACACGGTAGGAAATGGGCAGGAGGTCATCCAGAGCATCCGGAAAGATGCGCCGGATGTGATCTTAATGGATATCCGTATGCCAAAGATGGACGGTGTGCAGTGTACCAAGATCATCAAGGAGAATCATCCGGAGATCAAAATCATCATCCTGACTACCTTTGATGATGATGAATTTGTTTACAATGCGCTGAAGTTTGGTGCCAGTGGCTATCTGTTAAAGGGAGTTTCCATGGATGAGCTGGTAGAGGCGATCCATACGGTATACAGCGGACGGGCTATGATCAACCCGGACATTGCCACCAAGGTAGTCAAGCTGTTTTCCCAGATGGCAAAGGCTGATTTTTCTATTCAGGTTGAGGAGAGAAATGAAAAGGAGCTGACCAAAACGGAGTGGAAGATCATTGAACAGGTGGAATTTGGTGCATCCAACAAGGAGGTGGCAGAGAATCTCAGCCTGTCAGAGGGAACGGTACGGAATTATCTGAGTACCATTCTGAATAAATTAGGACTGCGGGATCGAACCCAGCTTGCGATATGGGCAGTGCAGACCGGAGTCAGCAAAAGAAAGCCGGATCACGTATGAGCAGAAAAAGGAACATAATCATAGGAAGCATAGTGCTTGTCACGGCAATGCTGCTGTTTGGAGCTTACAGATACCAGAAAAATAAAGTAACCGTTCTTGAGGTAGGTATTTTTGCAGGAAGCAACTGGGATGTAGCCAATGCCAACAGCTATGTGATCATTGACAAGGCCATCGAAAAATTTCAGGCAGAGCACCAGCAGGTAAAGGTACATTATTACAGCGGCATCCGTAAGGAGGACTATTCGGAATGGTTTTCCAGACAGCTGCTCAGGGGAAAAGAACCGGATGTGTTTATGGTGCTGGGGGAAGATTTTAACCAGTTCGCAGAAATCGGCATTATGAAGGATCTGGAATCTTTGATGAATACAGATCCGGCATTTCACAGGGAGGATTTTTATGCTACCACCCTGCAGGCAGGACAGTATGGAGGGCGGCAGTATGCCCTTCCCTATGAAACTGTGCCTACGTTGATGTTTGTCAATCGGTCTTTGCTGAACAAGGAGGGCATGCAGGTGCCGGATAATGACTGGACCTGGGATGATCTGTACGAAATTTCCAGACGGGTAACCAAGGATACAGACGGAGACGGGATTCTGGATCAGTTTGGCACTTACAATTATGGCTGGATGGAGGCAGTATATTCTAATGGTGCGGAGTTGTTTGATGAAAACGGAACGGAATGCTATCTGAACGATGATAAGGTAACAGAGGCTGTCCGCTTTGTCAGACAGATTACGGAATTAAACCAGCTGCATAAGGTAACAAAGGACGATTTTGACGGTGGAAATGTGGCATTTATGCCGCTTCCCTTTACAGAATACAGAACCTATAAAACCTATCCCTATAAAATCAAAAAATATACAAAATTTCAGTGGGACTGTATTACGCTTCCGGCAGGACAGAAGGGTGACAATACTTCCGTGATCAATACACTGCTTATGGGGATCAGCAATCATACCCGTAAGGAGGAGCTGGCGTGGGAATTTTTGAAGCTGCTGACCTATGATGAAGAGATACAGATGGATCTGTTCAGATATTCTCAGGGGGTATCTGTGCTAAAGAGTGTTACAGAATCAAG
This sequence comes from uncultured Lachnospiraceae bacterium, assembly GCA_964389835.1. Taxonomy (GTDB): domain Bacteria; phylum Bacillota; class Clostridia; order Lachnospirales; family Lachnospiraceae; genus VSOB01. The sequence continues at coordinate 49,079 of CAYMEZ010000004.1, read as the reverse complement.
GGAGACAGAGGAGATCCTGCAGGCAGACATGGAAAAGAATGAGAAGTTTATAGATAATGAGCTGGTGGGCTCAGTAATTGAAAACGGTGTGGTCACACCCAAATTTCCCAAATATCAAGATACCATCCTGCTGGCAGATAATGAGATCAGCCGCATTATCGAGGACGATGACAACATCGAAAACTCCATGCGCATCCTCCAGCGCCAGATCAGCGAATATTTGCGGCGATAATGAGCCGTGCAAAAACAGCCGTTGCCAGATGTCGAAAAAAGATTATACCCGAAATTTATTTATAAAAATAATTGACAATATAGGATATATCCCATACAATTATCTTAGAAATATAGAGGAGGATTCGTAAATGCCAGTTATATCCAGATTCCGCGGAATAGTAATAAAGATGTATCTCAAATAAAAAGAGCATAACCCACCACATATTCACGCAATTTACGGAGATTATATTGGTATGTTTTCTTTATCTGATGGTGAAATGTTTGAAGGAGACATTCCTTCTAAAGAACAGAAGCTAATCAAAGCCTTTGTTTTAAAATATGAAAATGAATTACTAAAAATGTGGGAAACACAGAAATTTTTTACATTAGAGCCACTTGAGTAATAGAGAGGAGGATGCAATATGACACATAAAATCGTAGCAGTTAAACCAATGGAAAATCTTGTTTTACTTGTAGATTTTCAGAACGGTATTGAAAAGACGTATGATATGCGTACCTTGTATCCTATATTTCCACAGTTTAAAGTATTTGAAAATGATGTAGACTTGTTTAACCAGGTTCAGGTAGATGCGGGCGGTTATGGCATCTCTTGGAATGATGATTTAGATCTGGATGCAGAAGATATTTGGGAAGATGGAATTGAAGTAGGTAAAAAGGAAATGGATATTACTTCTGTACTTGCAGAGAATTTAACACAAGCAAGAGAAGTTACGGGAATGACGCAGAAACAATTATCTGAATCTACAGGAATATATCAAGCAGACATAAGCAGGATTGAGAGAGGTCTTGCAAATCCTTCCTTAACTACATTGAAACGCTTAGCCGAAGGAATGGGATTAAAGTTGAAGATTGAGTTTGAAAAGTGAACAATTATTTATTAACAAAGCATTTGGAGAGAATACCTTCAGATGCTTTTATTTTGTGCAAAATTAAGGAAAACAAACACACCGTTGTATAAACAGACAGAGAAGAGAACAGCGGCAATCCGTTTGCTGGTGGGCCCAAGGAGCACCTGCAGACTCTTTGTTTCAGAAAATCAAAGGCACATATCTGATAATTCAAAAAAATCCCCCATTAAAACCAAATTTTATCCCCCTTACGAAAAAAAGACGGTCTGCTATACTGATGATAGGATAAAAATATAAGAAGGCAGCAGAGAAAGGAGTGAAGGGATGAAGGAAGTAATTGTTTCCATGGAAAATATCTGTAAGACATTTCCGGGCGTAAAAGCACTGGACCATGTGAATTTTGAACTGCGTTCCGGAGAAGTTATGGCGCTGCTGGGAGAAAATGGAGCTGGAAAATCAACCTTAATGAAGGTTCTCAGCGGTGTTTATACAAGAGATGAGGGAAAGCTGCAGATTTTTGGACAGGAATACGGAGATCTGACACCTAAGCAGGCACAGCAGGTAGGTGTGGCGATCATTCATCAGGAACTGAATATGTGCAGGCATTTGTCGGTGGCAGAGAATATGTTTCTCGGAAGAGAGATAGGCGGCAGATTTGCCTTGAACAATGCACAAATGGAAAAAGAAGCAAAGGCGATCCTGGACGATCTGAAGATCGATATTGATCCGAAACAGACAGTAGGAGATCTGCCGGTATCCAAGCAGCAGATGGTAGAGATCGCAAAAGCACTTTCCATCAATGCAAGAATTCTGATCATGGATGAACCGACTTCGGCACTGACGGCAAAGGAGATAGAGGATCTTTTCCGTATTATCAGAAAACTGAAGGAAGAGGGAAGAGGTATTGTATACATATCCCACAGATTGGAGGAGCTGCAGCACATTGTAGACCGGGTAACCATCATGCGGGACGGCCAGTATATTACTGCCATGAACTTTGCAGATACTACCATGGATGAGATCATCGCACATATGGTAGGAAGAGAGATCAAGGAAAAATTCCCCAAGGTTGTATGCAAAAAAGGGGAAAAGGTATTTGAAGTAAAAAATCTGAACGCAGGCAGAATGGTAAGAGACATCAACTTTTCCGTTTATGCAGGTGAGATCGTAGGGATTGCCGGACTGATGGGAGCTGGACGAACAGAGACCACAAGAGCGATCTTCGGAGCTGACCGTAAGGAAAGCGGCGAAATTTATGTGGACGGCAAGGAAGTAAAGATCAACTGTCCGATGGATGCCATCCGAAACGGCGTAGTACTGGCACCGGAGGATCGGAAAAAGGACGGCTTATGTACGAAGCTGAGCATCCGTCATAATCTGGCACTGCCGAATCTGGACATTGTCTGCAGCCGCCTGGGTGTGGTAAATAGTCAGAAAGAAGCACAGCTTTGTGAAAAGGCAGTAGAGGATCTGAAGATCAAAACACCAAATGTAGAGGTGGATTCAGGAAATCTTTCTGGTGGAAATCAGCAGAAGGTAGTTGTAGGAAAATGGCTTGCCAGAGATTCCAGAGTTGTGATCTTTGATGAACCCACCAGAGGAATTGATGTTGGTGCAAAGGTCGAGATCTACAATCTGATGAACGAATTAAAACAGCAGGGGATCGCAGTGCTGTTTGTATCCTCAGAAATGCCGGAGGTAATGGGAATTGCAGACAGGATCATCGTTATGTGTGACGGAAGGATCACCGGAGAGGTCATGGCAGAAAATACAACGCAGAACGAGATATTAACTCTGGCAACCACATTTGAAGATAAAAAGATTGGCACGACAGCATAAAGGGAGGAACGAACATGAACAGCAAAAAACAAAGTCCTATGAAGAGGCTTTTGGGAATCAGAGGTATGGGAGCAGCATTGACAGCTTTCATCGGTCTGATCATCATTTATATCGCATTTGGACTGATCAATCCGGCAGTATTTTCCGGACAGAATATATTGAATCTACTGCGCTCCATGTCAAAATACCTTCTGGTAGGTATTGCACAGAGCTATGTACTGATCACAGGAAACATTGATCTGTCCATTGCTTCTATGGTAGGTATGAGCGCCATGGTTTCTGCAACCTTAATGACACATGGGATCAGCCCGGTCATCGCTATCCTGGTAGCTATGGTAAGCTGCCTTGTGGTAGGTCTGGTCAATGGATATCTGGTAGGTAAGTTTAAGCTTCCGCCCTTTATCGCAACAATGGGTACCATGTTTGTTACAAGAGGTGTTGCTTATATCGTAAACGGCAACAGAAATACAGATGCGATCGCAACTGGAATTGGAAAAGAAGCAGGAGATGCATTTCAGAATTTCTTTTATTACGGCACAACCCTTGGGGTGTACAATACTTTCTGGATCGCTCTTGCCGCATTTGCAGTATTTTTCTTCCTTTTATCCAAAACAAGAACCGGCAGACATATTTATGCCATCGGTTCTAACATTGATGCGGCAAAGCTTTCCGGTGTCAACGTAGTGGCAACAACGATCAAAACTTATCTGGTAAGCTCCATCTGCTCCTGTATCGTAGGAATTATCCTTTGCGCACAGGCTGGTATGGGAAACATGGAAGCAGGTAACATGTATGAAATGTACGGTGTAGCTGCAGGCGTAATCGGCGGCGTGTCTCCTCTTGGCGGCACAGGACTTTTACTGGGTACTCTGGCAGGTGCTGCAGTATGGCAGACACTGGAAAATGGATTGAATATGATCGGTGCACAGATCGGTATCCAGAGAATCGTAATTGGTATTATCGTAGTAGCAGCAGTACTTTTAGACGTAGTCATCCGTAATGGTGAATTCGGTAAGAAAAGTAAAAGCAAATAGAAACAAATGAAAATTATCCGCTTTTGCGGCTAATTATATCAAAAAGGAGGACTGAAACAATGAAAAAGAAGATGATGGCAATGCTTTGTTGCATAACAATGATTGCAGCTTCCTTAGTTGGATGCGGCGGCAGCAAGGCAGAAGAAACAGCAGCGACAGACAGTGGCGCTTCTGGCGGAAAGGTAGCACTGATCACCATGGATTCCATTGATCAGCACTGGATCACCTTAAATGAGGGCGCTCAGAAGGCAGCAAAGGAACTGGGTGTGGAAGTAACCTTTATGTCTCCCAACACCAAGGATGATGCACAGCAGATCGAATGTGTCAACAATGCAGTAGCAGGCGGATATGGTGCTATTCTGGTAGCAGCAAACGGCCCGGATGCAATTTCTTCTGCTCTGAAAGAGGCAGCAAGTGCAGGCATTAAGATCGTGTATGTAGACTCTCCTGCAAATGTAGATGCAGAGGCTACCTTCTCAACAGATAACAAGGCAGCAGGAAAAACAGCAGGCGAGCAGATGCTGGCAGCTCTTTCTGCAGCAGGTACTACAAGCGGTGACATTGGTATCATCAATGTTAATGCAGCTACAGATTCCTGCGTTATGCGTGAAGAGGGATTCCGCTCCGCTTTTGAAGGCTCTTCTTTCAATATTCTGGAAACCCAGTACGGCGAAGGCGATGCAGCAAAATCCCAGAGTATTGCTGAAAACTACATTACACAGGGCGTAGTTGGTATCTTTGGATGTAACGAAGGCTCTACTACAGGTGCAGGAAATGCTATTAAGGCAGCAGGCAATACTGCGATCATTGGAGTTGGCTTTGATAAATCCGATGCGATCATCAACTTGATCAAAGATGGATATTTACTCTGCACCATGGCACAGAATCCTGACGTTATGGGATATGAGGGTGTAAAGGCAGCAGTAGCTGCAATGAATGGCGAAAGCCTTGGCGGAAAGGTAACAGATACAGGCGTTTCTGTTATTGATGCAGCAGCACTGGGCGTAGATGCAGCACCGGCAGCAGATGCAGCAGCTGTTACAGCAAGTCAGGCATGGAAGATCGCTCTGATCACCATGGACTCTATTGACCAGCACTGGGTAACCCTGAATGAGGGTGCACAGAAAACCGCACAGGAGCTGGGTGTAGAAGTAACCTTTATGTCTCCAAATACCAAGGATGACGCACAGCAGATCGAATGTGTCAACAATGCAGTAGCTGGCGGCTACAACGCTATTATGGTAGCAGCAAACGGCCCGGATGCAATTTCTTCTGCTCTGAAAGAAGCATCTGCAGCAGGAGTTAAGATCGTATACGTTGACTCTCCTGCAAACGTAGAAGCAGAGGCTACTTTCTCTACAGACAACAAGGCAGCAGGAAAAACAGCAGGTGAAGAAATGCTGGCAGCACTTTCTGCAGCAGGTGTTACTTCTGGTAAGATCGGTATCATCAATGTTAATGCAGCTACAGATTCCTGCGTTATGCGTGAAGAAGGCTTCCGTTCTGCATTTGAAGGCAGCGACTTTGAACTGATGGAAACCCAGTACGGCGAAGGTGATGCAGCAAAATCCCAGAGTATTGCTGAAAACTATATTACACAGGGCGTAGTTGGTATCTTCGGATGCAACGAAGGCTCTACCACAGGTGCAGGAAATGCTATTAAGGCAGCAGGCAATACTTCAATCGTTGGAGTTGGCTTTGATAAATCCGATGCGATCCTGAACCTGATCGCAGATGAGTATCTTCTTTGCACCATGGCACAGAATCCTGATGTAATGGGCTCTAAGGGTGTAGAAGCCTGCGTAAGAGCATTAGAGGGAGAAAGCCTTGGCGGAAAAGTAACAGATACAGGCGTTTCTGTTCTGACAAAATAATAAAGGACTGTTTTGAAAAGAAGGAAATAACAACATATAAAAAACTGGAAACCGCCGGAGTGCTCCGGCGGTTTTTGGACAATACAGGAGGTCTATATGAAAAGAAGTGAAATCAATGCAGCATTAAAAGAGATGGAGGAAATGATAAAGCAGTATCGTTTTTCTCTGCCGCCCTTTTGCCATTTTACACCAGAGCAGTGGCAGGAAAAGGGACATGAGTATGATGAAGTAAGAGACAATATGCTGGGCTGGGATATTACAGACTATGGTCTGGGCAATTTTGAGAAGGTGGGCTTTTCCCTGATCACTCTCCGCAACGGCAATTTGAAAATGCAGGATACCTATACCAAAACCTATGCAGAAAAGCTGCTTTATATCAAGGAGCAGCAGTATTCTCCCATGCATTTCCACTGGAATAAGATGGAGGATATCATCAACAGAGGCGGCGGCAATCTGCTGATCCGGGTATACAATTCTACAAAAGATGAGGATCTGGATCGGGTAAATGAGGTTCATGTACATCTGGACGGCAGGGAGATCGTTGTTCCTGCAGGGACACAGGTAAAGCTGCAGCCGGGCGAGAGCATCAGCATTTATCCATATATGTACCATGATTTTGAAGTGGAAAAGGGCACAGGGCCGGTACTGATCGGCGAAGTCAGCCAGTGTAATGATGATAATACAGACAATCGTTTTTATGAAAAGGTAGGACGTTTCCCTACGATTGAAGAGGATGAAGCACCTTATCGTCTGCTTTGCAACGAATATCCTGCGGCAAAGTAAATTCCGGAAAGGAATTTGAAAAGGAAATCGTGGGCATACTTGCTGATGCATGGGAGTTTTGGTAAAATAAAAACAGTGACATAGTGGAGGAAAAGGTATGCTAAAGGTAGTGATCGCAGATGATGAGGAAAGGATCTGCCAGTTGATCCGGGCGCTTGTGGACTGGGATGCCATGGAAATGCAGATCGCAGGAATTGCACATAATGGGCTTGAGGCACTTAAACTGGTGGAAGAGCTGAAACCGGAGATCCTGATCACAGATATCAGGATGCCGGGCTGTAATGGTCTGGAGCTGATCGAAAAAGTAAAGAAAAGTCAGCCGGATTGTGAAATTATTATCATTAGCGGTTACGCGCATTTTGACTATGCCCAGAGTGCGATCAAATACGGCGTGGGAGATTATCTGCTGAAGCCGGTAAACCAGTCGGAGCTATATGCCACCTGTCATAAGCTGAAGGAACGTATTCTGGAGCGTCAGGAGTCTGTCAGCGATATGCAGCAGCTTTTGCAGAAAAGCGAAAATGATGTTCTGCGTTTACAGACCAACCTGATCGGACAGCTGGCAGAAGGGCAGGCAGGGCCTCTTTCCCTTCAGATATTGCAGGAGGAATATTATTTGAAGGCGAAAGAAGGAATGTTTCAGGCATTCTGGATCAAGATAGACGGAAAGCTCAGTCAGTCGGGCCTGTCCACTGTTATGGACAAGGTAAAGGGCCTGCTGATGAGCAGCTTAAGGGAGAGATGCTATGAGCTGGTAGTGGCGCAGAGAGCCTGTGCCTGCATCGGCATTATGAATTATCAGAAGCAGAAGGCAGAGGAGATCCGCAGGATATTGCGGGAATGTCTGAATCAGCTGGAGGCACAGAAAAATCTGTATGGACAGATCACCTTTTCCGGCGCAGTGGGCTGTATGACAGAAAAACCAGAAAAGCTGGAGCAATCGGTACGGGAAGCAGGCTTTATCCTCAAGGAGAGGCTTGTAAAAGGCACAGGGCGGATCTTAGACAAGCTGCCTTCTGAAACTGCTCTGCAGGAAAGAAAGCTGCTAGAGAGATATTTGCGGCTGAGCACCTATGCAGTGGAGGTGCTCAGCATGGAGGAAGCGGAAAATGCCGTTATCCAGATCCAGGAGGAAGTGGAAAGCACCCCGAATGTCCATGGCTGGGAGATTTTAGAGCTGGTAAAGGGCTGCGGCAGACTGTTTTTAAATCAGCTGGAGATAACGCAGCGAGAAGAGGAAAACAAAAGCTTTGAGGAACGCTGTGAAAACTGCGGCTCTGTCAAGGCGGTTTTTGCACAGCTTGCTGAATTGCAGAGAACGCATTTAGAGAAAGTGATCAGTCAGAGAGAAAATGATGCATTGCGGCCCATAAGGCAGGCAAAGCAATATATACAGAACCATTTCAGTGAACCCATTACTGCGGAGCTGGTCAGCAGTGAAGTGGGGCTGAGCGGAGCGTACTTTAGCGTTTTGTTCAAAAAAACAGAAGGAGAGGGCTTTGCAAAATATCTGATCAACCTGCGGGTGGAGGAGGCAAAGCGGCTGCTTCGCGAAACCAATGACTCTGTAGCAGAGATCTGCCGCAGGGTAGGCTATAACGATCTGAAGCATTTTACCCATACCTTTGAAAAGGTAACAGGTGTGAAGCCGGCAACATACCGGAAGCTGTATGGTTAGGAGCGTGTATGAGAAAATTTTATCATTTGAAGTACATATCCACCAGGATTTTTGTGATCGCTATGGTAATTCTGGCGTTTTTTCTGATACAGGCAGCTGACCAGATCTATCTGCTGCTGAATGGAAGAACCTCTGTATGGAAGGCGCTGTTTTATGGAGCAGCACTTTTGGGCTATCTGGCAGTGAGCTGGTGCTGGGTGATAATTCCCGGCAGGCAGGTGGAGCGTCTGATAGAGCACTTTTTAGAAGGGCATATCATGCCCGATGACCAGATGCCCGGCTCGGTAATGCTGACTCCCTCGATGGAGCGGCAGTTAGAGATGATGGACCGGATGCTGAAATCTCCCCAGATGATAGACCTGAATAAAAGGCAGGCGCAGTATCTGGCATTGCAGAATCAGATCAACCCCCATTTTCTGTACAATACACTGGAGAGCATCAGAGGTGAGGCATTGATCGCAGGGCTGAACAGTGTGGCAGAGATGACAGAGGCACTGGCAAAATTTTTCCGCTATACCATTACCAAGGTGGAAAATCTGGTAACGGTAGAGGAGGAGCTGGAAAACTGTGAGACCTATTTCCGTATTCAGCAGTACCGCTTTGGGGACAGACTGCGGCTGCATATCCAGTGCAGTGAAGAGGATCGGGAAGAGATCATGAACTGCAAGATCCCTAAGCTGACCCTGCAGCCTATCCTAGAAAACAGTATCATCCATGGAACAGAATTAAAGATCGGTACCGGCAATCTGAAGATCCAGTTTGAAACCACAGAAAAGAGGCTGATCATCCGTATTTCTGATGATGGAGTCGGCATGAACGAGGAGCTGCTGGCAAAGCTGAACCGCCGGCTGGGAAAGGGACCCAATAATGTGGTCAGCTCCGAGGAGGAGCAAAAGGGCGGTATTGCGCTGACAAATGTAAATAATAGAATCCATCTGATCTTTGGTGAAGAATATGGGATGCATATTTATTCGATCGAGGGTCAGGGGACTGATGTGGAAATCACAATTCCGATCAGGACAGGAAATGAAAGGATAAGCAGAGGAATGGTGTCATGAGGAAGGAAGTGCTCCGCATGGAACGTGTGACCTATGCAGAAAAAGGGGTCACACAGCTGGAAGACTTTAATCTACAGATCTATAAGGGCGAGATCGTGGGCTTCATTCCGGTCAATGGTCATGGACTGTCTGCATTTTTAAAGCTGCTGCAGTTTAATCTGCCCTTAGAGGATGGATTTATCTACTATGGCGAAAAGCTGATCAATTCCTGGAAAGAGGCCCAAAAGAGCTATAACCGGATCAGCGTGATCCAGAGCAAAAGCTGTCTGGTGGAACGGATGACGGTTGCAGATAATATTTTTGTGCTCAGGCAGGGCTTCCGCCAGCATATCATCAGGCCCTCCCTTTTCAGAAAACAGTTAGAACCCTTTTTTAAGGATATTGATATGGAAATTTCAGCAGATTCCTATGTGGAAAAGCTGACCTATTTTGAGAGGGTCGTGGTAGAGATCCTGCGTGGAGTCATTATGGGACATCAGCTGATCGTGCTGTATGAGATCAGCACCATTATCAGTGAGGTGGAACTGAAAAAGCTCTACCGCATTATGCAGAAATATGCCCGGCAGGGGATTTCCTTTTTGTATATCAGTCCTCATTTTGAGGAGATGCTGCAGATCTGTAACAGGGCTGTGCTGCTGTCCTATGGCAGGATCCAGAAGGTAGTGCCAAAAGCGGACATGAAATTATACTCCCAGCTGGTGTATTCTGAAAAATATAATGAGATGGTGCGCAGCTATATCAAAAATCAGGACGAGGATCATAGGGAAAGACTGCCGGTTCTGGAGCTGAAAAATATTACCTGTGATGCGCTGAGACAACTGAATCTCAAAATCCATGCCGGAGAATGTGTGGTGCTTCAAAGCATGGATCAGAGGGTGTTCTGCAGTCTGATCGGGCTTTTGACAGGAGATCTGCTTCCGGAAAAGGGCAGGGCGCTCCTTGGCGGCAAAAAGATCAATCTGGCAGGAAACAGGGCTGTGGCGGTTATTCAGGAGGAGCCTACAAAAACCATGATCTTCCATGAAATGAGCTACATGGATAATCTTTGCTTCGGGCTTTACCGCAGGCTGTACCAGATCTGGGGAGAGGGGCGGATCCGGGAAAGCATCCGCATGGAATATGGCCCGGTTCTGGGAGAAGAGGTTTTTACCATGCAGACAGAGGAGCTGAGTGAAAGACAGAAATATCAGCTTGTATATACAAGGATATTGCTGCAAAGACCCAGTGTGGTGTTCTGTGTACAGCCCTTTAAGGGAGCAGATCTGCCTCATAGGATGTTTGTATGGGAAATGCTGAAAATGCTGCTGGACAAAGGGATCGCAGTGGTGATCCTTGCAGTAAATCTGGCAGATTCCATGTCTATGGCAAAACGGCTGTTTAGGATCGACAGCAGTGGAACAGCAATCGAAATTTCCAAGGAAGAATTTGCAATGATGTCTTCTGCCTCACCATGGCAGCAGCTATATGTAAGAAAAGGAGAAGGAAAAAATGAGCAAAAAATATGATGTATTAGCACTGGGAGAGCTTTTGATCGATTTTACGGAAAATGATCTCAGCAGTCAGGGGAATCCCATGTTTGAGGCAAATCCGGGCGGTGCGCCCTGTAATGTGCTGGCAATGCTGAATAAGCTGGGCAAAAAGACAGCCTTTCTGGGAAAGGTAGGAAAAGACCAGTTTGGCGTGATGCTGAAAAAGGTACTGGATGAGCTGGGCATTGCTACAGAGGGGTTGTATATGGACGAACAGGTGCATACCACTCTTGCTTTTGTCCATACAGCAGAGGATGGAGACCGGGACTTTGCTTTTTACCGCAATCCGGGAGCTGACATGATGCTGACAGCAGATGAGGTAAGAGAGGATATGATCGGGGATGCAAGGATCTTTCATTTTGGCACTCTGTCCATGACCCATGCGGGCGTGCGTGAGGCAACCAAAAAGGCATTAAAGACCGCAAAGGAAAAGGGGATTCTTATTTCCTTTGATCCTAATCTGCGTCCGCCTCTCTGGGAAAGTCTGGAGGCTGCCAGAGAACAGATCCTGTTTGGTCTGTCACAGTGCGATATTGTAAAAATATCGGATGATGAGATCTTGTTCGTATCTGGATGCAGTACAGTAGAAGAAGGAGCAGACTGGATCAGGGAACGCTATAAGAACATCCGCCTGCTGTTAGCTACTTTAGGAAAAGAAGGCAGCATTGCTTACTACGGAGAAGAAAAGGTACGGGTAAAGCCCTTTTTGAATCCGGCAACCATAGAAACCACAGGTGCCGGAGATACCTTCTGTGCCTGCGTGCTGAATTATGTATTAGAGCAGGGTCTGGATGCTTTGACAAAGGAGGATCTGACAAAGATGCTGACCTTTGCCAACGGCGCTTCCAGCCTGATCACCACAAGACGTGGTGCACTGAAGGTAATGCCGGAAAGAGAAGAGGTAGAAAATTACATCCGCTGATAGAAAAAAGGCTTTGTTATGGTAAGGGAGGAAGCTGTTTTTTTGTCAGGGTAGAGCCTGCGGTAGCAATGACAGCGGCGCATACGCGGTTGGCATAGGAAATGGCATCACGAAGTGCCATGCCTTTTGTCAGACAGGCGAGGATGGTACCGATATGGGCATCTCCTGCACCAATGGTATCCACTGTTTTTGCAGGCTTTACGGATGGAACAAGGTAGCCGGTATTTCCCCTTTCCAGACAGTAAGCACCTCTGTCGCCAAGGGTAATGATAACCGTATTTTCAGTGATCTGCTGCAGGCTTCTGGCGGCATCTACCATATTGGTGCAGCCGCTTAACTGCATAGATTCCAGCTCGTTGATATGAAGGATCGGGTGGAGCGCAAGCATGCGCTCTGCCCGTTTTTTTTCTACAAGGCAGCCTCTTGGACCGGGAGCATAGCATACTGTCAGGGAAGGGTGTGCTTCCAGATAGCCAAGCAGGGCATCGCCGGTGGGCTCTTCAATTTCCAGACCGCATACATAGACCAGCGAATACTGGCTGGCAGGAAAGGCATCCATCCATTCAGGCTGAAAGGTATATTCTACGCCATGACAGGAAAGAAAGGTTCTTTCACCTGTGGCCTCCACCAGACAATAGCAGCAGCCATTTTCTTTTTCCGGAAGATAGATATGAATGGGGATCTGCTGCTGGAGAAAATGCTTGTGAACATAATCCCCATAAATGCCTCCGCCGATGGGAGTGATAAAGGTATGGTCTGCCTTTAACAGGCGCAGCATATGAGATACATTGTAGGCACAGCCGCCGATTGCCATTGTCTGGGAATAGGGATGCAGATCCTCCTGCGTGACAGGCAGATGATCCAGGTTCAGAATGATGTCCACACAGGTGGAGCCGATGATCAAAGCTGGTTTCATGGTACAGTCCTTTCTTCTGATCTTTTGTAGATTTTTTTTATTTTATCACGAAAAACAGTATATTTCATCAGATTTTATCACTGAAGTTAAAAATGAGTTCAGAAAATAGCAGGCAAAACAGTTTTATTCTTGGAGATATTGCATTAAAAGACACAAAATGATAAAATTTTTTCATGACAGGCGATAAGGCTGTAAAGGAAGGGAGGAATTTTTATGGCAACACCGCATAACAGTGCAAAGCAGGGAGATATTGCTGAGACTGTGCTTTTACCGGGAGATCCGCTGAGAGCAAAATATATCGCAGAGACTTACCTTGAGGACGTGGTACAGTTCAATGCAGTCAGAAATATGTTCGGATTTACCGGAACTTATAAGGGAAAAAGGGTATCTGTCATGGGAACAGGAATGGGGTGCGCTTCCATCGGCATCTACACCTATGAGCTGATCCATTTTTATGGAGTGAAAAATCTGATCCGCATCGGCTCCTGCGGTGCGCTGCAGGAAAGACTGAAGCTGGGAGACATCGTTATGGCGATCGGCTCTAATACAGACAGCAATTATGCCCATCAGTACAAGCTGCCGGGGATCTTTTCAGCAACAGCATCCTATGACCTGCTGGTAAAAGCACAGCAGTCGGCACAGCGCAATGGCTACCGCTATGAGGTGGGAAATGTAGCGTGCTCAGATGTATTTTACAGAGATGATGAAGAGGGGCTTGCATGGGCAAAGATGGGAACACTTGCTTGCGAGATGGAAAGCTATGCTCTTTACTGCAATGCGGCACGGGCAGGCGTGAAAGCATTGGCGATCTTTACCGTATCGGATTCACTTGTTACAGGAGAGGAAATGTCTGCAATGGATCGTCAGACCAGTTTTAACCATATGATGCAGGTTGCTCTTGATGTAGCAGAGGAATTATAAATTTATTTACCAAAAAGGAAAGGAAGAAAGAAAATGAAAAAGTTATTGGCAGCTCTGCTGAGTCTGACTATGGTACTTTCCATGGCAGGCTGCGGAAGTAAGGAAACCGCTTCTGAAGGAAGCACATCCGGTGAACCCTATAAGGTGGCACTGGTGATCGCAGGTACATTAGGAGACAAATCCTTTTATGACTCAGCAAACGAAGGACTTACCAAGCTGAAGGATGAGCTTGGAGCAGAAAAATTTGATTTTAAGGTAGAGCAGATGGGCGGCGGAAGTGCCGATCAGGCAAACTGGGAGCCTACCATTTTAGACTACTGTGAATCCGGCGAGTATGACCTGATCATCACAGGAAGCTGGCAGATGGGAGATCCTCTTGCAAGTGCTGCAAATACATACAAGGATCAGAAATTCATCTATTTTGATGAGACCTATGATTTTGACGGTTATGGAAATAACGAAAATATCTACAACGTTCTGTTTAAACAGAATGAGGTTTCTTATCTGGCAGGTGCACTGGCAGGACTTATGACAAAGACAGAGGGTATCGATGGCATCAATGCTTCTGACAATATCATCAGTGTTCTCGGCGGTCAGGACAGCATCGTGATCAATGACTTTGTAGTAGGCTATATCCAGGGTGCAAAGGATGTGAATCCGGACGTTAAGGTTGCAACAAGCTATGTAGGTAACTTTGATGATGCTGCAAAGGGAAAGGATCTGGCGCTTTCCATGTTCAATGCAGGCTCTGATATTGGCTTCTGTGTAGCTGGAAATGCTGGAAACGGACAGATCGAGGCTGCAAAGGAAAGCGGCAAATATGCGATCGGCGTTGACTCTGACCAGGCAGCCCTGCTTCCTGATTACGCAGCAAGTATTCCTACCTCTGCAGTGAAAAATGTAGGAAATGCACTGTATGCAGCGATCAAAGAGGCTATGGCAGGAGAGCTTGCTTACGGCACAGTAGAATCCTTTGGTCTGTCAGATGGTGGTGTAGAGCTGGTTAAGGATGCTCATTATGAGGAGATCGTTCCAGAGGAGATCAGAAAAACCATCGATGAGCTTGAGCAGAAGGTCATCAGTGGAGAGATCAAAGTAAATTCCGCTCTGACTATGTCAGGCGATGAAGTAATTGCCCTGAAGGATTCTGTAGCACTTCAGTAAGCAGTTAAGCATGCAGGACTGCTAAGGAGCAGTCCTGCAAAAAGGAAAAGGTGGGTGAAAGAAGGTATGTCCAGCCAGATCGTTTTACAAATGCAGCACATTATGAAGATTTATTCCAATGGCGTAGTTGCCAATGAGGATGTCAGCCTGGAACTGAAAAAGGGAGAGATCCATGCGCTGCTGGGGGAAAATGGAGCAGGAAAGAGTACCTTGATGAAGGTATTATTCGGTATTGAAGCGCCGGATGAAGGAAAGATCATTTTAAATGGCGAGGAGGTAGCTGTCAGGTCTCCTCAGGATGCCATCAGTAAAGGCATCGGTATGGTGCACCAGCATTTTATGCTTGTGCCCTCTCTGACAGTAGCAGAAAATATCATCCTTGGTACAGAACCAAAAAAGGGCCTGTTTATAGACATGAAGCAGGCAATTCATGAAGCAGAGATAATCGCTGAAAAATATAACTTTGAAATTGACGTTGCGGCAAAGGTGGAGGAAATACCTGTAGGGATCAAGCAGAAGGTAGAGATCCTGAAGGCGCTGTATCGTGGTGCAGATATTCTTATTCTGGACGAGCCTACAGCGGTGCTCACACCTCAGGAAACAGATGAACTGTTTATCCAGCTGGAGAAGCTGCGCAACGATGGACATACAATTATTTTCATTTCTCATAAGCTGGATGAGATCAAAAGGATCTGTGACCGCGCAACGATCATGAGAAATGGCAGGAGCATGGGCACCTATGAGGTGGCAGGCATCAGCACAGATGAGATGTCAAGGCTGATGGTAGGACGTGAGGTTGTGCTGACCTTTGATAAAAAGCCGCTGCAGTTAAAAGAGACCTTACTGCAGGTCAGAGATCTGAGTGTACATAATGCCCAGGGAGTTTTAAAGGTGGATCAGCTTTCCTTTGATGTAAAGGGAGGAGAGATCTTAGGGATCGCCGGAGTAGAAGGCAACGGACAGTCCGAGCTGATAGACACCCTGACGGCATTAAACAAAAGCTACAGCGGAAGCGTAACGATCAAGGGCGAGGATATCAGAAGATCCAGTGTTAAGGATGTGCGGAACAAAAGACTGGCGCATATCCCGGAGGATCGTATGGTCAGCGGCTGTGCTGCCAATCTTGGGATTTTGGAAAATCTGTTTTCTAACCAGTATGATGAGAAGGAATATGCAGGCAGGCATTTGCTAAAGGGAAAGGCAATGCAGAAGCGTGCTAAGGAGCTGATCGGGGAATATCTGATCAAATGCAACTCCAGCAGTCAGAATGTAGGGATGCTTTCCGGCGGCAATATCCAGAAGGTGATCGTTGCCAGAGAGTTTTCCAACAGCCCGGATATCATCATTGCAAATCAGCCTACCAGAGGGATTGATGTAGGAGCAGCAGAGCTGATCAGGCGCAGGATATTAGAGTACCGGGATGCAGGCTGTGCCGTTATTTTAGTTTCAGCAGACTTAAATGAGATATTTTCCCTGAGCGACCGTCTGGCAGTTATGTATAAGGGAAAATTTTCCGGACTGTTTACAGATGTGTCGGCTGTGACAGAGGAAGAGCTGGGCAAATATATGCTGGGATTAAAGCATGATGAGAAGCTGGGAGGTGTTATGTATGAATAACAGCGTGAAACGTTTTGAGATCATTCGTATGTTTTTCTCCATTGTGATCGCACTTCTGGTATCCTTTGTGCTGATCTTTTTTGTCAGTGAGCAGCCGGTAGAGGCGATCATCACCCTGATCACAGGACCCTTTAAAAGCAAGAGAAATCTGGCAAATGTAGTGGAGGCAATGATCCCGCTGATCTTTACCGGTACAGGAGTCTGTATCATGTTTTCTGCCAACCAGATCAATCTGGCTGCAGAGGGCGGATTTCATCTTGGCGGACTGGTGGCGGCTGTGTGTGCCTTATCTCTGGGACTGCCCTCAGGGCTCAGCCCCCTTGTGGGACTGATCTGTGCAGCAGTGGCAGGCGCGCTGTTTACTGCAGTTCCGGCTTTTATGAAGATCAAAACAGGCTCTTCAGAGATGGTTTCCTCTTTGATGATGAATTATCTGTCTCTGTGGTTCTGTACATTTATTCTGATGCATTACATTTGTGATGCTTCGGTAGGCTCTGCCTCCCATAAGTTTCCGGTAAATACAGAGCTGCCTACCCTGATCGATGGGACACGCATCCATGTGGGCTTTCTGATCGCCCTGCTGGTTGCCGTACTTGGCTATGTATTTTTATATAAGACCAAGGCAGGCTATGAGCTTAGGATTACCGGAGAAAATCAGAAGTTTGCAGAATATTCAGGGATCAGCATCGTAAAGGTGATCATGATCTCCCAGCTGTTAGGCGGAGCGATCGCAGGCTTAGGCGGCGGTGTGGAGATCCTGGGTCCGATTTATAATCGTTTTTCATGGACAGCCCTTTTGGGCTATGGCTGGGATGCCATTGTGATCTGTACGCTGGCAAAGAAAAATCCCATTAAGACACCTCTGGCTGCCCTGTTCCTTGCCTATCTGCGGGTAGGGGCTTCTATTATGGCACGTTCTACAGATGTTACCCTGGAGATCGTACAGATCACGCAGGGTGTGATCATCGTGCTGGCAGTAGCAGAGCAGTTTTTAAGCAGAACCAAGCACAGGCTGATCGCAAGAGAGGCAAAAGCAACATTAAGGGAAGAGGAGGCAGCATAATATGTGGAGTACGGTTTTTAGTCCGGAATTTTTTAACGCGATCCTGCGGGCAACTACCCCTATCTTGTTTGCTACTCTTGCGGCAGGTGTTGCACAGCAGTCCGGGATCTGTAATATGGCACTGGAGGGAGTCATGCTGTTTTGCGCTTTGTTCGGCGTGATCTTCAGCTCTATGACACAAAGCTGGGTGCTGGGGATTTTATTGACAATGATCGCAGGCGGACTGATCGGTCTGGTCATGGCATTTTTTGTACTGAATCTGAAAACGGATGAGATCCTGGCGGCGATCGCCATCAATCTGGTGGCATCAGGCAGCACAGTACTGCTTTTGCTGGCATATTCCGGCGACCGGGGGACCTCAGCCTCCATCGCCAGTGTATCGGCACCGGTGGTGGTGCTTCCGGGAATAAAAGAGATCCCCTTTATAGGAGAGATCTTATCCGGGCAGAATATCCTTACATGGCTGGCGCTGATCATGGTCATCATCATGCATATGTTCCTTTATCATACGCCTCTGGGTCTGAGGATCCGGGCAGTTGGAGAAAATAAGAACGCAGCAGAATCCGTAGGGATCAGCTCCAGAAGGATCCGCTATATTGCCCTTGTGATCAGTGGGGTGCTTTGTTCTCTGGGCGGATACTTTATGTCCGGCGGATATATGAATATGTTCAGCAAGGAAATGGCAGCAGGACGAGGCTTTATCGCACTGGCGGCAAGTGCAATGGGAAGAGATACGCCGGTGGGAGGCTTTTTGGTAGCACTGCTCTTTGGTATTTCCCAGGCATTCAGCAATGCAATGCAGCTTACCAACATTCCCATGGAACTTGTGCAGATGATCCCTTATGGGGTGGTACTGATCGGTCTGGCAGCATTCAGCTATTCTGAGCTGCGCAAAAGGGAAAAGCTAAGCGGAAAATAAGAGATTTCCATAAAAGACAGATGATGCAGAGTATATGTGAAAGTGAGGAAGAGGTCTATGAAAAATTATTCAGAGGATGCCAGCAAGCAGTACCATCTTCAGGTAGGAATGGGAGATGTAGGACGTTATGTGATCATGCCGGGAGATCCTAAAAGATGTGCAAAGATCGCAAAATATTTTGATGATCCGGTGCTGGTTGCAGACAATAGAGAATATGTAACCTATACAGGATATCTGGACGGCACCAAGGTAAGTGTGACCTCCACGGGTATCGGCGGGCCGTCAGCCTCCATTGCCATGGAAGAGCTTGTCAGATCAGGAGCAGATACCTTTATCAGAGTAGGCACCTGCGGTGGTATGCAGCTGGAGGTGGAAAGCGGAGATCTGGTGATCGCCAGCGGTGCGATCCGGATGGAGGGCACCAGCAAGGAATATGCGCCCATTGAATTTCCGGCAGTGGCTGATATCGGAATCGTAAATGCACTGACAGCAGCAGCAAAGAAGCTGGGAAAGAAAGCCCATGTAGGTGTGGTACAGTGTAAGGATGCATTTTACGGTCAGCATTCCCCGGAAACAATGCCGGTGGGCTATGAGCTGTTAAATAAATGGGAGGCATGGAAGCGGATGGGCTGTCTTGCCTCTGAAATGGAATCGGCTGCCCTGTTCATTGTGGCAAGTATGCTGCGTGTCCGTGTAGGCTCTGTATTTCTGGTAGTGGCAAATCAGGAAAGAGAAAAGGCAGGTCTGGAAAATCCGGTGGTACATGATACGGATATGGCGATCAGGACAGCAGTAGAGGCTTTCCGGGAGATCATAAAAAAGGATCAGCAAGAGTCATAAAAAGCAGGGTACAGCACAGAAGGAGAGAAAATGAAGAAATATAAGAGAGTATTTGTGATCGTTATGGATTCTCTTGGAGTAGGAGCAATGGAGGATTCAGAAAGCTTTGGAGATGTGGGTGTGAACACTCTGGGGCATATTGCAGAGGCGGTAGAGCATCTTACTATGCCCAATCTGCAGAAGCTGGGCATGGCAAACCTGATCCCTCTTGCAGGAGTGGATGAGGTGGAAAAACCGCGGGGATATTATACCAGGCTAAGAGAAAAGAGCAATGGAAAGGATACCATGACCGGACACTGGGAAATGATGGGGCTGGAGGTGACCAGACCTTTTCAGACCTTTACAGAAACCGGATTTCCGCCAGAACTGATCCGGGAGCTTGAAAAACGTACTGGCAGAAAGATCATTGGAAATAAAAGCGCCAGCGGAACAGAGATCCTGGATGAACTGGCAGAGGAAGAGATCGCAACAGGTCATATGATCGTTTATACCTCGGCAGATTCTGTGCTGCAGATCTGCGGCAACGAGGAAACCTTTGGCTTAGAGGAGCTGTACCGCTGTTGTGAGATCGCAAGAGAGCTGACCATGAAGGATGAGTGGAAGGTAGGACGCGTGATCGCCAGACCCTATGTAGGAAAGAAAAAGGGTGAATTTAAAAGGACCAGCAACCGGCACGACTATGCCTTAAAGCCCTTTGGAAAAACGGCACTGAATGCGCTTAAGGAGGCTGGTCTTGAAGTGATCTCCATAGGAAAGATCAAGGATATTTTTGATGGAGAGGGAATTACCAGAGCCTTAAAATCAAAAAGCTCGGTACATGGCATGGAGCAGACCATTGAGGTGGCACAGGAGGATTTTGAAGGACTGTGCTTTGTCAATCTGGTAGATTTTGATGCACTCTGGGGACACAGAAGAGATCCTAAGGGCTATGGAATGGAGATTGAGCACTTTGACGAGAAGCTGGGACAGCTGCTACCCCTTTTAAGGGAGGATGACCTGCTGCTGATCACAGCAGATCACGGAAATGACCCCACCTATACAGGTACGGATCATACAAGAGAAAAAGTGCCCTTTATCGCTTATTCCAAGGCAATGAAGGGGGCAGGACCGATACCGGAAAAGGATACCTTTGCAGTGATCGGTGCAACAGTAGCAGATAATTTTGATGTGGCAATGCCGGAAAATACCATAGGCTATTCACTGCTGGAAGAATTAAAATAGAATAAAAGAGAGAGGAAAGCTCCGGGCGGGATAAGCGTCTATGGAGCTTTCCTTTTTCTTTGTTTCTTTTATTCATTTTGGCAAATCTTATCTTCTGAAAACAGTTTTTTTATACAAAATCACAGAAATCCACAAATATTAACAGTTTTGTCTTATTCATTTTGAATTTCTAACCCCATATAATAAAAATACAAATTGGATGTTTTGCACATCCGGATTGCAGTAAATAAATGATTCAGGAGGGAAGGAAATGAAAAAGAGAGTAGTAGCACTTATGCTGGCTGGCCTTATGGTAGCAGGTTCTTTGACCGGCTGCGGCGGCGGAAACCAGCAGGCAGCAGCACCAGCAGCGCAGGAGACAGCACCGGCAGCACAGGAGGCTGATGCAGCAGAAGCACCTGGCGCAGGAACAAAGGCTGAGGTAGTAGACGAAGCCAACATGACAGAAACAGAAAAGATCATTAAAGAAGCAGAAGGCATGTCCATGGATGAACTGGCAAAAAAAGCCATTGAGGAATCAAACGGCAAGACCTTCTATGGTGTAGGAAATTCCAGCCGTGGAAAAACTGCACTTCCATTATTTATTGAGTACTTACAGTCTATTGATTCTTCCTACAGCATGGAATTTGAGTGGCAGCAGCCCAAGAACAATAAGATTTTTGAACAGCTTTCCGCAGATTCCTTAAAGGATGAGGGAACCTTTGCCATGACACTGATCCAGGACGGCAATCAGATCCAGTCCAAGATGGTAGAAACAGGAATCTTAAAAACCTATGTTCCCAAGGAATGGGCAGAGGCAAACGGGATCACACCTGATGAGCATGAAGGCTTCCTGCCTTTACAGACTCTGAACAAGGTATTTGAATACAACTGCACAGGCAGCGCAGAATATAAGAACTGCTGGGATTTTGTAGGAGAAGGCGTACATGCACTTTACATGGACATCGACTCTGAGATCGTAGGAAAGAACTTTTTGTATATGCTGACAGCTGATAAATATGCAACGATGCTGAAGGAAGCATTTGATGCACTTACACCTGAACAGCAGGCATATTTCCAGCCTACCATTGATGAAGTAGCAAGCGATGCAAGCGACTTTGGTCTTGGCGAAAATGGAAAATATGCACTTGCATGGATCAAGCTCTGGGTAGAAAGCTACAATGCACAGACCGATGATGGGCCGATCTGCAACACTCTGGTAACAGATTCTGCAACAGATCAGTGTGGTCTTTTGGTATATTCCAAGCTGCGTTCTGTAGAAGAATCCGCAGGCGTATCTGTAAACAATATTAAGGTTGCCGCTTATGAAGACGGCTATGAAGGAATCGGCGGATATGGTTACTGCCATTACCTGTTCCTGACAGAGAATACACCTCTTCCATGGACAGCATGTGCATTCATCGCTTACATGACATGTACAGAGGACGGCTTCAGTGCATGGGGCAAGGATATGGGCGGATATTCTGCAAATCCTGAGGTTGCAGCAGCAACAGAAAAGACATACAACCACAGCAAGGGTGGTTACGATGAAAACGGCGAAAATGTATTTGACTGCAAGAACGACAGAGGCTATGACTGGTGGACAACAGATGGCGAGCTGGTTCTGGAAGATCCTGAATACTGCGCATCAGTAGATTTCACAGTAGGTAACTGGATTGAGCTTCTGACAAAATACACGGACGCACAGGCAGAAGAATAATACAGAAAGGGGTACCGCAAAATGGCTGTTGCCTTAAATAAAATAAAGACTTACTTTTCTAAGCCGCAAAACCTGATCCTGCTGTTGTTCGGTATCGTACTTACTTTTTCAACAGTAGCACCTATTGTGGCGATCGTAGAAGATACATTAAAGATTCATCCGGGAACGGTAGATGCGTATCTGACCAAAAAGTCGTCAGGGTATTCCATCGTGAATTATACGGATTTGTTCACAAGTAAGCTGGCAAAGACCAATTTGTGGACCCCGCTCCTGAATACGGTGCTTCTGGCAGTGCTTACCTGTCTGATCTCCATCGTATTCGGCGGACTGTTTGCATTTCTTGTGACAAGAACCAATATGAAATGCAAAAAATATTTAAGCTCCATTTTCATTTTTCCATATATCATGCCTCAGTGGACACTGGCAGTTGTATGGCAGAATGTGTTTAACAGCAATGCTGTAACAGGGACATCAAATGGACTTTTGGCATCATTATTTGGCATTCTGGCACCTAAGTGGTGGTGCCAGGGCCTGCTGCCCAGCGCCATTGTACTGGGTCTGCACTATGCACCCTTTGCATACATACTGATCGGCGGTATCTTCAAAAATATGGATGCCAATCTGGAAGAGGCAGCAACGATCTTAGATACACCAAAGTGGAAGATCATGTTCCGGGTTACCCTGCCAATGGTAAAACCGGCAATCCTTTCCACGATCCTACTGGTATTCGGCAGCGCAATGGGAAGCTATCCGGTACCTCATTATTTAGGACTGACAACCTTGTCAACAAAGTACATCTCCTTGAACTCTAAATATACAGGAGAGGCAAGTATTTTAGCGATTATTATGATGATATTTGGTGTAGCCATCCTTCTGATGAATCAGGTAAGCCTGAGGAGCAGAAAGAACTACACGACTGTAACAGGAAAATCCGGACAGATTTCCAAGATCAACCTTGGAAAGGTCGGCAAATATGTGATCGCAGGCATCTTTATCGTAGTAACCTTCTTCACAAGTATTTTCCCGATCCTGTCCTTTGCATTAGAAACCTTTTTGCCAAATCCCGGAGATTACAGCTTCTTATACACCGGAGATTTGAATAACCTGACCACAAAATGGTGGCTGACAAATGAAAACATAACAGAAAATGGTCTGTATGGACAGTTTGGTATCCTTTACAATCCGCTGATCTGGAATGCATTTAAGGGTACACTGATGGTTGCTGTATGCTGTGCACTGATCGCCGGTACGATCGGCACGCTGATCGGTTATGCAGTATCCAAGAACCGCAGGAGCAAGTGGGCGAATTATGTAAACAGCGTGGCATTTTTGCCTTACTTAATGCCCTCATTGGCAGTGGGTGCAGCATTTTTCATCCTGTTTTCCAATGAAAAGATCAATCTGTTTAATACTTATACATTACTGATCATAACAGGTGTTGTGAAATATATTCCTTTTGCCAGCAGGAACGCCTTAAACTCTATGCTGCAGCTGAGCGGAGAGATTGAGGAGGCAGCGATCATTCAAGATATTCCATGGCATAAGAGAATGCTGAACATCATTGTTCCGATTCAGAAAAATTCCATCATCAGCGGCTATATGCTGCCGTTTATGACCTGCCTTAGAGAGCTTTCCCTGTTCCTGCTCTTATGTACACAGGGCTTTATCCTCTCCACAACACTGGATTATTTTGATGAAATGGGACTGTATGCATTCTCAAGTGCGATCAATCTGATCCTGATCGTGGCGATCCTGATTTTCAATACACTTGTAAATAAACTGACCGGCGCTAGTCTGGATGACGGTATTGGAGGAAATTAATATGCCAGAAATAACATTAACAAACGTAACAAAAAGATGGGGAAAATTTTATGCAGTAGATCATCTGAACCTGGTCATGGAGGACAATTCTTTTATTACACTGCTCGGACCTTCCGGCTGTGGAAAAACAACAACCCTCCGTATGATCGCCGGCTTGGAAACACCTACCAGCGGTCAGATCAAGATCGGAGACAGAGTGGTATTTGACAGTGAGGCAGGCATTAATGTACCTGCCAACAAAAGAAAAGTGGGCTTTTTGTTCCAGAACTATGCTCTTTGGCCTAATATGACCGTATATCAGAACATCGCATTTGGTCTGAGCAACAAAAAAGAAGAAATGCCGGTGGTAGATTTTGAAGTAAAAGCATTAAGAAGCCAGATCGCAGCACTGCGGGACGGAAAAGAGATCAAAAAGCTGGTAGAGGAATGCAGGGATAAACGGGGCAAGCTGGATATGGATAAGGTGTATTTAAAGCTGATCGACAACTTTATCATCTCGATCTATACAGCAAAGACCTTGTTTGGCTACAAGATCCATGAGGCGGCAGATCCTCAGGCGGCTGCACAGAAAAAAGCCCAGGAGCTTCAGGGCAAGCTGGATGGGATCCTGGCATCCTACAAGGAAAAAGGGCAGGAGCTTAATGAGAACAGCGAGGTGCTTTCCGGCGGCAAGGTACAGCTGCAGGAGCGTAAGCTGACCAAGGAGGAGATCGATCTCTCAGTCAGAAGAGTTTCCAGAATTGTAAAGATCGGTATGTTTATGGATCGCTATCCGGCAGAATTGTCAGGTGGTCAGCAGCAGCGTGTAGCCATAGCAAGAACGCTGGCACCAGAACCGGACGTTCTGTTTATGGATGAGCCCTTGTCCAATCTGGATGCAAAGCTGCGTCTGGAAATGCGTTATGAGCTGCAGCGTCTGCATGTAGAAACAGGCAGCACCTTTGTATATGTTACACATGATCAGATGGAGGCTATGACACTGGCGACCAGGATCTGCCTGATCAACAATGGTGTATTGCAGCAGTATGAAGCTCCTCTGGATGTATACAACAGACCGAACAATCTGTTTGTAGCAGACTTTGTGGGAAATCCGTCCATTAACTTTATGGAAGCCAAGGGAAAACAGGAAAGTGACGGAACGATTTCCTTATCTGTTTTAGATGGGATCAAGGCAAGCTTTAAGCCAAATGAGTCTGTGGATATTGCAGACTGGTTTGCAAAGCGTGATCGTGCAGAGGTTGCAGCAGAGGCTCAGGACAGAGAAATCCTAAAGGATAAAAAAGCAGTAGAAAAAGGAAATAAGGATGAAAAATTCCAGTATCATATTGCCAAGGTTAATGAGGATGACTACAGCTTAAAGGAAGAGCCGGTCATTACCAATGAAGATTTTGTACTGGGCATCCGTCCGGAATATATCCGTTTGTCAAATGAGGGCAGATTAAAGGGTGTTATTTATGGTGCAATGCCTACAGGTATGGAATCTACCATTAAGCTGTGCATTAACGACTATCTGCTGACAAGTGTGGCATTTGGCGGAAGCATTTTCCAGATCGGAGAAAAAACGAATTTTGATATGGCAGGAAATGCGATCCTGTTATTTGACAGAAAATCCGGCAGGTATATTACCACCGGTGCACTGGAAATCCAGTAGAGTCTTCCATTTTTATATAATTTTTTATACGCATCAGAAAGAAAGAAACCGGTCCGGGCATAATGGCTCTGACCGGTTTCTTTCTGGGCTTTTCCATAGACAGAAAATCCTGTGGATTCTTCCTTGTCAAGGGGAAAGAGAGCGGATATAATGAAAGAACAATAAAGAGGACAGCAAAGGTCAAAGGAGGCAGAATGCCAAGATCACAGAAACAGAAATTGAAGCTGTTGTACCTGATGCGGGCTTTTATGGAAAAGACGGATGAAAAGCATTCTCTGACCATGGCAGAGCTGATCGGGGAGCTGGAGCGATATGATATCCGGGCAGAGCGGAAAAGTATTTATGACGATATTGAATGTCTCAAGCTGTTTGGATTTGATATTCTGTACCGCAAGGAGCAGCCGGCAGGCTATTATCTGGCATCCAGAGAGTTTGAGCTGCCGGAGCTGAAGCTGCTGGTGGATATTGTCCAGTCCTCTAAATTTCTGACCATCCGAAAATCTGAGGAGCTGATCCATAAGCTGGAAAATCTGCTCAGTCATTATGAGGCTGTGCAGCTGCAACGGCAGGTATATGTAAAGGACCGGATCAAGATGATGAATGAAAGCATTTATTACAATGTGGACAGGATTCATGAGGCGATTTCTGAAAATAAGCAGCTGGTCTTTCAGTATTTTGAATGGACACCCTCCAAAAAAGTGAGAAAGAAAAAGCAGGGAGCTCTTTACAAGGTCAGTCCATGGGCACTTTTGTGGGCTGAGGAAAATTATTATCTGGTAGGATATGACAGTAGTGTCAGTATGGTGCGGCATTACAGGGTGGACAGGATGCTGTCTATTTCCATTGCCGGAGATCGCCGGGAAGGAAAAGAGCATTTTGAAAATTTTGATGTTGCAGCTTTTACCAGAAAAACCTTTGGGATGTTTGGCGGAGAAGAGTGCCGGGTGGGGCTTTTGTTTGAAAACCAGCTTGCAGGCGTGGTGATCGACCGTTTTGGAAAGGAAATTTTTATGCATCCTGTGGATGAAGGGCATTTTATGATCCATATGCAGATCTGCATCAGTGCTCCCTTCTTTGGCTGGCTTGCCACACTGGGCAGGGGCGTGGAGATCACAGAGCCGGAGACGGTACGAAGCGCGTACCTGACGTATCTGCAGGAGATCACAGAGCTTTACGGGAAAAGGGAGGTACAGGAAAATGATAGATAAAGAACGCTTAGACAATGCATATCAGTTTGCCGCAGCGCTCTGCTATTATGCAGGAAAAGAGCCGGAATTTCGGGAAGAGTTCTGGGAAGAGCTTGTGAATGACCGAGAGATATTAGAGGAATTCTGCTACTATATGGAAAACCAGAAATTTGCCTGCTATGTAACGATCGAAGGCTATACCATCATTGATATTATGGTGTGGCAGATCGATCATTTTAAGGCAGAGCTGGATCGCAGAGACCCTGGGATGCGTGACAATGGGGACAAAATGCTGCTGATGGCATTTGACACGTTTTTAAAAATGAGAAAGGAACCGGAACGTTATATCTGGCAGCTGCAAAGTGAGACCGGAACGGACTATCCGGATAAATACTAGGAAATGGAACAGAAAAAAGAAAAGCAAAGGGCAGAAGAAAAGCAAAAGACTGAGGAAAAGAAAAAGGCAGAGCTCTGCCCGGTCAGTAGGCGGTGCGGCGGCTGCCAATCCATTGAGCTGCCCTATAAAAAGCAGCTGAAGGAAAAGCAGCAGACGGTGCAGAAGCTGCTTTCTTCCTTTGGAAAAATAGAGCCTATCATTGGGATGGAGAACCCCTGGCATTATCGCAACAAGGTAAGTGCGGCTTTTTCCAGAGACAGAAAAGGCACGATCATTTCCGGCATATATGAGGAGCATAGTCATAAAGTAGTGCCTGTTGACAGCTGCCTGCTGGAAAATGAGAAGGCAGACGAGATCATTGTTACCATCAGAAAAATGCTCCGTTCTTTTAAGCTCAGGGTATATGATGAGGATACCGGCTATGGACTGCTGCGGCATGTGCTTGTGCGTACCGGCTATGCCACAGGGGAGATCATGGTGGTATTGGTCACTGCCTCTCCCGTATTCCCCTCTAAAAACAATTTTGTCAAGGCACTGCGCCAGCGTCATCCGGAGATCACGACCATCGTACAGAATATCAACACCAGAGGGACCAGCATGGTGCTGGGCGACAGGGAGCAGGTGCTTTATGGCAAGGGCTACATTGAAGATGTGCTCTGTGGACAGCGCTTTCGGATCTCACCCCGCTCCTTTTACCAGATCAATCCGGTGCAGACAGAGAAGCTATACCGGATAGCAGTACAGTATGGAGAAAGCAGTAAAAGGGAACGGGTATTAGATGCCTACTGCGGAACCGGAACGATCGGCATGATCGCCAGCAAAAATGCAGGAGAGGTCATAGGGGTGGAGCGGAACCGGGACGCAGTCCGGGATGCCGTAACCAATGCCAAAAGCAATGGGATCAAAAATATTTCCTTTTATCAGAAGGATGCAGGAGAATTTATGTGCCAGCTTGCACAGCAGAAGGAAAAGGTGGATGTGGTATTTATGGATCCGCCCAGAAGCGGCAGCAGCGAAGCGTTTCTGGAAGCACTCTGTATGCTTGCACCGTCCCGTGTGGTATATATTTCCTGTAACCCGGAGACATTAAAAAGAGACTTGGAGTATCTTACCAGCCATGGCTATGAAGCAAAGAAAATACAGCCGGTGGATATGTTCCCAGCGACAAGAAGCATAGAAGTGGTGGTCAGACTGGTAAAAAGAAATAATCCAGATAACATAAATAGTAATAGAAAAGAATCTCAAAGCAGATAACGGGAATCGAACCCGCCTTTCCAGCTTGGGAAGCTGGCGTTCTACCAATGAACCATATCTGCATAGGGATATTATAGCTCATTTACCGGGCAGAGCGCAAGTACTCTGGACAGAAAAGTTGACATGAAAAAGCTGATGTGCTATGAAAAACATAAGTGAGAGAAAAATTCAGGCAGAGTAATAGCAGAGGAGTATTCTGATATGATTACGATTAAAGAAATAGCGAATATGCTGGGGATCAGTTCGACTACCGTTTCCAATGTCATACATGGAAAAACAAAGGAGGTTTCGCAGGCGACCATTGAGCGGGTGAATAAACTGGTAGAGGAATATGGGTATGTACCCAATCTCACAGCAAGCAACCTTGCATCTAATAAATCAAGATTGATCGGTGTGGGAGTTGTTTCCAGAGGAAATGATAAGAATTATTTGCAGGATGCATTTGTATCAGAACTGATCGGTGTCATTGAACGGGAATTAAAAAAACATGGCTACTTTGTTATGATCTATTTTTCGGAAACAATACAGGAGCTGATCCGTACACTGAAGTCATGGAATGTAGATGGAATGATTTTTTTTGGAATGTGTACAGAGGACTGCCAGCTGCTTCAGAAGCAGTACAAAAAACCGCAGGTGTACATTGACAGCTATTTTGAAAACGTTGAGATCAAGGGTGTTGACATCGGCTTGGATGATCGTCAGGGAGCATATCAGATGACAAGCTATCTGCTGGATCAGGGGCATAAGGACATTTTGTTTGTGGCAGACAATTTTATGGGAGCTGATTATGTACGATATTGTGGATTTTCATCGGCAATGACAGACAAAGGCTATCGTGTTGGGCAGAAAAATTTCATGCGGCTAGGCGCAAATGAGGAAGAGCTGGAAAAAAGTCTTGAAGAGCTCCTCCGTGTGTATCAACAATACAGTGCTGTATTTGCAGCATCGGATTATTATGCGCTTAGTATTATCAATTATCTACAGGATCACCAGATATCTGTGCCGGAGGATATATCAGTGGTGGGATTTGATGATAATATTTATTCCAGAGTGTGCAGGCCCATGATTACCACTGTGCATCAGAGCCCCAGGAAGAAAAGCGAGCTTGCAGTTAAATATCTGATCAAGCTGCTGAATGGCGAAAGAATAGAACAAAACTGGATCACGCTGCCGACTGAGCTGGTAATACGTGATTCTGTAAAAAGGGTGTAACAGGAAAATTCCTGTTCCCCTTTTTTTGTTTCATAGGAAAGATCTGGTTACCTTAACGTATGAAAGATGTGAATTTTCCCATGAAATCAGCGGCAAATCCCCTTTTGCGCTAAAGGTAACAAAAGAAAAGGAAAATAACCCTATAGTTTTGGTAAAAAATGCTTGACACAGCGAAAAAAAGATTGTATAAATATAATTGAAACAAGAACTTATGCGCAAAAGGTTCAAAAAACTATGGCTTTATGAAAAGGAGAAGGAATATGAAAAAGCGGGTATTATCCATACTGCTTGCAGCAGCAATGTGTATGGGAACTATGACAGGCTGCGGTGGAGCTGGAACAGAAACAACCACAGCGGGAGAAACAAAAAAGGAAGAAGCTGCTGCAAGTCAGACGACAGACACGCAGACGGCGATCCGTCTGGTAAATGGAAAGGTTGAGATTGATGAGCCGTTAAAGGCGCTTGCTGCCAGATATAAAGAAGAAACGGGACAGGAGGTACTGATCGAATCTCTGGGAGGCGGAATTGATATTCAGGGTACGATCAAAGGCTATTATCAGGCAGGAGATATGCCCGATATGTTTGTCATTGGCGGTCAGGGCGATTACAAAAACTGGGATGGCCTTTGTGCTGATCTGGGCGACTGTGCCTTTGTGAAAGAGACAGATATGGCTTTTAAGGATTCTACAGGAAAAGTGGTAGGTTTTCCTTATGCAGTAGAGGGCTATGGAATTACATACAATGCAGATATCCTTAAAGCAGCAGGTGTTGATCCTGCTACACTTACCAGCTATGCAGCATATGAAGATGCGTTTGCGGTAATCGATGGAAAGAAGGAAGAACTGGGACTTACAGCAGTGTGCTCTGTAGCAGCAGAGTCTGGACAGATGTATTGGTCAACAGGAAATCATCTTTTTGGCTATTATCTGTCAGGAGGTGTTAAGAGAGGGGATACCACTTACTATGATATGCTGATGAATGGTGAGATCGATCGGGATCGTATGGCACAGTTCGGTAAATTTATGGATCTTTTGTATCAGTATTCTGACCAACAGACCCTGATTTCCGGCACCTATGATGATCAGCTTGCATTGTGGGCACAGGGAAAGGCTGCATTTATTACGCAGGGCAACTGGCTTGATGCATCCTTGGCAGATTATGGAGTAACCTTTGATTGCGGAGTTGCACCGCTTGCATTTACAGAAGAGGAAATGCCGGGAGTATTGGCAGACTGTCCTTCCTGGTGGTGCGTATATCAGGACGGAAAAAATATTGATGCCTGCAAGGCATTTTTAGACTGGGTTGCTACAACAGAAGCAGGACAGAGCGGACTTGTTACCGACTGCGGTATGGTTTCTCCTTACAACAGCTGTGACATTGCACCTACCGTACCTCTTTCTACAAGTCTTTCCGGTTTTATTACAGCAGGAAATACTTATGCATGGGATTGGGCAAATATGCCGGAAGGAATTGCAATGAACTATATCGGCTATGTGTTTGAGGCATATGCAAAGGGCGAGATCGACCTTGACGGATTTGTAAGCATGATGGAAACTCAGATTCAGAGCTGCATAGCTGAAACAAAATAAGCAGGAGCAAAATACAGGCAGCTGATTGGAAAAAGCTGCCTGTATTCCTAGGAAGAGAAAGGAAAAAAGAATGAATTTATCTATTAAAAAAGGAGTTTCTATTTGCTGCTTTGGGGTTGGGGCTGGATTATCTGCACTTGCTTTATATCTGGATTTTTCCAGAAGCAATTCTGCCAGCCGTGGCGCTATGCTGATCGGGGGCTTGCTTTTGGTGCTGATGGGGCTTTATCTGCTCCCTACAAAAAAGCATAGGGCTATCATTCATTTTCTGTTTTTGTTCCCGCTGGTATTTACATTTCTGGTAACAGTGATCCTGCCTTTTTGCTGTGGGGTATTTTATTCCATGACTGATTGGGACGGGGTACGATATACAAAATTTCTGTATTTTCAGAATTATATTACAATGTTCAGCGGATATGATTACAGATACTCCTTTGTGATCACCTTTCTTTTTACCATCATTAATATGATTTTGGTAAATGGGATTGGTTTTGCACTGGCACTTTTGTGCACTTCTGAAATAAAGGGAAAAAATTTCTTCCGTGCATCCTTTTTCTTACCGAACCTTATCGGTGGGATCGTTCTGGGGTATGTATGGCAGTTTATCTTCAATAAGGTAATTGTGGCAATAACAAACAGCAATTCCATGCTTACAGACGCAAATCTGGCATTTGTGGCAATATTGATCGTGAGCTCATGGCAGTATGCCGGATACATTATGATGATCTATGTAACAGGACTACAGACAGTGCCGCGGGAGGTATTGGAGGCCTCTGCTATTGATGGAGCAAATTACTTTACAACAATGGTCAGGATCAAAATCCCAATGATCTGGAATACCTTTACTATCTGTGTATTTCTCACCTTGGTAAATTCCTTTAAACAGTTTGATTTGAACTATGCCCTGACAAATGGTGCACCGAGTCGTATCATAGGTGATAAAATGTATGCTGGTACAGAATTTCTGGCAATTAATATTTATAATACAGCGATTTCCAAGAATAATTACGCACTTGGTCAGGCGAAGGCAGTGGTATTTTTCCTGATATTGGCAGCGGTGTCACTGACACAGGTGGCGATCAGCAAGAAAAAGGAGGTTGAAATGTAATGCGGATAGAAAAAATGCGAAAAAGAATTGCAACCATTATAGGCGTGATCCTTTCCCTGATCGTTCTGTCTCCCTTTTATCTTGTGGTGGTCAATTCTGCCAAAAAGAGTGCAGATATTGTTATCAGCCCTATTTCATTACCGGAAAACTGGGGACAGCTGTTGGAAAATATAAAGAGTGTAGTCAATAACCAGAGATTCAGCTATTGGTCGTCCTTTCAAAGCTCATTATGGATCACTGTAGTATCGCTGGCATTACTCTGTGTGTTTTCTGCTATGGCAGCCTGGGTGTTATGCCGTCATAAGACAGGCTGGTCCAATTTGATCTTTATGATGTTTGTTGCTTCCATGGTAATTCCCTTTCAGGTCGTTATGCTGCCGCTGCTGTCGACCTTTCGTGATGTGGGAGAATTTCTGGGGATTTCGATGCTGCAAAGCTACAAAGGGATCATATTCGCATATCTGGGATTTGGAGGAGCGATGTCAGTTTTTATCCTTCATGGATTTATCAAGGGGATTCCTTATGAACTGGAGGAGGCGGCCTGCATTGATGGCTGCAGCCCGGAAGGGATCTTTTTCAGGATTATTTTTCCCTTACTAAAACCGGTACTGGTAACTATTACTATTTTGAATGGTTTATGGATCTGGAATGATTATCTGCTCCCATCCCTGATGCTGGGATTAAATGGTAGGATCAAAACACTGCCGGTAGCAGTGACCAGCTTTGTAGGCTCCTATGTAAAGCAGTGGGATCTGATCCTGACAGCTGCATTTTTGGCAATGATACCGATCGTTCTTTTGTTCTTGTTTGCCCAGAAGCAGATTATGCAGGGAATGGTTGATGGAGCGATAAAGTAGTACCTGGAGGAATGAAAAATGAGACATGCATGGTGGAAAGAAGCGGTTGTTTATCAAATTTATCCCCGCAGCTTTATGGACAGCAATGGGGATGGAATTGGTGACCTGCAGGGAATTATCAGCCGGCTGGATTATTTAAAGGAACTGGGGATCGATATGATCTGGCTTTCGCCAGTGTATCAGTCCCCTAATGATGACAATGGATATGACATCAGTGATTATCAGAAGATCATGCGGGAATTTGGCACTATGGAGGATTTTGATGAGCTGCTTGCAGAGATACATAAGCGCGGAATGAAGATCGTCATGGATCTGGTAGTCAATCATACCTCGGATGAGCATAGATGGTTTCAGGAAAGTAAAAAAAGTACAGAGAATCCATACCGGGATTATTATATCTGGCGAAAAGGAAAGTCAGATAATCAGCCGCCGAATAACTGGGGCTCCTGCTTTTCGGGCTCGGCATGGCAGTATGATGCAGCTACAGATATGTACTATCTGCATCTTTTCTCCAAAAAACAGCCGGATTTAAACTGGGATAATGAAGCTGTGCGGGAAGAGATCTTTTCTATGATGGACTGGTGGTGTCAAAAAGGTATTGATGGATTTAGGATGGATGTGATCAGCATGATTTCCAAAACGAAGGAGATGCCGGATGGATGGAAGCAGGAGGGGATGGCATATGGAGATTTTTCTCCTTATTGCATCCATGGACCTAATGTACACCGCTATTTGAAGGAAATGAACCAGAAGGTGCTTTCCAGATATGATCTGATGACTGTTGGAGAGACCTCTGGTGTTACGGTAGAAGAAGCAAAACAATATGCTGGGGAAGAGACGAAGGAACTGAACATGGTGTTTCAGTTTGAACACGTAGACATTGGAAATGAAGGGGATAAATGGAATCTTAACAGAATCCCTCTTAGGGAGCTGAAAAAGGTGATAACCAGATGGCAGGTTGAACTGGATGGGAAGGCATGGAATAGCCTGTATCTTTCCAATCATGATCAGCCCCGCTGTGTATCCCGTTTTGGCAATGATGACCCAACCTATCGGGATCGCTCTGCTAAAATGCTCGCCACATGGCTGCATATGCTGCAGGGGACTCCTTATATTTATCAGGGGGAAGAGCTGGGAATGATCAATTACCCTTTTACGGATATCAGTCAGTTCCGGGATGTGGAAAATATCAATGCATATCATGAGCTGGTTGAGAAAGAGCATTCCAGGGAAAAGAAGGAGCTGGTTGCCTGCTTTCAGTATAAGAGCCGGGATAATGCCCGTACTCCTATGCAGTGGGATGACAGTGAAAATGCAGGCTTTACCACAGGAACACCGTGGATTGCAGTAAATC
This sequence comes from uncultured Lachnospiraceae bacterium, assembly GCA_964389835.1. GTDB lineage: Bacteria > Bacillota > Clostridia > Lachnospirales > Lachnospiraceae > VSOB01. The sequence goes on along the minus strand of CAYMEZ010000004.1, from coordinate 14,490 downwards.
CCAATTATAAAGAAATTAATGCCAAGCAGCAGATAGAAAATGTAAGCTCGGTATTTCATTATTATAAGAAGCTGATCGCTCTTAGAAAGCAGTATAAGGTTATCGTTTACGGCAGCTATCAGTTATTGTATCCAGAAGATCCAAATCTGTATATTTATACTAGAACATATGAAAAAGAGAGGCTGCTGGTGCTGTGCAATTTTAGTGATGAAGAGCAGGAGCTTTGCCTGCCTAAGGAATTTACCGAGCCGGAATGCAGGATATTGATTTCAAATTATGGAAAAGAATCGTTGAAACTGAAAGAACTTCGCCCTTATGAGGCACTTGTAATATATCATAAACAGGAGGAAGAGTGATGAATAAAAAATGGTGGCATGACAAGGTGGCATATCAGATCTATCCCAAAAGCTTTATGGATTCTGATGGAGATGGGATCGGAGATATTCCGGGGATCATCAGTAAGCTGGACTATCTGAAAATGCTGGGAGTAGACATCATATGGTTGTCTCCGGTGTTTTGTTCGCCCCTTGCAGATCAGGGGTATGATATTTCAGATTATTACCGGATCGATCCCAGATTTGGCACGATGGAGGATATGGAGCTGCTGATCGCGGAAGCCAAAAAGCGGGATATGTATATCTTAATGGATCTGGTAGTGAACCATTGCTCGGATGAGCACCAGTGGTTTCTGGAGGCAGTAAAGGATCCGGAGGGAAAATACGGAAAATATTTTTATATCCAGGACTGCAAGGACGGAAAAGTGCCTACAAACTGGCGCTCTTATTTTGGCGGAAGCGTATGGGAGCCCTTGCCGGGACATCCGGACAAATGCTACCTGCATGTATTTCACAAAAAACAGCCGGATCTTAACTGGGAAAATGAAGAGGTCCGGGAGGAAATCTATCAAATGGTAAACTGGTGGTTAGATAAGGGGTTAGGCGGCTTTCGCATTGATGCCATCATGAATATCAAAAAAGCTTTTCCTTTCAGAAGTTATCCGGCAGACAGGGCGGATGGATTGTCCAAGGTAAATCAGATGCTGGCGGAAGCGCAGGGGATAGGAGCTTTTTTAAGCGAACTGCGTGATCGTACCTTTGCTGTGCATGATGCTTTTTCTGTAGGAGAGGTATTTGATGTAAAAGAAGAGGAGATCAAAGATTTTGTGGGAGATCAGGGCTATTTTTCCACGATGTTTGATTTCAGCACAACGCTTATCGGAGAAGATACAAGAGGCTGGTATGCACGCAGGGAGGTAACACCGGAGGCTTATATCCAGACTATTTGCAACAGTCAGGAAAAGATGGGAGAGCTGGGCTTTTTGGCAAATATCATTGAAAACCATGACGAGCCCAGAGGTGTCAGCCGGTATCTGCCCAGAGAGGGACAGACAGATAAGGGAAAGAAGCTGTTGGCAATGATAACCTTCGGGCTGCGTGGCATTCCCTTTATTTTTCAGGGACAGGAGATCGGAATGGAGAATATGGAATTTACTTCCATAGAGCAGATAGATGATGTTTCAACACTGGATGAATACAGGGTGGCACTGGAGGCCGGACTTTCCAAGGAGGAGGCACTGCGTGCAGTAAACCGTTACAGCAGGGACAATGCCCGTACTCCTATGCAGTGGACAGCTGACAGCAATGGAGGCTTTACAACGGGAGAACCATGGCTTCTGGTAAATCCAAACTGCCACAGGATCAATGTGGAGTCGCAGCTTGAGGATCAGGACTCCGTTTTTGCCTTTTATCAAAAGCTGATCGGTTTGAGAAAGCATGCAGAATACAAAAATGTGCTGGTATATGGGAAATTTGTTTCCTATGCCAGAGCTAAGGACAATCTGATGGCATATACCCGTGAGGATGGAGAGAAACGTCTGTTTTTCGCAGCGAATATGCAGACGGCTTCCCAGAGGGTAGCTGTGCCGGGGGATATAAAGAAGGTGCTGCTGTCAAATGATGAGGAGCTGCAGTATGAGAATGGCGAACTGATACTGAAGGGCTTTCAGGCAGTAGCAGCAGAGCTGAGCTGATGTCCTTTGGACAAGAATCCCCTCTTGAGAGTAAATCCCTGAAAGCAGACGGCTTTTTTCTTGCCGTAATGGAAAAGAAAGGGTATAGTAATAATAAGGAGCTGACATGAAAAAAGCTCCTGCCGTTGCTGATAATACTGATAAAAAGAAAAGAGGGGATTTTGTATGTGGTTAAGAACAGAATTAAAGGAAAAAGGAAAGGCGGCATTTAAGAAAAATTACTGGAACTGCGTGATCGTAGGTCTGGTTTCCCTTGCGGTAACTGGAGGAAGCCTTGGAGCAGGGAGCGGCTCTGGCTCAGGTACCTCTACATGGGAGGCGCTCCAGAGCTTACGCGCAGGGTTGACAGAAAGTGGTTTTTCCTTTGCTATGCTGATCGGCGTTATCGCAGCCTTAGTGGGCATCGCCTTTTTATTTGGGCTGGCACTATATGCGCTGGTAAAGCTGCCCTTTGTCTTTGGTGTGAAAAAGTTCTTTCTGAAAAATGCAGAGGGACATGCAGACTTAAAGGAGATTCTTTCCGGTTTTCAAAAAGAGCGTTACTGGAGGATCATTGGGACTCAGCTTTTAGAGACCCTGTTTGTATCCATTGGTCTGATGCTGTTTGTGATTCCGGGGATCGTTCTGATGTATCGGTATCGCATGGTGCGCTTTATTCTGGCAGAGGAAGGAATTGGCGGTATGGACTGCCTGCGCCGCAGTAAGGAAATGATGGACGGAGAAAAATGGAATGCATGGGTTCTGGATCTGTCTTTCCTTGGCTGGGAGATCTTATCACTGTGCACCTGCGGGATCTTAGGGGTTTTTTACGTCAATCCATATAAGGAAGCTACAGATGCAGAACTGTACCGGGTATTAAAAAATAAAAACTGTTGACAATGGAAAAATTATGTATTAAACTCAGTGTGAAAGTTAGGAAAACCTAACTACAGTTGCAGTACAATAACATTTATTAGAGAAAGAGGAGATATGCATGACTTTATTGGACGCGTCTGTGGGAGAAGAATACATAATCAAGGACATACGGACAGAGGATGAAGAACTGAATGCATTCCTGTTTTCACTGGGCTGCTACAGCGGAGAGCCGATCACGGTAGTTGCCAGCAAAAAAGGCGGCTGTACGGTTTCCATCAAGGATGGAAGGTACAATATAGATGAGGATTTAGCCAGTGCTATCTCGATATAAAAAGATTAAAAAATAGTGATCTTTGGTCACTATTTTTTATGACGTATGGTTAGCTGCTACTAACAAAAGTTATTGGCAACAAAGTGAAAGCTGTAGAAATTGCGAGGAGGAAACAGTATGAGAATTGCGTTTGCAGGAAATCCCAACAGTGGAAAAACCACAATGTATAACGCACTGACAGGCAGAAATGAAAAGGTTGGAAACTGGGCAGGCGTTACGGTGGACAAAAAAGTAAGTCCGATCAAAAAGAGCTTTTATGATGTCGGAGAGGAATTGCTGGCAGTGGATCTGCCGGGAGCTTATTCCATGTCTCCCTTTACATCAGAGGAAAGCATTACCAGTGCTTATGTAAAAAATGAAGCTCCGGATGCGATCATCAATATCGTGGATGCTACCAATTTAAGCCGCAGCCTGTTTTTTACAACACAGCTGTTGGAGCTGGGCATTCCGGTGGTGGTTGCTTTAAACAAAAGTGACATCAATGAAAAGAAGGGAACCCAGATAGACACAGAGCTTCTGGCTGCCAAGCTGGGCTGTCCTGTAATAAAGACAGTATCTACCTTGTCAGATGGTCTGGCAGAGGTGGTAAAAGCAGCGGTGCTGTTAAAGGGAAGCGGGCAGAAAGCACCTTATGATGAGGGCGATATCGACCTGCAGGATAAGGCAGCAGTAGAGGCTTCTGACCGGAAGCGTTTTGCCTTTACCAATGACATTGTTGCAGCAGTAGAAAAACGTAAGATCCTGACTAAGGATAAAAATGCACAGGACAAGATCGATGCAGTGCTGACAAATGCATGGCTGGGAATCCCGATCTTTGCAGTGATCATGTTCCTTGTGTTTGATATTTCCCAGTCCAGCTTTGGACCGCTTCTTGCAGATATTTTAGTAGGATGGATCGAAAGCTTTCAGGAATGGGTTGCCGGACTTGTAGAAGGCACATCCCCTATCGTGCAGGCGCTTCTGGTAGACGGCATCATTGGTGGTGTAGGTGCAGTCGTTGGCTTTTTGCCCTTAGTTATGGTAATGTATTTCTTGATCGCATTACTGGAGGACTGCGGTTATATGGCACGGGCAACTGTAGTACTGGATCCGATCTTCAAGAGAGTGGGACTTTCCGGAAAATCGGTTATCCCTATGGTGATCGGTACAGGCTGCGCAATTCCGGGTATCATGGCATGCCGTACGATCCGCAACGAAAGAGAACGCAGAGCAACAGCAATGCTGACACCCTTCATGCCCTGCGGTGCAAAGCTGCCGGTAATTGCTCTTTTTGCAGGTGCATTTTTCGCAGATGCTTCCTGGGTAGGTACACTGATGTATTTTGTAGGGATTCTGCTGATCTTACTGGGCGCATTGCTGGTAAACCAGATCACCGGACATAAATTCAGAAAATCCTTCTTTATCATTGAGCTTCCGGAATACAAGCTTCCCAGCTTAAAAAGAGCGTTCCTTTCCATGTGTTCCCGTGGTAAGGCATATATCGTAAAAGCAGGAACGATCATTTTGGTGTGCAACACGGTCGTACAGATCATGCAGACCTTCAACTGGCAGTTCCAGGTTGTAGAGGAGGGAATGGAAAATACCTCCATCCTTGCAAGCATTGCTTCTCCTTTTGCAGTTCTGCTCATACCGCTGGGCTTTGGCGCATGGCAGCTGGCAGCAGCAGCCATCACAGGCTTTATTGCAAAGGAAAATGTTGTTGGTACACTGGCAGTGGTTTACGGTATGACCAGCTTTATTGATACAGAGGAGCTGGCACTTGTAGGCGGCGCAAATGAGGTGGCTCTGGCTATGGGACTGACCAAGGCTGCAGCCCTTGCTTATCTGATGTTCAATCTGTATACACCGCCTTGCTTTGCAGCACTTGGCGCGATGAATTCTGAAATGCAGAGTAAGAAATGGCTCTGGGGTGGCATTGCACTTCAGCTTGCAACCGGCTATGTGATCGCATTTTTCGTATATCAGATCGGCACACTGATCACAGCAGGTACATTGGGAGCAGGCTTTGTTCCTGGTCTGGTTGCAGTTATTGCGATCGCAGCTCTGATCGCAGCCTTGATCAGAAGAACTCATAAACAGTTCAGTGCAGAATACAGACTGAACGCAAACTAAACATTATTTCTGAAAAACAGATCAAAGGAGTATGAAAAATGGCAGATATCATTGTCATAGGGATCCTGCTGATCATCATTGGCGGGGCGATAAGGTATATTGTAAAGGCAAAAAAAGCCGGCGCAAAATGCATAGGCTGTCCGGAGGGCTGTAGGTGCTCAGAAAGCGGACATTCTGCCTGCAGCTGCAAAAGTCATGCCTCTGATACATAAATGAAAAGATAAAAAATGTGGTGCAGTCCTCATTTATGGGCTGCACTTATTTTTTTGTGATGCCTGAGGCGGGGATTTATTTTTTTCAGAAAATAAATTTTACTGGGTTATTATTGTATGATAAAGGAAAAACGTGTATAATCATAAATAGTGGATAAGTACTATATATTCTATTTACAATAGAAACGATTACTGTAGAAAAGGGAAGAACAGGGACAATAGAAAGATGAGTGCAAAAAGACGAGAAAGCGCTTGTGGGCAGCGTATGAAAAAAGCACTGCTGTATGCAGGGATTGAACGAGATGAATACGAAGGGATTCAGGATGAGATCGATATAAGCAACAGAGAGATGCTGGAGCGATGCACCTGGGCTGCATTGGGACTGTTTACCGTTCTGTATATCAGCTCCTGGTGGATCGATGCGATTTCCCCTAACAGCACACTGTATCTGACTGTGATGCTGCTCGTTGCTGTGCTGATGGGGCTGGAGCGCACCATTCTTCTTAGATTTCCCCATCTGGTGCTTCTGTGCAGCTATGCTCTTTTGACCATTGTCTATGGTTATTCGATCATGGTAGGTTCGGTGCAGAACGCATATCCGGCTACGACCTTTTGCATCCTGCTGTTTGCTGGCCCTTTTCTGTTTGTGGACAGACCCTACCGCATGACCATCTACACGGCACTGGTATCTGTAGTATTCTGCATAAGCTCCCATCACTGGAAAACGCCGGAGGTGGCAAGTCTGGATACGGTAAATACGATCTGCTTCGTGTTCCTTGGAACAGCCTGCAATATCCAGCTTTTAAATACGAAGGCAAAGGGGCTTGCATACAATAAAAAGACAACGCAGGAGAGAGATACGGACGGACTGACCGGACTTTTGGTAAAGACTGCTCTGGAGAGAGACATCTGCCGTTACATCAGGTTTACAAAGGACCCTGGTGCTCTTATCATCATAGATCTGGACGATTTTAAACGTTTTAATGATACAAAGGGACATGCTTACGGAGACCGGATACTGAAGCTTACAGGCAGCTGCATCCAGAAAACCTTCCGTAGCACAGACATCAAGGGAAGATTCGGCGGAGATGAATTTGTCATTTTCTTAGAGGGAAATGCCAGCAGAACCATTGTGTCAGAAAAGCTGGATAAATTCCGTGCGCTGATGATCCAGGGAGCAGACGAGGAAGAACTTGACCGGGTGACCCAGAGCATCGGTGTAGCCCTGTATCCGGAGGATGCAGGAGAATACGGTACATTGTTTGAAAAGGCAGATGAAGCCCTGTATGAATCAAAGAAACGGGGAAAGGATCAGTACTGCTATTATACAAGCGTAAGGATACAGAGAAATCAGCAGGGCAAAGGCGAATGAAGCTGAAAGAATCTGCTCTGGTGGGACTGATGACGGCTGTGCTCTGCATCATAGGGCCTTTGGCAGTTCCGCTCCCCTTTAGTCCGGTTCCGGTTTCGGCTACCAATCTGGCACTTTTTCTTATTTTGTATGTGCTTGGAAGAAAAAGGGGATGCGTCTGTTATCTGCTCTATCTGTTGATGGGACTGATAGGGCTTCCGGTATTTTCTGCATTTACAGGAGGGCCGGGCAGGCTGTTTGGTCCAACCGGCGGTTATCTGGCGGGCTTTCTTTTTATGATGCTGGTCAGCGGCTGGTTTATTGACAGGTGGTATGACAGACCAGTGATATGCTTTTTTGCAATGCTGGCAGGAATGATGATCTGTTATCTGTTTGGTACGCTGTGGCTTTTAAGTCAGACAGGGTTGTCCTTTGTGGGGGCTCTGGCAGTGGGCGTAGCTCCGTTCATTCCCGGAGATATGATAAAGCTGATGCTTGCCGCAGCAGGCGGAACGCAGCTTAAAAAGCACCTGCATAGAGCAGGATTTTACAGAGAAAAATAATAAAAGCAGGAGAAAACAGGAGGTAGGAAAATGGCAACACCCCATAATGGCGCAATGGAAGGAGAAATTGCAAAAACAGTACTGATGCCAGGTGATCCTCTGCGGGCAAAGTATATTGCAGAGACATATCTGGAGGATGCAGTATGCTTTAACACAGTAAGAAATATGTTCGGCTATACGGGTACCTATAAGGGAAAAAAGATTTCTGTCATGGGCGGCGGAATGGGCATCCCGTCCATCGGGATATATTCCTACGAATTATATCATTTTTACGGTGTGGAAAATATCATCCGCATTGGTTCAGCAGGAGCTTATGCAGATGATGTACGTGTCATGGATATTGTGATCGGTATGGGTGCATGCACCAATTCCAACTATGCCCATCAGTATAAGCTGCCGGGAACCTTTGCTCCCATTGCGGACTACGAGCTGATGCAGAAAGCCATTGATATTGCAAAGCAGCAGGGGAAAACAGTAAAGGTAGGAAATATTTTGTCCTCAGATACCTTTTATTCAGATGATGCCCAGGCAAAGGATCAATGGAAAAAAATGGGTGTGCTTGCAGTAGAAATGGAAGCGGCTGCACTTTATATGAATGCTGCACGGGCAGGCAAGAAGGCGCTGTGTATTCTGACCATATCAGATCATCTGTATTATCCGGAGGAGCTGACAGCAAAGGAGAGAGAAACCGGCTTTGGCAGTATGATGGAGATCGCACTGGAGCTGGCATAAGGGAAACATAAAAAAAGAACAAAAAAGAGAACCTATATGACGGAATAGGTTCTTTTTTTGTTTCTTATATAATCTTATGATCCAAAAAATATTAAGCCATTTTGTTCACAGCCAGATTCATACGGGAAACTTTTCTGGAAGCAGTATTCTTGTGGAATACTCCCTTGTGAGTAGCCTTATCAATTACGGATGTAGCATTTGTTAAAGCAACCTTTGCAGCCTCTTTATCATTTGCTTCGATAGCAGCATATACCTTCTTGATCGCTGTCTTAACACCGGACTTGATGGATTTGTTTCTTTCATATTTTGTGCGGTTCACAAGAATTCTTTTCTTTGCAGATTTAATGTTTGCCAAGGATGACACCTCCTATTTTGATTTTACTGTATTTTCAGAAGATGTTTCATTAAAGCCGGACACGGACGTTCTAATGTAAACATACGAATATATTATAGGGAAAAGGGGGTTTTCTGTCAATACATATTTTTCATGTTTTGGTAGAAAATAAGGGCAGAAATGAATAACATAGAGAAAGTGCAGCGATAGCTGGGAAAGAGACAAGGAGAAAGGGATGAACTGTTTTCAGGTTAGGACAGATTTGGCATTGGAAGCAAGAGAGGGCATTGCAAAAGCAGAGAAGGGGCTTCATGGGGTAACGGTAGAGGAATATGACAGGGAAGATATTCAGGTACACATTACCAGAGTGGTGATCTCCTCCAGAAACGGAGCAAAAGCCATGAATAAGCCTATGGGAAGCTACATCACGCTGGAAGCGCCTGCCATGCAGGAGGTGGACGAGGATTATCACAGGGAAATATCAGAGGAACTGGCAAAGCAGCTTCGCGGCATTATTCCTTGTGCAGATACAGAAAAGGCAGTGCTGGTAGTGGGACTGGGAAATCGGGATGTTACAGCAGATGCCTTAGGACCGGGTGTGGTGGATCATCTGTTTGTGACCAGGCATATCGTAAAGGAATATGGAAAGGCAGCCTATAACAAAGAAAAAATGAATCTTGTAAGCGGGATCGTTCCGGGAGTTATGGCGGCTACCGGTATGGAAGCGGCAGAGGTGGTAAGAGGTGTGGTAGAGCAGACCAGGCCTGATCTTGTGATCGTGGTGGATGCACTGGCGGCAAGAAGCACCAAGCGGCTGAACCGCACGATCCAGGTAACGGATACCGGGATACAGCCCGGCTCTGGTGTGGGAAATCACAGAAACGCCCTGACCAGAGAAAGTCTGGGTGTACCGGTAATCGCCATTGGCGTACCCACTGTAGTAGATGCAGCCACTATTGTGGGAGATGCAGTGGAACGTATTCAGAGAGAAACGGGAAATGCGGCAGGAATGCTGCAGGCAGAGCGGCTGCGCACCATGACAGAACTGAACAATATGTATGTGACAGGCAAAAATATAGATGAGATCATAAAGCGGCTGAGCTTTACCATATCTGAGGCATTAAACCTTGCACTTGAGTTATAAAATGCAGCCGCTTCTGCATATACTTGTCTATGCGGAAAATCAGAATGGAAAAGGGCATAGAATTAAAGAAAAAGCAGAAATGGCTGATCTCTGCCCTGCTTTTGCTGTGCTTTTGCTATGTTTTTTCACAGGGAAAAACCAAGGAAAAGCAGGAGGGGCAGAACGTAAGCCTGTGTAGGGTGCTGAACGATAAAATGCAGGAAATCACGTGTCAGACGTATTTTCCTGTATTTTCTTTTCTGGAAGAAAACGAAAAAAGAGAAAAGGATACTACATTGTTTGAGGTGATATTTGGCGGTTGTATGCCCCTATATGCTTATACAGAGCTATATGGAGCAGTGCCGGTGCAGACAGAGGACGGTGTCATGGAGCTTGCAGAGGGAAAAAGCTTGTATGAAAAGGATAGGGAAATGGAACTGGACTTAGACATGATAGAAGCGGTAAAACGGGAAAATGAAAATATGGATCTTACAGGAGAGTGGGAGAAAGAGAAAGGGACAGAAAAGCAGGAGGAGGCAGAGGAACAGAGCACCTTTAAGGAGGCGGAAAAGATAGCTTCCATAGACAGGGATGCCCTGCAGGAGTTTGATCAGCTGGTTTCAGAGTTTTATGCGGTGGACAGCACAACATACATAGGAAGAGATCAGCTGAACTTTAAAAAGCTGTCAGAGCCGGATATGACATTGCAGCAAAAGGATGCCTCAAAGCCCCAGATCCTGATCTACCACACCCATTCTCAGGAGGCGTTTCAGGACTCTGTACCGGGAGAGGATGACACCACGATCATCGGAGCAGGGGAAAAGCTGGCGCAGAGGCTGGAGGAATATGGCTTTCATGTGCTCCACCATACCGGAAAATATGATGTAGAAAGCAGGGATTATGCTTATTCCAATGCAGCTCCGGCCATTGAACAGATCCTTGCAGAAAATCCAGAGATCGAAGTGATCATCGACCTGCACAGAGACCAGATGCCGGAGGATACCAGACTGGTCACGGAGATAGACGGCAGACCCACTGCCAGATTCATGTTTTTTAACGGACTGTCCAGAACCAATAAAACGGGAGAGATCGATTATCTGAAAAATCCCAATCTGGATGCCAATCTGGCATTTTCCTTTCAGATGCAGATGGCTGCCAGAGAATATTATCCCGGACTTACCAGAAAGATCTATCTGAAGGGCTACCGCTATAATATGCATTACAGGGAAAAGTCCCTGCTGATCGAGCTGGGAGCACAGAACAATACCGTGGAGGAGATCATGAATGCTTGTGATCCGCTGGCACACATCTTAGCCTTGGTACTGCTGGGAGAAGCGTAAGGTGCTAAGAGGCAGAAGCCTGCCCTTTTGAAGTGGAAAAAGGGACGGCGCTAGAGGCTGGACGGATATTGCATTGACACCGTAAAACATGTTATACTCTTTCCAAATGGATTGAAGGACGGTAGGAAGATGACACACAGTGATCAGAGTAAAATCAGAAATTTTTGTATCATTGCACATATAGATCATGGAAAATCCACGCTGGCAGACCGGATCATTGAAAAGACGGGGCTTTTGACAGAGCGTGAGATGCAGGCACAGATTTTGGACAATATGGAGCTGGAGAGGGAAAGAGGCATTACCATCAAATCCCAGGCAGTCAGGATCGTGTACAAGGCACAGGATCAGGAAGAATACATTTTGAATCTGATCGATACACCGGGACACGTGGATTTTAATTACGAGGTCAGCAGAAGCCTTGCGGCATGTGACGGCGCAGTGCTGGTGGTGGATGCAGCGCAGGGGATCGAGGCACAGACTCTTGCCAATGTTTATCTGGCACTGGATCATGATCTGGATGTATTTCCGGTGATCAATAAGATCGACCTGCCCAGTGCAGAGCCCCAGCGTGTTAAGGATGAGATCGAGGACATCATCGGGCTGGAGGCACAGGATGCTCCTTTGATTTCTGCCAAAAATGGAATTGGGATCGAGGAGGTGCTGGAGCAGATCGTAAAGAAGATCCCGGCACCAAAGGGGGATGCAGACAAGCCCCTTTCGGCCCTGATCTTTGATTCCTTATATGATTCCTACAAGGGAGTTATCATTTTCTGCCGCTTAATGGACGGCAGGGTAAAAAAAGGCACTACCATTCAGATGATGGCAACCGGTGCCCAGGCAGAGGTTGTGGAGGTGGGATATTTTGGCGCAGGACAGTTTATCGCCTGTCAGGAGCTTTCCGCCGGTATGGTAGGCTATATCACTGCTTCCATTAAAAATGTAAAGGACACCATGGTAGGAGATACGGTGACAGATGCCGCAAATCCATGTGCAGAGCCTCTTCCGGGCTATAAAGAGGTGACTCCCATGGTTTACTGCGGAATGTATCCTGCAGATGGAGCGAAATACCCGGATCTGCGGGATGCACTGGAAAAGCTGCAGCTCAATGATGCCTCCCTCAGATATGAGCCGGAGACCTCCATTGCTCTGGGCTTTGGCTTCCGCTGCGGCTTTTTGGGGCTGCTTCATTTAGAGATCATTCAGGAACGGCTGGAGAGAGAGTATAATCTGGATCTGGTAACGACAGCCCCCAGTGTTATTTACAGGGTACATAAGACAAATGGAGAGATGCTGGAGCTGACCAATCCCTCTAACCTGCCTGATCCCTCGGAAATAGATTATATGGAAGAGCCTATCGTGACGGCTGAGATCATGGTGACCAAGGAATTTGTAGGCTCCATCATGGAGCTGTGTCAGGAACGCCGGGGACGCTACATCAGCATGGAATATATGGAAGAAACAAGAGCCCTGCTGCATTATGAACTGCCTCTGAATGAGATCATCTATGACTTTTTCGATGCGCTGAAATCCCGTTCCAAGGGCTATGCGTCCTTTGATTATGAATTAAAGGGCTATGAACAGTCTGAGATGGTAAAGCTGGATATTCTGATCAACCGGGAAGAGGTGGATGCCCTTTCCTTTATCGTGCACAGAGACAGCGCCTATGAACGGGGCAGAAAAATGTGCGAGAAGCTGAAAGAGGAGATCCCAAGACATCTGTTTGAGATCCCGATTCAGGCAGCAGTAGGAGGCAAGATCATTGCCAGAGAGACCGTAAAGGCAATGCGCAAGGACGTGCTGGCAAAGTGCTATGGCGGCGATATTACCCGTAAGAAAAAGCTGTTGGAAAAACAGAAAGAGGGCAAAAAGAGAATGCGTCAGGTGGGCAATGTAGAGATCCCACAGAAAGCATTTATGAGTGTATTAAAGCTGGATGATAAATAAGATGCGGGATTTAAGTGTTTATATTCATATTCCCTTTTGCAGGCAGAAATGTCTGTACTGTGACTTCCTTTCTGCGCCCGGGTCAGAAGCAGAATATGAGGCATATGTACAGATGCTGTGCAGAGAGATCTGCGCGGAGGCAAAAAGGTATAAAGAGCATCAGGTTGTGACGGTATTTCTCGGCGGAGGGACACCGTCTCTTCTCTCTGGAAAGCAGATAGAGAGGATACTGCTCAGTCTGCGGGAAAATTACAGGCTGCTTTCCGGGGCGGAGATCACCATGGAGATGAATCCGGGAACGGTAACAAAAGAAAACCTGAGAGATTACCAGTTGGCAGGCATAAACCGGATCAGTCTGGGGCTGCAGTCTGCAGATGACCGGGAACTGAAGCGGCTTGGCAGGATCCATACCTGGGAGGATTTCCTTTCCAGTTATGCACTGTGCCGGAAAATGGGAATAGAAAACGTGAATATTGATCTGATGTCCGCGCTGCCGGGACAGTCCCTTTCCTCTTATATGGAAACCTTAAAAAAGGTAACGGCATTGCAGCCGGAGCATATTTCTGCCTACAGCCTTATCATAGAAGAGGGCACTTTTTTTTATCAGCTCTATGGGGAGGGACAGCTGCCGGATGGAGCAGAAAAGCGGCAGGAAAAAAATCTGCCTCCGCTGCCCGATGAGGACACAGAGAGGCTGATGTATGAGCAGGGCAGTGCCTTTTTGCAAAGCTGCGGTTATCAGCGTTATGAAATATCCAATTATGCAAAGCCCAAAAGGGAATGTGCCCATAACTGTGTTTATTGGAAAAGAGGCGATTATGCAGGCTTTGGTCTGGGGTCTGCTTCCATGGTAGACAATGTCAGGTGGTGTAATGTAAGTGATATGAAGCAGTATCTGCAGCTGCCTGCTGACCAGAAAAGGATGGGAGTTTCCAGACTTTCCCGGAAGGAGCAGATGGAGGAAACCATGTTTTTGGGGCTCAGAATGATGCAGGGAGTTTCAAAACAGGAATTTTTCAGGTGCTATGCGGAAAGCATGGATGCCGTCTATGGAGAAGTTCTGGACAAGCATGCCCGTCAGGGACTGTTAGAAAATGGAGAATGCGTGCGCCTGACGGACAAGGGGATCGATGTGAGCAATTATGTGCTGGCAGATTTTCTGCTGTAGGACAGGCATATGGAAAAGATGCTTTAAAAAATGAGTACAGCCTGCTTCCGGGATGGAAAGGCACTTTAGAAAGAGGGGTTTCATAGAATGTAATAAACAGACTTTGGGGGCTCCTTTTGAAAACCTTTCAACAACCTTTATCTGCAGAGGAAGAAGCCTGGTGTATTAAACATATGCAGGAAGAAGACGGCAAGAGAGCAGGAGAAGCCAGACAGCTTCTGATTGAACGAAATCTGCGGCTGGTAGCCCACATCGCTAAAAAATATCAGAATCTGGACGAGGACATGGAGGATTTGATCTCCATAGGTACGATCGGTCTGATCAAGGCGATCAATACATTTGATGCCACAAAGAAAATAAAGCTTTCCAGCTATGCCAGCAAATGTATTGAAAATG
>CAYMEZ010000003.1:0-158516 GCA_964389835.1 uncultured Lachnospiraceae bacterium | reverse complement strand
TCTGTAGCAGCTGCGTTCATAGCTGCATTGATCTCATCCTTTGTTACGCTCTTCTCAACGCGAGCGATCAGGATTGTTGTAGATCCTGTAGGGGTAGGAACACGCTGTGCAGCGCCGATTAATTTTCCGTTTAATTCAGGAATAACTAAGCCGATTGCTTTTGCAGCACCTGTAGAGTTCGGAACGATGTTCTGAGCACCTGCACGGCTTCTTCTCTTATCGCCTTTTCTCTGAGGTCCGTCAAGGATCATCTGATCTCCTGTGTAAGCATGAACTGTTGTCATGATACCGGACTGGATTGTTGCTAAATCATTTAATGCTTTTGCCATAGGAGCTAAGCAGTTTGTTGTACAAGAAGCTGCGGAGATAACCTTATCTTCTTTTGTAAGTGTTGTGTGGTTTACGTTGTAAACGATTGTAGGAAGGTCATTTCCTGCCGGAGCAGAGATAACAACTTTCTTAGCACCTGCTGTAAGATGAGCAGAAGCCTTTTCTTTGGATGTGTAGAAACCTGTACACTCTAATACTACGTCTACATCTAAGTCTCCCCAAGGAAGCTCAGCTGCGTTAGCTTTTGCGTAGATTGTGATCTTCTTTCCGTTTACAGTGATGGAATCTTCACCAGCTTCTACTGTGCTGGCATATTTGTATGTGCCCTGAGCTGTATCATATTTTAATAAATGAGCCAGCATCTCAGGACTTGTTAAGTCATTGATTGCTACTACTTCATATCCTTCTGCATCGAACATCTGTCTGAATGCAAGACGACCAATACGGCCAAAACCATTAATTGCTACTTTAACTGCCATTTTTTCTTCCTCCTAGAAATGAAAATATTTTATATCATTTCGACATCATCTGTGTTTCCAATGATTGTCAAAATTTTGTCAGCACCATTATTCTACCTAATTTGTCCTGAAATATCAAGATGAAAATAAAAAAATATTGTTTTTTTTAGATGTGCTTTAGGATTTCTTTGCATTTTTCCCAAAAATCCCCTATACTATTGCTGATATTCTATTGATAAAGGAGAGGTTTTTCATGCCCATTACTGCTGATTTTCATATGCACAGCTCCTACTCAGGAGACAGCGACACCCCAATGGAGCAGATGATCCAACAGGCAGTCGCACTTGGTATGAAGCAGATATGCTTTACGGAGCATCAGGATCTTGATTATCCGCCATCTGATGAAATACCGTCTGACTACTTTCTCGTCAACACCGATGCCTATTTATATGACCTGCTTCGCTGCAAGGAAAAATATACTTCTCAACTTCAGCTTCTCTTCGGCATTGAGCTTGGCATCCAGCCCCATCTGATGCGCGAGCTGGCACGCTATGCCCGTTCCTTTGATTTTGATTTTATTATCGCCTCCACCCACGTCTGTCACGGACAAGACCCCTATTACCCTTCTTTTTATGAAGGGCGCACTGAAGAGGAGGCATACCGGGAATACTTTGCATGCACTCTGGAGAATATTAAAAAATTTAAAAATTTTGATGTTTATGGACATCTGGATTATGTCGTCCGCTATGGGCCAAACCAGGACAAAGCATATTCCTATGACAAATATCAGGATATTCTGGATGAAATTCTTATGCTTTTGCTGGAAAATGAAAAAGGACTGGAAATCAATACCGGTGGTCTGAAATACGGTCTCCGTGAGACCAATCCCACCATTGATATTTTAAAGCGCTACCGCCAGCTGGGCGGTGAGATCATTACCGTTGGAAGTGATGCACATGTGCCAAAGTACATCGGATATGAATTCCAGCGGGCAGCCGAGATTCTGAAAGAATGCGGTTTTTCCTATTATACAACCTTTCAGAACCGCCTGCCGGAGTATCACAGATTATAAACCGAATTATAAACCGGACAAAATTCTTTTTAAAACCTTCAGCCTACGATCGTGCCTCCGCCTGCTACATATCTGTCCTGATATAGAACCACTGCCTGTCCCGGAGTCACTGCACGCACCGGTTCATCAAAGGTACATTTAAACAGTCCGTCCTCTGCATGGGACAGGGTACAAAACATCCCCTTATGTCCATAGCGCACCTTTCCAAGGAAACGGTCTCCTTCCCTAAAATCAGCTGCTGCCATATAGTTTGGCTGTTCAAAATATAATTCTCTGGTAAACACATCCTCTGCCTCGCCGATCACCACTTCATTGGTTTCGGGGCGGATCCGGGTCACAAAGACAGGATGCCCCATCGCCAGATTTAATCCCTTTCTCTGTCCTATCGTATAATGAGTAATTCCCTGATGCTTCCCTAAAATCTTTCCATCTGCAGTCACAAAATTTCCCGCAGGAGGTACTCTGTCTCCTGCCTCTCTGTCAATAAAGCCTGCATAATCATTGTCCGGAATAAAGCATATTTCCTGACTGTCCGGCTTTTTTGCGATCGGAAGTGCCCTTTCTTCTGCGATCTGACGGATCTCTTCCTTTGTATAAGCACCCACTGGCATAAGCGTATGTGCCAGCTGCTGCTGCGTCAGATTATAAAGGGCATAGGTCTGATCCTTTGCCGCTGTTTTGGACATACAGACGGTGTATCGTCCGTTTTTCAGTCTTTCGATCTGGGCATAATGTCCTGTTGCAATATAGTCAGCACCGATTTCCAGACTGCGCTGCAAAAGAGACTCCCATTTCACATAGCGATTACAGGCGATACATGGATTAGGTGTCCTTCCCCGCAGATACTCTGCTATAAAATAATCCATTACCGCCTGTTTAAATTCCTTCTTAAAATTCATTACATAATAAGGGATATCCAGTACCTGTGCTACCCGTCTTGCGTCCTCCACAGCAGAAAGTCCGCAGCAGCCTCCATTTTCCTCCTGCCGGGCTGTTTCCTCATCCTGCCAGATCTGCATGGTAACGCCAATGACCTCATATCCCTGCTCTTTTAAAAGGCATGCCGCAACGGAGGAATCTACTCCGCCTGACATGCCTACTACTACCTTTTTTCCCATTTCAGTCTCTCCAGATCAATACTCCTCAGCGCTCTCTTCCTCGCCTTCATGAATATCAGATTTTGGTCTTTTCAAGCCTTCGATCTGAATCCCATTTTTTTCTGCATAATCCCAGAGAGCCGCATGGATCGCTTCCTCTGCCAGCAGGGAACAATGCATCTTTACCGGAGGAAGCCCGTCCAGTGCTTCCGCTACTGCCTGATTGGTAATCTTCATTGCTTCCTGAATATTTTTTCCTTTAACAAGCTCCGTTGCCATACTGGAGGTGGCTACTGCTGCACCACAGCCAAAGGTTTTGAACTTTACATCCCGGATAATCTGATCTTCATCAATATCCAGATAAATACGCATGATGTCGCCGCACTTTGCGTTTCCTACCGTTCCCACTCCGCTGGCATCCTCTATCTCTCCCATATTTCTGGGATTCTGAAAATGATCCATCACTTTTTCACTATACATTCTGATTCCTCCAAATCTATTAGAAAATGGTTGTCTCTTTACTGCTTCTGTTTCTTTATAAAATCCTCATAAAGAGGAGACATACTGCGCAGTCTTTCCACGATCCTTTTGATCGCTTCTACAACCTTATCAAGCTCTTCCTTTGTCGTTTCTTCACTGAGCGTCAGCCGCAGTGATCCATGTGCGATCTCATGAGGCAGTCCGATGGCAAGCAATACATGGGACGGATCCAATGAACCTGAGGTACATGCCGAGCCACTGGAAGCACAGATACCCTCCATATCCAGCATGATCAGCAAAGACTCTCCTTCAATAAACCGGAAGCTGAAATTGACGTTGTTGGGAAGCCGCCTTATACGATCTCCATTTAATCTGCAATAAGGTATCTCTGCTTCTATTCTTCCGATCAGATAATCCCGTAACTCCAGCTCTTTCTTTGTTTTTTCTTCCATGATGCGCAGTGCCCTTTTTACTGCCGCGCCAAGTCCGACAATGCCCGTTACATTTTCTGTCCCAGCTCTTCTGGCACGCTCCTGCTGTCCGCCATGTACAAAGGAGCGAAGCTTCAAGCCCTTTCTGATATACAAAAAGCCGATGCCCTTAGGACCGTTCAGCTTATGCCCGCTGGCACTGAGCATATCGATATGATACTCGTCAACGTTAATCGGCAGCTGCCCGTATGCCTGTACTGCATCTGTATGGAACAATATCTGATGCTTCTTTGCGATCTCTCCGATTTCCTTGATCGGCTGAATGGTTCCGATCTCATTATTGGCAAACATCACACTGATCAAAATAGTGTCCGGACGGATCGCTGCCTCCAGCTCATCCAGCTTTAAAATTCCGTTTTCATCCACACCCACATATGTGATCTCATACCCTCTTTTTTCCAGATATTCACAGGTATGGGAGATTGCATGGTGCTCAATCCCGGAAGTAATGATGTGCTTTCCCTTGCCGGCATAAGCCTCTGCCGTTGCTTTCAACGCCCAGTTATCGGATTCTGAGCCTCCTGCCGTAAAATAGATCTCATTTGTCTGCGCCCCCAGAGACTCTGCAATGATCTCTCTTGCCGTTGTTACCGCTTCCTTGCTTTTGGCACCAAGAGAATAAATGCTACTGGGATTTCCGTAACACTCTGTAAAATAAGGAAGCATTGCTTCCACTACCTCTTCCGCGGTCTTTGTCGTTGCCGCATTATCCAAATATATCAATGGTTTCATGAAACCACCCACTCCCTTTCATTTCCTAGGAATACACTACAAATTCAACGTTTTCACTATAGCACCGCCCACCTGTTCTGTCAATAAACGCTGTTACATATAATTTATCAAGAATAGGGAATTTATAGGTACTTTATGGTCAAAAAAAATCCTTTTTTTACCGGCACTCTCATCTTAACATTTGCTGGCTTTTTAAGCCGTTTTATCGGCTTTTTTTACAGAGCTTTTCTTTCCCAGTCCTTTGGAGAAGAGGGAATGGGCATCTATCAGCTGCTGGCACCAGTTATGGCACTTTCCTTTTCGCTGACCGCTGCCGGAATCCAGACAGCTATTTCCAAATTTACTGCCTCCGAAACCACCACCCATGACTATAAAGCCTCTCTGCAGGTTCTTATCTCCGGTTTTTTTCTTTCCATGCCCCTCTCTATTGGATGTACATGGTTTATCTTCCATTATGCCGAGTGGATTGCTCTTCGTTTTTTGCTGGAGTCCCGCTGTGCACCGCTTCTGCAGGTTTTTGCGCTCTCAATTCCCTTCTGCAGCATTCATTCTCTGATCAATGGTTATTTTTATGGCATTAAGCGCGCCGGCATCCCTGCCCTGACACAGCTTTTGGAGCAGCTGGCACGGGTAGGCAGTGTTTATCTGATCTGTCATTCCATGTATTCTGCCGGACAGACTCCCGGAATCGGCTGTGCAGTTGCAGGACTTGCCATAGGCGAGGCTGTCTCCACTCTTCTTTCCCTGACTGCTGTCTTTTTCCGGTTTCATCATTTACAGGCTGCTTTTTCCTTTCACACCGCATCCTCTGCCTTGACAGTCAGGCACATGACAAATCAGATTTTTATGCTGTCTGCTCCCCTGACCCTCAGCCGCCTTGCTGTCAATCTTCTGCAAAGCATAGAAGCAGTCTCTATCCCCAACTGTCTGATGCAGTACGGTTTTTCCCAGTCTCAGGCACTTTCTGTCTATGGTGTTCTTACCGGCATGGCACTTCCCCTTGTACTGTTTCCCAGCGCACTGGTAAACTCTGCCTGTGTACTTTTGCTTCCGGTTATCGCTGAAGCAGATGCAGCCGGAAGGCAGGATACCATAGCACGGGTTGTAAAAAAATCTGCCCTTTATTGTACACTCTTTGGCTTTTTATGCACTGCAGGCTTTTTCCTTTTTGGAAATTTTGCCGGTATTTTATTATTCAAAAGCCAGATGGCAGGTTCTTTCATCATAACCCTCAGCTTCATCTGTCCCCTTCTGTATCTTTCCGGTGCTTTCTCCAGCATCCTTCATGGTCTTGGAAAAACCGGTATCACCTTCCTGTTTCAGGTGACAGCGCTTTTCATCCGGCTGTTCTTTGTATTTTTACTCATCCCCACCATTGGAATTCAGGGCTACTTATATGGTCTGCTCTGCAGTCAGCTTATCATCACTATTTTTAACCTTTTTGCAGTAAAATATCATTTACAAAGGCGGAATTAGTTCTTGTCCTCGTAACCTTTCTATATTATAATGGATATGTTTTTGTGAAGAAAGGAGACTTTCATGGGATTTGAATTTATCAAAAAGCTGCCTGTCCCTGATGAAATCCGGGAACAATATCCTGTTCCTGCAGCACTGGCAGCACTAAAAAAAGAAAAAGACGAAGAGATCCGAAAAGTAATTACCGGAGAAAGCAATAAATTTCTCGTTATCATCGGACCCTGCTCTGCTGATAATGAAGATGCAGTCTGCGAATATGTATCACGGCTTGCCAAAGTCAGTGAAAAGGTCAAGGATAGGCTGATCCTGATCCCAAGGATCTATACAAATAAGCCCCGCACTACAGGCGAAGGCTACAAGGGCATCCTGCATCAGCCGAATCCACATAAAAAGCCAGATTTTCTTGCCGGACTGATCGCTATGAGAAAAATGCATCTTCGTGCGATCGCAGAATCCGGTCTGACTGCTGCTGATGAAATGCTCTATCCTGAAAACTGGGGCTATGTCTCTGACATTTTATCCTACGTTGCGATTGGTGCACGTTCTGTAGAGGATCAGCAGCATCGTCTGACTGTCAGCGGCTTTGACATTCCAGCCGGCATGAAAAATCCCACCAGCGGCGATTTTTCGATCATGTTAAATTCTGTATACGCTGCACAGCATCATCATTCCTTTATCTATCGTGGCTGGGAAGTCAATACCTCTGGAAATCCGCTGGCTCATACCGTTCTTCGCGGATCCGTTAATAAATACGGCAGAAGTATTCCCAACTATCACTATGAGGATTTAAACAATCTGCTTGAGCTCTACAACAGCATGGATCTGCTCAACCATGCCTGCATCATTGATGCAAACCACAACAATTCCAACAAGCAGTTCAGACAGCAGATCCGCATTGTCAAGGAGGTTATGCACAGCCGTAAATTAAATCATGACATCCATCAGCTTGTAAAGGGCGTTATGGTAGAAAGCTATCTTGTAGAAGGCACCCAGAAGCTTTGCGAGGGAACCTACGGAAAGTCCATTACAGATCCCTGCCTGGGCTGGAAGGACACAGAGCGTCTAATCTATGACATTGCAGAATATGAATAAGAGCAGGTTATCAGAAGGACTTTCTGAATAAACATTGTTAAAACATATTGCCAGAACAAATTAAGGCTCATCCTCTCGGATGAGCCTTTGCATATACTTCTCTGATTCGGTTGTGATTCATATTGGCATAGATCTGAGTAGTTGATATATCAGAATGTCCCAGCATCTCCTGTACGCTCCGCAGATCCGCACCATTTTCTACCAGATGCGCTGCAAAGGAATGTCTCAGTGTATGGGGTGTGATATCTGCCTGAATTCCTGCTTTCTTTGCATAATACTTGATCAGCTTCCAAAACCCCTGACGGCTCATAGGCTGTCCAGAACAATTCACAAACAAGGTTTCCTGCTCCCTGCCAAGGAGCATCCCTTCTCTTGTATTTTCAATATAGCGGATCAGCGCACTGCGGGCTGCTTCTCCAAAAGGCACCAGTCTTTCCTTATGACTGTCCTTACAGATGATAAACCCCATCTGCAGGTTCACATCATGAATCGAAAGCGTGATCAGCTCCGTTACCCGGATGCCTGTCGCATACAAAAGCTCCAGCATGGCTTTATCGCGGATTTCCTTGCCACTGTCACCAGAGGGCTGCTCCAACAGCCTTACCACCTCTTCCATCGAAAGGATTTCCGGAATCCTTTTTTCTATCTTAGGCGCTTTCAGCTCCTCTGAAATATTTTCTAATCCGTCTCTTTCCTGGCATAAATACTGATAAATTGCTTTAATAGATGCCACATTTCGTGAGATCGTCGCTGCCGCAAATTTCTGTTCCTTTAAATATTCCATATATGCCTGCAGATGTTCGGGCGTGATCTCCTCAAAATCTGAAATCCCCTGCTTCTCCATAAAATCTGCAAACTTGCATAAATCCCGTCTATATGACAGTCTGGTATTGTCAGAAGTCTTTTTCACGTTATGTAAATAAGAAATAAACGCTGTAATATCATTCTGCATGGAATCTATGCCTTTCCTCATAAGGTAATCCGCCCCGGCAAAAGGGTGTCTAGCTAACATTATAATCAAGTTCCCTTTGAAAAGCAAACGATATTTTTCAGCTTTTTTCCTTTAAAATCGGGCTTTTTTCCTAAAAAATACAAGATATCGGAAGCCCCGTTTTTTTCATATACTACATCTTGTAAAATCAAATTTTAAAAAATTTTTAACAATTCCACCATCAAACTTGGATTTACATAACTCTCCAATAAAACACCGATTATGACAACTCCATGAACCAATAGGATTTTTCCTGCCAGCCTTGATTTTTTTGCTCCTCCACCCTGTATTTCTGTATAATCGATCACCGGATAATGGAGACGCATATATATCTGCATACACCAATCCGCCAATAAAAAGAGCGCCGGCCCATAACATAAAAAATGAGGCATCATACCCCCTGCCAACAGCAGAAACCCCTTCATCCCATATCGCCAGATCGCAGCTCCTCCTATTACTCCACCACAGATCCCCATCCACAGTACAAACAGATAGGTCGTTACGATTCCTGCAAATGTAGTTGCCAAAACAGCTACCAGCCACATAAGCCCCAGCCGTTTTCCTAACACATACCAAAAAAAGGCGCTTTCATTTATTTTGAAATACCTCAGCCGTTCCAGTCCCATCCAGCTCAAAAGGCCATTTTCTGTCAACAGCTGATCTCCGTTTAAATAAACAAACGCGGCCCCTGCTAACAGACCTGCAAAAAAGGGCAGTGCCCAATTTGACCGCTCTGCCCTTCTCCATTGTATTCTCATAGCTTTCACAGCATATCCCATTCTTCCTTTTTCACAATTATATGCCGTATTTTGCCTTATATGCCAGCAATGCTGATATTGTCTTTGCATCCTGTATTTTTTGTTCAAAAATCATTTTTTCCAGTTCCTCTAATGTGTACGCACCAACATTCAAGAACTCATCCTCATCCAGATGCTGCTGCGTTTTAACCAGATCTCTGGCTACATAAATATCTATTTTTTCATTGCAGAATGCCACTGTGGTATAGATTGAGATCAGAAGCTCCAGCTCCTTGGCTGCCTTGTAGCCTGTTTCTTCCTCCAGCTCTCTTGCAGCTGCTGCAATGGTCTCTTCTCCCGGATTCAGTCCTCCTGCCGGGATTTCCAGCGTATACCGTTCCAGAGCATTCCGGTACTGACTTACCATCAGTATCCTGCCATCCTCAGTTACCGGGACTACTGCCGCTGCCCCTTTATGATTGATAAAATCCCACTTTGCCTCGTTCCCATTAGAAAAATGCATGGTATCAACATAATATTCTATAATAGAGCCTTTATGGATCAGTGTTCTGTCTACCCGTTTGATTTCATCACTCATTTTTATCTCCATTTCCTCCTATCGCCCATTTACTCTGCCAGAAGCTTCTCTACTGCTGCAAGCTTAACACACAGCACAAAAATATCCGTAGCCAGAGCCAGCTCCTGCGTTGTGGGGAAAGAGGGTGCAATACGGATATTGCTGTCTTTGGGATCCTTGCCATAAGGGAAGGGTGCGCCTGCATTTGTAAGCACCACACCTGCTTCCTTGCATTTTTTTACGATCTCTCCTGCACAGCCTTCCATTGCCTCAAAGGAAATAAAATAGCCGCCCTTTGGTCTGACCCAGCTGCCGATCTCCAGACCACCCAGTTCTCTTTCCAGAGTTCCAAGCACTGCTTCAAATTTAGGGCGCAGAATATCTGCATGCTTTTTCATATGTGCCTTAACACCGTTCATATCTTTAAAATATCTGACATGGCGCAGCTGGTTGATCTTATCATAGCCAATGGTCTGAATCGTCATAGATTTTTTAATAAAAGCCAGATTTGCCTCTGAGGCTGCTATTGCTGCAATGCCAGCTCCCGCCAAGCTGATCTTGGAGGTAGAAGCAAACTCATACACCATATCCGGATGCCCGGCTTTTTCACATTCTTCTAAAATATCAAGGATCTCATCCTGCTCTTTTTCATATAAATGGTGTACCACATATGCATTATCCCAATAAATACGGAAATCCTCTGCCGCCGGAGTCAGTGCTGCAAAACGCCGCACAGTTTCGTCTGAATAGGAAATTCCCTGTGGATTGGAATACTTGGGCACACACCAGATTCCCTTTACGGACTCATCCTCATTTACATATTTTTCCACCAGATCCATATCCGGGCCATCTGCTGTCATTGGGATATTGATCATCTCAATACCAAAATGCTCTGTGATCGCAAAATGTCTGTCATATCCCGGTACCGGACACAGAAACTTTACCTTATCTAACTTACACCAGGGTGTACTTCCCATCACACCGTGGGTAACAGAACGAGAAACCGTATCATACATGATGGGAAGACTTCCATTGCCGAACACAATCACCTTGGAAGCATCCTGAATTCCCATAATATCTGCCATCAGCTTTCTTGCCTCAGGAATTCCTTCCAGCACGCCGTAGTTTCTGCAGTCAGTTCCATCCTCTGCCTCTAATTCAGAATCTGCCTTCAAAGTTTCCAGCAGTGCCATTCCTATATCCAGCTGACGCTTCTCCGGCTTTCCTCTTGACATATTCAGCTGCAGTCCTTTTCCCTGCGCCTCTTGATATCTGGCATTCAGTTCTTCTCTGCATGTAAGTAATTCTTCTCTGCTTAATTCTCTATAAGGCTTCATCATCCTGCACCATCCTTAAATTACTTTTTTCATCGTATAATGTCTAATTGGATAATTGTATACAATTAAACACTACACATTGCCACTATTTTACTACAAGACAGTAAAATACACAAGCGGTTTTTGTTATTCCAAGCTTTCTATTGGATTTCCTGACAGCTCACATTTCCCTTAGGGTTCAATATCCTCACTTGCTGCAACAGCAGATACCACTGCAGATACCGCTGCCACTACCACAACTGCAAATATGATAATGAGCATGCCTCCCATTAATATTAACATATACTGCTCCTTTCTGATGCCTGTTATGCCCGCAATACTTGTACTATTTCTGATATGATCAGCCGCAAGGCAATGCAGAGCAGCTGCGCCGCCTTGGATTCCACGATATTGAGCTTATTATAACATAATAAACAAAAAAAGGAAACGTTATACGTTTCCTTTTTCCATAAGCAATACTATTCTACTTTGCATACTCGATTACGCGCGATTCACGGATGACATTAACCTTGATCTGTCCCGGATATTCCAGTTCTGCTTCAATCTGCTTGGAAATATCACGTGCCAGAAGTACCATGTCAGAATCCGAAATCTGCTCTGGAACTACCATTACACGAACCTCTCTACCTGCCTGAATAGCAAAAGATTTGTCGACACCTTTGAAATTGTTTGTGATTTCTTCTAATTGTTTTAATCTGCTTGTATATGTTTCTACAGTTTCTCTTCTTGCACCTGGTCTTGCTGCGGAAATCGTATCTGCAGCCTGAACGATACATGCGATCAGAGACTGTGCTTCAACATCTCCGTGGTGTGACTCCACGCTGTTGATAACCACAGGTCCTTCTTTATATTTTCTACAAAGTTCAACGCCCAGCTGAATATGAGAACCTTCCATTTCGTGGTCTACTGCTTTTCCTATATCATGCAGCAGTCCGGCACGCTTTGCAAGTCTGACATCCAGTCCTAACTCAGCTGCCAGTAATCCTGACAACTGTGCCACTTCAATAGAATGCTTTAATGCATTCTGTCCATAGCTTGTTCTAAATTTCATCTTGCCCAGTAATCTGACAAGTTCAGGATGAATACCATGTACACCGACCTCCAGTGTAGCGGCTTCTCCTTCTTCCTTGATCATTACTTCTACTTCTCTTTGTGCCTTTTCTACCATTTCTTCGATTCTTGCCGGATGAATACGTCCGTCAACGATCAATTTCTCAAGGGCGATACGGGCAACTTCTCTGCGGATCGGATCAAAACCGGATAAAATAACTGCTTCCGGAGTGTCGTCAATGATCAGATCCACACCTGTCATTGTTTCAAGAGTTCGGATATTTCTTCCCTCTCTACCGATGATCCTTCCCTTCATTTCATCATTGGGAAGCTGGACTACAGAGATCGTTGTTTCAGATACATGATCTGCGGCACATTTCTGAATGGCAGTTACTACATATTCCTTTGCTTTCTTATCTGCCTCTTCCTTTGCCCGACTCTCCATTTCCTTGATCATCTTAGCTGTCTCATGTTTTACTTCATCTTCAACAGTTTTCAACAAATAATCTTTTGCTTGTTCGGAGGTTAATCCAGAGATTCGTTCCAGTTCCTGTATTCGTTGCTCATTCAGCTTGGAAATTTCCTCTCTGAGTTTTCCAAGTTCTTCCTCTTTCGCTGTTAATGCCGCTTCCTTTTTCTCAATGGAATCTGCCTTTTTATCAATGTTCTCTTCCTTCTGCAAAACTCTGCGTTCTGAGCGCTGTACTTCAGCACGGCGTTCCTTGATCTCTTTATCAAGCTCATTCTTGGTACGAATGGACTCTTCCTTGATCTCAAGCAAGCCTTCTCTCTTCTTCGCCTCTGCAGCTTTCAAAGCCTCATCAATAATCTCTCTTGCTTTTTCCTCTGCATTGCCAATTTTGGTCTCTACTACCTTCTTACGATAGGATGTAGCTGCCATGGCTGACACCGGAACTGCAATAAGAAGCGTAACAACTACTGCTACTACATAAAGCATATACAGGAGCACCTCCTTATTCATTTTTCATTGTACAAATATCTAATATAGGATACGACAACGCACATCCTAATTGTCAAAAATGCAACACATTAATTTTATACGTTATTTCATGTTATGTCAAGTAAAACTATCCTCTGTGTGCTCCTGACACTTCCGCAGTGCCTGACAAACTGCCTCCTGTGAAAAGCCTTTTCGGTATAAATAAGCATATAAACGCTGTTTTTCTTTTTCTTCTAATTTTCTCCCAATGCAATTCTTTTTTTCAAGAATTTTCTGGATCATACGGTTTTCATCCGGCAGCTCATCCTTTTCCCGGTGCAGGCAGACTGCCTTCTGGATCAATTCCTTGGAGATACCCTTCTGCATCAGCTTCTGACTGATCTCTCTCAGGCTGTGCCCTTCCATTTGACTGGTAATATAATCATATGCATAGCTTTCATCATCCACATAATGATATGCCTTTACATAATCAACTGCATTCTGGGCAGTTTCTCTGCTATAGCCTCCAAGCAAAAGCTTATCCAGCAGCTGCTTTTCTGTATACTGCCTTTTCTGCAGCAGGTTCATGGCGCGCAGCTTTGCCCTTTTGGGCAGCACCTGATCCTGCAGCTCATGCAGCACCTGAGCAGGGATCTCACTTCCTGTTTTAATCTGATACTTATGCAATTCGCCTTTGTATAATACAAAGGCGAAGGCTTCATCCAGAAAAATCCTGCATCTTGTTTTTGATATTTCTTCAATGGCAGTCACTGTCATGAATGCTATTTACTCTCTTTCCCGCTTTCTTCCTTTTCCTTCTTTTCTGTCTCCACCGGCTGAATTTCTCCAGGCAGACCGTAATGCGCCCTTACCTTATTTTCTACCTCCTGACAGAACTCCGGATTGTCTCTCAGATACTGCTTTGCATTTTCTCTGCCCTGACCGATCTTATTTCCCTCATAGGCATACCATGCACCGCTCTTATTGATAACACTGCACTCCGCAGCCAGATCCAGAATATCTCCTTCTCTGGAAATCCCCTTTCCAAACATAATATCAAATTCTGCTTCCTTAAAGGGCGGTGCGATCTTATTTTTTACTACCTTAACTCTTGTCCGGTTTCCAATCGCCTCTCCGCTTTGTTTTAAGGTTTCGATCCTTCTTACATCCATACGGACAGAAGAATAAAACTTCAGCGCGCGTCCACCCGTTGTTGTTTCCGGATTGCCGAACATAACGCCGACCTTTTCCCTCAGCTGGTTAATAAAAACAACCGTACAATTAGATTTACTGATCACTGCAGTGAGCTTTCTCAGTGCCTGAGACATCAGACGTGCCTGCAATCCTACATGGCTGTCTCCCATATCTCCATCTATCTCTGCTTTGGGCACAAGTGCTGCCACAGAGTCTACTACGATTATATCCATAGCACCGGAGCGCACCATCGTTTCCGTAATTTCAAGAGCCTGCTCTCCATTATCAGGCTGTGAAATATAAAGATCATCAATCGTTACTCCTATGCTTCTTGCATAAACAGGATCCAGTGCATGCTCTGCATCGATAAAGCCTGCAATCCCTCCTCTTTTCTGCACTTCTGCGATCATGTGCAGGGTAACTGTTGTTTTACCGCTGGACTCTGGCCCATAAATCTCCACGATCCTTCCCTTAGGGATACCGCCCAGACCCAATGCAATATCAAGACTTAATGAGCCTGTAGGGATCGTCTCAACATTCATATTCGTGCTGGTGTCGCCCAGCTTCATCACTGCACCTTTGCCAAACTGTTTTTCAATCTGCCCTAATGCGGCATCTAATGCTTTTAGTTTATCGTCTCTCTCCATATTAAATTCTCCTTAACCTATCCTCAGAACATTCGTTCTGGTATGAGTATAAAACATCTGTTCGATTTTGTCAATTCTTTTATTTTCTTTTTTGGGGAAATATTTTGACGGGATTTTTCATAGAGGGGATATAGTGCCGCTGACTGCTCTATATCCCCAAAAAACTTTTTCAGGCTTTAGAATTTTGCCAGATATTTCTCATAATCTTTATAGGTAACAGTAACCCAGCCGCTGTTGCCTTCTGTATTATAATTGATTCCTACTTCCATGCCCAGCGGTGTATAATAAGCGATCACGGAATTTTTATCCTTCAGCTGATCCGCCAGAGCTTCATCTGACAGAGTATCCACATACTCTACACTGCCATTCTGCTCCTGATTCTTGCTGCGGAACTTTGCTGCAAACTCCTCATCGATCTCTAAGATACTGTTATTATCCAGTATCACACCATTTTTAACATCAATATTGATGGGATAAAGATCCACACGATAAAAATACGTGTCCACTGCTACATATTCATCCATCACAATACTGACCATATCCTCATCATTGTAGGTTACATAGCTGGTGGTATATACCTCATAATTTTCACAAGATTCTGGAAAAAAGGCATCTGAAAAATCTTCCACATAATACAAAGCTTCTTTTTTTATTGCCTGATTGAGCTGTTCCACATTGGGAATCGAATCTCCCCTTAGCTCCAGAT
The DNA here is from genome assembly GCA_964389835.1 of uncultured Lachnospiraceae bacterium. Classification (GTDB taxonomy): domain Bacteria; phylum Bacillota; class Clostridia; order Lachnospirales; family Lachnospiraceae; genus VSOB01. The sequence goes on along the minus strand of CAYMEZ010000003.1, from coordinate 143,109 downwards.
AATGGATCACAATATCCACATTAAGCTCCGAATCCTCATATGTATAGTATCTGTCAGCAAAGGAATAAGCCGTTGTATCATCTATTGCATCACAGGGGCCATAATAGTACTCATCCTCCGGCGACGGCACATAGTCCTCTTTTCCGGCATCATCATACTCATCTGTGACATCTGCCTCCTTACCTGCTCCTGATGCTTCCTCTTCCTCAGCTTCTTCCTCATAGGCAAAATCTGGTCTCTCCAAAAAAGCGTCAGGATCTTCCTTGGCAGCATATTTTACCAGAATATATCCGTAAAAGAAGCTTCCTATGATCATCAGAAGTAAAATCAGTACCGCAGTACCGATCCCGATACCAAGCCAGACCTGATTCTTTTTCTGTGGCTTCTGATAAGATGGATACTGTACGTTCCCATTTCCCTGATAAAGCTCTCTCTGATAGCTACCTTCTGCCGAATAAACCCCCTGCATCCTGATCTTCTTTTCGCATTCCGGACAAACACCCTGTTCCATCAAGGTCCCACATACAGGACAAAAACTATAATTTTCCTCTGTTTGATGCTCATTCATACTTATTTTTCACCCAACTATCAAAATGCAACTGCGTCACAATACTCCAAAATACACTGACGCATAAGCGTAAGTGCAGCCACAACGCTGTTTTCCCGTACCTTTCCCCGATTGCCAGGAAACTGATACTCTTTTACCATCGTCCTGCCGCACACACTGCACGCAATATACACCAGTCCCACCGGCTTTTCCTTTGTACCGCCATCTGGTCCTGCGATCCCGGTTACAGCCACTGCCACATCTGCTTTTGCAGCCGCAGCAGCCCCCTTTGCCATCTCCTTTGCCACAGACTCGCTGACTGCACCATATTTATCAAGAGATGACTTCTTTACACCCAGCAGCTTTTTTTTCGCTTTGTTGGAATATGTGACCTGTCCCGACTTAAATACCTCAGAAACACCCGGTACATTGATCAGCCGTGCCGCCAAAAGTCCGCCTGTACAGGATTCTGCTGTTGTTACCGTCAGAGAATTTTTCAGCAGAAGTGCAACAACTGCCTGCTCAAGGGTAACATTTTCATCCGTTGTATAAACCCGCGTGCCGAAACGATTTTTTAATTCTTTTATTACTGGCTTTAACAGCTTTTTAGCTTCCTTTTCAGATGTAGCCTTTGCTGTTACACGCAAATGCACCTCACCGGTTTTTGCATAAGGTGCAATCGTAGGATTGCCCTGTTCTGCGATCAGATCCGCCGCCATAGTTTCTGCCTTGCTTTCGCCAATGCCGCAGAGCTTTACTGTCTGGGAATAGATTACACCAGGCTCTGCCTTGGAAAGGTAGGGATAAACTGCTGCTTCAAACATGGGGATCAGTTCATTTGGCGGTCCGGGGAGCAGGATAACTCGTTTTTCTCCCTCTTCTATGATAATGCCCGGAGCAGTTCCGTTGGCATTGTCCAAAACGATCGCTCCCTCTGGGATCATTGCCTGTTTCCAGTTATTTTCTGTCAGTTCTATTCTGCGTTTTGTAAAATAATCCTCAATACGCTGTTTGGAATGTTCATCTAATATCATGGCTCTGCCAAGGACTCTGGCAGCTGTTTCTTTTGTCAGGTCGTCCTGGGTAGGCCCTAGACCGCCGGACAAAATGATCACATCAGATCGTTTTAATGCCGTTTCAAGCACAAGTGCCAGTCTCTCCTCATTATCCCCTACCACTGACTGGTAAAAGCAGGAAAGCCCCAGACCTGCGCACTGTTCTGCAAGATAAGCCGCATTTGTATTTACTATATTTCCAAGCAGGATCTCTGTTCCTACCGAAATCAGCTCTACGGTCATTTTACTTATCCTCCAAAAAAACCTTTCTATTTTTATACATATAATCAATCATAGAAATGATCGTCAATGCAATCGCAACCCACGTCATAGCTGTCGTTACTATATATAATGCACGAATATTTACGATCAGCAGACAGATCATAAAGATCTGAAATGTGGTTTTATATTTTCCCCAGTAGCTTGCTGCTATCACGATCCCATTGTCCGAAGCGATCTGACGAAGTCCGCTGATAATAAATTCACGGCTGATAATCACAATAACGATCCATGCCGCCAGCCTGTCCATAGCTGTAAGACAGATCAGTGCCGCACTGACCAGCAGCTTATCTGCCAGTGGATCCATCAGCTTGCCAAAATTGGTCACCAGATTGTATTTTCTTGCGATTTTTCCATCCAGCATATCCGTCAGGCTGGCAACAATAAAAATAGCAAGTGCGATCCAGTCATCTGCCGCGCCAAAAATATCTGCAAGCAGAAATACCACAAAAAAAGGAATCAGACATACTCTCAGTATCGTAAGTTTATTGGGCAAATTCATCGATCATCTCTCCTATTAAATCATATTCATTGGAATCTGTTATCTGCACCGAAACAAAGTCTCCGCTCATCAGTTCTCTGTCCCCATGGAAAAATAAAAATCCGTCTACACCAGGCGCATCCTTATAGGTACGGCCAATATAAACGCCCTCTTCCGGCAGCCACCCTTCAACAAAGGTATCCATTACCGGAGCTTCTTTTGCTGTTGCCTCTGCTTTTTCAAAAGCGATCGCCTGCTGCAGTTCCATCAATTCATCCCGGCGCTGCGTCTTGACCTCCTCAGAAATCTGCTCCGGCATATCAGCAGCCGGTGTACCCTCCTCTGGAGAATAAGGAAACACACCCAGCCGGTCAAATTCCATTTCATTGACAAATCGGTACAGTTCCTCATAGTCCTCCTGCGTCTCCCCAGGAAAGCCTGTGATCAGCGTGGTACGCAGGCAGATGTCCGGTATCCTGTTTCTAAGCCTTTCTATCATTTCCCGCAACTGCTTCTGGGAGGTTTTTCTTCCCATCCGTTTCAGCACAGCATCACTGGCATGCTGAATGGGGATGTCCAGATAATGACAGATCTTCTTTTCCTGGGCGATCACCTCGATCAGTTCCTCTGTGATCTCCTCCGGATAACAATAAAGCACCCGGATCCAGCAAAGCCCTTCTATCCTGCAGAGCCGCCGCAAAAGCTCAGGCAGGCTCTTTTCTCCATACAGATCTCTGCCGTACAAAGTAGTTTCCTGGGCTACAAGGATCAGCTCCTTTACGCCCTCACCTGCTAACTGCTCTGCCTCCTTTACCAGCACCTCCATAGGCACACTTCTGTAATTTCCACGCACCTTGGGAATAATGCAATATGTACAATGCTTGTCACAGCCCTCTGCGATCTTCAGATAGGCAAAATGACCGCCTGTTGTTACCGTCCGCTTTTCTTCATACACATCTGGCAATATACTGATGTCTGCAAAGTAATCCTGTCTTTTTCCTGCCATTACCTGATCTATGGCATCCACGATCTTGTCGATGGCAGTTGTTCCTAAAATCGCATCTACCTCTTCGATCTCTTCCCGGATCTCCTCCTGATAGCGCTGTGCAAGACAGCCGGTTACGATCAGTGCCTGTATCGCGCCGCTTTTTTTCAGCTCTGCCATTTCCAGTATGCTTTTGATGCTTTCTTCTTTTGCATCATTGATAAAACAGCAGGTATTGACCACTGCAATATCTGCCTCTGTTTCATCATCTGTAAAGGAATATCCCCTTTTTGCCAGTATGCCAAGCATAACCTCTGAATCTACCAGATTTTTATCACAGCCAAGGGAAACAAATAATACCTTCATTCTATCGCCTTTACTCTTCTTCATCATTCAAAATCTTGATCTTGCCTTCATTCAGTTCTTCCACAGCAACGGAAAGAGGTTTTTTTCCTTCTGCAGCCACATATGCTTCCTCGCCGCTGATGATCTGGCGGGCACGCTTGGAGGTCGCCATAACAATAGAATATCTGCTATTGACTACTGGTGCTTCCCCCTCTTCTACCTCGCTGTTGACTACCTTCATTAAATCTGAATAAGATGGATGTAACATTATTTTTCTCCTTTCGCCAGTGTTCTTAACTGGGTTCTGATATTTTCTATAAATTCTGTATTTCTGGCAGGAGCATTCCGTGCTCCCTGAATAAGCCCATGCATCTGCTTTACACAGGCATCCAGATCATCATTGATCACAAGATAATCATAATTTTCAATGCCCTCTGCCTCTTCCCCTGCACGGGAAAGTCTGGCATCAATCACTTCTTCTGTTTCTGTTCCTCTTCCCACCAGTCTGCGGCGCAGCTCCTCTGCGCTTGGCGGTGTCACAAACAACAGCAGTGCCTGAGGAAACCGCTGTTTTACCTTTAAGGCTCCCTGTATCTCTATTTCCAGGATAACATCCTTTCCCTGCTCTAACTGGCTTTCTACATATGCCTTTGGTGTACCATAATAATTGCCGCAGTACTGGGCATATTCAATCAGTCCCTCCGCAGCGATCTGCTCCTCAAAGGCTTCCCTGGTCACAAAAAAATAATCCTTTTTGTCCTCTTCGCCTGTGCGGGGCGTTCTTGTGGTCATGGAAATCGAAAGTGCATAATTATCGTACTCTTTCAGCAGACGCTTCATCAGTGTCCCTTTTCCAGCCCCGGAAAACCCGGATACCACGATCAAAATACCTCTATGCTTCATCATCCTCTACCTTTTCTACCTGTGCTCTGTTTGCGATCGTTTCCGGCAGCAAGGCGGACAAAACCACCTGACTGTTTTCCATCACAAGCACTGCCTTTGTCTTTCTGCCCTGGGTAGCGTCAATGGCCATGCCGTTTTCCTTTGCCTTCTGTACCAGTCTCTTTACTGGTGCCGAATCCGGACTTACAATCGCTATGATCTTGTTTGTATTTACAATGTTGCCAAACCCGATATGAATTAAGTGATTCACCGTTTTTCACCATCTATTCGATATTTTGTATCTGCTCACGCACTTTTTCGATCTCTGTTTTCAGCTCTATGGCACGACCTGAAATCTCCAGATCCGTAGTCTTTGACAAAATGGTATTTGCCTCGCGGTTCATCTCCTGTGCAATGAAATCCAGCTTTCGCCCAATACCTCCGCCATTTTTCAAGGCCTCCTTGGTCTGATCGATGTGGCTTCGCAGTCTTACCAGTTCTTCATCCACACATACCTTATCAGCAAAAATAGTCACCTCCATCATAAGACGGGATTCATCTATCTTGGTATCCTCCAAAAGCTCCTTTACCTTCTCCCGCAGTCTCTCCCTGTACTCCGTAATGATCTGGGGAGAACGCTCTGTAATGAAATCCACATGCTCCAGCATCCCATCAAGCTTTGCGATCAGATCATTTTTCAGATTTTCGCCTTCCTTGATCCTGGTCTGCACAAAGCCCTCTGCTGCACCGCATACTGCCTTCTCCAAGCCCTTCCAGAGCTGTTCCTCATCAATGGTCTGCTCTTCCATGGTAAAGACCTCTGGATATCTGGACAAAGTAGAAACGCGCACATCATCATCCAGAGAGAATTCCTCTGCCATCTGCTTCAGATATTTTAAATATTCTTCAGCAATATCCTTGTTATATTTGATGCACACATTATTTTCCGTATAATCCTCGTAAGTGATGAAAACATCCACTTTTCCGCGCTCAATATACTTTTTGAGCAGATTCCGAATGGAAGATTCAAAAAAATTGAGCTTTTTAGGCATCTTGATATTGACATCCAGATATCTGTGATTGACTGCTTTCATTTCTACCGTAAATTTGCGTTCTGCCTCGGAAACCTCACATCTTCCAAAGCCTGTCATACTCTTTATCATCTCTGTACTTTACCTTCTTTATCCGGGAATCTTATCCTGTCCTTGTAATCTGGACATTATTTTTTATTATAGTGCAAGAAAAGATTTCAGTCAAGAAAAGTCACATTCTATGATTCGTCAATTTTCATTTATTTATAAGATTCTTTTTATTTGCATAATCGCTGCAAATGATGTAGGATTATGTACCAGAAGGAGATACTATTATGAAAAGATTCGTATTACTTAGCCTATTTCTTTCATTCAGCATACTTTGCTGCCCGGCTCAAGTCTCTGCCGAAGAAGGCTTCTCCTGGAAAGTCATTTCCGATGAAGAAGAAGCAAAGGACGAAGACGACCGCGAAAACGAGGATTCTGAGGATGAGGACGATAAAACAGAATCCAGCAGCGTAAAAAAGAATAAATATCCCAGTGGCAAAAGCATTTACAGCCGTTCTGAAATCACAAAAAAGGTACAGGATAAATATAAGGAGCGAAAAGAAGCTCTTGCCATAGAAGATCCCTTTAAAAAAACAAAGACCGTAGACCGGATCAATTCCTTTATCTTAAATTTTGCAGATGATCCGCTGGAGGATAAAAAGATCGCTTTCCTTGGCGACAGCATCACAGCCGGAAACGGAGGCAGCCTGACACTGGACGGCAACGGTCTGAACTATACAGACTACATCTCCCAGTATACCTCTGCTGAAATTGTCAACCTGGGCATTGGCGGTGCTCCTTATGATGGTTATGATAATGACGATGCCATTGTTTACCGCTATCAGGACATTCCCGAGGATACAGACATCATTGTTTTATTCGGAGGCATCAATGACCTGTTTGCCGGTTCCGAGCACTTTGGTTCTTTAAGCAGTCCCAAAAAAGGCACCTACTGCGGCGATCTGTATACTACCTTTGAAGCGATCCACGAGGATTATCCAGATGCAGATGTTTATGTGGTAATTACTTATCCAAATAAAATGGAGGAATATAAACAGTTTACCGGGGAAAACTGGCAGGATTATGCCGATGTGCAGATTACCCTTGCCGATGAATTTGATTACAGGGTCATCAATCTGTATCAGGAGGGCTTTATGGACAGCAAGGATTCCAAGGTAAGAAATGCCTTTTTCCTGGATGATATTCACCCGGACGATCTGGGCAGTGAAATATTAGGACGACATATTCTGGTTCATATCTTAAAGGATTACTTATGATCATCCATGCTTTGACAGATAAGATCGCATCAGACAAAAAGCGCCGTTATCCCCTTTGGTGACAACGGCACTTTTTGTTTTTCCCCATCTATAATTGATCTTTCTGAATGGCGATGTTCATTCTCCCAGTACCTTCATCCATGCCCTCTTCTTAAATACCCACAGACAGATCCCCAGACGGATGCATTCCTCAAGGGAAAGCAGCAGATACACATAAGGGATAGACAGCTTCAGCACGAAAGCTGACAAAAGTCCAAGGGGTACGCCAAATACCCAGGTTCCGATCATATCGATCCACATGATGTATTTCGTTTTTCCGCCGCTTCGTATAATGCCGCCGCCTGTGATCATGTTCTGCACCTTTACTGGTGAAATCAATGCGAACACCAGAAGGATCTGCCATGCCAGTTCCTTTACCGGCGCTTCTACCCGATAAATAGCCACATAATAACGGCTGACAAAAACCAAAAGCACAGACAGCACAAAGGAGCCGACCAGACCATGGCACATCAATTTTTCAGACTCCTTATATGCCCTTTCATACTCACCGCTTCCAAGGGTTTTTCCTATGATAACTCCTGATGCCTGAGAGATTCCGGTCAATGCTCCTATCATCAGAGTCTGAACCGGTCCTGTCAGGGTCATTGCCGCACAGGCAACCGTCCCCATTCGCCCATAAATAATCCCATATACATTTTCTCCAAGACTCCACATAAGCTCACATACAAAGACTGGTAGCAGAATAGCCAGATACTGTCCTCTTCCTTCTCTGGTCATGTGAAGCACTGCCGCCGGCTTCCATCCGCACTCGTTTTTTTTGGCATATCTAAGCAGAAAGCATATGATCATGCCGCAGCTTACGAACTGCGAGAGCACGGTTGCAATAGCAGCACCTTCTACACCAAGGGCCGGGAAGCCGCATTTTCCAAAAATCAAAATATAATTCAGCCCGGTGTTGATCAGTGCGCCTCCGATCCCTGCATATAAGGGCAGTACTGCCGCCTCCATGCAGCGCAGCAGCGGTGATATCAGGGATGAAATGGCAATCGGAAGAAAGGTCATGGATACGATCGACAAATATTGTGCAGCTACAAGCCTTACCTGCTCATCCTTGGTATAGATGCCCATAACCTCCTTTGACCAGCACATGCTTATTATGGTAAATATAATTCCCAGTACAACGGCGCACAAAAGATTTACACAAAAACTTCTGTTTACTTCCTTGTTCTCCCGTTTCCCCATATACTGCGCGATCATGATCCCTGCCACGGCTGCGATGGCTGATACCAGCACAGAGTATATGGAAGCAAAGCGGGATGCCAGTCCAATCCCTGCAATGCTTACACTTCCCAGCTGTCCTGTCATCACCTGATCCACAACTCCGAAGGAGGACTGCAGCAGCGACTGCATTGTTACGGGAACAGCTATCTTCATTACCGTCTGATAGAATTTTACCTGATTTTCATTTTTCTGTCGTTTATTTTCTGTTTTCATTGTTCTCACCTCACAAACATTGTAAGATGAAAACTCAGTATTTACAATGGGTTAATCGCGTAACCCATCACAAAAAAACGAGCAGGTTTTTGTGCATTCTGCTCGTCAGCTTGTCTATTTTGTACTCTCTCTTACCACCAGCTGCACCGGTGTTTTTACAGTCTTACCACTTTCCGTTCCATTCTTTAGCTGCCGCAGCATACGGACTGCCAGCCTTGCTCTTTCAGCACCGTCCTGATGGATGGTTGTCAGCGATGGATATACATTCTGGCAGATCGGGTTATCATCAAAGCCTGCCACTCTGACTGCCTCTGGCACTTTTATACCCTGCCTTTGCAAAAACTGCATCAGCTCTATGGCATAATAATCTGACACTGCAAAAATCCCGTCATATCTAAGCAGCTCTGACAAATGTTTTTCATAAAAGGCATAACGCTCTGCCTTGATCACCGGTACGAGCAGCAGCTCTGTCTCCTGCTCCAGCCCTGCTGCAAAGCCTGTGATCCGTTCATGATCCATCAATGTATCATTATCAGAAATACACACTGCATTTACACAGCCCTTTTCTTTAAAATGCTGCCCCATTAAAAAGCCACCGCTATAGTTGTCGATCATCAGATTGCAAAACCGCTCCGGTCTTTCAAAATAACCGTCATAGACCACAAAGGGTACTTTCATATGAGCCCGCAGATTGGTATAATCCTGTTCGCAAAAGCCGATCAGTACCAGTCCCTCCATATTCCACATTGACGCAAATCTGCTGATCTCGTTCCATGCTCTGCCAACCTTTACCATCATAAAAAAGCCTGCTGCTTCTATTTCTGCCGAAAGGTAATTCAGGGAGGCTGAAACAAAGGCATCCTCCAGTACATGACCTTCGTATTTGGGATGGTCATTGACCACAACGCCGATAATACGGGAATCATTTTGTGCCAGCAATACCGCCGCCATACTGGGGATATACTGTCTCTCCTCCAGCAGCTCCTGTACCCGCCGCACCGTTTCATCCGATATTTTTTTCGTTTTTCCATGGATCACGTTAGAAACAGTTGCCGTACTGACCCCAAGCTCCTCCGCAATATCAATGATCCGTACTCTTTCCTTTTCCATCTGCTTCGGCATCCCTTCCACCAGTCTGACTGATCTTATTTTTCCAAAAGATGGCTGTCCCCTGTTGCATAATCGATCTCTATCCCCGGCTGGGCATTGTAACAGTACACATAAAAACAGATGCCTGCGCCAGCATCCTCTACTGACCACGCCTCCATCTTCACGCCCTCAGCCACCATGTCAGTGCCGGTAAATACAGGGGTTACCCGATACAGTACATGGTTTCCGGTTTCTTTCACATAATCTGCTACCAGATTTTCATAAGGCAGCATTCCCTTCACATTCAGATATCTGGTTCCGGTAATGAGATTTTTGACATTAGCATTTTCTCCTGCTAGCTGATACCCGATCAAATGGCAGCGATTGTATAAATAACGATCAGAAATTACCTCTGGATATTTTACAGTATGCCAGCCGCTGGGCTTTACTGCACCAATACTGCCCCTCTCCTCCTCAGGCATCAGTTCCCTGCAGACATTTGCATATGCTGCTCCGCACCTGCCAAGCTCATCCAGTTCACAATACACCTCAAAAGCATCTGTCCTTTTCTTTTCCTCTTCTGTAAACAATGGTATATTTCCATTGATCTCCACTGCCGGCACTTCTTCATCAAAAGCAGGCACTGACGCCACATCGGCACTGGTGGCTGTATGGTCTGGAAAAAGGCCCTCTCTCCCTTCCTCCAGCTGCCAGCCTGCAAGCAGCCTCTGCATGAGCAAAAGCAAAAAAACAGCAGCAAAAGCAAGTTTTCTAAGCCTTCTTTTTTTCATAGCTTCTCCCTCTCTGCACAGGTATTTTCCATGCACTTTACCTATTGTAGGCTGGAAAAACCAAAATGTCTAGCCCCTTCTAAGCAGCCGTTCCAGCTCAGAGGCAGAAATGCTCAAAGGAATATCCTTTCTTTTTAAAATACAAATATTTCTGGGCGGCACAGGCTGCTTCAGATTCAGTATCTGTAAATTCTCCATATTTTCATTTTCCAGAAAATCTCTGGGGATAAACCCAATCCCTAAATCTGATCTGATCATGGGCAAAATCTGATCCGCAGTAGCCGCCTCTACCTCTGGTGCAAAGGACAGACCCATTTTTTGAAAAAATCCAGCATAAAAAGAAAAGGAACTGGTCTTTTCTCCAAGACCAATGAAAGGATAGGTTTTTATCTGCTCTTCCGTAAGTGCTTCTCCCTCTGGAAATTGAAATGCCCGGCTGCACACAGGCACTTCCTGAATCTGCCGCAGGCTCTTACCAGACAGCCCCGGCGGAAGCTCAAAGGGCTCTGTAACGATCGCCAGATCTGCCAGCCCCTTTTTTAACATCTCTATTGCCTGAGGAGTTGAATGACTGGAAATCCTGATCCGGATTCCCGGATAAGCCTTGCGATACTCCTTGAGTGCCGGAAGCAGCGCACAGTGCAGTGCGATCTCACTTGCAGCAACAGTAACCATCCCTGACTGCATGCTCCGATCCTTTGCGATCTCACATTCGCCGCTGGCAATATGCTCAAATGCAATGGAAATATGTGCATAGAGCTTTTCACCCTCTAAGGTAAGGGTAACTCCATGCCGCTGCCTTACAAACAGAATACAGCCCAGCTCCTTTTCCAGTCTTTTTATCATCCGGGTAATATTAGGCTGATTATTCAGCAGGGCATTCGCTGCTGCTGTAAAGCTTTTGTACCTTGCAACATAATAAAATACTCTGTAATAGTCATAGCTGACATTCATTTTCTTCCCTCTTGTTTCAAATTCCTTCAGCTTCCATATATATCAATTATATATATCTTGATTGTAAAATTAATATTTTACATATATCTTATACAGAATTATAATACACCCGGTATGAAAAAACAAGAAAATAGAAGACTTGCAAAATGGAGGAATTTAACAATGAACAAAGATCTGACTGTAGGCAATCCTCAGACCGTACTTTGGCAATTCTGTATGCCGCTTTTTGGCAGCATCGTCTTTCAGCAGCTGTATAATATCGCTGACAGTCTGGTTGCCGGCAAATTTGTAGGGGAAAATGCTCTGGCTGCTGTTGGGAACAGCTATGAGATCACCCTGATCTTCATTGCTTTTGCTTTTGGCTGCAACATGGGCTGTTCCGTGATCGTTTCAAAGCTTTTCGGTGCCAGAGATTATCAAAAAATGAAAACAGCTGTCTATACAGCCTGTATTTTCAGTGGGGCAGTCTGCCTTTTGTTGATGCTCCTGGGACTCGCAGGCTCTGGACTTTTGCTCCGGTTGATCCATACTCCGAAGGAAGTATTTGCCGACTCCAAATTATATCTGGATATTTATGTATGGGGACTGCCCTTTGTCTTTTTTTACAACATAGCAACCGGTATTTTCTCAGCACTGGGCGACTCCAAAACTCCCTTTTGCTTTTTAGCAGTTTCTTCCTTATTTAATATTGCTGTAGATATCTGGTTTGTGACAGCCTTCCATATGGGAGTTTCCGGTGTGGCATGGGCTACCTTTCTCTGTCAGGGGATCAGCTGTTTTCTCGCTATGACCGTAATCTTTCACCGGCTTGGAAAAATGGAAATTTCAGGAAAAGCTGCTGTTTTTGATGCTGGGATCCTAAAGCAGATTGTGATAATCGCCATTCCCAGCACCCTGCAGCAAAGCTTTATTTCTCTGGGGAACATTATGATCCAGAGCATCATCAATGGCTTTGGTGCACCGGTAATGGCAGGCTATTCTGCCGCCGTTAAATTGAACAATCTGGTCATTACCTCTTTTACAACGCTTGGCAACGGAATCTCCAACTACACCGCACAAAATCTGGGAGCAGGCAGGCTGTGCCGGATCAGACAGGGCTTTCATGTAGGACTTAGAATGGTCTGGATGCTGAGTCTTCCTCTCTTTTTCCTCTATTTCTTTGGCGGAAATGTTGTTTTGAAGCTCTTTCTGGAAAATCCTACGCAGGAGGCCATGCGTACCGGCATCTTGTATCTGAAAATCCTTTCTCCCTTTTATTTTATTGTTTCCGCCAAATTGGTGGCTGATGGTATTTTAAGAGGAGCTGGGATCATGAAGGCCTTTATGGCAGCAACCTTTACAGATCTGATCCTGCGTGTCCTTCTGGCATTTTTCTTTTCAAAGACCGCACTGGGAGCTGCCGGGATCTGGTGTGCCTGGCCGATCGGCTGGTGCATCGCAACTGTATTGTCTCTGTTCTTTTACCATAAAGGTCCCTGGAAAAATTCGGAAAGAGACCGCCAGATACCTGACAATCCAGTCAAAAGCTCTGACAGCAACTAAGAAATGCCAAAAAGAAAAAAGCAGGCAAAAAAACAGGCGAAGCCCTTGATTTTACAAGGCTTCGCCAACTTTTAAGATAGTAGCGAGAGGGGGATTTGAACCCTCGACACCGCGGGTATGAACCGCGTGCTCTGGCCAACTGAGCTATCTCGCCATATAAATGGGACCTATAGGGCTCGAACCTATGACCCTCTGCTTGTAAGGCAGATGCTCTCCCAGCTGAGCTAAGATCCCATTTCTGTGGGTCACTCGCGCAACCCACTCCGATAGTATACTACCTGACATCATAACTTGTCAAGTACTTTTATTTATTTTCTCCTTTAGGAGTTTTAAATTTCTACATTCTTTCCGGTGCTGAGAAGCCCAGCAGATCAATGCAGGTTTCCAGAACGTCTCTGGTAAGAAGCAAAAGGGCGATCCAGCCAGCTTTTTTCTCCTGATCCTCTTCTGTCAGGATTTTTGTCTCATGATAAAAACGGTTAAAGGCATTGGCAAGATCATAAATATACGCGCAGATCCTGTGTGGTGCGATCTCAGCAAAGGCCGCCTCCAGCATGGCATTAAAGCCTGTCAGCTGCAGCATCAGTGCCTTTTCTGACGCGCTGCCAGCTTCACGCAGTACAGCAGCCCCTTCATTACCGCCCTGTTCCTTATATTTTGCCAGGATAGATTTAATGCGCACAATGGTATACAGGATATAAGGACCTGTATCTCCCTCAAAGGAGCTGAATTTTTCAATATCAAAGATATAGTCCTTGGATGCCTGATTGGACAGATCTCCATATTTTACCGCAGCAAGCGCAACCTGCTTTGCAGTCTGGCGTGCCTCTTCCTCAGACATAGACGCATTTTCTCTGATCTTTTCGTACATTTCCTCATTAATATCCTTCAGCAGCTGCTCCAGACGCATTACACCGCCCTCACGGGTCTTAAAGGGCTTTCCATCTTTTCCATTCATCGTGCCGAAGCCAAGGAATTTTAAAACTGTTTCCGGTTTTACCAGCTTTGTCTTTCTTGCACAGCGGAATACCTGCTCAAAATACAGATCCTGCCTTTTGTCCACCACATAGATCAGCTGATCCGGCTTTATTTTTTCCATTCGTTCCATGATCGTTGCCAGATCTGTAGTATTATAAAGAGAAGCACCATCTGACTTGAGGATCATGCAGGGTGGGATCTCCTTTGTATCTGTCTCCTCTTTCACATCTACCACCAGTGCGCCTTCACTGAGATGGGCATAGCCGCCCTTCTTCATATATTCCACCATTCCGGGAATGATATCGTGAACGTCTGACTCTCCCTTCCACAGATCAAATTCTACGTTCAGATTATTATAATTTTTCTTCAGGTCAGCCACGGAAACAGAAATAATGTGATCCCACAAAGCACGATAACCTCTTACACCGCTTTGCAGCTTAAAGGTTGCCTCCATCGCCTTTTCCTTATAAGCAGCGTCCTCCTTGGACTTGCCGCTGGCTGTAGGGTAGATCTCCTCTAATTCTGAGATCGTAAAAGGAGCTTCCTTTGGATATTCTCCCGAAAAATTTTCGTCAAAATATACAAGCCCCGGCTGCCTTTCTTTCAATTCTGTAATGATCAGTCCCATCTGAAGTCCCCAGTCTCCCAGATGAATATCTCCAATCACCTCATGGCCTGCATAGCGCGCGATCCGTTTGATGCTTTCCCCGATAATGGCAGAACGCAGATGTCCTACATGCAGCGGCTTTGCCACATTAGGTCCGCCATAATCTATCACGATCTTTTCCTTTACCTCGGGCTCATCCAGTCCAAACTTGGGATTTTCACGCATTTTCTGCAGATATTCCTTTAAAAAGCTCTCTGTTATTTTTAAATTCAAAAATCCCGGTGCCACAGCCTCCACCTGTGAAAACACCCGGCTTTTCTGTAGCTTCTCTGCCACCTCATTGGCGATCATAAGGGGTGCCTTTTTATAACGCTTTGCACCTGCCATAGCACCGTTACACTGATATTCGCACAGATCAGGCCTGTTAGAGCCGGTAACCCTTCCCAGCTCCTCATCATATCCGGCAGCAGCAAATGCCCCCTTCACTTCCTTTGAAATCAAATCCAGAATCTTCTCCATATCCTTTTCTCTCTTTCTTTTTAAAATCCCATGAGCAAAAAGCTTCTAAAAGCCTGTTATCTCCACGCCGGCTACTGCATTTCTGCCTTCTGCCCCATTAAATCCATCCTGGCCAGATGCTTGTCACGCTCTGCCTTAGAAAAAATGCAGCCGCAATAATCCTGCCGGTACAGCTCATAGCGTCTGGACAGCTCGATAGACTGCTTGTATCCATCCTTTTTCTTAAAATCCGATGGAAGATAGGCCGTTTCATACTGCTTCGCTGCCCATTCTCCCACTTCGTTCAGCTTTTCTGCGTTTTTAAGAGGACTGATGGTAAGCGTTGTCGTAAAATAATCATAATCGCCCTGCTTTGCCCATCTGGCTGTTTCCAGAAGACGTATCTCAAAGCACCTTTGACACCGTTCTCCGCCCTCCGGGCACTGCTCCATGCCTTTTACCGCTGTCAAAAAGCGTTCCGGCTCGTAGCTGCCCTCCATTACCTCTATCAGAAAGCCCGGCTGTTTTTCATCTGCATTCTGCGCTTCCTTTAACTCTGCATTCAGTGCTGCTATCAGACGCTTCTGCTCTGCCACACGCTTTTTATATTCTTCTGAAAGGGTAATATTGGGATTATAATAAAACACCGTTATCCTAAAAAACTGCCGCAGATATACAAGCACATAGCTGCTGCAAGGAGCACAGCAGCTATGCAATAGCAATCGCTTTCCAGAATCTTCTTTTTCTATTATTTTTTCTAATTCCTTTTGATAATTACGCTTCATTTTCTGTCCCATTTATCCAGTAAGGATATTATAACGTGCCGATCAGAAATCCACAAGGGATTTTTGTGGATACTGCCTAAAACTGTTTTTCACGGTTTTTCTTTTCGGTATGTTATTTTTTGTCAGAATGTGGTAAAATAATCAGGAAAAAGTTTTCAATCAAGGAGGGGATCTATCAAGATGAAATCACTAGCAAAAAAACTAAGCCTGCTTTTTTCGGGCATTGTACTGCTGACCTGTGTTCTTCTGATCGGCGTAACAATGGGTCTGTTCCATAAGCAGGAAAACAAAATGCAGAATGTTCTTTATGAGAACACTCTGGAATCCTACAAGACAGAGGTAAAATCCGAAGTACAGTCTGCTCTTAGTATCGTTACCTATTATTATGATATGTACAAGGCAGGAAGCCTTTCTGAAGCAGATGCACAGGCAGCAGCCATGGAAGTGCTCCGCAGCGTGCGCTACGGTGATGATGACGGCGGCTATTTCTGGATCGATGGCAAAGACTACACCCTGCTCATGCACCCCATTCTTCCGGATCAGGAAGGCAGCAATCGTTATGAGCTGGAGGATATCAATGGTGTCAAGATCATTCAGGAGATCATGAAGGTTGCAGACAACGGCGGCTTCAATGAATTTTATTTTACCAAATCTGATGGTGTTACCGTTGCACCTAAGGTAGCCTACAGTGAAGCCTTTCCTGAATGGAACTGGGTTATTACCACCGGAATCTATGCAGACGATATTGAAGGGATCGTTGCTAACTCTGCTGGTATCAAGGAGATCGAGTCCACCTTCAGTGGTTCCAGTGTCACTTTGATCATCATGGGCATTATCCTTGCTCTGATCATGCTGCTATTCTCCTACCTGATCGTACGAAGACTTGTACAGATGATCAACAAAGTAAAGGACAATCTCCGTGCCGTTTCAGAGGGCGATCTTACATACAGTCTGAACAAAAAGTTTGAAAACCGCAAGGATGAGCTTGGCCAGATGATCCTTCACACCCATCAGGCACTGATCACACTGCGCAGCAGCATTACCACTGCAAAAGAAACGGCAGACATGGTAGAAAAGAGCAGTACACAGATGAAGTCCATGACAGAAACTGCTCTGACTGCAACCAGTCAGGTGGCTCAGACCATCGAGCACATTGCCGCTGACACCACCAGACAGGCTGAGGCGATCAGTGATATGGTATCACACATTGATAATGTATCTGCTGACACCGGCAACATGAACACATCCTTAGACAACATTGGCAAGTATGTTGCAAAATTAAACAGCGACAGCACAAGCATGAAAGAAAAACTGGAATCCATGAGCAAGGGCAGTGCCCTTATGACTACTCAGGTTTCCGGCATTGCCGACAAGATTGCAGAGACCAACGTTTCCATCGAAAAGATGGCAGCAATCCTGGATGCAATTCAGGAAATTGCTTCCCAGACCAATCTGTTGGCTTTAAATGCTTCGATCGAAGCAGCCAGGGCAGGAGAAGCTGGCCGTGGCTTTGCTGTAGTAGCAGATAACATCAAATCTCTGGCAGAGAATACCACGGTAGAGCTGGAAAATATCAAGCAGATCATTGCAACTTTAACTGAAAGCTTCAGTGAATGCACTGACTACATCACTACTGTTGTCAACAGCAATCAGGAAAATGCCGCTTACACCAATGAAGTCATTTCTTCCTTTGAAGATGTATTTGAGGGAATTTCTTCCACCAATGAAAAGGTTGAAGGCATTGCTGCACTGACCTCAGACATGAACCGGATGATGCAGGCAATTTCTCAGCAGATTGAAAGCATTCAGGAAAGTGCTGAAAATACAGCCGGAGCCACAGAAGAAGTAACCGCTTCCTCTTCTGAATTAACCACTCTGATCAGCAATGTATCCGAAAGCTGTGACAGCATGGCTGCCCAGTCGATCGATCTTGTAGAGGATCTGAGCAAATTCCGGATTGACTAAAAATCTGAAAGCTTCTTATTGATTTTAAAAAAACAGGCATTCCGCATTTACCATATGCGGGATGCCTGCTTTACTTTTTCTGTATTTCAGCTCTTTATTTAAAATATTTCACACCAGATTCAAAAATCCGCAGATCCTGTTCTCCGTAAATATTGATCGCCACAGATCTGCCTCTTCTCTCGGAATGAGCCATTTTTCCAAGGCATCTTCCATCAGGAGAAGTGATACCCTCTATTGCTGCATAGGAACCATTGATATTCCACTCTTCATCCATGGAAACATTTCCTTCTATGTCTGCATACTGGGTTGCTACCTGACCATTTGCGAACAGCCTCTCGATCCATTCCTTTGGTGCAACAAATCTTCCTTCTCCGTGAGATGCAGGATTTACATAGGTTTTCCCAAGCTCTGCCTCTGCAAGCCATGGAGATTTATTGGAAACCACCTTTGTATATACCATCTTGGAAATATGTCGATTGATGGTATTAAAGGTTAAAGTAGGAGAATCCTCCTTCTGTCCGGTTACTTCTCCATACGGTACAAGCCCTAACTTGATCATCGCCTGAAAACCGTTACAGATTCCCAGTGCCAGACCATCTCTTTCCTGCAGCAGCTTTGTTACTGCTTCCTTCAGTTTCTCATTCTGGAAAGCAGTTGCAAAGAATTTTGCACTTCCATCCGGCTCGTCACCTGCAGAGAAGCCGCCAGGGAACATAATGATCTGCGCCTGATCAATGGCTGCTTCAAATACCTCTACTGATTCTCGGATGTCCTTTGCAGACAGATTCCTAAATACCTTGGTGATAACATTTGCACCAGCTCTCTCAAATGCTCTTGCACTGTCATACTCGCAGTTTGTACCCGGAAATACCGGAATAAATACGGTAGGCTTTGCCACCTTATTTTTGCAGATATAAATAGAATCCGTCTGATAACATTCACTCTTTACGCTTTCTGTGCCCTTTTCTGCTTTTGTAGGGAACACCTTCTCCAGCTTTCCTGTCCATGCCTGCAGTGCCTCTTCCATAGAAAGCTCTGCTGCGCCGTAGACAAATGCCGGTGTGTCGGTTATCGTACCTACTACCGTATAGTCAATATCCTTTTCCTCCAGCTCAGCAAGCACTGACTCCGGCATCTCTGCCAGAATGCTTCCAAGACCATTTTCAAACAGCTCCTCTGCATCCAGTTCGCTGTTATATGCTACGCCCAGCTTATTACCAAATGCCATCTTGCCTGCTGCCGCTGCGATCCCATGAGAATCCAGTGCATAAGCAGAAACGATCTTTCCTTTTCCGATCAGTTCTCCGATCTGGCTGTAAAGCTCCATAACGCTCTCATATACCGGCAGATCAAATTCATCCTTTTCAATGGTAAATAAGACCAGTCTGTTTCCTGGCTGCTTCAGCTCCGGCGTGATCACATCCTTCTGCTCTGCCACGTCTACAGCAAAGGACACCAGCGTAGGAGGTACATCGATCTCATTGAAAGTACCGGACATACTATCCTTACCGCCGATAGAGGGAAGTTCAAAGCCCAGCTGGGCATCAAAGGCACCTAACAGTGCTGCAAAAGGCTGACTCCAGCGGCTTGCTTCGTCTGTCATCCTGCGGAAATATTCCTGGAAGGTAAAGCGGATCTTACGATAATCGCCGCCTGCTGCCACGATCTTTGCCATAGATTCCACCACTGCATAAACAGCACCGTGATATGGACTCCATGAGGACAGATAAGGATCAAAGCCATAGCTCATCATCGTTACTGTATCACATTTTCCATGAAGCACCGGCAGCTTGGCTACCATGGACTGCGTCTCTGTCAGCTGATATTTACCGCCATAGGGCATATAGACACTGCCTGCTCCGATGGAAGCGTCAAACATCTCCACCAGTCCCTTCTGGGAGCATACATTTAAGTCCGACAGGGTTGCAAGGATTGCCTTCTTTACATCCTTTTCCTCCAGTGCTTTCTCCACAGCCGGAATCGCTATTTTTCTAAAATAATTATCCTCTTCAGAAGGAATTTCCACCAAAACATTGGTTTCCTGATGGGCACCATTGGTATCTAAAAATGCTCTGGATAAGTTTACAATTTCTTTTCCTCTCCAGGAAAGCACCAGTCTTGGCTCCTTTGTTACAACAGCTACCTGAACTGCCTCCAGATTTTCTTCCGCTGCATAGGCAAGGAATTTTTCTACATCCTTTGGATCAACGACCACAGCCATTCTTTCCTGGGATTCTGAAATCGCCAGTTCTGTGCCGTCCAGACCTGCATACTTTTTCGGTACCTTATCCAGATCAACTTTAAGGCCATCTGCCAGCTCTCCAATGGCAACCGACACTCCGCCGGCACCAAAATCATTACATTTTTTGATCAGACGGCTGACCTCTTCCCTGCGGAACAATCTCTGGATCTTACGCTCAGTAGGTGCATTTCCCTTCTGTACCTCTGCACCACAGGTTTCAATGGAGCTTTCTGTATGTACCTTAGACGAACCTGTTGCACCGCCGCAGCCATCACGGCCTGTACGTCCGCCTAATAAAATGATGATATCTCCCGGATCAGAATTTTCACGGATTACATTTTTTCTGGGAGATGCTCCCATAACAGCGCCGATCTCCATTCTCTTTGCTACATAAGAGGGATGATAGATTTCCTTTACATAGCCGGTTGCCAGACCGATCTGGTTTCCATAGGAGGAATATCCGCCTGCTGCACCTCTTACCAGCTTTTTCTGTGAAAGCTTTCCCTTCAGGGTCTCTTCCACTGAAACAGTGGGATCTGCCGCTCCCGTTACGCGCATTGCCTGATATACATAGGAGCGTCCTGACAACGGATCACGGATAGCACCGCCCAGACAGGTGGCAGCACCACCAAAGGGCTCAATCTCTGTTGGATGATTATGGGTTTCATTTTTAAAGCTGACAAGCCATTCTTCAGTAACTCCGTCAATCTCAACCGGTACTACAATGGAGCAGGCATTGATCTCATCTGACTCCTCCAGATCCTGCAGCTTTCCATCTTTTTTTATCTTTTTCATTGCCATCAGAGCCAGATCCATCAGGCAGACAAATTTATCCTTTTTCCCTTTCAGTACCTCTTCTCTGGTATCCAGATAGGACTGGTAGGTGGTCTCGATAGGGGTTCTGTAGTAGCCATCCTCAAAGGTAATATTTTTCAGCTCAGTAGAAAAGGTTGTATGCCGGCAGTGATCCGACCAATAGGTATCAAGCACCCTGATCTCTGTCATGGTAGGATCTCTGTGTTCTTCCTCATTATAGTAATTCTGGATATGAAGGAAATCCTGAAAGGTCATTGCAAGACCAAGAGAATCATACAGCTCTCTGAGCGCGCTGCCGCCCATATCCCTGAAGCCGCCAAACACTGCTATATCCTCCGGCTCTTCATATACCGTTTCCAGAGTCTCAGGCTTTACCAAGTCAGTTTCCCTGGAATCCACCGGATTGATGCAGTAAGCCTTGATCCTTTCCAGCTCCTCATCCGATATATTTCCTTCCAGCAGATAGGTAACTGCTGTTCTGATAATCGGTTCTTCGCTCTCCTTTAAAAATTTTACACACTGCACAGCCGAATCTGCTCGCTGATCGAACTGTCCCGGCAAAAACTCCACGCTGAACACTCTTGCGTTCTCTGGCATTGGAAACTCTTCCTCATATAACAGATCGATCGGTGGTTCAGAGAAAACAGTTCTGCAGGCTGCCTGATAGGTCTCTTCACTGATATTTTCCACATCATAGCGGATAAATACCCGTACCCTCTCTACGCTGTCAATTCTCAGATAGCTTTTGATCTCCTCCTGCAGCTCCTTTGCTTTTACTGCAAAGGATGCCTTTTTCTCCACATAAATCCGTCGCACACTTTCCATGAATGCATCCTCCATTTTATTGATATTTCAGTTTTTCAAATTTACTCTTCTGCCACAAGCCCCTGCATAATGTATAAAAGCTCATCATCTACCATCTTTTCTGTAACTCCCATAGTATGGGATGCTACCTTTAAGCCCTCCAGCACATACATGATATTTCTTGCACAGCCCAGAGGATCCTCACAGTAAAATTCTCCACTTTCCACACCATCTGTGATCAGCTTTTCCAGAACAGACACAGCTCCTTCAAACTGCTCCCGCAGACCATTTTCCTTTTTTCCCGGCTTATTGGCAAAATAGTACTCATAAATGGCAATGGTCAGACTGTTCTTTTTCCTTAAAAGTTCCTTTTTCTGCTCCTTTAAAAGCAGCGCCATAATATCTGCAGCCGTAGCATTTTCCTGGATCTTCACAGCAAACAGATCATCTGTTTCCTGACTTTCCAGCTTCAGCACTTCCTGAAAAATTTCCTTTGTGCTCTCAAAATAAAGATACAAGCCGCCCCGGCTGATCCCGCATGCCTCTACGATATCCTTCATTGTGACATCCTTGTACCCTTTTTCCATAAAGATCCCTCTGGCCGTTTCCAGAATGAATTGTTTTTTCTGACTTGATTTTTCTCCCATAAGTAAAACTCCTTATTCCCTCTCCTGATCTTGCGTTCCTTCCTTGTCCCAAAATGCCAGGATCTCCTGCATTTTCTGTATCAGCTCCAGAAACACGCCATTTTTTACGCCCTCAGACCATAGCGTTCCCCTTGTCATTCCCTTCAGAATGTACTTGGAAAGAATCCCCCACAGATCTCCCATTTCCTTAATGGTTGCCCTTCTGATAAACCGTTTTTCATCCTCAACGCTGCGAATCCTGTTACGGGAATAAACATAGGCATAATTCCGATCGATCAAGGTGCTTCTCTGGGCTGTTTTCACAAAGCTCATCAATGTACTGTCATAAACAGGAAAGGTAACGGAATGCTCTCCCAGCCCATCGCCGTTATAGATCGTAGCTGCCCGTTTGCCCTCCTGCTGTTCAAACCATGGCAGATACCTCATAAGCTGTTCAACATCCGGCTTATAGTATTCTACCATTTCTTCCACACTCAATTTATCACTGTTCATATGTAACCCCAATCCTTTTATCATATTTATGACATACCTGTCTTTTATTTTATCATATTTTTGGATTATGTACATATACCTTTCTAAAAAAGTCTTTGGATTTTCTTCCGAATTCTTTTAAAAAAATCCTTTTTTTATTGTGTAATCTGACAATTTTCGGTATACTGGAATATATAATTCGACAAATATGACATACGTGTCATAGGGGAGGGTAAAATATGGCAATCAGAAAAATACAAAGTGGGCAAAGGATATGTCAAGCAGGCGACCCACTGAATGAGTTTTTCGTCATAGGCGAAGGCAGTGTACAGGCCCTCTTCCCCGGCGGAGAGCTTATGCTGCAAAAGGGAGATGTTATCGGAGTTTCGGATATCCGTTCCGGAGTCCACTCCTGTACCTGCACCGCTGCTACACCTGCTGCACTCATTCCTTATCCATATCAGGGGCTGGAACAGCTTCTTGCTTTTTTTCAGACAAACCCCAATGTAATGCATCTTTTTTTTACCGCAGGAGCTCGTTTTTCCTTGTCCCTGCAAAAGCACTGCACCGCAGCTGCTACGGCTGCCAATGAAAAATATGCAGAGCTTGCTGCACTTCTCCAGCAGAAGGAAGCCCAGCTCGAGGAAGCCCAGAGCAAGTGCTCCCAGTTAGAGACTGCTCTTGCACAGAGACAGCTGTCAGATGAAAATGAGGACGAGGATTTCATGGATCTGTCTGATGATGATACCGTTCTGGATTTTTCTGACACTGAGGAAACCTACGAGGATCTGCCGGACAGCATCGACACCAGCGTGATCATTCAGGATGATGAAGATACAGAAATCCCACCAGAGCTTTCTGATGCCCTTTCAACTATTCTGATCTACGGAAACTGCGATGAGGAGCTGGCAGACCGCTTTGTCTCTGAGATCGTTACCTTTAAGGCAATGCCGGACAAGGACAGCACCCAGGATGCTGACCGTGCTTTCCGCAACAAATTAAACAATGACTTTTATAAGGTGTACAAAAGTGTATTTACCGCCAGCTTAGAAAATGATTCCATGCCGCCTGCGGTCAAGCTGTTCCTGCAGTTCGGCTTTGTAGATGCCAAGCTGGCAGGAGTCGGCAATTCTGCTTATCTGCTCTCCATTGCAGACAGCTTTCAGGGCGCACCGGATCGTGGGATTTATACCTTTTATGAATGGCTGCTTGCCATCTATTCAGGCACTAAGGAGCCTTCCCGTAACGAGTTCGATCTGGATTACCCAGCCTACCTGCGAGAGCAGAAAAACTCCGGCAATATTTCTGCAAGCGATGAGAAGCGTATGCTAAGCTCCCCCATTGACAGGGTTTATTTTGAATTAGAAAATGTGTTCCCTATCGTAAATAAAATGACCTTTGGCAGGATCTCTACCTTCTGCCCGATCTTATCCTCTCACAATCTGATAAAACCGCTTCCCCAGTCCATTGTGACTCCTCAGCGGGTCATCCGCACACTGGAGGAGATCAAGCAGATCGATTTTTCTGCTTATTGTCGTGAAACCACTTATATTGACGAAAACATCGGTATTGCCAGAGAATTTTTGCAGGTAGAGGTACTGCCGGATGTGATCCTTATGCCAAATGCAGGCATCCGCGGTGCTATGTGGCAGGAGATCGAAGGGAAACGGCGTACCACTCCCTCCAGAATGATGCTCTCTGTCATCGGACTGGAAAGCATCTTCCATCTGATGACCCGGATGACCGGCGAGTTCCGCTGGGAAATGTGCAAACGTATCCAGGGTGCTTATTGGAACAACATTGCAGAACGTTCCCTGACCAGCGAATATACCGATTATGCCCAGTTTTATAAACGCAATCATGATCTGTCTCCGGAAGCTAAGGAAAAGATCAAGCTGAGTCTGCAAAAATCCAAAAACAGCATTAAGGAAATGTTCATCCGGGATTACTCAACCTGGATCATGTACGAAGGAAAGGGTGCCCCTCACTTAAACAAGATCGCCAGATCTATTCTTTTTACCTACTGTCCTTTCCCTGCTTCTATCCGGGAAAGCTTAAAGGCACACCCTCTCTACTCCAGTCTGATCGAGCGTTATCAGCTGCAGACCAATCAGAAGCTGCATCATCTGGAAATGGTATGCAGCAAGGTAGAAAAAAACGGCTATACTGTTCCCGAGGAAATTTTAAAACAAAAAGAGCACTACAGCCTATAGATAAAAGCCAGATAAAAATGCCTGCTGCCAATGACAGCTCCCCGAAACCGGGGCGCGCTGCACTGACAGCAGGCACTTTATTTTCCTTTTTTCATGCTCTTGTTTACTTTTCTTTCTTATGGATAAAGATAAAGAAATACATCGCACCGATAAAAAGTGCTCCGCCTATGATATTTCCGATGGTTACCGGAATAAAGTTTGCCAGACTTGCCAAGGCTGTCAGACTCTGGCACTGCTCTGCCGTGATCCCATACAGTTCTTCTGCTTTTGCTACATAAGCTGGATTCTGGGCTGCCATAATGCCTGCCGGAATGTAGTACATATTGGCAACGCAGTGTTCAAAGCCTCCGATCACAAATGCCCAGATCGGGAAAAAGATAGCCCATACCTTACCAGCAATATCCTTTGCTGCTCCTGCCATTAAAATCGCCAGGCAAACAAGCATATTACATAAAATACCTGAAGCCACTGCTGCCACCGGAGTAATTCCCACCTTGCCGATCGCCACCTTGATGGTGTAAGCTCCCAGCCCTCCGCCGGAATAATTGAACTGACCGCTAAGCAACACCAGCACATCCACCAATAACGCTCCTGCCAGATTGCTGACATATACCACTGCCAGATTTTTGACCATCTTGCCCAGAGTTGTTTTCCGATCCAGCACCGCCATGGAGATCAGACAGTTTCCTGTAAAGAGCTCGCCGCCTACAAAAACGATCAGCATCAGTCCCACCGGGAAGATTGCTCCTGCCAGTGCCCTTGCAACACCCACATCGGCAATGCTGTGTACTGCCACATTGCTGGTTGACCCGCCTAACGCAATAAAAGCGCCTGCCATGATCCCAAGCAGGATCATCTGTCCAAGAGGTCTTTCTGCCTTTGTCACTCCTCCGCTTATATTTCCACGGATCACCTCTGCAGGTGAATTAAAATGATTTTCCACTTTTCCCTTCTCCTTTTGTCTCCATTTTTTTACCATATCTGACTTATTCTATCACTTCAGCAGCAAGAAATCAATTTATTCCATGCTGTATTTTATGATCAGAAGCTCCACGCTCATCACATCATTCATCCTGCCGGTTTTTACCCATTCCTCAGCCTCCACGCTGGCTTGCACTGCTTCCTTTAAAAATTCTGTTTCAAATCTGGATGCCTGTGCTGCATACTTTCCTACCACAAAGCTGTGAAGCCCGGTTTTTTCCGCTGTAACACGATTGTCATAGCCTTTTTTCCTGCATTCCTTTACCTGCAGCAGCAAATGGAACTGTCTGGCAAGCAAAAACAGGATCCTCATGGGCGGCTCTTTTAATGCCAGCAGGTCATAATACAGATTTAATGCTTTTTTCTGATTCTTATCTGCCACTGCACCAACCATATCAAAGATCTGGTTTGAAATTTTTCTGGTGCAGACTGCATCAATATCTTCAGCCCTTATCTGCTCCCGTCCCAGGGTATAACAAAACAGCTTTTCCAGCTCTGTCCTGATATTTGCCATATCTGTCCCTGTTTTTTCCAGAAAATAACGGATTTCTCCTTGCGACATCTGCTTTTTTTCCTTTGCAGCAAGCCCTCCGATCCAGCGTAGGAGCGTTCCCTCATCCTGCACCGGAAATTCCGTAACACCGCCGATTTCCTTAGCAGCCTTATACATCCGGCTTCTTTTATCTGCCTCTTCCTCTACAAACACCAGATATGCCGTGGCTGGAAGATTTCTGATATACTCTGCCAACTGTTCGCCGCCTTTTTTAAAGAGACCGCTGTTCTCCACAATAAGCACCCGGCGCTCTGCCAGAAAGGGAAGTGTTTCTGCCAGATCGATAAGCTCAGCCTGATTTACGCTTTTCCCTTCAAAATAGTGACAATTCATGTCCTCTCCGCCTGTAAGGGCCTGGCGCAGTCGGTCACGATACTGCTTGCGCAGATAACCTTCTTCTCCATAAAGCAGATATACCTGTTTAAATTGTCCTGTCTTTATATCCTGATTTAACTGTTTCATGGGTCTATTTTATCACGTATCTTTCTCTGCTTTCAACCGTAACCATAAGTTTTTCTGCCTTTAGGGTGACAGCGCCATACTCTTTTGTAGTCAGCACGGTACAGCCTGTATGCCAAAGTCTTTCCAGTGTTTCTGCAGCCGGATGCCCATAGCTGTTGTCAGCACCGCAGGAGATCACTGCATACCGGGGCTTTACCTTTTCCAGCAGTTCCCATGAGCAGGCGGCAGAAGATCCATGATGTCCTACCTTTAAAAGTGTCAGTTCTGCCTGTTTTTTTGGATAGGCTTCTGCAAAGGCTTTCTCTGCCCCTCCATCCAGATCTCCCATAAAAAGTCCGCTGATGCCGTCCATCTGCAGCTCCAGTACAAGAGAGGCTTCATTTCTGTCCTGATAAAGCTGCCTCTGAGGATGCATACAGACAAGACAGATCTCCTCCAGTCTGAAAACGTCCCCTTTTTCCATTGTCCAAACGCTAACGCCCGCCCTTTCTGCCAGCCTGACCATCTGCCAGTATTCTTCATCCGGCTGCATCAGCCTTGGAAGCACCAGAGCACCGATCTCTATCTCCTCCCATCCCGTAAGCTTCTTTTCCAGCAGCTCTCTTATTCCTCCAATGTGGTCTGTATCCATATGGGTCAGAAACACATACGGCAGCTTTTTGATCCCCTGAGATTTTAAGTAGGGGATCAGTGTATATTCTCCCATCTCCTTTTCTGAGCTGCTGCCGCCATCTATCATAAGAGCAGTACCGTTCCTGCTGCGGATCACGATACCATCTCCCTGTCCCACATCCAGAACAGTCACACTTCCCTTCAGGGTTACCATGCCTGTCAAAATCCACACAGCCCCTAAAAGCATTACCACAGCATTCGTCTTTGTCATATACCGTGCAAGGGCGAGAAACAAAAGCAGCAGGAGCACATACAGATAGATCCTCCATAGCTCCGGCTTTCCAACGATCCACTGGTTTCCCGGCAGCTTCATACTGAGCCTGCAGGCAGTCTGAAAAAAGTACAGGATGATATGTACCGGATAAAATAGCAGCCTTCCCAGCGGAAGCCAACAAAGACCTGCCAGTAAAGCCATGATCCCCATTGCCATAACAACGCTCATCAAAGGGATCACTGCCAGATTCAGCAAAAAAGAATATACTGGAAACTCATAATAGGAAAGCAGCAGAACCGGCAGTGTGATCAGAGAAACCGATACAGAGCCTGCCAGCAGTCTGCACACCTTATTCTCCCACAGGGAGTTCAGAATGGGAGTCAGCATTTCCAGCCCGAAAACAGCCCCGTAGGACAGCCAGAAGCCACTCTGACAAAGCAGCAGCGGATTTTGCAGGATCAGCACCACCGCCGAAAATGCCAGTGCTGTCCTTCTCTCATAGCTTCGCCTTAACAGATCTGCAGCCAGACAAAACAAAAACATCATTACTGCCCGGCATGCAGAGGGACTTAGCCCCGTCATGATCCCATATGCCAGAAGCAGGCTTCCGCTGAGCAAGACCGCTGCCGGAACCGGAAAATACAGCTTTTTTAAAAGCCTGTACAGGCCTGCGCCAAAAAAGGAAATGTGTAGCCCGGAAATCGCCAGTATATGGGAAATTCCTCCCCGTTGATACAAATCCTTGATCTCACCGGAAAGCAGTGCCTTATTTCCCAGCAGCAGTGACTGCATGATTCCGGCATCCTCATCGCAGATCTGATCCAGCTTCTCACCCAGATATAGTCTCCACAAAAAGAGTCTCTGGGAGATCACATCCCACTGTCCATCCCGTTGAAGGAGCTCTGCTTCTTTCACAAGAAATTCCTGCTCCTTGGTACGATAATAAAAGGCAGCATCAAATTCCCCCGGATTGCGTGCCGATGAAAAAGGCTCAGCTTTCCCTTGTAAGACGATCCATTCTCCCATACAGGGCAGAAAAGAGTCTTTTTTTAAGTAACACAAAGCTCCCTTTGCCTTTCCGTAACCATCCTGCCACTTTCCCTGCTCTATGATGTTTTGATCCTGAAAATCTCCATTACAGAACGCAACAGATTTTAATGATATGACATATTGCTTTTGAATATAAGAATTCTGCCTTTCTTCTATCCCGCTGACCCTGCCCACAACAAGCAGTTCACCTTCAGGGACAGGAGTCTTATCAGACCCTTTTTGTGAAAAGTCTGACAAAACCCATAGTCCCACCTTACCTCCTATCAGCAGCAGCATACACAGGCAGATCTTGCATAATGTATAGCGCTTCAAATCTTCTCCCTATTTTTTTTAACCAAACATCTACTCTAACAGCTCCAGATTCCGCTCAAATATTGTTGAAAACGGAATGCTCTCCCGGTAAGTCCCTTCTGTATTTCCATTTATGGAAATCTGCACCTTGTTCACATCCGGCAGCTCTACCAGCGAATTTACAATGGAATAGATCGTTACCTCTGAGGTGGCATTTGTGGTCTGGGTAAGAAAGCTTTCATTTAAGTTTACATAACAAATACCATCCTTCACTGTCACACTGTTGATCTTTGTCTCTGGATTAATGGTAGGATACAGCTCCTGTGTCCCCGGTCCTGCGATCAGCTGCTCCATTACCAGCTTCTCTAAGGATATATTGGTGTTATATACCACTGATTTTGTAGCCTCCACCAGCTTTGTGCCGCTTTCCTCTGTATAGTACAGAGTCAGCCTTACCTTTTCGTAGGCATTGATCTCATCCCCTGCATTATCCACAAACATATCAGACTCCATAATGCCGATAGGATTGCCGGACAGATCAGTAAGGGGTTTTTCCCTGATCTGCATGGAAACGTAATCAATTCCCTTCAGCTGTGTCAGCGTCCGTACCAATGCCGCTCTGGTCAGTACCTCTGTGGTCGGCGGCAAATTGCGATAGCCCTCATCCACGGTAAGGATCAGCTGTCCTTCCTCCACCACCGCATCCAGCACTGTAATGGCACTGCTGATAACCGCCTTATACTCTGCCTTATCCGGTGCCTGTGTCATAACCTGCAGCACCTCCTCAAGCTGCTGTCCCAGCTGGGCGGCATGCAGCACATAGGTCTCACTGCCGATTTTTGTTTCCTCTTTATTCAGATAATATATCTCTATCCTCTGCCCGTCAGCTTCCTTCTCCGTTTTTCTGCAGCCGCATAAAAGCAGGATACAGACAGCTGCCAGCAGAAAAGTCCTTAGCTTTTTCATGGTTTCCTTCTCTCCGTTTTGCCCTTTTATATGCTTTTTATGCCAGATAGGTCAGGGGGATCTTTACCACAAAGGTGGTTCCCTGCTCTTCTTCACTTCTTACACTGATAGAGCCTCTATGCATCAAAATAGCATTTCTCGTAATAGCAAGTCCCAGTCCTGTACCGCCGATCTCACGGGAATGGGATTTATCCACCCGATAAAATCTTTCGTAAATATGCTCCAGAGCTTCCTTAGGGATACCGATGCCGGAATCTGCGATCTCCACCGAAAAAAACTGATGATCGGCATCCAGTGTTACTCTGACCCAGCCCTGAGGCTTATTATACTTAATGGCATTTTCTACCAGATTGGAGATCGCCAGAGTCAGTTTTACCTCATCTACCTCTGCTGTTACCTGACGGATGCTCTCATAAATAACCTCCACCTCCTGCTTTCTGGCAATAGGACGCAGTCTTTTTAATATCAGCTCCAGCAGCTCATTGATCGCCACCGGGGCAATATTCATATCTGCAGCCTTTTTGTCCAGCTTCACAAGGGAAAGCAGGTCGTTGATGATCTTATTTTCACGTTCAATCTCATTGGCAATGTCCGTCATAAACTCCTTATAAAGCTCTACGGGAACCTCCTCCTGCATCATCAGGGAATCTGCCAGTACCTTCATAGAGGTCAACGGTGTTTTTAATTCATGGGACACATTTGCCACAAACTCCTGCCGGGAATCGTCCAGCACCTTCATCCGATCCAGCATCTGGTTAAAGGCATCTACGATATGCTCTGTCTCCACATAGTCATTTACAGCGATTTTCTCATCAGTAAAGCCAGCCTTTACCTCATTGATCGCCTGGGTGATCCGTTCAAAGGGAGCTATCAGCAGTCTGGTCAGGATAATCGCCACTGTAACGATCATAAGCAGTGCAATGCACTCTGCAATATTTGCCTTTCTGCTGAGGATCTCCAGTGTGGTAACAATAGAATCTGTAGAAACGCTGGTCAGCATAACCCCTGATGCCAGCCTTTCCGTTAATGCAGCCTCTTCTGTTTCTGCCATGTGCTCTGTTCCACCCAGAATAGGGGTCGTCACCTCAATATAGCCATTTTTTCTGTCATGATTGGTGGTGCTGATGCCCTTAAAGCACTTGATCACTTCTTCAGAGATCATGGTCTTGCCTTCACTGATCCCATATGTATCTTTTACAACCTTGAAATTCTGATCGATGATGAGCACCCTGCCGTCATACAGATTTGACAGCTGCTCCAGCTCCGCATTGATTACCTCAGAGGAGGTATCGTGCAGGTAACCATAGGTAATCAGATGATTTGCCAGAATCTTAAACTGATTCTGTACATCTGCGATCCTGACACTTACCGCCCGATCCTCATAATTTTCCAGAATGGCAAACCGCAGGCACATACTAGGCACAACGCCTGCCAGCAAAATGATAAGAAAAAGACGAGCCCGCAGGCTTCTTAGAATCTTTCCTTTTTTCAGAAACTCTTTTACTCTCATAAACCTTCCAAAAAGCCCCGTTAATGTTTAAAATAATATCCCACACCCCATTTGGTATAAACATATCTGGGATCACTGGGATTTGCCTCTATTTTTTCCCGCAGCCGTCTGATATGAACATCTACCGTGCGGACATCTCCCGGATAATCCGCTCCCCAGACCAGCTTCAGCAGACTTTCCCTGCTGTACACCTTATTGGGATTCAGAACCAGAAGCTCTAATACCTCAAACTCTCTTGCCGTAAGATTGATCTCTCTTCCTGCGATCATGACCCTTCTGTTATCACGGTCGATCCTCATATCTCCTGCTTCTAACACCTTGGCATCCGCTGGCTCTGGCTTTTTTACAGTCGTCCGGCGCATGATCGCTTTGATCCTTGCCTTTACCTCCAGAATATTAAAGGGCTTTGTGATATAGTCATCTGCGCCATATTCCAGCCCCAGGATCTTGTCCATATCCTCGCCCTTTGCAGTCAGCATCACAATGGGAACATTGGAAAATTCCCTGATCTGCTGACATACCTCCAGCCCTGTCAGCTTAGGCAGCATAATATCCAGCAAAATGATATCATACGAATTCTGCTTTGCCTTCTCCAGTGCCTCCTCGCCGTCATAGGCACAGTCTATTTCCATTCCATCCTGCTCCAGGCTGAAACGGATGCCCTTTACGATCAGCTTTTCATCATCTACGATCAATACCCTTTTTGACATAGTCCTACTCCCGTCCAACTGTAATCTGATCCTTTATTTTATCATAGCCGCTCTGCTTAATGCCTACGACCTTCATAATATCCTCTGTTCTGGCAAAAGCTCCATGCTCATTCCGATAGGCGATCACCGCTTCTGCCTTTGACTTGCCAATGCCGCTTAAAGTGCAAAGCTGTTCGCTGCTGGCTGTGTTGATATTAACAAGTCCCCTATCAGCCTCTGACCCCTCCGACATCTCCAGCTGCTGTGGGTACTGCCACCCAGCCGCCTGTGCCTCCTCCATGGTAGGAATCCATACCCTGCATCCGTCCATCACGGTCTTTGCCTGATTCACATAGTCTCCGCAGGCATCCTCCAGCAGTCCTCCTGCTGCCGCGATCACCTCAAAGATCCTGTCGCCCTGCTGCACGCAGTACACCCCCGGACGCTTCACAGCACCGCAGATATGAACGTAGCATTCTCCTGCTTCCTGACTGATCCTGTCTGTATCTGCTGCCGGCGCTTTTTCTGACTCTGATCCAATTTCTGCCTGCACTGCCTCCGGCATATCTTCCCCCAGCGTCTCCCTGTCATCAACAGACTGCTGCTCCGAAAGGAGCATAAGACCTGCTGACTCCTCAGTTTTTCTGGTACAGCCGCTCAGCATTTCCATGCCCACAGCCAAAAAAATCCCTATAAGGGTATATAAAAAAAGCCTTCTTCTCTTTTTCATGTTCACACTCTCCTTCTGTACGAAGGGAGCCGCGCTGACTGCTTTTATTGTATAAAAAAAGCCCTGCAAATGCAAGGCTTACTTTTGTTTTTTCGGGGAAACAAACCCTTCTGCTTTTCATTCCCATTTGAACAGGATCACCCCTGCAACTGCCACTGCCATGCCTACAAGCTTCCGCATGACAAGGGGCTGCTTTTCCACGCCAAAAAGCCCAAACAGCTCGATCAGATATGCCACGATGATTTGTGAAATAACGATCAGCATGGCGGACTTTGCCGGCCCCAGCATATTCATGCTGCGGATAACAGTATAGGTAATAAATGCACCAATAGCACCGCCAAGCAGCATATATTTCGGTTCTACACAAAATACCTGCAGCAGGCTTTTTCTTTCTGTGGCTGCCCATGCTCCAAGGCAGACAAGCAGTGCACTGAACTGCACAAATGCACTGGCACTCCAGATCCCCGATGCTTTTGTTACCTGGGCATTAAACACGCCCTGCACACTCATTAATGCACCTGAAACCAGTGCAACGATCCATCCAAACATAAGCTTCACTCTCCTGCGGAAATTTTTTCTTTTATTTATCTCCGCAAAAGTTCTTTTTTATGCAAACTCCCCTACGATCTGTCTGGAGGCTTTTAATATCATCCCGGTTTCACTGTTACAGCTAAATACAGTCATTCCCTTTTCCCGGCATTCCTTCAAAAATGGAATATTTCCAGAGATCATGCCGGAGGGCTTGCCAGCCCTTTGAGCTGCTTTTATGACCTTCTCTATATTTTCCTGCATTTTATCCGTGTGAAAATCTCCCGGTGTTTTGCAGTCACATGACATGTCATTAGGACCGATCAGCACTCCATCCACACCTGCCACAGCCAGAATCTCTTCAATATTTTCTATCCCTTCACAGGTTTCTATCTGGGCAAATATGACAGTCCTATCATTTGCCTGTTTAAAATATTCCGTCAGTGCCGGAGGATCGTATTCGGTATGTGCACGCTGGGTGGATACGCCCCGCTGCCCGATCGGAAGATATTTGGCATATTTTACAACAGTCTCCACATCCTGCCTTGTACCCGTCATAGGCACCAGCAGTCCGTCCGCTCCCATATCCATGTACTTTGTAATGACTTCTCTGCGTATCTCCGGAATACGGATGATCACCGGCAGAGCGATCCCATTGGCAATGCCTACGATTCCTGCGGTCTGGGAATAATCAAAATACCCATGCTCACAGTCTATGATGATAAAGGAAAATCCACCAGCCTTTAACATTCTGGCAATATTGGGAGTGGTGATCTCACTGACCATCGTCCCAAGCACAAACTCATTCTTTTTCAGATATTCTTTCAACCCTTTCATCGATCACACCTCTCTTAAATATTTTTCTTCCGCCTCGCTTAGTCCATCTATTTCCCCAGCTGCTGCCAGCGATAGTCTGTACAGCCCATTCAGTGCCTCATCCGGAAGCACAGACTTCTCATATGGAAGCTTTAGCACCTTTGCGATCTGAAAGATCAGGTCTTCATTTTTCCAGCTTACGCCGCCTAAAAAGGTAATCCCCTCTGCCGGCTCTTTTATCAGCCTGCCAAGCGCCTCCTTATAGTGTCTGGCTGCATCCTGATATGCTGCCGAAAACAGCTGGCTCAGGCTCAGACTGCCCGGCACAATATTCCGGATCGAGCCTCCCTCTGTTTTATTCTCAGTGGGATAAAACAGCACGTCCACCTGCAGACTGTTTTCCTTCCTATGATAGTTTTCCTTTATCCGATCCCAGATCCATCCGGTAGAAAGCTCTCTTTGGCAGAGGACTTGGGCACAATCCTTTAAAAAATCTGTCAGCACGGCAAAATTCCTGCCTCCGGGCATATTAGAAATAGTGTTCAGATACCTGCCCTCAAAATAAGGTCTGCTTTCATATTCTCCCGGTATGAATTTCTCGCTCAGACAGGAAATCTGACTGGCTGTTGCTATATTGATCAGTACATTTTTTTCCTTTGCCATTGCTCCCAGCACCGATACCTGCTGATCCCCATAATCCGGGTACAGCCTGATGCTGCTTTCCCCGATCTGCGCCCTGCCGCAGTCTGCAAAATCCTCTTGAGCGATCCAGGGCAGCGAGATTTTGTCAAACCCAAGCAGCGTAAGCAGCTCCTGATGCCACATCCCCCTGCTCTGGCTCATCAGCCCCAGTGGGGCAGCATTTGAAGGATGACAGATATTTTTTCCGCCCAGCCGTACATTCAGATAAGAACCCAGTGTATATAAGGTTCCCTCCATAGGCAAGGCAGCCTCCTCCTGCAGCAGTGCATAAAGATTGCACATGCCCAGACTGGGTTTTAACGGTACACCGCAGTCCTGCATCCATTCACCGGGAACTATGGTCTTTAAATATTCCAGATAGGAAATCGAGCTGCCCTTTCTTTTTTCCGTGCATCTGGCATCCTGCCAGGATACATAGACATCCTCTTTTCCCAAAACGCTGTATACAAAGCCATGCATCTGGGTGGAAAACAAAAGTGCCTCTATGGGAAAGAGAGCCAGTGCCTCATCTAAAAGCTCTCTGACCTTCTGATAGATCCCATCTGCCTCTATTTCAAAAAAGCCTTCCCGGTCTGTTTTTTTCCGTTCTACCATCGCCCCGGAGCATTTCCATAAAAGCCTTGTTTCCTTTGAAGAAAACACTGCTGCCTTAATAAAGGTAGAGCCTATGTCGATCCCTAATGTGTACACTGCCTTTTTCATTTCTTTAACACCCAATCCCCTGATTTGATCAAGCTGATCCATCTGACTACTATTTCAGTCTGGTACTGTTTCTTACCACCAGCTTTGCCGGAACTGCAATCTCCTTTTTCTCTGAATCCGGATTCTGGATACGGTTCAGCAAAAGCTCTGTGGTATGGATTCCCAGCTCATGCATATCCGGCTTGATAACCGTCAGACCTACATCGATCATGCCTGACAGTCCCAGCTCCGTTGCCCAGCCCCATTCGTCAAAGCCGCAGATCCCTATATCGTAGGGCATCTCCAGTCCCAGATTTTTAATTGCCCGCACCGCCCTTAAAAGCGTTACCGTATTGCTGCATATCATGGCAGGAGGTGCACTGTTCCCGGCATTTTTTTGTATGATATCCTTTATGATCTTCTCCATATGCTCCCGGTTTCCCTCGGATACCCGTATAAATCTGCCCGGTGTTTCCTCGCCCCATTCTTCCAGCTTTTTCTCAAATGCCATACGGCGCAGATTTCTGGGAGACACCATCTCGTACTCCTGCGTACAGAATATCTGCTGTCCATACCCCATCGCACGCAGATGCTCCATGGCACCATGGATAGACTGCTCATTTTCAAAATAAGCAATATCAAAATTGTAATCTCTCACAAAGCGATCCATCAATACAATAGGAAGTCCTGCATTGGCAAGGGCGATCAGCGCCGGATTCTGGCTGCACACCGTATTGACGATCAGTCCGTCTACCTGCTGTCCCAGCAGGCTCTGGATATAGCTCTTTTCCTTATCATAGCTGTTATCGGAATTTACCGTGATCAGATTGTAGCCCGTACCCAGCATGGCATCTCCCACGCTTTTAATGGTTGCTGATGAAAAAGGGCTTTCGATATCCGCTACCACAAAACCGATCAACATGCTTTTCTGGCTCTTTAAGCTCTGAGCTATTTTATTCGGCTGATAGCCGGATACTTCGATCACTTTTTTTATGCGCTCTCTGGTCTCCCCTGACATATATTCATATCTGCCGTTTAAATACCGGGAAACCGTTGTCTTGGACACCCCTGCAGATTTTGCAATATCCACGATCGTCAGATTCTTTGTCATATACACCACTCCCCTGTTTTCTGTCCCGATCCGTTCTTTTAGAAACCGGTTTCTATAATTATAAGACCTATTGTGGAAATCGTCAATACAAATACCAGATATTGTGTTGTTTTTTCAATCATTAAAATTAGGGTGTTTTTTTATTTTTAAATTGTATGCTATTTTCTAAATTCTATTTACAATTTCTTCTTTATGGATTGTGCACAATTCCCCTCATTTGCTTTTGTAATTTTTGTACAATATATGTTTTTTTACTAAAAACAGCTGGTATTCTTTCATGCATTTTGTTACAATAGTAAAAATTAAATAAAAAATCTGTTAATTTTTTATTTCTTTTTGTTTACCGGTACACATAGTTTTACCAAGATACCGTTTACAAAGCAAGCAAGGAGGGATGGGACGCAGGTATTTCGTATTATTTTCCCGGATATTCTTTACCGGGCAGTGCAAACACACATCTACTTTAGGAGGGAGACATTTATGGAAACAATAATTGGTATTATCCTACTGATTACTTACGTTATCTTTGCTATTTATGCGGCAAAGGGTGGAAACCTTATGTTAGGTTTCTTTATTATGGCAGTATTGTGGGCAGGACTTGGTGCTATCGCAGGCGTAACTGCATGGAATGTACCTGCTGATGCTGCTGAAGGCTTTATTGATATTAACAATGGTATTTTTGAACAGGGTCCTGAGCTCTGGGGTTCTACCGCAGCGATCATCATCTTTGGTTCCTGGTTCGGACGCGTTCTGATCGATACAGGGATCGCCCGCACCATCATCCGTACCGCTGTTGAGCTTGGTGGAGACAAACCGGCTGTTACCTGTATCTTACTTTCCTTAGTAACAAGCCTTATCTTTACCTCCGCTTACGGCGCTGGCTCTGTTGTTGCTATCGGCGTTATCGTATTCCCGATCTTACTTTCTCTGGGAATCTCCAAGCACCTTGCAACAGCTTCCTTCCTGATGAGCGTTGGTGCTGGTCTTTACTTAAACAACGGCTGGTTAAAGCAGGTGGGTGCTCTGATCCCTGAATTTGATTTTACCACCTCTACCTGGAAAACCTTTGGTTTCATCGCATTTGGTCTGCAGATGCTGGTAACCTTTGCTATGATCATCGTTGCAAGCAAAGGGGAAAAGAAGCATGCATGGGCAGCTACCAACACTGCTTCCGAAGAAAAGAAGGTAAATGCTCTGGCTATGCTTACTCCGATCATTCCGGTATGCTTATCTGTATTTGCAAACGTTAAGCCCATTACCGCTATCCTAATCGCAGTTCTCTGGGCACTGATCTTTACAGGCAACTTCAAAAAATACACAGAGGTTGGAAATCTGGTACAGAAAACCTTCCATGACGGTGTTGTTGACGTAGCTTTGGTATTTGCATTCCTGTTCTTCTTACAGATGTTCTTACGTGCAGCAAAGGTCTGCGCACCGCTGCTTGCTCCGATCCTCAGACCGATACTTCCTTCCAATGTAATGATTCTGTTCATTATCTTTGGTGTATTAAGTGTACTGGCTCTGTTCCGTGGACCGCTGACTGTATGGGGTGCTGGCGCTGCTACACTGGCTATGTTCCAGGCAATCGGCGGAAGCTATACAGCAACTGTACTTTTCCCACTGTTCATGGTTCCTACAACAACGATCAATGGTTCCATCTGCCCTACACAGTCCTGGTGTCTGTGGGCAATCGGCTACAACAAAACTTCTTTAAAGGATTACTTCAAGACATGTCTGGCATGGTGTCTCGTGCTTGCCCTTGTCCTTGAGCTGATCGCATACTTTATGTTTGCAGCATAGATAATACATACTATCGTTTAATACTGTCCCTCTCTCCCTCCCATGCCGCATTTGACGGTGTGGGAGGGAGAACTAAAACAAGCTGAAAAGATCACTTCGTACTGCCCCAGCTGTCAGATCAGCTATGGCATTTAAAAGCCCTTAGGGCGATCCCTTTGAAAAACCTTCCTCACAGACGAGGATTTTTATAGAAAACAATGATATTTCAGGAGGTAAAAAATGGAACGAGAAATCAGAGTTGGTATCGATGTAGGAGGTACCCATACAAAAGCAGTTGCGATCGATAATGCAACCCATGAAATCGTAGGACAAAGTGTTGTTATGACCAGCCACGACCATGAGCTTGGCGTTGCAGCAGGTGTTATTGAGTGTTTTGAGAACTGTCTGAACAAAAACAATATTTCTCCCGATGACGTTGTGTTTATCGCCCATTCTACCACACAGGCGACCAACGCTCTTTTAGAGGGAGATGTGGCAAAAATCGGTATCCTGGGCATTGGTCCCGGCGGTATCGGCGGCATTCTTTCCAAAAAACAGTCCCAGATTCCGGATATCGATCTGGGAACCGGCAGAAAGATCGAAACCTGCCACACTTACCTGAAGGAAAAAGAGGTTTCTGCATCCACGATAGATGCTGCGATCTCCAAGCTGCAAGGCGATGGTGCTCAGGTTCTGGTTGCCAGTCAGGCTTTTGGTGTAGATTCCAACAAAGAAGAAGCACTGGTAAAGGAGGAAGCCGAGAAAAAGGATCTGATGGTCTCTGTTGCTTCTGATATTTCCAAGCTGTACGGACTTACAAGCCGTACCCGTACTGCTGCCATCAATGCATCCATTCTTCCCAAAATGATGAATACTGCAAATTGTACCGAAGGTGCTGTAAGAGGCACCGGGATCAAGGTCCCGCTTATGATCATGCGCGGTGACGGCGGTGTTATGGATATTGCAGAAATGAAAAAGCGTCCTGTACTTACCATGCTTTCCGGTCCTGCTGCCAGCGTGATCGGAGCCCTGATGTACCTGCGTGCATCCAATGGTATTTATTTTGAGGTTGGCGGTACGTCTACCAATATCGGCGTGATCAAAAATGGTCGTCCGGCTGTAGAATACTCCATCGTAGGAGGTCATCGTACTTATGTAAACTCCCTTGATGTTACCGTTCTCGGTGTTGCCGGAGGTTCCATGGTACGTGCCGCAGAAGGCAAGCTGGTAGATGTAGGTCCGCGCAGTGCCCACATCGGAGGTATGGGCTACGCTGTATATACCGACTTTGACAAAATCGAAGATCCCCAGCTGGAGTTCTTCTCTCCTAAGGAGGGCGATCCTGCTGATTATGTCCGGATCAGGCTGAAAAATGGCGAACGCATTACACTTACCAATTCCTGTGCTGCCAATATTCTGGGCTATGTAAAAAAGGATGATTACAGCTATGGTAATGTAGAATCTGCCCGTGCCTGCATGAAGCCCCTTGCAGATTATCTGGGAGTATCCGTTGAAGAATGTGCACGCCAGATCCTTCAGAAAGCATTTGAAAAGATCGAACCGGTTATCCTTGGCTTTGCAGAAAAATATAAGATCGAAAGAGATCAGATCTCTCTCGTTGGTGTAGGCGGCGGTGCTTCTGCTCTTCTTCCTTTTACTGCTGAAAGCATGAAATTAAATTATTCCATTCCTCAGTATGCAGAGGTTATTTCCTCTATCGGTGTAGCACTTGCCATGGTACGTGACGTTGTAGAACGTGTTGTTCCAAACCCTACCAGTCAGGACATTGCCGATATTAAAAAAGAGGCAAAGACTCTTGCGATCAAGAGCGGTGCTGTGGCAGATTCTATCGAGGTACAGATCGAGGTTGATCCGCAGACAAGCAAGATCACTGCTATCGCACTTGGCTCCACCGAGGTTAAGACCACAGATCTGTTAAAGGCATGTGATGAAGCAGAGGCGAGAAGTCTTGCAGCCCAGTCCATGAATCTTCCTGAATCTGAGCTTACCTGTGAGATCCAGAACGATATTTTCTATATCTTTACTGCTATGAAAAACAACAAAAAGCAGCTTCGTCTGCTGGATAAAAAGGGCTTTATCAAGGTACAGCGCGGCGATGCAGAGGCAGTTGCCTTCAAGGCTGCTGACTGGGAAGAGCATACCAACGAAATGTGGAAGTCAATGCTGACCTATAAAAATGAGATGGAACGCACTCCTGACCTGTATCTTTGTATTGAAGGCAAGGTGCTTGACTATGCCAATACCATCAGTCTCGATCAGCTAAAGATCATTATGAGCACTGAATTTGTAGGCGTAGATCCGGAAGAGCCAGTTATTCTGATCGGTGCCAAGAGCGAATTATAAGACATTTACCAAATACTGATACACTCACCACGCGAACCGCTGTAGATGCTTCTTGGCGGTTCGCAGCACATCAGGACAAAGGAGGCCTATATGCTTGCTGATATTCTGACAAATTTAAAGGCTGTTCCAGAGGATGTATGGGATACCTACGCACTTCGCAATGAACCGCTGAAATACAAGCTCTCAGAGGAAAACCGGAAATCCTTTTTACAGCTGGCACATCAGACAGGTCAAAAGCTGGCGCATAAAATGCATTCTGAGCACTCCGGCAAAGGTCTGGAGGAGCTCTATCAACTCTTTGGCATCCAGCTTCGTGAGGTGCCCGATGAGGACGGCGGACATTATACCATGTTTGCCTGTTATACTGAGCCGGCACAGGTGGAGCTTTATACGGAAACCATCCGTCTGGCAGAAGAGATTCTTTTAGAAGAAAATTGCATGGAGGAATTGGCAGGCATTAAAATCCATGATATTCTATTGGCACATGAGCTGTTTCATTACTTTGAATGTACCATGAGCGAGCAGGAGCTTCCCACCAAGGCAAAGCTGCTGACCCTTTGGCACATCGGCAGATTTCAGTATAAAAGCAGCATTGTTTCCTTAAATGAGATCGCAGCAATGGCATTTGCCCGGGAATATCTTTCCATGCCTTATTCTCCTTATATTCTGGATGTACTGCTGCTGTATCACTCCAATCGCCGCATGGCAATGGAGCTGTATGAATATATTCAAACTCTGTAAGATAAAAATAAGATGGGAGAACGCGCTATGCTTATCTTAATTGGAATCCTTTTCATTCTGGTGGTTGCTGCCACCCTTATCCTTATCGTTACACGCAGACAAAAAAAGGATCAGCCCGGAGAGCTGTTCCGTATCAGAGAAATTTCCATTACCTCTCTTTTAGGTCTGATGCTGTGGCTGGAGGCTGGTTTTATCCTCTATTATGGGATCATGATGCCGGAGCGGCTTATCACAAGCTCTCAGGCCGAGATCAATGTGTATATCTTTCTGATCCTCAGCATTTTAGCAGGTGCCTTTATGCTGCTGTACTATTTTGTCAAATGTGCCATCGTTACAAAGGATGGAGTGATCGGCATATCTCCTCTTGGAGAAAAAACCGTCCTGAAATGGAAAGAGGTCGCTTCCCTGAAATTAAATACAGGCAAACGCCTGACCTTAATCAACAAAGAAGCGACCAAAAAAATCACTGTTGGCGGCGAGCAGGCTTCCTATAAAAACTTCCTGCGGATCGCCTGCAAGGAAATCCCTCCGGAGGCCGGAGATGATATCCTGCGCGGTTTAAAGCTCAGTATGAAGCTGTAAAATCCTTATATCAGCTGTTTCTGTATCTTTTCTGCCAGTCCGGTCAGCTGCTGCTCTATGTCTGCACCTGTCCAGATCCTGGAAAAGCAGATCTCCAGCTGTACCCAGAAATTACTGGTACCCAGCAGCTTTGGCATGGAAATGGATTCCTCATATTCTGCCAGAAATGCTTCCAGATTTTTATTTTCATAGTGGATACCATACCGGGAAGGAAGCTTTCCGGTATTTTTATATAATTCTTCTATGTGGGAATCCAGTAAAAATGCCGCAAAATCATTTGCAAGCTCAGCCTTTTCTGAATACCCATTGATGACAATGGCATTTGTAACAGAAAGGCTTCTTCCTTTTAAGGAATCTGTCAGATCCGGCATTTCCTCGATTCCATATTCATATGCAAATTCGCCTGCTGCCTTTGCCTCTTCCATCTTAGCTACTGCATCAGAGGTAGCTACCGTCATAACGATCTTTCCATCGATAAAGTCCTGTAGCACCGATGCATAAGTTACTTCCTTGGTATCAATGGAAAAAAACTGATTCAGATTCTGATAAACCTCAAGACACTTTTTCGTATCTTCATTATCTATATCGATCTGCTGTGGGTCATCTCCTGTTTCTCCGCCGACTATCATATAATTTCCTGTAAAATAGTAATTATAAAATATGTCGGATACATCCCATTTGAATACCCCTTCTACCTGCTGCGGCGCGTCATACTCATCAGCAAATGCCAATATCCCATCAATGGTGTCCGGCACCTCTTTTTCCGCCTCTTCAAAATAGGTTTTATTGTAAAGCAGTGCACTTGTTTCATAATAAAAGGGATAGGCAACATATTTTTCCTGATAGGTCACTGCATCTCTTGCCGCCTGGGGAAAATTCTGGTCATTGCAAATATTTTTCTCATCCTGTATCGGCATTGCCAGACCTGATAAATATGCCTTTTCCAGACTGTCATTGGTCAGAATGTATAGATCCGGCATCTGCAAAGCGCTTTCTTCCTCACGCACTGACGCTGTATTGATCTCCTCCAGATATTCCAGTCCTGAATGAAGCACCGGGATCACATGAACTCCTTTTTCTTCATAATAGGAAGCAGATACATTGGTCAGATAGTCTGTCAGAGAGTCATCTGCGTACCAAAAATACAAGGTATCCTTTGCAGCAAAAGCTGTTTCTGCCGGTTTTTCCACATTTTGGGGAATAAGCTCCGCACCAATAAGTGCCCCTGCCACAAGCAGGATGAGCAGAAGCAGAGATACAAATTTCTTCTTCAAATGCATATGGTTCTCCTCTATAGGTTTTGTTAGATTCTATACCCTTTGGATAGGTTCTGCCGCTTTTGACAGGCTTCACACTCTTACAGGCACTCTGCCAAGGCAGCATCCAAAAGACGGATCATATCATCCACATGCTGTCTGGAAATGATCAGCGGCGGAACCAGACGGATAATGGATGTACCTGCGTTGATGAGGATCAGCCCCTTGTCCATTGCCTTTGTAATAATATCTCCTACCGCGCCCTTACATACAAGCCCCTGCATCAGACCGCTTCCCCGTCTTGTTTCGATAAAATCATATTTTGCTGCCAGTTTATCCAGCTCATCTTCCAGATACGGAGTAATCTCGCGTACATGCTCCAAAATATGGTTTTCTTCAAATAAATCGATCATTTTGGACACCGCTGCTGCCGCAAACGGATTTCCGCCGTAAGTCGTTCCGTGATCGCCTGCCGTCAGCGAATTTGCACCGACCCTTTCCGTCATCACAAAGGCTCCCACCGGAACACCTCCGCCAAGTGCTTTTGCCGTTGTCATAATGTCCGGCTTCACACCGTATTTCTGCCATGCAAAATAATATCCGGTCCGTCCCATGCCGCACTGAATCTCATCCAGAATGAGCAGAATATCCTTTTCATCGCAAAGCTGACGCACTGCCTTTAAAAATTCCTCCTGTGCCGGATAAATACCGCCCTCGCCCTGTACCGTTTCTAAGAGTATGGCACAGGTTTTATCCGTTACCTGTGCTTTTATGCTTTCGATGTCATTCATCTCTGCAAATCTGATGTTTCCGATCATGGGCTCAAAGGCTTCGCGGTATTTCGGATTTCCTGTCACAGAAAGAGCTCCCATCGTTCTGCCGTGGAAGGAATGATTCATGGCAATGATCTCATGGTCGGTACGACCGTCCTTTAAGTAAGCGTACTTCCGCGCTGCCTTAATGGCACCTTCCACTGCCTCTGCTCCGCTGTTGGTAAAAAACACCCGGTCCATACCGGAAATCTTTTTGATCTTTTTAGCTGCCTCGACCGCAGGCACATTGTAATAATAATTGGACGTATGCAGCAGCTTATCGATCTGTGCCTTCAAGGCATCGTCATAATCCTTGTAATGATAGCCCAGCGCAAAAACGGCAATACCGGAAACAAAATCCAGATATTTTTTTCCTTCGATGTCATACAGATATACGCCCTCGCCCTTATCTAATACAACCTGATAGCGATTATAGGTATGAAGCAGTGCACCCTCTGCCTCTTCGATAATCCCCTTCATCTCCCTTACCATAAGCTCTCACTCTCCTCATCATCTATGATCATCGTACCGATTCCTTCCCGCGTAAATACCTCCAGCAGCAG
Organism: uncultured Lachnospiraceae bacterium; assembly: GCA_964389835.1. GTDB lineage: Bacteria > Bacillota > Clostridia > Lachnospirales > Lachnospiraceae > VSOB01. Next base: position 98,230 of record CAYMEZ010000003.1, on the reverse strand, counting down.
GCAGTGTGCGATCCTGCCGTCCAGAATGTGGACTCTCTTGACACCGCTGCGTACCGCATTTGTGCAGTTGATCAGCTTAGGCAGCATGCCGCCTCCGATCATGCCCTCTTCGATCAGCTTTTCCGCAGCAGACACTGCGATCCGCGGAATAAAGGTAGACTTATCGTTCAGATCTCTGTACAGACCCTCAATATCGGTCAAAAATGCAAGCTTTTCTGCACCTACTGCCTTTGCAATGGCACATGCTGCATCGTCTGCATTGATATTATAGGTCTGAAACTCATCATCCAGACCGATCGGCGCTACGATCGGAAGAAAATCCTTTTCCAGAAGATCATACAGAATTTTCGTATCGACCTTCTTAATATCACCCACAAAGCCGATGTCCTGTCCGTCTGCGTATTTTTTTTCGACCTGCAAAAGACCGCCGTCCTTGCCGCTGATGCCCACTGCCTTTACGCCAAGCTCCTCTACCATTGTCACAAGGCTCTTATTGACTTTGGAGAGCACCATCTCTGCGATCTCCATAGTCTCTTCATCCGTTACCCGCAGACCGTTAATGAATTTTGCTTCTTTTCCTACCTTGCCGACCCAGCGGCTGATCTCCTTTCCTCCGCCGTGTACGATGATCGGCTTAAAGCCGATGAGCTTTAGCAGTGTTACATCCTTGATGACATTTTTTTGAAGCTCTTCATTGCTCATGGCACTTCCGCCATATTTTACCACAATGATCTTACGGTTATATTTCTCGATATAAGGAAGCGCCTCGATCAGCACCTCTGCCTTCTGCAGCAGCTGCTGCATTTCCTTTTCCTGCATGTCCTTTTCCTCCGTTTATGAGCGGTAATCCGCATTGATCTTTACATAGTCATAGGTCAGGTCGCAGCCCCATGCACTGGCACTTGCCTCTCCCATCTTCATATCCACAAGCACCGTTACCTCCGGCTCAGAGAGAATCTTGGTTGCTTCCTCTTCGCTGTAATCGGTTCCTTTTCCGTTTTGATAAATCAGTATCTTACCGGATTTTCCCATAAAATATAATTCGATCTGCTCCGGGTCAAATTTTGCTCCTGAATAGCCCAGCGCACAAAGGATCCTTCCCCAGTTCGCATCATGTCCAAAGATCGCAGCCTTTGTCAGACTGGAACAGATCACGGATTTTGCAAGGAGCTTTGCCTCCTCCTTGCTTGCTGCGTGAATGACCTTTGTTTCAAACAGCGCCGTTGCACCCTCGCCGTCACCTGCCATTTTTTTTGCCAGCGTTTCATCAATGTAGTGCAGAGCCCTGCAGAACGTATCGTAGTCCTCTCCCTTTTGATCGATCACTGGATTTCCCGCCTCTCCGTTTGCCAGTACGATGAGCGTATCATTGGTCGAAGTATCGCCGTCCACAGAGATCATATTGAACGTATCCTGCACATCACTGCCGAGTGCTTCCTGAAGCAGCTCTTTGGTGATCGCTGCATCCGTTGTAATAAAGCCCAGCATCGTACACATATTGGGGTGGATCATCCCGGAGCCCTTGCACATACCGCCGATCGTTACCTTTTTTCCGCCCAGCTCTATGGTTACAGCCACCTGCTTTGATACCGTGTCTGTGGTCATGATGGCTCTGGCTGCTGCATCTCCTGCCTCTGTGGTATCTGCCTTTGCCTCAGCCAGCAGTGCCACACCTGCTGTGATCTTTTCCATCGGAAGCTGCATCCCGATCACACCGGTGGATGCTACTAAAACACTGTTTTCTTCCACAGAAAGTGCCTTTGCTGCTGCCGCTGCCGTTTCCTTGCAGTATTCGTATCCCTGCTTTCCGGTACAGGCATTGGCAATGCCTGAGTTGACGATAACTGCCTGCACGTCCCATCCGCCTGATACGATCTCCTTATCCCAGACCACAGGAGCTGCCTTGACCACATTACTGGTAAATACCCCGGCAGACACACAAGGCTTTTCACTGTATATCAGTGCCATATCCTTTCTGTCTTTGTATTTGACACCTGCTTCTACACCTGCTGCCATAAATCCTTTTGCGGCAGTAACACCGCCTGTGAGCACTTCCATCCCTTTTTCTCCTTTAAATCCTTGCTTCCTTTTATTTGTCCGATCCTATTTATTAAACGCAACAATATTTTCCCGGTTGAGTACAAAGTCGTAATAGTTCAGATCCTCCCGCTTTGTCCAGCCGATGCGGTTCCAGAAGGCATTTCCTATGTCATTCTCCGTAAATGCGATCAGGGAAACCTTGCTGATCTTCTCTTTTTTCAATGCATTCATGGCAAAAACTACCATTTCTGTACCGATTCCCCGTCTACGGTATTCATCAGATACACACACATGATACAAACAGCCTCTTCTGCCGTCATGCCCGCACAGAATCGCACCTACGATCCTGCCATCTTCCTCTGCCACAACACTGGTGTGTGGGTTTCTCTGTAAAAAACGCTCCACGCCTTCCCTTGAATCGTCTATGCTCCGCATAGCAAAGCCCTTAACTGTCATCCAAAGCCCGTATACCTGCTTATAATCCTCTATTTTCATTTCTCGTATCATGATTTTTTCCTATCCGACTTTTTTATCTGTCTTGTATCTTTTTTATATTTGCCATACTCTGGATCGCGCAGCAGATAACAGCGTTTGCCAAACTGCACCAGCAGATACCCCTTAGGGAGCATGAGCAGATCCTTTTCCTCTACACCACCCAGTGCCATCACTGCGATAAAATAAACCAAAACTGCTGCCAGGATCGCCACTGCCAGCGCCGCCACATTGACTGGAAGCAGCAGATAAACGCCTGTATATACACCATATGCTGCAATTCCCATCAGTACTGCGGCAAGAAAAGGCTTTAAGAAAGGCTTTACAAATTCCTGCTTGTATTTCAAAGCCCTTCTGATCGCGATCTGGTTTAATACGCACATCAGAAATGAATAAATTACCATAGCTGCTGACAGCGCATACAGGTTACAATCGGTATAAAGCAGCAGACACACCAGTACTGCTGTCTGCACCACCAACGCCGCCGCCGCATTGATCACCGGTATATTTACCTTGCCTACTGCCTGCAGCACCCCATTGGTAATGGTAGATAAAGCATAAAATACCACTGTGATACTAATGGACATCAGCAGCCAGGATGCCTGCTCCAGAGATTCCTTTTGTGGGAACAAAAGCAGCATGATAGGTCTTGCAAGAACTGCCAGCCCCACTGCCGCCGGTATGGAGATCAGCATGGTAGTCTGTACTGCCTCTGCGATCTTGCCTTTTACCTGTTTTTTATTTCCTACTGCAAAGGAGGCAGAAACTGCAGGAATGATCGCTGCAGACATGGCAGAGGCAAGGGCGATGGGGATATTGGAAATGACCACTGCCTTCCCTGCAAACACACCATACATGGTTGCGATCTCTGCTTCCCCTAATCCCTGTACCTCAGACAAAATCCTGGTATAAATGGTCTGATTTAATGAGGTACTGAAATTATAAATGAATGTACTGAGAATGATAGGCGTTACCATGCTGATGATCGCCTTTAACACAGTCTGATACGAATCTACCTTTTTGTTCCTGTCCTTTTCCATTCTCCGGCGGATCACACCCCGGTTCAGTAAATAGACTCCTCCCATAAACAAAAGCGCTGTCAGCACACCCATGCCGGTGCCCACTGCACTGCCGGAAGCACCGTAAACAGCACGGGTGGTATCAGACTCCAGTTCTACCATGGATATAAACCAAAGTGCTGCTCCTATGCTGACTGCCGCATTCAGGATCTGCTCCAGAATCTGTGAAACAGAGGTAGGCAGCATCATGCCATGTGCCTGAAAATATCCACGCAGTACTCCCAAAATACCCGATAAAAAGATGGTGGGAGCAAAGATCCGCAAAACGGCTGCTGAGTTTTCCTGTACCAGAAGGTCTGCGCCAAAAAATGTCAGCAGACTGGCGATCCCTCCTACCACCACCACATAAAGGAGTGCACAGCAAAAGACCCTGTTTGCGTTTTTATATTCTTTTAATGCCAGCTTTTCTGCGATCACCTTGGAAATCGCAGAAGGAATGCTGTAAGAGGACACCAGCAGCACGATCACATAAATATTGTAAGCCGAGCTGTAATATCCGTTGCCCTCGTCTCCGATAATGCCCGTCAGCGGGCTTCTGTATAATATTCCGATGATCCTGCAGAGGATCCCTGCTGCTGCAAGGATTCCTGCCTGCATAATAAATCCATCCTGTTTTTTCTTCTTTGACATACTAAATCCTTATCTGCCGGCCTCAATTTATGGAAAAACAGGTACCAGCATGAGTCCTTCTGTTTCTGGAAATCCGAACAGCAGATTCATATTCTGCACTGCCTGACCAGCCGCTCCTTTAACAAGGTTGTCCAATGCTCCCAGCATGATAACTCTTCCCGTCCGCTCATCGATCACAAAATTGACATCCACATAATTGCTGCCCTTTACCCATCTTGTCTCCGGGCAGACTCCTTTATCCAGAACACGTACAAAGGGTTCTTTTCCATAATAGGCATCATACACTGCCTTTAGTTCTTCATAAGACGGATAGCTGCCATCTGCTTTCTTTTTCAGTGAAGCGTACTCTGTTACCAAGATCCCCCTGTTCATGGGTACAAGATGCGGTGTAAAGTTTAACAGCACCTTTTTGCCAGCAGCATATCCCAGCTGTTCCTCGATTTCCGGTGTATGTCTGTGGGATGCCACGCCATATGCCTTGATGCTTCCATTTACTTCACAGAAAAGATTGGCAGTTTTAGCACCCCTGCCTGCACCTGAGGTACCGCTCTTTGCATCAATGATCAGCGTATCTACATCGATCAGTCCCTCCTTTACAAGAGGATAAGCAGTCAGTATGGAGCAGGTGGTGTAGCAGCCCGGATTTGCCACCAGCCTCGTCTTTTTTACCGCTTCGCGGTTGATCTCACAAAGCCCGTATACAGCCTCTTCTATGTACTGGGGAGATTTATGCTCGATCCCGTACCACTTTTCATAGGTTTTTACATCCTTGATCCGGTAATCTGCACTAAGATCCACGATCTTAACCTTTTTTAAAATATCATCATTTAATATAGAAGCAAGATAACCCTGAGGCGTAGCTGTAAATATCACATCTACCCTCTCTGCCAGCTCTGCAATATTATCATCCAGACACCTGTCCTCAACGATCTCAAACAGGCCTCTGTAAATATCGGCATATTTCTGGTCAATATAGCTTCTGGAACCATACCAGACAATCTCTACTTCCTTATGTGCCGTTAAAATGCGCACCAGCTCTGCACCAGCGTATCCGGTTGCTCCTATAATCCCTGCTTTTATCATATTGCTTCCTTTCCGATCAGCACCTGCATATTTTGTGCTTTTTCTTCCTATAATAATATAAACCAATAAACTGCCTGTGTCAATGTGCATAATCATACATCATTAATGCATATTATGCAATACTTTTTTGAATTTTTGTGAATAATTATTTGTTTTTCAATTAAAATTTGCATATTTTTTCACTTGCATTCTATCTCCGGATGTTGTATATTGGGTACATGACATATGTGCAGATCAAACGCTGCATATCAATACACAAGAAAACTTTAGATTTTAGGAGGCTTCATTATGAAAGAAAAAGTAGTTTTGGCTTATTCCGGTGGTCTGGATACTACCGCCATTATCCCGTGGTTAAAGGAAAATTTTGATTATGATGTTATCTGTGTATGCATCGACTGCGGACAGGGCGAGGAGCTGGATGGTCTGGAGGAAAGAGCCAAATCCTGCGGCGCTGAAAAATTATACATAGAAAACGTAATCGATGAGTTCTGTGATGAATACGTGGTTCCCTGTGTACAGGCTCATGCAGTATATGAAAATAAATACCTGCTGGGTACTTCTATGGCAAGACCTGTCATTGCAAAAAGACTGGTTGAGATCGCAAGAAAAGAAGGCGCTACTGCAATCTGCCACGGTGCTACCGGAAAAGGAAATGATCAGATCCGTTTTGAGCTGGGCATCAAAGCGCTCGCTCCTGACATCAAGATCATTGCTGCATGGAGAAATGACAAATGGACAATGGATTCCCGCGAAAGCGAGATCGAATACTGCAAGGCACACGGCATTCATCTTCCGTTTTCCGCAGATTCCAGCTACAGCCGTGACCGTAACTTATGGCACATCAGCCATGAAGGTCTGGAATTAGAAGATCCTGCAAACGAGCCGAATTTTGACCATCTGTTAGTACTTGGCGTAACACCGGAAAAAGCACCTGAGGAAGGCGAATATGTGACCATGACCTTTGAAAAGGGTGTTCCGACTTCCGTAAACGGCAAGCAGATGAAGGTTTCTGATATTATCCGTACCTTAAATGAGCTGGGCGGCAAGCACGGCATCGGTATCGTAGACATCGTAGAAAACCGCGTAGTCGGCATGAAATCCCGCGGTGTATACGAAACTCCCGGAGGAACGATCCTCTACGAAGCTCATCAGCAGCTTGAGGAGCTGATCCTTGACCGTGACACCTATCGCGAAAAAGAAGAAATGGGCAATAAGCTGGCACAGATCGTATACGAAGGAAAATGGTTCACACCCCTTCGTGAGGCAGTACAGGCATTTATCGAATCTACCCAGCAGTATGTAACTGGTGAAGTAAAATTCAAGCTCTACAAAGGAAATATCATCAAGGCTGGAACTACCTCTCCATATTCTTTGTATAATGAGAGCATTGCTTCCTTTACAACCGGTGACTTATATGACCATCACGATGCAGAGGGCTTTATCAATCTGTTCGGTCTTTCCTGTAAGGTACGTGCTATGAAAATGCAGGAAGTGGAAAAAAATCAGAAATAATATTTTATTCTAAAGATGGGAGGCTGTGACATGGATGTGATTCTGACAATTACAGGTTATTTCATTATTGTAAATATCATTGGATTTGCACTCATGGGCATAGACAAATGGAAAGCGCGCAAAGGCGCTTTCCGTATTCCCGAATCTACTCTTTTTATCATTGCCATAATCGGCGGCAGCATTGGCTCTATTGCCGGAATGTATCTGTTCCATCACAAAACAAGGCACTGGTACTTTGTTTATGGAATGCCCACGATCCTGTTGCTCCAGCTGGCGATCGTCTTTTTTCTTGCCCGCTCTCCACTAACGTTTACGATCCTCTGATATTTACGACTTTTTGACGTTTTTGCTCTGCTCAGGCCAGCTTATGCCGCTTTGGCTTTTTTGCTCTGTTCAGGCCAGCTTATGCCGCTTTGGCTTTTTTATGCTGCGATAATGATTCCACCATCGTTTGCATACAAGGTACTCAGCCCTGCGGTAGGCATGACGATAATTTCCTTTGGAGTGAATTTCGCTTTCAGAAGAGAGATTACAAAGTCTACTCTTTCCGGGCAGTTGCAATGGGTAATCACGATCCGCCGCTCTACCAGATCTCCAATTTCCTGATACATCGTATCGATCATTTTAGACAATGCCTTTTTGATGCCGATCGCCTGAGATTTCTGTAGGATCACACCCTCCTTTTCTCCCATGATAGGCTTGATGCTGAGGGTCTGTGCCACCATGGATTTAACTGCGGAAAGCCGTCCATTTTTACGCAGGGTCTCCAGATTATCCAGCACAAAAAAGGTTCTCAGCTTATCCCTGTAAGCGAACAGCCTTTTTTCAATCTCTTCAAAAGGAAGCCCCTTTTCCTCCAGATCCATTGCCAGAAGTCCGATCTGTGTTTCCCCACCGCTTGCAGAATGAGAATCAATAACGCAGATATTTTTATCCGGATCCTTTTCCAGATAAAGCTGCTTTGCCAGCAAGGCACTGTTATAGCTGCCGCTGAGATGAGAAGAAATAGTAATTATATAGATATTTTCTGCCTCCACCTGACATGCCTTCATAAAACGCTCTGGCGAGGGGCAGGAGGACTTTGCACATCCCGGATATGCTGCAAGTCTCTGTAAAAAATCCTTCTGATCAAAGCTTTCATCATCCCATATATGATACTCTCCCACCTCAAGTCCCAGTGGTACCCGTTCAAATCTTTCATCATTTTTTAAGCTCTGCGGAAGCTCTCCGCAGCTGTCCATTATTATTTTGTAACCCATTGCTTCCTCCACACACTGACAGTACAGCCTTTTAGAATTGTAAATCATAATACATAGTTTTGATTACTACATCATATTATCATGACACGCACAGTATGTAAAGTGATTTTCCCTATTTCCCCAGAACCATTTTTGCCTTATACTATACCTAAGCGTCAGATTCACAGCCTCATTTTTGGTGCGCATCTGCTTAAGAAAGGAGCTTTCATGATTTCATATAAAATATCCAGATTAAAGGACTTTATGAGCAAGCTGCTGACAACAGACTGCTTTGATTCTTTTTTATTAGAGCAGGCGGTGATCACCACCTACAATACCTTTACCATTGACGGGCACATGGAAAAGGAATTCTATACCCAGGAGGAATGGCAGGATGCCGCTCTCAGACCCTACGATTTTTCCTGCTGGTCGGATGTCCGTCCCTTTTGCTTTTCGCTGATCAAGGGAAAAAAGACCCCGGTGAGCATGAAATTCATTCTCCACCTGAAGCCTGAAAAAATGCAGAAAATCCTCTCTGAAAATGAAGTTTCCATACCAGCTGACTATATCTGTGCCTTTATTCTTACCATCCGCTACAGCATCAACGGCATGAGCTGTACCACCGGTGTCTCTTATTCTGATTTTCTGCTGGACAAAACAGCTGACCGTCTCTGGGATAAGAGGTTTTCGCAGTTTTTAGATGAAAATGATATTTCCTATCAGCTGTAGGCTGCTTATTTCATAGGAAACAAAAAGGCTTTGACCTGTTACAGTCAAAGCCTGATCTTTTGTTTTTGTATTGTACCGGATGAGCTTATGCTTTACCGTTGCTTCCAAGTACTTCTGTGATCTTATGAGCAACAACATCCTTAACATACTGACGACCAACTTTAAGATATTCTCTAGGGTCAAATTTGGAAGGATCATTCCACATAACCTCTCTGATACCTGCTGTCATAGCAAGACGAAGGTCAGAGTCAATGTTGATCTTGCACACTGCAGAACGAGCTGCCTGACGAAGCATCTCTTCCGGGATACCGATAGCATCTGCAAGGTTTCCGCCGTTAGCCTGAATGATCTTTACATAGTCCTGAGAAACGGAGGATGCACCGTGAAGAACGATGGGGAAGTTAGGAAGTCTCTTGGAAACTTCGTCAAGAATATCAAAACGAAGCTGTGGCTTCTGACCCGGTTTGAATTTGTATGCACCGTGGCTTGTTCCGATAGCGATCGCTAAGGAGTCAACACCTGTACGGCTTACGAATTCTTCTACTTCACCCGGCTGTGTATACTGAGCATCTGCATCTGCAACCTTAACGTCATCCTCTACACCAGCAAGCTTTCCTAACTCAGCTTCTACTACAACACCCTTGTCATGAGCATACTCTACTACTTTCTTTGTTATAGCGATGTTGTCCTCAAATGAATGATGAGAAGCATCGATCATAACAGAAGTAAAGCCGCCATCGATACAGGACTTGCAGATTTCAAAATCTGCGCCGTGGTCAAGATGAAGAGCGATCGGAATATCGTTTAATTCCAGAGCTGCCTCAACTAATTTTACAAGATATTCGTGCTGGGCATACTTTCTAGCTCCTGCAGAAACCTGAAGGATGATCGGGGATTTTAATTCTCCTGCTGCTTCTGTGATACCCTGTACGATTTCCATGTTGTTTACATTAAAAGCTCCGATCGCATACTGTCCTTCGTAAGCTTTTTTAAACATTTCTGTCGTTGTTACTAATGCCATTTTTCGTACCTTCCTTTCGACATGGTAAAAATAATTTTAATTTCTTAAAACTTCATTGATTATTGTAAACTTTTTCTTTCATTTTGTCCATATGAAACTATTATATTTTTTCGTAGGCATCACTCCACACCACAATCCGGTTGCGTCCCATGTTCCTTGCCCGCTGCAAAGCCTTGTCTGCACAGTCAAATAACTGTTCATCTGTCATCCCCTGCTTCCACTCGGCAATTCCTACGCTGATCGTTACCGGCTCATCTATATAGGTAAACAGCTGGGACTGAAAATCCCTGTTCATGGCATCCATACGGGATTTTAAATCTGGCACTGTTCCTTCTCGCACAATGACCGCAAAGGTTTCTCCGCCAAAACGAGAGGGAAATTCCTCCGCCTTAAAATGCTTCTTAATGATGTCTGCCATCAGGATCAATACCTTATCTCCTTTGGCATGTCCATAGATATCATTGATCCTTTTAAAATTATCCATGTCCATGATCAGCAGCCGCAGTGCCCAACCGGTAAAACGGCTCTTCTCTGTTTCCCGGTACAGCCTGTTCTGAAAGGCTGAGGAATTCAGCAGACCTGTCTTGGGGCATTTATTCAGCTCTTCTTTAAGCTGCAGCTCATGCTGATACATGGATTCCATGATCTTCTTTTTCTCTGCCTGAAATCCTGCCAGAATATTTCCTGTAATGTACGCCGCCAGCAGCATAGAACCTGTTACAAACAGCTCCTCTGTAAAATGATCATCCTCTGCTCCCCTGAAAAAGCCAGCAAACCTTTTCTGCACATAAAGGGCTACCAGTCCTATATGTGACAGCAGCCAGATGTTTCTCGTCATCCTGGGATTATCAAAAATGATACTGACAAATATGGGAAAGCAAAGACTTGCTGCCACGATCGGATATTCATGATTGATCACTGTATTTCCGATGCAGATCAAAAGCAGCTGGAGCATCGGAACATAATCACCATTCCGCTCAGTAAAATGACATCTTTTCATCAGCAGAAATCCGCCGCCTATCACCACCAGATGATACAATAGCGGCAGCAATACATAGCAAAGCCGGTAATAATCCTCCCGGTTGACAGGCAGCCCCTGCTCCTTCAGCAGCAAATACTCGATCAGCCCTACGACAAGGCTGAGCGCTGCAACATAAACATTGGCTTTGAACACAAACCATTTCCATTTATCGTATGTCCGTTCAAAATTGTATGGACTCATTTTCCTCCACCCACTTTTTCAGCTTCTGGTTTAATTTTTTATAAATCCGTTCCTGAAACCATGGCTCTGTAGATCTTTCCACTGCCTCCTCTGCAGGAAACCATGCAACACCACTATTTTCATCTGGCTTGACCTGCAGCATTTCATCCTCTGCTGCTTCCAGAAGATAGGTCACGTTCAGATGCAGATGGGAAGAAACATAGCTTCCCTTTTTTTCATGCCCATCTACCGTTAATACCTCCAGAGAAAAAATGTTTTCAGAAAGGGCTCTTACCTTCTGGATACCGCTTTCTTCCTTTACCTCCCGCAGAGCTACTGCAAGCAGGTCTCTTTCCCCGTCTGCATGTCCGCCCAGCCATGACCATGAATGGTAAATGTTATGATATACCATCAGCCGCTTATCTCTGGCAGGATTTACAACCCAGGCAGAGGCTGTCATATGTGCCATCCGGTTTTCCCTGGAAAATACATCCTCCCACTCCAGCGCGCCAAGCAGTATTTTCTGATCCATTTTTTCCTGCGCATTCCATGGAATGTATTCTCTGATCTGCTCTTTGAGCTCCATTCTGTCACACGTCCATTTCCCTGTATTTAAGAATAGTTTATCGCATTTAAAAGCATCCTACAAGTAGCAAAAATTCCTTGCATTTAACGCAATATAACTTTACAATGGAAAAGAATATAGCAAAATCAGGAGGAAGAAGGTATGATCGAAGCAATCTCTGCTGTCAACGGAAAAATCAACGGATTTGTGTGGGGACTTCCCATGATGGTTCTGATCCTGGGTCTGGGAATCCTTTTATCGATCCGCTGTGGTTTTCCTCAATTTCGTCATTTTGTACATATCATGAAAAATACATTGGGGAAAGCCTTTGAAAAAACAGAGCATGCCGAAGGTGCTGTATCTCCTTTCAAGGCAATGTGTACTGCCCTGGCAGCCTCTATCGGTACTGGAAACATTGCCGGTGTATCCGGTGCCATTGCCATCGGAGGTCCCGGTGCTGTTTTCTGGATGTGGGTTTCCGCCCTTTTGGGAATGTGCACCAAATATTCCGAAGTAACTCTGGCTGTTAAATACCGCCAGCGCAATAAAAAAGGGGACTGGGTAGGCGGTCCTATGTACTATATCTCAAATGGTCTGGGCAGCAGCTGGAAATGGCTTGCTACAATATTTGCCATTTTTGGTGCACTGGCAGCCTTTGGCATCGGTAATATGACCCAGATCAACACCATTGCCGGAACAGTCAATACTGCTGTTGCCAAATTTATTCCAACAACAGAAGCTCAGCAGACCATCATCGCCTGGGTTGTTGCCATTATCTGCGCCATCATTTGTGCCATCGTCCTGATCGGCGGCATCCAGCGTCTGGCAGATGTGTGCTCTTTGATGGTCCCAGCCATGGCACTCATTTATATTGTGGCTTCTTTGGTCGTTATCATTGCAAATATCACCGCTATCCCAGAGGTCTTTTCAGCTATTTTCGTTGGTGCATTCTCTCCCTCAGCCGCATCCGGCGGTCTGGCAGGTGTTGGAATCAAAACAGCACTGACTAAGGGGGTGGGACGTGGCATCTTTTCCAATGAAGCAGGGCTTGGCTCTGCTCCCATTGCACATGCTGCAGCCGATGTAGACCATCCTGTAAAACAGGGCATTTATGGTGTATTTGAGGTTTTTATGGACACCATTGTAGTCTGCACCATGACAGCCATGGTCGTACTGCTGGGAGTCGGGGTACAGAATATCGGATATGGCAATGACATCGGTGCTGATCTGACCATTCTTGGCTTTGAATCCGTATTCGGCGGTGCATTTCCTGCTCTTGCCATTGCAGTCTGCCTTACCTTGTTTGCTTTGTCTACTGTACTCACATGGGCACTGTACGGCAGCCGCTGTGTTGAATATCTATTTGGCTTCCGGGCTTCAAAGGTTTATCTGGTCATCTTCTGTCTGTTTGCCTGCATCGCCGGCACAGTAGAGCTTTCTCTCGCCTGGGCGATCGCAGATACCTTAAATGGTCTGATGGCGATTCCGAACCTGATCGGCGTAGCCCTGTTAAGTCCCACTGTGGTAAAGCTTACAAAAGAATATTTTGGAAAAGAGGCCGCTTCATAATTGAAGCAGCCTTTTTCTGTTACCTCTCACTCCATTTTTTCAGTTCAGAAAATCTTCTGTCAATCTCCGCCTGCAGGCAGGCTGTTACCGGCTGATACTCCGGCTTTATCAGATGCTTTGTCCTTCCCATCATGGAAAGCCAGTTACTTACCGGTATTTTCTTTCCATTCTTTTCCGGATCATAGGAAAGCCTTACCTCCCCCTCTTCTATTTCATACAAAGGGAAATAACAGCTGTTTACTGCAGCCTCAATGACCTGTCTTTCTGTTGCCGGATTATCGTTCCAGTTCAGCGGACACGCAGAAATCGCCTTGACATATGCCGTCCCTTTTGACTTTGCATAATCTGCTGCCTTGGCTGCCTTTTTCATAAAATCGATTGGATCAGATTCTGCTACTGTGGCAATATAAGGGATTCCCGTTGCCGCCATCAGCCTTGGCATATCCTTCTGGAAAAAGGTTTTCCCGTACTGTTCCTTTCCCACATGGGAGGTAGCACTCCTTGCACCTAAGGGGGTGGAATAAGAAAGCTGGTAGCCAGTGTTCATATAACCGCCATTGTCATACTCAAAAATAAGCAGACGGTGTCCTCTGAGCGCTGTACCGATCGCAGAGCCCATACCAATATCCAGTCCGCCATCACCGCTGACCATAATAAAAATAATATCTCCCGGCGGTATTTCTCCCTTTTGCTGTTTCCGATAGCAGATTTCTGCCACACCGCTTAATGTTGCTGCTCCATTCTGAAACAGATTATGCAGATAGGGCACCTTAAAGCTCGTCCTGGGATAAGCTGTAGTCACGATCATGCCGCAGCCAGTCTGGAACAGAAATACCACCGGATCTGTAATCCCTCTGAGCAGCAGGTTTAAATTGACCGGAATCCCGCAGCCTGGACAGGCACCATGTCCCGGTGCGAGTCGTGATGCTCTGGCAGTCACTGCATTCAATGTGGCTTCTCCCTTGATGGGAGCAGTAATCACCGGTGCAAAAAACGGCATTTTTTCTTCTGTCCCAGCCTTACCGGGCGTTACCTGATAATAATCAAAATCCGGCTTTTGAGGATCTTCTGCAAAATTCAGCATTGCCTCTGCATCCTCCCAGAAAAAATCCTTTCCACCCAGACCATAGACAAGACTTTTGATCCTTGCATGACTGCCATGCCGCTGCATAGCTGCACGTACCTCCAGAGACAGATTGCCGCCTCCTGCCCCATAGCTGTCCTGTCTGTCTGCCACAAGAATATTTTTTCCGTGGCCGATCTTCTGAAAAAGCTCTTTTCCCGGAAAAGGTCTGAGTACATGCAAAGTAGCAGCTCCTACCTTTCTTTTCTGTTCTCTCATTCTTTCCACTGCCTCTATGGCAGTGTCATAAGAAGAGCCTAGCAGCACCAGTAGGCTTTCTGCATCCTGACAGCCTGTTTCCTCCACCTTGTCATAATATCTGCCTGAAAGCTCTCCAAAGGACAAAAACAGCTCGTCCAACACCTTTTCTGCCTGTTTCATGGCAAGATGCAGCTGGTATCTATTGTTGATCAGATCCGGCTCATTCATATAAGAGCCCACTGTAATCGGATGCTCCAGATCCAAAAATGGATAGGCTTCTGTCTTTTTTCCAACATATGCCCTGACCGCTTCATCCTCAGCAAATCTAAAGCAGCGGCCTTTCTGATGACTGGTAAAAAAACCATCATAAGCCACCACCACCGGCAGTCTTACCTGCTCTGCCAGCTTTAAGGCGATCACATTAAAATCATAGACCTGCTGTACTGTGCTTGCAAACAAAATGGGCCATCCTGTATTTAACAGATACATAATATCACTGTGGTCTCCCTTAATAGACAAAGGACCTGACACTGTCCGGCATACAACATTCATTACCATGGGGTATCTTGTCCCTGACTGTACCGGGAACTGTTCAAGGGCATATAAAAGACCGTTTGCGCTTGTTGCATTTACTACACGTCCGCCAGCTACTGCAGCACCATAGCAGATGCCTGCCGCACTGTGTTCTCCCTCTGCCGCCACCATGATCATATCCGTTTCTCCGTTGGCACGCATCAGATCCAGATTTTCAGCGATCTGGGTAGAGGGCGTGATCGGGTAATATCCCATCAGGTCATATCCGATCTGCTTTATGGCAATGGCTGCCATTTCATTTCCGGAAGCATATTCCATTATCTGCTGCTCCATCAGACCTCACCGCCTTCCATTCTCTTTTCCGTCAGATAGGAATCTGACGTGATATAACCGTCTGCTCCTGCCTTTTCATAATATTCCGGCATTCTTAACAGCTCCTGATTGGGCATAAAGAATTCCTTGTCAGGGTGCTCCGCCTCCACTCCCTTTACCAGCGCATTTACCGGACAGACCTCTACACATCTGAGACAGCCCTTACAGTGATAATAGTCAAGCCCCTGATTGAGCATCATTTCTCTTCCTTTATAAGTCCCTTTCTGAAACTGAAATACCATATCCGAGCAGGTAGAATAGCATAAGCCGCAGTTAATGCATTTTTCCTTTATCAGCAGAGGAATATACCCCTGTCTGGAGGGGGACAGATCAGAAATCACACTGTTTCCAAAATGAGGATTGATCCCTCCTATGGGTGCATTTTCATATCCCCACACTGTCTGCTGCGCTGACTCTTTTTCTTCATTTTTATTCAGTTTCCTCGGTATTTCTTTTAAAAGATGAACTTCTTCATAGCCTCTTCTAAGCCCGTTCAGATTTGCCTCTAACGCATCGGGATATTTCTTTCCAAGCGTATCTGCACATATCTGTTCTCCTGCTGATAGATCCTGAATTCCCATGACCTTTAATATAGCTCCCAGCATGACCATATTGATCCGGGAATGGGTTTCTATCGCCAGCTTCTGCGCCTCTATGCCATAATATTCTCCCAGTGCAGCATCTGCTGCTCTCCACTTTATGCCATCCTCCAGCGCAAGGATCGCTGCCGTATGCATGCTGCAGCCCTTCCATACCGCTTTGTCTCTAAGCAGCGCCTGATGAAAAACAACCAAAAGATCCGGTTTCTCAATGGGCGAATGAATCCGTATCTCTTTTTCCTTTCTGCAGTAGCGGATATATCCCTTTACCGGCGTACCTGTTTTTTCCGAGCCATAGCTGGAAAAGCTGCTGCTGTTTATCTCCAGATATTTCAATCCCAGCTCGCCCAGCATCTTTCCGCACAGATTCGCACCCAGTCCGCCAATGCTTTCCAGTCTGATTTCATAATAATCCCTGCCTGCCTCCATAGCTTCCTTTAAGCTCTTGTAATGCTCTGCCATTTATGCACCTCCTGTATTACCGATCCGTTTTGCCGAACCTGCATCCAATTTTCTGCCATCTTCCCTTTCCAAATAATTTTGTATACTCCCTAATTTGTCCAAAAAGTGGAATTTCATGCAGAAGAGAAAAAAATCCCCCATCGGGAAATCTGTCATCTAAAACCGCAATTTTATACAATCTATTTATATTCAGAAACAGTAGAATATGCCTATAACAAAAAGGAGGCACTATATGAAGAATTTATTTGAAGCATTTAATAGGGGAAAATTAATTATTCCAGACAAAACAGTGGATTTTGAAAAGATTCCATGGAGCAGACATTCTGCATTTGAAGGGGTCGAATTAAAGCACATTGTTACTTCAGGGGAAACAAATGGTGAATTTAGTTATCATCTGGTTCGGATCGCCCCAAACAAAAGCATTCTCAGCCACACTCACGCTCTTCAGCTAGAAACTCATGAAGTGATCTATGGAAACGGTATCTGCAAGCTCGCGCAATGCGAAATACCGTATTCTCCGGGAGTGATATCCATTATGCCAAAAGCAATTCCTCACGAGGTACATGCAGGAAATGATGGTTTATTGCTTTTTGCAAAATTTATTCCTGCGCTCTGCTAAGCTTAACAGCTTTTTTATAAGAAGCAGGTGTCATTCCAATAATTTTTTTAAAGCATCTGACAAAGTGGCTTTGGTCACAGAAACCTGTGTCTAAAGCCACTTCTGCTATTGTCCTGTCACTTAAAAGCATTTTTTGAGCCTTCCTGACCCTGCATTGTATTTGAAATCGGTGGGGTGTAAGCCCCATTTCCTTTTTAAACTGGCGTATCATATGAAAGGAGCTCACGCATATCTCATCCGACATATCTGCAATAGAAATGGATGCTTCCGGCAGCTTTAACAGCTTATGCTTTACTTCCTTAGAATAGCTGTCATTTGCACTATGCGTTAATTCCTTTGCCAATAACAATAACAAACCTGAGCAGTACAATATCTATTGTATTTTGAATACTTGTAAGGTAAAACACATTTTCCATATGATCCATTATGCTCTCAATTTGATCAATATCTATGTACATACTTATTGTCATAGCCATAATCAAATCTGACATCATTATGCAGCAATGCTACTTCTGTAATAGTCGCCGAATTTTCACTTGTGGAATATCCATTCAGTATCAAGGTATAGCATACCTCATCACGATAAGGGTAATTCACATCTGCATAGTCGGAATTGCCTGCTTGTACACATTTTTCATACATTGCATTAGAATATGTCACTGCATCAACTAACTTTTGAGCGGCAGCATCATTTCCTTCAATTCCCCAATCTTCTTCGCCTTCTTCATTGGCCTTTATCCACTTACAGTTTTCATCTATATCGTAGCTTATGTCAAACTGTGCATTTCCTTCGCCGGGATTTTGATATAAATGAAGAACATTATTGGAATATTCAATATTATCTACCCAGTAAGCAAAACAATTAAATTTAACCTCTACATCTGATGAAAAATCTGATTCAGCCATCGATGCTTCTCCGTCAACTGCTTCTTCAGCTACAGCTGCTTCTTCAGCGTGGGTATCGTCAGAATTTGCCTCTTCCTTCGACTCATTATATAATTTGTACGCCAAGCTTGTCTTTTTGGTCAGCTCATTTACATGATCAAATTCAATTCCCATGATCACTCTTTCATCATCAGGATCATCATCGATATCCGTAATAAGATATGCATACAGAGACTCGATATACTTTTCTCCCAGTGTAACTTCAAAACGAAATCCTTCGTATATTCCTATCTCTTCCAGTTCTTCCGCTTCTTCTAAAAAATCTTCCGCATCATCAGCATGACCGGAATTTTCTAAAACCTGTTCCAGCTCATCAAAATCCATGGAAATAGAATACCTATTGTCTTCTATGGCAACATCAATATTACCGTTTCTGCCTTTGTTTTTTAAATAATCTGAAGCCATATCAACGGCAACCTTATAGGCATCATCATACTTTAGCCCTGTCTCTTCAGCGAAGAAGGCATCCCAAAGCCCTTCAAAATCACGATTGGCGAGCAATTCATATTCGTAACCGCAGGTTTCGTCACCGTGTGCAGCTTCATCTAAATAATCCTCGTAATCGGATTTCACATCATCGAAATCACCACGAATATGATAACGGGCTATGTATGTATTCTCTAAACCACCTTTACCAAAAACTTCATACACATAACGGAAATTATTTGTGATAACATGAATATTAAAACTATCGGCATCTATCGTCTTTTCGTATGCATCAATAATCTTTGTTACCTTATTGACCTTTTTATGCAATGTAAGTCCCAATATTACTGCAATTATAACAAAAGCAATACAAACAGCGATAATAGCCATAGCCGCTGCTTTTTTATTGCTTTTCCCCGATACCATGACAGATGGATTTGTTTCTGACTGACTTACTGCAACTGCATTTCCACAGTTACCGCAAAACCTTGCGCCATCTTCAATCTTATTCCCACAATTTGAACAATACACTTTACGTTTCCTCCACTTAAATTTAATAGTACCTCTTGCCTACGGATCAATTATACCATGGTTATGCCTTTTTTCAACATTTCTTTTCCAGCGGATAGTCCCGGTTACCTTGCCTGTTTTTGCTGTTTTTGGACTATTTTCACAATTTCTTTCTTCCGGATGTTTCTTTATTATTTATAATTGCCGAATGTCATATTATCAATTAGCTTTACATAAAAAATAACTCTACTTCAGCGCGAGTTTTGTATAACAAAAGTCACGAAATTCTAGTTTTTCATTAAAATTTCAGGCATGCGGACGAAAAATTAGACTGTATTATGTCTGCCAAATCTTCAAACCTCCTTTCCTAATAATCCCCAGAAATTCATGGTTGTCGTCTATTTTAGCTCTAGCTTATACAATGTCAAATGTATCAGACACGATTTCTTAGGTTTATTGTATAACTTTCTAAAATTCTCCATATCCGCGGAAAATGGGCAAAAAATCAGAGCCATCCGAAGATGACTCTGTCAAGTTTCCTTTTTTACCTCATTAACCATATAAAACACCAATTTCTTTCCAACATCAAAATTTTGTATTTCAAATTTGTCTCTCCTGTAACAGCTTTCTCAAATCATCAAAGGTTTCGCTGACTGGTGCTAGCCGACCATTTCTCACATCATCCTCTGCTTCTGTCAAAATTTCCAGCAGCTCAATCCTTGTTTTCATTTTCTTATATTCTTCATAAGCAAGTAACACAGTACCACCCCGATCAATGCTATCAACACAAAATCTGCCAGTTACAGATAATATAGTCAATGGAACTTCACATTATGATAACTATCCTGACGTTTTCTCATGTTAATATATTTATCAAAAGCTGCTCGGTGTATATCTGACAGTGACGATAACAACCAACTTTCTTGTTTCATCAATACGATACACAATCGTAAAATTCTTTACAAAACTCTGACGATATCCTCTATTAGCAAAAGCCCCTGTTCTTCTGATAGACCCACGATAAGGCATTTCATCCAGACTTAAAATCGCATTCTCTAAAGCATCTGCCATCTTCTCAGCAGTACCTATTTCTTTAAAATCATCTGTTATATGATTATAAATATTATCAAGGTCATCCGATGCCCGCTGCAGCATTTTTATTGTATATTTAGCCAAAGTGCTTCCTCCTAAGCGATGCCAATGTCTCTTTTGCATCAAGCAAAATGCCTGTTGCTTCATACTCCTCTTCGGCTTCTGAAATAGCATTATCTATCATCTGTGTTTCCACTATTTGTTCATAAGTTTCTATACTCATGACAACCAAATCACCATATCCATTCTTGGTAATAAAAATAGGTTCTTTAACTGCATGGCATGCATCTGATATATCGTTTGTATTTCTTAAATCCGTAATCGGTCTAATCTGTGGCATAAAGTACACCTCGCTTTCTTTGTACATTATTCTAACATAATTATAGGCATTTCACAATCATTTTATAATACACTCCCGCGTAAAGTGAACGTAAAGTGAAAACCTAATACCTACCGTAAAGTGAATTTCAAAATTCCGGTTTTTTAGCTCCACCTTTACAGATAGGGCGATACATACATCCAAAGCCTCCTAATAGGGGGACAGTGCATCCTAACGAACCCCAAAAAGAAAAGACGAGCCAGACTACTGTCCAAACCCGACTTTTTGACTTTTTTATTCATTTTCAGTTACCCACTGCATTCCAAAAATCCAGCATTTTCAAGGCTTTAATCCCTCATTCTGCATGCGGCTCAGCTTGGCTGCCTGATCGGCATCACGAAGCAATGACCTCCAAGTTTATAGGCTCGGAGCAATGACCTCTATTGCCCCAAACAGCTCGGAACGTGTGCCTCCAACAAAACAGACACGAAGCAAACACATCCATATCACCCCGGTCAAGTCATCAACACCAAATCTGCAAGTTACATATCATTTAGTCAATAGAACTTCACATTATCGAAAATAGCATAGTATCTTCCCTTACATCAAAAATGACAATGTAGTCCATCTGTGGAACAACTGCTTCGTGGTAGTCTTTATTCGCCAAATAAGCATCTCTGCTCAGTAGAAATTGAAAAGGATTTGTTTCCAACCTATCATAAATACCATCTAACAAATGTCTCGCGGCCTGCTCATTTTTCAAACGATAAATCAAATAATATATCAGATTATTAAGCAATTCGTCTGCATATTCTGAAATAGCTAATTTACAAGCCATACTTTGTTCTCGTTTCTCTGAGTGCAGTTCTAGCATCTTTTATCTGACCTGCTTCGATCTGCTTTTCAGAAATTTCAATATCCCTATACATAGCAAGCTGTTTCATGGCAGACTCATAAATCTCCATACTCATAATAACCATATCGCCATAACCATTTTTAGTAATATAGATAGGTTCTTCTGCTCTGTGACACATATCAGAAATTTCTGATGTATTCTTTAAATCTTTAATTGGAATAATTTGTGGCATAAGTAACACCTCCTTTATTATGGGCTAATTATGCCATAATTATATCTCTTTTCAAGATTCTTAGCCCTCATTCTGCATGCGGCTTAGCTTGGCTGCCTGATCGGCTGCGATACACGCATCAATGATTTCCTGAATATCACCGTTCATGATCTTATCTAACTTATACAACGTCAGGTTGATACGATGGTCAGTCACACGTCCCTGAGGGAAATTATAAGTACGGATCTTTTCCGAACGGTCTCCGGTACCGATCTGGCTTCTTCTTGCCTCGGCTTCCGCATCATGCGCCTTCTGGCATTCGATATCATACAGCTTTGCACGCAGAAGTGCAAAAGCCTTTGCCTTATTCTGAAGCTGGGACTTTTCCGTCTGGCTGTATACCACGATCCCGGTGGGATAGTGTGTCAGACGAACAGCGGAGTCTGTGGTATTGACACACTGTCCGCCATTGCCCGATGCACGCATAACATCAATACGGATATCCTTTTCATCAATCTGAACGTCCACTTCTTCTGCCTCCGGCATAACTGCTACCGTGATGGTAGACGTATGAATACGACCGCCGGATTCTGTTTCTGGCACACGCTGTACACGGTGCACACCGCTTTCGTATTTCATGACCGAATAGGCTCCCGCACCGTTTATCATAAAGGTAACGTTTTTCATACCGCCGATACCGATTTCTTCAGCTTCAACAGTTTCTATCTTCCATCGTCTGCTTTCTGCATAATGCACGTACATGCGGTAAATCTCTGCTGCAAACAGCGCTGCTTCATCACCGCCTGCACCTGCACGGATCTCCACAATAACATTTTTGTCATCATTAGGATCTTTGGGCAGAAGCAGAATTTTTAATTTTTCCTCTAATTCCTCAACACCCTTTTTGGCATCGGAAAGCTCTTCTTTTAACATCTCCCGCATTTCTTCATCGCTTTCCTCTTCCAGCATTGCAAGGCTGTCCTCAATGTCCTGCTTGCATTTCTTGTATTCCTTATAGGCATCTACGATCGGTGTCAGATCACTTTGTTCCTTCATCAGCCGGCGGAAACGATTCTGATCATTTGTTACCTCCGGCTCATTTAATTCATTCATGATCTCTTCATATCTGCTAACCAAATCTTCCAGCTTATCAAACATTCTCTTTCCTCCATCAGAAACTTTCCTGCATTTCACCTAAGTCTATTCCTGAAAAATGCACCGGATAACCCTGTCCAGTCCTGCAAAATCCTTTATGACTTCTATTTCTTTATAGCCAGCCTGCTGTAAAATATCACTTACAGCCTCTGCCTGATCATAGCCGATCTCAAAAAAGAGCATTGCTCCACGGTACAGGTATGGTCTGGCACCACGGCTTATCTCCCTGTAAAAATGCAGACCAGCCTCTCTTCCATCCAGAGCTGCTATAGGCTCATGATTCCTCACTTCCTCCATCAGCTCAGGGATCACTCCGGAAGGAATATAGGGTGGGTTAGAAACAAACAGATCAAATTTCCGCCCCTCTGTCATTCCTGCAAACAAATCGCTTTGCAAAAATTCTGCCCTTGCTCCATTTTCTCCCAAAAGCGCCCTCGCATTTTCTTCGGCTATCTTCAGAGCCATGGGAGAAATATCTACTCCGAGTCCCTTACAGCCATTGGAATAATGAAGCAGGCTCAGCAGAATACATCCAGAGCCGGTACACATATCCAATATCTCCATTCCATCCTGCAGTTCTTTCAGCGCTGCTTCTACCAGAATCTCTGTATCCTGCCTTGGAATCAGTACATGCTCATTAACCTGAAAGGAAAGGCCCATAAACTCCTGCTCTCTTGTCAAATGCTGCAGGGGAATATGCCGGGCTCTTTTATCCAGAAACCCTATATACTCTTTCTCAGCTTCTCTGGATACCTTTCTGTCCCCATGGGCAAGCAGGGTATTCCTGTCTGTATGGCACACATACTCCAAAAGCAGTCTGGCATCCAGAGATGCTTCTTCAATATCAGCCCGGGAAAGTCTGTCTGCCCCAAGCTGATATAATTCTTTGTAATTCATTCTATTTTATTCCTCAGCTTCCTCTGCCGGCTCATCCACCAGCCAGGAATCATCTACCTCATATCCAAAGGTTTCCTTCAGATACTCCTTCCAGTCAAAAATTGCCTCTACTGAAGCGATGGCTACCTCTACCATAGATGCATCCGGCTCTTTTGTAGTCAGCCTTTGCAGCCACATTCCCGGTGCCGACAGCAGCCTGATAAAAATATTGTTGCTGTTTCCTGCCAGACGAATGATCTCATAGGATATGCCTGCAATAACTGGAATCAGCAGAATACGGACCACTACCCGGTACACCGGATTCTGCACCCGGATAAAAAAGAACAATACCACACTGACAAACATAACAAACAACAAAAAGCTGGTACCGCATCTTTTATGCAGACGGGAGCTGCGCATAACATTGTGGACCGTCAGCGGACGACCCTTTTCAATACAGTTGATGCATTTATGCTCCGCACCATGATACTGATACAGTCTGTGGATATCCTTCATTGCAGAGATTCCCACAACATACAGCACAAAAATAGCAATCCTTACAAGTCCTTCTATAATAGCGATCAACGACTCATTTCTGATATATTTTTCAAAAAAAGCAGAAATAAAATAGGGCAGTATCATAAAAATTCCCACTGCAAGCAGTATGGACACTGCAGTGGTAAGCCCCATTGCCACATCCTCTGCCTTATCGCCAAAAAGCTTCTGAAACAATGTAGGCTTGGTCTTTTCCTGTGGCTCTTCCTCTTCATAAAAAGAAACAGAATAGGTCAGTGTGCGCATCCCTAACAGCATAGAGTCAATAAAATTAAAAACTCCACGGATAAAGGGAATCGTTTTTAATACACTGCCATGCATAACTCCATGAAACTCCTCTGTGTCCGTTTCAATCTCGCCGTCTGGTTTTCTGACAGCCACTGCATATCTGTCCTTGTTTTTCATCATAACGCCCTCCAGCACAGCCTGTCCGCCAATGCCGCAGGAACGATTCGCTTTCTTCTTCATGAACCAACCTCCGAATCTCCGAAAATTTTCCGAAAATCCCCGAAAAAATAAAGCCTGTGAAGTAAAAATAAGGTTGAGATTAAAAAACCTCAACCTTCCTCACAGCCTTATTTGCTTTCTACGCCATACTTCTTATTGAACTTATCAATACGTCCAGCGACTCTAGCAGCCTTCTGCTGACCTGTGTAGAATGAATGGCATTTAGAACAAACTTCTACGTGGATTTCAGGCTTCGTAGATCCTGTTACAAATGTGTTTCCACAGTTACATGTTACGGTTGCCTGATAATACTCCGGATGGATTCCTTCTTTCATCGTCTTTCACCTCTCTATTTTTATCAATTCCCTTGTGTTCTCATCCCTAAGTCTGTGCATATCACAGACAGCTTAATCATTGTACCATAGGATTTCTTTTGTTGCAAGTACTTTTAAAAGAATTTGATTTTCTTTACCATATTTACAAATTCTACATTATTTTTGGTTCTGGAAAACATATCCAGTATCTTATCCACTGCCTCTTCCGGCTTCATAGTGTTCAATGCCTTACGCATGATATTGATCGCCTCCAGCTCTTCCGGTGCAAGCAGCAGATCCTCCCGCCTGGTTCCTGACTTAGGAATATCGATCGCCGGAAATACACGCCGCTCAGACAGCTTACGATCCAGCACCATTTCCATATTGCCGGTTCCTTTAAATTCCTCATAAACAACATCATCCATCTTACTGCCAGTATCAACCAGCGCCGTAGCAAGAATAGTCAGGCTGCCGCCCTCACGCATATTTCTTGCCGCACCAAAAAAACGCTTCGGCATATGCAAGGCTGCCGGATCAAGACCACCGGAAAGAGTTCTTCCGCTGGGCGGCACCACTAAGTTATAAGCTCTTGTCAGACGTGTAATGCTGTCCAGCAGGATGGTTACATCCTTCCCATGCTCTACAAGGCGCTTAGCACGCTCGATCACCATTTCCGATACCCTTTTGTGGTGCTCCGGTAACTCATCAAAGGTAGAATAGATCACTTCCACATTTGGACCTTCAATGGCTTCCCTGATATCGGTTACTTCCTCTGGACGCTCATCGATCAGGAGAATGATCAGATGCATATCCGGACTATTCCTTTTTATGGATTTTGCAACCTCCTTAAGCAGTGTAGTCTTACCTGCCTTAGGCGGTGAAACGATCATGCCTCTCTGTCCCTTTCCCACAGGACTGATCAGATCCATGATCCGCATTGCCACACTTGCTCCCGGTGTCTCCATGCGCAGACGCTGATCCGGGAAAATAGGTGTCATGTCTTCAAAATTGCGGCGGCGTGCAGCCACCTCTGGTACATAACCATTGATCTTCTTTACAAACAGCAGGGCACTGAATTTTTCTGCCTGCGTCTTTACTCTTGTATTTCCTTCTACAATATCGCCTGTTTTCAGCCCAAAGCGCCGTATCTGGCTGGGAGCAACATAAACATCGTTTTCTCCCGGCAGGTAATTTTCGCAGCGGATAAAGCCATATCCATCCGGCATAACCTCCAGGATCCCATTTGCAGTTTCGCCGCTGTCAAGCTCTGCCAGGGTCTTTTCATTTTCTGCCCGGTCTGGACGTTCTGACCTTTCCATGCGCTCTGGGCGTTCTGCTCTTTCTACACGCTCTGTCCGCTCCGCTCTCTCCATGCGTTCCGTTTTCTCCACACGTCCTGGGCGCTCTGTTCTCTCTATACGTTCTGTCCGTTCTGATTTTTCATCTGTATCAGCTACCGCCGCCTTTTCCTGACTGTCAAGAGCAAGCATTGCTTCTACTACCTCTGATTTTTTCATTACAGATGTTCCTTTAATTCCTCTGCTCTTTGCAATCGCTTTTAAATCAGCCAATGCTAAAGATTCATACTTTTCTCTCATATAGAATTTCCTCCCTGTCTGCTCTGTATCACGACTCTTATACTACTATCTGATGGGATTATCGTACGACCTGTACCTGAAACTATCCGAAACTTCTTTTATACAGCTATCATACTTGATAGCTTCAATTAATTCAATAGCTTTATTATACATAACTTTCCCTGGAATGCAAACAAATTTTGCAAAAACGCGAAAAATATTATATAATTCACTAGGTATAAGATTCATTAAGAAAAGAGGAATTATCATGACGATAAATGAAAAAGCATTAAAGCTGCATGAAGAATGGAATGGCAAGCTTGAAACCGTTTCCAAAACTCCTGTCAGATCAAGAGAAGCACTGTCTCTTGCCTATACTCCCGGTGTTGCAGAACCCTGCAAGGTAATTGCCCAGAATCCTGAGGCAGCCTACCGGTACACCATCAAGGCAAACACCGTTGCCGTAGTTTCTGACGGTAGTGCCGTTCTCGGTCTGGGAAATATCGGTCCTTACGCCGCCATGCCGGTAATGGAAGGAAAGGCAGTCCTGTTTAAGGAATTTGGCGGAGTCAATGCTGTCCCCATTTGTCTGGACACACAGGACACAGAAGAGATCATCCGTACCGTTGTCAATATTGCTCCGGCATTTGGCGGTATCAATCTGGAGGATATCAGTGCTCCCCGCTGTTTTGAGATTGAAGAACGTCTGAAAAAGCTGCTGGACATTCCCGTCTTTCACGATGACCAGCACGGCACAGCCATTGTTGTTCTGGCAGGCATCATAAATTCTCTGAAGGTGGTAAAAAAGCAAAAGGAGAACTGCAAGGTAGTCGTAAATGGAGCTGGAAGTGCCGGCATTGCCATTACAAAGCTGCTGCTTACCTACGGCTTCCTTAATGTGATCCTCTGCGATAAATGCGGTATTATTTCCCAAAGCAGCAAGGATCTGAATTTTATGCAGGAAAAAATGGCACAGGTAACAAATCCAGCGCAGGAAACCGGTACTCTGGCAGATGCCATGAAAGGTGCTGATATTTTTGTAGGCGTTTCCGCACCGGGCATCGTAACCAAAGAAATGGTAGCCTCCATGAACAAGGATTCCATTTTATTTGCCATGGCAAACCCTGTTCCTGAGATCATGCCTGATCTGGCAAAAGCTGCCGGAGCAAGGATCGTAGGCACAGGCCGCTCCGATTTTCCCAATCAGGTCAACAACGTTGTGGCATTCCCCGGCATCTTTAAGGGAGCTCTGGAGGGCAGAGCTACCCAGATCACAGAGGAAATGAAGCTGGCTGCCGCCAATGCCATTGCCGGACTGGTTCCCGACCATGAGCTCAGTGATGTGAATATCATGCCAGAAGCCTTTCTCCCTCAGGTTGCTGAGGTTGTTGCCAACGCAGTAAAATCCAACATCCACAGATAAATGAGCAGCAGAGAATACCCCTCCTTCTGGCTGGACAAGCCCTATTACTCACTGAATGCCTACTGCCAGCACACCTTTCACGAAAAGCTATACAAGATCGCCATTGATGCAGGAATGACCTGTCCCAACAGGGACGGCACTCTGGATACCCGCGGCTGTATTTTCTGCAGCGCAGGCGGCAGCGGTGATTTTGCCGTAGACCTTACTGCTCATTCCCTACCAGAGCAGCTCTGGCAGGGGCTTTCTCTTTTTGGAGACAAAAAGACAGGGAAAAGATTTATCGCCTATTTTCAGGCATATACCAACACCTATGCCCCTGTAAAAAAATTATCTGAAATTTACCAGAAAGCACTGGCTTTACCTGAAATTGCCGGCATTTCCATTGCTACCAGACCCGACTGCCTGCCTCCAGAGGTTCTCTCGCTTCTTGCAGAGCTGAAGCAGGCTTATCCGGACAAATTTATCTGGATCGAGCTGGGGTTGCAGACTATCCACTCTGCTACTGCCGACTATATCCGCAGGGGCTATCCCCTGTCCTGCTTTGTACAGGCAGTAAATAATCTTTCTGACCTACAGCTTCCAGTTATCACTCATGTGATCCTGGGACTGCCTGGGGAAGATGCGGCGATGATGTATGAAACCATCCATTTTTTAAATACGCTCCCGATCTTTGGCATCAAGCTGCAGCTTCTGCATGTCCTGCAGCACACAGATCTGGAAAAAGATTATGTCAACCACAAATTTTCTGTGCTGACATTTCACGACTATGTTGATCTGGTAATTGGCTGTCTGGAGCGTCTGTCGCCTGAAACAGTGGTGCATCGCGTGACCGGAGATGGCCCAAAGGATTTACTGATCGCTCCCAGATGGAGTCTGGACAAAAGAAAGGTACTTAACACCATACACCATGAAATGCGTCTTGGTCATTCATGGCAGGGAAAGGAATTATTATGACACAGGAGTCCTCTACACTCTATAAATTAATCGTATTATATATGCTGAACCGAGTTTCCTTTCCATTGACAAAATCTCAGGTATGTGATTTTGTCCTCGGAAAAGAATATACCAGCTTTATGACTCTGCAGCAGGCAATTTCTGAGCTTGAAGATGCAGGACTGATCAGTACCCGTTCTCTTCAGAACAGAACTCATCTGCTCATCACAGATGCTGGAAAAGAAACTCTGGAATATTTTGGAAACCGTGTCAGTGAGGCGATCAAGGAAGATGTGGATGCCTATCTGCGGGAAAATGAGCTGGAGTTGCGCAATGAGGTTGCCATTCAGGCTTCTTATTACAAGGCTACCTCCGGGGAATATGAAGCAGAGCTCATTGCCAAGGAGCGCAATGCTGAGCTGATCAACATCCGCCTTTCTGTCCCTCTGGAAGAGATGGCAATTTCCATCTGCGACAACTGGCAGAAAAAAAATCAGGAAATTTACCAGTACCTGACCGAAATGCTGTTTTAATGAGATCAAAAAATAAAACAGCTGCCGCCTTACCAATCCGTAAAGCGGCAGCTGTTTTTACTTTTATTCTGTTATTTAATATTTTTAGAAAATTCTTCTTACAGCAAGAGGGGTACGATAATCTGCATTTGATACAATGATACCTGTCTTACTTGTGCTGGCATGTACCAGCTTTCCATTTCCTGCATAAATTCCCACATGGCCTGAGTAACATACAATATCACCCGGCTGTGCATTTTCAAGACCGCCTACTGCATATCCCTGACTTCTGTCTGCATGAGAAGAATGAGGCAGGGACACACCGAAGTTTTTATATACACTCATAACAAAGCCTGAACAATCTGCACCGCTTGTCAAGCTGGTGCCGCCATATACATAGGGATTTCCTACAAACTGCATTGCATAGTCCACAACTGCCTGCCCAATGCTGCTATTGCCGGAAATAACCGGTGCCGGAGCTTCTTCACTGCCTGATGTAGCTGCTGCAGCTGCTTCCTGCTGCTCTGCTCTCTGCTTTGCCAGCTTTTCTTCTGCCTTTTTTGCAGCCGCTTTTGCTGCTTTCTTGGCATCCTCTTCCTTTTTCAGTCTGGCTTCCTCTTCTGCTCTGGACTCAGCCTTTACAAAATCAGTACGCAGGGAAACATAATCTGAGGATACATAGCCATAACCCTCTTCAATATCTACCTTTACCCAGCCGTCCAGTTCTTCCACAACTGACAGCTCTTCCTCAATGGGAACAAGTCCTAATACCGGGGCATCCATACCTGCTGATTCCCGCACCTTTAATGTAGTAGTGGTAACAGTTGCGACCCGCGTACCTACCTTTTTGGCAAGATCAACCGCCGCATCGCCGGTTACACAGTACTCTGCTTTTACAAAACCAGTGACATTGCCGGAAGTGATCCTGTACCAACCATTTCTCTCCTGAACAAAATCACCAACCGATTTATCGTACAGCTTACCTAATATCTCACCCTCCTCACTGGGTATGCTCCGGATATTTACATAATCGTTTACCTTTGCGATCACCAGCTTGGAAAATGCTTCCTCTTCCTTTGCCTTTTCTTCCTCTTTTACTTCCTCTGCTGTTTTTTCAGCAGCAACTTCTGTTTTTGCCTTTTCAGCATCCTGCTTAGTAGTATCCGTTTCCTTATCCTTTACGTCTCCGGTCTTATCAGCAGCCTTTTCATTTTTAATGCCTTCTTCAATGAGAAGCGGCTTTTCGCTTTCCTTCTTCTCTTCCTTTTCTGCTTTTGTCTCCAGAGTATTTTTAATCTCAACCTCTGTATCCTTTGCTCCGCTGTTCTTTGCAGAACCATCTTTTTCGGAATCCTTTTTTGCAGTATCCTTCAGAGAAGCTACAAGCTCTTCCTTTTTCTCTTTTTCATTGCTCTGTGTGGTACTCTTGGCTGAAGCCTTTACTTCTTTCTGATCGCTTCCTTCTTCCATTGTAAGTGCAAGACCTGCTGCCGGAAGGAGAGAGGACACACCCGTTGCTTCTGCTCTGATGGTGCTGCCGCTGAACGC
Organism: uncultured Lachnospiraceae bacterium; assembly: GCA_964389835.1. Classification (GTDB taxonomy): domain Bacteria; phylum Bacillota; class Clostridia; order Lachnospirales; family Lachnospiraceae; genus VSOB01. The sequence continues at coordinate 67,462 of CAYMEZ010000003.1, read as the reverse complement.
GATCACACCTACCAATGCATATGCAGCTAATTTTGCATTTCTGTATCTCATATTACCTCCAAACACGAGCTGTTTTACAGTCTGTTTGCTGTCTCCAACATGTTAATTATTTTGATAAATTTGTTACAAATTTATTAAAATCTTTTCTAAATATAACATCACACAACGGATTTGTCAACACTCTAAAACACTTCCCAGCATTTGGAAAACCTTGATTTTAAGCCAAAGTAGTGGTCATTTAGGGGTTCTGTCCTTACATTTACAATTATTACAAATTATTAAGTTTCTTGTGTTTTTGTACTCTCCCACAAATACTCCCGCACACTGGCAACAGCATTTGCACCATCCGAAACTGCTGTCACGATCTGCCTGAGCTTTTTGCTTCTTACATCGCCAGCTGCAAAAATCCCCTCTATATTGGTGGTGCAGCTTTCTCCTGCCACTAAATATCCTTTTTCATCTCTCTGTACCAAAGAAGCGAATGCTTCTGACACCGGAGTGGTTCCCACCGCCACAAATATGCCATCCACCTTCATTTCCTTTTTTATACCTGTCTTTTTGTTAACTATGCAGATAGCCTCCACCTGCTCTTTTCCCAGGATTTCTTCCAGAGAAGTATCCCATATGATTTCTACGTTTGGCAATAAAAATAATTTTTTCTGAAGCTCTGCATCTGCCCTCAGCTTGTCCCGTCTGTGTATGACATAGACCTTTTTACAAAATTGTGCCAGAAATATGCCATCCTCAGCAGCTGTATTTCCGCCTCCTATAACCGCCGTTACTTTGTTTTTAAAAAAAGCTCCATCACATACCGCACAATAGGATACTCCTTTTCCAGATAGCTCCTTTTCTCCCCTTACACCCAGCTTAACATGAACTGCACCTGTCGCAATGATAACTGCCCTTGCTTCATATGTTTTTTCCGGGGTAATTACTTCCTTTCTATTTCCTTTTACCTTGATCTTTGTTACTTCTCCTTGTGTAAACTGTGCTCCAAGATTTTCTGCATGCTCTCTAAATTTCATTCCCATTTCAAAACCGCCAAGTCCCTGCAGTCCCGGATAGTTGTCCACCTCATAGGTGCTTATCAGCTGTCCACCGCTTACCGCCGCCTTTTCTATTACAATCGTAGAAAATCCTGCCCTTTTTGCATAGATTGCCGCTGCAAGTCCCGCTGGTCCTGAGCCGATTATGATCACATCTGTCATTGCCATTCTCCTTTTTGCACTTTTCTCATTCAGCTTTTCCGGTTATGAACCTATTTTTATCAGCTGCAAAGGATTTTTCAAATTTCTTTTTTCGTCTTGCATTTTACCAATCCTTTTTTTACTATATATATCATAAGCAATTTTTGTGATTTTACAAGAAAAGGAGAATTTTTTATGAATCCCTCTGTTCTGATCACCGGTGCCGCCAGAGGAATCGGCAATGCCTGTGCCTATGCCTTTGCCGCTGCCGGCTACGATCTCTATCTGACTTGTTTACATTCCATAGACAGACTTTCAAAATTAAAAGAAGAGCTGGAACAGCTGTATCCTATAAAATGCCACACCTTTGTCTGTGACAGCAGCAGCTATGAGGCTGTAAAATTACTGTTTTCACAGATCGAGACCTTAGATGTTCTCATCAACAATGCAGGAATATCCTATATCGGACTGTTGCAGGATATGGAACCCTCTGACTGGGACAGAATCATTTCTACCAATCTCAGCTCCTGTTTTTATACAGCAAAGTGCTCCATTCCGCTGATGCTGCAAAAAAAGCAGGGACGTATCATCAATGTTTCCTCTGTCTGGGGTAATTCGGGTGCTTCCATGGAAGCTGCCTACTCTGCTTCCAAGGGTGGGGTCAATTCCTTTACAAAGGCTCTGGCAAAGGAACTTGCTCCCAGCAATATTCAGGTAAACGCTGCCGCCTTTGGTGTTATTGACACAGAAATGAATCATTGCTTTTCAGAAGAAGAAATAGCTGCACTAAAAGAAGAAATCCCCTCAGACCGGATGGGAACCTGCCAGGAAGCAGCCGCACTGATCCTGCAGCTTGCAAAGGCTCCTACCTATCTGACGGGACAGATCATTACCATGGATGGAGGCTGGATTTAAAGCAGACGGACATCCTGAATGTCCCCTGTTTCCTGAAAGCACTCCCATTCCGCCATATTATTCGCATGATCCCCTATTTTTTCCAGATATTTGGCGATCATCATTACATCAATACATTCATCTGCCGGAAATTCTCCATTTCGCAGAAAACGGATCACATCCTCCTTTATCCGATTGAAAAGCTCATCAACAAGGTCGTCACCTTCTATGACCTTTTTTGCCAGCTCCATATCCCGGTCAAGAAAACATTCCATGGCAGAGCACAGCTGCTTTTTGACTGCATCTGCCATCACTGCCAGATGAACAGAATAAGCGAAAATGTCTGTCTGTTCAAAGCGCATAGCCAGCTCTCCAATATCCGATACATGGACACCTGCCCGCTGCAGATCTGTAACGATTTTCAGCGTAGCAGAAATCACCCTCAGATCTCTTGCCACCGGCTGCTGTCTGGTTATCAGTGACAGACATCTTGCTTCTATGCTTTTTTCCATGTCACGGATGATCCTTTCTTCCTTCATGATCCCTTCGATCGCATTTTTATCGCCAGCTCCGACTGCAAGGAACAGCCTGTCATAAACTGCCTCGATATGCTCTCCCATTTCTTCCAGACTGTTTTTCAGATCCTCCAGTGCGTGCTCAAATGTAATTCTCGGTGTCACCTTATCTCCTCCTTATCCAAAGCGTCCCGTAATATAATCTTCTGTCCGTTTATCCTTTGGACGTGTAAAAATATTATTTGTCGTCCCATACTCTACTACCTCACCTACCAGAAAAAATGCTGTATCATCCGACACACGTGCTGCCTGCTGCATATTGTGTGTTACCACGATCACTGTATAATTTCTTTTCAGCTGCTCCATTAGCTCTTCTATCTTCAAAGTAGAGATCGGATCAAGTGCAGAGGTAGGTTCATCCATCAAAAGCACCTGAGGCTCAACCGCAAGAGCCCGTGCGATACAGAGTCTTTGCTGCTGCCCGCCTGAAAGTCCCAATGCAGATTTTTTTAACCGATCCTTTACCTCCTCAAAGATTGCTGCCTTCTGCAAGCTTTTTTCCACGATTTCATCCAGCTCTTCTTTATTTTTCATACCATGTATCCTTGGGCCATACGCAACATTATCATAGATGCTCATTGGAAATGGATTTGGCTGCTGAAATACCATTCCCACCTTTTTACGGAGTAAGGTAGCATCAACCTCAGGAGCATAAATATCCTCGCCATCCAGCATAACAGCTCCTTCAATCCTTACATTATCTATCAGATCATTCATTCGGTTCAGACAGCGCAGAAAGGTAGATTTTCCACAGCCACTGGGCCCAATAAATGCAGTAATGGCATTTTCACGTATATGCATTGCAATATTCTTTAATGCATGATTTTCCCCATAATACAGATTCAGATTTTCTGTTACAATTTTGTTCTTTTTCATAGTTGTTCCTCTTATATCTCTGCGCCTTACTTTCTCCTGTTTACGTCAAACCGCCCGGCCAGATACTTTGCCAGCAGATTGATCCCAAATACAATAACAAGCAATACCACGGCAATTCCAAATGCTGTATCATACTGCGCCTTGGACATACTCAGATAAAGCTGGATCGTAAGTGTTCCACCGGATTCCAATATCTTATGAAACCATGCTCCAATGCCAGCAGCTCCACCTGGCAGCAGATAGCCGCTGCCTGCGGTAAATAACAGTGCTGCCGATTCTCCCACGATGCGTCCTACCGCAAGAATGATGCCGGTAAGGATGCCGGGCATGGCAGAGGGCAGCAGGATCGTCCGGATCATATACCACTTTGTTGCTCCTATTCCTAGTGCTCCGCTGCGATAGCTTTCAGGTACTGTTTTTAGTGCCTCCTGTGTGTTTCTTGTGATCAGAGGCAGCACCATGATCGCCAGAGTAAGCGCACCCGTTAAAAGAGAGTACCCCATACCCAGTGTCATCCCAAAAAACACCATTCCAAACAGGCCAAATATAATAGATGGAATCCCTGCCAGAATCTCAGTTGTAAATTCTACAAGCCTGACAAAGAGCCCCGGCTTGGCATACTCATTTAAGTAGATGGCTGCTCCCACGCCTATGGGGGTTACGATAAGGAGCGTTATGATAACAATATAAAGTGTATTTACAATATTTCCGGCTATTCCGGTTGTTCCCTTCAGCGCACTGGGAACTGTCGTCAAAAAAGTCCAGGTAATGCTGTGTATGCCTTTTTTCAGTACATAGCCAATAATTCCGATAAAAAGAAGAACTGTAAAAAATGCTGCTCCGTAAATACAGAGATAGCAAAGGACTTCCCGGATAGGCTGCCTTTTCTTTTTCCGCGCCTGCATATCATTCCTTCTCCTTTTTCAAAAGATTGGTCAGCGAAACATTGATCAGCATGATAAATACGAACAGCACAAGGCCAATGGTAAACAATACCTCTCTATGCAGTCCTGACGCATATCCCATTTCACTGACGATCGCCGTAGTCAAAAATCTGACAGAGGAAAAGGGCAGAGGCAGGTTTACGGAGCTCCCTGATACCAGGCTGATCGCCATTGCCTCTCCGATCGCTCTTCCTACTCCCAGTATGACTGCCGTGGCGATCCCTGATTTCGCTGCCGGCAGTACCACCTTGAATATTGTCTGTATTTTGGATGCTCCCAGTGCATAGGATGCCAGACGCAGCTGTCCAGGCACTGCACCAAGCGCCGACTCACTTATGCTGATCACAGTGGGCAGAATCATAACTGCAAGCACAAATACAGCAGAGATCAGGTTTGCACCGCCGGTAAACTGATGAGTTTCTGAGCTTTGAAATATGTATTGTTCTATTTTATACATGAAAGGATTGAGCAGCATCAGTCCCAGCAGTCCATAAATCACAGAAGGGATTCCTGCCAGCAGCTCTATCGCCGGTTTTATCAGCCTTACCAGCCCTTTTGGTGCCACCTCTGCCAGAAATACAGCAGTCAGCACACCAATGGGTACCCCGATAAAAACAGCTGCCGCTGTTCCTGCTATAGAAGTTAAAATAACATAAAAAATACCAAAGCTGGGAGTCTCTGCTGCCGGTCTCCACACCCTTCCAAATAAAAGCTCAAGCACTCCTACCTTTGTCAGTGCCGGCAGACCGCTGCGCAGCATATACCCTGTAATAGATGCAACTGCCAGAACTGCAAAGAACGCACAGGCAGTAAATACCGCCTGAGCAGCTCTTTCTTCTGCGGATTTTGTTTTGTAGCTCCCCTTAATGGAGTCTTGCTTGTTATATTCCATGGGATCATCCACTTTCATTTTTAGTCTGCAGTGATCAGACCTACTGCTTTGATCACTTCTTTTCCTTCTTCACTTTCCAGCCATGTAAAAAAGGTCTGCACAGCCTCACTCTGCTCGGCGATTTCCCCTTTTGTAGCCATAACAAAAGGTCTGCTCAAAAAATACGCTCCAGCCTTGATGCTTTCCTCTGTTGCCTCCGCTCCTTCCAGCTTCAATGCCTTTACCGTATCATCCACAACATCCAGTGATACATAACCGATCGCTCCAGGTGTTGCAGCTACCTTTGCCATAACTGCACCTGTGCTGTCAAGCTCATTTGCATAAGCACAGCCGTCCTCGATCTCAAGCAGCTCCTCAAAAGCACTTCTTGTTCCAGAACCAGCTTCTCTTCCTACAACTACCACTGCCTGATCCACGCCGCCCAGCTCCTTCCAGTTTCTTATCTGTCCGGTATAAATATCTGTCAGCTGCTGTCTTGTCAGATCTGTTACCTCATTGCCAGGATCTGTGACAACTGCAATTCCATCAATCGCCACAATATTTTCTACTGCGCCCTCTGCCTTTTCCTCTTCCTTTAAATTTCTGGAAGAATTCCCAATATCCACACTTCCTGCAAGCACTGCTTCAAGACCGGCACCAGAGCCTGTAAACTCTGCCGTCACTGTGACGTTTGGATATTTTTCCATAAAGCTCTCTGCTGCTGCATTAGCCAGCTTTTCCATGGAAGTACTTCCTGCCATGCTGATGCTTCCGCTCAGTCCTCCCGTTTCCTGTGTCTTACCGCAGCCCATTATCATTGCTGCTACCATTGCTGCTGATACCGCAGCTGCCATCCATTTTTGTCTTTTCATTTTATAATGCTTCCTCCTCTTTCCATCCTTTAGGACTGTTTTCTCTTTTTCTCAAGTACATTCTCATTTTATTTTTTTTCTGAAAAAGCAACTACCATGCAGGCGTAAAGAAAATGTAAACTCCTTATAAAAATACGTTAAAACTGTGTAAAGTGTTCCAAAGAATTTTGGGGGATTTTGTAGATATAAAATGAAAAACAGCCAGAAATGGATCAGGGGCGGTTATTTCCGCCCCTTAATTTTCTTCATATGTTCTTTGATCTTTACCTCATACCCATTTCCTGAAGGACTGTAAAATTCCTTTCCATTCAATTCATAGGGGAGATACTGCTGCTGTACATAATGATCAGGATAATCATGTGGATACTGATAGCCCAGTCCACGTCCCAGCTTGGCTGAGCCTTTATAATGAGCATCCTGCAGATGCGGAGGCACAGGCAGATTTCCCGTAGCCTTCACTGTCTCCATCGCCTCGCTAATGGCACATACAGCAGAATTGCTTTTCGGAGCAGTGGCAATGTAGATAACTGCCTGAGACAAAATGATCTGAGCCTCCGGCATCCCCACTCTTTCTACTGCAAGTGCCGCACTCACTGCCACCTTTAATGCCTCAGGATCTGCATTTCCCACATCCTCAGCTGCACATATCATCATCCTGCGGGCAATAAACGTAACGCTTTCACCTGCATAAAGCATTTTTGCCAGATAGTACACAGCTGCGTCCGGATCTGATCCCCGCATACTCTTGATAAAAGCGGAAATCGTATCATAATGATTGTCCCCGTTTTTGTCATACTGGACAACACGTTTCTGAATACATTCTGACGCTGTTGCCAGATCAATATGTATCCTGCCATCCTCAGACCGCTGCGTTGTCATAATGCCCAGCTCTACTGCATTCAGGGCATGACGGGCATCGCCCCCTGCTGCATCTGCCAAAAATTCAATGGCATCCTCATCAATCTCTGCCTGATAAACACCCATTCCCTTTTCTTTGTCATAAACTGCCCGTTTAATAAGCTCCCGGATGTCTTTTTTTTCCAATGGCTTTAATTCAAAGATAATGGAGCGGGAAATCAAAGCCCCATTTACCTCAAAATAGGGATTTTCTGTAGTAGCACCGATCAGCACTACTGTACCATCCTCTACATAGGGCAGCAGATAATCCTGTTGTCCTTTATTGAACCGGTGAATCTCATCAATAAACAGGATGGTCTTTTTCCCATACATTCCCTGAATGTCCTTTGCCTTTGCAATGACCTCCTCCATATCCTTTTTTCCTGCTACCGTTGCATTGATCTGGGTAAACTCCGCACTTGTCGTATTGGCAATTACCTTTGCCAGCGTTGTCTTTCCCGTTCCGGGAGGTCCATAAAAAATAACCGAACTGATCTTATCTGCCTGAATAGCCCGATAAAGCAGCTTGTCCTTACCGATAATATGCTGCTGTCCTACCACCTCATCCAGCGTTACCGGACGCATTCGTGCCGCCAGCGGCGATTCCTTTTCCATATTGGTGCTACGCATATATTCAAATAAATCCATTTTTATTCTCCTGTTAAGTATTTACTAGCAGTATGCCATGTGCACAGAAAATCAAGCGTCCTGCCTTGCATTTGCTTTTCAAGCCTCAGCTTGCAAATGTTGATAACCTCATTCAATTCAAATACATTGTAGTTTCTGTTTACCAGAAAATACTCCACAATTACATCAAACTTACTGCTGTGGGAGTGTTTCAGAAAAACCCTCATCCAGATTTTTCAGCAACTGTCACCAATCATCAGAATCCATTGAAACTGCTGTACCAACGGGCATATCAAGGCATTCTTCCAACGCTTGGCACGGACAAATATCTGCGTAATATCTTGATACCGATTTGCCACCCGGTAAATCTCCACATACTCGTCCCAATCTTATACAGCACTACATAATTTCCGGAAATGGCATACTTATAATCCGTCCGGAAGCTGACTCTCTTTCAGCTCATCCAAACTCATCCAATCACTTTCGTCCTTAACCGCTGTTTCTGCCTCTTGCAATTTCATAAGTAGCTTCTTTTCTGCCTTTTCACGCTCGTAATCTTCAATATCCATAATCACAAACTTACCTCTTCCGTTCTTGGTTAAAAACACAGGCTCTCCTATCGAACAACTTTTTAATACTTCGTTATAATTTCTCAAATCTGATACTGGTAATATATTCGGCACAAAATCAACTCCCTTTCCTTGCTATTTTCTTTCCATATATATTATACGAAAACAAGTTGTAAAATTCAACGTAAAATCTTACAGCTTCTCCACAAATTTATGTCTTGAAAATTTACCCACTCCATACTATAATGGACGCAAAGAAAAGCAACCGCCCACAAATAACAGGCTTAAAACTTCGTACATATCCATCAGCACTACCTCCCTCTATCTCTAGTCTGGGAGGCTACCACTTTCTTATATATAAATAAAGCGCTTTTTTTACTGAATTTTCATACATCTTGCAAATATCAAAAGACCTACACCTTTGCCGTTTCCAGTAAGGTGTAGGTCCCTCATTCTTGATTAATTATACATTACACAATTCCCTGTGCAGTCATAGTCTCAGCACAAGTATTCAATATTCATAGGGATTTCAAGCATTTTTGTATATTACGCGTATACTACTATCTCACTCTGAAATAAACTAAATCCAACTTCCACAAATTTATGTCTTGAAAATTTACCCACCCCATACTATAATAAACATAAAGAGAAGCAACCGCCCACAAAGTGGTTAGCCTCGTAAATGGTTATTTAATAAGCCACTCAGTCCGGCCAAGACAGGAGTGGCTTATTTATTTTCGCTTGTTGTTCCTATCTATGTAGGCAAGCAGTGCGATTAGAAATGAACCGCCCAAAAATAACAGGCTTAAAACTTCATACATATCCATCAGCACCACCTCCCCTCCATCTCTAGTCTGGGAGGCTACCACTCTGTACACGATTACTTCTCATGTCGGTAGTGTATCACAATTTACATAAACCGACAATCTTCTTTTCAAAATTCTTGTTCAAAATAAAACATAATTTCATTGATTACCTGTGCTATGTTTTGACACTGTTTTATAAAAATACATTCCAAACGAATAATCCTTGTATATTATGCAAAATGATTTGTATATTACGCGTATATTATATGTATCTTACTTGTATATTATCCCCTTTTCTCATGTATAAACCGCTCGTTTTACTGCATTTTCATGCATCCAACAAAATGTAAAAAACCCTACACTTTTGCCGTTTCCTGCAATGTGTAGGGTTTCTATTTTTTGAATAATCATGCGTTATACAATACCCTGAGCCTGCATAGCCTCAGCAACCTTCAAAAAGCCTGCAATATTCGCACCTGCTACATAGTTGCCTTCCATTCCGTATTTCTTTGCAGCAGCATCCAGATTATGGAAAATATTTACCATGATCGTCTGCAATTTGCCGTCTACTTCATCAAAGGTCCAGCTCAGACGCTCGCTGTTCTGGCTCATTTCGAGAGCAGAGGTTGCTACACCGCCTGCGTTTGCGGCCTTGCCCGGAGCAAATAAGACACCGTTTGCCTGCAGGTACTCGGTCGCTTCCATCGTTGTAGGCATATTTGCACCTTCTGCAACTGCAATGCATCCGTTTGCAACAAGTGCCTTTGCGTCCTCAAGATGAAGCTCATTCTGTGTTGCACAAGGAAGTGCCACATCGCATTTTACGCTCCATACACCTCTTCCTTCGTGATACTCTGCGCTCTTTCTTGCGGCAGCGTACTCTGTCAGTCTTGCACGTTTTACTTCCTTAACTTCCTTCAGCAGTGCTACGTCAATGCCATCCTTGTCATAAATCCAGCCTGTCGAATCAGAGCATGTGACAACCTTTGCCCCAAGCTGCTGTGCCTTCTGGATTGCATAAGTTGCTACATTTCCGGCACCGGATACTGCGATGACCTTATCCTTTATATCATGTCCGTTGCATTTGAGCATTTCTTTCGTCAGATACAAAAGACCATATCCAGTTGCCTCTGTTCTGGCAAGAGAACCACCGTAGGACAAGCCTTTTCCGGTCAAAACGCCTTCATATAAGCCTGTGATCCTCTTATACTGTCCATACATATAACCGATCTCTCTCGCACCTGTTCCGATATCGCCGGCAGGTACGTCTGTATCGGCTCCTATGTATTTGCAAAGCTCTGTCATAAAGCTCTGGCAGAATGCCATCACTTCTCTGTCCGATTTTCCTTTTGGATCAAAGTCAGAGCCACCCTTGCCGCCGCCGATCGGGAGACCTGTCAGTGAATTTTTAAAGATCTGTTCAAAACCAAGGAATTTGATGATTCCTAAATTTACAGAAGGGTGAAGACGAAGTCCTCCCTTGTACGGTCCGATCGCACTATTGAACTGTACACGATATGCGTTGTTGACCTGTACCTGCCCCTTATCATCTACCCACGGAACACGGAATAATAACTGTCTCTCCGGTGTAACAAGTCTTTCCAGCAATGCATTTTTTCTATATTCCTCCTCATTCGCCTCAATTACGACACGAAGTGATTCCAGAACCTCTTTTACCGCCTGATGGAATTCCGGCTGTGCTGGATTTTTTTCCACTACAAGTTCAATGACTTCATCAACATATGACATGACAACGTCCTCCTTTATAATTGTATACATGTATATCCGTTTTTTCTAATCAGTATTATATAACGTGCTCTACAATATGGCAAGCACTTTATTTGTTTAAATCACAAAAATTTGCGAAGCTGTTTAATATTGGCTTCTTCGACCTCCATAAACTCTTTTGCGATTTTTGCTGCTTCTGCTCCCACATTTTCATGTTTATGAAGGGTTTGATACATTTTGCTGATCTTTCCGCTGCTTTCCCGGATCGCCAGCTCTGCTATATGACTTGTGCTTGTGTTCAGCAGCGTATCTCTGTGTAAGCTGCCTGCAACAAGAAGTCCCTCCAGTACACTTACTCGCGCCGGCTCCAGCTGGGCTGACAGCAGCCTGTCTACCGCCTGTCCATGAAGCTTGGAATATTTCAATGATTGCCTGGAAAGCTGCATAACCAGTCCATCATCATACACCTTATCCATTACCGTATCTACCGCCTTGATTGCCAGCTCAGTATTTTTCTGAATATCTCTGAATACCTGTATATCTTCTCTGTTCATAATATCACCTGCACTTTTTTAACAGGATTGCCAAAATTTCAGATTATATACCATCCCCCACGTCTGCATATGTATCCTGCACGGAGTGCTTTTATTTTATAGGAAAACCCATAACTTTCATCCGTTAATACAACAAGGTATTTCCTATGAAATAAAACAAAAAAGGCATCTCACAAATCGTTTCTTGATTTGCGAAACACCTTTTATATGTTATTTTTCAGCAGTCAGCATCACTCTACAAACTCCGTTTTTACATATGCTGTCTTGCCCTTATATTTTACCTTGCACCAGCCGTCTGCCTGCTGCATTACAAGCTCCAGCTTTTCGCCCTGATAGATCACACCAAGCCGCTCGCCGTTTTCATTGGCGGACGCCCTGACATTTACCGTTGTCTTTGCAGTAACCTTACCGTCATTTCCCACGGTCGTCCCTGCCTGGGAACTGGCTGTTCCGGTCTCTGCAGGAGCTGTTGTCTCTTCAGAAGCAGCTTCCTCAGAATCCGTTTCTTCCACTACGTTCACAACATCTGCCAGATACTCAGATTTGATAAATGCCTCTTTCCCTTCAAACTCAACCTTACTCCAGCCATTTTCTTTCTTTTCTATCAAAGGAAGTCTGGTTCCACTTGCAACTCTTCCTACCTTATCAGCTGTCTGGCTGTCAGAGCTTCTGACATTTACAGTATCTGTCGTCTCAACCTCTGTTACCTTCGCTTTGGGTGCCTCCGCCGTCTCTGCGGTTTCCTCTTCCTCCACCGTCTCGGCAGCATCTTCTGTCATATTTGCCTGCTCTATCTCTGCAAGGGCCGCGGAAACTTCATCCTTTACCATCTGTGGGAACTGTTCCATAAACTCAGCCAGCGCACTGTCCTCGGCAATCGCCTCATTATACTTTGCTTGAACTGTATTGCACAGATTGGTTACATCATCCTGCGCTGAAAGCTCTTGAAAATACTGAAAGGTATTGTCCTCCAGATCGCCCTCATATATATAGTAGCTTCCGGAGTCATTTTTGTACACAACGAATGTATTCAAGGCAGGAACTGTTGTTTCGATATCCTGAAGCTTTGCTTCGTTATAGGCATATACAAGATATGAATCCTCTGCCAGACCTGCCTTGGTATAGCAGACAATATTCTCGTAACGCTCGATATAGTTGCTTTTTTTCTCGATATACAGCTTCTCAACATCGCTGATGTGATTTTTAATCTGTACCAGTGTATCTACATCGCCATCAGCCAGTGCTGCATAATACCTGTTCATCAGTTCATTTACCGGTGCTACTGCATTTTCCTCCAAAGGTACCTCTGGTACCGGGATAGCGGCAAGCTCCGTTCCTGCCTGCGCAGTTTCCTGAACATCCGTTACTTCTTTATCTTTTCCAGAAAAAAGGGACACACAAGCCAGCAAAGCAACCAGCACCACCGCTGCTACAGGAATCGATATCTTTTTATTTTCAATGATCCATTCCTTTCCCTCTTTCAGACACAGCAACCCTTTTTCCGTCCACTGCTTCCAGTTATCTGAATTTTGCTTCATCATTTCCTTCTATCCTTTTTTTATGGGAGTGGTGTAAAGTGCACCCGACAGGAATCGAACCTGCATTAAAGGCGTCGGAGGCCTTCGTTCTATCCGTTAGACTACAGGTGCAAAACGCTAAGTTATTACAAAATTATTACACCACTCCGAGTTATCATAACACAACTTCTACAAAATGTCCAGCCTCTATTGCTTTCAGATTATTCTTTCCATCCTATTTTCACTTTTACACTCACATTTATCCTGTCGCTGCTTTTAATTAAATCCGGGTAAGCTCCTGTTTTTCTCTGTCATACCGATATACAGAATCAGTAAGCACCTCTTCCCATGCCACATGGGTACGGTTTATTTCATATACTATTCTTTTAAATTCTTTTACAGAAAGAACTGTTCTTTCCGGCACAAGAATCACTTCATGCACAGAGCTGGGCAGGATCAAAAAGCTGTCATTTAACCGCTCTGCCATCTGCTGTAAAACATTGGGATATCTGATGCATGCAGCCCCAAACTGCTTTTGTCTGTTTGTCAGCACATACATTCTGATCTCTTCCTCCTCCAGACAGTTCTCCCATGCTGCAGCAGTCTCTGCAATTTCTGTATCTTCTACATTTCCCAGTTCTTTTACAATATCGCCCATCCCCAGAAAAGCCGTCTGCATAATTCTTGGCGTATTGACCTCTGCCAATGCAAGCAGTTCCTCTGCATTAGTATTCCACATGCGGCAAAGTTCATTTTTTACCAATACCGTAATGCTGCCCAGCGTATCGTGCAGCATCCCACAATAAAATACGATTGCCATATCTAACAGCTTAATATGAGGGATTTCCTGCAGCTGTTCTTTATTTTTCTCATATCCGACCAGTTTAAACAGGATATGCTCTTTTACCCATGAAAAATCTGTCAGAAATCCAACATCTATTTTTTGATCGATCCGGTATTTTTCATATATTTCAATCACTTTTTTCATAATAGCACTAAGGGGCAGCCCCTCCACATATTTCTGATAAAGCTCATCCAGATAGATCGTGGGGGAAATATTGCTCCCTATTTCTGTTATCGTGATCCCATGATACTCTTTGCCATTATTTTTCTCTATTTCATCGATTTCTACTCTATAGGCTTCTCCACAATATTCGGAAATACCCTTTCTGATTTTTTCCATAAATGTCTGAAATGCTGTCATAGTTTTCCTTTCTGATATGTTTTGATTTCTTTTGATTTGTTTCTTTGACTTGTTCTGCTTTTAATGTGTCTGTTTTGATCTGTCTCTTGATCTGTCTCTTGATTTGCTTTCCTGCGTTAATGCCGCAAGGGTTTTCCTATGAATATTATAGAACAAAAGTGTGCTTCCTACACTCACGCGCTCTACTTTCTGACATAGCACAGCTTTTGTTCCGCGCGCGAGCAGTGCCATTTACGGCATCAATACCTCTCTGCGAGCTGCGCATCCTGCACAGAGTGCTTTTATTTCATAGGATAATCGTACACTTTATTGTTTTAACAAGGTAAGGTCTTTTCTATGAAATAAAAAAAGAGACAATAGAAGATCTATTGTCTCATAAGCTTCTGACAAGCAGCAAATTATCTATACTCTGGACAGATACTCACCGGTTCTTGTGTCGATCTTGATCTTATCACCGATCTCTACAAACAGCGGAACAAGCACTGTTGCACCTGTTTCAACTGTTGCAGGCTTGGTAGCACCAGTTGCTGTATCACCCTTAAAGCCCGGCTCTGTCTCTGTGATCTCAAGCTCTACAAACAATGGCGGCTCGATTGCGAACACGCTGCCATTGTGGGAGCAAACCTTTACCATCTCATTCTCTTTTACAAATTTCAGAGCGTCACCGATAGACTCCGCATTAAGCGCAATCTGATCATATGTCTCAACATCCATAAAATTGAAGAGATCTCCATCTGAATATAAATACTGCATATCTTTTCTATCGATACGTGCCTGTGGGCATTTCTCTGTAGGTCTGAAAGTTTTTTCTACAACTCCGCCGCTCTTGATATTTTTCAGCTTTGTTCTGACAAAAGCAGCACCCTTTCCAGGCTTTACATGCTGAAACTCAATAATCTGAAAAATGTTATTATCTAACTCAATAGTAATACCATTTCTGAAATCACCTGCAGAAATCATATTTTGTTCCTCCTAATTTTCCACGTTATAATTCGATTATAGTTTAAACTATATTCCTCTCTTTTTCAACTATTTTTTCTCAATAATTTGGCAAATATCATCTATTGCCATCAGATAACCTGATAATCCATGCCCGTAAATTTGTTTATCACAGGCATCCTTTGTTACAGAAATCCGGCGAAACTCTTCCCTTTTTGTAATATCTGAAATATGGATTTCTATTTTTGGAAGAGAAATACTTGCTAATGCATCCCGGATCGCATAGCTGTAATGGGTGTAAGCCCCCGGATTGATCACAATACCCTCTGTACCATCACTGTAAGCATCCTGTATTCTGTCAATGATCGCCCCTTCATGATTACTTTGAAATACTTCAATGCGGCAGTTCTTCTCTGCCCCCTTTTCTGCGATCATCTGCAGCAGAGTGTCATAATCCTGAGTTCCATATACTGCCTTCTCCCTGATCCCCAGAAAATTAAGATTTGGTCCATTGATCACTAAAATTTTCATTCTGCCTTCTCCTCTATTTCTTTTATAATCGTTTCAAATTCCTTATTATCCACCTGAATGACCACATCTGCTGCCTCTGCATATGCCGCTTCACGCTTCGCCATCAGTGTCCTGATCTTCTGCAGGGGATCCTCACATTGTAAAAGGGGTCTTTTGGTATCCTCCTTTAATCTTTCATATACCGTTTCCGGCTTTAATTTAAGATACACAACACTTCCCAGCTTCTTCAAGAGCTTCCTGTTTTCTGCTCTTACCGGAAGTCCGCCGCCTGTAGAAATGATTTTTCCATGCTCTGTTTCCACCAGCTCCTGCAGCATTTGCGTTTCCATATCACGGAAGCTGTTTTCTCCCTCTTTTGCAAAAATTTCAGAAATTTCTTTTCCCTGTTTTTTTTCAATCAGCCTGTCCGTATCCAAAAAAGCCCTGCGCATATGATAGGACAGCCTGATCCCTACTGTTGTTTTTCCACATCCCATAAATCCGATCAAAATAATATTATTCATGTATTTCCATTTCTTCCTTCAGCTTTTGTAAAATTCTATCTGCCTCAGCTTCGCCTACAGTTACTTCATTCCACAGTTCGTAAGCATGTATTCCCTGATACAGCAGCATTTTCAGTCCGTTATACGCTTTTCCGCCATGTGCGCTGGTCAATCGCATAAATTTGGTATGGAAGGGTCTGTAGATCAGATCATAGCCCGTATGCACCTTTTCATAAAATGCATCATCACAGATCACAGCTTCCTCAGCAGCTGGTGCAAGTCCTACGCTGGTCCCTTGGATCGCCAAATATTTTCCTGTTGGAATCCTGTCGTATTCAGATAACAGCATCGGGATCACACAGTCTCTTCCAAATGCTTCATTTACTTCCTTTGCTACTGCCTCCGCCTTTTCCCTTGTCCGGTTTAGCAGATAAACTGTGTCCGCCCCTGCATGAGCACATAAAAAAGCCACTGCCCGCGCTGCACCACCGGCACCTAACAGAATCAGCTTTTCTCCCTTTAATACAATGCCATCTGACTCCATGGCACGCTGCAGTCCTGTCATATCCGTGTTATAGCCTTTATACCCATTTTTACAGCGTACCAGTGTATTGACCGCTCCGATTTTTTCTGCCAGTTCATCCATCTCCTTTAGGAAAGGAATCACTTCGCTTTTATAAGGCACTGTAACATTCAGTCCCAGCAGATCCAGTGCATATGCGCCCGCTATGGCTGCTCCTATGTACCCCTGGTTTACCTGAAAAGGCACATATACCAAATTATGTCCCATATCCGCTGCCAGAGTATTGTGAATCAGCGGTGACAAGGTGTGACCCACTGGATTGCCGATCAGTCCACAGGTTCTTGTCTTTCCATCTATTTTTGTCATTTTCTTTTTCTTTCCTTTTCGTAAAAATAAAGCACTACTCTTTCCAGAATACGTTTGAGGACGATCTGTATCTCCTCCTTGGGATGAATCGGCTTGACAAGATAGGTTGTCATTCCTGCTTTTTTTGCACCCCATACATCTGTAAACAGCTGGTCTCCTACAAACAATGTCTCTGCGGGTGTTGTATTCATAAGGGACATCGCCTTTACATAATTTTTCCTGCCAGGCTTTCCTGCCTTAAAAATATAGGCTGTTTTCAACGCATCCCCAAAGGGCTTTACTCTTGGCTCTTTGTTGTTGGAAATCAGCATTTTCTGATACCCGATTTCAGAAAGCCGCTCCATCAGAAGCCTGCTGCGCTCATCTGCCGGTGCACCATGGGGCACCAGCGTATTGTCAATGTCATATACCACACCCCGGTAACCCTTTTCGTATAGGTCCTCATAATCTATTGTATATGCAGAATCCACATATTCATCTGGATAAAACCTTTGAAGCATCCCCAGTTTCCCTGCTCCTTTCATTATTCCTTTTCTATTATAAAAAACGGCATGGCATCCTACCACACCGTCCTTGTTATTTATATTTTATTCCAACACCTTTTTCAACTCATCCATAAAGGTATTGATATCCTTAAATTCCCGATATACAGACGCAAATCTGACATAGGCAACTGCCTCAAGATTTTTCAGCTTATTCATTACCAGTTCGCCGATCACCTGACTTGGCACTTCTTTGTCTTCCATATTGAAAATCTCTGTCTCTACCTCATCGATCAGCTGTGTGATCTGATTAGCACTGATCGGCCGTTTATGACAGGCACGCAATACACCGGCCTCAATCTTGGATCGGTCATAGGTCTCCCTGTTATTATCCTTTTTAATGATAATGACAGGAATGGTCTCCACCTTTTCATAGGTTGTAAAACGCTTATCACATTCATCACACACCCGGCGTCTGCGGATCGAATTATTATCCTCTGCCGGTCTGGAATCAATCACTCTTGTATTTTCATGACCACAAAATGGACATTTCATCTTTTTTCCTCCAATTTGATACGCTACTCGGATCTGTTACCATTATAGTGTAAATTTTTACCTTATGTCAACTACTTTATGGAAACTCAGCTTAAAATATTGTCCGATAAAAACACCTTTTTTTCTCTTTCTCATATGGTATAAAAAAGAGGAATTCTCAGACTATGTTATTCTCCCATTTCCAGAAAAAAGAAGTCATCAATATCAGAAACTGTCAGAAAATCGGTAATGTGGTTGACATGGAATTTGATGAATGCAGCGGTCAGATCCATAAAATCGTCATCTCACAAGGATTTCATTTATGTCGTCTGTTTGAAGATCATTCTGATATTATCGTTTGTTTCCGGGACATCAAACAGATCGGTCCCGACATCATTCTGGTAGACCTATGCTGTAAATAACCGGTTTTTCCAGTCCGGTCCCAGATTTCCTTCTTTATAGTGTTTCCGACAGAGCGCGATATATTTGTCATCACCACCCAGACAAACCTGCTCTCCTTCCCGGATCACTCTGCCGTCCTCCGTAAAACGGGTATTACAGGTAGCTCCCTGCCCACACCAGCATACCGTTTTAATCTCTTCAATTACATCTGCCCATGCCAGCAGCCAGATAGAGCCTTCAAAGGGTTCTCTTTGAAAATCCGTGCGCAGCCCGTAACAGATCACAGGAATATTGCACTCATCCACTACATTCACAAAAAATGCGATGTCACTCTTTTTGCAAAACTGTGCCTCATCTACAATAATGCAGTCGTACTCCATGATCTGTTCCTTGGAATAGGTTACAAAATCCTCTACAAAGCCGCATTTTTTCAAAAGCCCCATGCGGCTTTTGATCACACCCTCACCATCCCTTGTATCCAGACGCGGTTTCAGCAAAAGTGCTCTCTTTCCACGCTCGTAATAATTGTATTCTACCATTAATGCATTGGCTGTTTTTGAACTGCCCATTGCTCCATGGCGGAAATATAATTTTGCCATCTCTCTATCCTTTCATCTGCTTCTTACTTTACAGCCTTATGCATTGGCTATCCTGACTGAGCGCCTTGATCAGGCTATCGATAATTTTTCTTGGCTACAGGCACCTGATTACCCTTGTCCCAGCGCATGCCCAGTGTCCAGTATGCGCGGTCTGACAGCAGGTATGTAGCATAGCTGGAAGTACTGTCATCGCAGAATACATCTACAATATACCATGCGCCATCAATCATGACCACATTCCACATATAATCCTTAACTGCTGAGCTGCTGTTGGCAGAAACAATATAGCTGCCAATGCCCATTCCATCGCAAAGGGCCTTCATGGCACGGGCATACCCTTTTGCATCGGCCTGATGATAAATCAGCGCTCCCCATGCATTGTTGGCATGAGGCCAGTTGTTTCTGGGGGCTGTAATGCAATACTGCACCAGATAATCATGTGCAGTCCGTACCTTTTGGATATCACTCATGGATGCCACATTGTTCTGGATCAGGAAACTGGAAACCATGGTCTGCACCTGTTCTATCTCGCTTTCGTTCAGATCCGGCCCATAAACACTGCCCACGCCAAAGCTGCCCCTATTAGCAGCAGCATCTGCACCGGAATTTTCTATGTCATTGGGAATTGCCACATTATCCTCTGTGGTGATCTTATTGATAGAGGTGGAAGATTCCGTAAGCAGCTTGTCCAGATCGATCCTTTTTCCTGCTCGCAGGGCATGAAGCAGTTCCTGTACTGCCGGCCAGTCGTCATTAAAAAAAGAATAATTATAGGTTCCGTCCGCCTGCCTTGTTACAAGCACCTCGCCATATATATTAGAATAGATCACACCGCCTGATGAAGCATCTGCAGGCACACGCACAGAATCCGAGCCGCTCTTTGCCTCAGCACACAGCGATGGTGTCAGCAGCAGCGCCGCACACAACAGTGCCGCACTTTGTTTTATCATACTCTTTATCATACTCTTTATCATATTTCTTCCCCTCCAGTCCTTTACTCATTTGCTTTATAGCTTGTCTTTTGCTTCCCTAAGTGTAGATTTTCCTTTTTATGATGGTTCTGGCTTCTTTTTTCCGATCAGAAAGTACAAATAATGATCGTAAATATAGATAATGACAACCTCTAAAAGTGTGATGCACACTGCCATCGTGAAAAAAAGGACATATTCCTTTGCTCTTGTCACATACTGATTCAGCCAATATGCAAACATAATAGAATGCATCATTACCTTAAACTCCATGTGTGTTGCCATGATCACTAATGAATTGACTCCATAAAACCGAAGCAGCCTTGATTGATAAAAATTTTTGCAAAGCAGGATCACACCAAAGGAACTGGCGCAGGCACACAGCATGTAAAGCAGAATATTATGAAATACCATATAATTCAGATCCACCGTCTCATTCTGAAAGCAGAGTATACCGCCTGCCACAGCCAGTACCATTCCTGCAAAAAAACCAAGAAGCGTCCTTTTTTCATTTCTCTGTAACAGTTCTGCCGCCCGATAGCCAACCAGCAAAAAGGTGCAGGCAAGAAGGCTTCTGCATGCTGTCTGCAGCAGTGCGCCAAATGCCATCATCCCATAGCTATTTTCCCAGTCCTCCCACTGAAATGCCGGTGAAATCAGCAGCACCGCAAGCCCTGTCACGCAAAACAGCAGCGTCAGCTGTCGATCCTCCAGTCGTTTTCTGCACCAAAGAAACAGCACTTCACTGATGAACAGAGCAGGCAAAAACCAAAGTACCGAAATTCCTCTGAAGGTAAAAGTATAAATAAAAAATTTTCCTAAATCTGAAAATTCCAACAACTCCGGTGTGAAAACACAAGTGTAGATATTCATTACTATATAAATAATGCTGAAGGTTGCATACGGCAGCAGCAATGTTCTCGCTTTTCTGGACACGATCTGTCCAATCTCACGTTTTTCTTCTTCTGTGATCCAAAGCAGTATCCCTGAAATGATAAAAAACAGGGGCATATGAAAGGATGCAATCCAATGATATATGGGTTCAAAATATGTTTTATAATCAATCGTCTGGACAGAGCCGATCAGGTGTCCGGTTACCATCAGTACAATTCCCACACCCTTTGCCATATCCAGATAAGTTACTCTTTTCTTCTGATTCATACATACTCCTAAGCATTTCCCATGGAAGTCACTTTTTCCATATCAGTATACCACTTTTTCAGAATCCCCTCAACTATTTGGGCATCACAACTTTTTTCTGCCTTACACGCCCAAAGCAAATATTTCTTTCTCAAATTTTTAAGTTTTTTGGGCATCAAGCTGCTTATAACAAGAGTCACGCCCAAAAAAGCTGAAAAAATTGGGCGTTGAAGTGAAAAATAATCTCCAACGCCCAAAATATCTCTAAATTACTATTTACAGCTTCTTTTTTGGGCGTAAGTACATCTTTTTATCATGTATTGCCCAAAATCTATTCTTCGCGCCAGCAGACATAGTGTCCCTGTGCCTGCGGCGTTCTCTCTGCACCGCACCTCACAGCCCCAGATAGTGTACTGGGTGTTGTGTCATAGCTGTCTATCTATCCTGCAAGGTAGTTTCGCATGACCTTCAAAGCATTTTTCTCCAGTCTGGACACCTGTGCCTGGGAAATTCCGATCACATCCGCTACCTCCATCTGGGTCTTTCCCTCAAAAAATCGCAGGGAAATGATCTCGTTCTCCCGCTCATCCAGCCGCTTCATTGCCTCCCGCAGCGACAGATGCTCCACCCACAGCTCCTCTCTGTTCTTTTTGTCACTGACCTGATCCATTACATAAAGTGTATCTCCGCCATCTGTGTAAACCGGCTCGTACAGGCTCATTGGATTCTGAATGGCATCCAGCGCATATACAATATCTTCCTTGGAAACTCCTATCTCCTCTGCGATCTCCATAATGGTAGGTTCCTTCAGATTGCGTCTGGTAAGACTCTCCTTGGCATAAATCGCCTTATATGCAGTGTCCTTCAAGGAACGGCTGACACGTATGCTGTTATTGTCCCGCAAAAACCGTCTGATCTCGCCAATGATCATGGGCACCGCATAGGTTGAAAACTTTACATCCAGCTCCGTGTTAAAATTATCGATCGCCTTCATCAGACCGATGCAGCCGATCTGAAACAGATCATCAGGATTTTCGCTGCTGTTTGCAAATCGTTTGATCACACTTAATACAAGACGCAGATTTCCCTCTGTATACTCATTTCTGGCTTCCATATCCCCTTCCTTGATCCGGGCAAACAGTTTTTCCTTCTGTTCATTTGTCAAAGAGGGCAGCTTTGCTGTATTTACTCCGCAGATTTCTACTTTATTAAGCGCCATGGCAAGATTCCTCCTAGATTATTCTCTAGTTAAATGATTCTCACTATGGCGCTTAACTATGCGTCCTTTTTCAATTTTTTCCCAACAATCTTTCGCACCATCATTCTAAATTCAGACCTTTTTATACTTCTTTTGCCATTTCCTTTTTCAGCCTTCCAATAATCTTTTTTTCCAGTCTGGATATATAAGACTGAGAAATCCCCAGCAGTGCTGCAACCTCCTTCTGGGTCATTTCCTCGCCGTCCTCTGTATCCAGTCCGAAGCGCAGCCCGATAATGGTCCTTTCCCGTTCCGGCAGCTTGTTTACTGCCTGCAGCAGCAGCCTGCGCTCTGCTTCATTTTCAATATCCTTATAGATCACATCCTCGTCCGTTCCCAAAATATCAGAAAGCAAAAGCTCATTGCCGTCCCAGTCCACATTTAAAGGCTCGTCAATGGAAACCTCCACCTTTGCTTTATTGTTTTTCCGCAGATACATTAAAATCTCATTTTCAATGCACCTGGAGGCATAGGTTGCCAGCTTGATATTTTTCCCCGGATTAAAGGTATTGATCGACTTGATCAGACCGATCGTTCCAATGGAGATCAAATCCTCTACACCCACACCTGTATTGTCAAACTTCTTTGCTATGTATACCACCAGACGGAGATTGTGCTCGATCAGCGTTGCCTTGGCCTCCTGCTCATCTGCTGTTCCCAGATCGCTGATCACCTCTTCCTCCTCTGCCTGCTCCAGAGGCGGCGGCAGCACCTCTGCTCCACCGATATAATGGATTTCTCCCTGCCTGCGGTTTAAGATTCCCAGTTCCTTTTTTAATATACGAAATTGTATTTTACCCGGTATTGCCACTTTAAATATCATACACTTTCCTCCTGTTTTTTTGTTAATGTGGGATGCAGTATCATCTGATATGCTCCATCTGCCGACACCTGCCCCTCAAATAATCCCACCATGGGCTTTTCTACCCTGATCTCTTCATATCCGTCTGTAATAACCAGCTCTGTCAGCTCACAGCCCTCTAATATCCCGTGGGCTCTTCCAATACTGTGAAAAGGGATCGCACGAAACAGCTCCGGCTTTTTTTCTACAAAAAGAAGTCCTGCCGCCTCCTTTTCCAAAATCGAAACTGCCCTGCCGCTGATGGGCTCATAAAGGCTGTTGCCGGTATCCACCAGTGCCGTCAGCTGACTTTCTCTGTCCTTCCATACCAGCCTGACCGACACCAGACTGCTCTCCTTCTTTCTTTTTCTCTTCTGATAGCAGAAGGAAAAGACACCATATGTAAAAACAGCTGCAGCGCAAATACCTAAAACTCCTATTCCATCAGCTCTGAAAAATGGAAGCTGCGCAGACAAAAAATGCAGCGCACCGCCAAGTAAAAATGCAAAGCCATATAGATAAACAGCCGCGGTGCATGCCTGTGTCAGCTTCAGCTGCCGAAAGCTGAGTCTGATCATTCCTATACTGATGATCCCATAGCCTGCAAACAGCTTAAGTCCTGCCGGTATCCCTGGCAGAATCGTAAGAATACTGGCTGCGCCAGCTCCAAATACCGCTCCCATAACCAGTCTGAAATGCGTGGCAGTACATTTTAAAACCAGCTTCATGAGAAACAGCAGCAGCACATCCATAAAAAGATTCAACAGGAAGAATACGTCAATATACAATTCATATTTCACTCTTCACCTCCTGCATCCTCCAATGGATACATTATAAAAATTTTTCTCTGCATTTTTTGTCAAAACAGAACTTCTTCTTTAAAATAATGGTCGACAAAAAATACCAAAAAAAATTCTCTCTCGCAAGCTGCAGGTTCTGCACGGAATGCTTTTATTTCATAGAAAAATCCATGACCTTCATACGTTCATGCAACAAGATCTTGCCTATGGAAGAACTTTTCTATGAAATAAAAAAGACACAGGCATGAACCTGTGTCCATTTCTTTTCTTTTTTATTTTTTCTGTAAAAAGCTGGGAATGCTTAATGTTTTTTCTTCCACGCTGCTCTTGAGATCTCCCGGCTTTCTGATACCGGTAAGAGGCTGCATGTTCACTCCCTGGGATACCTGTACCGGAGAAGGACTGATACCCGATGCTACCGGTTTTACCGGCTGTGCTTTATAGGTCTGGAAATTATTCGGTGTGATCCGCGGTGTTACCCCAGCCTCCAGACCAGTAGCGATCACTGTAATGGTACAGCTGTCAGATGCATTTTCATCATACATTGCACCAAAGATGATATTAACATCATCCCCTGCCAGACCCTGTACATAATCTGCTGCATCCGCTGCATCTGCCAGTGTAATATCACCGGAAACATTGATGATAACATGAGTAGCACCAGAAATCGTAGTCTCAAGAAGAGGACTTTCTACTGCCATCTTCACAGCATCTGCTGCCTTATCATCGCCCTTTCCTGCACCGATACCGATATGTGCGATTCCCTTATCCTTCATAACTGTCTGAACATCAGCAAAGTCCAGATTGATGATCGCCGGAAGATTGATCAGGTCTGTGATTCCCTGTACTGCCTGCTGCAGCACCTCATCTGCCTTTTTCAGTGCGTCAGGCATTGTCGTTCTTCTGTCAACGATCTCAAGCAGCTTGTCATTGGGAATGACGATCAGTGTATCTACGCTTTCTTTTAACCGCTCGATACCGCCGATGGCATTTACCATGCGCGCCTTTGCTTCAAAGCGGAAAGGCTTTGTCACAACACCTACTGTCAGAATCCCCATATCCTTGGAAATCTTAGCTACGACAGGAGCAGCACCAGTTCCGGTACCGCCTCCCATACCACAGGTAACAAACACCATATCTGCACCCTTTAAGGCATCTGTGATCTCATCTATGTTTTCTTCTGCTGCCTTTTCGCCGATCTCAGGCTTGGCTCCTGCACCAAGACCCTTGGTCAGCTTCTCGCCGATCTGTAACAGCTTAGGTGCTTTACACAGCTGCAATGCCTGCTTGTCCGTGTTTACACCAATAAAGTCTACTCCGTCAATGTTTTCATCGATCATTCTATTTACAGCATTATTACCTGCGCCGCCAACCCCTACTACGATTATCTTGGCTGCAGATTCAGCATCGTTTGTCTTAATTTCTAACAAAGGTATGTCCTCCTTTATGGCCCCTTATAAACTCCATATAGTTTATAATATTATTTTTCGCACAATTAATCAACTGATTTTTTCATTTTCTTTCTACTTTTCATTGCTTTTTTACTCTTCATCTACCTCAAAAGTGATATTCTGTACTTCCTCAGAATAATTATCCATGCGAAGCAGTCCCTTCTTTCCCTCTAGCTCCGGAAGGATCGCCTTCAGCTTCATGATCTTTTCTCCGATATTATCATTAGAGCCAAGGCTCACTCTCGCCTGACCAAAATACAAGGTCTTATGCATTGCACTGTCAAAACGTATCTTATCCGCATGGATCTCATATTTGTTCATCAGCTGGGTAATATCCAGAATATCCTCAAACACCTCCGGATTTTCCACCGGCAGCTTTTCGTACATGATCACATGGGAAAAGGTAAGCCCTGTTACCTGAGGGATCCCTGCTGTCCGCTCCGTAGAGGCTTCTACCACGATCCCATCCTTGTCAAAGTACATATATCTGCCCAGATGCTCTATGTAGCCTGCGATCGCTTTCTCATATACGATGATCTTGATCGTATCCGGTGAAAGGATTTCCACATCCATGGTCTGGACAAAGGGCACATGATCCACTCCCTTATTTTTATACTTCAGTGCCAGATACAGGGAATTGTCCCCCAGCTCTCCCTCCATGACCATATCCATGATCTCTTCGTTTGTGTAATGTGCATTTCCTTCTACATACACAGTCGTTACCCGATAATGCTGCAGTACCTGTTCTGCCCCGATTCCCAGCGCAAGCAGCACACCTGCAATTACAGCACACCATATCACTGTACTTTTTTTCATATTCTGCCTCCAAGGCTTCTGAAATCTCTTTCCAGAGCTTCGTACCCCCTGTCGATAAAATGACGATTTGCAATATAGGTATCTCCCTTTGCCGCCAGCGCTGCCAGACACAGTGCTGCACCGCCCCGCAGCTCCTTTGCCTCAACCTGCCCGCCCTGCAGTCCATCCATTCCTTTTATCACTGCAAGATTTTTCTCTACCTGAATCCTTGCGCCCATTTTTAAAAGCTCCGGTACTACCCGGAACCGATTTTCAAAAATCCCTTCCTCGATCCGGCTTTCCCCGTCTGCCAGAGCCAATACCGCCAACAGCGGCGACTGCAGATCCGTAGGAAATCCGGGATATACCTCTGTTCTAAGATACTCGATCGGTGCAGGCCTCTTTGGTGCTTTTAGTGTAATTCCTCCTGCATCATACCGCCAGCTGCCTCCCATCTGTGTGATCACAGAAAGGACTGCTTCCAGCTCTTTTGGGACAGCACCTGCAAGCCGTATCTTACCGCCTGCTGCCATACAGCCCAGCAGGTAGGTGCCTGCCACGATCCTGTCCGGCAAAATCCGGTATCTGCAGGAATGTAAACGTTTTACACCGCAGATGCGAAGCCATTCGCCACCCTTACGGCTTTCTATCCTTGCCCCTGCACTTCTTAAAAAGTCACACAGCGCCCTGATCTCCGGCTCCTTTGCCGCTCCATGGAGAATGGTCTCTCCCTCTGCCAGCACTCCTGCCAGAATAATATTTTCCGTGGCACCCACACTGGGAAACTCCAGAAAGATCTCACTGCCTGTCAGTGTTTCTGTCCATGCCTTTAAAACGCCGCCTTCCTCCTCCAGCATAACTCCCATCTGCTCAAGAGCACGCAGGTGCATATCGATGGGACGCTTGCCAATGACACAGCCGCCCGGATAACTGATGCTTACCTGTTTTTGCCTTCCCAAAAGGGCACCCATCAGAATAACCGAAGAACGCATACTGGTCACATAGGCTTCTGGCAGCCTGCTGCCAGAAAGCTTTCTGGCATCCACGCAGATCTGTCCGCCGCTGACACGAACCCTACAGCCCACGCTCCGCAGCAGCTTTATCATACAGTCAACGTCCGTAATCTGCGGACAATGCTCCAGCGTAACCACGCCTTCAATGAGAATCGTTGCTGCCAGAATGGGAAGCACTGCATTTTTTGAGCCCTGGATCTGACATGTTCCGTAAAGCGGAAATCCTCCGCGAATATGAATACAATCCACCTTGCCACCTTCTCTACCCTTGATAAAAAAGACCTGTTTTATCTTATGGCAAAGCAGATTTTATGTACCTTGTACCCTTACACTTCCTTCAGCCGGATGGAATGGGAAACACTGAGCACCAGTCCGATCTCGATCAGCAAAAACATGACCGATGAACCGCCGTAGCTGATAAACGGCAGAGAAATTCCGGTATTGGGCATGGTATTTGTAACAACTGCGATATTTAAGATCACCTGAATGGCAATATGACCCATTACACCTACAACAAGCAAAGAACCGAATAAATCCGGCGCATTGTTGGCAATGATCATAAAACGCCAGATCAAAAGCAGAAACAGCAGAATAATGGCGATAGCTCCAAAAAGTCCCAGCTCCTCACAGATAATGGAAAAGATCATGTCATTTTGCGCCTCCGGGATAAATCCCAGCTTCTGCATACTCTGTCCTAAGCCCTTGCCAAACACACCGCCTGAACCGATGGCATACAGTGCCTGCAGGGTCTGAAAGCCCTTTCCGCTGGCATACGCCTCCGGATCAAGCCACGCAAGGATTCTCTCGCCGCGAAAGCCCAGACTTTCTGAGGCGGTATTGCTGATGATATAAACTAATATAGCAGCACCTGCCAGCAAAAGCGTTCCCAGCCCCACAAATGCCTTATAGCTGGGGCTTGCCACAAACAGCATCAACGCTGCGATTCCAATAATGATGATCGCTGAGCTCATATTATCTGTAATTTTCCAGATCATCAATGCAATAGGTGCCGGTATCAGCAGCACACTAAAAAAGCCTTTCACAGTTCGGATGCTTCTGCCCATCCGGCACACCATGCTGGCAAGAAACAGGATCATACAGAGCTTGGCGATCTCTGCCGGCTGCAAGCGCAGTCCGATCCCGAAATCCAGCCACCTTCTGGCACCCTTTACCTTGACACCGATAGGTGTCAGTACCAGACAGATCAGCACCGCTGATAAAATATAGCCCGGCACAGCAAATCTTTCCCAGAAATGATAAGGAATATTGGCTGTAATGACCATTGCCAATATGCCAAGGGCTGTAGCCAGTGCCTGTTTCTTGAGATAATAGGCTGCATCGCCATAGTCCTTGCTTGCCTCATAGGAGCTTGTGGAATAAATCATGATCATGCCAAAGCCAAGCAAAAACAACACGATAAACAACAGGCTGTAATCAAAATACTGTTCTGATTTTTGTTTTTTCCTCCCTGTAAACCGACTCAAACCTACTCCTCCAGATTGTTTACGATTTCCTTAAACATCCTGCCTCTGACCTCATAATTAGGGAACATTCCCCAGCTTGCGCAGGCAGGGGATAACAATACCGCATCGCCGCTCTCTGCCTTTTGGGCACATACGGCAACTGCCTCCTCCAGCGTATCAGTCATAATAATATTGGTAAAGCCATGGGCCTTTGCACACTCTGCGATCTTTTCCCTGGTCGCCCCCAACAGCACCAGCCATTTTACCTTTCCCCCAAAGGCTTCGATCCACTCATCATAGGTGCTTTCCTTATCATAGCCGCCTCCGATCAAAACAGTGGGACGATCCATTGCCTGAATCCCCTTAATAGCAGCATCCGGATTCGTTCCCTTGGAATCATTATAATAAGCAACCCCTTTTTTGGTCGCAACATATTCGATCCGGTGTTCCACTGCCTGAAATGCCTTAACAGCCCGGATGATCACGTCAAGCGGAACGCCAACGCTGTAGGTCATGGCAACTGCCGCCATAACATTTTCCACATTATGTATGCCCAGCAGCTGCATTTCATGAATGTTCATCACATGCACAGGCGCGCCTGCATCTGCAAGCCAGATCTCTTCTCCCTCCAGATAAACGCCTTTTTCCAGCTTTCTGGCAGAGGAAAAGTAAAAGGGCTCTGCAGATACCTTTTTACCAAACTCCTTTGTATAGGGATCCTCATAATTCAGGATACAGCGGCTGTTCTTTTGCTGGTTTCTGGCAATGCTCTCTTTTGCTGCCACATAGTTTTCCATGGTATGATGCCGGTTCAGATGATCCGGTGTGATATTCAGGATCGCTGATACATCCGGTTTAAAATTCTGTATCGTTTCTAACTGAAAACTACTGATCTCTGCAACTGTGACAGATCCCTCTGTCGTCTTTTCTGCCTCCAGCGCATAAGGAGTGCCGATATTGCCTACTACGAATACATTTTCGTTATATGCCTTCATGATCTCACCCACAAGCGCTGTGGTGGTCGTTTTTCCATTCGTTCCGGTAATGGCAAGGAGCTTTCCCTTAGTAAAACGGTATGCCAGCTCGATCTCTCCCCAGATAGGGATCTTTCTCTTACAAAACTCCTGAAAGAAAGGAGTATCCACCGGTACACCGGGGCTGACTACAACAAGCTCCACCTGCTCTGCCGCTTCCTCTGGCAACCTGCCAATGTATATCTCTGCCTCCATTTTCTCTGGAAGCTTCTTCTGTATCTCTTCTTTGTCTAATTTCTCATTTCCGTCAAACAGGATCAGCTTTGCCTGCTTACGAAAAAGCAGTCCGGCTGCACCAAGACCGCTGATACCCAATCCCACTACCAGCACATGCTTTTGATTTAATTCCATAAAAGTCTCTCCTTTGTGCTTTTTTATAAAGCCATCAATGCCAGCAGGCAAAGAAGTGCTGTTACAATGGAAAATACAGCAACTACTCTTGTCTCTGACCATCCGCACAATTCAAAATGATGATGGATGGGGGCCATTTTGAAAATCCGCTTTCCGCCAGTTGCTTTAAAATAGCTTACCTGCAGGATAACTGACAACACCTCCACCAGATAGATCAGTCCTACGATAACAATGAACAGCGGCATCTGCATCATATATGCACAGGCTGCCACAAAGCCGCCAAGGGCAAGAGAACCGGTATCCCCCATAAACACCTGGGCCGGATATACATTAAACAGCAAAAAGCCCAGCAAAGAGCCTACTACCGCGCAGGTGATCGGCTCGATACCGCTTCCTGTCCCGATGGCAACCACAGTAAAAAAGGTAGCTACCATAATGGTCACGCTGCTTGCCAGTCCGTCCAGTCCATCGGTAAAGTTCGTTCCATTTACTGTCCCGATGACCACGAAGAACAGAATCGGTATGTTCAGGATCCCAAAGTCCAGATACCGGTCTGTCATAAATGGGATCTTCATTGCAAGACTTACATCTGTATAGTTTACCAGATAATATGCAAAAATCGCCGTCACAACAAGCTGCCCTGCCATTTTTTGCAGCGGGGTCAAGCCCAGAGAGCGTTTCAGCACTACCTTGATATAATCATCCAGAAATCCGATCAGACCGAATCCAAGGGTTAAAAACAAGATCGGAATGATCCTGGGGTATGTTCTGACATAAGGCAGAGATGTGAGCACTACACTGCTGAGGATCAGAATGCCGCCCATGGTAGGCGTTCCTGATTTTTTCAGGTGGGACTTGGGGCCTTCCTCCCGTTCTGTCTGACCAATTTTTAGTTTTCTCAAAAAAGGGATGATAACCGGTCCCAGGATCACACTGATCACAAATGCAATGATAACCGGCATCGCCACCGCGCCATAGCTCATCATATCTTTTATCCTCTCTAACAATCATTCTCTTAAAAGCACTATTTTTTATTATAATCCATTCTTTCCAAATAAGGAAGAATATTTTCAAAAAGCTGTTTTACCACCGGGGCTGCGATCTGTCCGCCATAATATACTCCCTTGGGATGGTTGATGATCACAAGAGCCATCACCTGCGGATCATCAGCCGGCGCAAATCCCAGAAAAGAGGAAATATATCTTCCGCTGCCTCTGGGCAGAGTCTGACTGGTAGCAGTTTTTCCGCCAATGCGATAGCCTTCGATATATGCATTTTTTCCGCCTCCATTTTCCACCACCTGCTCCAGCAGCATTTTCATGGTTTCAGAGGTTTTACTGCTGACGATATTTTTCTTTTCAGGGTAAGAAAACTGTCGGATCAGCTTTCCGGTAGGAGCATCTGTACGAATCCCGAAATGAGGAGTTACCCGTCTGCCCCCATTGACAAAGGAAGCTGCTGTCGTCATCAGCTGGATCGGAGTGATCTGAAAGGACTGTCCAAAGGAAATCGTTGCCAGCTCCACAGCTCCGATATTTTCTTTTTTGTGCATGATCGTGCCTGCCTCCCCCGGCAGATCGATCCCGGTTTTTTCCAGAAGTCCGAACTTTTTAAAATATTTATAATACTCATCGCTGCCCAGCCGCATCCCCACTGTTACAAACACCGGATTGCAGGAATTCATGGTAGCATGGATAAAATCCTGACTTCCATGACCGCCTCGTTTATGGCATCTGATGCGTCTGTCCTCCACCACCACATAACCGGGGCAATGAAAGGTATCGGACGGATGTACCACACCTGCCTCCAGACCAGCGGCTGCTGTTACTGTTTTGAAGGTAGACCCCGGCTCATAGGTATCGTTGATGCAGCCATTTCTCCACATCCTGTTTAAGGCATCCTGCTTCAGTCTTGCGGCTTCCTCCTGTGCCGTGTCCTTCTGCGCGGTGTCCTCCTGCAATGCTTCCGTCTGTGCTGTTCCCTTCTGCGTGGTGCCCTCCTGCCGGATCATCTCCTGCCAGTTTTCGGGCAGGGAAAAGGGAGCATTCAGATCAAATTCCGGCACATTGGTCATTGCCAGCATTTCTCCATTCTGAGGATTCATGACCAATATGGAAACGCCTTCTGCCTGCTTGGTTTCCATGGTCTGATAAGCCAGCTGGGTAGCATATTTCTGAACATTCAGATCCATGGAAATAACCAGATCATTGCCGTCTACCGGCTCTAACCGGTTCTCACCAGCCTCATCCAGTTCAATTCCCCTTGCATCCGTTACTGTCAGTATCATGCCCGGGGTTCCCTCCAGCACAGAATCGTAAAAAACCTCCAGCCCGATAATGCCCTGGTTGTCGCCTCCTGTAAAGCCCAGCACCTTAGAAGCAAGCTCTCCATAAGGATAATATCGCTTAAAGTCCTCATCTACCTTTACTCCGGCAAGATCATACTCTCTGATGCGGTCGCCAATTTCTTTTTCTACATTGCTCTGGATACGTTCTATGGCAGAAATCTTTTCCACTCTTTTCCGAACATATTCTTCCTCCAGAGAAAGCTCCCGGCAAAGCATTTCAATTATCTTTTCTTTTTCTTCTATCTGACTGTGAATAACAGAAATGGTACATACGGTCTTATTATCCGCAAGTACCACTCCATTTCTGTCAAGTATCCTGCCCCTTGCTGCCTTAATACTCCGTTCCCGCTCATGCAGATTTTTTGCCTGCTCGCTGTAGTGCTCCGAGCAGCCGATCATCAGATAAGCGATTCTTCCTGTAAGTCCGATAAAGGCTATCAGAAAAAACAAAAAGGCAGCAAATATCTTTTTACGGTGAAATGTCTTGTTTTTTTCCACGCAGACACCTACAAAAAGAATTTATACAATCTATTACCCTTTTTCTGCCGATATGCCTGCCATACACCGCTTTTGTCAATTCATAAAGGAGCTTCCGTCCATTGCCTGCCCGGTAACAGGATCGATCAGGGTGCCATCCTCCGGATCGATCAGATAGCCGGTTTCCGGGTCTGTTTCATAGGTCTGCAGCTTCTCCAGCCACTGACTTTCTTCTTCGGTAAGAGCGCTCTCTTCTCCGCTCTCTTTTTCCTCATCCTCTGCCGCCTCTGCTCCGGCTTCGCCAGCCTCTTTGACAGCCTCTGCAGCGTCCTCCTCCGGCTCTGCTCCCGGAACTCTGATCGCCAGATTGCTTTCTGCCAGTTCATCCCTCTCCTTATCCGACAGCTCCTCTGTCATAAAATAATTCAGATAAGGCAGTACCTCTGTCAGCACATTTTTTACAATGCCTGTTGCAAATTTTGCATCGTCCTGATACTGGGCATTGGGTCTGTCTACCACAACATAGATCGCGATCTCAGGATGCTGTGCAGGCGCATACCCCATAAAGGACACCACATAATTCTTTTTATTACGCGGCACCATTTCGGCAGTTCCTGTTTTGCCGCCAATGGCATAACCTGCAGGTCTGGCGGTCTTACCAGTTCCGTTTACCACTACGCCGTTGCAATACTCCACGATCTTCTGGGAGGTACTGGCTGATACGGTCTGCTTCAGCAGACGGGGTTCAATATTTTTAATGGTTGTTCCATCTGCACTTACGATCTTATTTACCATATGGGGCTCATAATAATAGCCGCCGTTGATCAGGGAGCAAAAGCCTGCGATCATCTGGATCATGGTCGTGTTAAAGCCCTGTCCGAAGGTGGAGGTAGCAAGCTCCGCCTCTCCCATGCTCTTTTCATTATAAACCAGCGCATCCGTTCTGGCTTCTCCGGCAAGGTCGATATTGGTCTTAAGTCCCCAGTTGTACAGCTGCTGGAAGGTAAGAAAATTATTTTTTCCAAGAGCCTCGCCCATCTGCATAAGCGCCACGTTGCAGGATTTTTCCACTGCCTCCTGCACTGTCAGCATGCCGTCTCCTAATCGGTTATGGCAATGGATCTCATGTCCGCCATACCAGAGAGAACCGCCGCAGAAATAGGTTTCATTACCAGTTAATCTGCCACATTCCAGTCCTGCTGCCACTGTAAAGGGCTTTGCTGTAGACCCAGGCTCATAGGTACTGGTAATGCAGAAATTTTTCCAGAGTGCGTTTAAATTTGCATACAGCGTATCATCATCCATGGTATTCAGCAGCTGTTGGGTAATGATCTCCTCTGTAGCTTTTCCATCCGCATCCAGTTTATTCATGCCGATCAGGGGGTTGGGATTTTTGGTATCATTTAAGTCATAATCCGGATAGCTTGCCATAGCAAGGATCTCTCCGCTGTTGACATCCATTACGATACAGCCGATATTCTGGGCACCATTTCCCTCACGGAATGCATCCTTATTGTCCTCATTAAACTTCTTAATGTATTTTTCTACAATATTCTGAATATTGGCATCGATCGTGGTTACAATGGTGTTTCCATCGATCGCCGACTTTGTGGTCCTCTCTAAGGTGGAATCGTCATTCAGATAGCCGTATTCTCTTCCGTTGATCCCATTTAAAGTATCATTGTAGTACTCCTCCAGACCATAGCTGCCCACATTGTCCTTTCCTGTAAATCCGATCACATCGCAGGCAAGGCTGCCATTGGGATAAGTCCGCTCATATTCCTCTTCAAACCAGATTCCCTTGATATTGGGATTGTTGGCTGTATCATTCTGCAGCTCCACAAAGGGACTGATCTCATCATAAGAAAGCTTTTTTGCCAGTACATAATACTGTGAGGTTGGATTTGCAGCAATGTAGGAACGGATCTGAGATGTATCTAACGAAAAGCAGCTGCCCAGCGCCTGCAGCGTATCATTGATATATTCCTCTTTCTCGCTGATAAGCTTTGTGTCCAGTATGATGTTATACACCTTTTCACTGACAGCAAGCTTTGTTCCTTTGGCATCTATTATGTCCCCACGCTTGAAAGGAATGACACGACTGTCATATCTTTGTTGGGAAAGCACCTGCCGCTTGTATTTTTCGCCATTGTCCCTGTTGATCGTTATCAGCCGCACGCTCAATCCAACGAAAGCTGACAGTACCAGAAAAAACAGTACCACCAGCTTCTTTTGCATTTTTGTTGTAAATTTACTATATTGTATCCTTTTTTTCACTTAAAACACCCACTGCCCTAGTCTGGAAAATCTGTTATCTGTCTGACATAATCTCCACCCTCTGAAGAATACTCCACGATCTGTCCTTCACCGGCATAAGTCATTCCAAGCTCATTAATGGCAATCCTTTTGATCTCTTCCAGATTCACGCTGCTCTCTATCCTGCTATATTCTTCATCATTGGACAATCTCAGATCATTCCACTCACTTTCCAGTGCTGCGATATGATTTATGCTATTTGTAATATCTGACTGCAGACGAATGTAACCGATCAAAATAAATGCAGAAACGATCATCGCCACTCCAAGAAACAGAACATATGCCGGATTCATGTGCATTGCTCTTTCCCTGTTTTTTCTGGCAGCATTGTACTGCTCCCTTCTGGGCTTCTCATGAATCGCTTCTCTGACATCAAGGTTTCTTGCCGTATTTCCATATACATACAGGTTACGGTTTCTCGTCCTGCGGTCTGCAACTGGTCTTCCCTGACTCCTTACAGCCATCCTACTCCCTCTTTTCAAATACTCTTAATTTTGCACTTTTCGCACGTGTATTTACATCCATTTCTTCTGCCGTAGGCAGAATCGGTTTTCTTGTGATCACTTTTCCTTTGGATTTTTTGCCGCACACACATACCGGAAACTCCGGCGGGCAGGTACAGGGATTTTCATTTCGCTTAAATGCCGCCTTCACCAGCCTATCCTCCAGAGAATGGAAGGTAATGATACAGAGTCTTCCACCTGGCTGCAAAAGCTCGATCATCATATCCAAAGAATCCTCCAGCACCTCCAGTTCCCTGTTGCAGGCAATTCGGATCGCCTGAAAGGTCTTTTTGGAGGGATGTCCGCCTGTTGCCCTCATCTTTGCAGGGATCGCTCCCTTAATGATCTCATTCAGTGCTCCGGTAGTCTCTATAGGCGCTTTTTCTCTTGCTGCCACAATATGCTTCGCTATGTTCTGGGCAAACCTGTCCTCGCCATAATCCCGGATGATGCGGAAAAGCTCCTGCTGGGAATAGGTGTTTACGATCTCTCTTGCCGTAAGAGACTGCCGCCTGTCCATCCGCATATCAAGTGTTGTATCATACTTATAGGAAAAGCCTCTTTCCAGTGTGTCTAACTGATAAGAAGAAACCCCCAGATCCAGCAAAATACCGTCTACCTTAAAAATGCCCAGCGCACTAAGCGCCTTATCGGTGTCCTTGTAATTGCTCCTGACGATCGTTACCTGATCGCCAAATACAGAAAGTCTCTCGCCTGCTGCTTCTATGGCAGCATCATCCTGATCGATCCCGATCAGTCTGCCTCCCTGTGAAAGCCTGTCCGCAATGTGATAGCTGTGTCCGCCTCCGCCAAGAGTCCCATCCACATAAATCCCATCCGGTCTGATATTCAGATTTTCGATCGTCTCATCCAGCAATACGGATCTGTGTTTAAATTCCATCTGTTATCCTATATCCCATATGCCCTGCTATGTCAGCTCCTTTATATCCCAAGTCCCAGATCTGCCATATGCTCAGCAATCGTATCCATATCCTCAAAGGAAGCTGCTGCCTCCCATTTTTCTTTGCTCCAGATCTCTATCCTGCTTCCTACACCGATGAGGATCACATCCTTCATCAGCGCTGCAAATTCCCGCAAGGAACCTGGCAGCAATATTCTCCCCTGCTTGTCTACCTCTACGCTGGCAGCTCCTGCCAGAAAAAAGCGGACAAAGGCTCTCGCATCTTTATTTGTGATCGGCAATGATTTCAGCTTTTCTTCAAATGCAGCCCACTCTTTATTGTCATACACAAATAAGCACCCATCCAGTCCCTTGGTCACTACAAACTCATCGCCCAATGTCTCACGGAATCTGGAAGGCACGATCACTCTGCCCTTTGCGTCAATCGTGTGGTTGTATTCTCCCATAAACATAGCTGTCACCTGCCAAAAGCGGTCTGCCACGGAAAGCTGTTTCTGTTATTTTTCCTAATGCAGTGTCTCTTTTTACCACTTTGAACCACTTCACACCACTTTCCACCACTTTCTAACCATTTTAGCCTAGTTTTCACTATATGGCAAGAGAAAAAGCAGGATTTATTAAAATTTTCTTAAATCCTTATGAAATATACCCGGCTTCCAGTTGTTTTTATGTGCTCCCAAGGCGCAAAAAAGCGCAGCCGCCCATTTTGGGGTAGCCACGCTTTTTTCACTTCTTTAACAGCTTCCTGCTTTTTAGTTTTTTACTTTAGTTTTTATTTCTGTTTTTCATCCTCCGGCAGCTCTTGGCGGATCTCCTTTGTTCGGATCTCCTTACAGATCTGCTCGATAAATTCACCAAGCGGCTTGGAACCTTCGTTTCCTGCAAAACGGCTTCTGACGGAAACAAGTCCCTGCTCCTTTTCATTTGCTCCTACTACCAGCATATACGGCACTTTTGCCATTCTTGCCTCGCGGATCTTGTAGCCGATCTTTTCTGAACGATTATCTACTGTCACATCAATACCGTTTGCAGCAAGTTCTTTGCGTACCTGCTCTGCATAATCATCAAATTTCTCAGAAATGGTCAGAACGCGAACCTGCTCCGGGCAAAGCCATGTGGGGAATTTTCCGGCATATTTCTCGATCAGCCATGCCAGTGTCCGTTCATAGCATCCCATAGAAGTCCTGTGGATGATGTACGGACGCTGCTTTTCACCGTTCTGATCGATATAATACATATCAAAATTCTCAGCGATCGCACAGTCAAGCTGAATGGTGATCATGGTGTCCTCTTTGCCATATACATTCTTTGCCTGAATATCGATCTTCGGGCCATAGAAGGCAGCCTCGCCGTCTGCCTCGGTAAAGGTCAGATTGTCCTCAATAAGGATCTGGCGCAGGGCATCCTGTGTTTTCTCCCAGTATTCTTCATCGCCCAGATATTTTTCTTTATTATTCGGATCCCATTTGGACAGACGATAGGTCACATCCTCCTGAAGTCCCAGTGTAGAAAGTACATAATTTGCCAGATTCAGACAGCCCTTCAGCTCTGCTTCTGCCTGATCCGGGCGGATCACCAGATGTCCTTCCGAAATGGTAAACTGACGTACTCTTGTCAGACCATGCATTTCTCCTGAATCCTCATTACGGAACAGGGTAGATGTCTCCCCATAACGGATCGGCAGGTCACGATAGGAATGCTGTGTATTTTTATAGCAGTAATACTGGAAGGGGCAGGTCATAGGACGCAGGGCAAATACCTCCTTGTCCACTTCCTCATCTCCCAGCACAAACATGCCGTCCTTGTAATGATCCCAGTGACCGGAAATCTTATACAGATCGCTCTTTGCCATAAGCGGAGTCTTGGTGCGCACATAGCCCCATTCCTTATCCTCCAGATCCTCGATCCAGCGCTGCATCTTCATGACCATTTTCGTACCCTTGGGAAGCAGCAGCGGAAGCCCCTGACCAATGACATCAACGGTTGTGAACAGCTCCATTTCACGACCCAGCTTATTGTGATCCCGTTTTTTAATATCCTCTAAATGCTCCAGATAAGCGTTCAGCTCTTCCTTATTTGCAAATGCAGTACCGTAAATACGCTGGAGCTGTGCTTTATTTGAATCGCCTCTCCAATATGCCATGGAGGAAGAGATCAGCTTAAATGCCTTGATCCCCTTGGTACTCATCAGATGAGGGCCTGCACATAAGTCCACAAATTCTCCCTGATCGTAGAAGGAGATCTCTGCATCCTCCGGCAGATCACGGATCAGCTCCACCTTATAAGGCTCGCCTTTTTCTTCCATGAACTGGATCGCTTTTTCTCTGGGAAGCGTAAAACGCTCCAGCCTTTTGCCTTCTTTGATGATCTTTTTCATTTCCTTTTCCAGATTGTCAAGATCCTCTCTGGAAAAAGGCGCATGGTCAAAATCATAATAAAATCCCTCATCAATAGATGGCCCGATCGTGATCTTTGCATCCGGGAACAATCTCTTGACTGCCTCTGCCAGCACATGGGAGCATGTATGGCGGATGGTGCGCAGTCCGGCTTCATCCTTTGCCGTTAAAATATTTAATTCACAATCCTCTGAAACGACCTGTCTTAGATCCACAACCTGTCCATTTACTTCTCCTGCGCAGGCAGCTCTTGCAAGTCCCTCACTAATATCAAGTGCAATGTCATATACGCTCATTGCGGCCGCATATTCCTTAATGCTTCCATCCTTTAATGTGATCTTCATAAACTTCCTTCTCCTTTAAAAAAAGGGCGGCTGCAAAACACAGCCTCACTGTCTTTTTACAACTGCCCTTTATGTTTTATTTTACTGCTGTGCTACATCCTTCATAGAGAAGCTGATGCGTCCCATCTTATCTTTTCCAAGACATACTACAGTTACCTTATCGCCCAGAGTCAGCACATCCTCTACATGGTTGATCCGCTCCTTTGCGATCTTGGAAATGTGAACCATTCCCTCCTTGCCCGGAGCAAATTCGATAAATGCACCAAATTCCTTAATGCTGACTACCGTGCCCTTAAAGATCTGACCTTCTTCAAAGTCTGTTACAATGATCTTGATCATCTCAACAGCCTTATCCATCATGGCTGCGTCAGTACCGCATACAGATACTGCACCGTCATCGGTAATGTCGATCTTAACACCGGTTCTTTCGATGATAGCGTTAATGGTCTTGCCTCTCTGACCTACCACATCACCAATCTTTTCCGGATTGATCTGAATCTGGATGATCTTCGGAGCATACTCACCTACTGTAGGACGTGGAGCAGAGATAGCCGGCTTCATGCAGTTATCCATAATAAAGAGTCTTGCTTCACGGCATCTTGCGATCGCACCTTCCACGATCGGTCTTGTCAGACCATGGATCTTAATATCCATCTGGATCGCTGTAATACCCTCTGTGGTACCTGTTACCTTAAAGTCCATATCTCCGAAGAAATCCTCCAGACCCTGAATGTCGGTAAGCAGTACATAATCATCATCTGTATCGCCGGTTACAAGACCGCAGGAAATACCTGCTACCATTTTCTTGATCGGAACACCTGCTGCCATCAGGGACATACAGGATGCACAGGTTGAAGCCATGGATGTAGAGCCATTGGATTCAAAGGTTTCTGATACAGAACGGATCGCATAAGGGAACTCTTCTGTAGATGGCAGCACTGCCATCAGCGCTCTCTCAGCCAGTGCTCCGTGACCGATCTCTCGGCGTCCCGGTCCTCTGGAAGGCTTTGTTTCACCTACGGAATAGGACGGGAAATTATAGTGATGCATATAACGTTTATTTACTTCATTTTCATCCAGACCATCGATCCTCTGTACCTCAGATAAAGGTGCCAGAGTGGTCACATTACAGATCTGTGTCTGTCCACGGGTAAACATTGCAGAGCCATGAACTCTCGGAATGGTATCAACCTCTGCAGCAAGAGGACGGATCTGTGTGATCTCTCTGCCGTCAGGACGCTTGTGATCCTTTAAGATCATCTTGCGCACAGTCTTTTTCTCATACTGATAGATCGCTTCATCAAGAACAGCAAGCCACTCTTCATTGTCTGCAAAAGCCTCTTCCAGACGTGCTGTGATATTGCGGATATTTTCCTCGCGTACCTGCTTTTCGTCTGTAAAGACTGCTGTTTCCATTTCTTCCGGTGTTACCAGCTCTTTCATTCTCGCAAATAATTCTTCCGGAACTGCGCAGCTTGTATATTCATGCTTTTTCTTACCAACCTCTTCAACCATTTTGTTGATGAATGCAATGATCGTCTGGTTGATCTCATGAGCCTTATAGATCGCTTCGATCATTTTTGCTTCCGGGATCTCATTGGCTCCGGCTTCGATCATAATGACCTTTTCGCTTGTGGAAGCAACGGTTAAATTCAGATCACCGTTTTTCCATTCTTCCTGAGACGGATTGACGATAAACTCTCCATCGATCATGCCGATCTGTGTGGTTGCACAGGGTCCGCAGAAGGGAATATCTGAAATACTTGTTGCGATCGAAGCACCGATCATGGCAACTAATTCAGGACGGCATGCCGGATCAACGGACATGACAAGGTTATTTAAGGTAACATCATTGCGGTAATCCTTGGGGAATAAGGGACGCATTGGTCTGTCGATCACGCGGCTTGTCAGGATCGCATTTTCAGATGCCTTTCCCTCTCTCTTATTAAAGCCTCCCGGGATCTTACCTACCGCATACAATTTTTCTTCGTATTCTACGCTGAGGGGGAAGAAATCAATTCCCTCTCTGGGCTTGTCCGATGCGGTTGCAGTACATAAAACAGTGGTGTCTCCATACTGCATAAATGCGCATCCGTTTGCCTGTTTTCCTACTTTGCCGATCTCTACCTTTAAGGTACGTCCGGCAAGCTCCATTGTGTAAGTCTTGTACATACTCTTCTCCTTTTCACTGAATCTTATATTTTGTGACAGATGGAAGATGCCGAAACTACTGACCTGTGCAGATACTGAAAAGAGCATCTGCATACCTCAGTGGTCTCGGAAAATTTCTTCTATCTGTTCAAATCCTGTTCAAAGCGAAAAGGCGGAATGAAAAATCAATCCGCCTTTTTTGCAGCATTATTTTCTGAGTCCAAGTCTTTCAATTAAGGCACGGTATCTTGTAATATCTTTTTTCTTTAAATAAGCAAGTAAACCACGTCTCTGACCTACCATCTTTAAAAGACCGCGTCTGGAATGATGGTCCTTCTGATTTGTTTTTAAGTGCTCTGTCAGCTCCTCGATCCTTGCTGTCAGCACAGCAACCTGTACCTCCGGTGAACCTGTGTCCCCAGGGCATGTTGCATACTCATTGATAATCGCTGTTTTCTTTTCCTTAGAAATCATCTTTGCTTCCTCCTAAAATAATCCTTTTATCATCATACTTCCATACACCAGACACTAAGACCGGGTTGGAGATTCCCTTATCTGAGTGACGGCAATTTTCATACCTAACCACTATAGCATATCCCTTTTACAAAGTAAAGAGTTTTTTAAGACAATACACGTTTTACCACTGCAGGAGAACGGTATGTTGCATTGGAAATACGGATGCCCGTTTTGGGGCTGCTGGCATGGACTACCTGCCCGTTTCCGATGTAAAGTGCCACATGGTTGATCGTTCCGCCTCTTGCATAAAAGATCAGATCTCCCGGCTTTGCATTTTCCAAAGAAATCGTTGTGCCCACCTTGGACTGCTCTCTGGAAGTCCGCGGCAGAGATACACCAAACTTTTTAAAGACGCTCTGTACAAAGCCTGAGCAGTCTGCACCGCCTGTCAGACTGGTTCCGCCCCACACATAGGGATTTCCGATAAACTGCTTTGCATACTGACATAAGTCAATCCTTGTATTGGATACCTCGCCTCCGTATAACAGTTCCTTCATGGTAACAGCCGTTGTCAGTTCCTCTTCGATAACACAGTAATCCGTGGACACATATGCTTCCTCATCATCCAGCATGATCTTTGCCCAGCCCTGTGGGCCGGTTTCAACTACCTCCAGACGCTCATCCTGTGCTACTAAAGTAATGACCGGACAGTCGGTACTGGGCTGTTCCCTGACCTTCAGAGTCTGGGTGTTGACCTTTGCTACAGTATAAACGACCTCCTGTGCCTTCTGTTTTGCCGCATCCCCCATCAGCAGATAGTCTGTATGCACATAGCCTTCTACCTTACCGGATTTGATATGTGCCCAGTCCCCTTCTACGGATAAAATTTCACATGCGGCATTTTTTGTCATCTTACCGACAAGCTCGCCGTCCTCTCCTGCCTTGTCCCGTACATTTAAATGATTGTCCACCTGTGCAATGCCTAGTCTGGTATAGCCCCACAGATTATCTACGCTCAGTGCATTTTTTTGTGCCCTTGCTGTTTCCAGCACCTCTGCATCTGTGATCGTATTTTCCTCTTTTTCCGGTTCTGCCGGCGCTGCTTCCGTTTCGCTTTCCATGCTCTGCTCCAGTACTGCCTGTTCCATGATCCGGTCAAAGCCAGCCATGGGCTTTTTCATATCTGTTGTGGCAGATGCCTTTGCATCAAGCACCATGCCAAACAAAGCCATTGCTGCCAGCACGCCGCCTGCTGTCCTTTTTTTCATCCTTGCCTCCATATATACCGGCTGTATCCGTCCCCTCCAGCAGTCAGCCCTTTTTGTTACAATTTTGTTACATCTGTTACAAATTGTAACAAAAAGGACACATCCCTGTCAACGGAATATGCCCCTTTCCATAACTTACCTGCCTTCTGCAATGTCCCTCTGCATCTGCTCTCTTAGCTGGGACAGAGAAGCAAATTTCATTTCCGGTCGTTTAAATCCCAGCAGATTCACTGTGATCTCTTTTCCATAGATGTCCTCAGAAAAATCATAAAGATAGGTTTCCACTCCCATGATCCTTTCATTGCTGACGGTGGGCTTGCAGCCTATATTGCTGATGCTCTTATAGTGCCTGCCCCCATAGGAAACATTGGAAAAATACACCCCTCTCGGAGGCAGCAGCTTGTCCGCCGGCGGAAGCAGATTGACCGTGGGCATCCCCAGTTCTCTGCCCAGCCGCTTCCCGTGGACCACTTTGCCGCTGACACTATAAGGAAACCCGATCAGCTCTGTTACCCGTTCCATGTTGCCCTTTTCCAGCTCCCTGCGGATCAGACTGGAGCTGATCTCTATTCCTGTTTCTTCACAGATCTTATCAATGATCTCTACAACAAAGCCCAGCTTTTCACCAAAGGAAAGCAACAGCCTGCGGTCACCTTTTCCCTTGTCCCCAAAGGTCACATCAGCTCCTGCTGCCACATAGGCAGCATGCATTTTTTTAACCAGGATCTCTTCTATGAAGCGCTCCGGAGACATTGCCGCCGTTTCCTCTGTAAGGGGGAACTCGATCAGCACATCAATACCCAGCCGCTGAAAGATCCTCCGCTTTTCTTCCCTTGTTGTCAATCCCCTGCTCTCTGCTCTGCCAAAAAAAACTGCCGGCGGCGGATCAAAGGTAAATACTGCCGCAGACAAGCCTTCTTCCTTTTTCTTCAGAATATTTTCTAACAGCCGCTGGTGTCCCCGGTGGATGCCATCAAATTTTCCGATCGCCACCGCACAGGAGTCCTCCAGCATAAATTCTGTCGTTCCTTGTATGAGACGCATGATACCTGAATCCTTATCCTTCCAAAAACATTTTTACAGGCTTGAAGCAGCCCTTCATTACCTGAAATGCGTAAATCCCGTAAAATTTTTTCTCACTGTCATAAACCCGGACCTGCTCTCCCTCTACCCAGCCTGTTTTTCCAATAATCTGACGCAAAAACAGGGGATTTCCGTTTCTGACCGCTCCTACAAAGGCTTCCTTTACTGTGATCCCGGGAAGCTGGGAAAACATTTCCTCTACACTGACTACAATGTCAGAGATCCTTTCTTCTCCTGCCAGAGTCTCTATTTCAGAAAGCTTTTTTGCT
This sequence comes from uncultured Lachnospiraceae bacterium, assembly GCA_964389835.1. Taxonomy (GTDB): domain Bacteria; phylum Bacillota; class Clostridia; order Lachnospirales; family Lachnospiraceae; genus VSOB01. The sequence continues at coordinate 22,837 of CAYMEZ010000003.1, read as the reverse complement.
CCCTCTAAGGAAAAGCGTTCCACCCTGGTACGCAGCAGGGTTTTCATAGCGGCACCGCAGCCCGCCTTTTGTCCAATATCGTGACAAAGAGTGCGGATATAGGTTCCCTTGGAGCAAAGCACTCTTACCTTGACCTCCGGCAGCTGCATGGAAAGGATCTCCAGCTCATAGATCCTTACCTGTCTTGTTTTCCGTTCTACCTCTTTTCCCTCTCTGGCAAGCTCATACAGCCGCTTTCCATTTACCTTGCAGGCAGAATACATAGGCGGAAGCTGCTCATACTCTCCTGTAAAGCTTAAGATCACTTCCTCTGCCTCTTTCTCCGTTATGTTTACCGCCTGTCTGGAAAGCTCCTTGCCGGTCATATCCTGGGTATCGGTGGTAATACCGAATAAAAACTCTGCGATATACTCCTTTCGCTTTTCAGTCAGCATATCGCAAAGCTTTGTCCCATTTCCCAGACATACCGGAAGCACGCCCTCAGCCTCCGGGTCTAATGTTCCGGTGTGTCCGATCTTTTTCTGTTTTAAAATGCCCCTGAGTCTGGCTACCACATCATGGGAGGTGTAGCCCCTCTCCTTGTATACATTGATGACTCCGTTAATCACTATTTTTCCTCATTCAGCTGTTTTTCGATATGTAATGACAGATTGTTGATCACATCATGAAATGTACCTGACATGGTACAGCCTGCTGCCTTTTTGTGTCCGCCGCCGCCGAAAAATGCTGCGATCTCTGCCACATTTACCTTATCTGTGGATCTCATGCTGACTTTGTATTCCAGTACGCCGGTCTGGTACATAAACACCGCACATTCCACACCTCTGCAATTACGCAGCTGGCTTACGATGCCGTCCAGATCCTTAGGCGTTACGTTGTAAAATTCCATCAGCGATCTGTCCACTGCACTGACAATGCACCTGCCGTCCAGAAACAAAATACTTTCCAGAAGCGCCCTTCCCAGAATCTGATTCTGCACATAGGTTTTCTGATAAAAGGTCTCCTCGATCAGAGTCGGAAAATCAAATCCATACTCGATCAGATCAGCGGCAATGCGCAGAGTCTTCGGTGAAGTATTAGAATACTGGAATACTCCTGTATCATGGATCATGCCTATATAAAGCGCTTTTGCGATCTCCTGATCCAGAAACTTTTTATCTAGCAGATCATAGATCAGCTCGCTGGTAGAGCCTACCTTGGCGTCAATATAATTTACCGTACCACACCCCCTGTTGCTGATATGATGATCGACATTGACCTTTTTCTTTGCTGCCAGAAACAAAGGCTCAGCAAAGCCCAGTCTGCTGCTTTCGCAGTCCAGAGCAAAAAATACGTCATACTCCTTTTTTTCTGCTGCCTCTGTCTGTATACAGGATACTCCCTGAAGGGTCTGAAAAATGTCTGCCGGCTGCTCTAAATAAACCGTTACCTCAGTTCCCGGCTGGGTACATTTTTTCAGATACAGATAAAGCGCCATACAAGAGCCTACACAATCTCCATCCGGTCTGATATGACCGCTGATCCCGATCGTGCCTGCTCCCCTGATTTCCTCTGCCAGTTGAAACATACTACCACTTCTTTCTAAATCTATTCTTCTTCCTCTTCCTGCAAATTCTGGTTGACCTCATCGATCTTTCTGGACATGGACACACCGTAGGCTATGGACTGATCCATTACAAACCGTATCTCCGGTGTATTGCGCAGGTTAATGGACTTTGCCAGTCTGGACTTGATAAAGCCCTCTGCGCTTCTCAGTCCTGCCAGTGTATCCTCCACTGCCTGCTCATCGCCCAGCACACTGATCCATGCCTTGCAGGATTTCAGATCCGGTGCTACCTCAACCGAAACAACTGAGGTCAGCGGCGCGATCCGCGGATCCTTGATCTCACTGCGGATGATCTCCGCCAGCACCCGCTGTACCTCCCCGTTGATCCGGGTATTTTTAATACTGTTTTTTCTCATATCTTTTCCTATTCCTATCTTGGCACTTCAACCATGATATAAGCCTCTACGATGTCAAGCTCCTGCATCTGGTCAAAGCCTTCAAATACAAGACCACACTCAAAGCCAGCCTTAACTTCCTTTACATCATCCTTAAATCTCTTTAAGGAAGCCAGTGCGCCCTCAAAGATCTGGTTGCCTTCTCTGGAAATACGAACCTTGCAGCCTCTCTGGAATACACCGTCAAGCACATAAGAGCCTGCGATGTTTCCAACTGCAGAAGCCTTGAAGATCTGTCGCACCTCTGCATGACCAATGACCTTTTCCTCATATACCGGATCCAGCATACCCTTCATGGCTGCCTCTACATCCTCGATCGCCTGATAGATGACCTTATAAAGCCTTACATCAACGCCCTCGCGCTCTGCGATCGCCTTTGCCGTTGCATCCGGACGGATATTAAAACCAATGATGATCGCATTGGAGGCAGATGCCAGTACCACATCAGATTCGTTGATGGCACCTACGCCGCCGTGAATGCATTTAACTACAACCTCATCATTAGACAGCTTCAGAAGGCTCTGTTTTACTGCCTCTACACTACCCTGTACGTCTGCCTTTACGATCAGGTTCAGTTCCTTGAGATTGCCTGCCTGAATCTGGGTAAACAGATCATCCAGAGACATCTTTGCCTTTGTTTCCTCCAGCTTCTTCTCCTTGTTCTGTGCCAGATAAGTATCTGCATAGGATTTTGCTGTCTTATCATTTTCATGTGCGATAAAGATCTCGCCTGCATTGGGCACATCAGAAAGTCCCAGGATCTCTACCGGAGTAGAAGGCCCTGCCTCTTTAACTCTGCGTCCCTTATCATCGATCATGGCTCTTACCTTACCGTGGCTTGCACCTGCGGAAATAAAGTCGCCTACATGGAGCGTACCCTTTTGTACCAGCACGGTAGCAACAGGTCCCCGTCCTCTGTCAAGCTCTGCCTCGATCACAAGACCTCTTGCGCGGCGGTTGGGATTTGCCTTCAGCTCCAGGATCTCAGAGGTCAGAAGAATGGTTTCCAAAAGGGTATCGATACCCTCGCCGGATTTTGCGGATACCGGAACAAACTCTGTGCTTCCGCCCCAGTCTACCGGGATCAGCTCATGCTCTGTCAGCTCCTGTTTTACGCGGTCAATATTGGCACTGGGCTTATCGATCTTGTTGACAGCAACGATAATTTCAATGCCTGCTGCCTTTGCATGGTTGATCGCCTCGACCGTCTGGGGCATTACACCATCATCTGCCGCTACTACAAGGATCGCAATATCCGTAGAATTAGCACCACGCATACGCATGGCTGTAAATGCCTCATGTCCGGGTGTATCTAAGAAGGTGATCTTTTCGCCGTTTACCTTTACTGTATAAGCACCGATGTGCTGCGTAATACCGCCTGCTTCGCGGTCTGTAACATTTGTCTTACGGATAGCATCCAAAAGAGAGGTTTTACCGTGATCAACATGGCCCATAACGCAGATAACCGGTGGGCGTGAGGTCATTTCAGCTTCATTTTCCTCCTCTTCCTTCAGCAGCTCCTCGATCACATCCACCTTTACTTCCTTTTCACAGATGATCTCGTATTCGATCGCGATCTCCTCTGCTGTTTCAAAAGGGATCTCCTGATTTACTGTTACGATCTGGCCCTGCATAAAGAGCTTCTTTACGATCGCAGACGGCTGGATCTTCATCTTGTCTGCAAGCTCCTTAATGGTCAGTGTCTCAGGCACTGTAATGGTTTTGATCTGCTCCTCCTGTTTTTCCTCTACCTTTTTCTCCGGCTTGATAAATCTGCCCGGCTTGTTTCTTCCCTTGCTGTCATTCTCTTCATAAATGGCATCTTTTCTGGAACGCTTGTCACGCTCCTGATTCATGCGGCGTTTTTCATCATCTCTCTTCTTTTCCGGCTCCTTCATGGGTGCTTCCGGAACAAACGCCTTAGCGCCTGACGGCTTTCTGAATCGATTGTCCTCCCTGCCAGCTGGTCTCTCAGAGCGCCCGCTATCGTTAAAATTCCTGTTACGATTGTTACCGCCCTGAGTATTGCCATTATCCTTGTTAAAACGGTTATTGCCGGAGCGATTATCCGTCTGACGGCTTCTATAATCATTATTTCCACCCGTTCTTTCCTGTGGTCTTCTGTCCTGTCTGTTGTCAGCATTTTGCTGTGGTCTGCCGGCTGCTGCGCTTCTCTGAGGCTGTGCCTCTCTTGCCGGACTGCTGCCTGCATTTCCATTTTCCTGATTTCTCGCCGGATTGGGCTTAGGCTGATTGGTTGACTTTACCATGCCCACAGACGGTGTAGGGGAGGGCGGTGTCAGAGGGCGGATCAAAGGCCTGCTCATGGGATTATTGTTGCTGTTATTGCTGTTATAGCCGCCTCTTCTGTCATGATTGCCCTGACGCGGTCCGCCCTGCTGGCTGTTTCCGCGCTGTCCCGGCATCTTGCTGTTATGTGGATTGCTTACAAAGATAATATTTTTCTTTTTCTTTACCGGCTCTGCCTTTGCAGACTCTTCCCTGGCTGCTTCTGCCTTAGGAGCTTCTGCCTTGGGAGCTTCTGCTGCCTTAGGGGCTTCTTTTTTGGTATCTTCCGCCTTGGCTACTTCCGTCTTAGGAGCTTCTGCTTTGGCTACTTCCGTCTTGGGAGTTTCTGCTTTGGCTACTTCCGTCTTGGGAGTTTCTGCTTTGGCTGCTTCTGCCGCCTTAGGAGCACTACCGCCCTTCATTGCCTTGCGGACCATATCTGCTGCTTCATCCTCTACTGAGCTCTGTGCTGCCTTTACTTCTATTCCTTTATCCTGTAAAAAAGCAATGATCTCTTTGCTTTGTCTGTCTAATTCTTTTGCAAGTTCATGTACCTTTATTTTTGCCATTCTCACTACCTCCGTATTCGTTATTCTTCACTTTCCAGTCTGCTTATGATGCTTTTCGCAAAGCCCTCATCTGTAACTGCCGCCGATGCACGGAATTCCTTCCCAATATAGTGCCCCAGCTCCTGCTTTGTGCCATAAAAGTAAATCGGCACTTCATAGAAACTGCACATATTAGTAAACTGCTTTTTCGTATTCTCAGATGCTTCCTCGCTGACGATCACCAGCTTCGCTTTTCCCTCTTTTACAGCTTTTTCTGTCATAAATTCGCCGCTGACCAGATTTCTGGAGCGGGCTGCCAGTCCCAGCATGGAAAATACTTTTTTATTCATCCTTTTCACGGAACTCCTTTTCCAGATTGTCATAAACCTCTGCCTGAATACTCATTTTAAAGGAACGCTCCAGTCCCTTGTTTTTTCTTGCTTTCTGGAGACATTCCAGACTGGCACAAAGATATGCACCCCGTCCGTTCTTTTTTCCTGTTGCATCCAGAAGAATATTTCCTTCCGTATCCTTTAATACGCGCATCATTTCTTTTTTGCTTTTCATGCATCCACAGCCAACACACTGCCGCATAGGAACTTTTTTGTTCATCATATGCTCCTTTTATTCTTCAGAAGTCTCTCCTGCTTCCTGCTCATAAGCTTCTTCGGACTCATATTCTCCCTCAGCCGGATAGGATTCTTCTCCTTCATACTCGTATCCGTCCTCTTCGTCATATTCATCCATGTAATCTTCATAACGGAATCCCGGAGTGTCTTTTGCCTGAGTCTCACTCTTAATATCGATCTTGTAGCCTGTCAGTCTTGCTGCCAGTCTTGCATTCTGTCCTTCCTTACCAATGGCAAGAGAAAGCTGATAATCCGGTACGACCACCTTTGCCGTCTTTTCGTCCGGATCAGCAAATACAGCAACGATCTTTGCCGGAGAAAGTGCATTCTGGATCAGATTGCCCGGATTTTCATCCCAGTTGATAATATCGATCTTCTCTCCGCGCAGTTCCTCCACGATCGCATTAACTCTGGCTCCGTTCATACCTACACAGGCACCTACTGCATCCACATTGGGGTTGTTTGACCATACTGCCAGCTTTGTCCTGCTGCCTGCCTCTCTGGCAATGCTCATGATCTCCACTGTGCCATCCTTGATCTCTGTTACCTCTGCCTCAAACAGGCGCTTTACCAACTCAGGATGGGTTCTGCTTACAAGGATTCTTGGTCCCTTAGGTGTATTGCGCACCTCTAAAATATATACCTTGATCCTTTCTGTAGGCTTAAACACCTCTCCCTTGATCTGCTCTGACTCACTGAGGATCGCATCTGCCTTTCCCAAATTGATGCTGATGTTCCGGCCCAGATACCTCTGTACCACACCAGTCACAACATCCTTTTCTTTTTCATAATACTGATTATAGATAACGCTTCTTTCTTCTTCTCTGATCTTTTGTAAGATCACATTTTTTGCATTCTGGGTTGCAATACGTCCAAACTCCTTGGATTTGATCTCCACATGGAGCACATCGCCTAACTGTGCCTTTTGGGAAATCGCCTGTGCATCCTCAAGAGAAATCTGCAGGCAGTCATCCTCTACCTCTTCCACAACCTCTTTTTCTGCATAGCAAAGAAAATCACAGGTATCCCTGTCAATCTCCACCTTTATGTTGTCTGATTTTCCAAAGTGGTTTTTACATGCTGTGATCAGAGAATTTTCAATGGCTTCAAACAAGGTTTCCTTGCTGATCTCCTTCTCCTTTTCCAGAATGTCCAATGCTTCCATTAACTCTTTGTTCATTTTTTCTGATTCCTCCTGTTTTCCTCTTAAAAGTCAAATGCCAGTGCAATACGGGCGATCTCGTTTCTTGCAAACACTCTTTTGGTGCTATCTGTTTCTATGGTAAGTGTTTCTTTGTCAAAAGCCCTAAGGATGCCTGTAAACTCCTTCTGACCGTCTATGGGCTTATATGCCTTTAGCTCTACCGCTTCTCCGATACTCAGCTGCAAATGTCTGTCCTTTTTCAGGGTACGCCCCAGTCCCGGACTGCTGACCTCTAAAATATAAGCCTCTTCTATAAAATCCGCTTCGTCCAGTTTGTCTGAAAGTGCACGGCTGACTGCTTCGCAGTCATTGATATTGACACCCTCCGGCTTATCAATATATGCCCTCAGATACCACTCTCCGCCTTCCTTGACATATTCCACATCATAAATGGAAACACCGGCAGCTGCCGCTATCGGTTCCAGCAGCGCTTCTGTACGCTCTTCATAGTCCTTTTTTGCCACGCTTATCACCTCTTTTTTTCAGTTCCTCCACTATAGGAAAATCCATGACTTCCATACATTAATGTAACAAGGTCTTTCCTATGAACCCATGCAACGAAAAAGAGTGGAACGCAATTCCACTCTTTCTGCATACTCTATTGAATTCTTAACTATTGTAGCACCCTGCCAAAGGAAATGCAAGGATTTATTTTTATTATTTTTCCATCTGTTATTTTGCCAAGGGCGTACCGCACTTTGTACAGAACTTGGAGGTAGCAACATTCTGCGCACCGCAGCTGCTGCAAACAGAAGCGCCATTTTCTCTTGCCATCTGACTGACCCCGGACTGCTGTGTCCCAAGGATCTTCTGTTCCTCTGCATAAACCTCTGCTGCATGCTTTTTCTCTTCTTCTATTTCATCCATTTTCTGATTTACTAAAACCAGCAGCTCCTCTACATCTGCGATCGCAAAAGTACCTGCAGCCCATTTTTCCCACAAAATATGTCCTGCCTTATTTTTCAGCTCCTCTATCTCATTTTCCAGAGTGGAAATATGCGTGTTGATCTTATTTTGCTCCAGCATTGTACTGGTTTTTACGTTAATGGTCGTAATCCCCTTAGAAAATGTTTCTTTTATACTAGCCATCTTAACTAACCTTTCCTTTTCACTTAATTAAGTACAACGATCCTTGTTACATCTGTGTCAACCTTTTCAAGCTCTTTTCCATTATAAAGCTTCAGATCGCCTTTTCCGGATTTTTCGCTTACATCCACCAGCACTGCAATCTTATCGCTTCCAAAATAGCATGCCTGACTGACATCATCTGCAACCTTTTCAGTTTCTTTTCCGTCATAGAGCTTTACTGTACCAACGCCATTTTCCATATCTACAAAGTACGCCCACATATTCTTCTCTGGATTGTCTACTGTATATAGATTTACGTCTGAATCGATCTTTTCATCATTTATGTACAGATCTCCCATATTACGGGTTTCATCAACATCCTTGGCATAAATGAGTTCCCCGTCTTCACAGGAAACCAGCCATGATGCATCCTGATACAGCGTGGTAAACTCACCAAGAGAATCTTTCTTCAGTGACACTTCTCCCAGCTCATAATCCTCTGCATTGCCGTTTTCATCTATTTCACAGGTAACTGCGTAAAGCCTTTTTCCATCACCATCCAGACTTCTCAGTTCTCTGCCATCTTTTAAGATCTCTGCTGTGGCATCCCCTACTAAAAGATACTCCTCAGCATTATCTACGATTCCCTGATCGATAAGATCCAGTCCCTCGCCAATTCCTTCTTCATAGACCTTTGAGAACTTTATCGTTGGCAGGTTTTCTTCATTTATATATGTATAGGTTGCAATCGCATCTCCTTCCATAGACACGTACTCATAGCCCTGTGGATCTTCAATGCAGCCCTCTGCTACTGTTGTCCTCTCTCCAGATGCAGAATCATACAGAACCAGCTTTCCCCGTTCAAAGTAAATGATCTCATTCTCTAATTCTTCCCTCAGACTGTCTCGCTCCAGCTTTGCCATATACTCATCATATTTTGTATAATACTCTTCACTGACTTCCTGGGTTTCATAGGAACCAAACCAGCTGTTCTTCATTACCGTTACATAATAATCCTCTGCAAGCGGTTCTTTTATGTCAGCATCCCCTTTCATATCATCCTCTATAAATCTAGACATGGGAATTTCTTCCCCGTCATATTCATAGTATACGATCTGTATTCCATCATTGCTTTCCCCTGCTGTCACATATTGCGTAGCATCTGAAGCGATCTTTTCCTTCTCGCCAAGATCCTGGATCAGATATAAAGCACCATTCTTTCTGTATACGATATATTTAAAATCGTCTCTGATGTAATAGATATAGTCAATCCCGGAGTCCAGCTTTTCCTTTGTATCTTCTTTCCCGATCGTCTGTACATACAGACGTTTATCATCATCTACTGTATCCAATACTGTGTCCCAGAGAAGCTGCTTTCCGTCCGTAGACACATAAAAATTTTCAACATCAGAAGCGATCTTTTCCTTGTCCTTCATATCATTTACATAAAGATTGCCATTTTTCTTGTAAACAACCTTATTTTCAGCTGTTACTTCATAGAAATGATCTTCTATTCCCGAATCGATCTTTTCTCCCTCTGCATCCTTATCTCTGGTGTCCAGATAATACAGATCACAGTTTTGCTCCTCATCAATGCTAAAGTAAAACAGATATCTCTCATCCGGTGAACACTTCGCCGCGATACCTATGTTGTTTTCCTCAGCGAGCACATCATTGTCCACTTCCATTGGCTCAAGCTTATTTAAAGAGGCTTTATAAAGAGACTCATCCTTAATATAAAAAAGCTGCTTTTTTACTCCGCCAGAGGCTTTTCCTCCAAGCATAACCAAAAGCCCCACAAGGCATCCAACCAGAAGCACTGCTGCTCCGAGAAGCACCGGCAGCCTGGTCTTTTTCTGCACCGGCTGGCTGATAGAGCCGTCCATAGCTCCGCCGCAGCTTGCGCAGAACACATCTGCACCAGAATTTGGTGCGCCGCAGTGCGGGCAAAAAGACTTCTGGACTTCTAATTCCTTATCCTCCTTATCCTCTTGTACTCTGGTGCCGCAATTTGAGCAAAATACCTGACCCTCTTCCATTTTTGCTCCACATTCCTGACAAAACATATTGTTCCTCCTTCGTATTTCTATTCTCATTTTTCCTTAATAAACTGATCCAACATCTGTGATCCTGTTGTCTGCCACATTAAAATGCCAGATCATTTTTTTATTTCCTGCGCTTGTCATATAATACATTCCGTTAAACCGGTCTATATAATATGGAATCCTCACATTGGGGAAATAAGAGCAGACATCCTCATAGCCTCCCTGAGCCAACAAAGACAGATCTCTGCATCTGATGATCGTAGCCACAGTCTGATCGTAATTCAGATCGCTGGATACCGTCATGTAGAAATAGTCCCCAATGGGAAGGATGTATGCCATCCCGGATATTTCTCCAGGCACCGGGTATCTTGCCTGAACCTCTAATGTAGCCTTATCTGCTATGATGACAGTACAATTATTTCCTGATGGAAAAAGGATCTGCTCACCTACGATGGTAAAGGAGCGTACATAATAGCCGTCCAGCTCCCTGATCCTTCTGACCTCGGACACAAACACCTTCCCTGTATCTGCTTCCCGTTTTGCGATATACATTTCTCCAGTCAGGGAGCTCCAGATATAAAATGCCTGTGTTTCTTTATCATAGGCAATATAATGAGGTCTTTTGCCGATCCCCTCTAACCGCTGGGTATTCTGAAAACGTCCCTTTTCCCACTCAAAGACCTGCACACGGTTGTTTTCCGTGTCGACCACCAGATATACCTGTCCATCCCCTGCAATACTATGGGGCTGCTCCACATCAGTCGTCATAACCTTCCATTTTTGAACCGGTACTCCCAGATTCTGTGTATACAGCACCTGATCGTGGTAACAGTCTGTAAGAAAATAGTAATCTCCGATCCTTGTTATCTGGGTAGGCACTTTTAAGCTGTTATAGGAATTTTGTGGATTTTCAAAAGACTGCTGGCTTACCGGCAGCTGCTGTGCCAGCTTTACCGGTTCATAATAAATGATCTCAGAGGTGGCTGCCGGTATAGGCTCCTCTGTAAGCTTCGCAGCAGATACGCTGCCCTTTATTCCCATCCACAGACACGCTGCCAAAAGAAGCAGCCACACATCATACATGACTTTTCTGCTTCCCCAAGTCATATGCTCATCCTTTCTGCTATTCTTTGGGAACAACATGCACGATCCCTATCGTACCGCCAAAGGCAGGAGAAAAGATATGCTCCGGTACCTTCTCAGTCAGCATGCCATCCCAGGAAGCATGAAGATGCCCTGCCAGAATCTGCTTGATAGGTGTATGCTCCCAATAAATCTTATCCAGTAATTCCTGTGTTACCTCGTTGGGCTGATAATCCGGTCCGCCCCAATAATAGATCTTATTGCGTATCTCCATGGAAAGAGCTTCCATATCCGCTCTCTGCTCCTTAAGCTCCGATGGAAAGGGCACATGGGTCGCCAGAATGACCGGAATCCCTTCCTCCAGCTGTTCCCGGACGATCCGCATCTGCTCGCCCACCAGATTTTTGGTGGAGTTATTGATCCCCACTACCATAAACTCATCATTGAAATTCAAATACTTTTTCTCCGGATCATCTCCGTCTATCTGTGCATGTCCGGCATGGGACACCTCCTCTGTCATGGCATCGCCGCCGTAGTATGCACCATAGTCATGATCAGCCCTGAGATAGAGAACCGGAACATCCGGATTCAGCTGCTGGTATCCCTCCACAAAGGCCGCCTGATTCATGCTGCTATAGTAATCCAGCATGTCTCCACCGAAAATGATCCCATCATAATGTCCATAATTTAAAAATTTTACAATCTCAGGCCACAGCTCTACGCCGTGAACCCCTTCCGCTGTCACAGACAGGCTGTCATAACGCTGCTGTATGCTTTCCAGATCCTCCTGCAAAATATCCTCTGACGTTGTCTGATCTGCGATCAAGTGAAGATCGCTTACCCAGGCAAGGGTATACTCTCTGGTAAGATCCCTGATCGCTACTGTTACCTCTTCTGTTTTGAACGGATAGGTGGGTGCCTCATACTCCTTTTGCGTCTTAGCTTCTTCTGCTTCTTCTGTTTCCTCGTTATCCTCTGTTTTTCCTTCTTCCTCTGCTGTCTCTTCCGACTCCTGAGAGGCTTCAGGCCTTCCGCTCTCGCTCTGGTTCTGAAGCAGCTTATATATGCCAAGCACCAGCAAAAGCAGAAGCAGCAGGATCACAAGGATCATTCTTATTAATCCGCTGTTTTTTTCCGTCTTTTTCACACTTCAGGCATCCTTCATCCTATAATTTATCCTGCATATACTCACGTATCCATTCATGATTGCTCTGGGTCAGTCCATTTACATCACTGACGGAATAATCATCCTCAAACTCATTAAAGCTCCAGAAATAATCGATCTCGATGTCCTCTCCAACAGCGATCCCCTGTGTTTCATAGATTCTTTCTGTAATATCGCTGATCCAGCTATATACATTCTCTGCGCCCTCGGCATCGTCTGCCTCCTGCATGTAGTATGCCATATGGTACATTAAGAATAAGTTATAATCCGTATCCTTCAGAGCAGACACGATCTCTGTAACCGCATCCTCTGCATCCATGCTTCCTTCGCTGGTGGCATTTTCAATATTCTTTATCGTAATACGTGCCAATGCATACGCATACCGCTGGGTCATGGGATCATCCATATTATCATGATCCACCAGTCCAATGCTGTCTGCATCACTCATCAGATCCCAGCTTTCTGTCCTTGACCAGGTTTCAAGCTCTGTGAAGGTATTGAACTGGGCAATATATCTGTCTGCGTAGTTATCCTTTAATTCTGCCAGCTCCACCTCCAGCCTGTCTGTTTCTACAAAAAGTCCTGCCAGACTAAGCTTTTCTGCCTGCTCCAGTCCTGCATTTAAGTCACTTTCTATCTGTTCATACAGTTCAGGACGAACATCCTGATAAAAGAGCATCTCATCCTGGGCAAAAATCGCATCCACATAAACCTCAAAGGACTCTTCTGCCGTATCGCACAAATCTTCATTTTCTGCTCCATATGTTTCTGCCAGTTCAATACATTTTGCAAACACTGCCTCTAAGATCGTCCTGGTTCCTTCTTCTCCACCATAATTTTCCTCATCATAGGCAGCCTTTGCTTTCTCTCTCTGTTCCCAAAGCGCTTCCAGCTCTTCTTCCGGGATCTCTGCCTCTGCCACTGCCGCTGTCTCTTCCTCCGCTTCAGCTTCCTCCTGCTCTTCTGCCGGACTCTCTGCTTCTTCTACTGTGGTCTCTTCTCCCGGGAATGGCAGATTTTTCTTGATCTGCGGTAAGAAAAATACCACAGCAGATACAAGTACTGCTACCAATAACAATGCTACAACTGCTATCAATATAGCAACCGGTGCTCCGCTTTTCTTTGTCTGCTGGGGCGGCATCTGAGGCTGCCTTAGCTGCTGGGGTTTCGGCTGCACTGCCGGCTGCTGCTGGACTGCTGCTGGCTGCTCCTGCACTGCTGACGGCTGCTCCTGTACTGCCATCGGCTGCTCCTGCACTGCTGACGGCTGCTCCTGTACTGCCATCGGCTGTTCCTGTACTACTGCCGGCTGCTCCTGTACTGCCATCGGCTGTTCCTGCACTGCTGACGGCTGCTCCTGCACTGCTGACGGCTGCTCCTGCACTGCTGCCGGCTGTTCCTGCTGGCTTTCAGCCGTTTTTGTCTCTTCAACCTTTGTACCGCAGCAGGTACAGAATTTTACTCCCGGGCTTAATTTGCTGCCGCAGCTTCTGCACACCTTTTCCTTTGGTTGCTGGGGCTGCACCGGAGCCTGCCAGACTGCCTCAAGCTTTGTGCCGCATCCTATACAGAACTTTGCAGAGTCCTGATTCTTCTTATTGCATTTTGGACATATCATAAACCTGTTTTCTCCTTATCTTTCGCTTTCAAATATTAATTTTTCATAAACATTTTTATTATATCACTTAGCAAAGGGAATTGATAGCATTTTCCTTAATTATTCTAAAATCTCCGATCAGATCCGCCTTTGGCACTGTAATCCCATGATATAGCAAAATAAAGAGCTTACCTCTGCATTCCATGTACCTTCTGCAATCCGGTAAGCTCTTTTTCCTGTGCCCAGCTCTATGAGCACCTGCTATTTTATGATACGCTTAGGTTCAGAAGCTCACACTGTTTCCAGCTGGTTCTGAGACTTTTTAGACAGCTTTTTTTGTTTCTTTTCTTTTCTGCTTTTGCTTCTCTTATGAATGATCATATAGAAGGTAGGAAGCAGGATCAGGGTCAGAATGGTGGACGCTGTCAGACCGCCACAGATAACTACTGCCATACCCTGGGTCTGTTCGCCATTCTTACCAACACCCATTGCCATAGGGATCATGGAAAGGATGGTGGTCAGAGTCGTCATCAGGATCGGGCGCAGACGGGATTTACCTGTCTCGATCAACGCCCTTTCTGTACTCATGGTCTTACGCAGCATATTGGTATAGTCCACATACAAAATACCGTTGTTTACTACTACACCGATCAGCATCAGAAATCCCATCAGAGAGGTCATGTTCAAGGTACATCTGGTCAGCAGCAAAAGTGCGATCGAACCGATCAGACTGAAAGGAATACAGAACATAACCATGCCGGAATATCTAAGGCTTTCAAACTGGATCGCCATAACAATGTATACAAGAAGAGTTGCTATGATGATCGCCTGAACAAGTGCCGTAAACTCTTCCATCATCATTTCATCCATCGTGTTCGTCTTCTGGCTGACACCATCTGGCAGGAAGGTTTCCTTCATCATCTCCTGCACACCCTTCTGGGCATCAAATTTTGCCTCACCACCCTCCAAGGTTGCGGTAACGCTGGCTGTATACATGCCATCCTGACGCATGATCGTGGTGGGAGAATCGGTATATACGATCTCGGCAATATCAGACAGGGGTACTTCCACGCCGCTGTTATTGGTCAGAGTGATACCATACACCTCATTCATGGTAGGATACTCACTCTGAGGATATTCTACTGTAACTGTATATTCTCTGTCATCGATCAGGACATCCATGGCATCCTTACCGCTCATCATGGAATAGATCGTTCCAGAGGCTGCCTGAGGAGTAAGACCGGCTGCTGCTGCTTTGATAGGATCGATCACGATCTCTGCCTTTGTTGCTGCATCTGCAAGAGAGTGTGTTGCACTGATCACGCCATCCACTCCTACAACAGCGTCTGTTACCTGACGACATGCTTCTTTCAATTTTTCAAGGTCGCGGCTTTCCATGGAAACATCATAGGTATTGCCGCCGCCCATGCTGCTCATACCAAGTGATGAGGAGGAGGATACGGTAATCTCACAGTTGTCCTCGTAGTCCTTTAACACCTTGGTCCATTCATCTACAATATCCTGTGTGGCAAGCTTACAGTCCTCTGCCACATATGCTTCAACAGTACCATCTGCTGAGGATTCATTGACTCTGGCACTATAGTCGGAAATATAAGGGCTTTCCATTACAAAGGCTTCGATCTCTCTTACCTTTGCATCGATCACATCCAGCTTCATGCCCGGTCTGAACTCTACCGTAACCGCTACCTGTCCTTCATCTGTCTGGGGCATCAGCTCCATATTGACATATTTAAACAGTGCTATGGAAATAATGAAGATAACCACTGCAATAAGTGATACGGTTTTCTTTTTATGTAATGCTTTCTCTAACAAAGCGGCATATTTATCGCCAACAACGTCTAAGAAGTGATTGACCCGTGACTGCTTTTTCTCTATCGGCTTATACTGAGAGAAGCAAAGGGGTACCAGAGTAACTGCCGATACTAAAGATGCCAGCAGGGCAAATACAATGGTATAACCCAGCTGTCCGAACATCTGTCCCGACATACCCTCCATGGAAGCAAGAGGCAGATAAACAACAACTGTGGTGATGGTAGATGCTACGATAGAAGCCATTACCTGCTTGGTGGCTTCATAAGCAGCATCCATAAAGGACATACCCTCGTCTCTCTTACGGAAACACATTTCAATGACTACGATGGAGTTGTCAACCATCATACCGATACCGATAACCAGGGCACCCATCGTCAGCATGTTTAACGTGAAGCCCATGAATTTCATCAGGATAAACGTAACTAACAGTGATACCGGCATAGAGCTTCCTACGATCAGCGAGCCCTTAATGTCTCCAAAGAACAAGAACAGCACTGCCATGGTAATGATGATACCTAAAACAAGTGTCTCTGCAATGGAACGGATGGCATCAACGATCGTCTCACTGCTGTCATAAACAGCTGTGATCGTAGCCTCGGGATTTTTTGCATTTAATTCTTCAATTACCTTTACAACATCCCGGGACAGATCTACCGCACTGGAGCTCTGCACCTTGGTAATACTGATGCTGACATTGTCTCCATTGTTGTAGCGGCTGTAGCTCTCTGCCTCTGCTACTGCATAGTGGACATAAGCCACATCTGACAGACGGATCACATTGCCTGAAGGTGTAGTGATGGGAATCGTGCCGATCTCCTCAGGAGTTTTATACTCTATAGTAGAACTGATATTCAGCTTCTGATTGCCATAATCTGCATTTCCTGCAGGGATCGTATAGTTTGCAGAGGATACTGCTGCTGCCACTGAGGAAATATTTAATTTGTACTGCTGCATCAGCTCCGGCAGCAGCTCTACGCTGATATACTCTGACTTACCACCGGAAACCTCTACATCTGCCACATCACTAAGTTTTTCCAGCTCCGGCTGTACGGTTTCTTCTACATAATTTAAAACATCAACATCCTCATCTGCACTAACGGATAATGTCATAACCGGCTGGGCATTCATATCCATGGCAATGATGATGGGATCCTCTGCATCATCCGGCAGGGATGCCTTTACTCTTTCTACTGCCTCCTGCATATCGATGAAGGCATCGTCCATGTCTGTTCCATATTCAAAGGAAAACATGACCATGGACATATTCTCCTGAGACTGGGAGTACACGCCATCCAGACCCGAAAGAGTACCGCAGCCATCCTCGATCTCTTCTGTTACAAGCCGCTCTACATCCTCCGGTCCTGCCTGAGGGTATACGGTCATAACCAGCATAACCGGCATATCCATATCCGGGATCAGCTGCAGCTTCATTCCCATAATGGAGCTGATACCAAATATAATCAATGATACTACAATAACCAGAGCTGCAACAGGTCGTTGTAATACAGTTTTTGTCAACTTACTCATCTGCTACCTCTCCTTTTACTGCACTTCATTTTCCTGCATGATTCTCTCTTCAATGCTCAGGCTCAGCTTTGCTGTATCAGACAGCTCTGTGCCTTCAATGGAAGCTGCTTCCACAGCCTCATCATTGCTTTTTGTTACTGTATCCTCCTGCGCCGGTGTTTCTTCAGAAGCATTCTCTGCCGGTGCTTTTTCCTCTGCAGCAGTGCTTCCTTTTAACTTGACCTCTGCTCCATCCTTTAACTGGGATGCCCATGTTACGATAACCTGGCTATCCTTTGTCAGACCGGATCTTACTTCTACATTTTCATTGTTGGTAATGCCGGTCTCGATCTGGGTCTTGACTGCCTTTCCGTCTACCATACAGTATACAAAGGCCTTCTGATTCTCATAATATACGCTGTCTACCGGAATCGTCAGCACATTCTCTGCGCTCTGGGTTGCCATTGTCAGCTTTACGCTGGTTCCTGCGATCAGTGCATCCGCACCTTCCAAAAGCTGTGCCTTGATCTCAAACAGACCACTTTCTGTATCTGCTACTCCTGCATTTTCAGTGATCGCAGCCTCGTATGTACTGCCGTTTCGTTCCACAGTCACTGTCTGTCCAAGAGCCAGCTCACGCATAACGCTCTCTGCTACATAAAATACCACATTTGCACCTTCATCAGCTGCAATAACATAAGCCTCTGAACCCTGAGGTGCCATATTGTTTACGGTCACGTTTTTCTTGGTGATCACGCCGGATACCGGTGCTGTCACCTGTGTATACTCTAACTGAAGCTGGGCAGCCTCTACACCTGCCTGGGCAGACTTCACACCTGCCTGTGCCTGGATCACACCAGCCTGAGCGCTGATCAGCCTGGAGTTGGTACTTGCAAGATCTGCATTGGAACCTACCCAGATGGTTGCCATGGTATATAAATTAAAATCCTCCAGCATCTTTTCGGCAAGACGCTTAGCATCCTCTGCTTCAGCTACATGATCCTCTGCCTGCTCTAATCTGATCGCCGTATCGAATAAAGCCAGCTTGCTGGCATTCTTTGAACTATCAGCTTCCATTTCTGCATTTTCTTCCATTGCAGCAGCACTTCTAAAGGCGTTGGCTGCTACTCCGATGGTATAGATATCGCTAAATTCTGTACACGTCCGTAAATATGCATCAGCTACTTCCGTACTGGTTGCAGTACCTGAAACTCCAAGAGTTGCAGGAGTCAGCCCCAGCTCATCCATAACACCGTGCAGAGAATTTTCCGGGACAGGGCTATCATATGTACCACCTGCATTTTTCAGTCTTGTATAATTTTTAGCATATGCATCAAGAGCATCTGCCTCCTTGGTGTACTCCTTTCGATGTTTTCCTGCATGCTCCAGAGCATTTTCCAGATCATGGTAAGCATCCTTTTCAATACCAAAGTTTTCTTTTGCAAACTCCCAGCTTTCCTGCGCTGCTTTTAAAGCATACTTTGCCTGTGCCACTGCATTTTCCAGCTGCATGCGGCTGGTCTCTGCGGTTCCCAGGTTTTCCTTGATCTGCTCCTGTGTATAGAGAAGGTTCAATTCTGCTGCAGAAGCTCCTGCTGATGCACTGCTGACGGTCGCGCTTGCACTTTCCAGACTTGCCTGTGCCTGTGCCATGGAAATCTGGGCGCTTCTGTCATCAATGGTAAAGAGCAGGTCGCCTGCATTAACCCGGTCACCCTCTTCAAAATAAGCCGCAGTTACATCTCCGCCAACCTTAGCGATCACCGTAACTTCATTTTCTGCCTCCACTGTTCCCATAAAGCTGCCTGTCAGCTCTATGCTCTCCGTCTTAGGTGCAGCAGTCTCTACCAGAATAGAATTGTCCTTCTGAAGCTCTGCTCCTTCTTCCCCTTCTGCGCCACCCTTTCCTGCGCAGCCTCCAAGCACAAGTCCTGAAGAAAGGATCGTCACGCATGCCAATGCTGTAAAACGTGATAATGTTTCTCCCATTTTTTTCTTCATCTTTTCTCTCCTCTTTTATCATTTTGTTTCTTTTTATCTGTTTCGGCTTTCATTTTATTCTATATTCCGCAAAAGCTTCAGCAAAAGCTGCAGCAGGGTGCTTAACTCCTTTTGGGAAAATCCCCGGAAGGTCGTTACCATTTCCTCCCATGTCCTGTCTGCCACTTCTGTATACAGTTCCTCAAGGTTTCCTTTGATATGGATCTGTTTGTTCCGTCTGTCCGCACTGTCCGTCACACGCTCGATCAGCTCTTTCTTTTCCAGTCTCTGCAATACGCCGGACATGGTTGAATTTTTTACTCGGAAATAATGCTCTAAGTCCCGCGCTGTAACTGGGATTTTATCCTTTTCACGCCTTAATATGTATATCAGCACCTGAACCTGCGTTACTGTCAGCCCGATCTCTTCCAGCTCCTTGTCAATACGAACCTTCTGCTTTTTTCCAAGAAAGCCCATTACCGTAGCGATCTGTATCCGCGCATCCTCCAGCATGTCTACGCTGAAGCAAAGCGGTCCTGCCTCCTGCTCAAAACCATCAAGTGCCACTATATCTTGTATTTCCAAACCATTTCCTCCTTTTATCTTGTTACCGGTCTGAAAACCTATAGCACGCTATATATTCTATTCTTTTTCTCTTAGCCTGTCAATCACTTTTCATAGATTGTTTGTTTATTTCAGCATTATTTTATTTATTTTATTTCATAGGAAAATTCATGACTTTTATGGGTTAATGCGACAAGGTCTTTCCTATGAAATAAAAAAAGCTGTGCTTCCCACACTCACGCGCCCCACTCTCTGACATAGCACAGCTTTTGTTCCGCGCGCGAGTAGTGCCATTTATGGCATCATACCTCTCTGCGAGCTGCGCATCCTGCACGGAGTGCTTTTATTTCATAGGAAAATCATACGCTCTATTTTTAGCGACAAAGTCTTTCCTATGAAATAAAAAAGACCGTCAGCTGCCTTCAAGGGGCATTCCCTTTTCGGCATTGTCCGGTCTCTTTTCCTTTTATTCACATTCGCAGGGCAGCACCTTTACGCTTTTGATCCCCTCAGCATCATATCCGCATGCCGTAAGTCCAGCCCTGATGACTCCGTTCCAGCTTCCGGCAGAAAGATGATATACCCTGTTATCCTCCAGCTCAATGGTGCAGGCATCCCGCATACAGCATTCCTCTGTGCATCCGCAGGCGATCTTATACATATTTTTTCTGCTGATCGCTCCGATGTCCTCTAATATATTGATCATCCGATATACTGTTGCTGCGCCGATAGAGCCATCGATTGCTGATGCCTTATAATAGATTTCCTTGCAGCAGGAACATTCCTCTTCAAGGATGATATCCAGCAGCATCAGCCGCTGCTTGGTGATCCTGCAGCCCTGAGCTTTCAATAGCTGTACGATCCTTTCCTTCTGCATCTGCGTCCTGTGATAATTTCTATGCTCCTGCTGCGCCGTCTGCTGTGACTGCTGCGCCGCCTGACGTGGCTGCTGCACAATCTGGCGTGGCTGCTGCGCTGCCTGCCGTGGCTGCAGCTGCGCCTGCGAAGCTTTCTGCGAGCTTGATTCTGCTATTTTTTTCTTTGCCTGTTCCATTTGAGATTTCCCCTGCGTTGTCTGTATTTTAATTGATATTTGAGAATCAATTTCATCACTTACTTGAGTTAGTATATACTAACTATCATTAGTCGTCAACAACTTTTGTAATCTCTTTTCTGCACTCTTCCCAATAATTTTATAGAAACTTTACCCAACCTGTGATATAATATGAGCACTTGGCGAGGTTTTTACGAGCCTAGTGCGAATTAATACCTGAACACTTGATGAGGTCTTTCACGAATCTAGTGTTCATGGTGTAATATGAGCGCTTGGCGAGGTTTTTTCGAGCCTAGTGTTCCTAGCAAGCTATTTTTACCTGGAGTGAATACACATGAATTACAACGAATCTGCAGAAAATTATCTGGAAACCATACTGATGCTGAGCAGGAAGCTGCCTGTCGTCCGCTCTGTTGATATTGCAACGGAATTAAATTTCAAAAAATCCAGCGTCAGCGTTGCCATGAAAAATCTGCGTGAGAAAAATCATATTACAGTAACTGATGCCGGTTTTATCTACCTGACAGATTCCGGAAAACAGATCGCAGAAATGATCTATGAAAGACATGAGTTTTTGCATTCATGGCTGACCAGCCTCGGCGTTCCCAGCGAGATCGCTTCTGAAGATGCCTGCAAGATCGAGCATGTGATCAGTCAGGAAAGCTTTGATGCGATCAAATCCTTTGTACACAGGAAAAGAGCCGATTGAGGATCTGCTTTGAAAAATAAAATGAACGAAAGCTCCGGGCTTTGAGGTACTGTGGTATCCCAAAACCCGAAGCTTTTTTACTTTCTCTTTTACTTTCTTTTTAACTACTCTTTAAATGCCAAAATCAATAACGCTTCCAACAGCATTTTCTTCCGGCTTTATCTTATCCCATTCCACACTGCGGATCTTCTCAAGCAGCTCCTGAGCGGAATCTGCATACAGCTGCACACGCTTACTCTTTTCATAAGGGTTGTCTGCCTTTACTCCATCCTCTTTCTGGGCTTCTTCCGCTTTTTTCTCTTCTGCCTTCGCCTTTGCTTTTTTTGTCTCTTCCTTTTTCGCTTCTCTGGATTTTTCTATCCGTGCTCTCTGCTTCTCACTCATTTTTTCAAGCTCTGCAAAATAAGTTGTACTGCCGTCTGCTCCAAAGGAAACTCCAAGCCGTACTGCATCACTTTCTTCGCCCAGCTCATCCTTCATATCAGCAAGCTGCTGCTCTGCTGTTTCCAGCATCCCTGTATATTTGGATCTTGTCTCTTCATCGGCTGCCATCTCTTCTAAAAGCTGCGGCTCGATCAAAACGCTGTACTCTTTTGTGCCGCCTGCCAGATATTTCTGGGCTTCCTTGGTACTGCTGTAATTTGCAACGGTAAAATCCATATTGCTGTACTTTTCCTTCAGGCGTTCCAGCAATGCCTTTGCTTTCTCACTGAGCACCGTTGTTTCTTTTTTCGTTTCTTTTACGCCTGCTGCGCCTTTGACATCACTCTTTTCATAAATGTCCTTTGGCTGCAATACTGCATCCTGCTTTGCATTCTCTGTCTTTTCATAGCCATTTGCATAAAGTGACTGAGCCGCGTAGCTGTTCTGATAAATCTGATATCCATTGATCCCGTTCATATCCGTATCCTCCTTGAAAATCAAACACTGTAAATCCATTTACATATACCATTATATCGGATGAACAGGGAAAAAAGTTTAGTGCTTATACGCTCTGCTACATCATATCTTGCTACATCGTAAGCTGCACGATTAATTTTTAAATATCACAATTTCTTCTTCCGTAATAAAATGATACGGATGTCCTGACAGCGGCATATATTTCAACGCTTTCAGGGATTTTGCCCAGCTAATATACCATCCTGTTTTTTTATTAAACTTAGACAAAAAAGATTTACGTTTTATTCTAACAACCTCGGTATCGATTATATCTCCTGTAATAGTATCACGTAAGCATGGAGCTAATTCATCAATATAAAATGTTATCATCTTTTTTCCGTTCTTCCAGTTTTAACAATCTGTATATCTGCTGGTATCTCAACATCTCTTTCACTTGAAATTTAAGCAAAACCATGTTATATTGTTGATAGAAAAGGACACCTGCGCTAACAGGTGTCCCCAATGGAGCCCCACTCCAAAAAGTGGAGTCCCGAACAGAGCTTATTTCTCTTATCTAAGAGACGCCCGTCCTGGTTACAACAGGGCGGGCATTTTTATTTTCGCTTAATTCTCTTATCGAGAAAGGTAAGCAATGCAAGAAGCAGACCACAAGAGGAAATCAG
>CAYMEZ010000002.1:0-212676 GCA_964389835.1 uncultured Lachnospiraceae bacterium | reverse complement strand
AAGGTGTAGCGATCATGCACAAAGAAGGTGTTGATGTTTCCATTACAGGTAACTCCACCAACCCCACAAGATTCCAGCACCCGGTAGCAGGTACATACAAAAAAGAATGTATCGAGCAGGGTAAGAAATACTTCTCAGTAGCATCCGGCGGCGGTACAGGACGTACACTTCACCCGGATAACATGGCTGCAGGTCCTGCATCCTATGGTATGACAGATACAATGGGACGTATGCACTCTGATGCACAGTTCGCAGGTTCTTCCTCCGTTCCGGCTCACGTTGAAATGATGGGTCTGATCGGTGCAGGAAACAACCCGATGGTTGGTATGACTGTAGCAGTTGCAGTTTCTATTGAGGAAGCAGCAACAGCTGGCAAGTTCTAAGAATTTTATTTATAATCATTAAAAGCATAATCAGAAACGTTTGAGAGTCCGGGCTATATGCCCGGACTTTTCTATATTAGCATGATAAAGCTGCGTATTTTCATACTTTAACGTAAATTATTGGTAAATTCTGAGAAATATATAGGAAGAAAGGTTGATTTTGTCAGAAAAAAGCTGTATGATTACTGTGGTGGCCGTTCACAAATGATGAATAAATATACTCCGATTTTTCGGAAAGTGGCAGGGAATATGGAAAAAGATACAAAAGAACTAGAAAAGCAGGAATTCAATACAGACAGTGAATTAAATCCGGTTACAGGACTGTATCACAATCGTTTTTTCTTTAAAAAGGCGAAGGAGTATCTGACCGGCATCGAACCGGGGACGCACTGTCTGGTAGCGATAGATATTGAGCATTTCCGTATCTTTAACAAGCTGTACGGAAGGCAGGAGGGTGACCGCCTGCTGTTTTATATTGCAGAAGTACTCAGAAAAATACGCGGAGAGCATGGTGGTGTTGCAGGTTATATCGGAGGAGATAATTTTGCAATGCTGATGCCGAATAGTGAAAAAAGAATCCGCCAGATGGAGCGTGAGATCTCAGAGGGTATCAAGCAGTGGAATGACACAATGGGATTCTGGCCTGCTATGGGAGTGTATCTGATCGAAGATATTTCTCTTTCCGTAGGGACGATGTATGATCGGGCTACCATTGCTTTGTCCAGAGTGATGGGAAATTATACAAACCGGATCTGCCAGTATAGTCCTGATATGGAGGACTCCTTAGAGGAAGAACTGCAGCTTCTGGCAGAGGTTCAGGAGGGACTGAAAAAAGAGGAATTTATCTTTTTTGTTCAGCCTCAGTGCAATATTTCCTCAGGAAAGATCGTAGGCGGAGAGGCACTGGTACGCTGGAAGCACAGCACCAAGGGGATGATCCCTCCGGGAGTATTTATTCCTGTGCTTGAGAAAAATGGATTTATCGCCGACCTTGACCGCTATGTGTGGAGAAAGGTATGTAAGTGGCTCAGGGAATGTCTGGACAGAGGGTATCATGCGATCCCGGTGTCTATTAATATTTCCAGGATTGATATATTTTCCATGGATGTGGCAGAGTATCTGAAAGAACTGGTAGAAGAATACCAGATTCCTACACGGCTGTTAAAGGTAGAGATTACAGAAAGCGCTTATGCAGAAAACAGCGACAAGATCATCCGTACTGTAAAGCAGCTTAGAGAAGCAGATTTCCTTGTTATGATGGATGATTTTGGCAGTGGATATTCTTCACTGAATATGTTAAAGAGTGTATCTGTTGATGTCCTGAAAATGGATATGAGATTTCTTGAGATCAATGAAAGGGAAGAGGAAAAAGGTATTGGAATTCTGGAATCTGTTGTTAATATGGCAAGACAGATGCAGATGCCGATCATTGTAGAAGGGGTTGAAACAAAGAAGCAGGAAAGCTTTCTGCGAAAGATGGGATGCCGCTATACGCAAGGGTACTATTACTATAAACCGCTTCCGGTAGAAGAATTTGAACAGCTGCTTGCAAATGATAGAAATCTGGACTTTGATGGATTTTATTATAATCAGAATGAGGCATTTCATGTAAGGGAATTTTTAGATGAAAATCTCTTTAATGATACGATCATGAACAACATTCTGGGTGCGGCAGCATTTTATGAGGTGTATGAGAACTGCATTGAGATCGTCCGCGTAAATGAGCAGTATTACAGGCTTGCAGGAGTGCCGGTCAGCGAAAAGGAGGAGTACAGAAAACGGTTTTGGAATCATGTTTATGATGATGACAGACATCTTTTGGTTTCTGTTTTTGAACAGGCATATGACAATCCGGGAAGCGGAGCAGATGGATATGTCCATTACCTGAGGGCAGATGGAACAGTGCTCTGGATATATATTAAGGTTTTCTTCATGCGGGAAAAAGATGGCCGTAAGCTTTTCTATGGTTCCCTTACCGACATGACTGGCTTTAAAGAAAGAAAAACAGAAGGACATATGTCAGAACAGTCTGTGGAAGAACTGACAGAGAAGCAGCTGAACTACATGGAAGAGTACTACGGCGATATGCCCTGCGGTTACTTGATATCCAAAATCATTCTGGATGAAAAGGGCAGTCCCTGTGACTATGAGATCGTATATGGAAACAAAGAAATCGAGCGGATGTGCGGCGGCGATATGGAGAAACTCCATTATATGATCCAGAAAACCTTTGTGGACAATAGAGAGGAGATGCTGAATGAGGCATACCGGGCAGCATATTTTGGAGAAAAGGTAGAATATAATACCAACAGCATCCTGTCTGGTCGTTATTTGCAGCTTACCTTTTACCAGTATGAGTATGGTTATGCGAGCTGTCTTATCAATGATGTAACCCACAATCACATTTATGAGGATGCCCTGAATCATATCGTAAAATCCTACCGGGCAGTATATTTCCTCCATTTAAAGGAAAATTATGTTCGTATGATCTATCCGGATGAAAGTCAGCTGCTGGAAAGAGGAAATTACGAAGAGTTTTTGAACCGCCATGTGGAAAATGGACGGATCGTGGACGAGGATGGAAATGTAAGGCGTGTACTGTCGCTGCAGAATCTTCGCAATGTATTTACAGTGCAGGACTCTGTAGAATATAAGTATCGCAGAGTCATGGAAGGCATAGGAGAAGAATGGTGTCTTACCACGATCACCGTCAGCAAGAGAGAAAAAAACGGGGCAGCCAAAACAGCCATTGGAACGATACGGAGCATAGAAGCCTTAGTAAGGGAAAAAGAGAACATGAGAAAGCTGGGCATGTCAAAGGCATTAAGCAGTATGACAGAGGGCTTTCTGGTATACCGTGCAGATGAGGACGAAAAGATATTGTATGCCAATCCAACGGTACTGAAAATCTTTGGCTGTGAAACATTAGAAGAATTTCTTGATCTGGTAGGAGCTTCCTTCCGCGGCATGGTACATCCAGAGGATGTTGGCAGGGTAGAAAGGGAGATCAGACAGCAGGTTCAGCATTCTGACCGGAATATGGATTTTACCCAGTACAGGATCATCCGAAAGGATGGACAGGTGCGCTGGATCGATGACTGTGGTCATCTGGAGGATGCAGGCGTTAATGGAGACACAAAGCTCTTTTATGTGTTTATCTCAGATATTACCCAGAAGATAACAGAGGAACAGAAGGAGAGGATATTTAGATTGAATCAGCAGTAAAACAAAAAATGCTTACCGGCGGTCAAAGCCGGTAGGCATTTTTAATAAACAGATTTATTGCTTTTAAGACTCATCAGCATATGCTGCGGCATCAGCCTACTGCATCTTCCTCATCGGACTCTGTTTCGCCTGTGTCCTTCTCATCATCATTATCATCCTCAGATTCG
Organism: uncultured Lachnospiraceae bacterium; assembly: GCA_964389835.1. Lineage (GTDB taxonomy): Bacteria > Bacillota > Clostridia > Lachnospirales > Lachnospiraceae > VSOB01. Next base: position 208,901 of record CAYMEZ010000002.1, on the reverse strand, counting down.
TGGATGATGGTAATGGTATCATCCTCTGGCAGATCTCCCTGCAGAATTATGCCGATATAATCCAGACGCTTGAGAGCACGACTGTAATACTCCAGCGCAGCATCTAAAATGTTGGGATCAAATTCTTCTCCGCTGTCAAATGCCTGATGATACAGAGAAACAGATTCGGACAGATTCGCACTGGCATCATCGGCAAGCTCTTCGACATTTGCAAACTGCTCCGGTACCTTTAATTCACTCATTTCTGCAAAGGCTGCGTCCATCTCATCCAGATAGCCCAGCAGCTCCTCGGTACGGGTATCTGATTCCAGGTCGATCTGGTCGATAGATGTGATCAGATCATCCACAGTATTGGTAAAGTCTGTCATATCAGATTTATATTGTGATAAAGCACTATCTTCTTTCTGACAGCCTGCAAGAATGACAGAAAGAAAAAGGGCAGTAAGAAGCAGCGTTGTTTTTTTCAAACCTAAATTCCTCCCATATGATATGAAAATATTTCAAAACCACTACTCCAATTTACCATATTCACAGTATGAAAGCAATGTGAAGTTTCCCGGAAAGGATAACTGGCAGATAGAAAATGTTTTGTCAGGCTATGTGTAAAAATAAATTGTGAAAAAACCAGAACCATGCTATCATGGATTGTATATATTTTGCAATCATAAAATGAACGGGAATGTGGGAAAGCTGCATTACTGGAAGGATATACTATGACAAAAGAAGAGTTCCAAAAACTTTGCAGAGAAGGCATGCTCTATCTGGATGGAGCAACGGGCTCAAATCTGATCAAACGCGGGATGCCGGCAGGAGTCTGCCCGGAAAGCTGGATCCTGGAGCATCCGCAGATCATGATAGAGCTGCAGAGGGAATACATACAGGCAGGAAGTAATATCATCTACGCACCGACCTTTACAAGCAATCGCATTAAGCTGGCTGAGTATGGGCTGGAGGATCAGATAGAAAAAATAAATAAACAGCTGGTGGCAATCTCTAAAGAGGCTGCAGATGGGCATGCCTACGTTGCAGGAGATCTGACAATGACAGGCAGACAGCTAAAGCCCATAGGAAATCTGGATTTTGAAGAGCTCGTTGAGGTTTATAAGGAGCAGATCGGTTATTGTGTGGAGGCAGGAGCGGATCTGCTGGTAGTCGAGACAATGATGAGTCTGCAGGAATCCAGAGCGGCACTGATCGCGGCAAAGGAGGTTTGTGATCTGCCGGTTATGGTGACCATGACCTTTGAAGTAGACGGCAGAAGCCTGTTTGGGACAGATGCAGAAACTGCGGCAGTGGTATTAGAAAGTCTGGGTGCAGCAGCAATAGGAACCAACTGTTCTACTGGCCCTGATAAAATGGCAGAGATTATCCGCAGCATGGCAGGGGTAAGCACGATTCCCCTTATTGCAAAGCCAAATGCGGGTCTGCCTTCGCTGACTGAGGATGGCAGCACGGCCTATGATATGGATGCAGAGACTTTTGGCAGAGAGATGGTGACTTTGGTAGAGGCAGGAGCTTCCATACTGGGCGGCTGCTGCGGCACCACACCGGAGTATATCAGGGAGCTTGTGAAAAATACAAAAGACCTGCAGAGAAAGGAACGGAAAAAAAAGAAGCTGCGTTACCTGACCTCTGAACGGCAGACTCTTACCTTTGGGCTGGAGGACAATTTTATCATTGTAGGGGAACGGATCAATCCTACCGGAAAGAAAAAATTACAGGCAGAGCTGAGAGAGGGCAGACTGGATCTGGTGCTGTCCTTTGCCAAAGAGCAGGAGGAGTGCGGTGCAGGCGTTCTGGATGTTAATATGGGAATGAGCGGCATTGACGAAAAGGCTATGATGCTGGAGGTACTGGAGGAGGTGTCTGGTGTAACTTCCCTTCCACTGTCTCTGGATTCCAGCCATGTAGAGGTGTTAGAGGCAGCACTTCGCAGATACCCCGGACGGGCACTGATCAATTCCATTTCTTTAGAAAAGATAAAGTTTGAAAAGCTGCTTCCTATTGCCAAAAAGTATGGTGCGATGTTTATTTTGCTGCCTTTGTCGGACGCAGGTCTGCCAAAGGATAGTAATGAAAAAATAGAGATCATTGAAAAAATCGTAGATCGTGCATTAGAGCTGGGCATGGACAAGGAAGATATTGTTGTAGACGGACTGGTAGCTACGGTGGGTGCAAATCCAAGGGCGGCACTTGAAACTCTGGAAACGATACGCTATTGTAAGGAAAACGGTCTTGCTACCATATGCGGTCTTTCCAATATTTCTTTTGGACTACCGGAAAGAAGCTTTGTCAACACTGCTTTTCTGACCATGGCGATCCAGGCGGGACTGACCATGGCGATCGCCAATCCTTCCCAGGATCTGCTGGTAAACTGCGCAATGGCATCAGACCTTTTGCTGCATAAAGAGGATGCTGATATCCGATATATAGAGCGGATGAATGTGTGGAAGGCGGCACAGCCGGTTTTGGTGTCTGCAGCTGCAGGCAGCATAGGAAAAGAAAAGCTGGCTGTAAGATCCACAGAAGAAAAAAACGAGGCATCAGACTGTCTTGGAAAAGTAAAGGATGCTGTATTAAAGGGAAATAAAAGGGCGATCGTGGAGTTGGTTAAAGCAGCTCTTTTGGAGAAAACAGAGCCAAAAAAAATATTGGATGAAGCACTGCTTCCGGGGATCAATGAGGTGGGAGAGCTTTTTGACAAAGGAAAATATTTTCTTCCCCAGCTGATAGCAGGAGCAGAGGCAATGAAGCTTGCCATTGAGTATTTAGAGCCGCTTCTGATGAGAGCTACGGACCGGGAAAAGCTGCCTACGATCGTGATCGCCACAGTAAAGGGAGATATTCATGATATTGGAAAAAATCTTGTGGCGCTGATGCTGAAAAATCATGGATTCAAGGTCATTGATCTGGGAAAGGATGTACCAAAGGAGCGGATCGTAGAGGAGGCAGAAAGGCATCAGGCAAGTGTGATCGCATTGTCTGCGCTTATGACTACTACGATGCAGGAAATGCGCAATGTTGTGAAGTATGCAAAGGAAAGGGGCTGCAAAGCAAAGATCATAATTGGCGGTGCGGTGATCACCCAGGACTATGCAGAAGAGATTGGTGCAGATGGATATTCTAAAGATGCGGCTGAGGCAGTGCGCCTGACGCAGAAAATATTAGATTTATAGAAGGTGGGATGAGAGATGAACGGAGCAGAAGCAATCATCAAATGTCTGGAGGCAGAGGGAGTAGATACTGTATACGGCTATCCGGGAGTGGCGATTTGTCCATTTTATAACAGTATTTTAAATTCCTCCATCAGAAGTATTCTGATTCGGACAGAACAGAATGCAGCACATGCAGCAAGCGGTCAGGCAAGAGTAACAGGAAAGGTCGGAGTCTGTGCAGTAACCAGCGGTCCGGGAGCGACCAATCTGATTACAGGTATTGCTACAGCTTTTGCAGACAGTATTCCTCTTGTGTGTATCACAGGTCAGGTAAACAGTGAACTGCTGGGCTCTGATGTATTTCAGGAGGCAGACATTACAGGAGCGGTGGAATCCTTTGTAAAATACAGCTATCTGGTAAAGGATGCCAATGATATTCCCCGGATTTTCAAAGAGGCATTCCATATTGCCTCTACAGGACGCAAGGGGCCGGTGCTGATCGATATTCCGATCGATGTGCAGAATGCGCAGGTATCAAAGTTTAAATATCCGGAGGAAGTAAGTCTGCGTACCTATAAGCCTACAGTGAAGGGGCATGCAGTCCAGATAAAAAAGGTGATCAGGGAGCTGGAAAAGGCAAAACGTCCGATCATCTGCGTGGGAGGAGGCGTGCTTCTCAGCGGTGCCCAGAAGGAGCTGTGCGAATTTGCAGAAGCTCATAGGATACCGGTGGTATCCACCATGATGGGGATCAGCGCCATGCCTACAGAGCATCCTATGTATTTTGGAATGGTAGGAAATAACGGAAAACCCTATGCAAACCGTGCCATGAATGAATCCGATCTGCTTATCATGGCAGGAGCCCGGGTGGCAGATCGTGCTGTCAGCCAGCCAGATCTGATCACAGAAAATAAGGTGTTGGTACATATTGATGTAGACCCGGCTGAGATCGGGAAAAATGTAGGGCCTACGATTCCGCTGGTTGGAGATATCAGACATATCCTGATGGATTTTGCAGAACAGGAATTTTCCTGTGAGCATGAAGAGTGGATCACTACATTAAATGAATATCGAAAAAAAATGGAGCCGGTGCGAAACGTGAATCCAGAGTATGTAGATCCAGCAGCCTTGATCCGTATCCTTTCTGAAAAGATGCAGGAGGATGGTGTGTATGTGGCTGATGTGGGACAAAATCAGATCTGGTCCTGCGCATATCATATTGTGAAAAAAGGAAGATTTCTAACCTCCGGCGGCATGGGAACGATGGGATACTCTATTCCGGCAGCCATGGGAGCCAAGGTGGGCTGTCCGGATAAGCAGGTTGTGGCAGTCTGCGGAGATGGTTCTTTTCAGATGTCCATGATGGAGCTGGCAACGATGCGCCAGCATAATATTCCGGTAAAGATCATTGTGCTGAAGAACAATTATCTGGGCATGGTGCGCCAGTATCAGCACTTTACCTATCAGGATCATTATTCGGTGGTAGATCTGTCAGGAAGTCCGGATCTGGAAAAGCTGGCAGAGGCATATGAGCTGCCCTTTATCCGGGTAAAAAATATGGATGGTGCAGAAGAGGCGATGGACAGATTTTTGGAAAAGGATGAGTCGGCATTGATGGAATGTTTGATAGATCCGATGGATCTGGTGTAGAGAGGGGATTTGTATGAAAAGAATTTATTCTGTTCTGGTTGAAAACCGTTCCGGTGTGCTTTGTAAGGTGGCTGGGCTTTTTTCCAGAAGGTGCTTTAACATTGACAGTCTTGCAGTAGGAGAAACGGATGATCCTACGGTATCCTGCATGACGATCGTCAGCAGTGGGGATGAAAGGACTATTGAGCAGATTGAAAAGCAGCTGAATAAAAAGCTGGATATCATAAAGGTGCGCACCTTTGATGAAACCCAGAGCATCAGCCGTGAGCTTATGCTGCTGAAGGTAAAATTTAATAAAGGAAACCGCCGGGATATCATGGAAACCTGTGATATTATGAAAGCCCAGATCGTTGATATGTCCAAAAGTCATATGATGATACAGATCTGTGATGTACCGGAAAGAACCTCTTTACTGATCACACTGCTTCAGTCTATCAGTATTGTGGAGGTGGCCCGTACCGGCACCCTGGCATTACCCAAATGCTCAGAAAATGAAGGGTAGGACAAAAAAGGAGTTGGATTTGCAGGAAAGGAGCGTATCATAACATTTTTCAGAATAATAACAGATTATTATAACTGTATGTTATGATAAACATTCCTGCAATGCATACGTTGACAAGGAAAATTTTTGTTGCTAGAATGTGAAGCATAAAGGATTTATTTGTCTTTGCAACACGGTCAGATGTATGCGAAATAAAGAAAAAGAGGAATTGACTATGCATAAAAAAGTATTTCAGATTCTGGTAGACAATACAGCAGGTGTTTTAAGCCGTATTTCCGGTCTGTTTTCCAGACGCGGATACAATATTGAGAGTATTACGGCTGGGGTGACTGCTGATCCTGACATTACACGTATTACCATTGTGGCACTGGGGGATGATGAGATCCTGGATCAGATCGAGAAGCAGGTGGCTAAGCTGGTGGATGTACGCGATATCAAGGAATTAAAGCCGGAAAGCAGCGTGTATCGTGAACTGGCACTGATCAAGGTAAAGGCTTCAGCGGCACAAAGACAGGGTGTTATCAGTGTGGCAGATATATTCAGGGCAAAGATCGTAGATGTGTGCAATGAAAGTCTGACAGTGGAGATCACAGGAAATCAGGATAAGATAGAAGCGTTTCTCAATCTTTTAAATGGTTATGAAATATTAGAGCTTGCCCGAACAGGAATTGCCGGTCTTGGACGAGGCGTAGACAATGTGGTATATTTTGAAAATTAAATAATAAAAGGGTATCCTTTTAATATTATAAATTCTACATCATCATTTCCTAAGGAAATGAAAAATAATTTATGGAGGAGAAGAAAATGGCAAGTATTTATTATCAGGAGGATTGTAATCTTTCTTTACTGGAAGGAAAAACTATTGCAATCATTGGCTATGGCAGTCAGGGACATGCACATGCATTAAACTTAAAGGAATCAGGCTGTGATGTTATTATCGGTCTTTATGAAGGCTCCAGATCCTGGGCAAAGGCAGAAGCACAGGGATTTAAAGTATATACAGCAGCAGAGGCTGCAAAAAAAGCAGATATCATTATGATTCTGATCAATGATGAGAAGCAGGCAGAGCTTTACAAAAATGACATTGAGCCGAATCTGGAGGAGGGCAACATGCTTATGTTCGCTCATGGCTTCAACATTCATTTTGGCTGTATCGTTCCCCCTGCATTTGTTGATGTTACCATGATCGCACCAAAAGGACCGGGACATACAGTAAGAAGCGAGTATCAGGCTGGCAAGGGTGTGCCTTGTCTGGTTGCTGTTGAGCAGGACTACACAGGAAAAGCAAAGGATGTAGCACTCGCTTATGCACTTGGCATCGGCGGCGCAAGGGCAGGTGTTTTGGAAACAACCTTCCGTACAGAAACAGAGACAGACTTATTTGGTGAGCAGGCAGTGCTTTGCGGCGGTGTATGTGCATTGATGCAGGCAGGCTTTGAAACACTGACAGAGGCTGGCTACGATCCCAGAAATGCATATTTTGAGTGTATCCATGAAATGAAGCTGATCGTTGATCTGATCTATCAGTCCGGCTTTGCAGGAATGAGATATTCTATTTCCAATACTGCTGAGTATGGTGATTATATTACCGGACCGAAGATCATTACAGAGGAAACCAAGAAGGCAATGAAAAAGGTTCTTTCTGATATTCAGGATGGAAGCTTTGCAAAAGAATTCCTTCTGGATATGTCTGATGCAGGAAAGCAGGTTCATTTCCGTGCAATGAGAAAATTGGCTGCTGAGCATCCGGCAGAGGTAGTAGGAGAAGAGATCAGAAAGCTTTATAGCTGGAGTGATGAAGATAAGCTGATCAATAACTAATCTGATCGCTTTAACAGGATAAAAAATGAGCTGTGCACTCGTAATTGAGTGTGCAGCTCATTTTAAATTCAGGATAAGGCTTCGCTTAATGTTTCCCACTGGGTATAAAAAAGCTCCAGCTTTTTTGTATTTTCTTCCTTTTCTTTTGAAAAAGCAGTCAGCTTTGATACGTCAGTACAGTTTTCCGGCTCTGCCATCAGGCGATCCAGCTCTTCGTTGCGAAGCTCCAAGGCTTCAATCTCTGACTCTGTCTTTTTCAGATCATTTTCTGTCTTTCGCCTTTTTGCCTGCAGCTCCTTTTGGGATTTCCAGTCTGTTTTTGCTTCTGTATCAGCCTTTAGAGAAGAAGGCGCGAAAGAAGTGGTATCGGGGCTGTTTGTAGGAGAAAACAGCTGGGCTTTTTTCTCGGCATAATAGTCATAGTTGCCTAAATATCCTGTCAGGGAAAGATTTTCCAGCTCAAGGATACGGTGGGCTGTCCGGTTGATAAAATATCGGTCATGAGAGACATAGAGGACGGTCCCTTCATAGTGGTTTAATGCATCCTCAAGTATTTCCTTGGACATAATATCCAGATGGTTGGTAGGCTCATCCAGGATCAAAAAGTTGGCTTCAGACAGCATGAGCTTTGCAAGGGAAACCCGCCCCCGCTCACCGCCGGACAGCTCTCTGATCAGCTTAAATACATCATCACCGGTAAATAAAAAAGCAGCCAGCGTATTACGGATTTCTGTATTGGTAAGAGAGGGATAGGCATCGGAAATCTCTTCAAATAAGGTCTTTTCAGGATGCAGTACATGGTGCTCCTGATCGTAATAGCCGATCTGTACATTGGTCCCTGTGCAGATTTTTCCTTCATCTGCAGTGATCAGATCATTGATGATCTTTAAAATCGTGGTTTTTCCTGTTCCATTGCTGCCAATGATAGCAACATGCTCGCCGCGTTTAATGGAAAAATCCAGATGCTCAAACAGCAGGTTACTGCCGAAAGCCTTTTTCAAAGAGGAGACGGTAAGCACATCATTTCCACTGAGAATCCGGGGACTCAGCCGCATTTTCATGTCAGCTCTTGTTTCCTGGGGCTTTTCAATGCGTTCTAGCTTGTCCAGCATTTTTTCACGGCTTTCAGCACGCTTAATGGATTTTTCACGATTGAAGGATCTAAGCTTTTCAATGACCTCTTCCTGATGCCTGATCTCACGCTGCTGGTTCTGGTAGGCATTCCATTTAGAAAGCCGGAGAACCTCTTTTTTTGCTGCATAGTCTGTATAATTGCCAGAAAAAACAGTGGCTTCGGACTGATCGATCTCAATGATCTTGCTGGCGATCCGGTCAAGAAAATAGCGGTCATGGGAAACCAATAGGACGGCACCCTTATAATTCAGCAGATAAGTTTCCAGCCAGGTAATGGAAGCCATGTCCAAATGGTTGGTGGGCTCATCCAGAAGGATTAGATCCGGCTTTTGCAGCAGCAGCTTTCCAAGAGCAACTCTGGTTTTTTGCCCGCCGGAAAGAGTAGCCACCTTTTTTGTATAATCTGCCTCTGCAAAGCCAAGACCCTTTAAAACACCAAAAAGCTCGCTTTTGTAGGCATAGCCATTTGCGGCTTCAAACTGGTGGGTCATTGAGGCATAGGCTTCCATAAGAGACTCCAGCTGCTCGCCGGATGCGTGCTTCATTTCCAGTTCTGTATCCCGGATCTTTTGTTCCAGATCGATCAAATCCTGTTTTACAGAAAGCAGCTCATCGTAAATGGTATTTTCACTGTCAAAGGTAACGAGCTGGGGCAGATAACCAAGGCTTTTCCCTTTTGTGAGAGCAACAACACCCTCATCAGCAGGAAGCTCTCCGGTAATAATGCGCAGAAGAGTGGTTTTTCCGGCTCCGTTGATCCCTATTAAGGCAGCCTTTTCATAATCCTCTATATGAAAGGAGCAGCGATTTAAAATCGTTGTTTCTCCAAATTGTTTTTTGATGTTCTGACAAGATAAAATCATTACAATATTCCTCCATAGCTCATTATATTTTAATGGAAATGCTTTTTAAATACAAGCCTGCATTTCATTGACAGGAATTTAACATTCTTATATAATAAAGTAGTTGAATACGAAAACAGTTGGGAGCGTATACGATGGAGAGAAAAGGGATTTCCCAGGCAGTGATCAGCAGGCTGCCCAGATACTTCCGTTATCTTGGTGAGCTGAAGGAGGAAGGGGTAGAAAGGATTTCTTCCCAGGATCTGAGCAGGCGCATGCAGGTAACGGCATCACAGATCAGGCAGGATTTTAATAATTTCGGCGGCTTTGGTCAGCAGGGATATGGATACAATGTGGAATATCTTCATGAAGAGATCGGCAAGATCCTTGGATTGGATAAACAGCATCATCTGATCATCGTTGGGGCAGGAAATCTGGGTCAGGCACTTGCCAATTATATCAATTTTGAAAAGCGTGGGTTTATCATGCAGGGGATTTTTGACATCAAGCCGGAGCTTTTTGGAAAACAGGTCAGAAATCTGAAGGTAGAACCTATGGAGATGATAGAACAGCGGATGAAGGAAAAGGACATTGACATTGCGGTGCTGACCATTCCCAAAAGCTGTGCGGTAGAGGTGGCAGATAAGCTGGTAAGCTATGGCATTAAGGCGATTTGGAACTTTGCGCATGTGGATCTGAATGTGCCGGAAAATGTACAGGTAGAAAATGTTCATCTTTCTGACAGTCTGATGAAGCTTTCTTATAATATCAGCTGCTATGAGGAACAAAAAGGATAAATACTATGGCTAAGAAAAGTCGGGATAAAAAGGAAGAACAATACAGGGCAGCCCTGACCGGCAGGAAAATACCGGTTCTGACTCTGGATCACAAATGGCATCAGCTGTTTACACAGACTGGAACCACAAAGCAGATCGAAGCACTGGCACAGAGGCTGAATGAGCTGCTGGGAGAACAGGGCAGAATCAATCAGGAGAGCAAAGAGATCAAGCTGGTAAAGAGAAAGCTGATGGACACCATTGTTGCTTCCATGAATGAGGCGGAGAAATATCCAGAGGCGGAGCGAAAGATAGAAGAAAGTAAGCGGCTGATCGAGGAGTGTAATGAAAAGCTGGAGATGTATCAGGACATCAGCCTTTCCCTTCCGGAGGAAATTGACCGTGTGAATCAGCAGCTGATGCTTGCCACAATGGAAATCTGCTATGACAGACTGAAGGAAAATACAAAAGAAATCGATGAGATCAGTGACTGGGTAATAAAAACCAGAATCGAGCTGAAGAAGAAGCTTCTGAAAAAACAAGAGGCAGAGATTACAAATCATAATCTGTATTCTTATATGCATGATATCTTTGGGGCAGAAGTAATAGAGATATTTGATATGAAATATCAGCCGGAAAAAAGAGAAAGAAAAACTCAGGCTGAGGATAAGGAATGAGAAAGTGCGTCAAGGATTGCTTTGGCGCATTTTATATATATGAAAGACTGCAGTGGTAAGAAAAAGCTGTGCGGTACTGGCACAAAAGTGCTTTTATGATGGAAGGGCAGTCGGGGTAGGAGGAAAAATGGAATATCTGGTCAGCGCAGCACAAATGAAGGAATATGATAGAAATACGATACAGAATATAAAAATCCCGGCTCTGGTATTGATGGAGCGTGCCGCCTGTGCCACTGCGGAGGAGATCATAAAGAAATTTCCTGAGAAAAAAAGTGTGCTTATCGCAGCAGGCTGTGGAAATAATGGCGGAGATGGTCTGGCAGTAGGGCGCATTTTGCAGGAGCATGGGTATCAAGTTTCTTTTTCTCTGATCGGCAACAAGGAAAAGTGCAGCAGCGAAACTGTCAGACAGCTGGAGATTTTAAAACAGCTGGGGATAAGCGTAGAGGAAAATTTACCCAATAGGGCATATGACCTTATTGTGGACGCACTGTTCGGGATCGGGCTTTCCAGAGAAATAACAGGAGTGTATGATGAAGCGGTGCGCTATATCAATGCTGCCACAGCTTATGTGGTATCTGTAGATATTCCGTCAGGGATTCACACAGACACCGGAGCAGTCATGGGAACAGCGGTAAAAGCAGATATGACCGTGACCTATGGCTATCGTAAGCTGGGAATAGTCCTTTATCCCGGTGCAGAGTATGCCGGAGAGGTGATTTGCAGGAAAATCGGCATTTTATATCAAAATAGTCTGACAGAGCCTGCCGCTTTTACTTATAATAGAGCAGATCTTGCAGGAATTCCTGCAAGAAAAAAGGATGGGAATAAAGGAAGCTTTGGCAAGGTATTGGTGATCGCAGGAAGCAGCCGGATGTATGGAGCCTGCCAGTTTGCTGCGCTTGGCGCATACCGTACTGGTGCAGGGATTGTCAGAGTCATAACTGCCAGAGAAAATTACCGGCTTCTGATGGAGACTGTACCGGAGGCAATCGTAGATACCTATGAGAAAGATACCCAAAAAGAAGATCTGGAGAAACTGCTGCAGGAGGCGATAGAGTGGGCAGACTGTATCCTGATCGGGCCGGGGATCGGCAAAGAACAGCAGGCAGAGCTTCTTTTGCAGTATGTTTGGGAAAATTGCAGACAGCCCTTGATCGTAGATGCAGATGGACTGAATATCTTAGCAGAGCATCCCAAGTACCTGCTGGATGGAGCATCCGTAAAAGCCCCATGGGTATATTTCACACCTCATATGGGAGAGCTTTCACGACTGACGAAAAAGAGCATAAAGTGTTGTAAAGAAGAGGTTATGACAGTGGTAAAGGAATATGCAGAAAGGTGGAAGGCCATCATAGCTGCCAAGGATGCCAGAACGGTAGTGGCAGCACCTACAGGGCAGGTCTACGTCAATACCTCTGGCGATAACGGAATGGCAACGGGAGGAAGCGGTGATGTGCTGGCAGGGATTTTGGCAGGGCTGCTGGCTCAGAAAATGCAGGGAATGGAAGCTGCCTGTATGGCAGTTTATTTACATGGTATGGCAGGAAATATGGCATCAAGGAGAAAAACAGTTTATTCCGTAATGGCAGGAGATCTGCTGGAGGAGCTGCCGTTATTGTTTGCAGAAAGGAGTATAAAATGAATGAGGAAGAAACCATGGAAGCGTATGCAAGGGTATATGCAGAGGTAAATCTGGACGCTATCCATTATAATATGGAACAGATGAGGGCAGGCATTGCAGAGGGAACAAAAATGCTGGGCGTGATCAAGACAGACGGGTACGGACATGGAAGTGTTCCCATTGCCAGAGAACTGGAAAAACTGGAGTATGTGTATGGGTACGCTACTGCTACCTTTGAGGAAGCAAGGATTCTTCAAAAAAGTGGGATCAAAAAACCGATACTGATCTTAGGCTATGTATTTCCCTATTGTTATGAGGAGCTGATCAGACAGCAGATCCGGCCTGCTTTATTTCGCCTTGATATGGCAAAGGAGCTGTCCAGACGGGCAGTTGCCATGGAGAAGGAAGCCATTGTACATATTAAGGTGGATACGGGAATGTCACGGATCGGGATCCGCCCGGATGATAACGGACTACGGTTTATCAAAGAGGTTATGAAGCTGCCGGGTATCCGGATAGAGGGGATATTCACTCATTTTGCAAAGGCGGATGCATCGGATTTAACAGATGCAGAGGAAAAGCTCGCATGCTTCCAGAAATTCTGCAATAATGTGGAGCAGAAGTTGGGGATTCATATTGAGCTTCGCCACTGCGCAAACAGTGCAGCACTGATGCGTATGCCAGAGGCAGGAATGGATCTTGTAAGAGCAGGGATCTCTTTGTATGGACTGTGGCCCTCAGAGGAAATGGAAAAGGATAGACTTACACTGCAGCCGGCACTTTCCTTAAAAAGCAGGATCGTATATATAAAGGAGCTTGAGCCGGGAGAAGAGGTCAGCTATGGGGGAACATTTCAGGCGATGGAAAAAATGCGGATCGCGACGATCCCGGTAGGCTATGGGGACGGTTATCCCAGAAGTCTTTCCAGCAAGGGATATGTACTGATCCACGGAAAACGGGCACAGATCCTGGGAAGAGTATGCATGGATCAGATGATGGTGGATGTGAGCAAGATCCCGGAGGCAGAGGAAAATGATCTGGTCACGCTTCTTGGAAAGGATGGAAAGGAAGAGATCACGGCAGAGTATCTGGGAGAGTTATCGGGAAGATTTCATTATGAGCTTGTCTGTGATCTGGGAAAGAGAATCCCAAGAGTTTATAAAAAAGGAGGCAGAATTACCGAAACCAAAGATTATTATAATGATTTTGAATACCTTCCGGAAAAGGGGCAATAATATTGCTATACTAAATAAAGGAAGTGTTATAGCATATGAAACGTGGAGATGTGTACTATGCAGATTTAAGACCTGTGATAGGCTCTGAGCAGGGCGGTGTCAGACCAGTGCTGATCGTGCAGAACGATGTTGGCAACAGGCATAGTCCTACTGTGATCTGTGCGGCAATTACATCAAAGCTGAATAAAGCTAAGCTGCCTACCCATATTGAACTGGATTCCAGCAAATATGAGATGGTCAGGGACTCTGTGGTACTATTAGAGCAGCTTAGAACGATCGATAAGAAGCGTTTAAAGGATAAGGTATGTCATCTGGATCGGGATGTAATGGAAAAGGTAAACAGAGGGCTTTTGGTTAGTCTTGAACTGGATACATAAAGAGGAGCGGAGCGTTTGTTAAAAGAGAAAAAAAGAAGATGGCAGGGATTAAAAAGTCTGTGTTTGCTGATGCTTTGCTGTTTACTGCTCTCAGGATGCAGGGCAGAAACAGCAAAGGTGGAAACTGCCCAAAGAAGGCAAGGAGCAAAAGAGGCTCTGGATGTCTGGTTTTTTGCGTGTTCAGAGGATGCAGACAGTATCCTGCTGCAGACAAAAGAAGCAGATATTTTAATTGATACAGGAATAGAAGAGGACAGCGACAGACTGTTAGATAAGCTTCATGGCTTAGAGGTGGATGACATAGAACTGCTGATTCTGACACATCCGGATAAGGATCATATCGGAGGTGCTGTCAGCCTGCTGGAGGAATTTCCTGTTGAGCAGATCATCCTCACAGACTGCGAAAAAGGATCAGAGCTGCAGGAGGAGCTGCAGGAAAAGCTGAAGGAGGAGCTGGGAGCAGGAAAGGCTATGATGCCAGAGTCTGTAACAGAGCTGACCTTTGATAAGCTGCTGCTTACGGTTTATCCGCCGCAGGAGGCAGAATATAAAAATTCCAACAATTATTCTATCGGTGTACTTGCTGAATATGAGGGAAAAAAGTTTTTCTTTGCAGGTGATGCCAAGAAAAAACGGATCAAGGAATTGCTGGATGAAGACCTTCCAAGGGTGGATGTTTACAAGCTGGCACATCACGGAAGAGACAATGGAGCAAGTGATGAGCTGATCCTGCAGCTCCAGCCTAAGTATGCTGTTGTAACCGCCAAGGGGGCAGAAGAAAAAACGAAAAAGGCTCTGGATCAGGTGGGAGCAAGGCTTTTTAGTACATATGAAAAAGATGTCCATTTTTCAGTAAAAGACGGCGTTCTTGACGTTAGATAGAGAAAATGCTATATTGGATAAATAAGATTTTTTAGAGGAGATGGAAAAATGGACGATGCTGGACCTACTGCAGGGGCGATGACCTTTTTGAAAAAAATTTTTGCAGGAATAGGCAGGCTGTTTGGAATACAGGCAGAAGGTGATGTTACAGAAAAAGAAATCATTTCTATGGTAAATGAAGGCCATGAGCAGGGTGTGCTGCAGGCAAGCGAAGCAGAAATGATCACAAATATATTTGAATTCGGCGACAAGGAAGCCCAGGATATTATGACACACCGGAAAAATATCATTGCGGTGGATGGGAATATGACACTGAAAGAGGCAGTCAGCTTTGTGATCGGTGAGAATAAAAGCCGGTATCCTGTCTATGATGGTGATATTGACCATATTATTGGGGTGCTGCATTATAAGGATGCGGTGCGGGCACAAGAGGCCGGAAAAGAAAAGGGAGTACTGGAAAAGAAGGTAAGGAGCATTCCGGGGCTGGTAAGAGAAGCTGTATTTATCCCGGAAACAAGAAATATAGATGTGTTGTTCCACAATATGCAGTCCATGAAGACACAGATGGCAGTTGTGATCGATGAATATGGTCAGACAGCCGGACTGGTTGCCATGGAGGATATCCTGGAAGAGATCGTAGGAAACATCATGGATGAATATGATGAAGAGGAAGAGCATATCGAAGAAAAAAGTGAAAACGAGTACATTATCGAAGGCTTAACTCCCTTAAAGGAGCTGGAAGAGCGTTTCCAGATCTCGTTTCAGGAGGAGGACTTTGAGACCTTAAACGGATTTCTGATCTCTCAAATGGACAAGATACCGGATGAGGATGAGCAATTTGAAACAGAAGTAGAAGGGTATCATTTTAAGGTTCTTTCTGTTAAAAATAATATGATTGAAAATGTACTTGTGACCAGAACAGAACCAGAACAAAATAATGCTGGATAAATAAAATTTATTTATCTTCAATTTATAATCATGAAAAGCGAAAGAGGAGAAACATATGTCAGGACATTCAAAATTTGCCAACATCAAACACAAAAAAGAGAAAAATGATGCAGCAAAGGGTAAGATCTTTACTATTATCGGAAGAGAGATCGCGGTAGCTGTTAAAGAAGGCGGACCGGATATAAATAATAACTTTAAGCTGGCAACGGTTGTAGCAAAAGCAAAGGCAAATAATATGCCCAATGATACGATCGAAAGAGGGATCAAGAAGGCTGCCGGGGATGTAGGAAATGTAAACTATGAATATGTTACATATGAAGGCTATGGTCCCAGTGGGATCGCTATCATTGTAGATGCGCTGACAGACAACAAAAACCGTACAGCGGCAAATGTAAGAAGTGCATTTACCAAAGGACAGGGAAATATCGGTACACAGGGCTGTGTATCCTATATGTTTGATAAAAAGGGACAGATCATCATTGCAAAGGAAGACTGTGAAAAGGATGCAGACGATCTGATGATGACAGCGCTGGATGCAGGTGCAGAGGATTTTGCAGAGGAAGAGGACGGCTTTGAGATCATTACAGATCCGGATTCCTTTGAGGAGGTAAGAAAGGCATTAGAGGATGCAGGGATTGTCATGGCCTCAGCAGAGGTAACAATGCTTCCGCAGAATTATGTGGCATTAACAGATGAAACAGATATAAAGAATCTCCAGCGTACACTGGATCTGTTAGAGGATGATGATGATGTACAGGCAGTGTATACAAACTGGGATGAATAAAACGGTATCTCTGGAGGAAGAGTAGATGGAATACAGAGAGGGCGGATGTCCGAAATGTAATGAGATAATGCAGATCCCTGTAGGCAGGGAAAAGATCATATGTATGTTTTGCGGACAGGAATTTTCTGTAGAAGAAGAGAAAAAGGCAACAAAGGAAGCGTATCAGTCTGCCCTGGAGCAGCTGAAGGGCTGCGTGGGAAGCCTTTTTCAGGATATAGAGAAAACAGTCAAGGGCTTTCAGAGAAATGAATATGAGAACGCTTTTCAGGCTTATCTGATCGCACAGCAGGAGGCACTGCAGGCGATCCGCCGGACAATGCAGTCTGCTGAGGATGCTGGAAGGGCAGCTCAGGAAGTTGCAGAGCTGATCGTTGCCAGAGGAAAAGAGGTAATGGAGGAGCAAGGGAACAGGCTGAACAGCAAAAATATGCAGATGACGCTGAATATGTATACAGTGACCTTTGTTTTGCCGGCAATTCTTTCTCTTGATCAGAAAG
Organism: uncultured Lachnospiraceae bacterium; assembly: GCA_964389835.1. Taxonomy (GTDB): domain Bacteria; phylum Bacillota; class Clostridia; order Lachnospirales; family Lachnospiraceae; genus VSOB01. The sequence continues at coordinate 191,997 of CAYMEZ010000002.1, read as the reverse complement.
CATATGCTGCTCTGACGGAGCAGATCTGCACAAGGTGGGCAGAAACCTTTAAGGACAGCAGGATTCAGGCGGCTGATTTTGAATCCTTAAACAGCGGCTTCCGCAGAAAGCTGTGCTATGTGACAACAGCTGTATGTGAAGGACTTCACAAGCCGGCAGACTGTTATGAGCTGAAGCTGCTCAAGCAGTACAGAGATGGCTATCTGACAGATATGAGGGATGGAGAAAAGCTGATCTGGCAATATTATGACATGGCACCTACCATTGTGAAAAGGGTAGATAAAAAAGAGAACAGAGAAGAAATATATAGATTTTTATATGAGGCATATATCGCTCCCTGTGTGCGCTTTATAGAAGAGGGCAGAAATGAGGAGTGTCTTGAAAAGTATCAGGAAATGGTAAAAATGCTTCAAAAGGAATATATGCTGAGCTGATAGGCTGGCCGAGGATGCTATAATATGCGAAACACAAAAGAGAAGGACAGGACATATAGAAAATATTTGCCGGAGCTTGGAGCTGTGCTGGTGCTGCTTGCAGCAAGGATCGCGGCAGCTTCTGTGTGGGGAATGCAGCCTGTAGGCGATATGACGTTTTACGAGCTTGCCAAGGTAGGGGAAGCATCCCTTCCCACTCTGGATCATCAGGCAGAGGGCGTATTTGTCTGTCTTTTGTCAGCCCTGCTTCATTTACTGGGAAATAAATGTGAGGTGGCTGCGGCTATGCAGCTTGTCCTGCTGCTTACGGCAGGTCTTCTTTTTTCAGTGGTTGTCAGAAAAATGTATGGAAGAGGAGCAGCGGTGCTCTTTTTGCTGCTGTCAGCTGGGATGCCGGAGCTGCTAAGTGGGTATCAGCGTATTTTACCGGATGCGCTGCTTTTATTGGTCATGGGACTGGTTTTGCTGACATTTGCTTTTTCTTTTTCCATGAAAGCAGAAAAGGCAGCCTTGCAGACTGGGATTGTCTGGCTGTTAGTCGGGTGTATGGCAGGAGTCTTGCTCTGGCTGGATCTGCTGGGACTGACTTTGGTTCTGGGCCTTGTGATTGGGATTTTGCTGCCCTGCAGGCAGGGACGGCTTATGCAGAAGTGGATCGCTGTATGCGGTATCATAATGGGGACGGTACTTGGCTTTGCTGGTCTTTGTCTGATTGAAAGCAGTAAAACAGGAGGAGGCTTTTTTGCTGTGGCAAGCAGCTGCTTTACTCCTTACATTGAAGGATTACAGCCTGTGGTCTTGCAGCTAAGTGACTGGATCGTTCTTGCAGCACTTCTGGCTGGCGGCTGCCTGCTGGTGTTTTTATCTGCCGCTTATGGCGATCAGAAAGCCGTAGGGATGACAGCAGCTGGAGTAGTGGTGATTGCCGGCATCAGGGTGCTTTACTGCATGAATATGACACAAATGTCATATGATGAAATAGAGAGCACATACTGGCTGCTGGTTGGCTGCGGTATGGTACAGGTTATCTGGGATTTATGTGCTGCAAAGAAAAAGCAGGAGCAGAACGAAAAAATGGAGCAATGTATTCAGGCTAAAGCAGAAGAACAAAAACAAGAGGTGCAGGGAACAAATTATATTCCCAACCCTCTTCCCTTGCCGAAAAAGCATGAAAGACGAGAGCTTAAATTTGACTATGAGCCTTTGCCGGAGCAGATGAAGTATGACTATGAGTTAAAGGAAGGCGAAGAGGATTTTGACATCAAATAGCAGGAGCGAGTTAAAAACTAAATAGAAAAATGAAATATAAGGGATTGATTTTTTTCAGATTGCAAATACTAGAGAGCAGACAAGCTCTCTTTTTTGTTTAAGAGTTTACAGACGGAGGATCGCGTAAGCGAGATTCTGTTTTGATTTCACTTGGAAGGGGCTTGCTGCATGAACGTAAAGCTTAGATAAAAAGGAGCATTGATAAAAGGAGAGAGCAAATGTCCAAAAAAGCAAAAAAGACCCAGGGATCAAAACAGATACAGGAAGTAAAACAGAATCAGGAGGAAAAACGGGAAGAGGAAAAGCATCAGGATGAAAGGATCAGGGAGCTGGGGCAGGAAACACTGGGAAATATTCATCTGGTTACGATCATAGGTGAGATCGAGGGACATGACAATTTAGGCAGCAATGCCAAAACCACGAAATACGAGCACATTCTGCCACAGCTTGCAGCGATCGAGGACAGTGCTGAGATAGGCGGTCTGCTGGTGCTGCTTAATACAATGGGTGGTGATGTGGAGGCAGGTCTTGCGATCGCAGAAATGATCGCATCCCTCAGTAAGCCTACCGTATCTCTTGTATTGGGAGGCAGTCACTCCATTGGTGTGCCGATCGCCACAAGTACAGATTATTCCTTTATCGTGCCTACAGGGACAATGGTGATCCATCCGGTAAGAATGAACGGAATGGTAATTGGTGCACCCCAGACCTTTGACTATTTTAAACAGATGCAGGACAGGATCACAGGCTTTGTATGCAGTCATTGCAGGATTTCCAGAAGCCGTATAGAAGAAATGATGATGGAAACAGGGGTTCTGACAAAGGATGTAGGAACCATACTGGTAGGAGAGGAAACGGTTAAGGAAGGGCTGATCGATGAAGTGGGCGGTATCAGCAAAGCCATAAAAAAGCTGAGAGACTTAATGGAAGCATAAGGCTCTCAGCCGTTTTTTTGTTTATTGCTGATAAAAATCCAGGATCTTATTCATTTTTGCGTGCATATTTTCAAACAGCAGATCAAGGATCGCAAGGGCAGCCATTGCTTCTACTACCACCACGGCTCTGGGAACGATAACAGGATCATGACGTCCCTTGATCTCCACAGTTATATTTTCTCCATTTTTGTTTACCGTTTCCTGCTTGCGGAAAATAGAGGGGGTTGGTTTTACATAAGCGCGAAGCAAGATCTCAGAGCCATCACTCATCCCTCCTAAAATTCCGCCTGCATGATTGGTTTTTTTGAAGATCACGCCATTTGCTGCTACAAAGGCATCATTGTTTTCAGAGCCCTTTGCTTTGGCAGCACAGATCCCATCGCCGATCTCAAAGGCTTTTACGGCACCGATAGAAAGGATCGCCTTTCCAAGGGCGGCATCCAGCTTGTCAAAAACAGGCTCGCCGATACCAGCAGGCATGCCGTCAATGCGGCACTCGATGATTCCACCGGAGGAATCCTTTTCCTCCATGCAGGTCTGTAGATATTTTTCGGCAGCTTTGCTGGTTTCATAATCCGGCATACAGGTAACAGTATTTAAAATTGCACTTTTTTCAAACACAGTATCGGGAACAGATACGGGGCCGATAGCCCTGGTATAAGCGCAGAGGGAAATCCCCAGCTGCTGCAGTATCTTTGCAGCCACTGCACCGCCGGCAACCCTGCCGATGGTTTCACGGCCGGAGGAACGTCCGCCGCCGCGGTAATCTCGGAAACCATATTTGGCATCAAAGGTATAATCAGCGTGCCCGGGACGATAGTAGGATGCGATCTCGCTGTAGTCAGCAGATTTCTGGGAGGTGTTTTCCACCATAAGTGAAATGGGAGTTCCGATGGTACGTCCTTCAAAGACACCGGATAAAATACGCACCTTATCTGCCTCCTTACGAGGAGTGGAAATCCCGGATCGTCCCGGTTTTCTGCGGTCTAAATAAGCTTGAATATCATTTTCGGACAATTCCAGTCCTGCCGGACAGCCATCGATGACTACCCCTAGTGCTTCACCGTGGGATTCTCCCCAGGTTGTTATTGAAAAACATTTTCCAAATGTTGAACCAGCCATATCAATTCCTCCTGTATCTTTCTGTTCTAGTATATAAAATATCTGTTTATTCTACAAGTGTTGAATTTCAATAGGAATTTTAGGGAAAAAAGATTGTCTATTCCTACACAGGTATGATAATATGATTCTGTGTGAGAGTCTCTACATATGAGGAAATAGGATGAAACAGACTGCAAAGGAGAAGCTGGTCGCAAGGTTTACCAGACTTGGAAAAAAGAATAAGTGGATAAAACGGATTTTACTGCCGTTTCTTTTTGTTGCCCTGATCTGTATTTCGATTCCGGAATACTTTATTTCCAATGGAAAGAAATATGCCTGCGTGGTGGCAGCATGTCTCTTTTTTGTGATGAGCAACAGCTTTTCCTTCCCAATCTTTGAGGATATGGAACTGACGGGGCAGTCGATGATGGCATTTGTAATTGATGACAAGCCTGCGTGGGATACCTATGGACTATATCAGGAGGACGTACCGGCTGGCAGCGTAAGCTCTGATACGGTGGAGATACTGGAGGATGAGGATGTCCTTGATGGATATTCCAACTGTGAGCTGGAGAATATGGAAGAGATTGATAAATATACGTTGGATGAAATCCTGGAAGAAAATGATGCAGCTCCAGAAAGTTCGGAAAAAACCAGAGAACATTCTGAGAAAGAGTCAAGGGGACAGGAAGTGGTTTCCTTTGACAAAAATGACTGGAGGCTTTTGCTGATCAACAAACAGCATCCCGTACCGGAAAACTACACCTTTGAGCTGGGTACCATCAAGGGAGCGATGAAATGTGATGTGCGGATCATTGAGGATCTGTTGAAAATGATGCAGGCGGCAAAAAAAGACGGCATTAATCTGGTCATCTGCTCGCCTTACAGGGATATGAGCCGTCAGGAAATGCTGTTTGGCAGAAAGATCAAGGCTTATATGGGAAAAGGCATGAGCTACATGGATGCATATAAGATCTCCTCTCAGGCGGTAACTGTGCCGGGAGCAAGTGAGCACCAGATCGGTCTTGCGCTGGATATCGTATGTGACAGCTATTATGACCTGAATGAAGGCTTTGGGGAAACAGAGGCAGGAAAATGGCTGTCAGAGCACAGCTGTGAATATGGCTTTACTCTGCGTTATCCCAAGGGAAAGGAATATATCACAAGTATAGAATATGAGCCGTGGCATTTCCGTTATGTAGGGAAAGAAGCTGCAACGGTAATGAAAGAGAAAGGAATCTGTCTGGAGGAATTTATAGACAGCTTATAGAAATATGGAACAGAAAAGATATCATCTGATCAAACAGGAGGGACGTGCCAAACGAGGCGAGTTCCATACTGTGCACGGTGTGATCCAGACACCGGTATTTATGAACGTAGGAACGGTTGCTGCCATTAAGGGAGCGGTTTCAACAGAGGATCTGGAAAGCATTGGCACGCTGGTAGAGCTTTCTAATACCTATCATCTTCATGTGCGTACCGGAGATGAAAAGATCAAACAGTTGGGTGGTCTGCACAAATTCATGTCATGGAATAAGCCGATCTTAACGGATTCCGGCGGATTTCAGGTATTTTCCCTAGCAGGACTCAGAAAGATAAAAGAAGAAGGTGTTTACTTCCATTCCCACATAGATGGCAGAAAGATCTTTATGGGACCGGAGGAAAGTATGCAGATCCAGTCAAATCTTGCGTCCACCATTGCCATGGCGTTTGACGAATGCCCGTCCAGCCGGGCAGACCGGGCGTATGTACAGGCTTCGGTAGACCGGACGACAAGATGGCTGCAAAGATGTAAAGCGGAAATGGCAAGGCTGAATTCTCTGGAGGATACGATCAACAAAGACCAGCTTCTATTTGGTATCAATCAGGGAGCTGTTTTTTCAGACATCCGCATCGAGCATGCCAAGAGGATCTCAGAAATGGAACTGGACGGCTATGCAGTAGGCGGTCTGGCAGTGGGCGAGACCCACGAAGAGATGTATTATATTCTGGAAGAAACGGTGCCCTATCTGCCTCTTGAAAAGCCCACTTATCTGATGGGAGTGGGCACCCCTGCTAATATTTTAGAGGGAGTAGAGAGGGGCGTGGATTTCTTTGACTGCGTTTATCCCTCCAGAAATGGCCGTCACGGTCATGTTTATACCAATCAGGGCAAGCTCAATCTGTTCAATGCACAGTACGAGCTGGATGAGCGTCCGATAGAAGAGGGCTGTCAGTGCCCGGCGTGCAGAAGGTATTCCAGAGCGTATATCCGTCATCTGTTAAAGGCAAAGGAAATGCTGGGGATGCGTCTTTGCGTGCTGCATAACTTGTACTTTTACAATACGATGATGGCTGAAATACGGGCAGCACTTGATGCAGGAAGCTTTTCTGCTTATAAAAAGGCAAAGCTGGAGGGTATGCAGCAGAAAAAAGAATAATGCTATTTTCAAAGAAAAGACTTGATGAATTGTCAGTTTTTAGGTATGATATTCGTTAGATTTGATATTCTAGGAGGAAAAGAAAATGGGAATTTTATTAACACAGACAGGAACGCAGGGATCAGGTGCGATTTTAATTGCATATATTGTTCTGATTTTTGCATTTATTTATTTTATGATGATCCGTCCGCAGAAAAAGGAACAGAAAAGAGTAGGTGCTATGCTGTCTGCGCTGGCGATCGGTGACAGCATTCTGACAACCAGTGGATTTTATGGTGTTGTGATTGATATTACAGATGATACCGTGATCGTAGAGTTCGGTAACAACAAAAACTGCCGGATTCCCATGCAGAAGACAGCTATTGCTCAGGTAGAAAAAGCATCTGAGGCATAGGCTTTCACGAAAAAGTGTCATGCACAAAGGCTTCGGGATGTACCCGGAGCTTTTCTTTTATAACTACCAGTTATAGAAACTATAAATATTATGCATTGTTAAGAATATTGGATTCATGCTATAATGTACGGAAGAAAAAACAAAGGCTGCAGAACATGGTTTTGCAGAAACATTGATAAAGACAGAGGTGCAGAGCATGAAAATGAATATTGTATGCATTCCGGGTGACGGAATCGGACCAGAGATCGTAAAACAGGCAAAACTGGTGCTTGATAAGGTAAGCACCATCTATGGTCACCAGATCACATATAAGGATATTTTAATGGGCGGTGCATCGATCGATGTGCACGGCAGACCCCTTACAGAAGAAGCGATCGCAGATGCAAAAGCAGCAGATGCGGTTTTGATGGGATCGATCGGAGGAGATACAACAAAGTCTCCGTGGTATAAACTTCCGCCAGAGCTTCGTCCTGAGGCAGGACTTTTGAAGCTGCGTAAGGCATTAAATTTATTTGCAAATCTTCGCCCAGCCGTTTTGTATGAGGAACTGGCAGATGCCTGTCCTCTTCGTGCAGAGATAAGGAATCAGGGCTTTGATATGATGATCATGAGAGAGCTGACGGGAGGTCTTTATTTTGGAGAGAGAAGGACCGTTACTGAAAACGGCGTAAGAAAAGCCATTGATACCCTAACCTATACCGAAGCTGAGATCCGCAGGATCGCCGTGAAGGGCTTTGAGATCGCAAGAAAGAGGAAACAGAAGGTTACAAGTGTGGATAAGGCAAATGTACTGGATTCTTCCAGACTTTGGAGAGAGGTCGTAGAGGATGTGGCAAAGGCTTATCCGGATGTTGTACTGGAGCATATGCTGGTGGATAACTGTGCTATGCAGCTGGTAAAAGACCCGACCCAGTTTGATGTGATACTGACAGAGAATATGTTTGGCGATATTCTTTCGGATGAAGCAAGTATGGTAACCGGTTCTATTGGCATGCTGGCTTCTGCCAGTCTGAATGACAGCAAGTTTGGACTGTATGAGCCAAGCCATGGTTCTGCGCCGGATATTGCCGGGTTAGATATTGCAAACCCTATCGCTACCATTCTTTCTGCCTCGATGATGCTCCGTTACAGTTTTGATCTGGACCGGGAGGCAGATGCGGTGGATGCTGCGGTAAAGGCTGTTCTGCAGGAGGGCTGGCGTACTGCTGATATTATGTCTGAGGGCTGTCGTCAGATAGGCTGCACAGAAATGGGATGCCTGATCGCAGAACACATAGCATAGTCCGGATGCGTTTTTTGCAAATGCAAAGGATATAAAAGGATCAAGATATATAGAAATCTGTTTAGTGACAGGAAAAGGATGATGGAGGAAAACGGAATGAGAAGTGATTCAGTAAAATGCGGCGTACAGCAGGCGCCTCACAGAAGCTTATTCAATGCACTTGGTTATACAGAGGAAGAGCGAAAAAGACCGATGATCGGAATCGTAAGCTCTTATAATGAGATCGTTCCGGGTCATATGAATCTGGATAAGATCGTAGATGCAGTGAAAATGGGCGTTGCTATGGCAGGAGGTATGCCGGTGGTATTTCCGGCGATCGCAGTATGCGATGGAATCGCCATGGGACATATCGGTATGAAATATTCTCTTGTAACAAGAGACCTGATCGCAGATAGTACAGAATGTATGGCAATGGCACATGGCTTTGATGGCCTTGTATGTGTGCCGAACTGTGATAAAAATGTGCCTGGACTTTTAATGGCGGCAGCAAGGCTGAATATTCCTACGATCTTTGTTTCCGGCGGTCCTATGCTGGCAGGGCATGTAAAAGGACAGAAGAGAAGCCTTTCCTCCATGTTTGAAGCGGTAGGCGGCGTTGCTGCAGGAACGATGTCTTTAGAGGATCTGAAAGAATTTGAAGAAAATGTATGTCCTACCTGCGGTTCCTGTTCCGGTATGTATACAGCCAATTCCATGAACTGCTTAACGGAGGCTCTTGGTATGGGCTTAAAGGGAAATGGTACGATCCCGGCAGTTTACTCTGAAAGGATCAGACTTGCAAAAATGGCTGGTATGCAGATCATGGAGCTTGTAAAGGAAAATATTAAGCCAAGAGATATTATGACTGAGAAAGCATTCCTTAATGCCCTGACAGTAGATATGGCACTTGGCTGCTCTACCAACTCTATGCTTCATCTTCCGGCGATTGCCCATGAGGCAGGCGTGGAGCTAAATCTTGACATTGCAAATGAATTGTCTGCAAAGACTCCTAATTTATGTCATTTAGCACCGGCAGGTCCTACTTATATGGAAGACTTAAATGAAGCAGGCGGTGTTTATGCTGTAATGAATGAACTGACAAAGAAAAAGCTTTTATATACAGATCTGCTTACAGTAACAGGAAAAACAGTAGGAGAAAATATCGAGGACTGTGTCAATAAAAATCCAGAGGTGATCCGTCCCATTGACGATCCTTATTCTGCAACCGGCGGCATCGCTGTTTTAAAGGGAAATCTGGCACCGGATTCTGGTGTTGTAAAACGTTCTGCAGTTGTGCCGGAAATGATGGTTCATGAAGGCCCGGCAAGGGTGTTTGACTGTGAAGAGGATGCGATCGCGGCAATTACCGGCGGACAGATCAAAGCAGGAGATGTGGTAGTCATCCGCTATGAAGGTCCTAAGGGAGGACCCGGTATGAGAGAAATGTTAAATCCTACCTCAGCCATTGCAGGCATGGGACTTGGATCCAGCGTGGCGCTGATCACAGATGGCCGTTTTTCAGGCGCATCCAGAGGTGCTTCCATCGGACATGTGTCACCGGAAGCAGCAGTGGGAGGCCCCATTGCTCTGGTACAGGAGGGGGATATGATCAGCATCAATATTCCTGAGAATACCTTAAATGTAAAAATATCAGATGAAGAAATGGAAGAGAGAAGAAAGAACTGGAAGCCGAGAGAGCCAAAGGTAACAACCGGATACCTTGCAAGATACCGTGAGCTTGTTACCAGCGGCAACAGAGGAGCGATTCTGGAGATTCAAAAATAATACAGCAGGAAAAAAGAAAGTAGGAGGAGCGGCGACATGCAGTTGACTGGTGCAGAAATTGTAATCGAATGTCTGAAGGAACAGGGTGTGGATACTGTGTTTGGTTATCCCGGCGGAACGATTTTAAATATTTATGATGCCCTGTATAAGCATAAAGGAGAGATCAATCATATCCTGACATCCCATGAGCAGGGTGCTGCCCACGCAGCAGATGGATATGCCAGGGCAACAGGTAAGGTGGGAGTCTGTATGGCAACCAGCGGTCCCGGTGCGACCAATCTGGTAACAGGAATTGCCACAGCCTATATGGACAGTGTTCCCATGGTAGCGATCACAGCAAACGTAAATCTGCCTTTGCTTGGCAAGGATACCTTTCAGGAGGTGGATATTGCAGGTGTGACAATGCCGATCACCAAGCACGGTTATATCGTAAAGGATATTTCGATTCTGGCAGATACGATCCGTAAGGCATTTTTCATTGCAAGATCCGGCAGACCAGGTCCTGTACTGGTGGACATTACCAAGGATGTAACGGCTGCAAAGTATGAATACAAGCCAAAAACACCAGAAGTGCCAAAGGCAGTAAATAAATATACCCAGGCAGACATTGAAGCTGCACTGAAGCTGATCAGAAAAGCAGAGCGTCCCTACATCTATCTGGGCGGCGGAGCGATCATTTCTGATGCAGGCGCAGAGGTAAGGGAATTTGCCAAAAAGCTGGATGCTCCGGTATGCGATACCCTGATGGGAAAAGGAGCCTTTGACGGCAAGGATGAAATGTATACAGGCATGATCGGTATGCATGGTACGAAAACCTCTAACCTTGGGGTAAGCGAGTGTGATCTTCTGATCGCATTGGGAGCCCGTTTTTCAGACCGCGTTGTTGGAAATTCTAAAAAATTTGCTGCAAAAGCAAAGGTACTCCACATTGATATTGATGCTGCAGAGATCAATAAAAACATTAAAACGGCAGCTTCCATCGTTGGAGATCTAAGGCAGGTGCTTTCTGAACTGAATGGAAGACTTGACCAGATGAGTCATCCGCAGTGGCATGCACATATACTGGAGTTAAAGGAAAAATTCCCTTTAAAATATGAAGAGGATCAGCTTTCCTGTCCTTACATAATGGAGGAGATCGACCGGCTCACAAAAGGCGGAGCGATCATTACAACAGATGTTGGACAGCATCAGATGTGGGCAGCACAGTATTATAAATATACACAGCCCAGAAGCTTTTTGTCCTCTGGCGGATTGGGAACAATGGGCTATGGACTTGGTGCATGCATCGGTGCGAAAATGGGCAGACCAGATAAGCTGTGTGTCAATATTGCAGGTGATGGCTGCTTCCGTATGAATATGAACGAGATGTCAACAGCAAGCAGATACAAATTTCCGTTCATTAAGGTGGTGATCTACAATAATTTGCTTGGCATGGTACGTCAGTGGCAGACCCTCTTTTATGAAGAAAGGTATTCCCAGACAGTGCTGGAGGATAAGGTGGATTTCTGCAAGGTTGCAGAGGGACTGGGCTGCAAGGCGATCCGCGTTGCGACCAAGGAAGAGTTTGTACCAGCCTTTGAGGAAGCTGTTTCGACAAAAGGACCGGTTGTGATCGAATGTATGATCCCAAAGGATGATAAGGTATTTCCTATGGTGCCTGCAGGAGCACCCATCAGCGATGTGTTTGATGGAGATGACTTAAAGGCAAGGGAAAAGAAATAAGCAGTTTATGAAAAAAATACTTCAGAAAATACTATGGATCACCGGAATTCTGACAGGCATACTGGCAGCCCTGTATATAGGGCTGTCAGTTTACTATCAGGGCGGTTTTTCCTATGGAACGTGGGTAAATGCAGTATATTGCACCGGAAAAACAGTTTCTCAGATCAATACAGAGCTTGTGGCTAAGGATGAGTATGACAGACTGATCCTTGTGCTTCCGGATAACAGTGAAGAAATCCTGTTTCTAAAAGATATTGGTTATCAGGCAGATTATACCCAGCCTTTGCAGGAAATGCAAAAGAACCAGAATGCATGGAAATGGTATCAGAATCTGTCCTCTGCTTCCCGGAAAAAAACAGCGAAGCCAGCTTCTTCATTTGATGAAAAGCTGCTGGAAAAGGCGCTTTTGGAGCTGGAATTTGTGAAAGAGAAAAAGACAGAAGCAGATTACCATGTTTATCTGCAAAAAACATCAGAAGGCTATGTACTTGTAAATGAAAGAGAGCAAGTGCTTGATCATGAGAGTCTTGCAGCCTGTGTCAGTAAGGCAGTCCTGAACAGGGAAAGGAGACTGGATCTGTTGGAGGCTGGCTGTTATAAAAAGCTGCCTCTGAATGAAAAGATGCAGAGGCTTTTGCTCTTGTGGGAAAAAGTAGCGGCATTTCAGGACTGTGACATTGTATATCAGTTCGGAGAAAAACAGGAAAGAGTAGATGCTTCCATTGTATGTGACTGGCTTATCCCCTCTGAGGATATTGTTCAGACTAAGGTAGTAGATTCAGATGGTGCTTTTAGGATGGATGAAGAAGGAAAGCTTCTTGTAGATCGGGAAAAGCTGGAAGCTTATGTAGATATGCTGGCAGAAAAGTATGATACAGTTGGTGCGGTAAGGCAGTTTCAGGCAACAAGAGGCGATGTGGTAGAGGTTTTTGGCGGCACATATGGAAATCAGATAGACCGGAAGGCAGAAAAAGAATATCTGTATCAGGCATTTCTGGAAAAAAGGCATGAAGCAAGAGAACCTGTTTACAGCAGGGAAGCATGGAAAAAGGGAACGGAAGATATCGGGGATACTTATATCGAGGTAGATATGGGAACCCAGAAGCTGTATTATTACAAGGAGAAAGCCCTGATCCTGGAGTCGCCGATCGTTACAGGAGATGTAAGGCGTGGAAGAGAAACTCCGGCGATGGTATGCTACATTTATGCAAAGCAGAAAAACCGGGTGCTGCGCGGACCGGGTTATGCTTCCTTTGTAAAGTACTGGATGCCGGTAAAAGGCGGCATCGGTATCCATGATGCCAGATGGCGGAAAGAGTTTGGCGGAGAAATCTATTTAACAGCAGGATCTCACGGTTGTATTAATATGCCCTTGGAAAAAGCAGAGCAGCTTTTTGAACAGGCGGAAATCGGTGTGCCAGTGGTGATGTTTTATTAATTATTGCCATATTTTCTGAAAAAAGTGTGAAAAACACTGTGATTCTTTTTTGCACTAAAGTATTGACGTATTGTTTTTGAAACGGTACAATGAAACCTATCAGGCTTTACATATTTCATTGAGGAGGAAGAGATTCATGTCCAGAGTGTATAATTTTTCGGCAGGGCCGGCTGTTCTGCCAGAGGAAGTACTAAAAGAAGCAGCTGAAGAAATGTTAGATTATAAAGGGACCGGCATGTCCGTTATGGAGATGAGTCATCGATCCAAAACTTACGATAATATCATAAAAGAAGCAGAAGCAGATTTAAGAGAGCTGCTTTCCATACCTGATAATTATAAGGTATTGTTCTTACAGGGCGGCGCAAGCCAGCAGTTTGCCATGATCCCTATGAATTTAATGAAAAATAAGGTCGCAGACTATATTGTTACCGGACAGTGGGCAAAAAAAGCATATCAGGAAGCTTGCATTTACGGTAAGGCAAACAAGATCGCATCCAGTGAGGATAAGACCTTTTCCTATATTCCGGACTGCTCTGATCTGCCGATCTCAGAGGATGCTGACTATGTATATATTTGTGAAAACAACACGATCTATGGAACAAAATTTAAGGAGCTTCCAAACACAAAGGGAAAGACATTGGTAGCAGATGTATCCTCCTGCTTTTTGTCTGAACCTATGGATGTTACAAAATATGGTGTGATCTATGGCGGCGTACAGAAAAATATCGGACCTGCGGGCGTAGTGATCGTGATCATCCGTGAGGATCTGATCACAGAGGATGTACTGCCGGGCACACCTACAATGCTGAAATATAAGATCCATGCAGATGCACAGTCCTTATACAATACTCCGCCTGCTTACGGTATTTATATCTGCGGAAAAGTCTTTAAATGGATCAAGAAAATGGGCGGACTTTCTGCAATGAAGGAAAGAAATGAGAAGAAAGCAAAGATTTTATATGATTTTCTGGATGAAAGCAAGCTGTTTAAGGGCACGGTAGAAAAGAAGGATCGTTCTCTTATGAATGTTCCTTTTGTAACCGGAAGTGACGAGTTAGATGCTAAATTTGTGAAAGAAGCAAAGGAGGCAGGACTTGAAAGCCTGAAGGGACACAGAAGCGTAGGCGGTATGCGCGCAAGCATCTATAATGCCATGCCGATAGAAGGTGTAGAAGCACTGGTTGCATTTATGAAAAAATTTGAAGAGGAGAATCTGTAATGTTTCAGTATTATTGCCTGAATCCAATCGCACAGGTTGGACTGGATAAATTTAAAGATCATTTTAAAGAGACAAAGGAAGTCTGTGAGGCGGATGGAATCCTTGTAAGAAGTGCAGCTATGCATGACATGGAGCTTTCTGATAAGCTGCTTGCAGTAGCAAGGGCCGGAGCAGGAGTCAATAACATTCCCCTTGAAAAATGTGCAGAAAAAGGAATTGTTGTATTTAATACACCGGGAGCAAATGCCAATGGTGTGAAGGAGCTTGTGATCGCCGGAATGCTGCTGGCATCCCGCGATATCGTAGGCGGTATTGAATGGGTAAAATCCCAGGCAGGCAATGCTAATGTGGCAAAGGATGCTGAAAAAGAGAAAAAGAAATTCGCAGGAACAGAGGTTGAAAATAAAAAGCTGGGCATCATCGGACTTGGCGCGATCGGTGTTAAGGTTGCCAATGTGGCAAAGCATATGGGTATGGAAGTATATGGCTATGATCCCTATGTATCAGTAGATGCTGCATGGAATCTGAGCAGAGACGTAAAGCATGTGTTCAACGTGGATGAGATTTATGAAAACTGCGATATTATCACAGTACATGTGCCGCTTTTGGATTCCACAAAGGGCATGATCGACAAAGAAGCCCTTGCCAAGATGAAGGACGGCGTGATCCTGCTGAATTTTGCCAGAGATCTGCTGGCAAAGGAAGAGGATGTACTGGAAGCAATAAAAAGCGGTAAGGTCAGAAAGTACGTTACTGATTTCCCAAATACAGTAACAGCAGGGCAGGAGGGCTGTATTGTAATCCCTCATCTTGGAGCTTCCACAGAGGAATCTGAGGATAACTGTGCTAAGATGGCTGTAAAAGAAATGATGGAATATCTGGAAAACGGCAATATCAAAAACAGTGTGAACTATCCAAACTGCGACATGGGTGTTTGTGACAAGGCAGGAAGAATTGCGATCTTCCACAAAAATGTGGCAAATATGATCACAAAGCTTGCAGCAGCTGTGGGCAACTGCGGAATCAATATTTCAGATATGACCAATAAATCAAAGGGCGATGTGGCATATACCATGATGGATGTAGAAGAGCCTGTTACACAGGAAATCGTAGATACCTTAAATGCGATTGAAGGGGTATTCAGAGTGCGTGTAGTAAAATAAAAGAAAAAAAGGATGTGCTTCCAAAACGGAAATACATCCTTTTTCTTTGCATCAAAGCTCAAAATCGAGATAGTCCTTTTTAAAGTTCTCCGCATTTTTTGCAGAAAATTCGCTTGCCAGATCCATATATTCGATGAAGATATCCTCCAGCGCCCGTCCCTGTTCCTTCGCGATCGTTTCCATGATCGGACGCAGCATATCAAGCTGAACAGAAATCTGGGTTTTCTGGGGATCAATATCTGCCATGACCTTTTCAGCGTACTGATTGATGCGAAGCAGCATGAGTTCCTGTTCTTTTGTCATCTCTTTTTGTCCTTCTCTCATTATTTTCTTCTTATTCTATCACTGGTCATTTTTTCTGTCAAAACGAATTGTATTAAAGAGGGGGATTTGTTAAAATGGATACGAGCAGATAACATTGATCAAAAAGAATGTGAGGAAAATCAAATGGCAGATATCAGACCTTTTCAGGCAGTCAGACCCAAGGAAGGATTGGAGAAGCAGATCGCAGCCCTTCCCTATGATGTGTATAACCGCAAGGAGGCTTTAGAGGAGACAAAAAAGAGTCCTCTATCCTTTTTAAGAATAGATCGTCCGGAAACACAGTTCCCGGAGGATATGGATATGTATGCAGACTGTGTTTATCAAAAAGCCAGTGAGCTATTACAGGAGATGATTACGGCTGGGGAATTTATCAAAGAGGATAAGCCCTGCTATTATATTTATGAGCTGACAATGAACGGACGCGTTCAGACAGGCATTACCGCCTGTGCCAGCGTGGATGATTATGAAAATCAGATAATTAAAAAGCATGAAAATACAAGAGCAGAAAAGGAAGCTGATCGTATCCGTCACGTGGATGTATGCAGTGCCCAGACAGGCCCGATCTTTTTAGCCTATCGTTCTAATGAAGCCATTAACCAGCAGGTAGAAAAAGCCAAGCAGAAAGCGCCTTTGTATGATTTTGTTTCTACGGATAAGATCCGGCACAGAGTATGGAAAATAGATCAGCCGGAGCAGATTGGGATCATTCAGGAGAGCTTTTCTCAAATGAAAGAAATCTATATTGCTGACGGTCATCACAGATGTGCTTCCGCAGTAAAGGTAGGGCAGAAAAGACGGGCTCAGCATCCTGATTATACGGGAGCAGAAGAATTTAATTATTTTCTGTCTGTTTTGTTCCCGGATGATCAGCTGATGATCATGGATTATAACCGTGTGGTAAAGGATCTGAACGGACATACGGCAGAGGAGTTTTTAAAGCTGGCAGCCAGAAGCTTTACCATAGAGAAGCTGGGCAAGGGAGCTGTATATCCTTCCGAAAAAGGACAGGTTACCATGTACCTTGAGGATAACTGGTATAGATTGACTTGCATAGTCAACGAAAAAGAAAGCGATCCGGTTCAGAGGCTGGATGTATCTGTTTTACAGAACAGGCTTTTGCAGCCTGTGCTTGGGATCGAAGATCCAAAAACAGATGCAAGAATTGATTTTGTAGGCGGTATCCGTGGTCTTTCTGAGCTGGAAAGAAGAGTACATGAGGACTGTAAGGTGGCATTTGCCATGTATCCCACCTCCATACAGGAGCTGTTTGCCGTATCAGATGCAGGTCTTTTGATGCCTCCAAAGTCCACATGGTTTGAACCAAAGCTCAGAAGCGGACTTTTTATCCATCAGATCGAGCAATAAAGCCTTGGCAGATAAGCAGAAAAAGAGAAGCATACTGAAAAAAGGAGGCACGGTGTATGAGTTTAAATGATCGGTTGTACAGCTTGATGAATTGGCCAGATATTGAAGAAATCGTTTATTCGGAATGTGACGATCCTTATAAGCAGTTAGGTGCGCACAAGGTGGAAGGAAAGCTATTGATACAGGCGTTTTTTCCAGATACCCGGTCTGTGACAATAAAAGGCACTCATAACGGAAGATCATATCCGATGGAGCGTGTGGATGAAGCAGGCTATTATGCTGCCCTGCTGCCGGAAAAGCTGTCCTTTCCCTACGAATATGTGGTAGAGGATGGAGAAAATACGCAGATCAAAAAAGAGGTATATCAGTATGAGCCTGTGATCACCCAGAAGGATACTGTAAAATTCAGAGAAGGTATTCATTATACGGTATATGATATTCTGGGTGCACATCCCATGAAAATAAACGGTGTTTTGGGCATGCACTTTGCTGTGTGGGCACCCTCGGCTCTTCGTGTCAGCGTTGTAGGAGATTTTAACCACTGGGATGGACGGATTCATCAGATGCGCCGGCTCTGGGACTCTGGGATTTTTGAACTGTTTCTTCCAGAAGTTGGTGTGGGAGAAAACTATAAATTTGAAATAAAATTAAAGGGCGGGCTGACTTATCTGAAAGCAGATCCCTATGCCTTTTGTGCAGAGCTGCGTCCTGGAACTGCTTCTGTGACAGCAGATCTTTCCGGCTTTGAATGGGAAGATGAAAAATGGCTGGCAGAACGGAAGCAGAAGCAGGGGCAGACTGCACCGATCAGTATATACGAAATGTATCTGGGCTCCTTTAAACGAAAAAGCGTACAAAAGGAGGGAGAGCTTCCCTATCTGAATTACCGGGAGTTAGCGCCTCTTGTTATTGCGTATATCAAGGAGATGGGATATACCCATATTGAACTGATGCCTGTGATGGAGCATCCCTTTGATGCATCCTGGGGATATCAGACCATTGGATATTATGCGCCTACTGCCAGATACGGCTCTCCTAAGGATTTTATGTATTTTATGAATGAAATGCATAAGGCTGGGATCGGTGTGATCCTTGACTGGGTACCTGTACATTTTCCCAGAGACGTGCATGGTCTTTCTAATTTTGATGGAACCTGTCTGTATGAGCATCTGGATCCGCGGCAGGGAGTGCATCCGGACTGGGGAACCCTGATCTATAATTATGGCAGGGCAGAGGTATCTAATTATCTGATCGCCAATGCCTTATTCTGGATCGAAAAATATCACGCAGACGGCATCCGCATTGATGCAGTAGCCTCCATGCTGTATCTGGACTATGGCAAGCGCGATGGGGAATGGATCGCCAATATGTATGGCGGCAACGAAAATCTGGAAGCAATAGAATTTTTAAAGCATCTCAATTCCATGATCCGCAAGCGAGGAAACGGAGCGATCAGCATTGCAGAGGAATCTACTGCATGGCCTAAGGTAACCGGTGAGTTGTCAGAGGATGGTCTGGGCTTTTCTTATAAATGGAATATGGGCTGGATGAATGATTATCTGGAATATATTAAATATGATCCCTATTTTCGCTCCTACCACCAGGGAGAACTAACCTTCAGCATGATCTATGCTTATAGTGAGAACTTTATGCTTGAGTTTTCCCATGATGAGGTGGTACATGGAAAGGCTTCCCTGATCGGGAAAATGCCTGGAGAAAGAACGGCGAAATTTGCCAATCTGCGGCTGACCCTTGCACATATGATGATGCATCCCGGAAAGAAGCTGCTGTTTATGGGACAGGATATTGCTGAATTTGATGAATGGAACGAAGAACGGGAGGTAGAATGGGGGCTTTTGGAGTATGAGGAGCATCATGGGATCTGGCGTCTGATGCGTGACCTGAATCATTTTTACAGAGAGCACCCGGCACTTTATGAGCTGGATACAGAGGAAGCTGGTTTTGAATGGATAAATTGTATTTCTTCAGAGCAGTGTACGATCTCCTTCCTCAGAAAGACAAAAAAGCAGGAGGAATGGCTGCTTGTGGTAGAAAACTTTGCAAATGCAAAATGGGAGCAGTATAAGCTGGGAGTACCTTTTCCAGGCAGGTATAAAGAAATATTAAATACAGATGCGCTTATTTACGGCGGCAGCGGAACTGTAAATCCCCGTGTGAAAATTGCCAAAAAAAGCGAATGTGACGGCAGAGAATATTCGATAGCAGTGAAATCGGCACCTCTTTCGGTGCAGGTCTTTGCCTGCATACCGGAGAAAGCAAAAGCAAACGGGAGCGGAAAGGCAAAAAAGGAAAGAGAGTAAGGAGCAGGTGATATGCGTATAATGTTGTTGACCCAGACCTTTGGGGCGGTAGAACCGGTAGATAAGGGAGCGATTGAAAGATTTTTACAGTCACTGCCGGAAAAGGCACTGAATCTCGGCATCCGCGTGCTGCTGGCGGCGATCGTGCTTTTTGTTGGATTGCAGGTGATCCGTCTGGTGCGCAGACTGGTAGAAAAATCACTGGCAAGGACCAATGCAGACAAAGGAGTTGCCCAGTTTTTAGATTCTCTGATCAGGATTGGACTGACCGGGCTTTTGGTTTTGATGATCGCAACGAGCTTTGGGCTGGATGCTGCCAGCGTTGTGGCAATGCTGGGCTCCATTGGAGTGGCATTTGCACTTGCCCTGCAGGGAAGTCTTGCAAACTGTGCAGGAGGCGTACTGATCTTATTGCTGAAGCCCTTTGTAGTTGGAGATTACATTATTGAGGACGCTGGCGGAAGAGAAGGAACAGTAATAGAAATCCAGCTGTTTTATACCAAGTTGCGGACAGCAGAGGATGTGATCATCACTCTGCCCAATGGGGCGCTTGCCAATAACAGCATTGTCAATTATTCTACAACCAGCACACGCCGTCTGGATGTTTCTGTAGGGATCGCTTATGAAGCAGATCTACAGAAGGCAAAAATGAAATTGACAGAGATGCTTGCAAAGGATGAAAAGCTTTTGCATGACAGGGAATACGCAGTATTTGTACGGGAGCTGGCAGACAGTGCAGTGATCCTGAATATCAGATGCTGGTTTAAAAATGAAGATTACTGGGATGGAAGGGCAAGGCTTTTAGAGAACAGCAAGTATGTACTGGAAGAAAATGGGATCAGTATTCCATATCCCCAGCTGGAGATTCACACGAAAGGATCTTGAGAAGCGTTTTTTTCTCTGTGAGGTGTGCGTCATGCATGGAATAAAAAAGGGAATGTCAAAAGAATTTTTGACATCCCACTTTTTTAAGCCGAAAAAGGGACTCGAACCCTCGACCCCTTCATTACGAGTGAAGTGCTCTACCGACTGAGCTATTTCGGCATTTCAACAACCTATGTTATTATAAAGGGTATAATACAATTTTGCAAGGATGAATTTCGGAAAAATGAAAAAACAAGAAGAACGAAAGATACTATCAGCAGCAATATGGATGATACTTTTTCTGACGATCACGATTTTTTGCTGTATTCAGTATACAAGTACACGCATGACAGAGTTTTCCTTTGAGCGTTTAAAGGAAATGACTGAGGACGCTGCCCGGGAATACAAGGAAGGCATTGGCACAAGCTATGCTACCCTGACATCAATGGCACAGGTGCTTTCCCTAAGTGATTTCTCTGATACCCAGGCATTGGTACAGGTATTAAATACCTGTGATTTTGAAGAATCCTATATCAGTATGCAGCTTCTGACCAAGGATCAGATGCTGTTAGATCAGGAGGGAAAATGGACAAAGGCAGCGGAAAGGATAGATTTTGCAGAGGAAGCAAAAAAAGCTCCTTACCTGTCTGGACGATGTGAAGATTTTCTTGTGCCGGATAAGGCAGTGGTACATATGGCAGTGCCGGTAATAAAAAATGGAGAAACTACAGCCATTCTGTATGGAGTTCTTGCCCTTCAGGAGATTTCTGAAAATTATACAGTAAATGATTTTGGCGGAAAAGCATTTGTTATGCTGATCGATGGTAATACAGGAGATGTGCTGTTAGATACCTGGCATGCTTCTTTAGGAAATTTAAAGGATTATGCAGAGAGGAATGTCCAGATGGGCGATACCTTTTATATGGCATCTGAAAAGATGTATCATGATGAGAATGGAGATCTGGCATTTGTTTCCAAAACAAGGGGCATGGTGCTTTATCTGCATTATGAGCCGGTAGGGGTCAATCACTGGAGCGCAGTTATCGGTATTCCGGAGGAGGTCGCTCTGGAGAGAACGCATACGATCGTAAAGAGTCTGTATATAATGGCAGCGATCATTTTTGTTGTGCTGGTGCTGTTTACTGCAGCAATCGTATTTTTCCTGCTTCGCATCAATCGGGAGGTTTACCGGATGGGTACTACTGATGAGGGAACGGGACTTTTAAACCGCAGTGCCTATGAAGCATATTTAAGAGATAACCATAAAAAGCTCCTGCCCAGTGCTGCCTGTATCTATATTGATGCAAACGGTCTGCATGAGCTGAACAATCAGCAGGGACATGCTGCTGGTGATGCCATGCTTCGGACTGTGGCAGAGGCTCTGCAGACCCAGTGGACAGGCTGTGGGATATACAGGATCGGTGGAGATGAATTTGTTGTATTCCCAAAAGAAACGGATGAGGCGGTGTGTCAGGCACAGATCGAAAGACTGTGTACATCTCTGGAACAGTTAAATTATAGTATATCTGTCGGATTTGCCTGTGGAGAAAATGAAACTGGATTGGAAAGGATCATATTAGAGGCTGATAAAAATATGCTGCAAAATAAAGCAGAATATCATGCAAAGCATGATGTGCAGCGCAGCCCACGCTGAGCCAGAAAAACCCTTTATGGGGAAGGCAGATAACTTCCCCAAATCAGCTCGTTGCCAGAAAAAGAAAAAAGTGCTATACTTAAGAACGTATGTAACGAAAAATCAGCGGTAGGTGAAGAATTAGTGGCAGCAAGAAGGGAAACAGGCAGAAAACAAAATACGGGAGCACGAGGCAGAAAGCAGACTGCTCCGGCAAAAAAGAACAGCCGTGCACAGGAAAGCAGCATTCGGGATGAGATTTCATTGATCGGAGTATTGGCACTGGCAGTTCTTTTGTTTTTATGCAATTTTGGAGTGATCGGGCCTGTGGGAGATGCCGTCAGCCACGTTTTATTTGGAATCTGCGGCTTGCTTTCCTATGTGATCCCGGTGCTTATTTTTGTGGCAGTAGCCTTTCGTCTTGCAAATAAGGGAGAGTGTGTTGCTACTCTTAAATTAACGGCAGGCGTGATCCTTGTATTTTTAACCGGCATTGTTTTAGATATGATAAGTGGAATGTCCTTAAAGACAGAGCAGTATCAGATCCAAGCCTTTTATCAGTATTGCAGTGAAGGAAAGTGCGGCGGCGGTCTGCTCTTTGGCAGCCTTTCCTACTGTCTGAATCATTTTCTTGATAAAACAGGCACAGTACTGGTGGTGATCGTGCTTGCTATCATCTGTATCGTGCTGATCACAGAAAAGTCCCTGCTTCGGGGTGTGGAAGCAGGAGGGCGAAAGGTATATGAAACAGCAAGGGAGGATTCTGTCCGCAGAAAGGAACGCAGTGAAAGACGGCGTGAAGAGGAGAAAAGACGCCGGGAAGAGGAAATGCTGCTGCGTGAGCAGGAGGAGCAGGAAAAAATTCTCCGTATGGACAAAAAAGTGTCCGGCGTTATGCTGGATACAAGTCTGTCTAAGGAAAAAGAGAAAAAAGAAAACAGCCACAGAGATGACATTCATGAAATTATATTAAATGAAGAGACAGAGGCAGAAAAAGAGCTGACGCCCCAGCGGATCAGGATTCATACCGCAGCCATAGAGGAGGTTTTTGATGACCAGACGGCTTTCCCAGAACAAAAGGAAATGCCTGCTTCAGAGCCAGATCCCCTGCCTCAGCTTGAAGTCAGACCGTATCAGCCGGAAATAGAGAAAAAGCCGTCCATCCAGCCTGTCAGAGAGGCGCAAAAGCCCTCCCAGTCCTTGCAGCAAGGGCAGACAAAGCCAGCCCGGCAGAAAAAATATCAGTTTCCACCTATTGAGCTGCTGCAAAAGGGAAAAGGAAAGGGTTCAGGAGATACTGCAAATCAGCTAAAGGAAACGGCTATGCGTCTGCAGCAGACGCTGCTTACCTTTGGGGTAAAGGTAACCGTGACGGACATTAGTCAGGGACCTTCTGTTACCCGGTATGAATTACAGCCGGAGGCAGGAGTCAAGGTCAGCAGGATCGTCAATCTGGCAGATGACATCAAGCTGAATCTGGCGGCTACGGATATCAGGATAGAAGCCCCGATCCCCGGAAAGGCTGCCGTTGGAATCGAGGTTCCCAATAAAGAAAATTCTACGGTGGTCCTGCGGGATCTGCTGGAGGCAAAGGAGTTTAAAAATTTTCAGGAAAATCTTGCTTTTGCGGTAGGAAAGGATATTGCAGGAAAAACAGTAGTTACTGATATCGCAAAGATGCCCCATATGCTGATCGCAGGCGCTACCGGTTCTGGTAAAAGTGTCTGCATCAACACCTTGATCATGAGCATTTTATATAAAGCATCCCCAGAGGACGTAAAGATGATCATGGTCGATCCGAAGGTAGTTGAACTGAGTGTATACAACGGGATTCCCCATTTGCTTATTCCGGTGGTCACCGATCCTAAAAAAGCAGCTGGTGCCCTGCACTGGGGTGTAGCGGAAATGACGGATCGTTATAAAAAGTTCGCAGATTTTAATGTGCGGGATTTAAAAGGATACAACAAAAAGGTAGAATCCATGGCAGGAAGTCCTGATGCTCCCCAGAAGCTGCCGCAGATTGTCATTATCGTAGACGAGCTGGCAGATCTGATGATGGTTGCACCGGGAGAAGTGGAAGAGTCGATCTGTCGTCTGGCACAGCTTGCCAGAGCCTGCGGTATTCATCTGATCATTGCAACCCAGAGACCCAGTGTAGATGTTATTACTGGTCTGATCAAGGCTAATATGCCCAGCCGCGTTGCCTTCGCGGTATCCAGCGGAGTGGATTCCCGTACGATCCTGGATATGAATGGGGCGGAAAAGCTGCTTGGAAAGGGAGACATGCTGTTTTATCCTCAGGGATATCCCAAGCCGGTGCGTATGCAGGGTGCTTTTGTCTCCGACAAGGAAGTGGGCGATGTAGTCGACTTTTTGAAAAATCAGGCAATCGGTAATGGATACAGTGAGGACGTTGAGGAAAAGATCCAGAATATGGGAAGTGCTTCCGCGGAAAATCCAGCCGGCGGCAGCAAGACAGAACGGGATGACTATTTTGTAGAAGCAGGACGTTTTATCATTGATAAGGACAAGGCATCTATCGGTCTTTTACAGCGTGCCTTTAAAATAGGCTTCAATCGTGCCGCCAGAATAATGGATCAGCTCTATGAGGCTGGTGTAGTAGGCGAAGAGGAAGGTACAAAGCCAAGAAAGATATTAATGAGTATGGAAGAATTTGAACAGTATATTGAAGATTATGTATAAAACAGACAAATGATAGAAAAGCACAAGGAGGATTTATGAAAACTGACATTCAGATCGCACAGGAAGCCGTTATGGAGCCGGTTGTTCAAATCGCTGAGAAGCTGTCCATTGCTCCGGATGAACTGGAGCTTTATGGAAAATATAAAGCAAAGCTGTCGGAGGAAGTTTTAGATAGGATAAAGGACCGCCCGGACGGAAAACTGATTCTCGTAACAGCCATTAATCCCACTCCGGCAGGAGAAGGCAAAACAACCACCAGTGTAGGATTAGGACAGGCCTTTGGCAGACTTGGGAAAAAAGCAGTGATCGCGTTAAGAGAACCCTCCCTTGGCCCTTGCTTTGGCATAAAAGGAGGAGCAGCCGGAGGCGGCTATGCGCAGGTTGTTCCAATGGAGGATCTGAATTTGCATTTTACAGGCGATTTTCATGCGATCACCTCTGCCAATAATCTTTTGGCGGCGATCCTTGATAATCATATCCAGCATGGAAATGCTTTGGGGATCGATCCAAGGCAGGTCGTGTGGAAAAGATGTCTGGACATGAATGACAGGGTACTGCGTAATGTGGTAGTAGGTCTTGGCAATAAAATGGACGGAATGGTCAGAGAGGATCATTTTGTGATCACAGTTGCTTCAGAAATCATGGCAGTTTTGTGTCTGGCAGATGATATGAAGGATTTAAAGGAAAGACTTTCCCGGATGGTGGTTGCCTATAATTTTGCAGGAGAGCCTGTGACGGCAGGACAGCTGCAGGCTGTAGGCTCAATGGCAGCCCTTTTAAAGGATGCCCTGAAGCCCAATCTGATCCAGACACTGGAGCATACACCGGCACTGGTGCATGGAGGCCCTTTTGCCAATATTGCCCATGGCTGTAATTCTGTCCGTGCTACAAAGGCAGCATTAAAGCTGGCTGATTATGTTATCACAGAGGCAGGCTTTGGTGCGGATCTTGGTGCAGAAAAATTCTTTGATATCAAATGCCGGATGGCTGACTTAAAACCAGATGCTGTTGTGCTGGTTGCCACAGTCCGCGCCTTGAAATACAATGGTGGGGTAGCAAAGGCGGATCTGGGAAAAGAAAATCTGGATGCACTGAAAAAGGGAATTGTCAATCTGGAAAAACATATTGAGAATCTTCAGAAATATCAGGTGCCTGTAGTAGTTACCTTAAATTCCTTTGTAACTGATACAGAAGCAGAAATTACCTTTGTAAAGCATTTTTGTGAAGAAAGAGGCTGTGACTTTGAAATATCCCAGGTGTGGGAAAAGGGTGGAGAAGGCGGCATTGCGTTAGCCAAAAAGGTACTTCAGACCCTGGAAAATAAAGAAAGCCACTTTAAGGTGCTGTATCCTGATGAGCTTTCCATAAAAGAAAAGATCGAGACTGTGGCGAAAGAGATCTACGGCGCAGCAGGAGTTTCTTATGTAGGAAATGCAGGCAGACAGATCGCAAGATTAGAAGAGTTTGGATTTGGAAAGCTGCCAGTCTGCATGGCAAAAACCCAGTACTCTCTTTCGGACGATCCAGCTCTGCTTGGAAAGCCAGAGAACTTTACCATGACAGTCCGCGAAGCGTATGTATCTGCCGGTGCTGGCTTTATCGTGGTTTTGACAGGAACAGTTATGACCATGCCGGGACTTCCCAAACAGCCTATGGCTTATCAGATTGATGTAGATGAAGAGGGAAAGATAACAGGTCTGATGTAAAGAAACGGATAACAGGAGCATTTCAAAAGGAGGAAAGAAATATGCCGGTAATCATTGATGGAAAAGCGATTTCTGCCCAGATCAAGGATGAGGTCAGAGATAAGGTAGCTGCTTTAAAGCAGGAAGGAAAGGAAATTGCACTGGCAGTCATTCAGGTAGGGGCTGATCCGGCTTCCAGTGTGTATGTCAACAATAAAAAGAAGGCCTGCGAATATGTTGGTATCAGATCGCTGGCGTATGAGCTGCCAGAGGAGACAACCCAGGAGGAGCTGCTTACTCTGATCAAAAAGCTGAATGCCATGGAGGAATGTAACGGTATCTTAGTACAGCTGCCTCTTCCGAAACATATTGATGAGGATCAGGTGATTGGGGCTATCTCTCCCCTAAAGGACGTAGATGGATTTCATCCTCAGAATGTAGGTGCGCTCTGTATCGGACGTCCCGGTTTTGTTTCCTGCACACCAGCAGGCATTATCCAGCTTTTGAAGCGTTCCCATATTGAGATAAAGGGCAAAGAATGTGTGGTGATCGGCAGAAGCAATATCGTAGGAAAACCAATGGCGCTTTTGCTGCTCAGAGAAAACGGAACTGTAACAGTAGCACATTCCAAAACGGAAAATCTCAAGGAGATCTGCAAACGGGCAGATATTCTTGTGGTGGCAATGGGAAAACCGGGATTTATCACGAAGGAATATGTAAAAGAGGGTGCAGTTGTAATTGATGTAGGTATACACAGAAATGAAAACAATAAGCTCTGCGGAGATGTGGATTTTGAAGATGTGAAGGATATCTGCAGTGCCATTACCCCTGTGCCCGGTGGTGTAGGGCCTATGACGATCGCCATGCTGATGCATAATTGTCTGGAAAGTGTCAGCCTGCAGGGATAGTGCCAAAAGAAAGGTTACATAGATAGTATGAAGTGTTTAGGCTGCGGACATGAGCTGGAGGAGGGCAAGCTGTATTGTTCCAGATGTGGATATGAGGTACAGATTGTCCCGGACTTTGAGCCTGAGATAGAAAAGACCATAAATGATGCTTTAAATGATGCTTCTGAGGATGTGGCAAATCATCTGTATCAGGATCAGGAGGATAAGAAAAAGGAAGAACAGCTCGAACAGGAAGAAAAACAGCATAAGCTGGTGCGCTTTTACAGTACGTTAGCCGCCGTGTGTACCATTGTACTTCTGATAGCTTTTATTCTGGTTTATAACCATATCAATACAGTGGAGAACCAGCTTGAAAAGGCAGAAAAAGCGGCTTCCAGGAAGAACTATGGAAAAGCCATTGAGTATACGCTCAGAGCGGTGGAGATGGATGGCTCTGATATGGAAACCAGAAATCTTCTGGGAGGGTATTATGTCCAGAATGGAGAGATCAAAAATGCCATGACCACCTATCAGGATATCATTGCGCTGGATGGTGAAAATGAGGAGGCTTATCGGGGGATCATTGGTATTTATGAAAAAGAAAAGGATTATGCAGCGATCAACGAGCTGATCCGTGCAAGCAATTCTTCTAAGATCACCAATGCTTTTGCAAAATATATTGCAAATCCGCCTCAGTTCAGTCATACCCAGGGGACCTACGAGGAGATCATCCCCTTAAAGCTGACTGCTAACACTGCAGGCAGGATTTACTATACACTGGACGGAGATGAGCCTACAGAAAATAGTCTGGTTTATGCCAATCCTGTCTATCTTGGGGATGGGATCCATACCGTCAGGGCATTTTTTGTGAATGAATATGGAATAAAAAGTGAAACGGTGGTACAGATCTATCAGATCCATCTGCCCAAGGCACATGAGCCGGAAATCAATTTAAGATCAGGCGATTATACCTCGCCGCAGATGCTTGTCGTCACAGTTCCGAAGGGAGAACAGGTTTATTATACAGTTGACGGCAGTACTCCTACCAAGGACAGTATTCCTTACAACAATCCCATCGCACTGCCTTTTGGGTACAGTACATACCAGTTTATCTCCTATAATGAAGATGGTGCTGCCAGTGAGATCGTAAAGGGGGAATATACTTTTGTATTTCAGTCGGTGCTGGATATGCCAACTGCTGTAAATCTGCTGATCGTGGGACTGATGGATGAGGGTCTGCTTCTTGATACGGATTGCGCTGTTCCCGGAAAAGGCGGGAGAAACCTTTATATATGCAGCAGTGCGATCGCCATCAATCAAAGATACTATTATCTGATGGTTGAGTATTACAGAGATCCTGCGGGAGTGGATACCCGCACAGGAAATTTGTACTGCGTTGATACGGAAAACGGCGGTCTGTACAAGGCGGCAGTAGGAGAAGACGGGCATTATTCTGTAATTTCTCTTTAAAATATGGCGAAAAATGTAACTGGAAATAACTTTATGATTGTTTTTTATGATGAGATATCTTATCATTAAGTGTATGCATTGGAAAAAATGGAGGAGAATATTATGTTTCAGATTTTGGAAGCCAGAGAATTGACAGAGAATATCTATTCTATGGTGGTAGAAGCAAAAAGAGTTGCTAAGTCCTGTTATCCGGGGCAGTTTGTTATTGTCAGAATGGACAAGGAGGGAGAAAGGATTCCTCTTACCATTTGCGATTACGACAGAGAAGCAGGCACTGTGACCATCGTATTTCAGGGTGTGGGCGCAGAAACCAAAAGGATGTCTGCGTTAAAGGCAGGAGATGCTTTCTGTGATTTTGTAGGGCCTTTAGGCTGTGCTTCTGAGCTTGTAGGAGAAGAAAAGGAAGAACTGAAAAATAAAAAGATCCTGTTTGTTGCCGGCGGTGTGGGTACAGCTCCGGTATATCCTCAAGTAAAATGGCTGCACGAAAACGGAGTAGCAGCTGACGTGATCGTAGGTGCAAAAACAAAGGATCTGCTTATTCTGGAAAAGGAAATGGAAGCAGTAGCAGGTAATCTGTATGTAACAACTGACGATGGCTCCTATGGCAGAAGCGGTATGGTCACACAGACCATTCAGGATCTGGTGGAAAAAGAAGGCAAGTCCTATGACGTATGCATCGCCATCGGTCCGATGATCATGATGAAATTTGTATGCAAAATGACAGAGCAGTTAAATATCCCTACCATCGTCAGCTTAAATCCGATCATGGTAGACGGAACAGGTATGTGTGGTGCATGCCGTGTAACAGTTGGCGGAGAAGTGAAGTTTGCCTGCGTGGACGGACCGGAATTTGACGGACACAAGGTAGACTTTGATCAGGCAATGAAACGTCAGCAGATGTATAAGACAGCAGAAGGAAGAGCTCTTTTAAAATTACAGGAAGGTGATACACATCACGGCGGATGTGGACACTGCGGAGGTGACAAATAATGGACGTATTAAAGAAAGTACCGGTACGCGAGCAGGAGCCTAAGGTGCGCGCAAAGAATTTTGAAGAGGTATGTCTTGGCTATAACAGGGAAGAAGCTATGGAAGAGGCATCCAGATGCATCAACTGCAAGAATGCACAGTGTATCAAGGGATGTCCGGTAGCGATCAATATTCCGGGCTTTATTGAGAAAGTAAAGGACGGAAAGATGGACGAGGCTTATCAGATCATCAGCCAGTCCAGTGCACTTCCGGCTGTATGCGGACGTGTATGTCCTCAGGAAAGCCAGTGTGAAGGAAAATGTATCCGCGGCATTAAGGGAGAGCCGATTTCCATTGGCAAGCTGGAGCGTTTTGTGGCAGACTGGGCAAGTGAAAACGGCATCAAGCCAGAGGGCGCAAAGGAGAAAAAGGGTAAAAAGGTAGCTGTCATCGGTTCTGGTCCTGCAGGTCTTACCTGCGCAGGGGATCTGGCAAAGCTGGGATATGATGTTACGATCTTTGAGGCACTTCATGAAGCAGGCGGTGTACTTGTTTATGGTATCCCTGAATTCCGTCTTCCCAAGGAAAAGGTTGTGCGCAAGGAGATCGAAAATGTAAAGGCACTTGGCGTAAAAATTGAAACCGATGTTGTCATTGGTAAATCTACAACCATTGATGAGCTGATGGAGGAAGAAGGCTTTGATGCAGTCTTTATCGGATCAGGCGCAGGACTTCCAAAATTCATGGGTATTCCCGGCGAGCAGGCAAACGGTGTATTTTCTGCCAATGAATATCTGACAAGAAGCAATCTGATGAAGGCATTTAAAGAGGATTCCAGAACACCGATCATGCGCGGTCACAAGGTGGCTGTCGTTGGCGGTGGAAACGTTGCAATGGATGCAGCAAGAACAGCTCTTCGCCTTGGTGCAGAGGTTCATATCGTATACCGCAGAAGTGAAGAAGAGCTTCCTGCAAGAGTAGAGGAAGTGCATCATGCAAAAGAAGAGGGCATTATCTTTGACCTTCTGACCAATCCGGTAGAGATCCTGTCCGATGAAAGCGGCTGGGTAAACGGCATCAAATGTGTGAAGATGGCGCTTGGCGAGCCGGATGAATCCGGAAGAAGAAGACCGGTAACAGTAGAAGGCTCTGAGTTTGTCATTGATGTTGATACGGTCATCATGTCTCTTGGTACTTCTCCCAATCCGCTGATCTCTTCTACCACAGAAGGTCTGGAGGTAAATAAGTGGAAATGTATCGTAGCAGATGAAGAATTTGGCAAAACAACAAAAGAAGGCGTTTATGCAGGCGGCGATGCCGTTACCGGAGCAGCAACAGTAATTCTTGCAATGGGGGCAGGAAAAGCAGGTGCAAAGGGCATTGATGAATATCTGAGCAAAAAATGATTCGATAGAGACTATGTATTGGAGGGGTAAAAATGCCTTGGTGTCCAAAATGCAGAAATGAGTATGTAGAGGGAATCACAAAATGTGCTGATTGTGGAACTGAGCTTGTGGATGAACTTCCTAAAGAGGAGGATTCTTTCCTGACAGAGGAACAGATCGCTCGCGCAAAGGCACTGCTGGAAAAGCAAAATCGGGAAGAGCATGCTGACTGTGAAGAACCTGATGAAAGAGGGGAGGCAGCTGCTGTAAAGCAGGTAACAGCAAAGGGTGTCTATAAGGATAGTGCGCAGAAGGCGGCGGAATTTAAGGATTCCGGATATACACTGCTGGGAGTTGGAACGGTTGGACTGATCCTGATCCTGCTGATGGTCTTTGATGTTCTGCCTTTTCATTTTGCAGGCATATCATTTATTACCTATGGCGTGTTAGGAGCGATGTTTCTCATTTTTATTATCGTGGGTGGAAGCTCCATGAAGTCAGCAAAGGCATATAAAAAAGAAGCACTCTCTGAAAGCAATCTGAAGGAAGAGATCTTAAACTGGTGCAGGAATAATCTGGAGGCAGATAGCATTGATGCAGAGCTTTCTGAGGAAGAACAGACCGAAGAAGAAAAATATTTTAAGAGAACTGCATATATCAGGAATGAGATTGGACAAAAATTCATAAATATAGAAGAGGGCTTTTTGGATCAGCTGATCGATGAATTTTATCCGGAGATCTTTGGAGAATGATACCTTATGAAAATTACCATAATCGGGGTAGGTAAGATAAAGGAAAGCTTTTTCAGGGAAGCAGTTGCAGAGTATGAAAAAAGACTTGGCCGCTACTGTAAGTTAGAAATCTGTGAGGTGGCAGACGAGAAAACACCGGATGGAGCTTCTGCTGCCGTGGAGGATGCTATTAAGGAAAAAGAAGCCGACAGGATCTTAAGCAGACTTACCGAAGATTCTTATGTGATCATCTTAGACATTGGCGGAAAAAGGTTTGATTCTGTAGCCTTTGGGAAAAAGATAGAACAGCTGGGAATTTCAGGAAAAAGCCATCTGGTATTTGTAATCGGCGGTTCTTTAGGACTTCATGAAAAAGTAAAAAATAGGGCAGATATGGCTGTCAGCTTTTCAGATATGACATTTCCCCATCAGCTGATGCGGGTGATTTTGCTGGAGCAGATTTATCGGGGATATCGTATCGTAAAGGGAGAGCCCTATCACAAATAGGTAATCTGAGGGAGATTAATACAATGAAAACAGGTTTACGCTGCAGTTGGCTCAGAAAAGGAGCTCAGACATGGGTAGCGGCTGCTTTGACAGCCTTGCTCTTAACAGGCAGCATGGGGCTTACGGCTTTGGCTGAGGAGGCACAATACGCAGCAATGGTAGCAGAAATAAAGGCAGCTTCTCTGGATCAGAAGCTGGTTGTTACTGCGCAGAATAACTCCTTTGAAAAAACAATGGCAGATTTTGCCAATGTGGCAGTGGTGGTGCTGGATCAGGCAGACGGTACCAGAATCTGTCATATACCGGATACTTCCATGCTGGATCTGTTTGTGCAGGAGATCAATACTGCTTTGATGGCAGCTCCGGCAGGTGATGCATTTTATTATTATGATGAAGCAAGCCAGACCTTTCAGACATATCCTGGAACATATGCTTATCAGGTAAATGAAACAGGAAAGGCGCAGATCTATCAGAGGCTTCTGGAGACCATTGCCAGTAAGGATGGGGCAGATAAAAAAATAACGCTGCCAGATACCTGCTTTGATAAGGTATATCAGGAAGTTCCGGAGGAAATCATAAAAAACAGATATTCTCTGGAAGGAAGCTGTACTACCAGTCTCAAAGGCAGTTCCTCCAATCGGATCCAAAATATAACAACGGCTGTTTCCAAGGTCAATCAGCTGGTGCTGTATCCGGGGCAGGAGGCATCCATGAGTACGGTGTTTACTCCAAGAACCAGGGCCAATGGCTATCGGGAAGCAGGTGCTTATGAAAACGGAAAAACAATACAGGCACTTGGCGGCGGTATCTGTCAGGCTTCTTCTACGATCTACAATGCTGCCATGAACAGCGGACTTACTGTTTTAGAAAGACATGCCCATAGTATGCCTGTCAGCTACCTGCCATTAGGAATGGATGCAGCGATCTCCAGTGGTTCAAAGGATCTTCGCCTGCGGAACGATTATCCGTTCCCGGTGCTGCTTGAAGGATATGTGGAAGGGAAAACAGTTACCATAAATGTGTATACCAATGACCTGCAGACAGCAGGAGTTGGTTACCGTCTGCATGCGGTCAGAACGGGAAGCCTTTCGGCAAATACTTATCTAGAAATTTCCCTGAACGGAAATGTGGCAGAGGATCGTTTTATCGGTACTTCCAGATATAATCCTCATCTGCCGGAAAATGAAGATGATTAAGTGGCATACCTGATATGACAGCTTCATATACTGCTGTATGAGAAAAAATAAAAATATCAGTTATGATGCCATATCAAAAAAAGAACAGGTTGTGGATTCTCTGAAGCTTCCAAAGGATTTACTTTTGGGAGCTTCTATTGTCACTTTAACAGGGAACCATGAAGCCTGGATAGAAAATTACAAGGGAATTATTGAATATTGTGAGACGTTTATCCTTCTGCAGGGAAAAACCTGTCAGATCTGTATTTCCGGGAAAAGACTGTCCATTGATTATTATACCAATGAGGATATGAAGATCAGCGGCTGCATTGAATCAGTCAGATATGAATAAATGGGGGAAAATACCATGGAAAAGCTCATTCATTTCCTGCGAGGGTATGTAAGGATCAAGGTATGGGGATATTCGCCGGAACGCTTTATGAATCTGTGCAGCAATCATGATCTTCTGCTGTGGGACATCAGAAATCATGGTACATACTATACCATGTGCATCAGCATTGCAGGCTTCTGGCATTTAAAGAAAATCACAAAAAAGACAGGAACAAGGGTATCCATTGAAGAAAAAAATGGACTGCCCTTTTTTGTTCCACGTATGAAAAAAAGAAGCATTTTCATTCTGGGCCTTTTGGGCTGTCTGATCTTTTTACAGTGGATGTCAAATTTTGTCTGGACGATCGAGATCACAGGCAACCAAAGGCTTACTACCGATGTTTTGACAGACTTTCTGGAGGAAAATGGCATCGTGTGCGGCTGCCAGAAAAAAATACTGGATATTGAAGAGCTGGAAAAGACCCTGAGAAAACAGTTTGACTGCATTATCTGGACTTCAGCCAGGCTGGAGGGTACCAGACTGTGCATCCAGATCAAGGAAAATGAAAGGCAGCTGCCTGTAATAGAAGAGCCTGTCTCTGATGGAATGGACCTGCTGGCTGATAAAAATGGAAAAATTGTCAGCATGATAACCAGAAGCGGCGTGCCGCAGGTGAAGATCAATGATGAGGTAGAAGCAGGAGAGGTGCTTGTCAGCGGCGCAGTCCCGGTTTATGGAGAGGATCAGGCTGTCAGAGAGTATCTGATGTGCCGGGCAGATGCAGATATTTACCTTGAGTATACCTATCAGTACAAGGAAAAGCTGCCAGTGACCTATCAATGCAAAA
This sequence comes from uncultured Lachnospiraceae bacterium, assembly GCA_964389835.1. Taxonomy (GTDB): domain Bacteria; phylum Bacillota; class Clostridia; order Lachnospirales; family Lachnospiraceae; genus VSOB01. The sequence goes on along the minus strand of CAYMEZ010000002.1, from coordinate 157,656 downwards.
GCTATACCGGAAACACACAAAAGATCCCTTATATCAGAATCTGGGGAAAAGAAATATGTTTTCCCATGCCTTTAAAGGAATTTCAAAAAAGTGACTGTATTGTAAGTGAAAAACGTCTGGAGCTTTTAAAGGATTTTTATCTGCCAGTGAGCTTTGGCAGTTTTTGCTATCGGGAATATGTGCTGATGGAGCAGACATATACAGAAAAACAGGCAAAAAATCTGTGTCAGAAGAAATTGGAGCGTATTATTCAAACTTTAGAGGAAAAAGGGGTACAAATTCTCCAAAAAAATGTTAAAATAAAAAGGAATTCCAGACAATATGAATTGCAGGCTGATTTTGTTGTAGTAGAGAAAACAGGAATCTCGGTTGCAACACAGACAAAAGCTCTGCCTGCAGCAGATGGAACAGAGGCTGTGAAGGAGCAATAAGCATGGATGATTTTACGGTAAAGATGTCCGTTCCGGTAGAGCACATGAGAAATGTGTTTGGCGAATATGACACTTACATGAAGAAGATAGAAAAAGAATTGCAGGTTACCATCGTAAACAGAGATGAGGGGATTAAGATTTCAGGAAGAGAGGAGCAGGTAAATCAGGCAAGAGCTGTGCTGAAAAATCTGATTGCTCTGTCTGAAAGAGGAAATACCATTCAGGAACAAAACGTAGATTATACCTTGGAAATGAGCTATGAGCAGCGTGAGGACGCTCTTGTGGAAATGGACCAGGAGCTGGTCTGCCATACAGTGGCAGGAAAGCCTGTTAAGCCTAAAACCTTAGGGCAAAAACAGTATGTGGATGCGATCCGGTCACATATGATCACCTTTGGTCTTGGACCTGCCGGAACAGGTAAGACTTATCTGGCAATGGCGATGGCGATCACAGCCTTTAAAAATGATGAGGTAAGCCGTATCATTCTGACAAGACCGGCGATCGAAGCAGGAGAAAAGCTGGGCTTTTTGCCAGGAGATCTGCAAAGCAAGGTAGACCCTTATCTGCGTCCCCTGTATGATGCTCTCTATCAGATCATGGGAGCGGAGAGCTTTGCCAAAAACATGGAAAAGGGACTGATCGAGGTAGCACCTCTTGCCTATATGAGAGGAAGGACTTTAGACAATGCGTATATTATTCTGGATGAAGCCCAGAATACAACACCTGCCCAGATGAAAATGTTTCTTACGCGTATTGGCTTTGGTTCTAAGGTGGTAGTAACCGGCGATGCTTCCCAGAAGGATCTTTCCCCAGGGGTTTCCTCTGGTCTGGATGTGGCGATCCGGGTTCTGGGCAAGGTGGAGGATATAGCTTTTTGTGAGCTGACCAGCAAGGATGTCGTCCGTCATCCCCTTGTACAGAAGATCGTAAAAGCCTACGAAACTTATGAAGCAAAAGAAAACGGGACCAGAAAAGGCGGCTCTAAAAAAAGCGGCTATGGAAACCGGAAAAAATAGGAAGCTAATATGAAACAGACGAAATGGAAAAATATACTGGCAGGCATCCTGCTTGTTCTGATTCCGGGATTGCTGGCGGCAGGTGCAGGATATTTGTATAAACGGCCTGCCAACGAACAGATCCGTAATATCGTTATCGTCATGACCGGTACACTGACTCTTGTATATGCGTGGTTTCACTGCGGACTGGAAAACACACTGGAATATGACAATAAGCTGCATATAAACCGCTTTACGGCTTTCTTTTTAGGCGGTGTTGTATTTGCCTGTATACTGCCCTTGTTTCCCTTTCCGGTATGGCCTGTTATGGCTCTGGCAGTAGCACTTTCTTTTTTCAGTAATGCTTTTATCGGAATATTTTCTTACGGAATCGTGGTGATGCTTGCAGTATTTTTGGCTGAAGCGTCTGCCAATGTATTTTTTCTGTATTTTTTAAGCGGCGCAGCAGCGATATTATTGTTCAGATATCTGGATGAGGCATATAAGGTAGGCATTCCCACACTGATTTCTCTACTGTATCTGTTTGTGGCAGAGACCGCCTCTATTGTGCTTTTTATCAATGAAAGGCTGAGCTGGGAAATGTTCGTGCTGCCGGTAATGAATCTGCTGCTGACAGGACTTTTGTTAGTCTGTGTTCTGAAGTATTTCAGCTATGCGATCATTCATAAATACAGAAACCGTTATCAGGAAATCAATGATCCTGAATTTGGACTGATGGCAGAAATGAAAAAGGAAGCAAGAGAGGATTATTTCCTTGCTCTGCATACAGCGTATTTCAGTGAGCGGATCGCGGCAAGCATCCATGCAGATGTGGCACTGGCAAAGGCGGGGGCATATTATCACCGCATTGGGAAAATTTATCGTGAAAAATATCAGGATGAAGAAAGTGAGATTGCGATCATAAAAAGGATCTGCGAAGAAAATGAATTTCCACCTGACATTGGGGAGATGCTTTTAGAATGTGCAGAGCGCAGGTTTGTATCTAAGGAAAGCACCATCGTTATGTTTTCTGACGCAGTGGTATCCTCGGTGCTCTTTCTCTTTTCCAAGGAGCCCAAGGGAAAGCCGGATTATCAGCAGTTAGTAGAAGTGATCTTTAAGAAGAAACAGGAAAGCGGTATTTTAAACAACAGCAGCATTACCCTGCAGGAGCTTTTGGTAATGAAACAGATCTTCATTAAGGAGAAATTATATTATGACTTTTTACGTTGAAAATGAAACGGAGAAGGAATTGCCCTTTTCTATAGATGAGATCGTGGAAAAGGTAATGGGAGAGGTCCTTGACAGTGAGGGCTGCCCCTATGAGGCACAGGTAAATGTACTGCTTACGGACGATCAGGGAATCCGTCAATACAACCGTGAGCATCGTCAGATCGATGCACCTACAGACGTGCTTTCTTTTCCAAATCTGGATTTTGAGACACCGGCTGATTTTTCTATGCTGGAAGAGCATATGGCAGATTATTTTGACCCGGAAAGCGATGAACTTCTGTTGGGAGATATCATTGTTTCTGTGGACAAGGTATATGAACAGGCAGAATGCTATGGGCATTGTCTGGAAAGAGAATTTGCCTTTTTGATCGCCCACAGCATGCTTCATTTATGCGGATATGATCATATGGAGGCAGACGAGGCTGTGGTAATGGAAGACAAGCAGGAGGCAGTGCTGCAAAAACTCGGTATAACAAGAAACAAAAGATAAAAACAAACGCTACGATGACAGGATAAGAATATGGGATACAGGAAAAACAGGAAATCAGCGAATCTGATCATACAGGGAGGAATTTTGTCGATCACACTTCTGATCGCAAATTTATGTACCCTGTTTCGACAGATTCCCTTAACTGCAATATGGGGAAATGAAGGAAACAGCATGTATTCAGCTGCCTATGAGATTTATACGCTTGCATGGCTGCTTACTTCTTATGCAGTTCCTTATGCAGTTTCATACCTGCTGAAGCCCAGGCTGAAACAGGGACAATATAAAAATGCAGGGAAAATACTGAAAACCGCTTTTCTCTATGCCACCATTACAGGAGGCGTGCTGGGAGGCCTATTGTTTTTTGGAAGTGGGTATCTGATGAGGGAGATCATGCTGGAGCCTGTAGCAGAGCTTGCTCTTCAGATCTTATCAGCAACGATCCTTTTATCAGCATGGAACAGCATTCTGCGCGGATTTTTTATCGGAAACAGCGCCGGATTTCCGGTGGTGCTTTCCATCCTGATCGAGCAGCTTTGTACACTTGCAGCAGGTCTTTTTCTGGCAGGGCTTTTGTCGGAGTATGGCTTTAAGGTAGGTGCACTGCTGCAGAATACCGCCTTTCAGCGTTCCTTTGCGGTAGCCGGCTTTGCAGCAGGCATCTGCATCGGGAACTTGGTTTCGCTTATTTTTTTACTGGTGCTGTACTTACTTACCCACTCCTACTATAAAAGAAAAAATGGAAAGGATTCTGGAAAAGGAAGGGAAAGCATGGCATTGTCTGTCCACATATTTGTAGTATGCCTGTTTCCAATGGTCGTTTATGGTATTTTTATGCGGGGATATTTTCTGGTTCAGCAGCTTCTGTTTCGTCAGTGTATGAAGGATGGTCTGAGCACAGCAGTTATTTCCCAGCAGTGGGGGGACTACTTTGGAAAATATAAGATCATTTCAGCCCTTCCCTTGATTCTTGCAATAGCTATGAGTGCTTCCCTTAGGGATAAGATCCATTCCTTTTATAAAAGAGGAGACTATCAGCATATGAGGGAGCAGCTTCAGACTGTATTAAAGGCTGTCATGACAACAGTCATTCCACTTGCCGTTATGATCGGCGTGCTGGCAGAGCCAATGTTAGGTGCTTTTTTTAAAGGACAGGACATAGAAAGGGGCTGCAATCTGCTTTTGACCGGATTTGTGACAGCCATCTTTTACTCGGCAGCTTATCTTCTGGCAGAGGTGCTTTGGGGAATGCGAAAAAGCGGTTTTCTGATGCTTTGCGGAATGGCGGCATTTGCTCTTCAGGCTGGTATTTTATATGTAATGCTGGAAATCCTTCATCTGGATATTTTTGGTGTTTTATATGCAGATCTGATATACGCTTTTAGTCTGATGCTGTTTTTGGGTATTGTGGTGCAAAAACAGTGCAGGCTCAGATATGGCTTTTTAAAGGGCAATATTCCTTCTGTTATTGCGGCAGGGGTCATGGGTGTTGTTTTGTTTTTGCTGGTAAAGGCGCTTACAGGTACTATTTTGGCTGTCGGCTTGACCATACTGCTTTTGGTATTAGGACTTTTTATCTATTTTTTACTGCTGCTTCTGTTACATGGAGTGACAGAAAGAGAGCTTAATCTGATCCCCGGCGGAAAAGGGATTGCTGCTATTGCAAGGGCTGTCCGGCTTTTATAGAAAGCAGAGATGAATAAAAACAAAATTTAAGCTGATACTATGATAAAAGGAGTACGCTATGAAATTTATCGGTAGAGTCAGCTTATTTTTCATCATAGGAATATTGGGCTTTGCAGTGGGGATTTATGCCAGTTGGTCTTATCAGGAGCGTTTTTATCCCAACAAAAATGCAGAGTCACGGATGCAGCCTTATACGTTAGAGGATGATAAGAGCAGGACAGAGCAGACAGAAAATCTGCAGGTAACTCAGCAGCCGGAAGCGGTCATTACCTGTGATACTGCTTTTATCGTAGAGGAATATAATAAAAATACAGATACGGTAGCTGCCCATGAGGAAGAAATCCCCGGCAAATATATGGGAATGGACAGAGCTTCCTTTGTGGATGCTATGTGCTCCTATGAAATGTGCCCTCCCCTTGAGGAACAGAAACGGGGACTTGTTTCTGTTGAAGTATTGTCCTTTGCACCCAACCGGGTACTGATACGGAAAAATTATGAAAGAAAAGAAGAAGAGCCGGAAAAGATTTTTTATCTGGTAGCAGAGGATCACTATATTACGGTATACACAGAGGATATGCAGAGCATTTATTTATATACTGATATCAACATGGAGGAACTTCCCGTTTCCCTGCAGGAGGAGATCATTCAGAAAAAGCTGATCAGTGGGGAAAGCAGCCTGTATCACTTTCTGGAGTCTTATTCCAGCTAGGGTGACAGTCCTTTGGTATAATACCCTTTAATAAAAAGAAAGGTCAGAAATATGAGAATCGGAATTATCGGAGGCGGTGCGTCAGGAATGGCAGCCGCCATTGCCGCGGCTAAGAATGGAGCCCGAGTTACGATATTAGAAAAAAATGAGCGGATCGGAAAGAAGCTACTGGCTACCGGAAATGGGAAATGCAATCTTTCCAATCTGGATTTTTCTTATGAATATTATCGCAGTGAAAATCCAGAAAGGCTTTCGTCTATCTTAAGCCAGTTCACGGTTTCAGATACGCTGGAGTTTTTTCAGCAATTAGGGCTGATGACGAAAGAAAAAAACGGTTATCTCTATCCGGAATGTGAGCAGGCGGCAGTGGTACTGGATGTGCTGCGGTATGGTCTGGAGCGATATGGTGTGGACATCTGCACAGAATGTCAGGCGGTAAGGTTAGAAAAGCAGGGAAAAGTCTTTCTGGTACATACACAAAAAGAGGATGGACATTTTATATATGAATTTGATAGAATGATCCTTGCATGCGGCAGCCGGGCAGGCTTAAAAAATCCAGCTGATGAAAATGGCATGAAGCTGGCAGCTTCCCTGGGATTAAAGAAAACTCCTTTTTTGCCGGCTTTGGTGCAGCTGCGCTGTAAAGAAAGCTTTTTTAAAGCACTATCAGGAGTCCGGGTTCATGCTAAGGTGTCATTGCAGATCGATAAAAGCATCTATCAGGAGGCTGGCGAGCTGCAGCTGACAGACTATGGGATTTCCGGTATTCCGGTGTTCCAGCTGAGCAGATATGCCGCAAAAGCCTTAACAACGCAAAAACAGTTATCCGGCAGGCTGGATTTCCTTCCAAAGATATCCAATGAGCAATGGGAAAGCATGATATTAGAACGGAAAAAATTGCTGGGAGAAGAAGCCGCAGAACAATTTTTTACCGGAACAGTACATAAAAAAATCATTGCTGTTGTTATAAAGGAAGCCGGAATTTCGGCGAAAACGAAAATCAATGAGCTGCCAATCAAAAAGCTGCTGTGGGCTGCAGGCTTATTCAAGCAGCTTCCCATTACAGTAACAGCCGCAAATCCTTTCCAGCAGGCGCAGGTATGTGCAGGAGGCATCCTTTTAACAGAGGTCACAGATCAGTTGGAAGCCAAAAAGCAAAAGGGACTTTATCTGACAGGCGAGCTGTTAGATGTAGACGGCAGATGCGGCGGTTATAATCTGCAATGGGCATGGAGCAGCGGAAATATTGCAGGAAATGCCGCCAGCAGATAAACGCAGAGTGAAATAACAGGAAAATCAGGAAAGCAGAATGATCAGAATTCAACAGCTGAAATTAAAAATAAACCATCATGAAGAAGAACTGGAGAAAAAGATCCGAAGAGAGCTGCATTTAAAGCCAGGGGACTTTTTACAGTACCAGATCAAAAAACGTTCCATAGATGCGAGAAAAAAGCCAGAGCTGTATTACAGCTATCTTGTGGACTGTCAGGTCAGTCAGGAAAAGAAGGTTTTCAGGCGGGCAGATCCTAAGAAGGTGCTATTGGTAGAAAAAACAGAATATCAGTTTCCCAAAACGGGAACACAGCCTCTTCTGGCAGCACCTGTGATCGTAGGGACAGGCCCTGCCGGGCTTTTCTGCGGTCTGATGCTTGCTATGCATGGCTATCGTCCCATTTTACTGGAACGCGGCATGGATGTGGATCAGCGGATAAAGGATGTGGAAACATTTTGGAAGGAAGGCATTTTAGATCCTAAGTCCAATGTTCAGTTCGGAGAAGGCGGTGCTGGTACTTTTTCCGATGGAAAATTAAACACATTAGTAAAGGACAGCAGCGGCAGGAATCAGGAGGTACTGAGACTGTTTGTAGATGCAGGTGCTGATCCTTCTATCCTGTATGACAATAAGCCCCATATCGGTACTGATGTATTAGTCAGAGTTGTGAAAGAAATCCGGAAAAAAATTGAAAGCTATGGAGGAACTGTCCGTTTTGGAGCAGAGGTAACCGGTATCCAGCTTCAGAACGGGCGATTGACTGGATTAGTCATTAACGAAAAGGAGCTGCTCCCTTGCAGTACGGCAGTTTTTGCACTTGGTCACAGTGCACGGGATACGTTTCAGATGTTGTATGATGCCGGCATTCACATGGAAGCCAAGGAGTTTGCTGCCGGCTTTCGGGTAGAGCATCCCCAAAGGACGATCAACCTGTCCCAGTATGGCAAAGCAGATCCGGATCCTCTGCAGGCAGCATCCTATAAGGTGACTGCAAAAGCAAAAAACGGCAGAGGGGTTTATTCTTTCTGCATGTGTCCCGGAGGCTATGTGGTAAATGCTTCCTCTGAACAGGGCAGACTTGCCATTAACGGAATGAGCTACAGCGGCAGAAAGGGCAGCAATGCCAATAGTGCCATTATCGTATCCGTTAAAAAAAGTGACTTTCCTTCAGAACATCCCCTTTCGGGAATCGCATTCCAAAGGCAGCTGGAGCAGGCAGCATATCAGGCTGGAAATGGGAAAATACCGGTTCAGAGACTGGGAGACTTTAAAGCAGCTTTATCAGGCGGAAATACTGCTGGAAAAGAAGCAGAGACTGACTCCCTGCAGCCCTGTATGAAAGGACAGTATACCTTTGCTGATATTACAGGGATTTTACCAAAAGAGATGTCAGAGGCATTTTTAGACGGTATGGAGCAGTTTTCCAAGCTGATAAAAGGGTTTGGAGAGGATGATGTGCTGGTTTCGGCAATCGAAAGCCGTACCTCTTCTCCCGTAAGGATATTGCGTAATGAGACATTTGAGAGTAATATAAAAGGCGTCTATCCCTGTGGGGAGGGGGCAGGCTATGCTGGTGGGATCACCTCGGCAGCCATGGACGGGATCCGCATTGCAGAAGCGATCGCCGTAAAATACAGACCATTTGAGGAGATTGAAAAATGAAGGAAAATGTAAGAGCCTTGTTAAAGGATAAGAAGAGGATCGTGGTCAAGATCGGATCCTCTTCCCTGCAGCATCCAGAAACAGGGGATCTGGATTATGTACGCATGGAGGTACTGATCAGAGAACTGTGTGATCTGAAAAATCAGGGAAAGGATGTAGTTCTTGTCAGCTCCGGTGCGATCGCAGCAGGACGTAAGGCAGTACATATCAAGGATATCAATAAGGAGCATGGCGAAAATCATATCGCAGTAAAGCAGGCATGTGCCGCTATCGGACAGGCAAGGCTGATGATGACCTATCAGAAGATTTTCGCAGAGTACAATCAGGTAACAGCACAGATCCTGATGACCAAAAATACCATTGTAGATGATTTAAACCGCTACAATGCACACAATACCTTTTCAGAGCTTTTAAAAATGGGAGTGATCCCCATTGTAAACGAAAATGATACTGTTGCTACTTATGAAATCGAGATTGGAGATAATGATACCCTTTCTGCGATCGTTGCTTCATTGATCGATGCGGATCTGCTGATCCTGCTTTCGGATATTGACGGACTGTATACAGATGATCCGCGACAGAATAAAGAGGCTGAATTTATTGAAGTAGTAGAAAAGCTGGATGATGAGCTGATGCAGATGGGAAAGGCATCTACAGGCAGCAATGTGGGGACCGGCGGCATGAATACCAAGCTGATCGCTGCCAAGATCGCTACAAGCGCAGGGGCAGATATGGTCATTGCCAACAGCAAGGACATCCATATCATCCACAGGATCATTGATGGACGGCAGCTTGGAACCATATTCTGTGCCAATAAAAACGAAGGCTTTGACTTGCCTGCCTTTGTGGCAGATTATCATAAGTAAAGGAGCAGATGGATGACATTTGAGGAAAAGATAGCACGGATCAATGCACTGTATCACAAATCCCAGGCTGAGGGGCTGACAGAACAGGAGAGAAAGGAACAGAAACTGCTCCGGGAGGAATATATTGCTAATGTAAGGGCAAACCTGCGGGGACAGCTGAACAATATCGATGTGGTCAATGCAGATGGAAGCGTGACAAATCTTGGAGAAGCACATGGAAAGCGAAACAAAAAAGGACATTGAAAAAAGACAGTTCAGAAAAGAGATCCTTGCATATCGTGAAGCCATGGAAGAGCATGTATGGCAGGAGAAAAGCGGTAGGATCCAGCAGCAGTTACTTTCTCATCCCTTGTTTCAGGAGGCTGAACAGATTTTGTGTTATGTAAACTACAAAAGGGAGGTGGAAACCCTTCCGATCTTAAAACAAAGTCTGGCACTAAAAAAACGGGTGTATTGTCCCCGTGTATCAGGGAACAGCATGGATTTTTTTGAAATCTTTTCCATAGAGGAGCTAAGCAGTGGGTTTCATGGTATTTTAGAGCCAAAGAAGCAAAAGGAGAGGCGTTTTGACGGTTCTTGTAAAGGCAGGACTCTTATGCTCATGCCCGGTGTTGTTTTCGACCGGATGCACCACCGCATAGGCTATGGGAAAGGCTATTACGACAGATACCTTTCCTGCACAAAGGACTCTTATTCTACTGTGGCGCTGGCATTTGCTTTTCAGATAAAGGAAAGGATTCCTTTTGAAGCCCATGACATTTGTCCGGATCTGATCATAACAGAGCAGGAGATTTTATAAAGCAAAATAATGGAGGGAGTTAAGGATGCAGTTATTAGAGGAAATGGGAAAAAAAGCAGTTGCTGCCAAATATAAATTACAGGTTCTGACAGAGGCAGAAAAAAATCAGGCACTGATGGAAGCGGCAGAGGGCTTAGTCCGGGATACAGAAAAAATAATAGCAGCAAATGCACAGGATATGCAGGCTGGCAGGGAAAACGGAATGCATGCAGGCATGCTGGACCGGCTTAAGCTGGATGAAAAACGGATTTATGACATGGCAGAGGGACTGCGCCAGATTGCCGCGCTTCCTGATCCGGTAGGCTGTGAATTGGAACGATGGCAGCGTCCCAATGGCCTGAACCTGAAAAAGGTTTCCGTGCCCTTAGGTGTAATTGGCATTATCTATGAATCCAGACCAAATGTAACAGCAGATGCATTTGCCCTTTGCTTTAAGGCTGGCAATGGGGTGATCCTAAAGGGCGGAAGTGATGCCATCCATTCTAATATGGCAATTACCGCCTCGATCCGCAGCTCGCTTGCTCTCTGTCATATTACAGAGGATGCCATCCAGTTGATCGAAGCAACGGACAGAGAAACCACGGCAGCCTTTATGCGCTGCAATGCATATATTGATGTACTGATCCCCAGAGGAAGCGCCGGACTGATCCGTGCGGCTGTGGAAAATAGTACCATACCCATCATTGAAACAGGCACAGGAAACTGCCACATTTATATTGATGAATCTGCAGATCTGGAAATGGCGGCAGCTATTACTGTCAATGCCAAAACTCAGCGTATTGGAGTATGCAATGCCTGTGAGTCTCTTGTGATCCATAAAAAGATCGCAGAACAGTTTTTACCTGTGCTGAAAGAAAAGCTGGAACAGATTCATGAGGTAGAGATAAGAGGAGATCAGAGGGTCTGTGAGCTTTTACCAGATGCGGTTGCGGCAACGAAGGCAGATTATGGAACAGAATATCTGGACTATATCTTATCAGCAGTTACAGTAGATAATATAGAAGAGGCGATTGCCCACATCAACCGTTACAGCACCCATCATTCTGAAGCGATCATTACCAGAAATGATGAAAATGCCAGAAGATTTTCACAGGAAATCGATTCTGCCTGTGTTTATGTAAATGCCTCCACCCGTTTTACAGATGGCTTTGAATTTGGCTTTGGCGGAGAAATCGGAATCAGCACCCAGAAGCTTCATGCAAGAGGGCCTATGGGATTAAAGGAACTGACAACATATAAATATGTGATTGAAGGAAATGGACAGACAAGATGATTTTGGATACCTTTGAAAAAAAAGCTATGTTAGAAAAAATTGATATAAATGGAGCAATTCCTGTAAATGAAGTGGAACGGCAATACTATTTTATCAAAAAGGCAAAGACTGTGGTTGCTCAAAAGAGCAGAGAGCTGGGCAGGACGTTGACTGCATCGGTCAATACCTTTGGATGCCAGATGAACGCCAGAGATTCTGAAAAGCTTCTGGGGATTTTAGAGGAAGTAGGCTATCAGTGTATTGAGGATGAAAATGCAGACTTTGTGATTTACAATACCTGTACGGTCCGTGACAATGCCAACCAGCGCGTCTATGGGAGATTAGGTGTGCTTCATGGCTATAAACGGAAAAATCCCCATATGAAGATCGCGCTCTGCGGCTGTATGATGCAGGAAGCCTCTGTTATTGAAAAGATCAAAAAAAGCTATTCCTTTGTGGATCTGATCTTTGGAACCCATAATATCTTTAAATTTGCGGAGCTTTTATATACCACCTATATGTCAGAGGATATGATCATCGATATCTGGGAGGATACCGACCAGATTGTGGAGGATCTTCCTGTTGAACGGAAATACCGTTTTAAATCCGGCATCAACATTATGTTCGGCTGCAACAATTTTTGCAGCTACTGTATCGTGCCTTATGTAAGAGGCAGGGAAAGAAGCCGTGAGCCTGAGGATATCCTGCGTGAAATCCAGCAGCTTGCTAAGGAGGGCGTGGTGGAGATCATGCTCCTTGGTCAGAATGTAAACTCTTACGGTAAAAATCTGAAGCATCCCCTTTCATTTGCCGAGCTGTTGCGTGAAATAGAAAAAATAGAAGGGATCAGACGCATCCGTTTTATGACCTCCCATCCTAAGGATCTGTCAGATGACCTGATTCAGGTTATGAAGGAATCCAAAAAGATCTGTCGTCATCTGCATCTGCCCCTGCAGTCCGGTTCTACCAGAATTTTAAAGGAAATGAACCGCCGCTATACCAAGGAGCAGTATCTTGCATTGGCAGAAAAGATCCGCAGGGAAATACCGGATATCTGCCTTACAACAGACATCATCGTAGGTTTTCCGGGAGAAACCTTACAGGACGTAGAAGAGACCATAGATGTGGTTCAAAAAGTAAAATACGACAATGCATTTACCTTTATTTATTCCAAACGGACAGGAACGCCTGCCGCTGCCATGGAAAATCAGGTGCCGGAAGAAGTAGTAAAAGAGGGCTTTGACCGGCTTCTTAAGGTGGTGCAGAAAACAGCAAAGGAACAGGCAAAGCGTTTTGAAGGTCAGACAGTGGAGGTGCTGGTAGAGGAAGAAAACGAGCATGACGAAAATCTGATGACGGGCAGGATGTCCGGCAATATGCTGGTACATTTTCCCGGCAGTAAGGAGCTGATCGGTTCCTTTGTCCGGGTGCATTTAAAGGAGTGCAAGGGCTTTTACTATATGGGAAAAATGCTGGAGGAATAAATCTCTCCGGTTATTTTATAGATACAAATGAGTGAGGAAAAAATTATGGAAAAATTAAAACCAAAGTTGTTTTCAGTAATGAAAACCTATACCCGGCAACAGTTTGTCAAGGATGTTGTCGCAGGTATCATTGTTGCGATCATCGCATTGCCGCTGTCTATCGCTCTTGCGCTGGCATCGGGTGTGACCCCTGAAAAGGGTCTTTATACTGCTATTACAGCAGGCTTTGTCATTTCTTTTTTAGGCGGCAGCCGGGTGCAGATCGCAGGACCAACTGCTGCTTTTGCAACCATTGTTGCAGGGATTGTTGCCGAGAATGGCATGTCAGGACTGATCCTTGCCACCTTTCTGGCAGGTATCTTTTTGATCCTAATGGGCTTTTTACGTCTGGGAAATCTGATCAAATATATTCCCTATACCATTACAACAGGGTTTACTACCGGGATCGCTGTTACCATCTTTATAGGACAGATCAAGGATTTTCTCGGTCTGACTGTAGTAACAGAAGAGCCCTTGATCGAAACCATGGAAAAGCTGAAGGCAGTAGTTACCTTTTTCCATACCTTGAATTTACAGGCACTTCTTGTAGGTATGATCAGTCTGCTGATCCTGATCATCTGGCCTCTTGGCCCGAAAGCCATGCAGAAGATACCGCCGTCATTGATTGCGGTAATTGTCGGAATCGGAATGGTAAAGGGACTGGATATGCAGGTAAATACCATTGGTGATCTGTACGATATTTCCAGCAGCCTTCCAGCATTTGCCCTCCCGGAATTTCATTACCGCACCATAAAAAATGTACTTCCGGATGCATTTACCATTGCGATCTTAGCAGCAATAGAATCTCTGCTTTCCTGTGTTGTTTCTGATGCCATGATCGGAAGCAGACACCGTTCTAATATGGAGCTTATTGCCCAGGGAGCAGGAAACATTACCTCTGCTGTATTTGGAGGGATTCCGGCAACAGGAGCCATTGCAAGGACAGCTGCCAATATTAAAAATGGCGGACGTACCCCCATTTCCGGTATGGTACATGCAGTGACCCTCCTTTTGATCTTAGTTGTGCTTATGCCTTATGCAGCACTGATCCCTATGCCGGTCATTGCAGCGATCCTGTTTATGGTAGCTTACAATATGTCTGAGTGGAAAAAATTCAGGCACTTATTACAGACCTCGCCAAAGAGTGATATCATTGTTTTGGTCACAACCTTTATCCTTACTGTGGTCTTTGATCTGGTGGTTGCCATTGAGATCGGTATTTTACTGGCAGCGATCCTCTTTATGAAGCGTATGAGTGAGGAAACAGAGGTAGAGGGCTGGAAATACATAGACGAGGAGGATGACCCTGACGGGCTTTCCTTAAAGGTAGTTCCTGCCCACACCAAGGTATATGAGATCAGTGGTCCGATGTTTTTCGCAGCAGCAGATAAGATCCTGTCCATTGCTCTGGAAAAAACAGACAAATGTCTGATCCTTAGAATGAGAAGTGTTAATGCCATAGACGCAACAGCAATGCATTCTTTAGAGGAGCTTTTGGAAAAATGCAGAAAAAATGGGGTTCAGATGATATTGTCCCATGTAAATGAACAGCCTTTTTCCGTTATGGAAAAATCCGGCTTTATCGAAGCAGTAGGAAAAGAAAACTTCTGCGGGCACATAGATGATGCCCTGAGTCGTGCAGCTAATTTATAGAACAGGAGAAAACAAATGGCTGAGCTTACGCCAATGATGCAGCAATATATGGAAACCAAAAAGCAATATCCGGACTGTATTCTGTTTTACCGTCTGGGTGACTTTTATGAGATGTTTTTTGAAGATGCCCTGACTGCCTCTAAGGCTTTAGAGATTACTTTAACCGGAAAAAACTGCGGTCAGGAGGAAAAAGCACCCATGTGCGGTGTTCCCTATCATGCAGTAGAGGGGTATCTGAATAAGCTGGTCTCCATGGGCTATAAGGTTGCGATCTGTGAACAGGTGGAAGACCCCAAGCTGGCAAAGGGGATCGTAAAAAGAGAGGTTGTCAGGATCGTTACGCCAGGCACCAATCTAAATGTTCAGTCATTAGAAGAAGGAAAAAATAATTACTTAATGAGTATTGCATGGTTTTCCGGCAGGATCGGCATTTCTGTTGCTGATGTGACTACCGGAGACTATTCTTTGACAGAGGTTGAGGATGGGCGAAGGCTACTGGATGAGATCAATAAATATCTGCCCTCTGAGATCATCTGTAATGATGCCTTTCTGGTAAGCGGCATCGACATAGAAGATTTGAAGGGCAGACTGGGAATCACAGTTTATGCACTGGAAAATTATTATTTTGATGAAACTGGCTGTAGGAAATGTCTGGAAAAGCATTTTAAGGTTCAAACCCTTACAGGACTTGGAATTCAGGATTTCCCCAATGGAATGATCGCTGCCGGAAGCCTGATGCAGTATCTGTATGAGAATCAAAAGACTTCCTTAGAGCATTTTACCCATTTATATCCTTATCTGACCAGTAAATATATGCTGCTAGACAGTTCTACAAGACGAAATCTGGAGCTGACAGAAACTCTGCGGGAAAAGCAGAAAAGAGGCTCCCTTTTGTGGGTGTTGGACAAAACCAAAACAGCTATGGGTGCCCGTATGCTGCGTAGCTTCGTGGAACAGCCGCTGATCGACCGCGCAGAAATGGAAGTGCGTCTGGATGCAGTGGAGGAGCTGTGCAACAATGCACTTGTGCGGGACGAGGTGCGGGAATACTTAAATCCGATCTATGATCTGGAGCGGCTTTTGGGAAAGGTCAGCTACAAGACAGCAAATCCAAGAGACTTTCTCGCCCTGCAGGCCTCCCTTTCCATGCTGCCTCACATCAAAACAGTTTTAGGCGACATGAAGACCAAAGCCCTGCAGGACATTGAAGCACAGATCGATCCCCTACAGGATATTACCGCGCTGATCAGCCGGGCGATCGTGGAAGAACCACCTGTTTCCATTCGTGAGGGCGGCATTATCAGGGAGGGCTTTGATGAGGCGATCGATACCCTGCGCCATGCAAAGACCGAAGGAAAAACATGGCTTGCCCAGCTGGAGGAGGCTGACCGGGAGCGTACCGGCATCAAAAATCTGAGGATCAAATATAATAAGATTTTTGGCTACTATTTTGAAGTGACCAATTCCTATAAGGAGCTTGTACCAGAGGATTATATCCGTAAGCAGACTCTTGCCAATGCAGAGCGCTATACCACACCCCGGCTGAAGGAGCTGGAGGATATGATCTTAAATGCTGAGGATAAGCTGTGCACACTGGAATATGATGCCTTTTGTCAGGTAAGAGAGACCATTGCAGGAGCGATCGAGCGGATCCAGCAAACTGCCAAGGCAGTCGCAGGGCTGGATGTGTTTGCCTCCCTTTCTGTTACAGCAGAGAGAAATCATTATGTACGACCCAGACTGAACGAAAAAGGGATCATTGACATTAAGGATGGCAGGCATCCTGTGGTAGAGCAGATGATCACCAATGATATGTTTATTGCCAACGATACCTATCTGGACAACAACCATCACTGCATTTCCATTATTACCGGACCTAATATGGCAGGAAAATCCACCTATATGCGCCAGAGTGCCCTGATCGTGCTGATGGCACAGATCGGTTCCTTTGTTCCTGCCAGAAAAGCAGATATCGGCATTGTAGACCGGATTTTTACAAGAGTAGGAGCATCGGATGATCTGGCAAGCGGACAGAGTACCTTTATGGTGGAAATGAATGAGGTTGCCAATATTCTGCGGAATGCCACGGCAAACAGTCTGCTGATCCTGGATGAAATAGGCCGGGGTACCTCTACCTTTGACGGGCTTTCTATTGCATGGGCAGTAATTGAGCATATCAGCAACCGTAAGCTGCTGGGGGCAAAAACACTCTTTGCGACTCATTACCATGAGCTGACCGAGCTGGAAGGAAAGATGAACAATATCAACAATTACTGTATTGCCGTAAAGGAAAAGGGCGATGATATTGTATTTCTCCGCAAGATCATTAAGGGCGGTGCAGATAAGAGCTATGGAATCCAGGTGGCAAAGCTTGCAGGCGTGCCGGATATGATCATTGGCAGAGCAAAAGAGATCGTAGAGCAGCTCTGCGACAATGACATTATAGAAAAGATCCAGAGCATTACCGTTAATGTATCTGGGGAAAAGAAAAAAGTACCAAAATATGATGAGGTGGATCTGACACAGATGTCACTTTTTGATACAGTAACAGATGAGGATGTTTTAAATGAGCTGAAGGAGGTTGACATCAGCAATTTGACACCGATGGATGCGCTAAATACCCTGTATCGTTTGCAGAATAAGCTGAAAAACAGATGGTAATCCGATATCAGAAGGAGGACTTGAATGGAAATACGGGTTTTGGATGAAGGGACGATAGATAAGATCGCTGCCGGTGAGGTGGTGGACAGACCTGCCAGTGTTGTTAAGGAGCTGGTAGAGAATGCCATGGATTCCGGGGCAGATGCGATTACCGTGGAGATCAGGGACGGCGGCATTTCCCTGATCCGGGTAACAGACAACGGAAAAGGGATTCCAAAGTCAGAGGTAGCCAAAGCATTTCTCCGTCATGCCACCAGCAAGATCCGCTTTGTAGAGGATCTGCAGCAGCTTTCCAGTCTGGGCTTTCGCGGGGAGGCACTTTCCAGCATCTGCGCGGTTGCCCAGGTAGAAATGATCACCAGGGTGTCTGAGGATCTGACAGGACTTCGTTACTGTATCGAGGGCGGTGTGGAAAAGGAAGCAGAGGAGATCGGTGCACCGGAAGGAACGACACTGCTTGTCCGCAATCTATTTTATAATGTGCCGGCACGTAAGAAATTTTTAAAAACACCCCAGTCAGAGGGCGGACATATTTCAGACCTGATGGAGCAGCTGGCGCTGTCTCATCCTGAGATCTCTTTTAAATATATGATCAACGGGCAGCTGAAGTTTCATACCTCCGGTAATGGCGATCTTAAGGAGATCATATACCGGATCTATGGAAGGGATATTGTCAAGGAACTGCTTTTCATGGAAAAAGAAGAAGCTGGAAGAAAGATCACAGGCTTTATTGGAACTCCAACAGTAGGCAGAGCCAATAGAGGCTTTGAGCACTATTATATCAACGGCAGACTGATCAAAAGTCCCGTTATCGCAAAAGCAGCAGAGGATGCCTATAAGGAATGGCTGATGCAGCATAAATATCCCTTTTTTGTCCTGCATATGACGCTGGATGCAAAGGGCATGGATGTTAATGTCCACCCCTCCAAAATGGAAGTACGTTTTCATGAAGCGGCTGAAGTTGCCGATTTTGTCTACAAAGCCATTCATGATACCTTATCCGGCAGAGAAATGCTGAAGGAGATCGTTTTTGAACAGCAGGAAAAAACAGAAGCCGAACAAAAGGAAAGGAATATACCCAGAAGAGAACATATTCCAGAGCCTTTTGAAACAAACGCCAGAGCTCTTTATGAAAATCAGAGAAATGTTTTCCATGAAGAAGAAAGGGAAAAAGAGCCTGTTCAGAGCCAGATCACAGAAGAGTCTGCCCAGATACAGGTAGCCGAGGAGCCTGTTTATGGGCAGATGAATCTTTTTGAAGAAAGACTGCTTTCTAACGAGCTGCGGAATGAATACAAGATCATCGGTCAGGTCTTTGACACTTACTGGATCGTGGGCTTTCACGATAAGCTGTTTTTTATTGACCAGCACGCAGCCCATGAAAAGGTAAAATACGAAAGACTTTATAAACAGATCAGGGAAAGTGCTGTGATTACCCAGCAGGTAAATCCGCCGGTCATTCTTACACTCAGCGGAAAAGAGGAGGCTGCCTATCAGGAATACAGCTCCTATTTTGAAAAAATGGGCTTTGAGATAGAGCCCTTTGGCGGAAATGAGTATGCTGTACGAGGCGTGCCGGTAGATCTGTTCGGATATGATACAAAAAAGCTGCTGGAAGAAATTCTGGATGAGCTGACGCAAGGCCCTATCAAGGGAGCGCCAGAGGTGATCACAGGAAAGCTGGCTTCCATGTCCTGTAAGGCGGCAGTAAAGGGAAATCATGCCATGAGCTTTCCAGAGGCAGAAGCACTGATAGATGAACTCCTTACTCTGGATAATCCTTATCATTGTCCCCATGGGAGACCTACCATCATTACAATGAGCAAATATGAATTGGAAAAGAAATTCAGCAGAATTGTTTAAAAAATATAAAGTGTAGAAACAGTATCTGTAAAATAAACAAAACAATCAAAACAGGAGAAGGCTATGAATCAGAAAGAGCCACTGCTTATTTTAACAGGACCGACCTCGGTGGGAAAAACGGCACTGTCCATTGCTCTTGCAAAAAAAGTTCATGGAGAGATCATTTCTGCAGACTCCATGCAGGTATATAAGCATATGGACATCGGCTCTGCCAAAATAAAACCATCTGAAATGCAGGGGATTCCCCATCATATGATCGATATTCTGGAGCCGTCCCAGGCGTTTAATATCATGCTCTTTCAAAAATATGCCAAGGAGTATATCTGTGAAATACGAAGCCGTGGGCATCTGCCGATCCTGGTAGGCGGTACCGGCTTTTATATTCAGTCTGTCCTTTATGACATTGATTTTGCAAAGGAGTCTGATGCCGGAGGCTGCCGCAGAGAGCTGGAAAAGCTGGCAGAAGAAAAGGGAGAGGGCTTTTTACACCAAATGCTGGAGCAGGTAGACCCTGAATCTGCCGAAATGATCCATCAGAATAATAAAAAACGAATGATCCGGGCACTGGAATATTATCAGCTGACCGGGCAAAGGATCTCTGAACACAACGCTGTCCAGCAGCAAAAGGAAAGTGCTTATCAGGCATGTTATTTTGTACTGAACGATGACAGGGAAAAAATATATGCCCGGATTGATAAACGAGTAGACAAGATGCTTAAGGAGGGACTGATCGAAGAGGTCAGAGCCCTTTTGCAAAAGGGTGCTGTAAGAGATATGGTATCCATGCAGGGACTGGGCTATAAGGAAATGCTGGATTATCTGCAGGGTGTTATATCTCTGGAGCAGGCCGTTTATCTGATTAAACGGGATACCAGACATTTTGCAAAACGACAGCTGACCTGGTTTCGCCGGGAAAAAGATGTGATCTGGCTGAATAAAAATGAGTTTGACTATGATGAGGACAAAATCTTAGCCTATATGATAGAAAAAATGAAAGAGAAAGGAATTTCAGATACAATATGAACACACAAAACAATCGATCCGGTCTGGATAAAGAACTGAAGGAGCAGTATGCTGCAATGGGAATTTCCCCAAAGGTCTATGCCTTTGGAGAAGAGGTTCTTGCCGGACTAAAAGAGCGTTTTGCTGAAATCGACCGCATTGCAGAATATAATCAGCTGAAGGTCGTTTCCGCAATGCAGAAAAACAAAGTCAGCGAAGCCTGCCTATACGGTACAACAGGCTATGGCTATAATGATATGGGAAGAGAAACTCTGGAGGCGGTCTATGCCTCCCTGTTTCATGCTGAGGATGCGCTTGTCAGACCTCAGATAACCTGCGGCACACATGCCCTTGCCCTTGCACTGATGAGCAATCTGCGCCCGGGAGATGAGCTTCTTTCTCCGGTAGGAAAGCCCTATGACACCTTAGAAGAGGTGATCGGCATCCGTCCCTCCAAAGGCTCATTAAAGGAATACGGGATCACTTACCGACAGGTGGATCTGCTTGCTGACGGCAGCTTTGATTACGAAAACATTGAAAAGGCTTTGAACGAAAAGACCAGACTTGTAACGATCCAGCGTTCCAAGGGGTATCAGACCCGTCCCACCCTTTCTGTAAAAAGGATCGGTGAGCTGATCGCTTTTCTCAAGGAGAAAAAACCGGATCTGATCTGTATGGTAGATAACTGCTACGGAGAATTTGTAGAATGTATGGAGCCTACAGAGGTAGGCGCAGATATGGTGGTGGGCTCTCTGATCAAAAATCCGGGCGGCGGACTTGCGCCGGTAGGCGGCTATATTGCCGGCAAAAAAGAATGTGTGGAAAATGCAGCCTACAGACTGACCTCTCCGGGGCTTGGAAAAGAGGTGGGGGCTTCCCTTTCTGTACTGCCATCCTTTTATCAGGGACTGTTCCTTGCACCGACAGTAACTGCAGGTGCGCTGAAGGGGGCGGTCTTTGCAGCCAATCTCTATGAAAAACTTGGCTTTGAAGTGATTCCAAACGGCAGCGAATCCCGTCATGACATCATTCAGGCTGTTACCTTCCATAACCCGGATGCAGTGATCGCTTTCTGTCAGGGGATTCAGGCGGCAGCACCAGTTGACAGCTTTGTAACACCAGAGCCCTGGGATATGCCGGGATATGACAGTCCTGTCATAATGGCGGCAGGTGCTTTTGTGGCAGGCTCATCCATCGAGCTTTCTGCAGATGGTCCTATTAAGCCGCCCTATGCTGTTTATTTTCAAGGCGGACTTACCTGGCAGCATGCAAAGTTCGGCATATTGAAAACCCTACAGACTCTGGTCGAAAAAGGGCTGATAAAAGAGCTTTCTTAGAGAAAAACGTCGAAAATTTTTCTGGAAATTTTATATACATAAAATGGGAATTGTGATAAGATTAAAGGCGTACAAATGAGCGGAAAAGGATTCCTTTTCTGCAAGACGGAGGACATATATGAAAAGGAAGAACACATGGACTTGTCTTTTGCTGCTTTTGGCAGGACTAGTTGTGGGAGGGCTGATCGGAAAGGTATTTCCCGATGGAAGCTGGATGAATTATGGACAGACCTTTGGACTGTCATCGCCCGTTGTGCTTGATCTTGGCATTTTGTGCCTTACCTTCGGACTGTCGATCAAAATTACCGTTGCAAGTATTATCGGTATTGCCATCGGCATTGTTGTTTATCGCTTTTTATAGTACTGCGGATATGGGATAACAGGGGCCTGCCTGAGTCAGAAAAAAGAAACAGATGCAGGATAAAAAACTTAATAGGACAAAAAATAAGGAAACCATCCACAAAGAAGGACCTTATGAAAAATACCTGAAAAATGGAGCAGAGCAGCTTTCGGATGCAGAGCTTCTTGCCATCATTCTCAGAACAGGCACGGTGGGAGAGGATACCGTCTCCATTGCCAATAAGGTATTGGAGCTGCCAGCAGGAAGACAAAAGGGGGTCATTGGTCTGCACCATATTTCCCTAAAGGAGCTGATGAGCATTCGGGGCATCGGACAGGTCAAGGCGATCAAGCTGAAATGCATTGCAGAGCTGTCCTCCAGAATCGCACAGGAATCCGCCCAAAAGACATTGCAGCTGACAGCACCGGCCACAGTAGCGGATTACTACATGGAGCGTCTGCGGCATTTTGAGCGGGAAAAAGTGCTGCTTTTGTTGCTGGATGGGCGCAATCATCTGATTGCAGAGCATATCCTTTCAGAGGGAACAGTCAATGCCTCTCTGATCTCATCAAGAGAAATATTTCTGACAGCGCTGCGCCATAGTGCTGTCTATATTATGTTGCTTCATAATCATCCGGGCGGAGATCCAACGCCGGGCAGACAGGATGTGCTTGCCACCAGTCAGGTGCAGGATGCCGGGAAGCTAATGGGCATTCCTCTGATGGATCACATCATCATCGGGGACAGGCAGTATTACAGCTTTAAAGAGAATGGTTACTTATAGAAGAAAGGGGAACAAAAATTGGCAAACAGTGCATTTGGTATTGATTTAGGTACCAACAACATCAAAATTTACAGCAGAACGGATGACAGTATCATGATCGAAAAAAACATGATCGCCATTGAAAATAAAAATACCTTATTTGCATATGGGGATTCTGCTTTTGAAATGTATGAAAAAGCACCGGGAAATATTCACATTTCCTACCCACTCTGCAACGGTGTGATCGCAGACATTAAAAATATGGAAACCCTGATCAAGTACTTTATCGGCGGACTTACCAAGGGTGGCGTAAAGGGCGCTGATTATTATGTGGCTGTACCAACAGATATCACAGAGGTAGAAAAGAGAGCATTTTACGATCTGATCAAGGATGCCAATGTAAAAGCAAGAAAGATCATGATCGTGGAAAAGGCCATTGCAGATGGTCTGGGACTGGATATTGATGTAAAAAATTCCCAAGGCGTTCTTCTTGTTAATGTAGGCTACGATACCACAGAGATTTCGATCCTTTCTCTGGGAGGCATTGTATTAAGCCACCTGATCAATGTAGGCGGCAAAAAGTTTGATGAGGCGATCCGTTCCGCAGTCAGAAAGGAATTCAGCCTGATCATAGGCGGCAAGACAGCCGAAAATGTAAAGATTTCCCTGCGTGAGCTGGAAAAAGAGGGAAAGGGAGCAACGGTTTATGGCAGAGATATCGTGACCGGACTTCCTGTAGAAAGAGAGATCCCTACCAAGCTGGTAGATGAAGCCCTGCAGGAGCACTTTAGCACCATTATTGATAATATCAAGGTCATCCTTGAAAGAACGCCGCCGGAGCTGGCTGCGGATATTTACCGTCATGGGATCTATCTGACTGGAGGTGCTTCTCAGGTAAATCATCTGGGAGAGCTGATCAGCAAGGGCACCGGGCTTCAGGTTAATATGGCTGAACAGCCGATCGCCAGTGTTGCCATCGGATTATCCCGGATCATCAAGGATGATAATTATAAATCTGTAGCGTATGCGATTGAAGGAATGGGTAGATAACAAATGAGTCCTATCGTCAGAAAAAAAGGGGAGAAATTCACACTTCCCAGTAAATATCTGCTTCTGATCATAACCATTTTGTGTATCTGTTTGATGGCAATGACCTTTACCACTGATATTTTTACCGGCTCTTTAGGGACGGCGGCAGGTTATGTTACTGTGCCCTTTCAGAACGGCATTACTGAGGTGGGAACATGGCTGTCTGACAAATCCGATGAGCTTTCCCAGATCCGGGATCTGCTGGAGGAAAACCAGAGGCTGAAAAAGCAGGTGGACGAGCTGACAATCGAAAACACCATGCTGCAGCAGGACAAATATGAGCTCAACAATTTACGCAAGCTGTATCAGCTGGATGATGAATATTCCCAGTATGAAAAAGTCGGTGCAAGGATCATCGGCTGGGACGGCGGCAACTGGTTTCATTCCTTTACCATCAACAAGGGGGCAGAGGACGGACTGCAGGTTGATATGAATGTTATGGCTGGCAGCGGTCTTGTGGGCAGGATCGTAGATGTAGGCAAAAACTGGTCTAAGGTAACCGCGATCATCAATGATAACTCCAACGTAAGCGGTATGGTGCTTTCTACCTCGGACAATCTGATCGTATCTGGTGATCTGGAACTGATGGGACAGGGACTGATCCGCTTTGAGCAGCTGGTGGATGTAGACAATCAGGTAGTAGAAGGAGATAAGATCGTTACCTCCAATATCAGTGATAAATATCTGCCGGGAATTTTGATCGGCTATATCAGTACCATGGAAACAGATTCCAATAACCTGACAAAATCCGGTTATGCAACACCGGCTGTGGATTTTCAGCATCTGGAAGAGGTGCTGGTCATTCTTGAGACAAAGCAGAGTCTCAAATAATAGGAAAGGATATACTGCATGAAACGCGTTTTTTTGATTGGCGTATTGATTCTGACCTGTTTTCTGCTCCAGTGTACCGTGTTCCATGCACTTTCATTTGGAGGCATCATTCCTAATCTGTTGATCATACTTACCGCCTCCTATGGCTTTATGGGCGGCAAAAGGAATGGGCTGTTCACAGGTCTGATCGCCGGATTTCTTCTGGATATTTTTTTTGGAGAGGTCATTGGTTTTTATGCTCTGATCTATATGTACATCGGTTACATAAATGGCTGTTTTTCTAAAATATTTTTTCCGGAGGACATTAAGCTTCCTTTAGGTCTGATCGCGGCAAGCGACTTTGCTTATAACATTTTATGTTATTCTCTTCTTTTTCTGTTAAGGAGCCGTTTTCAGATCGGATACTATTTTATGAATATTATCCTGCCGGAGGTAATCTATACAGTAGGCGTTTCCCTGATCCTGTATCCTCTTATCCTGAGGATTGACCAGAAACTGACAGAGCAGGAAAAAAGGAGTGCAAAAAAGTTTGTTTAACAATATAAAAGAACAGTTTATCAACTTTATTACTTCCAGACTGTTTGTTTTGATCATATGCTTTGTTTTTCTTTGCCTGACACTGATCCACCGGATATTTATCCTGCAGATCGTAAACGGCGAAGAGTATATGAACAATTTTAAGCTGAAGATCCGCAAGGAGCGCTCTATTGCAAGCACCAGAGGCAACATTTATGACATGAACGGAGAGTTGCTAGCCTACAATGAGCTGGCCTATAACGTAACCATTGAAGATGTTTACGAATCAGGCAGTGATAAAAATGAAAAGCTTAATACCACCATCTATCAGCTGATCAACATGATCGAGAAAAACGGGGATAAGATCATCAATGATTTTAATATTATCTTAGACAAGGATCAGCATTTCCAGTTTACAGTCTCTGACAAACAAAAGCTGCGGTTTCTGGCAGATGTCTATGGCTGTGATACAATAGACAAGCTTAAATACAGCCAGCAAAGCGCTACCCCTGATGAGGTCATTGAATATTTAGCTGGTACAAGCCGCTATGCCATTGGTGCATATACCGATCCTGAGGATAAAAAAAGCTTTGTGCCCGGAAAGGGCTATACCAAGGAAGAGCTTTTAAAGATCATTACGATCCGCTATGCCATGAGTGCAAACAGCTATCAGAAATATATCGCTACCACAGTAGCCTCTGACGTAAACGAAAAAACAGTAGCAGTGGTAATGGAAAACAGCGATGTGCTGGAAGGTGTTTCCATTGCAGAGGATACTGTGCGGAAATATGAGGACAGCGTTTATTTTTCCCATATTCTCGGTTATACAGGAAAGATCTCTCAGGATGAGCTGACAGAGCTTTCCAAAGAAAATGATTCCTACACAGCCACAGATACCATAGGTAAGGCAGGGATCGAACAGGTAATGGAAACCAGGCTGCAGGGAAAAAAAGGCTCAGAAACCATGTATGTGGACAATTTGGGCAAGGTGATCGAGATTACCAGCCGGACAGAGCCGGTGGCTGGAAACGATTTGTATCTGACCATTGATAAGGAGCTGCAAAAGGCAGTTTACAATATTCTGGAGCAGAAGATCGCCGGAATTCTGGTATCAAAGATAGACAATATCAAAAGCTATGATGCCTCCAGCGGTTCCAGCTCAAAAATACGCATTCCGATTTATGATGTGTACTATGCCTTGATCAATAATAACATTATCGATATTTCCCACTTTGAAAGAAAAAATGCCCAGCCCACAGAGCAGGAGGTTTATTTAAGCTATCTGGAGCGGAAAATGCAGATTTTCCAGCGCCTTAGGGAAGAACTTACGGAAAAAGAGACCCCTTATAAGGAGCTGCCGGAGGAATATCAGGTATATCAGAGCTATCTTGTTACCATGCTTGCTTCAGATACTATGGGTGTATTGATGACAGATGCCATTGATACGACAGATCCTATTTATCAGGCATGGAAAACAGAAGAAAGCATCAGTCTGGCAGAATATCTGCACCATGCCATAGCCATGAACTGGATTGATGTTACCAAGATCGGTCTGGACAGCAAATACGCTTCCTCAGAGGAAATCTACGATCAGCTTCTTAACACGATCTTTGACGGGCTGGATGAAAATACCGATTTTGCCAAAAAAATTTACCGGTATATGATACTGGATGATATTCTCGCAGGGAAGCAGGTATGCAGTCTGCTTTTGGAGCAGGGCATTGTAGAAGTAACAGAGGCTCAGGAGCAGGAATTAAAAAGCGGCAGGATTTCAGCTTATAATTTTATGCTGAAGCTGATAGAAAATCTGGATATTACACCTGCGCAGCTGGCACTTGACCCATGCTCCGGCTCCTGTGTGGTAACTGATGTCAATACAGGCGAGGTACGTGCACTTGTTACCTATCCGGGATATGATACAAACCGCCTTGCCAATACCATAGATTCCGATTATTACAACCAGCTTCAAAAGGATCTTTCCAGACCTATGTGGAATTATGCGACCCAGCAGAAAAGTGCTCCCGGTTCTACCTTCAAAATGGTTACTGCCATTGCCGGTATGGAAGAGGGAGTGATCGGTGTCAATGAGCATTTAGGCTGTTATGGTCCCTTTGATAAGATCACACCGCCGCCCAAATGCTGGATCGTGTCAAGCGGCGGCAGTCATGGACTTTTAGATGTGGCAGGAGGAATTGAAAATTCCTGCAATACCTTCTTTTATGAGGTGGGGTATCGTCTGGGAAGCAAGGCTACTGGGATCTACAACAGTGACCGGGGACTGGAGGCTCTTGCAAAATATGCAGATATGTTTGGACTTTCTGAGACCTCGGGCATTGAGATCGCAGAGTCAGAGCCGGAGCTGTCTGATATTGATGCTGTCCGTTCTGCCATTGGGCAGGGTACCAATAACCTGACCACTGTAGGACTTGCACGATATGTTACCACCGTTGCCAACAGCGGTACCTGCTATCAGCTGAGTCTTTTGGACAGGCTGGTGGACAATAACGGAAATGTTCTGGAGGACTATACTCCCAAAATCCGCAACCAGATAGAGCTTCCGCTGCATGAATGGAATGCAGTGCACCGCGGTATGAGAAGGGTGATCGAGCGTAAGGCATATTATGCAGATATGCCGGTTAATGTAGCAGGTAAAACCGGTACTGCACAGGAAAACAGAAACCGTGCAAACCATGCATTGTTTGTGGGATATGCCCCCTATGAAAAACCGGAAATTGCCATTGCAACCCGTGTAGCCTTTGGATATACCTCAGATTATGCGGCAGAGATTTCAAGAGATGTGATCCGGTACTACTTTGCACCGGATGAAGAAGAGCATATCCTGACAGGAACAGCGATCAAGCCTGATGCAGTGGCTACAGGCGGAGATTAAAATTTCCCTGTCGGATGAAAAGGAAGGATACACAACACTATGAACAGTCCTGTAATAATCAAAAGCTTTCAAAATGGAATTACCGTCATCTTAGATGATGCAATTCCCTTTCAGACTCTTTTGGATGAGGTCGGCATGAAATTTAAGGAGTCCGCTGCTTTTTTCAAGGATGCCAAAATGGCAGTTTCCTTTGAAGGCAGACAGCTGAGCTCAGAGGAGGAAAAGGAGCTGATCGCCCAGATCACTGACAACTGCAGTCTGCACATTTTGTGTCTGGTAGGAAAGGATGAAGGGAAAAATCAAACATACCTGAAGGCGATCCATCAAATTGAAAAAAAAGCTGAAAATGAAGGACGTTTTTATAGAGGAAACCTAAAGGACGGTCAGGTACTGGAGATAGATTCCAGTATTGTGATCATTGGAGATGTATATCCTGGATCAGCAGTTGCTGCCAAAAAGGATATTATCATTATAGGCGGTCTGTATGGCGAAGCCTATGCAGGCGTTGACGGAGAACCGGGGCATTTTGTTGCCGCCCTTGAAATGTCTCCGGAAAAGTTAAAAATTGGCGATTTTAAATATCATATGGGCAAAAAATCCGGGAAATGGTCTATCAGACCTAAGATGCATCCCAGGATTGCCTACGAAAAAGCCGGAGAGATCCTGGTAGAGCCAATTACAAAAGAATTACTAAATATGCTTCCCATCTGATAGCAGAAGGTGCAGGACGTGATTTAGGGGACAATTAATTTTCAGGAGGTACTCTTTATGAGTGAAGTAATTGTCATTACGTCAGGAAAAGGCGGTGTAGGAAAGACCACTACATGCGCAAATCTCGGAGCAGGTCTTGCAACAATGGGGAAAAAGGTAGTTCTGATCGATACGGATATCGGACTTCGCAATCTGGATGTGATCATGGGTCTGGAAAACAGGATCGTGTACAATCTGGTGGATGTGATCGAGGGAAAGTGCCGTATCAAACAGGCCTTGATCAAGGACAAAAGATATCCCGGACTTTATCTGATGCCCTCTGCCCAGACACGGGATAAAACATCCGTAACACCTCCACAGATGGTCAGACTGGTACAGTCCTTAAGAGAGCAGTTTGACTATGTGATCCTTGATTGCCCTGCCGGTATCGAGCAGGGATTCCAGAATGCCATCGCAGGTGCTGACAGAGCACTTGTCATTGCAACACCGGAGGTTTCTTCTATCCGGGATGCAGACCGGATCATCGGACTGCTTGGGGCAAATGAGATTGAAGGCATTGATCTGGTAGTCAATAAACTCAAAATCGATATGGTACGGCGAGGCGATATGATGTCAGTTGGAGACGTATCGGATATTCTTGCCATCCCGTTGCTCGGAATCGTTCCCGATGATGAAAATGTTGTTATTGCAGCTAATCAGGGCGAGCCACTTGTAGGAAATTCCACATTGGCAGGACGGGCATATAAAAACATCTGCTGTCGTGTGCTGGGGCAGGATATTCCTTTTCTCAATTTTGAGAAAAAGATTTCCATCTGGGCCAGAGTCAGCAGCCTGTTTCATAAAATTTAAGGGAGGGCATTTGTGTGGGTTTATTACATATTTTTCATAAAAAGACATCAGGAGAGCTTGCAAAAGACCGTTTAAAGATCCTTTTGATTTCAGACAGACTTCATTGTTCGCCTGAAATGATGGAAATGATAAAAATGGACATTGCAAAGGTAATTTCCAAATACATGAAGATCGATGCAAAAAGCATGGAAATTCAGATCACAAAGGAAGCTACAAAGGACAGACTGGTAAAAAGCCCCATCCTTTATGCGAACATTCCGATCATAGATTTAAAGCATTAGTATTCGGGCAATAGAAGCGGAGCAGATATAGCATATGTTAAAACGATATCGTATCAGAGATTATGATTTTAAATTAGTAATAATGCTGATCGCCATTTCCGTCATCGGAATTCTGGCGATCGGAAGCGCACAGGAATCCATTCAGGATAAGCAGATCGTAGGCTTTATTCTGGGGGTATTTCTCATGATCGTCATTTCTCTGTTTGATTATACTGCACTTTTAAATCTGTACTGGGTATTTTATGTCCTTAATCTGCTGCTTTTGCTGCTGGTAGAATTTATGGGTTCTAAGGCAGGCGGTGCACAAAGGTGGTTTACAGTATTTGGCATCAGCTTCCAGCCGTCCGAGCTTGCAAAAATTTTATTGATTTTGTTTTACGCACAGTATATTATGAAAAAAAAGGAAAAACTGAATACCTTTCCTACACTGGCAAGGATCATCCTGCTGTTTATACCGCCTTTATTTCTGATCTATCATCAGCCGGATCTGTCAACCAGTATCATGGTTCTGATCATTTTCTGTATCATCCTTTTTATCGGTGGACTGGATTACCGGATCATTGCCGGGGTTCTGGCTGTGGTAGTTCCTTCGGTTATTGTTTTTTTAACCCTTGTCCTGCAGCCGGATCAACAGCTGATCAAGGATTATCAGCAGACCCGTATTCTTGCGTGGCTGCATCCTTCTGAGTATATCAATACAGAGGGCTACCAGCAGGCAAATTCCATTATGGCGATCGGTTCCGGCCAGCTCTGGGGAAAGGGGCTGAATAATAATGTGATCGGCTCTGTCAAAAATGGAAATTTCATTTCTGAGCCGCAGACAGATTTTATTTTCGCCATTATAGGAGAGGAGCTGGGCTTTGCAGGCTCCTGTACAGTGATCCTTCTTTTGTTTCTGATCGCGCTGGAATGTGTTATGATCGCCCGCAGGGCAAAGGACACAGCCGGTATGATCATATGCAGCGGTATGGCAGGGCTTATCGGATTTCAAAGCTTTATGAATATTGCTGTTGCCACAGGTCTGATGCCCAATACAGGCATTCCGCTTCCGTTTGTCAGTGCAGGATTGACTTCCTTAGTCAGTCTCTTCATCGGAATGGGATTTGTCTTAAATGTACGGCTACAGGGAAAAAATACTAGTTTGAAATTATAAAATGGGGGACTTGCGATGAACATAGCATTAATAGCACATGATGCAAAAAAGAAACTGATGCAGAATTTCTGCATCGCTTACCGTGGAATTCTTTCCAAGAATGAGCTGTATGCCACAGGAACCACTGGCAGGCTGGTGGAAGAGGTTACCAATCTCAATATCCACAAGCATCTTGCCGGTCATTTAGGCGGTGCGCAGCAGCTTGGTGCACAAATTGAAAACAATCACATTGATCTGGTGATCTTTTTGAGAGATCCTATCGCTCCAAAATCACATGAGCCAAACATCGGGGATGTATGCCGGTTATGCGATATGTACAACATACCCATAGCAACCAATCTTGCTTCAGCAGAGCTTTTGCTGAAAGCCCTTGACAGAGGAGACATGGAGTGGCGTGAGATTTACAGATAAGAGAAAAATAGCTTCAGGTATACTGGCTTTGATGCTTGCCGGCTGCTTAACAGGCTGCGGCGAAAAAGAATATCGTTTTGCTTATGATCCGGATGCATCTGTCAGCAGCTTTCAGATGTCAGAAAATGTTATGGCAAGTCAGGCTGAGCTGTTTGCAGAGGAGCTTTGCGTTACGGCTGCGGATATTAACCATGGAGCCGATGTGGATGCCACCCAGTTCAGCAGTGCAGGTTTGTTTGATCTCAACCAAAGTGAGGTGCTTTATGCCAAAAATGTGCATGAGCGTCTGTATCCTGCCAGCACCACTAAGGTCATGACAGCCCTTGTTGCATTAAAATACGGCAACCCGGAGGACATTATCACAGTAAGTCCTGTCAGTGCAGGCATAACAGAAAGCGGTGCACAGCTGTGCGGATTAAAGGCAGGAGATACTCTGACCCTTACCCAGGCACTGCATGCCCTTTTGATGTATTCTGCCAATGATGCCGGTCTTGCCATTGCAGAGCATATCGGCGGAAGTGTGGAGCAGTTTGCAGAAATGATGAATCAGGAAGCAGCCGAGATCGGTGCGACCAACTGTCATTTTGTCAATCCTCATGGACTGCAGGACGACAACCACTATGTAACTGCCTATGACCTGTATCTGATCTTTAATGAAGCACTGAAATATGATCTGTTTTCGGAGATCATCAGCATGAATTCCTACACGACTACTTATACAGACAAAAATGGGAATCCGAAGACCTTTGACTTCAAAACGACCAACCAGTATCTGCAGGGAAATTATACTCCGCCGGAGAATGTTACCGTTATCGGCGGAAAGACCGGCACTACCAATGCTGCCGGCAACTGTCTGGTGCTGCTTACAAAGGATGTGTCTGGAAATCCCTATATTTCGGTTATTTTAAGGTGTACAGAGCGGGGAATCCTTTATGAAGAAATGACAGGATTATTGTCAGAAATCAATAAATAAAAGGTTGTTTTTTACCTGCCTATCATTTATAATGGACATATCAAGTTTACTTTAGGAGGGATTGCAATGGTTCAATTAATCGTTGGCGAAAAGGGGAAAGGCAAGACAAAACAGTTATTAGATAAAGTGAATAGCGCAGTAAAGACTGCATCCGGAAATATCGTTTATCTGGATAAGAACTCCAAAAATATGTATGAACTGAATAATAAGATCCGTCTGATCAATGTTTCTGATTACTTGATCAGTGACAGTGATGAGTTTGTTGGATTTGTTTGTGGTATTATTTCACAGGATCATGATCTGGAGCAGATGTATCTGGACAGCTTCCTTGTAAATGCACATCTGGAAGGTCTGGACATCGTACCTACGATCAAAAAGCTGGAAAAGATCAGTGATGTTTTCCATGTAGATTTTACAATCAATGTATCTATGGCTGAATCAGAAATCCCGGAGACTATCAAGGATATGATTATCGCATCTCTTTAATATAAAAACTGATAAACAATAAGAAAAAGCCTCTGCCGGAAGTGGACAGGGGCTTTTCATTAGTAAAGGTGAATTTATTTTGGCAGCAAATCGTTCTAGTAAGATCAGACAATACAGAAAACCTCTGAATATCAATCTTGGCATGATCATCTTCGGGTGTATTTTCGTCTATATCCTGATCTGTGTATGCATGTATTTTACATCCAGCCATATCGTAGGATATGAGGTAAAGGCAGGCTCTCTATCTGTCAACAACGTGTACAAAGCACTTGCGATCCGCGATGAAGAGATCGTAAACAGCAACGGCTCCGGCTATATCAATTATTTTGCCAGAGAGGGCGGCAGGGTCGCAGTAGGCGATCTGGTTTATACGGTGGATGAAACCGGACGGCTTTCAGAGATTCTGGGAGGAGATGACCCGGACGAAAATATTCTTTCCGACAATGATCTAAGCGAATTAAAATCTGAGATCCTGGGCTTTACCAGTACCTTTTCTCCAAAAGCCTTTGAAGAAGTCTATGATTTTAAATACAGTGTGCAGGGAACAGTTATGAAGCTGGCAAATTACCGGATTTTGGAGAGCTTTGATTCTATCAACAGCTCCAGCCAGTCAGAACTGGTAAACTTTTGCCGTGCTGCCAAAACAGGTATCATCATTTATTCCACAGATGGCTATGAAACGCTGCGTCCTGAACAGGTTAAGGCTGCGGATTTTGATACCGATTCTTACGAAAAGCATCCCCTGATCAGCAATGAACTGATCAGCAAGGGAGACCCGGCATACAAGCTGTCATTAAGTGAAAACTGGTCACTGATGATCCCTGTAACGCCTGAACGGGCAAGAGAGCTGGAAGAGGCTGAATATGTCAAGGTGAAATTTCTGAAAAATCAGGATATTTCCTGGGGACAAGTCTTTATCCATCAGAATGAGGACGGAACCTACGCACAGCTTTTGTTTAACAACTCCATGATCACCTTCTGTACAGACCGGTATGTGGATATTGAGCTGATCACAGAGGATGAAACAGGTCTGAAGATCCCCAATTCTGCCATTGTAGAAAAGGAATTCTTTCTTGTGCCTGCTGATTATGTGACAAAGGGCGGCAACAGCGGCGCTTCTGGCGTACTGCGTGAGGTTTATCTGGAGGATGGAGAAGCCACCACCGAATTTATCGAAACTCCCATCTATAATGAAGCGGAGGGAGAATATTATCTGGATGACTCTTCCCTCAGGATCGGAGACTATATTTTAAAGCCTGATTCAGCAGAAAAATATCCCATCAGCAAAAGAGGTTCTCTGATCGGTGTGTATAACATCAACAAAGGCTATGCAGATTTTAAACAGATCAAGATCTTGTACCAGAACGAGGAATACTCTGTGGTACAGTCCGGTACTACCTATGGACTCAGCGTGTATGATTATATTGCACTGGATGCATCCAGCATTGAAGAGGATGATCTTACAACGACACAGTCCTCATTTTTGAAAAAGGAGGAAGAATAGTGGATACTACCATCGCTCAAAGGATAGAACAGACCAAGGCTGCCATTGACCGGGCCTGTGCCTGCTGTGACAGAAGCAGCCGGGAAGTTTCCTTGATCGCTGTCAGCAAGACAAAGCCGGTTTCCATGCTTACCGAAGCATATGCTGCAGGCTGCAGGGATTTTGGAGAAAACAAGGTGCAGGAGCTGACAGAAAAATATGAGGTGCTGCCCAAGGATATCCGCTGGCATATGATCGGACATCTCCAGCGCAACAAGGTAAAATATCTGATCGGAAGGGTATTTTTGATTCACAGCGTAGATTCTCTGCGCCTTGCTCAGGAGATCAGCAAGGAGTCTGTTAAGAAACAGACGGTCACCAATATTCTGGTCGAGGTCAATGTAGCAGGGGAGGCCACCAAGTTTGGTCTGTCTGAAGCAGAGGCAGTCATTTTACTTGTAACTAAGATCGCTGCCCTGCCGGGAATCGCTATAAAGGGGCTGATGACAGTTGCTCCTTATGTGGAAGATCCAGAGGACAACAGGCAATATTTTCATACTCTGAAACAATTATCTGTTGACATAATGCGGAAAAACATTGATAATGTGAGTATGGATATTTTATCAATGGGTATGACAGGCGATTA
Source organism: uncultured Lachnospiraceae bacterium (assembly GCA_964389835.1). Classification (GTDB taxonomy): domain Bacteria; phylum Bacillota; class Clostridia; order Lachnospirales; family Lachnospiraceae; genus VSOB01. The sequence goes on along the minus strand of CAYMEZ010000002.1, from coordinate 122,802 downwards.
TGAAGTCGCTGTTGAGGAAGGTGCCACCTATGTAAGAGTAGGCACAGGGATTTTTGGAGAAAGAGACTATCATATTTCTGTATAGGCTTAGGTAAATATTAAGTAATTTTAAGGAGATCGCTGCAATGGGAGTTATGGACAAGTTTTTAAATTATATGAAACTGACTGACGAAGATGATGACGATTATTATGATGAAGATTACTATGATGATGAACCGGAGGAAAAGCCTAAAAAGTCACAGGCAGTAAAAGAACCGGTAAGAGAAGAGCCAGAGGAGAAGCCTAAGAAATCTACTCCTAAGGTAACTCCGCTAAGACAGTCGCCGCGCAAGGTCATGGGAAATGGCATGGAGGTTTGTGTGATCAAGCCTACTTCCGTAGAGGATGCCAGAGAGATCACAGAGACTCTACTGGCAAACCGGACTGTTGTACTGAATCTGGAGGGACTTGACGTGGATATCGCCCAGCGGATCATTGATTTTACCTCAGGTTCTACCTTCGCGATCAGCGGCAATCTTCAGAAAATATCACATTATATTTTTATCGTAACGCCGGCAAGTGTAGATATTTCCGGTGATTTTCAGGAGATTCTAAGTGGCTCCTTTGATGTTCCGGCCATTTAAAAATGATACATAAACATGTAAGAGCTTCCTGTCACATGCAGGAAGTTCTTTTTTGAGAAAAAAATAACAGACAGGAGATTTTTTTGTATGGCAAAACGAATCACAGTAAAGGTTCCTTCCAAGGTGGATTATGATATTGTTCTTACAGATTCCTTTCACACACTTGCCAGTGAGCTGGAAGCCTTTTCTATTTCCGAAAAAAAGCTGTGTATCATAACCGACTCCAATGTAAAGGAGCTGTATGCAGATGCACTTGTTTCAGAATTAGCCCAAAGCTGCAGAGAGATCCATGTATTTTCCTTTCCGGCAGGGGAAGCCTCCAAGCACTTAAACACCGTGCAGGAGGTGTATCGTTTCCTGATCATGCACAAATTTGACCGAAAGGATATGCTCCTTGCCTTAGGCGGCGGTGTGGTAGGAGATTTGACTGGTTATACAGCAGCCACCTATCTGCGCGGAATTGATTTCATTCAGATTCCCACCACGCTTTTAGCCCAGGTAGACAGCAGCATCGGCGGCAAAACTGGAGTTGACTTTGACCAGTATAAAAATATGGTAGGTGCTTTCCATATGCCCCGTCTTGTCTATATGAACCTTTCTGTTTTAAAGGATCTGGACGACAGACAGTTTGCCTGCGGCATGGCAGAGATCTTAAAGCATGGACTGATCAAAAACGCTTCGTATTATGAGTGGCTGATTTCCCATTTTATGGAAATCGGTGACCGGGATATGGACATTATTGAAGAAATGGTCTATGAAAGCTGCCTGATCAAAAAAGCAGTGGTCGAAAAGGATCCTACTGAAAAGGGTGAACGGGCACTGTTAAATTTCGGGCACACCATCGGTCATGCCATTGAAAAATACAAAGACTTTTCCATGCTGCACGGAGAATGTGTTGCCCTTGGCTGTGTTGCAGCTGCATATATTTCATGGAAGCGTCAGCTGCTCTCCGAGGAAGAGTACTATGAGATCCGGGATATGTTTGTTCCCTTTTCCCTGCCGATCTCGGTTACGCAGATCGACATTCCTAAGATCATTTCCCTGACCTATTCCGATAAAAAAATGGAGCATGGAAAGATCAAATTTATCCTGCTGAAAAAAATCGGAAAGGCAGTGATCGACCCTACTGTCAGCGAAGAGGAGATGAGGGCAGCCCTTTCGGAGCTTATCTATCAGGACTGATCCATCCCTTTTCTAAGATGATAAAACTATTTTGCAGAAAGAGGCATTTTGATGAATAAACAGAAAAAAAGATTATTATTAACAGATTTTCTTGGACTGATCGCACTTGTGCTTGCCGACCAGTTTACCAAATACATTGCAGTGGTACATTTAAAGGATCAGCCGGCGATCCCCATCATTCCTGATGTTCTGGAGCTGAATTATCTGGAAAACAGAGGTGCCGCCTTTGGCATGCTCCAGAATCAGAAGATCTTTTTCGTTTTTGTTGCAGTGATCATTCTGGCAATGATCGTATATGTCCTTTTTAAAATGCCGGAAAAACGGAAATACACGGTTCTGCATGTGCTTTTGGTGCTGATCGCTGCAGGCGCGATCGGAAACATGATCGACAGGCTTCGTATGGATTATGTTGTGGACTTTATTTCCTTTGTCCTGATCCATTTTCCAATCTTTAATGTGGCTGATATTTATGTAACGGTGGCAACCACAGTACTGGTCCTGCTTCTTTTGTTCTATTATAAAGAGTCAGATCTGAATTTTCTGAGCTTTAAACAGACCAAATACCGAGAACTGAAATAAGGAGCAGAGACTGCGCCTATGAATACCTTTACCTTTTGTGTAACAGAAGAAATGGAAGATAACCGCATCGACAAATGTCTGATGGAGCTGATGGATTCCCTGTCCCGTACCTACATTCAAAAGCTGATCAAAGAGGGCTGTGTTCTTGTAGGCGGCGCGCCTGTCAAGGCAAACTACAGGGTCAGGGCAGAGGATCTGCTAAAGGTTTCTGTACCGGAAGCTGCAGAGCCGGATATTCGCCCTGAGAATATTCCCTTAGATATTCTTTATGAGGACAGTGATGTGCTGGTAGTCAACAAGCCAAAGGGGATGGTCGTGCACCCTGCACCAGGGCATTACGAGGGAACATTGGTCAATGCCCTGCTTTATTACTGCAAGGACTCACTTTCCGGCATCAACGGCATCCTGCGTCCCGGCATTGTGCACAGGATAGACCGGGACACCACAGGCTCACTGCTGGTATGTAAAAATGATTTTGCCCATGCCTCCATTGCCCGGCAGCTAAAGGAACATTCCATTACAAGGCGGTATGTAGCCATTGTCCACGGTGCATGCAGAGAAGATGAAGGGACGATAAATGCCCCCATCGGCAGACATCCAACAGACCGGAAAAAAATGGCAGTCACAAAAAGCGGCGGCAAGGAAGCCATCACTCACTACCGTGTTCTGGAACGTTTTCGAGACTATACCTACATCGAATGTCGTCTGGAAACAGGACGCACCCACCAGATCAGGGTGCATATGGCAAGCCTCGGACATCCGCTGCTTGGCGATCAGGTCTATGCCCCCGGAAGAAGATCACCCTTTTCCCTGCAGGGTCAGACCCTGCACGCACAGGTGCTGGGTTTTGTCCATCCCAGAAGCGGCACTTACATTGAAACAATGGCTCCTCTGCCGGTTTACTTCTCAAAATTAATAGAAACTTTACAAATTAGATAAAAAACTTTATTTTTCTACAATTTCTTTTATAAAAAATTTATATTTTATTGAAAATTTTTTAAGAATATGTTAGATTATTATTTGTATAAAAAAGCTCAGAAGAAGAGCAGAAGAAAAAGGAGAGAGTACATATGACAACATTTCTTTTAGGTCTTGCGATCCTCTTCGTTGGTGCTGCCTTATATGGTAAGTTCTGCGAAAAGGTATTCGGACCTGACGACAGAAAAACTCCAGCTTACACAAAAGAGGATGGAGTAGACTACATTCCTATGAAGGGCTGGAAGAATGGTCTGATCAACCTGCTGAATATTGCTGGTACAGGCCCTATCTTTGGACCGATTCAGGGTATCCTCTTTGGACCTATTGCATTTATCACAATTCCGATCGGTAACGTGATCGGTGGTGCAATGCATGACTACTTCTCTGGTATGATCTGCCTCCGTGATGGTGGTACACAGATGCCTGAGATGATCCGTCGTTACAGCAACAAAACGATCCATCGTATTTATACAGCATTTGTGTGTCTGTTACTGTTACTCGTTGGTGCTGTATTTATCTATACACCTGGCGACATCGCTGCAAAGGGTGTGTTCGGCTTTGATGGTGCAGCTACTTCTGTTTCTACATGGGTAATCTACGGTGTGATCTTTGCATATTATCTGATCGCAACTGTATTCCCTATCGATGCTATCATCGGACGTATTTATCCTATTTTTGGTGCTATACTGATGTTCTCCGCTGTTGGTGTATTTATCGGCTTATTTGTTAAGGGATATCCGATGATCAACCTTTGGGATGACTGGAGTGCACCTGCTATGTCCGCATTCGTTTTAGGTGCTGACGGCAATCCGGTTCCTTTCAGCTATGGTGACTACTTTACAGCACAGAAATTTATCCCTACTTTCTTCATTACAGTAGCATGCGGTATCTTATCCGGATTCCATTCTACACAGACAGCTATCATCACACGTACAATGAAGAGTGAGCGTCAGGGTGTTATGACATTCTACAACATGATGATCCTGGAAGGCTTCATCGCTATGGTCTGGGCTGCAGCAGCAATGGGTGCTTACAACTTAGGTATTCAGGAAGCAGTAGCTTCTGGTGCTACAGCAACTGTTATCACAGTATGTAAGGATCTGTTGGGACCGATCGGCGGCATAATCGCTCTGCTTGGTATCGTTGTTCTCCCGATTACATCTGGTGATACAGCGCTTCGTGGACTTCGTCTTACAATTTCTGAGACTTTCCACATCAAACAGGATACTAACGGCAAGCGTTTATCCTTATCCGCTACAATCTTTGCATTGGTAGCATTCATCCTTGTATTCGCTAAGATGAATGCAAACGGCTTCAACATCTTATGGCGTTACTTCGCATGGGCAAACCAGACTCTGTCTCTGTTCGCATTCCTTGCAATCGCTGTTTGGATGTTTGAGAACAAGAAAGGCAAATTTGCTTGGATTCCTATGATTCCTGGTACATTCTATGCTTTCGTTACTACAACATATCTTGCAAACGCTAAGATCGGTTTCAACCTTCCTTGGGGTGTTGCTTATGCTGTAGGTGCTATCTGCGGTATTGCTTACCTTGTAGCAGTTATTACTTATGGTAAGAAACGTGGAGCAGCAAAATAATTAAATTACTATGAAACGCAATGGCGCGTTACAGAATGAACGTTCTGTAGCGCGCTTGCTTTTTCTGACAATAGATTGAATTTTTGCGGAATTTTGTATATAATATATATAAAATATATTACATACAAAGGAGGTTTCATATATGAATACAGTGATTACGATAGGAAGACAGTTCGGTTCTGCAGGACGTGAGATCGGCGAAAAATTAGCCGCCTATTTCGCTATCAAATGCTATGATAAGGAGCTTTTGTCAAGAGCCGCCAAGGAAAGCGGCTTCTGTGAGGAAATGCTTGAAAATCATGATGAACGTCCTACCAATTCTTTTTTGTACAATCTTGTCATGGATACTTATTCCTTTGGCTATAATGCTTCTTCTTTTGTAGATATGCCCATCAGTCAGAAGGTATTTCTTGCTCAGTTTGATACCATCAAGAAAATTGCTTCTGAGGGACCCTGTGTCATCGTAGGCAGATGTGCAGATTATGCACTGAGTGATTTTGAAAACAGTATGCATCTGTTTATTTATGCGGACGAAGAAACCCGTATCAAGCGCATCAGCAAAAAATATGACGTAAGCGAAGCAAAAGCAAGAGATATGATCGTGAAAAAGGATAAGCAGCGGCAGAGCTATTATAATTATTATTCCTCTAAAAAATGGGGACGTGCAGACAGCTATGATCTGTGCATCAACAGCAGTGTACTGGGTGTGGACGGTACAGTGCGCTTGATCTCCCAGTACATCGAAGATTTTGAGGCAAGGAAAAAGTAATGAAGCATTTAGTTCCAACGATCAAGTATTCCTGCCTGCAGGGCAGCTTCTGGATGAGCTTCTGCATCTGCTTCAGCTATGCAAGCATTTATCTGCTGTCAAGAGGCTATTCCAATTCACAGATCGGTATTGTGATCGCGGTAGCAGGTGTGATTTCTTCTGTTATGCAGCCGTTAGTTGCTGGTCTGGCAGAGGAAACCGGGCGCTTTACCCTGCGCAGGCTGATCCTGTTTTTGTCCATGATCATGCTGCTTAGTGCGGGAATCTTAATGATTCCTCAGCTCCATTTTCTATGGAATGCATTGCTTTATGTTGTTTTGCTTGCAACCTTGCAGATATTGACTCCGTTAGTCAACGCCATCGGCATGGAGTGGATCAACAAAGGAATCTCTGTTAATTTTGGTCTGGCAAGAGGCGTGGGATCTATTGCTTATGCTGGGATTTCCTTTGTAGCAGGAATTGTGATCGAACATTATTCTGCCACAACGGTTCCTGTATTTATCATATTTTGTTATCTGCTTGTTTTTTCAGCTGCATATGTATTTCAGCTGCCGGTAAAGCCTCAGGCTTCTGCCGTATCTTCCAATGCTGCGCCTGGTACTGAGGAGCAGACAGGGGAGCAGTCCTTTTTTCGCACTTACCGGAAATTTTTTGTTCTGCTGATAGGGATTTCCTTTGCTTTTATTTCCCATAATATGCTGAACAATTATATGTTTCAGGTTATGACCTATCATCAGGGAGGCAGTGCGGAAACAGGCATTGCTTCCGGGATTGCAGCTGCTCTTGAGCTGCCTACAATGATCGCCTTTTCCTATATCATTAAAAAGGTATCCAGCGGCACGCTTTTAAAGGTGTCCTGTATTTTCTTTGCTTTAAAAGCATTTCTTACCTTTATGGCAACGAGCATTACTGGGGTGTATCTGGCACAGCTTGCCCAGATCGGTGGCTTTGCCCTGTCCGTTCCGGCATCGGTTTACTACACCAACAGCCTGATCAGACCAAAAGACCGGGCAAGGGGGCAGTCCTTTATGACCGTTACCAATACTGTGGGAAGCATTTTCGGAAGTACTGTAGGTGGTTTTATCCTTGATCAGAGAGGCGTTTCTTCCATGCTGATGATCGCTACAGCAGCAGGTGTTTTAGGCACAGTGCTTGTTTTCTTTTCCACAGAAAAATGTCAGGATATTTTGTAAGGACTTTTATCCTGATCTTATAAACAACAAAAACCAAAGAGAAAGAAGAGGAAATTGATTTCATGGATGCATTAACACAAATGAACTATGGCTGGCTGTCCATTGCGCCGCCGCTGATCGCCATTATACTGGCTCTGGTTACTAAGGAGGTTATTTCTTCCCTGATCATCGGTATCTTAACAGGAGCATTGATTTACAGCTATGGCAATCCTGTAGATATGGTCATGAATACCTTTACCGTTATGGGAGAGCGTATGAGCGGCAATGTAAATATTTTGATCTTTCTGGGGCTGCTGGGAGCGCTGGTGGTTGTTATTACCAAGGCTGGCGGCTCAGCTGCGTATGGAAACTGGGCTGCCCAGAAGATCAGCACCAGAAGAGGGGCTTCCTTAGCTACCTGCGCGCTGGGATGTCTGATCTTTATTGATGACTATTTTAACTGTCTTTCTGTTGGTACAGTTATGCGGCCTGTAACAGACAAGCATCGGATCTCCAGAGCAAAGCTGGCTTATCTGCTGGATGCTACGGCAGCACCGGTGTGCATCATCGCTCCTGTATCCAGCTGGGGTGCATCTGTGGCTACCTATATCGAAGAGGCAGGTGTTGGAAACGGTATGTCAACCTTTGTCCGGCTGATCCCGTATAACTTATACGCTATTACCACCATTGTGATGATCCTTATTATCTGTTTTACCAATCTGAACTTTGGCCCAATGGGAAAATTTGAGAAAAATGCCATTGAAAAAGGAGACCTGCACTCCGGCAATGGAGAGATCCAGTCTGATGAAGTACAAAATACCACTGTTTCCAGCAAAGGAAAGGTTTATGATCTGATCATTCCTATTCTTGTGCTGATTGTTGCCACCATTCTTGCCATGGCATATACAGGCGGAGCATTTACCGGGGATTGCAGCTTTACTGAGTCCTTTGGTAATTGTGATTCTTCTTTATCTCTTGTATTAGGCAGCTTTATTTCACTGGTGGTTGCATTTTTCCTTTTTGTTCCACGCAAGGTAATCTCTTTTACAGAATTTATGAGCGGTATCACAGATGGAATCAAATCTATGGTTCCTGCTTTCAGCATTTTGATCCTGGCATGGACCATCGGTGGAATCTGCAGTGTGGATTATCTGAATACAGGAGGCTTTGTAGGAAATCTTGTAAACAACAGCACCTTCCCGGTATTTATCCTTCCGGCAGTTACCTTCCTTGTTGCATCCTTCCTTGGCTTTGCAACAGGCACCTCCTGGGGAACCATGGCATTGCTTGTTCCTATCGGCGCAGCCATCTGTACCCCTGCAGCAACAGCGCATCTGATCATGCCTGTCCTTGGCTCTATTCTTGCCGGTGCTGTATTTGGAGATCATGTTTCTCCGATTTCAGATACCACTATTTTGTCCTCTACAGGAGCTTCCTGTAACCATATAGATCATGTGTCTACTCAGGCAGTTTATGCAGGTGTTGCCTGCGGATGCTGTGCAGTGGGATATGTATTTATGGGTATCATCAACAACGGTCCTATTGCTCTGGCAGCGACACTGGTGCTTTTGTGTGTTGTTCTCTTTGTCATTTCAAAGAAATGGGGCACCGAGATTGATTACTCAAATATAAAATAAGAGAATAAGAGAAATTATTGAAAAACTACTTGTCAGTCAAAAAAATAAATGCTATGATTTTTATGTTCATACCGAGTGCATGGAAAAGCATTCAATGCATCGGATATACGACTGACGGAAATGTGGAAGTGACCACAAGGAAGTATAGCTATGGATGATAAGCCGACCGTCTGGGCGAGATACGCTCAGATTGTCGGCTTTTTTATTTCATAGGAAATACCTTGCGGAGAAAAAATTAGCTGAAATCCTCGCTGTATTTTTGCGAGAAAATGATCAACCAAGACTCAAAGGAAAAGGAGAACAGAAGAATGAGAGCAACAACGATGAAAGCTGAATTAACATCCAATTCTTACCCAGGACGCGGAATTATGATCGGTAAATCCGCAGACGGAAGATTTGCTGTCACAGCTTATTTTATCATGGGCAGAAGTGAGAACAGCAGAAACCGTATTTTTGTAGAAGACGGTACCGGAATCCGTACACAGGCATTTGATCCTTCTAAGCTTACCGATCCCAGCCTGATCATTTATGCACCTGTGAGAGTACTGGAGGATACTACCATTGTTACCAACGGCGACCAGACAGACACGATCTATGACGGAATGAAAAAAGGACTTACCTTTGAACAATCCCTCAGAATCCGCGAATTTGAGCCGGATGAGCCTAATTATACACCGCGTATTTCCGGCATTATGAATGTAAGAGGCGGCAATTATAGCTATGAAATGTCTATTTTAAAAAGCAACAATGGAGATCCTGCTTCTTGTCATCGTTATACCTTTGCTTATGAAAATCCGAAAGCAGGAGAGGGACATTTTATCCATACATATCAGTGTGATGGAAATCCCCTGCCCAGCTTTGCAGGAGAGCCTAAGCTTGTAGAAATAAGCGGCGACATGGATTCCTTTGCAAATATGCTCTGGAGCAGTCTTAATGAAGAAAACAAGGTTTCTTTGTTTGTCCGTTATATCGATCTGGAAACAGGCATCTGGAAAACCAAGATCATCAATAAAAATAAATAATGTTAATGATAAAGCTCAGAAAGGAAAACGAATATGAATGAATTAGAATTAAAATATGGCTGCAATCCCAATCAAAAACCCTCCAGGATCTTTATGAAGGACGGTTCCAAGCTTCCTATTCAGGTATTATCCGGAAAGCCCGGCTATATCAATTTTTTAGATGCTTTTAATGGCTGGCAGCTTGTGAAAGAATTAAAACAGGCAACCGGGCTTCCTGCAGCAGCTTCCTTTAAACATGTTTCTCCGGCCGGCGCTGCAGTAGGGCTTCCTCTTACTGATACATTAGCAAAAATATACTGGGTAGATGATCTGGGAGAATTGTCTCCTCTGGCAAGTGCTTATGCAAGGGCAAGAGGTGCCGACAGAATGTCCTCTTTTGGCGATTTTATCAGTCTTTCCGATGTATGTGATGTATCAACTGCCAGGATCATCAAAAGAGAAGTATCAGACGGTGTCATCGCTCCCGGCTACGAGCCTGAAGCTCTGGAAATTTTAAAGAGCAAAAAGAATGGAAACTATAATATCATTGAGATCGATCCTGCCTATACACCTGCACCGATAGAAAATAAAGATGTATTTGGAATTACCTTTGAGCAGGGAAGAAATGAACTGAAGATCGATGAAGAGCTGCTCAAGAACATTGTAACTGACAACAAAGACATTCCGAAGCAGGCACAGATCGATCTGTTGATCGCTTTGATCACTTTAAAATATACACAGTCCAACTCCGTATGCTATGCTAAGGACGGACAGGCCATCGGAATCGGAGCAGGACAGCAGTCCCGTGTACACTGTACCCGTCTGGCAGGACAAAAGGCTGACAACTGGCTGCTGCGTCAGTGTCCTAAGGTACTGAACCTGCCCTTTGTTGACAATATCAAGCGTGCAGACCGTGACAATGCTATCGATAACTATATCGGCGATGAATATATGGATGTGCTTGCAGAGGGTGCATGGCAGCGTGTATTCAAAGAAAAACCGGAAGTCTTTACTGCGGAAGAAAAGCGTGCATGGCTTGACCAGATGAGTGAAGTAGCACTTGGCTCAGATGCCTTTTTCCCATTCAGCGACAACATTGAGCGTGCAAAGAAAAGTGGTGTCAAATATATCGCCCAGCCAGGCGGCTCTGTGCGCGATGATGCCGTCATCGAATGCTGCAACAAGTACGGTATGGCTATGGCATTTACCGGAATCAGATTGTTCCATCATTAAGCAGTGCCGGCTCAATTAATGTGAAGAAAGGAAACGGCATCTGCAATGTCCTATAAAGGAAAGCAGGGTTTTTTCGCCCTGCTTTTATTCTGGGGAGCCAGGAATACATTGCAGAATTGGATACTTTCGAGTAAATGAATATAGTATTTACACCTACTGCATAGAAACAGTATACCGAATGGCGCTAATTTTTTGCAATTTATAAAAGTTCGTATTTTCTTGATTTTCTGCAGTTCTGGTTTCCGTCCAAATGACAGAATTACGACCATTTTAATATTAGAAACTAATCTGGGGTTACGCATCGAAGATGTTTTAAGGATTCATTTATCCGACATTGTAAAAGGTGGGGCTAATTATAGGCTTGATATTGTGGAGCAGAAAACAAAGAAAAAGCGTACTTTTATTGTACCGTTGGCGGTGTATCAGTTTATTTATATGTATTGTAATGAGAATAACATCAAAAAGACCGATGTTATTCTCCCGATTACTACACGGGCAGTACAGAAACACTTGAAAAAAAGCCTAGAAAGCAGGCAGGTTTTGGGCAGATTTGGTGCTTTAAAAAATACTTAAAGACGCAAACAGGCAGCAATCCGGCACTGTTTATCAATAAGTATGGGCGCAGGATGTCGAAGGTTTCTGTGCAAGATGCTTTGCAGACGCTGGGAAAAAGAGCAAAATTAGAAAAGCATATCACAGTGCATCTGTTTAGGAAAACGCTTGCGACTTTTCTGGCGGACAGCAACATGCCTAGTGAGCAGATTTGTTATTTTTTGTGTGATTTGGATGATGATTGTAAAATCATTAGATTTGTAAAGTCGTTGATGAAGGCAATTTTTTAAGAACAAAATTCGTGGGAATTTTGTGAGGAAAAGTTGAGAGTAATCGCAGATGCAAAAAATGAAATTGGATGATATGCTATAAGTAGTAGCATATCTGTCGTACATAGGTAGGGTAGTAAACGAAAAGAGAGCATCGCCGTCTGGCAAGCTCTCTTTTTGTTTTACTACAAATCAACCATAAAGGAGGTGTTCCTATGAGAGAGTTTCTCTCAGTGCTAAAGGAAATCCTTACCGGGATGATCATTGCCCTGGCGACAGAGGTCGTCAAGGCTCTGGCTTCCCGATGGGATGACTGATAGTGTAGGAACACGGGGCATCAGCCCCACTCCTTTGTGGTAATTGTAGTAGATATAGAACGGAAAGTCAAGAAGAGCTTCTATCTGAAGCATACTTTTAGGCTTTCACCTGCCGCGTGGCAGGCTGTTGTACATGGTAGGGTAGTAAACGAAAAGAGAGCATTGCCGTCTGGCAAGCTCTCTTTTCGCTCTTACTACAAAAATACCATAAAGAAGGTGTTCCCATGAGAGAGTTTCTCTCAGTGCTAAAGGACGTTCTTACCGGGATGATCATTGCTCTTGCGACAGAGGTCGTTAAAGCTCTGGCTTCCCGATGGGATGACTGATAGTACGGGAACGTGGGGCATCAGCCCCACTCCTTTGTGGTAATTGTAGTAGATATAGAACGGAAAGTCAAGAAGAGCTTCTATCTGAAGCATACTTTTAGGCTTTCACCTGCCGCGTGGCAGGCTGTTGTACATGGTAGGGTAGTAAACGAAAAGAGAGCATCGCCGTCTGGCAAGCTCTCTTTTTGTTTTACTACAAAAAACCTATAAAGGAGGTGTTCCCATGAGAGAGTTTCTCTCAGTGCTAAAGGAAATCCTTACTGGGATGATCATTGCCCTGGCGACAGAGGTCGTTAAAGCTCTGGCTTCCCGATGGGATGACTGATAGTACGGGAACGTGGGGCATCAGCCCCACTCCTTTGTGGTAATTGTAGTAGATATAGAACGGAAAGTCAAGAAGAGCTTCTGTTTGAAGCATACTTTTAGGCTTTTACCTGCCGCGTGGGGAGCGGTCAATCCAATCAAAATTACAAAAGAAAGGATGAGTCATACGCGCCCCGGCGTATGACAGGAAGGTTATTATGTTAAAAAAATTAATAGTAGGTATGATGTTTGCTTTGACGCTGTTGGCTGCAACACCTGTATGCAACATGACAGTGGAAGCAGGATTTAGCTCAGAAGATGAAGGCGGTTCTTTTGAATATCGAAAGAAAACCATGCTTCTGCGTACAGGATGCATGGCGTAAGGTGGAACCGCGCAAGGGCCACGATCAAAAATGTCTTTTTGTTTGTTAGTGTACAGAACATATCTGGTAGGAGAGTTCAACAACGCATTACTTGGTATGCAGGGTGCTGTAGCAGCACTGAAAGCATTATCAAGACTGCAAAAGGAGATGGCTCTTTGCGGAAAGGTGCTTTTTAACTTAGATCTTGATGGGATAAGGCGAGAAGCACCTAGCAAAAAAAGAGCACGGCTCGTTGCCGATCTGTATTTAGAAATGGAAGCTATGGGTTATTTTGGAAAGCAGAAAGCTGCATGGGCGCGTTAAGCGCTCTTGCAGCTTCCATAGCAACCGCAGAGACTGTCTCTGCTTTATACTTTAGTCTTTTTCTCCAACATCTGCTTCAGCCATGTTTTTTCCAGTGTTTCTTCCTCTTTTTCGCTGTATGACCTGTCAAGCAGTTTCTTCGGCATTTCTGCTAATTCTTTGTCTTCTTCCCAGAAAACAGTACCTATTTTTATGTGTATGACAAATGATTCTAGCCTGGTCAGAGGCGAATCAAGGCATTTGTCAATGGATTGTATCAGTGTTTCTTTTTTTCTGGTAAGCGGAAAAGTTAACCATCTATCTAGTTCTGAAAAAAGAAGTTCATCTTCTTGTTCTCTATAATGAAAAAACTTTCCTGTCAATAAAAAAATTTCCCTGTCTATCGCATCAAAGTATGCTGCTCGGTTGCTGTATTCATTGCAGCGAATTATAGTATCTGCAGTATCCTGTAAATATTCCAGGAACTTATGCGGTGTCAGCTCCGTTATAAAAATTAAAAAGTATGGATTATCACGATTTTCGGACAGGGCGCGTTTCCGATATGCCTCATCTTCCTTTCGCTCTTTTATCCATTTGCTCATCAGCGGATGGATATATCTTTTGAGCTGCCGTATACTTGCACCGGATCGTTCCATGGCGGCACATGTCTGAACAGGGACCAGGATCTGAGTTTTCCACTGGTCATAGGTCAAAATGTCCTTGTCTACGATATTTCCCATAAGCTATATGTGCGGCAGATGCCGCAGCTCCTTTCTTATTCTGCTGGCAGATTTGTGATATAGTCGTATATTTCCGGGAAAGCCTTTTGCATCAGATGAGGATACATATAGGTATCTGCAAACATTTCAGCAAACAGTTCAATATAAAACTTATCCTTCCAGTTGTTGACTGCGTATGTATCCTTTGTCAGCTTTTTAAAAGCGGCATACCGGTCACCGTACTGGTCTGCCAGCGTGTGAAAATCTTCTGTACTGGAAATATGCACATAGACACAAACATCTGCAAAATGCCCCAGTTCATGTGCATATGTACTGCTATGTGCAGTTTTAATGAGAGTGATCTTATTCTCGGAGGATGAAAAATTGCCCGCAGTAATTAATGGAATCGTTTCTCTTTTTTTATTATATGAGTTCTGTTCAATTTCATCAACCTCAACCACCTCAACAACACCGCCTGATGCAAAAAAGAGGTCTACGACATCTGCAGGGAGGATCCCTTCGTTTTTCATCACTTCATATGCTTCGCTGCCCTGCGGAATCTCCAACTGGGATGTACTGAACACATCCTGCGCATAGTACAGGCAAAATTTGCCAAGCGTAATAAGGTCTGTACGGATATTTAATGCAAGGATGCAAAACATCCATACACAGACGAGACTGGTCGCCATGCATATACTACCCAAAAGGGAATACCTGCTACGGGTTCTTCTTCTGATCACACGTTTCATTGCTAAAATAGGCAGCGGATACCCCCGACCTTCTGTGCGCCGGAGAGGACGCTGCCTCCGCAGTTGTGCGGACCTCCTTTCCTTGTATCATCCAAGCTTGTCCTTTTGCCTTTGCGAGGTTTTCTGAGCATTAATATACTGTTTAATTACCTCGGAGGGTGTATCGGCCACTGTGGACACAAAATAGCTGTTTGTCCATAGGGTAGGCATCCTTGTTTTTAAGGATGGAAATTCATTTCTTAGGATACTTGCGGTATATCCTTTCATGGATTTTACAGCCTTATGAATGCCGAATTGTGGGTTCACTTCCATGAGTATGTAAACATGATCTGGAAAGATTTCCATTTCCAGAATGTCTACAGATAGATTTGCAGCATACTCTTGAAGTAATTCCTTTAACCGGACATCCACACCGTCCGTTAATACTTTTCGTCTATACTTGGGACACCATACTACATGGTACTTGCAAGAATAGATGACATTTTCATGAGATTTATATTCTGGCACGGTGGTGTGAGAGGACGGCGGTTAGTTACCGCCTCCTACTCGATTATTTTTTAGTTGTTGTCCGGAAAATAAATGCCGAACTGCTTCATACGCTCTGTTTCATTTTTCATCAAACGCTCGATCATCACTTTTAGTCCCTGTACATTCATCTCCGCCAGAAAATTCATATACGCATTTCTTTCTTCATTTGGAATGACGAATGGAGGATACCCCCTATTTAATGCGATCTTATTTATCAGTACACGCCCGGAACGACCATTGCCATCCCCAAATGGATGTATTCTTTCATACCGGATATGAAAATCTGCCAGATCGTATAAAAAATCGTCTGCTTTAAATGAAGAATAAAGCAGTTCATTTATCAGACGTGGAACATCAGCCGCATCAGGGGGGATATGCTCTGCTCCCATGATAAAAACTGGTCCTGTCCGGAAAGAGCTTATTTCGTTTATGTTTTTGTTGATCAATTTTGCAATGCTGATCAGATATGACGCTGTTATATCTTCTTTCAGATGCCTGAAGATATAATCCATTGCGTATTTTAGATTGATCGCCTCATACAACTCTCTTGGTTTTACATTGTTTAACATCTCATCAGAGGAGCAGTTAAAGATGATCTGGTATGTTTCATAATACGACAAAGTGTTTCCTTCGATTGCGTTTGAATGATAGACGCTTCTTGTGATATAGTCTTCAAAATAAGCATTATTTCGTTTTATTATATTGATCAGTGTTTTGTTTTTTATACCCATACAGTGGCTCCTTTTTGCTGAATCTTAATATATTATACAACAGTTTTACAGAATGCGCCACTTACCATCGTAGATTTCAGACTTTACCTAGCTTCATAATAATCATTTAATGTATTTCTTCGTGAGCATCCGGTACACGGGAACATTCCTGACATCTGTATGTATTTGCAGCTCTTACATAACTTCGGTGCATCATATTCAAAAACATAATCCCAAATTTCTTTTTCATTTATTCTCGAATTCAAAATAATATTTATCCATTTTTATATTCCTTTCCCATTGAGTTCCGATTCTAAAACTATTTTATTTACATATAATCTTTTATTCTTTGTCCTTTTGAATCAATTAAATACAGCGCCTGCTATGGATGCTGGAGGGGTTATGGATATTAATGGACTGATGAAAGAAACGGATACATCCGATGAAATAAGCACTGTAATGGAAGCAGGACCAGCAACAGAGATGATGTCAGCAGCTACTGCATATAGTAGTGGTACTCTGAACGAGATGGGTACGCAATCAGGATCAAATGCGCTGTATGGACATACTGGCTTTGATGAGCTATCTTCAGATGTTACGGATCGCGATGCAGCAGCAGCGGATCGGTACCAGAATCTTAAAAATATCGAGACATGTCAGGCATATATGGACAGCAATGAGAAAAAGATTCAGGAACTTTCTCTGCAGGAATCTAAAATTGATTCTCAGCTGTCAGATGTCAGCCAGAGTACCATTGACCGTGCGGGCTCCCAGATCGGAAGACTAGAGAATGCGAAAAGTGATTTTGCCAAGGACAGGTATCAGGCAAGCCTGGACTATGACAATGCAAAACAGAGCGGACGAGCTGCGCAAAATGCCATTGATAAGCATAACAGCGGTGAAAGAGTTTTATCTCAAAAGGCACTGAACGATGTAAGAGAACAAAAAGTTGCCAGCGATAAGACAATGAGCGATGCCCGGTATCGTATAGACCAAGCAGATGCACGGATCAAGGATACAGACACACGGATATCCCAGATTAAGAGAACAGCGGCCGGAAAAGCTTATGATCTTTCTACTCAGAAATCGGCTATTCAACAGCAGCGCCAGCAGCTTGCAGCGCAAAATTCAACGATCAAGCAGTCGCAGAATACTTATAAAAATTTTGAAAAGGAGTATGCGGCGTTTGATAAGGCAAAGGGCGGCTCAGGACAAACATTTAGTTCTTCGCAGGCATTCAAACAGACTGCGGAAGCGAATGCAAGACGTGCTAAGCTTGCAAATGTACTTAACTTTGATTCTTCTAAATTTAATGGTGTTTTGACACCGGAGGAGCGGGCAGAGCGGTTGCGGCAAAGAGCAATCAGTAGACAGCAGGAAGCAGACCGAGCTCGCATTAAGCAGAGTGCTATGAATGTAGCAAAAGTAGCAGGAGGAGTAGTCGGAGCGGTTGGCGGAATGTACGGCGGTGCATCGAACATGGTTTATACCGGTATGGCGGGTGCAGAGGCAGGACAAAAAGTAGTGAATGCGCCAAGATGGATAAAGGATACTGGGAAAGCGACTATAGAAACTGGTGGAGCTATAAAGCGAGAGACTGTAAGGCAAGTGGATAAATTTAAAACTAATATCAACACTGTACGGGAAAAGATAGAGAACTTTCACGTAGCTGATCAGGGCACATATGCTCAAAACACGTATTCTGCTGAGGAACAACCAGAACCTTCCTATAACCAGACAGAAGAAGCATTACAAGCAAAAGAGCATCTTCGCAACAACATGAGACAATGAGAACAAGACATAAAAAGGGAGTTACTGTAATTAGCAACTCCCTCGTCTTTTTTATGTATTAAATTAAAATATAATAATGAAATCCAGTCTATCTATAAAATCAACAAATAATCCCAAAACAACTATCCAAATGAACTGCTTCATAAATAGGTAAATAGAATTACCTATAAACCATAGTACAAGTAGCGTAACAATTATCAGTAGGGAAATGGCTGCATTTTTCACGTCCCTGTTAAAATAGATAGCCTTGACTGGTCTGAAGAAAAAGTGGCATAGAGGCAACGATACTATAAAAACAGGGATGCTAAAAAGGATATGTGTAATAATAAGTGCTAGTGGATATGGGGTGCCATAACCGGAGCTGATCCATTCTTCTAAAAATGAGCCCTGCATGCTTCGGTCACATGCCATGGCGCACATGATAAGGGACATGATTATACATGTGTTGTCTATAAGCTTTTTAGCCGCAACTTGATCTTCCAGAGTTATTTTGATGTCATTAGTTTTGGGATGATTTTTTTTATAAATAGAGTGAGAGCAAGCACAATATAATACCAGAGCAATTCCCGGCAATGTCCTTAGCCATCTCTCATAAAACATTCCATTAACAGGAAGCACCTGATAGAATGTAGCAGCAAGTCCATCAAAAAATTTCTGAAACGTGTAATATAATGAGAATGTATGTCCAAAGAATACGCAGGGTACTTCATCGGCTGTTCCTGCTGCCCAGAAGAGAGTAAGGGACAGCATGATAAAAAATAAGAGCAGAGTAAGTATGTATGCAACCAACTTTATCATGCAAAAACAAAATGAAGACACGGAATTAACTTTGTGAAATGCATCATTTTGCTGCTGGACTTGGTTCTGTGCCTGTCTCACATTTTTCATCTGAGCGGTCCTCCTTTACATGCCTTACAATTTCTTCAATCGGTAAATCAAGCAGGTTACATATCATATCCAGTGAGTCCATAGAGATATTTTTGCCATGACGAATGTTCTCTATTGTGGATTGTGCAAGCAGATTTTCCTCCCGGAGTCTTTTTCTGCTGTAACCGGCTGCTTTTAGTTTTTTCATTACATCAAGATACCGAAACATATGACTATCTTCTCCTGATTCTTAGTATATATTGGAAAATGATATAAGTCAACATAAAAAACACGCAAGTACGTGTTTTTGCCTTTTTATGGCATTTTGGGTGAAAAACACCTGATAAAGTGAAAAAGAATATCATTGTTGTTTTGAGCAGTAGTCATAAGCTTAATGTTGTTGCAATCAGCGTAGAGAATTATCCTTTCGTAACAATTTCTACGGGTCTTGGCGCAGATCATTTTGAAAAAATGCTTTCTAAAATAATTTTTCGCCCGTCCAAGGCGCAAAAAGGACAATGAACCTCATGTGAACAAGACACTGCAAAAGTACATCGACAAGCTGTCTGCTGTCTGAGGATAACAAATACATACTTTTAACAAATACGTATGATCTTTAATGTGGGCAGCGGTAACTTCTTGTGGTATAATATACATACTCGATGAGGCATTTTAGAGTCTGGTGTTTAGGGTATCATATATTAAGGTAGGAGATTTTTTGATGTGGACTTTAGAAAAGATCAAACGCCATGGCGGACATTTTATACTAGGAAATATTCGTGTTCTATTTGGCAGAATCTATTTGTTAAGTGGAGAAGTGCTGTTGTTTGAGGATATGTTTCCAGCAACTTTTTTATCCATTGGTGGCAGTAAATATCTTGTTGAGGTCGGCAAAAACAGAGCAGATCGGGAACAATTTTTAAAAATATTAAGTGATACGCCTGATATATATTCAGATCACACACACCGGACATACTCGAAACCTGCTGCATTTCTGAATGCCGTTACGATCATTTTGTCCGTGTATCTTATTGCTGTTGCTTCAAAGATCTATACTCTAGGCTATCACGTTCCTGCCATCGCAAGTATTGTACTTGGCAGCATCATATTTGCCATTTGCTTTTTCAAAAGGAGGTAGTTTTTTTATGAAAAGATCAGATTATTCGTGGATCGCCGGCGCTGTCTTAGCTGCATTGTTTTTCTGTTTTACATCTGGGTATTTGCCCGCGGCTTCTGTTGAGGCAGAGAACGTGGTGGAAGAATCAATGCCTGAAGACGATGCAGCCTTGATCGACCTGCTGAATGAAAAAAGAGAATTATATGGATATGATCCCTTGATCGTTGAGTATTCTTTAAAGCCATATGCAGAGGACATACTTACTGGCGTTTTAGAGGGAAAAAAACTGTCTGAATTTTCTTCCGATATTATAAAACCAGGTAGCGGGTATATTTCATATAATGCTGCAGACTGTACAACGCTTATCAATGACGTATCAGTCACATTGAAAGGTATTCTGACATGCCACAGGGGCTACATTGCTTCTCGCTGGCAAGATGGTTCTATATATGCAGTCATCATTTTTGAATAATATCGCCTATGAATCTGTCTATGGAGGTCCTAAATGCAAAAACTTCTTATTTCATGTGACTATCTCAGTCCACTTACAAAAGATATACTGCTGCCGGAATTTTTGAACAGTCTGACCAAGAAAAGACGGACAGCAGAAGAGTACAGGAATAATATCTGCCTACTCTGTAATGCTGTGAAAAAGGATTTTCTTGATATCAACGAATCAGATGCTCTGGATTATGGTATTTTCATATTAGGTTAGGTACTAGATATATGGAGCGAAAAGGAATACAGAATATGGGAGAAAGAAATATAGACGAAAAACTTAAAATAGGCTATGTAATTGCTAGTCTGCGCTATCAGCACGGATATACTCAAGCTACATTAGCCGAAAAGTTGAATTGCACCAAAAGTGCCCTTGGTTTATGGGAAACTAATAAGAGAAGTCCATCCTTAGAAATGTTAGTTAAACTTGCGAATATATTTGATGTTACTACAGATTACCTCTTATCCCGTTCCTCAAACGCTTCTCCGAGCCACGATGGCAATGACGTTTGCGCAAAAGATATTTGTGGAAATGATGACCGGGCACTCAGGCTATTAAATGCCTTTAAAGTGTTGGATGATGATTATAAAGATATGCTGCTTGGCGAGTCAAAAAGAATGCTAAAGCAACAGCAACTTGAGGAAAAAAATGGGCTCATACTTCCACGTTAGACTTTCTGCTCTGTGGCCGCAAGAGCCTTGTTGTTTGATTTACCAAAATGCACATGTATACATTGTCACAGTGATTTTTGATAAGTTTATGTATGTCCTTTCCCGATCCAGAGAGCCAGTGCATCAGGTGCTCTGCCACAGACAGCTTTTCTGTGGGCAGGTACCTGACCTCTGAGGCATTTTTGTTCCACAAACTAATATATACGTCAACCGACTCATAGTCGTATGGAAACAGAGCATATGTATCTACCCAGAAAATATATTTATTTTTATCCTTTAGCCACTTTTCACGAAATCTCATCTAATATCCTCTTTTTTGCCAGCAGTGTAAATATCCATCTCCTACGGTGCTAATGATACTGTGAAAAAAAAGAGAAGCACAGCTAAAATTTCCCTGATCACAGTTCGTTTTCCCAGCATGGAGATGATCCATTTATCATTTACGGGGCACAGGACTGCTGCCATAACCAAAATCAGGACCGTCACGTCTATACTCGTTCCTGCATACTGTGTTGAAAGTAAGATAAAATATATACACAAAAACCATTCTGTAATTTCTCTTGCTCTTTCCATTTTTTCTCTCCTTTGCCTTATCATAAGTCTTGTAATATTTCATCCACTTTATAAAGATGATACGCCATTTCAAATGTAGTTCCTCCTATGTTGTAACCACTGCCGGAAGGTTCTTTCCTAAATTACAAAGCATAATCTGTGAATCAGTAATAATTTACTTTCTTCAAAATATCTTTAGCTTTTTCTCTATCAGAAATAACCATCCCGTGTGTAATCAACTTATCCAACTGTTCATCAAAGACTAATGGTTTTATCAGATTCATAAAATCCTTAATGTAAAAAAGCTGAGCACAAGTCTCAGCTTGATTCCCAACGTCCAAAAGACTTTTGGCAACTCTGTTACGCTTAGTATATGCCCAAAATAAGAAAAATACAATGAGTTTTCATATTTTTTACATGCTGGAAAAGTGGGATGAGAAATTTTAATGAAAAAACTAGCATTTTGAAATTCACATTACGTTTGAAATTCACAAAATATGGTCAAATATAATAATATATTAACAAAGCGCTTGCAGATAGATTGCAATTCACAAGCGTTTTTGATAAGATATAGTTGAAGGAGGAGATGATTATGGCAAGAACAGCAAATGTATTTGCACGTGTTGAGCCTGAAATCAAAGAGCAGGCTGAAAGTGTACTGGATCAGTTGGGGATTCCAATGTCAAATGCAGTAGGTATGTTTTTAAGACAGATTGTATTGCAGAGGGGAATTCCGTTTGAAATGAAATTACCAAAAACAGAGCCATTAGCATATGGTTCTCTTACAAAAGAGCGGTTCGATAAAGAGATTGAAAAGGGAATGGCTGATGTAAAGGCTGGCAGAGTTTACTCTGCAGATGCCATTGAAGCTGAAATGAAAAGAGATTTTGGCTTATGATTTTTAATGTAGTTTATTCTTCTGAGGCGCGACAGGATTTAAAGGATGTTTATGAGTATATAGCGCATGAATTGTTGAAGCCGGACATAGCAGCCAGTCAGACCAACCGAATTATAAAGGCATCACGTTCTCTTGAACAAATGCCTATGCGTCATCGACTTTATGAAGAAGAACCTTGGCATAGTCAAGGATTACGGTTTTTGCCTGTGGATAGTTATTTGATATTTTATCTACCAGATGTAACCAACAATATTGTAACTATTATCCGTATTATGTATGGTGGCAGAGATATTAAAAAGCAGTTAGAAGATACAGTTTAATAACAAAATGAATGAGACCAGATAGAGCTTCCACAAAGTAGGGGAAATCGTAAAATAAGTGATAAACCCATCAACTATTCGTTAAACTGTTCTTTTGCGAATAGTCGGGTTTGGCTGTGTGATCCCCCTACTTTGTGGACTTTGTGGACTTTGTGGAGTTTCCTCAGAATCTAATATAACAGTAAATGGGCCGTCATTTATCAAACTGACTTTCATATCTGCGCCAAATATTCCGTGCTGGACGACCGGACATTCTTTTTCACAAAGTGTTATCATATATTCGTATAGTTTATTTGCGTGTTCTGGTCCTCCTGCACGAATAAAGCTGGGACGATTTCCTTTTCTGCAATCAGCATACAAGGTAAACTGCGAAACAAGCAGAATTTCTCCAGAAACATCCTTTAAGGATAAATTGGTTTTTCCTTCAGAATCTTCAAAGATGCGCAGATTTATCATTTTCTGTACCATTTTTTCTGCGATCAGTTCTGTGTCAGAATCGCTGATTCCTACAAAAACCACATAACCTTTCTGGATTGCGCCAACTACAGCACCGTCAACTGTTACATTTCCATTTTGTACCCGTTGAATTACCAACCTCATAGTATTTTGTCACTCCCTGTGAAATAACCAGCTCATTTTATATTGTTAATTTTTTAACTAATTGTTTTCCTGATCATTTTTATGATTTTTTCGTCTCAAAAGAAGCCATGAATCTCCAAAACCTACTTGATTTTCATGTGTTGCTTCGCTTTCTTCCGCCTTTGCCTTCCTATTCTTTCTGGTGCGAGGTTCATATTTAACAAAATTTCCGCTCTCTTCTATGCTGCGAACCTTGATATATTCATCTGTAGCGACTGGCAGAGCTTTATCCTCCAGTCTGCGATGCACGATTGCCCTGATTCCGGCATAGATAACTGCAAACACCGGCACTCCGATTACCATTCCAGGTACACCCAGCAGACCGCCGAACAAAGTAATGGCGAATATTACCCAAAAACTGTTAAGTCCTGTGGAATCGCCAAGAATTTTAGGGCCAAGGATATTTCCATCAAACTGTTGGAGTAAGAAAATGAAAATAACGAAATAAAAGCACTGGAGCGGATCGACCATCAAAATCAGTATAGCACTGGGGATCGCACCCATGTATGGACCAAAAAATGGAATTACATTGGTCACACCTACGATAACACTGACAAGCACCGGATAAGGCGTGCCTATAAAATTGGTACCAAAATAACAAAGAATACCGATAATAATAGAATCTACAATCTTTCCGCCGATAAAGCCAATAAAGGTTCTGTGAATAAAACGCACATTTGAGATAAACACATTCGCAGTATCTCTGTTAAAACAGCAATAAATAATTTTCTTTCCCTGTCCTGCAAAGCGTTCTTTTCCATCTAACAAATATATGGAGATAATAAAACCTATGATCAGATTCCAAAGTGCCAATGCCAAATTGATCACACTGCCTATCAAGCCTGTAGAAATGAGCTTTAGCAGTGAGTTTGCCTGAGGGATCAGATTAGAGGTAACCCAATCCTCTACTTTAGAAGAATAACGGAGCAGTAAATGATTTACTGTACCCTCTAAATCCGGATTGTCTGCAAAAATTCCTAAAATCCAGTCATTCAGATTTTGAATATAGTAAGGGAACTGTAATATAATGTTCTGGATGCTGACGAGCAACTGTGGGATCAAAATAGAGAAAAAGCAGTACAGGAATAATACAGTTACAATCGTTGTAATTAAAATTCCAAGCTTCCGAATATTTTTTCTTGTTTTTTCACTAACTGTCTGCTTGTCCTTGCTTGTTATGGAAAAGTAAACCGGATACAAAATCTTTTTTTCCACACAATTTAAAATAGGTGCCAGCAGATATGCCAGAATAAAGCCATCTAAAATAGGCATCGTAATATTAATGAGAGTACTTAGTCCACTCCAGATGTTCGTACCATGAAACAGCATATAGTAAAAACAAATGCTTGCACAGATAACCAGAAATGCAGTAACTCCCCAATATAAATATTTTTTATCCCAATGAAATTTCATAGAGCAGACTCCCTTCATTTCTTTTGTATTTCAAAGACCTGTCTCATTATATCACGATTTTTCCATCCCTGAAATAAGGTAAGCTCTTCAATTCATAAATTTTCAAGAAAAATAATGAAAAATAACGAAAAAACAGGTATACTTTAGTGTATGGAAAATAATCAGAATTATCATGAGCAGGAAAACAAACAGAATATTTTACGAATGCGTGAGGTGCTTACCACACTTCCCTCATTTTGCAGGCAATTTTTCCGGGGAATCGAAAATCAGACCTCTGCAAGGACCAGACTCGCCTATGCTTACGATATCCGGCTTTTTTTTGAGTTTCTGCATGAGACCAATAGTGTATGCCAAAAAATGGAGATTAAGGATTTTCCTATATCCATTCTGGATATGGTCGGCAGAGAGGATATTGAAGAATACATGGAATACCTTTCGTTATATACAAAGGATGCACAGGAAATCACCAATCAGGAACGGGGAAAATCCAGAAAGCTGGCATCACTCAGAAGCTTTTACAATTATTTTTTCCGTAATGAATTGATCCAGACCAATCCCCCCTCTCTTGTTCCGATGCCTAAGCTTCATGAAAAAGAGATCATACGCCTTGATCCTAATGAAGTAGCAATTCTTTTGGATCAGGTGGAGGCTGGTACCAAATTAACGGAAAATCAATTACGTTTTCATGAAAAGACAAAAACTCGCGATCTGGCATTGCTGACACTTTTACTGGGAACTGGAATCCGTGTTTCAGAATGTGTTGGCTTAAATATAGAGGACGTTGATTTTGATAATATGGGAATCAAAATAAGACGTAAGGGTGGATATGAAGACGTGGTATATTTTGGTGAAGAGGTGGAAGAAGCGCTTTGCGCTTATCTGGAAATGCGCAGGCAGCTTACACCCCATGAGGGAAATGAAAATGCCTTATTTTTATCACTGCAAAACCGCCGCATTTCCGTGCGTGCTGTAGAAAAACTCGTTAAAAAGTATGCTTCTCTTGTTACCAGCTTAAAGAAGATCACACCACATAAGCTTCGCAGCACCTATGGTACTACCCTATATCAGGAAACAGGCGACATATACCTGGTAGCAGATGTTCTTGGCCATAAGGATGTCAACACCACCCGGAAGCACTATGCTGCAATGCAGGATGCCAACAAACGGAAGGCAGCAAAAACCATACGTCTGAGAGAAGATCTTTAAAAATTTTTATACGGCAACTACCGGAACATAAATAACATCATATTCCGGTAGTTGCTTTTTTAGAGTTATAGGTTGGAGTTTATAATAATCCCATAATAGAGAATATTACCAATATTATCAGTATTACTGATCCTGTTATGATCCTATCAATTATGTGTAGCAATTATATGTATCACTTTATATCACTGCATAAACTCAGTCGAATAATAAGGGACAACAAGATACATTCCTGCCGTGATGGACTCTCCATCTAAGGAATTGATCTGGCACAGTTCTTTTATATAATCATCAACAGAGCTATACTGCACTCCCATATGTGCCTCTGCTATTGACCACAGGGTATCTCCCTTTTCCACAGGAATACTTGCATAATATTTGTACTCCGTCTGAGCATTGCAATCCTTTGCATTAGAAAGAAAGCTTCCGATAGAAAAGGAAAGAGAGATTGCAAGGCAGACTGCCATGACAAGCATAATGATATTTTTTCTTCGCTCTCTCTGTCTTCTGATACGATTGTTTCGGATTCTTCTTTCATTCATAACAGCAGCCTCCTTACTTATTGCGAATACTTTTATTACAAATATTTTTATTACGAATATTTCATTTTACTGCGTTACTGCGAACATGTGTTGTGAACATGTGTTGCGAACACTCGTTCTTTCTGTTTGTATTATAACGAACATATTTTCGCATGTCAATAGTTTTTGAAAGAAAAATCGAACAAATATTTGGAATATACGTTTGCTTTTTTGTTTGCATTATGCTACACTGAATATATCAGAATTGATTGATCGAAAATGACAATTCAATATCTTATGCGGAGGTAGCTTTATATGGGATATGGTAAGATCACTGCCAAACAGCAGGAAATTTTAGATTACATTAAAGAAGAGATTTTACAGCGTGGGTATCCCCCTGCTGTTCGTGAGATTTGTGAAGCAGTTCATTTAAAATCCACCTCTTCTGTTCATTCACATTTGGAAACATTGGAAAAAAACGGATACATTCGCAGAGATCCGACCAAGCCTCGTGCTATTGAGATCTGCGATGATTCCTTTCAGATGGTCCGTACAGAAATGGTCAGCCTGCCGGTAATTGGCACAGTGGCTGCCGGTACGCCCATTCTTGCAGAGGAAAATATTTCCCAGTATTTCCCTGTACCAGCAGAAATGGTTCCAAAGGGCGAACCATCCTTTATATTAAAGGTAAAAGGCGATTCTATGATAAATGCCGGAATTTTCAGTGGAGATCAGATTTTTGTCCAGTCCTGTCAGACTGCTCATAATGGAGATATGATCGTTGCGCTGGTAGATGACTCTGCTACTGTAAAAACATTTTATAAGGAAGAGGGACATATCCGCCTGCAGCCGGAAAATGATTCCATGGATCCTATCATCCTGGAGGACTGCCAGATTCTCGGAAAAGTATATGGTGTGTTCCGCCTTTTTTCCTGATAGTTCCTTTTAAAATCAATCCGCAAGCTCTCTTACCTTTTTCTGCAGCACGGCAACATTGATAGAGCCTGCGGCACTTCACACCCAGTAAGCAAAAGGCAGGAAGCCTTATCCTGAATAAATATGATAAGATTTCCTGCCTTTAATATTCGTTCCTTATTTATCGCCAGTCATTAAGCCTTATAGCTGTTCCAGATCGATCGTTTTCCCATCCCGCCAGATTCTGTCCAGATCATAGAAAAGACGATTTTCTCTGTCAAATACATGTACGATAATATCACGATAATCCATTAAGATCCAGTTCGCGGTTTCATAACCTTCTACCTGTTTTAAAGGAAGTCCTGCCTTTCCCAGTGTTTCCTCTACATGATCTGCCAGTGCCTGAATCTGACTTCGATTCGAGCCATTTGCGATGATAAAATAGTCTGCCAGCGTAGAAATTTCCTGAATGTCGATGACGCGGATCTCTTCTGCTTTCTTATCCTCCAGTGCCTGAATGGCCAGTTTTACCAGTTCCTTGGTTGTTTTCATAGATGCTTCACCTCTTTATAATACTCATATGTTTTCTGTGTCATTGGGTCAATATCGCTTTTGATCGTTTCCAGATAGGAAAGCGTATCCTCCAGCACACGCAGCAATGCTCTGTCCAGATCAGTAAATGCCAGTTTGCGGATCTCTGCCAGATTTGGTGCATGCTTCCGGTTAGGCTCTATATAATCTGCGATATAAATAATCTTTTCCAGCTTAGTCATTCCCGGTCTGCCAGTAGTATGATTTAAGATCGCATTGATGATATCCTTATCACGGACACCATAGCTTGCCATGGCTAAAAAGCTTCCTACCTTGGCATGCAGCAGAAATGGATTTTTTGCCTCTATTTCATTTATGTGAATATTATGTTTTTCACAAATTTTCAGCTTCTTTGAATTATCCAGGCATTTTGCACAATCATGTAAAAGCCCTGCCAATTCAGCATTTTTGATATTTTCATCATGACACATTGCCAGACAGCTGGCTGTATAAGCAACTCCCAGTGTATGCTCATATCGTTTTGCATCTAATGCTTTTTCCATTGCTTTTCGGATCTTTCCGATCTCTGCCTGCTTTAATTTCATAATATAACCGCTCCTGCACTCTGTTACCCCAAATTTTATCCAATGTCATACTCATTCATACAAATGATGTTTTTCTATATATTCTGCCACTGCAAAAGGAACAAGTCCCTGAATCGATCTTCCATCCTTGATCGCTGCCCTAAGCCCGGAAGAAGAAATATCGATTTGCTGCTCAGAAACCAGCGAAATCTTTGCTTCATATCTGTCCTGTAAATAAGCGATCTTTTCTTTTAGTGCCATAAGGGAAGCTCCCTCCCGGTATACCGCCAAGATCGTAACTGTCTGAAATATAGTGACGGGGTCTTTCCAGCTTTCTATCGTAAACACTGTATCTGCGCCTGTTAAAAAATAAAATTTCACATCCGGATACTGCTTTTTAAGTGAACAGATCGTTTCATGAGAATAAGAATTCCCATGTTTTTTTATTTCTATATCAGATACTGCAAATTTCGGATATTCTTTTACCGCCAGCCTTGTCATTTCCAGTCTGTGATATGCAGGAAGGATTTCCTTCTGATCCTTCATATAAGAAATACCACTGGGAATAAACAGAACCTGATCCAATGCTTCTGCCTTCATAGCACTTTCTGCCAGATGAATATGTCCATAATGGATCGGATTAAAGGTTCCGCCTAATATACCTACTTTTTTCATCCGCATCTTCTCACATTCATTCTAAATTATAATGGCAGGGTAATCTTAGGGTTCTTTTTATCCTTTTTGTAAAGTACGATCTTTTTTCCAATTACATGAACCACGATAGAATGAGTTCTGTCAGCCAGTGCTTCTGCAATAGCTCGTGGATCGTCAATACAATTCTTCAGTACAGCAACCTTGATCAGTTCTCTTGTATGAAAGGCTTCCTCTACTGCATTGGTTACCTCTGGTGTCAGACTGGCTTTTCCGATCTGAAAAACCGGATCTAAATTGCTTGCCAGACCTTTTAAATATGCACGCTGCTTGCTCGTTAATGTCATAATACTTTTGTCTCCTATTTGTAATAATCAAAGGAAAGACCGTACATTCTTACAGTATCCCCTTCCTTGATCCCAAGCTCCTCTAATTGTTCCAGAATACCTGTGTCTTTTAAGAAATTCTGAAAAAAGACGAAGCCTTTTTCACTTTCCAGATTCGTATATCCCAGCATTTTTTCAATCCGTGGTCCTTCTACCACATACTCATCCTCTTCTGCATTGTAAGTAACAGAAAAAGGCTCCTGTGCATAGGGCATTTCGGTATCAGGGAAATATTCCTGTTCAAAGACAACAGGCTTGCTGTCCATTCCATCAAGGATATCATTTACATAATAAAGCAGTTCCTTTAGCCCCTGTCCGCTGACTGCTGAGATAGCAAATACAGGAATCCCTTTGGGTTCAAATTCTGCCTTGATCTTTGTAACCGGGTCTTCTTCTCCGCCCTTAGATATTGCATCAATTTTATTTGCTGCGATTACCTGAGGTCTGTTTGCCAGATCTGCATTATAATTTTCCAATTCTTTATGGATGGCATAAATATCTGCAATCGGATCTCTTCCCTCAGTTGACGCTGCATCTACAATATGAATGATCACCTTCGTCCGTTCAATATGACGCAAAAACTCGTGTCCAAGGCCAATTCCCTCAGAAGCACCTTCGATCAGCCCCGGAATATCTGCGATTACAAAGCCCTTTGCTCCCTCCAGATCCACTACGCCCAGATTAGGATTTAAGGTTGTAAAATGGTAATTTGCAATCTTAGGCCGGGCATTGGTTACTCTGGACAGAAATGTTGACTTTCCTACATTCGGGAAGCCAACCAGACCTACATCTGCAATGACCTTCAGCTCCAGCAAAAGCTCCAGCTCCTTTGCCGGTTGTCCCGGCTGTGCATACTTGGGAGCCTGCATGGTGGAGGTTGCATAATGCTGATTGCCATTGCCGCCTCTGCCGCCCTGCAGCAGAACCTGCCTTGTATTTTCGCCGGACATATCTGCAATGACTTTGCCGCTTTCTGCTTCCTTAATAACAGTTCCTGCTGGTACCTTGATGATAATGCTTTCCCCATCTTTTCCGCGGCAGTTTCTCTTTCCGCCCGTCTCGCCGTCCTGTGCTTTATACTTACGGATATGTCTGAAATCTGTCAGTGTATTTAAGCCTTCATCGACCACAAAGATCACATCGCCGCCTCTGCCGCCATCGCCGCCGTCCGGGCCACCATTTGGTACATATTTTTCCCGTCTAAAGGATACATGTCCATCTCCGCCTTTTCCGCTTCTTATATATATTTTCGCTCTATCTGCAAACATGGGATTCCTCCTGCACTTCCTTTATTCTTACTACAATAGACAAGCCTTTTGTTTATCTACTGTAGTAAAAAGGCTTCAAACAAGGTTGTTTGAAGCCTGAAATCATTCGTATTACTGTTCTACAGGATAAACGGAAGCCTGTTTTTTATCTCTTCCTTTTCTTTCAAATCTCAGAACACCGTCAACAAGTGCGAATAACGTATCATCTCCGCCCTTTCCTACGTTGATACCAGGATGAATCTTAGTACCACGCTGTCTGAATAAAATGTTTCCTGCCTTTACGAATTGTCCGTCAGCTCTTTTTGCACCCAATCTCTTGGATTCGGAATCTCTACCGTTCTTAGTAGAACCAACTCCTTTTTTATGAGCAAAAAATTGAAGGTTCATATTTAACATGAGTCTACACCTCCTTAAAATGTAATTTCAGATACTTTTTGTGGTATTGCTTTTCCACTTCCTTCAGCCCCAAAATCATTGAATCCAGCAAAAGCACTGTCTCTTTTGACGGAGACTCAGAAAGCGTAAAACGAATCACGCCTGCCTCCTCTTCCTGTTCACAGATAAATGCCTGCTCTGTAAGCTGCTGGATCGAATTGATGGTATTGATCACAAGAATAGAGATCGCCGCACATACAATATCTCCGCCAGCCTCTGCATAGCCTGCATGTCCACTGCAGACAAAGCCTTGATAGATTCCTTTTCTGGTTCTGAATACGGTTATAGTTGTCATACTATTCCCCGTTCACTTTATTAAGCATTAATTTTCTCAATTTTAACCTGAGTGTATGCTTGTCTGTGACCGTTCTTTTTGTGATAGCCGGTTTTTCTCTTGTATTTGTATACAATAACCTTTTTGCCTCTTCCCTGATCCATAACAGTAGCTGTTACAGAAGCAGAAGCAACATCAGAACCAACCTTCAGTTCCTTATCACTTACAGCAAGAACCTGGTCAAATGTTACAGTATTTCCAGCTTCTGCATCTAACTTCTCAACCTTGATCACATCACCTTCAGAAACTTTGTACTGTTTTCCACCAGTTGCAATAATTGCGTACATAGGGCACCTCCTATTATCATTACTCGCTAGCTTCGGTGATGGCGCTTCTGTTGAACAAGAAACAGACATACTTTTACCTCACTATGCGGCATACTCATAAAGAATAACACTTGTTCTTTCACATGTCAAGCGTTTTCACTGAAAAAATAGGCGATAATTTGAGCACGCGAGCTGAACTCCTCCTGCATCAGCAGCTGCTTTACCTCTTCCTTGGTATAAAGCCCCGGCTGTATCAATTCATTGTCAGAGGTATGGTCACTGAAGGTTCCTGTCGTTTCCACAAAAGCAATATGCGTCTGCATATCAGAAATTCCAACAGCCGCATAAGAGGCTGGTAAAATTTTGCGGATAGATTTCAGAAAAAGTCCTGTTTCTTCAAAAAGCTCCCGGCAGATACATTCTTCCAGCGATTCATTTTCCTCCAGCATGCCAGCGCACAGATTATAAATGCTTTTGTTCACACTCATGCGGAATTCCTTTAAAAGCAGCAGCTTATCATTTTGAAAAGCGACAATGGAAATACCACTTGCCTTGCTTCCTATATCCGTTTCGGATTCCAGATCTCTCCGGCTGACCATTTCATACTTTTTTTCCTTTCCTGCCTTGTTTAAGTAGGTCAGCTCATAATTTTTTAAGTACTTTCCATCCCTTACTTTTTCCAGTTTAAGAAACTCCATCCGCTCTGCTCCTTATCATTTTCATCTGAAAGCTACTGCTTTTGCAGCTGCTCCCATAACGGTCTTTTTTCTTTTTTACGGGTAACCTCTACAAGCCCTAATAAGGTCATATCTACTACCTTTGTCTTAACAGCATCTCTGGAAAGAATTTCCTTCAGATGAAGCATCAGTTCTTTGTTCTGTTTGTCACCTTCCATGTTAATAAAATCAATGATGATAATTCCTGAAAGGTTTCTCAGCTGCAGCTGTCGTCCGATTTCCTCTGCCGCCTCCATATTGATCTGAAAACAGGTTTCTGCCTTTGCCTTTTTTCCAGAAAATTTTCCTGTATTTACATCAATGCAGGTAAGGGCTTCCGTTCTGTCGATAACCAGATACCCTCCTGACTTCATCCATACCTTTCTGTCAAGTGCCTCTGCCAGACGGCTTTCCACGCTATATAGTTTGTTTAAGGGCAGAAGCTCATCTTCATAAAAATGCAGCTTTTCCAAATCCTGTTTCTGATACTGGTCAAGATATTCCCTTGTTTCCTGATAAAGCGCAGGATCATCTGTTACGATCTTTTCATAATCGCCCCCATAAAAATCCTGCAAACATTTCAGATATTCTGGCAAAGCTTTTCTTAAACAGGTAAAACAGGTTCTGGTTTCTGCCTTTGCCAGTACAAGCTCTGCCTGCTGCTCTAGCGTCCGGATTTCCTCCTCCAATATGGAAAATTCTGTTATTTCCTCTGTATTGGTGCGGAAAACAATACCATATTCCTTACCTGCTCTGGCAAAAGCAGCGCTGCTTTCTACAAAGCTTTTTATTTCTGCCTTTTTTTCCCTTGATAATCTGGAGGAATATCCTACCTGCTTTTTCCCCAATGTCAGCACCAGATGTCTCCCCGGAAAAGACAAGTTTGTATCTGCTCCTGCTTCCTTTGTTTTCTGTTTTTCCGCTGTGATCTGGATTACGATCTCATCACCGGCTACCAGCCGTCCGTCATATTTCCGGTTTGTCACCATCGGATTTCTGCATTCCTGCAAAGGCAGAAAGCACAGTTCACCCGGCGCATATTCTATAAATGCCGCCTGAATGTTCAGCAGCACATTTTTTACTTTCCCAATATAAATATTATCAAGGACCATTTCCTTCAGGCTGCAGGCATTTGCCCGCAACAGCCGGTTTCCTGAATATAAAAGGGTCAGGATTTTTTCCTGTCGTTTTATCAGTAAAATCCTCCCTTTTTCCTGCTTATTGATCTCCGCCATTAAAAATCTTCTCCTGCTTCACGCAAAGACACCAGACAAGGACTTTCCTCTGTCCCTGCATTCATATACGTGTCTGTACGTGTTATTTCAAGGGCAAATTGTGGAAGGATTCTGCCATATTCTGTATAAAATGCCTCCATTACCATAGAAGGCTTAATATTACCGGAGCTGCTTGCATTTACCAGCATATAAATTTCATTTTCCTTTACGGTCAGCTGATAAATGGCCGGTTTTAAGTCCAGTGTCAGTTCACTCTTTTTCGTAGTTTTCGTAAAGGGGATTTCCTCCTTTTGGTAAAATGCTTTCAGCGCTTTTTTCCAGTCAAAATCCGGCTCATAGCCTTTTCTGAAATGCAGCTTATAGCCGGCAGCCGCCACACTTGCCATGGCATTTTTTGCATGCTCTGGCAGTGCCTTTACTGACAGGATCTCTATTCCCTCTGTCATGGCCTGATTTAGATCAGACTTCATTTTTTCAGCACCTTCACAGGAATTTACCTCTATATCCAGATATTCCCCGTCACTTTCCAGTCCAACTCCCAGAGGTGCAGCAAAGGACATGATCTGATGAGGGCTAAAGCCTCCTGAATAGGCAATGTCAATTTCTGCACGGCGGATCGCTTTCTGAAAATAGCGCATGACATCCAGATGACCGATAAATTTCATCACTCCATGCTTGGAAAACTGTATACGGATTTTCATGCTCCTTCTCCTTCTGCTGCTTTTTTACGTTTTTCTACACAGACACCGCCTCCATACCTCGCTGCTCCGCAGCCCTGACACTGCACTCTGCAATTTGGTGAAACAGTTTCTGCTAAAGCCTTTTTCCATTCCCTGAGCAAAAATTCTTTTGTCACACCGCAGTCAATAAAATCCCATGGGAAAATTTCATCCAGTGCCCGCTCTCTCGTAGTATAAAAATGAATATCCAGACCACATTCCTGAAAGCAGTCCATCCATACATCATTTTTGTAATATTCGCTCCAGGCATCATAAAAGCAGCCTTTTTCATACGCCTTTAAGATAACCTGTCCCACTCTCCTGTCGCCTCGTGCCAGAATCCCCTCTAACACACTTGCATCTGCCTCATGCCAATTATACTTAATGCTTTTCTGGTTCAGCTGCTCTGTAATAGAGGTTCTTGTCAGATAAGCCTTTTCCAGAAACTGTTCCTTGGTACACTGCGGTGCCCACTGAAAGGGGGTAAAGGGTTTGGGAATAAAAAAGGAAGTGCTTGCTACGATCTGACATTTCCCATTTCTTTTTTCCTTTGGAACAGTTTCGTAATAAGCCGCTGCGATCTTGTTTGACAGCACTGCGATCTGGCGGATATCTTCATTGGTTTCTGTGGGCAGTCCCAGCATAAAATAAAGCTTTACTCTGCTCCAGCCGCCCTCAAAGGCTTCTGTTGCCCCCTTTAAAATGATCTCCTCTGTCAGTCCCTTATTGATAACATCCCTGAGTCTCTGGCTTCCAGCCTCCGGTGCAAAAGTAAGGCTGCTCTTTTTAATATCCTGCACCTTGCTCATCACATCAAGAGAAAAGGCATCGATCCTTAGGGAGGGAAGAGAGATATTGATCTTTCTCTCATTGCATTCCTGAATCAGAAAATTTACCAGCTCTTCCAGACTGGAATAGTCACTGGAGCTTAAGGAGCTTAGGGAAATTTCTTCATGCCCGGTATTTTTCAGCATGGAAACCGCATACTGCTTCAGCATTTCTACGTCCCGTTCTCTTACAGGTCTGTAAAGCTGTCCTGCCTGACAAAAACGGCAGCCACGGATACAGCCTCTCTGAATCTCTAATACCACACGATCCTGTGTTACCTTGATAAATGGAACCACAGGTTTTTCAGGATAATAGGTATTGGTCACATCCATGACCAGCTCTTTTTCTATTTTTTTCGGGATTCCCTCTTCCAGAGGAAAAAAGTCTGCAATCGTACCGTCTGCATTATATCGCGCCTCATAGAACATAGGGACATACATTCCCGGCAGTTTGGCAGCCTTTCGTAAAAAGTCCAAACGGCTGCCTCCGGACTCTTTATTCTTCTTATAAAGATCTATCAGAGTACGGTACATGGTTTCACCTTCTCCGATATAAAATATATCAAAGAAGTCTGCGATGGGCTCTGGATTATATACACAAGGACCGCCGCCGATAACAATAGGGTCACTCTCCTGTCTGTCCTTTGCCAAAAGAGAAATCCCTGACAGATCCAGAATCTGTAAGATATTGGTATAACACATCTCATATTGTATGGTAATGCCTAAAAAATCAAAGTCCTTAATCGGATCCTGGGATTCCAGAGCAAACAAAGGAATCCCTTTTTCACGCATAATGGCATCCAGATCTACCCAGGGGGAATATACCCGTTCACACCATACATCATCAAAGCGGTTCAGCATATCATATAAAATCTGAATACCAAGATGTGACATTCCGATCTCATAGACATCTGGAAAACACATGGCAAAACGGATCAGGTTTTCTGTTTTCTCTTTTCTGACACTGTTGACCTCATTGCCTATATATCTGGCAGGCTTTTCTACCGTCAAAAGTATTTCATCTGATAAAGCAAGTTTACTCATAAGCTGTCCTTTTCTACTCTTTTATTCATGTAAAGTATACGGTATCTCTCCTATAAAATCAAATAAAATCGGGGAATAGTCCTTTTCCACCATTTCATATATCTTTGCCGGCAAAATACCGAAAACAGGCGTATCTTTCACTGTGGCAGCATAAAAAATACCGAACAGCAAAAAAGCAGCAGCCACACGAATAGGAAAGCCAGAGCCCTGTATCTGGGGCTTAGCCGTATCCTTGGGTTCTGATTCCTGAAAGGATATGTAAGGTGTATTTCCATACAAAAATGCTTCTCTTCCGCGCACGGCATTTTGGTTTTGCTGATGCTCCTTCCGGATCTGATGTATCAGCTGTAGTTTTTTTTCTGCTGAAATAAAATGTTCTGCTTCTGTTTTTCTGTCCATATCCTTCTCCTGTCTGGAGTTTGGTATAGTTTATGGAGTTTAGGAATGGATTATGATGAAAGGAAAAGACCTTCTGTTTTCCGGCAGCTTGAAAATCCGGACAGAAAGCCTTTTCTCTCTTATCTATTCACATTTATCACAAGGATCAAATCCTACTGAACCACTGGTGCTACAGCAGGCAGCGCCGCAGGAACAAGAACCGGGACACCTACGCCATTTCCATCAAATACATAATCCATACCGTCAATATTTAAAGTAATGTTAGCCGCCATGCTTCCATCAGGCTGGAAGTAATAAAGACCGCCGTTTACATTCTGCCAGCCGGTCTGCAGGCTGCCGTCAATTCCAACAAAGAAGTTTACACCATTGGTAGTGACAATGGTCTGGATACTCATAGCATTTGTCTGTTCGTCAAAATGATACCGTTTTCCATTAATATCCTGCCAGCCAACGGTTGCAGCTCCATTAGGTGCAAGATAGTACTGATTCATACCGTCACTGATCAGACCGGTCTGCATAATGCCTGTAGCAGGATCAAAGTAGAATTTCTGTCCGCCAATGGTCTGCCAGCCCATCTGCATTACACCCTCTGCATTAAAGTAATAATAATTACCATCAATTAAGAGAAGTCCTGTCTGCATCGCTCCGTCTGGTCCAAAATAATAATTGGCACCGCCGATATTTTTAAAGCCTCTTACCATAGAGCCGTCTGTATCTACATAAAATCTTAAACCGCCGGTGGTTACAAACTGGGATACAGAAAGTATGCCGCTTTGTTCGTCAAAATGATAAGTCTTTCCATCTGCCAGTGTCATCCAGCTTGTTGCCATAGCACCTGTTTCTGTGAAATAATAGCTGCCCTCTTGGGCTCTGTGCCAGCCAAACTGCATCACGCCCTCTGTATTCAGCAAATATCTAAGTCCGCCAACAGTCTGCCAGCCAGTCTGCATTACGCCGTCCGGGGCAAAGTAGTAAACATTTCCATCTACCGGTGTTATTCCTACTGCCATAGGACCGGTAGGCATAAAGTAACGTCTCTGTCCATTTTCTTCCAGATCCTGCCAGCCAGTTACCATACGTCCCATTGCATCTGTATACCAGACTGCATCTGCATAGTGAATCCAGCCCCGTTTCATATGCCAGTTCTCATAGAAATAGTTGTAGCCCTTCCGGTTGACCCAGCCAAGAGGGATGATCTCCTGGGAATAATCCTTATACAGATAATTGATGTCAACATTGCCGCCGATCCCTGCCACTGCGCCTTTGTTGGTGGACTGCCATACAGTAAAGGGCAGAGGATAATCACAGGCATCTGCGTACTGTGCTACCCATTGATCGTACATGGTATGTCCCAGTCTTGTCTGAAACCAGTTTTTGCTTGCATATACCATGGGATAATACCCCTCATTTTCAATGACGGTGCAAAAGGCATTGACCAGTGCCTGCTGCTGCGCCGGAGCCAAGGGTTTATGTACAGAATCCTCAATATCAAAAACAACCGGCATGGACACCGGCATATTCTGCAATGCATTTATTGCAAATGTAGCCTCTGCCACTGCACCTTCAACCGTAGTCGCATAGGAATAAACATATGCACCTGTTCTCATACCTGCAGCAGCTGCCCCAAGCATATTGGGTACAAAAGCAGGATCTAAGCCGCTGTTGCTGCTTCCTAATTTAATAAACGCAAAGGAATAGCCCTGAGCCGCCACACTGTTCCAGTCAACAGCTCCCTGCCATTTGGATACATCCACACCCTTTGCAACTGCCTGGGCAGGAGATACCGCTGCCTGCGCCGAAGCTGTGGGAATATTTGCAAGAGCTGTCACTGCACAAAGCACAGCTGCAAGCTTTCTCCAATAGTTCTTCATAACAAAAAAACAACCTCCTGTATCTTAATACAAACAGTATAATATAAAATACAGGAGATTGCTATGAAAATCTGTAAAAATTTTGTAACATTTTCTGGAAATCTATCTCTGTGCCAGCTCTGTAGAGATCTCTTCCCAGGTCACACCCTTTTCCACCATAAGCACCATCATATGATACAGAAAATCTGAAATTTCATATTTTATTTCATTTGGATTAGGATTTTTAGCGGCAATTACGATTTCTGTGGCTTCCTCACCCAGCTTTTTCAGGATCTTGTCTACACCCTTATCAAAAAGATAATTGGTATAAGAGCCCTCTTTTGGATGTACCTTTCTGTCCTGGATCACTGCCAGCACAGACTCAAAAATCTTGAGAGGATTCTCCTCCTGATATTCCTTTCTGGCGATTTCATTGAAAAAGCAGCTTCGATTTCCTGTATGACAGGCAGCACCTACCTGTGATACCTTTGCAAGGATGGTATCCATATCACAATCCGCAGTCAGACTTTTTACATACTGGATATGACCGCTGGTCTCTCCCTTTACCCAGAGAGACTGTCTGCTTCTGCTGAAATAAGTCATCTTACCGCTTTTCAGGGTTGCCTCATAGGCATCCTTGTTCATATATGCCAGCATCAGCACTTCATCTGTTTTATAGTCCTGCACAATAACCGGAACCATATTGTCAGAATTTAATTTAAAGTCTTCCCATTTTACATCCGTTTCAAAGGTGATCACAGAAATTCCATTTTCTGCACAGGCAGCCTTCAGCAGCTGGATCTCTTCTGCGCTTTCATTGACCGCTCCTCCAGTTATCCCACAAAGCTGCTGATTTTTCAGCACACTGTATAAATTTTCTTCCGGCATTTGGGGCAGCATGGCGATCAAGGGTAAGGGACTGCACGCTAAAAGCTCCTCTAAGCCCTGTTCCTTTACAGAAACCAACTGGCTTACATAAGCTTTCAATAACTCCTTTTGTGCCGTAACATCTGCCTTGTCTGCTACACAGGCAACGATCTTATCCTTTCCAAACTTTTGGGAAACCTCCTGTGTGATCTCAATATTAGAAGTCTTGGAATAATTCAGCGCTGCTTTTTTGCAGCCTGCATAGATCAGCTTCTTAATGTCCTCCATGCGTTTTACATTTCCAGCTCCGATCACCGGAACTTCCACAGCATAGCAGATAGCCTTGATCACATCAAGGGCTTGTTCATGCTCCTGATCCCCTGTAGAAAGGTCAAAGATAAGCAGTTCATCGGCTCCGTTGTCGCTGTATCTCTTTGCCAGCGCAACCGGATCTTCGCTAAGAATCCTTGATGGATCTTCAAAGCCTGCAACTGCACATTTTTGGTACAGATATATACAGGGAATAAATTTTTTTATACTCATAATCGCTCCTTTTATCTATTCAAATCTGACCTTGATCGAATTTTCATGCGCTGTCAGCCCTTCCTTATGTGCAAACAGCTCAACATCCTTGTGCACTGCCTCCAATGCCGCTCTGGAATAAGAAATAATACTGGATTTTTTGATAAAATCATCAACACCAAGCGGAGAGAAAAACCGTGCAGTACCATTGGTCGGCAAAATGTGGTTCGGCCCTGCAAAATAGTCTCCCAAGGGCTCAGAGGAATACTCACCAAGGAAAATCGCTCCTGCATTTTTGATTTTTGTCATAACCTCAAAAGGATTTTTCGTAAGGATTTCCAGATGCTCACTGGCAATTTCATTTGCTGTCTGCACTGCATCCTCCAGTGTCTCTGCCACTAAAATATAACCATACTGTGCAATGGATTTTTGCATGATCTCTGTCCGGGAAAGCTGTCCTAAAAACTGGTCTATCTCCTTTTCCACCTGCTGTGCAAGGCTTTCACTTGTCGTAACTAAAATAGCAGAAGCCAGCTCATCATGCTCTGCCTGTGACAACAGATCTGCCGCTACATAACGGGGATTTGCTGTTTCATCTGCCAGCACCAGGATCTCACTTGGCCCTGCAACAGAGTCAATGCTTACATGTCCGTAAACTGCTTTTTTGGCAAGTGCCACAAAAATGTTGCCGGGACCTGTGATCTTGTCTACCTTGGGGATACTTTCTGTTCCAAATGCCATGGCGGCAATGGCCTGTGCGCCGCCTGCCTTGTAAATCCTGTCAACCCCTGCAATATCAGCCGCTACCAGAGTTCCCGGATTTATCCTGCCGTCTGCTCCCGGAGGTGTGGTCATAATGATCTCAGGGACACCGGCTGTTTTGGCAGGGATCACATTCATTAAAACGCTGGAAGGATAAGCTGCTTTTCCACCCGGAACATATACCCCAGCTCTTGCGATAGGTGTAATCTTCTGTCCCAGAATGCTGCCGTCCTCCTTTACATTAATCCAGCTGTTGCGTACCTGCTTTTCGTGGTAAGCGCGGATATTGGCAGCCGATTTTTTCATAACCTCTACAAACTCAGGCTCCAAAGCCTTATATGCTTCTGCGATTTCTTCTTTTGTCACACAGATATTCTCAGCTGTAATATCACAGTGATCCAATTTTTTGGTATAAGAAAACAGTGCCTCATCCCCTGCTTTCCGAATGTTGCTGACAATGTCCGCTACGATACCTTCATATTCTCCATAATGCTCAGGACTCCGTTTTAACAGATTCTCTAACAGTCCCTTTTTGGTTTCTTCCGTCAGTTTTATCATTCTCATGGTATGCCTCCTGTCAAGCTCCCTCAGCCTATTTTTTCTCTCAGCAGATTAATGATCCTTTTGATCCTCTCTGCTTCCATCTGCATGCTGACCTGATTTACGATCATTCTGGCAGAGATCGGACAGATCTCCTCTAAAACTCCCAGACCATTTTCCCGCAAAGTAGAGCCTGTTTCTACAATGTCAACGATCACATCTGAAAGCTTTACGATCGGTCCCAGTTCTACCGATCCGTTTAATTTGATGATGTCTACTGTCTGATGCTTTTTATTATAAAAGTAATCCTTGGCTATATTGGGATATTTGCTGGCAACACGAATCATTTCATGGTGCTGCAAAAGCTCCTTTGCCTCTGCGGGACCGCAGACACACATACGGCATTTGCCAAAGCCCAGATCCAGAACTTCATAGACCCGTCTGTTTTCTTCCCTTATGATGTCACTGCCTACCACACCGATGTCCGCTGCTCCATATTCAACATAGGTAGGCACATCCGGATTTTTGGACAGGAAAAATTTTAATTTCAGCTCTTCATTGACAAAGATCAGCTTTCTGGAGCTTTTGTCCTTCATTTCCTCACAGGTGATTCCGATGGATTCTAACAGTTCCAGTGTTTTATCCGCCAGACGGCCCTTCCCCAGGGCAAACGTCAGATAACGCATCTCTTCCTTCATTTACTCCACCTCCGGTATCAGTTCTACAGCTCCGCCAGCACCTCTGATCTCCTGTGCTTCTTTCAAGGCTGCTTCAAAGGTATCCGGTTTGTAAGTAATAACGGATACTTTTTTCTTTGTTTCTATCGCAAGCTTTTGTCTGGAGATCGCTGACATCAGATCATCAATGACGATCATAAAACCGATCGCAGGCTTTTCCTTTCCAAAACAGCCCAGCAGTCTGTCATAGCGTCCACCAGTCACGATCGCATCCCCCACACCATAGGTATAGGCTTTCATGATAACCCCTGTGTAATAATTGTATTTGCTCAGCATTCCTAAATCAAAGGAAACATATCTTTCCACTCCGTAAATGCAGAGCACCTGATAGATGCTTTCCAGCCTTTCAATGGCAGCGATCGCACGGGGACTGGTTACAGACTCCTTTGCTTCCTCTAAGATCTCCACGCCTCCAAAAAGCTCCGCTGATTTTAAAAGTATATTGCGATACTGCTCCGGAACATTTTTCTGGATCAGGAAATCCTCTGCTCCAAAATAATTTTTAAGGGAAATAAATTCCCGAAGCTCTAACTCCATCTTTTCAGACAAGCCTGCTTCTTCGCAGATCCCCTTATAATAATCTACCTGACCGATGCTGACCTGAAACTCAGAAAGGCCTGTTGCAAGAAGTGCTTCTATGATCATTGCTGCCATCTCTGCATCTGCCTGTACAGAATCATCTCCGATCAGCTCACTGCCCATCTGTGTCACTTCTTTTAGTTTTCCCTGCAGCTCAGAGGTATTGCTGAAGGCATTTCCCTGATAGCAGAATCTGAGCGGTCTGCTTTCTTCAA
Organism: uncultured Lachnospiraceae bacterium; assembly: GCA_964389835.1. GTDB lineage: Bacteria > Bacillota > Clostridia > Lachnospirales > Lachnospiraceae > VSOB01. The sequence continues at coordinate 80,019 of CAYMEZ010000002.1, read as the reverse complement.
TAAAATATTTTGCTGCACAGCGTGCGATGGAGGGGGTGAAATCCGGTCTGAGCACCAGTGTATTTCCCTCCTTGTCAAAAAACTTATATAAGTCCTTTGACGGCGTTGTGCCAATCTCCTTTGAAAAAACATCAAAATATTCAAAGGTCGGTGTCTGAATATCCTGATATCCATAGCTGCAAAAGACACTGTGTATCTTTTCCTCCAGCAGCAGCTTCTTTGCGTATTCTCCGCCGTAGATGTCCCGTACACCCTCTGGCGTATGTACTAATTTTCTCTGCATACTTCCCTCATCCTTTATTTTTGTATATTTCTATTTTCATATTTTTCTATTTTCATATATTTCGATTGTTTTTACAGCTTTTGCTTTATCACGTCAGTGTGTTATCGTGTTAACATATTACCACAGAAAACTATTGGTAGTATACTAAATTGTTTTTCTGATGTCAACACCTGCTGTCCAAATCTTTTTGCAGCATATCCAGATAGGAAACTAAAATCCCATGTTTTTTTTGGATGATATAATCTGGGGCCAGCTCTTCATAGCGGAAGCTCTTCCTGCCCCCTGCCAGCGCTCTGTCCCAAAAGACCTTTAAATGGGAAAAGGGCAGATAATAAAACAGATCCTTGCCCGTATAATAGATCAGAAAAAAGGCGATCCCACCCTGCTTTTCAAAATCCTGCATAAAAGCAACCTGATGCTCGTGGATGTTTTGCAGCGCAAAGGTCTCTGCAGCACACTCCTTGGCATCAAAGCAGACCGGTATTCCCTGTACAGCCCCAATGTAATCCACTGTACTTTTCTGATCAAAATACGCAAGGGTAATCTGATGGTTCTGCTTATCGATCTGAATCGGTGTGATCGGCGTAGGTACCTTCTGGATCAGTGCCAGTCCTTTTTCTCTGTACTTTTCATTGGTTCTGTTGATCAAATCCTCTAGTGTAGAGCCTCTCAGTCCTCTGGAATTCCACGTTGCCATCTCTTCTCCGTCCTTACTCGAATAAGTGAAACAGCGCCGGAAGGGGTGCTGTTATCTCTTTTTCTGACAATCCTGTCAGTTTTCCCTCCAGTTTGGGAAATACAATGCGATAGGCATGCAGCATCTGATGAGAAATACCGTACAGCCGCTTTCTTTCATCATTTTTCGTGCGGTTTCCATATTTATAATCCCCTACAAGAGGAAAGCCTATCGATGCCAGATGCGCCCTGATCTGATGCGGCTTTCCGGTGACCAGCTCTACCTCTACCAGAGTTTCCTTTGTTCCTACCGAAACCGGCGCGTAGTATGTTACGATCCTGCTGCTTCCCGGCAGCATTTGTGAACAGATGGTTACTTTGTTGGTCTTTTCATCCTTTTGCAGATAGCCTTCAATCTGCTTTGCTTCTCGCATCTGCCCTTCTACATATAGCAGGTAGTATTTATGTAAACTTCTTTCCTTTAGCATGGCACTCATCTGCTGACTGCCATACAGGGTCTTTCCACAAATAACGATGCCGCTGGTATTTCTGTCCAATCTGTTGCAGACAGAGGGACGAAACAGCTGCAGACTCTTTGATGTCACTTCTTTTTTCTCCAGCAGGTATCCCATCAGCCATTCATTCAAGGATAAATCTCCTGACTGTGCCTTCTGGGACAGTACCCCTGCAGGCTTATTTACAAGCAGCACATGCTCATCCTCATAAAGGATCTCAATCCCGGAAAGCTGCCGATATGCCCATGCTGCTTCCTTAAAGAGCTGGTTATGCTTTTCCTCTATCTTATTGCCTCTGAACTTTTCATAGGTTTCATCTGAAAAGAACAATTCTACCACATCGCCCTCTGACAGCTTTTCACTTCCATTGGCTTTTCTGGAATTCAATGTAATGTTCTTTTTCCGCAGCATCTTATACAAAAAGCTGCTTTGTGCTTCTCCCAGATGCCTTTTGAGAAATTTATCAAACCGTTGACCTGCCTCCTGGGAGCTTATGATAATCTGCTGCATAACCTCTTCCCCTATAATGAAATTTCTTTGATCAGCTCAGCAACAGCCAGCTCTTTTTCTTCTTTTTTTTCAGCAAGCTCCTGTAGCTGCGCCAGTCTCTCTGCAAATTTTTCCCGGTCTGTAAACAGCTTTACTGTAAAATTGGTGTATCCGTTTTGCTGGAGAATTCCGGTTATATGCTTTTCGCCAGCCCCAGCATCACACTTTTTATCCTCCGTGCAGCCGCATATGGTGTTGTTTTTTATCGCCATTGCGCTGATCTGAAAATTTTTCTGATAACTGGTCAGGTACAGATCATACAGCATTAATGTGCCCTCTGTATAGGGTTTAAGGCATTGGAAGCATTCCTCTGAGCAGTAGCCTGCTTTTAAATACATGATCATACTGACCACGCTTTTGCTTGCCGGCAGACAGCCTAGCACAGCCACCACTGTCAATAAATTTGCCTTTGTATGGGTACTGAAATATCCCATGATAAAAATAGCAGCAGAAATGCCAAAATAGCACACTGTTTTTATGATCTCTTTTTTTCTCTGGTTTTTTAAATATCCAAAGCATCCTTTTGTTAATTTCATTATTTCCTCCATCAAACACACTTGATCTGTTTATTTGAACATACGCATGAGCCTGAAGATCAGTCCATGGGGCAATAGCTTGCTTGCGATCCAGAAAGCCTGTATAGGAAGGCTGCACACAGAAATGGTTCTTTTTTTATAAGAATCCCGGATCGCCTGTCTGACTACCCTTGGTGCTGTTACCAAGGTAAGCTTCTTAACTGCCAGCGTTTTTCCATATTTTTCTGCAATATCAAAAAATTCCGTATCCACAGGTCCCGGGCACACACTGGTCACACAGATTCTGCGTTTTCTAAGCTCCTGATGCAGTGCCTGGGAAAAGCTGAGCACATACGATTTTGTTGCTGCATACACTGCAAAGTTTTCCTGCGGCAGAAAGGCAGCACTGGATGCCATCTGGATGATCCTGCTGTTTTTCTTCATATAGGGCAGACATCGATAGGTCATTTCTGTCAGTGCCTCGCAGTTCAGCTTTATCATCGCCAGCTGTTCCTTTAAGGAAAGCCCCTCTACAGAGCCCATCAGTCCAAAGCCAGCACAATTTATCAGCATACGGATCTGAGGCTTTGCGATCGACAAAAGCTCAGAAAACTGTTCCATATAAACAGGTGCAGTAATATCCATATCAATGATCCTGCATCTGGTTTTCATTTTTCTGGATAAATCGACCAATCGTTCCTTTCTTCTGGCGATCAGCCATATCTCGTCCATATTGGAAAATATGGAATCCAGCTGAATCGCGAATTCCTGTCCGATACCGGAGGACGCTCCGGTTATGATCACAATATTCATTGCACACTCCTATCTGCATTTTATTTCGTATCTGCATTTTATTTGGTTATCCGCTGTTTTATTTTTTCTTATGCACATTTCGTATCGTTTTCTTTTTTCTTGCCGGCATACCGTTTTCCTGTATTTTCTTAGTTCTTATGCTTCTTCGATCTCCCTGCTTCTCTGATTGTCCCTGCCTTTTTGGACGGATCAGACATTTTTTGTCAAAGCCGATCAGATCCTCTCTTCCGGCAGTAAGCAATGCTTCCCGAACCAGCTCATAATTTTTCGGATTGCGGTACTGTATCAATGCTCTCTGCATTGCTTTTTCATGAGGATTTCTGCATACATAAACTGCCCTTCCATCTCTCGGATCGATCCCCGTGTAGTACATGACTGTGGACATAGTAGAGGGAGTCGGATAAAAATCCTGTACCTGCTCCGGCATATATCCCAAATCACGCAGATATTCTGCAAGTGCTATGGCTTCCTTTAGCGTAGATCCTGGATGGGAGGACATCAGATAGGGCACCAGGAACTGATTTTTCCCCAGCTTTTGATTCCATCTTTTGTATTTTGAAACAAAGGTCTCATACACTGCATTTTGCGGCTTTCCCATTTTGGAAAGCACCGGATCTGCAATATGTTCAGGAGCGACCTTAAGCTGTCCGCTGATGTGATGCTCCACCAGCTCCCGAAAAAAGCTCTCGTCCTTATCGGCCAGTAAATAATCAAACCGGATACCGGAACGGATAAATACCTTTTTGACTCCCGGCAGCGTTCTAAGCTTGCGCAGGAGAGATAAATAATCCCCATGATCTGCCTTTAAATTCTGACAGGGTCTGGGAAACAGACACTGCTTGTTTTTACATACACCATACTGCAGCTGTTTATCGCAGGCTGGTGCCCGGAAATTCGCAGTAGGACCTCCTACATCATGGATATACCCCTTAAATTCCGGATCCTTTATCATTAATTTAGCTTCTTCTATAATGGATTCATGGCTGCGTACCTGAATGATCCTCCCCTGATGAAAGGTCAGTGCACAAAAGCTGCAGCCGCCAAAACAGCCCCGGTTGCTGATCAGGGAAAATTTGATCTCCCTGATGGCAGGGACTCCGCCCTCAGCTTCATAGGAGGGATGATAAGTCCTCATGTAAGGAAGGGCATAAATATGATCCATTTCCTCCATGGTAAGCGGCTTCTGGGGTGGATTCTGCACAACATAAACACCATTGGGATAAGGTTCGATCAGTGTCTTTCCTGTAAAGGGATCTGTATTGCCATACTGCTCCAGAAAGCTTTCTGCATAACGGCGCTTTTCTGCCTTCATCTCTTCATAAGAGGGCAGCTCTATACAGTCATAGACTCCGGAAATATCCTTTGTCTTATAGACTGTCCCGGGAATAAAGCCAATGTCCTTAACCGCAATGCCGCTTTTTAAAGCATCTGCGATTTCCACAATAGACCTCTCTCCCATGCCATAGGAGATCATATCCGCCTGTGCATCCAGCAAAATCGAGCGTTTAAAGGAGTCTGACCAGTAATCATAATGCGCCATTCTGCGCAGACTTGCTTCAATGCCGCCCAGAATGATCGGCACATCCTTATAGGTTCTGCGAATCAGATTGCTGTATACAACAGCAGCATGGTCAGGTCTTTTTCCCGGCTTTCCGCCCGGTGTATAGGCATCATTCTCCCTTGGCTTTTTAGAAACATAATAATGATTTACCATGGAATCCATATTGCCGCCGCTTACCAGAAATCCAAGGGCTGGCCTGCCAAAAACTGTGATGCTTTTTTCATCCTTCCAGTCAGGCTGGGCTATCATACCGATCCGATAGCCATGTGCCTCCAAAAGTCTGGTAATGATCGCATGTCCAAAGGATGGATGATCTACATAAGCATCTCCCGATACATAAACAAAATCTACCTGTTCCCATCCTCTGGCATTCATTTCCTCTCTGGAAATCGGTAAAAATCCGTTTTTCAATGCTGCTTCTCCTGTAAGATTTCTTTTACTTCCCTGATCTCTGTAAAGTCCTTGATATAATGATCGGCAAGTGCCATTTTTTCCTTTCTCTGATAAGCAGAGTAGGCATCCTCTACTGCACACACATACATACCTGCGCTCTTTCCTGCCTGTATGCCGAAAACAATATCCTCAAACACAAGACACTCTTTGGGCTCTACTCCAAGCTGCTGTGCCGTCAGCAGATAAATGTCCGGTGCCGGTTTTCCCTTTTTTGCTTCACAGCTTGTCATGATACAGGAAAAATACTCTGTGATCTTTCTCTCTGAAAGCACCATATCCACAATCTGTCTGGAGTTACTGGTGGCAATGCCCAGCTTGATGCCATGCTGCCTGCAATACTCCAGAAGCTCCCTTGCTCCCGGCTTCAGCATGACCCTTGTTCTGTATTTTTCCCATGCCATTTCATTCCAGGCACTTTTGATCTCATCTATGGAATCCTTCAGCATAAATCTTTTTTTGAAATACTCTGCCGTTTCCGTAAAGCTCATTCCTTCAATGGATTTCTGCAGATCCTCCGGAATAGAGATTCCAAATCTGCCCAGATACTCTATATCAATATCCTTCCACACCCACATGGAATCCACCAAAGAACCATCCATGTCAAATATCAATGCCTTTTTATCCTTTAACATACCGCTTTTACAGCTCCTTTAATTCCTCTGTTGTCAAACGCCGGTACTCTCCCGGCTTCAGGTCTTCATCCAGTGTCAGACTACCCATGCTGAGACGTTTTAAAAAAAGCACCTTGTTATCTACTGCCTCAAACATTTTCTTTACCTGATGAAATTTACCCTCTGTTATGGTCAGAAACGCTTCCTTCTTTTCTCTGTCCTTCCACTCAAAAACTGACGGCAATGTCAGCTTTTTCTCTCCGATATCAACGCCCTCTTCCAGCTGCTTCTTCTGAAGCGTTGATACATCCATAGCAAGCACTGCCAGATACTTTTTGGGCACATGGTTTTTAGGTGATAAGAGTCTGTGTGCCAGTTCGCCATCGTTGGTGATCAGTAAAAGTCCCTCTGTGTCCTTGTCCAGTCTCCCCACCGGGAACAGATCTTTTCTTTTTTCTGCCGCCAGAAGCTCCACTACAGTTTTGTCATATTTATCTGTGGTGGCTGATACACAGCCTGCCGGCTTATTAAGCATATAATAAACCAGCTTTTCATGGACGATCCGTTCTCCCTGAAAATAGATTTCCTGCACCTCTTCATCAATTTTTTTCTCCGGCTGCTTTTCTATAATGCCATCTACCAAAACAAGCCCTTTCCGGATCGCTTCCTTTACCTGGCTTCTTGTTCCCACGCCAGCCTGTGTCAGATATTTATCCAGCCGCATGAATTCCTCTCCTTGCACATATGTATGAGTATACAACATTTTCTCTTCTTTGGGGTGGTTTCTTGAGAAAAATTATAAAAAATTCCTTTTTTCTGCTTTCCTTTTTTCTGCTTTCCTTTCTGCTTCTGTACGATCCGAAAACAGCCCTTTTCTATGCCTTAACCGGCTTAAATACCTGGTTTGAACGTCTGATCCCTACTCTGTTTCCCTTCATGGTGCTTACCGGCATCATTGTCCAGTTGCAGCTGACAGAGGGCTTTGCAAGGATCTTCAAGCCTTTTTTATTTCCGCTTTTCCGCCTGCCTGACCGCTGTCTTTATCCCATTACCATCGGTTTTTTGTGCGGCTTTCCTATGGGTGCTAAAACCACAGGTGATATGTATCGTCTTGGGCAGCTTACCAGAAAAGAGGCTGATTATCTGCTTGCCTTTTGCAATAACATCGGCCCTGTTTTTTTTACAGGTGTTGTCCTTCCCTTTCTTCCTGCAGAGCTGCCTGTGGGTATCTACCTGTTTGGGATGTATGGGATTCCCCTTTGCTACGGTATCCTTCTGCGATACTTCTGTTATAAGGATGCCTTTCCCTGCCAGAAACACCTGCTGCAAAAGGCAGCTTACACACAAAAGCCTCCCTCCTTTGCAGCAGCGCTGGATGCTTCTGTTTCTTCAGGCATCCAGAGTATTACAAAGCTGGGAGGCTATATGATATTCTTTAATCTGCTGAACCTGCTTCCGCAGCTTGTTTTTGCCCGGCTGCCGGCTTCTTTTCATGCCTTGCAGATTTTTTCTGGTCTTTTTCTGGAAATTACAGGCGGAATCGTTATGGCTGGTACAAACTATCCTATCCTTTTACTTTCCATGCTCCAGTTTGGGGGCATTTCCTGCTTTGCCCAGACCTACAGTATGATCTCTGACACTGACATTTCCCTATGTCCGTATCTGTTTCACAAATGTATGCAGGCACTTATGGCCTTCCTTTATTACCGTATGCTCTTTTCCCTGCTCTTTTAAGCCTGTCAGAACGTCAGAAAGCATATCGGCCAGACTATGAGATCTGCACCGCTCTGCTCTGGGTGGCAAGGTCATATTGATTGTAAAGTCTTACTGTCAGACTGCTTCCTTCTCCGCTGACCCACACTGTTTTTTCCCAGCCAGCATCTTCCCATTTCTGTAGGGCAGACCAGGTTTTGCCGCCATCCAGACTATAGTCATAATACAGGATCGGGCTTTGTCCGTCCCTGCCTTTCAGCACCGCCCTGATCCTTCCATTTTCCCTGCAGGCAGTGGCGATCTCTGCTGTTTCCGGAGGTGTCACATCCTGCATGACCGGCAACGTGGGCACTGCAATACTGGTGGTCTGGATCTGGGAATAATCCACTCCTAAAAGCTCCGACCTGAGTCCGAAATATTTTGCAACCCCGGTAGCACTAAGCCGTCCCAGCTCTCTTAGCTTTTCAATGCTGTTAAAATAAGGTACATCCTCCGGATGATCCATATGACAATGCTCTATGATCATAGCAGGGATCCCAAGTGCTGCAGCATTGCGGATGATCCCGTAATAGTCTGTTCCCTTCTCATTCAGCTTCGTTTTGATCCCCCGGCGGTAGAGCCCATAGCCATCACACAGCTCGTTTAAGACCATATCTCCACAGGCATATGCCCGACAATAGTTTTCACCCTGAGAGGGGATCCAGACCTCTGCTCCATATAAATGACTATATTCCGATTTGTTATAATGCAGACTAAACAAAAAATCAGCCTGTAGATCTGCGGCGATCTGGGCTCTTTCTGCAAGAGACAGCGCTGTATCAGTATATCTGGTCATATACACAGATATGCCCTCATATTTTTCCAATTCCTCTTTCATGCTGAGAGCCGTGATCAGATTAATATCCTTTTCGTCTACTCCGGGAATCTGTCCGCCCTGCGCCGTGCCGCCATGGCCCGGATCAAGCACCAGTATCATATTATTTTTTTCTGCCTCTATCGGCGCTGCTTTGGAATAAGAAGGGACTGCCACTGCAATCATCACTGCTGTAAGCAATCCCATTCCGATTTTTCTTATGTTTCTCATCATATCAGTTGGATACTTTCTCCTTCAGACATCTCTGTCTGCTCAATCTCCGCTTCCACATCTGCCGGATGCAGCTCCATCCGGTTGGACTTTACAATGTCCATACAGTTCTGCAGGGAAGCCGCTGTCCGTTCAAACTGCTGGGAGGTACTGTCTATGGAATGTGCGATGATGGTTTCCAGATTGCCCAAAATATCATCGGTATACTGCATTGCCGCTGCTTTTACATTGTTTGCTTCGATCGTAGCATTATCTAAAATTTCCTGTGCCTGCTTGGTCGCCATTGCCACCACTTCATTTGCCTGGGCATAAGCCTGCTGCATGATCTCATGCTCATTGATCAGCTCATTCGTCTGGACAGTGGCGGCATTGATAAGCGCCTCTGCCTTTTCCTTGGCATCATTTAAAATAGCTTCTTTGTTGCTGATGATCTTTTGATAACGCTTGATCTCATCCGGGGTCTTCATACGAAGCTCACGTAACAGCTCGTCTATTTCCTCTTTGTTTACAATGATCTTCGTATTGGACAGGGGCTGGAATTTGCATCCTTCAATATACGCTTCAATCTCATCAATCAGCTGTTCAATCCTACTACTCATATTCATTCTCCCATATCAGATATTTCCGGCACAGCCTCATGCCTTACTTTATCCCGAATTTTTCATAAATCAGTTTTGCTACAAAATCAGGCACACAACCAGAAATGTCTCCTCCGAAGCTGGCAATTTCCCGGACTGTGGTAGAGCTTAAATAAGCATACTCCAGACTGGTCGTAAAAAACATGGTATCAAGCTCCTCCTTAGACAGCAGCCGGTTCGTCTGTGCATTCTGCAGCTCATATTCAAAATCAGTGATCGCCCGAAGTCCCCTTACGATAACATGCACGTCCTTTTGTCTTGCATAATCCACCAGCAGACCGCTGAAGGACTCAATTTTGACATTGGGAATATCCTTCGTGGCTTCCTCAAGTATTTTAACACGTTCTTCCACAGAAAACAATGGTGTCTTCTTTACATTGTTCAAAACACTGATGGTCAATTCATCAAAAATATCGGCGGCTCTCCTGATGATATCCAGATGTCCATAGGTAACAGGGTCAAAGCTGCCCGGATAGATTGCTGCTTTCATCTTATGCATTCCTCCTGATAAACATATGCTTATTGGTTTTATATCTTTTTTCTTTCGTAATAACGAAGCCAAGCTCTGAAACCCATGAAAAATCTGTAGCAAGTGCTGCTTCAATTACGATCAGGGTATCCTCTGTAAGCCATGACTGATGACAGACAGCCTCCATGACCTGCTTTTCCAGCCCCTTTTCATAAGGCGGATCCATAAAGATCACATCCACAGTCTCCTCCCTGATCTGTGAAAAGGCTGTGATTGCATCCTGCTGCAGCACCACTGCCTGATCAGCCAGTCTGGTAAACTGAAGATTTTCCTGAATACATTTTACTGCACGCCTGTCATTTTCTATAAAATACGCTTTTTTCGCGCCACGGCTAAGGGCTTCAATGCCAATGCCGCCGCTGCCGCTGAAAGCGTCAACAAAAACACCGCCTCCAATATAAGGCTGCAACATATTAAATAAAGTTTCCTTGATCCTGTCTGTAGTCGGCCTTGTTCCCATGCCTTCCGGTGTCTTTAAGGGAAGGCTTCTGGCTGTTCCTGCAATAACTCTCATATGCTTCTCCCATCAGGTGCGTACCTTAACACCCTTTGTATCTCTTTTTCCTGCCTTGATCTTATTTAATTCCAGATTTCTGCTTTTATATGAAATTGTGGCTTCAGCAGCATTCTGGGTATAATACACTGCTTCAACAGTATCTCCTGCTCCTAACTTCATACCCCGCACGCCTACTGCACCCTTTTTCTTTTCAGGGATCTCTTCCAGAGAAAATCTGAGAAAATAGCCATCCTTTGACTGCAGTACAATGTTTTTCTGCTCTTTTAATGCAATAACACTGACTACCTCATCCTCCTCCAAAAGCTTGGTCGCTGCCACCGTGCGCTTTGTGACATCAAATTCGCCTCCATCCACCAGCTTCATCATAGACTGTCTGGTTACAAATATCACTCTGTACAGATTCAGCTCCCGCTGGCTGGTTGCATATATGATCTCTTCTGCGCCGGAATCATAATTGCTGATATTATCCACAGGAACACCCTTGTCCCTGAATTTGCCAAAGGGCAGATCCATTACCTTGATGGTATGCAGAGTACCCTTGTTTGTAAAAAGACAGATACGTCCGGTATTTTTGCAAAGGAAAACATATTTATTTTCTGTATCTGCCGCTTCCTTGTTGCGTTCATAGGTAGCCAGATCAATGGTCCTCGCATAACCAAAGCGATCCATCAGGCAGACTACGTCCATTTCTTCTACTTTCTTTTCTTCAAAGACCGCTTCAGCGCCGTCCTCTACCACTGTTTTCCTTTTAAGCGCATATTCCTTTTTTATGGCATCCAGCTCATTCATAATGACCTGTGCCATGGAATCCCTGCGCTCCAGAATATCCTCATACCGGTAAATATTGGCAAGGGTATCCTCATGCTCCTTTACAAGGGCATCGATCTCCAGACCGATCAGCTTATACAGACGCATTTCCAGGATAGCATTTGCCTGTTTTTCCGTAAACTGCAGCATCTGCGCCATGATTTTGGATTCCTTGGATTTGAACCTGATACCATCTGTCTTTCCCTCTACCAGACATGCCTTTGCCATTGCTCGATCCTTAGAGCCTCTGAGGATTTCTATGATCAGATCGATCACATTACATGCCTTGATCAGTCCTTCCTGAATCTCTCTCTTTTCCTGTTCCTTTGCCAGCAGTGTGGTATATTTGCGCGTGGCAACCTGAAACTGGAATTCTACATTGGCTTTCAGGATCTGCTTTAAGCCCATTGTTTCCGGTCTGCCGTCTGCAATGGCAAGCATATTGACCCCGAAGGTATCCTCCAGACGGGTCTTTTTATAGAGCATATTTTTGAAATTTTCTACATCCGTATCTTTTCTGAGTTCGATTACAATGCGGATGCCCTCCTTGGAGGACTGGTTGGAAATATCTACAATATCCTGAGTCTTTTTGGATTCTGCCAGTGCTGCCACATCAGATAGAAATTTGCTGATATTAGCGCCGATCATAGGATAAGGGATCTCGGTGATCACAAGGTTGATCCTTCCATTTTTCCCTTTTTCCACCTCTACCTTGCCCCGTACCTTTATCTTGCCCATGCCGGTCTCATAGATATTTAAAAGCTCGGATTTGTTGATCACAATGCCGCCAGTTGGAAAATCCGGTCCCTTGATATACTTCATCAGTCCGGCTGTGGAAATAGATTCATCCAGCATATATGCCTTTGTAGCATCGATTACCTCTCCCAGATTATGAGGCGGAATACTGGTTGCCATACCTACAGCGATTCCCTCTGAGCCGTTGACAAGGAGATTTGGGATCTTAACCGGCAATACCGTTGGTTCCTTTTCTGTCTCATCAAAATTTGGGATAAAATCAACCACATCCTTATCCAGATCCGCGAGAAATGCTTCCTGGGTAATCTTTTCCAGACGCGCCTCTGTATAACGCATGGCAGCTGCGCCGTCTCCCTCTATATTTCCAAAATTACCATGCCCATCGATCAGGGGCAGACCTTTTTTGAAATCCTGTGTCATTACCACAAGTGCTTCGTAAATCGAGCTGTCTCCATGAGGATGGTATTTACCCATGGTATCACCTACTATACGGGCACTTTTACGATAAGGTCTGTCATAACGGATGCCAAGCTCATGCATATCATAAAGAGTACGCCGCTGCACCGGCTTCAGTCCATCTCGGACATCCGGCAGTGCTCTGGCGATGATCACGCTCATGGCATAGTCAATATATGATTTCTGCATCACTTCTGAATATTCGGTCTTAATAATTCTATCATTCATTCTGCTCTATCGCTCCTATACGTCCAGCTCTGCATCCCTGGCATGCTCGTAAATAAAGGCTTTTCGCGGTGGTACCTCTGTTCCCATCAGCATTTCTGTCACCTCAGATGCCATACGGGCATCTTCGATCTCTACTGATTTCAGCATTCTTGTTTCCGGATCCAATGTAGTCTCCCAGAGCTGCTGGGCATCCATTTCTCCCAGACCCTTATACCGCTGCAGTGTAAATGGTCCCTTGTGACGCTTCCGGTATCTTTCCAGTGCTTTATCATCATAAAGGTATTCTTCTTCTCCCTTTGCCGGCATTGCCTTGTAAAGGGGCGGCATGGCAATATAAACATGTCCCTCATAAATCAGCTCCGGCATAAATCTGTAAAACAAGGTCAGAAGCAGGGTGGAAATATGAGCTCCATCCACATCCGCATCTGCCATAATGATGATCTTATCATACCGCAGCTTGGAAATATCAAAATCATTGCCGTAGCCTTCCGAAAATCCACAGCCAAAGGCATTGATCATCGTTTTGATCTCTGCATTGGCAAGTACCTTGTCGATGCTTGCCTTTTCCACATTTAAAATCTTTCCGCGGATGGGAAGGATCGCCTGATATTGTCTGTTCCTTGCTGTTTTTGCACTGCCGCCTGCAGAATCTCCTTCCACTATGAAGATCTCACACTTAGAAGCATCCCGGCTTTCACAGTTTGCCAGTTTTCCATTGGAATCAAAGGAAAATTTCTGCTTTGTCAGCATATTGGTCTTTGCCTTTTCCTCTGTCTTACGGATCTTCGCAGCCTTTTCGGCACAGCCGATCACATTTTTCAGCGTCTCCAGATTCCGGTCAAAGTATCTTTGAATTTCTTCTCCTGTTACCTTTGCCACAACCTTTGCAGCATCCTGATTGTCCAGCTTTGTCTTTGTCTGTCCTTCAAACCGTGGATCCGGATGCTTAATGGAGATCACAGCCGTCATGCCATTGCGCACATCCGCGCCTGTGAAATTTACGTCCTTTTCCTTTAAAATATTCAGCTCTCTGGCATAGCTGTTAATGACAGTGGTAAACATGGTCTTAAAGCCTGTTAAATGTGTACCGCCCTCAGCATTATAAATATTGTTGCAGAAGCCTAAGATATTTTCATGAAATTCATTTACATACTGGAAAGCAGCCTCCACGGTAATGCCTTCACTTTCTCCTTTAAAGTAAATGACATCATGGATAACCTCCTTGGACTTATTCATATCCTTTATGAAGCCGCTGATCCCCTCCGGTTCATGAAATTCCAGGATTTCTGCCTCTTCCCTGCGTCTGTCCTCAAAACGGATGGTAAGTGCAGGATTTAAGTATGCCGTTTCATGCAGGCGGCTTTTAACTTCATCCTCTTTAAAACGTGTTTTATCAAATATGGTATCATCCGGTAAAAAGGTAACAGTAGTCCCTGTCTCCTTTGTCTTGCCAATTACCGGAAGAAGTCCGTTTTCCAGCTCTATAACCGGATTGCCCCGTTCATATTTATCCTCAAAAATGCAGCCTTCTCTTTTGACTGTGACAGTCAACCATGTAGACAGGGCATTTACGACAGAAGAGCCCACACCATGAAGTCCACCGCTTGTTTTATAGGCGGAATCATCAAATTTACCGCCTGCATGAAGTGTGGTAAACACAAGGCGCTCTGCACTGATGCCCTTTTCATGCATTCCAACCGGAATCCCTCGTCCATTATCACTGACTGTAGCAGAGCCATCCGGATTCAGGATCACGGTAATCTGGCTGCAATAGCCTGCAAGATGCTCATCCACCGCATTGTCTACGATCTCATAAATCAAATGATTTAAGCCCTTGGTCGATACACTTCCAATATACATACCGGGACGCATCCTGACTGCTTCAAGCCCCTCCAAAACAGTAATACTGGACGCATCATAGGTCTCTTTTTTTGCCATAGTGTTCCCTCTTTCATGTCGTTGCCATGCTTTTGCACAGTTCTATCACAGACAGTCTTTTTAAAAGCGGTCTGCTGTGGGTTCATTTTATCCCACATTTTGGGTTTCGTCAAATAAAAACCGCTAAAGGTAGTGTTCAAGACAGCCCCATCATCTGATAAACAGCTTGCATATCCATATTCTCACGGACAATATCTGCCAGCAGGTCAAACTGTTTTTCCTTATAGGTCTGATAATCCATCCCGGCTTTTCCTTGAAATGCAAGCCCCTTTCGCTCAAACAAAAGCTCCAGCAGACTGCTACGAAAGCTGCTGCTCTCAAAAATCCCATGCACATAAGTCCCCATACAGCTTCCGGATGCATAACCGTCAGCTGCACTGCCGCTTCCGTCTTCATATTCGATGTCCAAAAGCTGCTGCAGCTCATTTTCTTCCTCGGTTGCTATTTTCTGTCTATTTTGCAAGTTTTCTGTCATTCCCATATGGATTTCATAGCCGGTAATCGTGGAATTTGTCAGTTTTTGATAGCTTCCCTTCAAATTTTTTACTTTCCCTCTGACACGGGTTCTTGTCTTGCTTTTTCCAAATACAGTCCGCAGAGGCAAAAGATCCATGCCACGCATACATCCGCCCTGCTCCATATTATCCGGATCTGCCAGCTCTTTTCCCAGCATCTGATATCCGCCGCAGATTCCCAGCAGCAGGCTTTCCTTCTTTTCTACCAGCTCCCTGATCCTTTCTTCTATTCCGTTTTGCCGCATCCATGCCAGATCATTCATGGTATTTTTCGTGCCGGGCAGAAGGATCAGATCGGGCTGCTGCAGCTCCTGCCTTGCAGAAACATACCTGACCGATACCTGTTCTATCTTTTCCAGAGGATTGAAATCTGTAAAATTGGAAATATGAGGAAGCCGGATCACTGCGATATCCACCAGCTTTGTCTGTCTGTGATCCCAAAGCCGTTCTGACAGGCTGTCCTCATCCTCAATATCAAGCTCTGCATAAGGCACTACACCCACCACCGGAATAGGACATTTTTCATAAAGCATCTGTATTCCCGGCTCTAACAAGGACTTATCCCCACGGAATTTGTTCATGACAAAGCCCTTGATGCGTGCCTGTTCCGATGGCTCTAACAGTGCTACCGTTCCATAAAGCTGGGCAAAAATCCCACCTCTGTCAATATCTCCTACCAGAAGCACCGGGGCATCCACTAGCTCTGCCAGTCCCATATTCACAATATCGTTTTGCTTTAGATTGATCTCTGCCGGACTTCCGGCGCCCTCTATTACCACTACCTCATACTGCTTCTCCAGCTTATGATAGGCCTCCAAAACAGCCGGAATATATTCCCTTTTTCTGCGGAAATATTCGGCTGCCTTCATGTTGCCGAGCACCTCACCGTTTAGGATCACCTGTGACCCCATCTGGGAATTGGGTTTTAACAGAATGGGATTCATGCAGACCGATGGCACGATCCCGGCTGCCTCAGCCTGCATTGCCTGAGCCCGTCCCATCTCAAGCCCTTCAACGGTAATATAAGAATTTAATGCCATATTCTGTGATTTAAAGGGCGCAGCCAGATAGCCATCCTGACGCAGTACGCGCAGAATTCCGGCGGTAAGCAGGCTTTTCCCTGCATTTGACATTGTCCCCTGTATCATAAGATTGGGTTTCATGGGTTTCCTTCCTCACTTTGGGCAGCTGCCAGCTTTAGATAATCCAGCAGCAGCATATTCTCATCATGCTTTTTTACGGCGATCCGATACCAGCCCTTTTTCATTCCCTTGTAGCTGCCACAGTCCCTGATCAAAATTCCCCTTTTAAGCAGCAGCTCGTACAAATCCCTGTCTGTTGTTTCAACTGCCTTATCATAAAAGCAGATAAAATTGGCAGCGCCGGGAAGCACCTGCAGCCCCAGCCTTTCCAGACCCACCTTTAATTCTTTCCGTTCTTTCAGCAGCAGTGCTTTTGTTTGACTGATATAGTCAATGTCTTGCTGGTTATCTAATACGGTCATTGCCGCTATCTGTGCAATTCCTGATACATTCCAGCAGGGAAGCTGAGCTTTCAGCTCCCTGAGCAGTTCTTTATCTGTGCAGATACAGTATCCAAACCTGACACCAGCCAATGCATACAGCTTGGTAAATGCTTTAAGGATTATCAGATTGGGAAAATCCTGTAAAAATGAGCTTCCGCTTTCTGGCAAAATACCGCTTACCAGCTCCAGAAAACACTCATCCAGCAGCACAAAAATCCGGTTTTCCCTGCACCGGATAAGGATCTGCAAAAGCAGTGCTTCCGGTATCAGACTGCCTGTCGGATTGTTGGGATTGCACAGGATCAAAAAATCAATGTCCTTGTTTAATCGGTTCAGAATACGCTCTGTCAGCTGAAAATCTTCCTGTTCTGAAAGCATATAGTACTGTATTTCTGTTCCGGCTGCCTCCAGTGCCCTTTCATATTCCCCAAAGGACGGAACCGGAAGCAGTGCGTTTACCTTTTTACACCCCTGCCTGTTTTTTCTTAAAAAACATACACTGCGGGAAAGGGCATATATAAGCTCTGAAGCGCCATTTCCACAAACGATCTGCTCCTTTAAAAGCCTATGGTGGGCAGCAAGTCCCCCTCTGACCTGAGCACAATGGGGATCGGGATACCACTCATACACCTCATTAGTTGTTCCAAGCAGGCTTTGCAGCTGCCTTCTGACATTTTCCGGCATGCCAAGAGGATTGGTATTCACTGAAAAATCCAACCTGATCTGATTTTGGTATCTGTCTCCGCCGTGAAGCTGTTTTGTCATCTCTTCTGTCATCTCTATCGCTCTGTGATCTCATACAAAATTGCATTTACAATGGCAGCTGCCACATTGCTACCGCCTTTACGTCCTCTGGGAACAATGCAGGGAATCCCGGAAGCGATCAAAAGCTCCTTCGCTTCCACCACATTGACAAAGCCTACCGGTGCTCCGATCACCAGCAAAGGAGAGATCTTTCCCTCCTGCTTCAGCTCCACGATCCTAAAAAGGGCAGTGGGAGCATTTCCTACCACATAGATCAGATCCTCTCCCATGTCGGCTGTTTTTTCCATGCTGACCTGTGCCCGTGTTACCTGTCTTTTCTTTGCCTTCGCTGCCACTTCTTCCTCTGCCATAAAGCAAAGCACCTCTCCGCCCAGTCTTTTCACTGAAGCAGCATGGATTCCAGCCTTTGCCATATTGGTATCTGTAACGATTTTTGCTCCGGATAAAAATGCTTTCCGCGCCTTTTCCATTACCTTCTCTGAAAAATACAGCGAATCCAGATAGGTAAAATCTGCTGTGGTATGAATCACACGCTTTACTACAGCTTCAAATTCTTTCGGAAGCTCTCTTCCCATTTCTTTTATCTCTTCAGAAATAATACGAAAGCTCTCTTTTTCAATTTCCATTGGCTTATAGATCTGTGGCATAGCCTTCCCCTTTATCCTATCATTTCAAGTATCATTATAAAAAGCAGCATGACCAGGGCTGATCCATACATCAGATGGTTTGCTCTTAAAACATCTGCCCTCTCAATCCTCCTGAGAGGATCTCCGATCAGAGGCTTATGAACCACTTTTCCAAAATAACTGGCATCGCCTGCCAGCTGAATGCCAAGCACACCTGCACAGACACTTTCCGTCTGTGCAGAATTGGGACTTTTATGGTTTTTTCTGTCTCTTCTGTAGATCAAAAGACCATGCCGCCAGTCCATTTTTTCTTTTTTGGAAAAGGACAAAACAAAGGCTGAAAGCAGCATGGCATAAGCAGTTAAGCGGGAGGGAATATAGTTGAGCAGATCATCCGTTTTAGCTGCCGCCTTTCCAAAGTACTCATATTCCTCATTGTGATAACCTACCATGGAATCCATGGTATTGACTGCTTTGTATAAAAAACAGCCTATAGGCCCTAAAAGAGCCATATAAAGAATTGGTGCTGTCACTCCGTCAGAGGTATTTTCAGCCACTGTTTCCACCGCTGCCTTGAGCACCTCTTCCTCTGTAAGATGGTCTGTATCCCGACCCACGATCATAGACAGCCTCTCTCTCGCCTTTTTCAGATCCGGCAGTGCCCTGCTTACTGCCATGCTCTCCTGATAAAGGCATCTGGGTGCAATACAGTAATAAAACAAAACACCATCCGCCAAAACACCGTATAATGAGCCAGCCTTATAGGCAAGATACCGAAATACGCCAGTTATCATGCCTGTTGTCAAAAGCACTGATATGACCAACAGCACTCCGCATAAAAGCTGACACGCTTTTGACCTTTCTTTTTTTCTTTTTCTGTGTAGCCAGATATCCAGATACTGGATCAGTCTGCCGATCCAGCGGATGGGATGCGGCAGAGTGTGTGGATCGCCTAAAATGCAGTCCAGCAAAGCACCGATCCCCATGACATATATTAGTTTCATTTGCCACCTCATATCTGCTGACAGTCATAGATCTGCAGACCGCCATCCAAAAGCCTTGCCTTGCATAAATAACCGCCGCCGTTGTCTACATGGTATCCATAAAAGCCCTTTTGCTCCTGATCCAGCATGGAAAGCACTGCCATGATCGTCCCACCATGCACCACAAATGCTGTTTTTTCCGGCAAGGCTTCTGTTCTAAGCAGTTCTGACAGTGCAGCCATACTGCGTTCACAAAAGCCCTTTGGTGTTTCCCCGCCCGGAAAGGGTGCTTCTTCCTTTCCATTTTGGGCGATCCACCTTTGATAGGCCGGAATGTCTGACAGCTCACTGGCAGTTTTATTTTCAAGCTCTCCAAAGTCACATTCCCTAAAGCCGGGAACAATGCGGGCTTCTGTTTCCGGATACAAAAGCCTGGCAGTTTCAAGGCAGCGCTTCATCGGACTGACATACACCCTGTCCACTTTGGGATATCTGCCCTTTTCCTTCCCGGCAAGCAATTCCTGCCGACCTTCCTTACAAAGCTCCTCATCTGTCCTGCCGCCAATATAACGTTTTTCACGATTTCCTTTTGTCATTCCATGTCTGATCCAGACAAACTCCATTCCTTCTTACTTCCTTTACATTCCTTATTTGATCCTGACAGGCATACCGCCAATGATTCTTACCATAGCATCTGCTTTCTGCGCCAGAAAACACAAAAGCCTGCCTACTGCCTCCCGGTAACAGCGTTCCTTTTCCTGAATCGGCACAACTCCGTATCCTACTTCATCACAGATGATCGTCAGATCAGGGTTTTCCATCAGCAGTTCTTCCAGATATGCCTGACAGATATTTACAGTCTCTTCTACCAGATCCCTGTCCTCATCCTCTTTTTTTTCTTCCACGATCCTCTGATAAACAAAGCGGTGCAGTCCGTTCACTGCCCTGATCTGCTGCTGCCTGCTTTTTTTTGCCGCACCTGCTGACTTTTCAGTTCCTTCAAGCCAGCTTGCCAGCTTTTCACCAGCCAGTATTTCTTCTTTTCTTAACAGCCTGCCCTGTTTTTTTTGTCTTTCCATTACATATGCCAGCTTTCCCTGAAAGCATCCACCTATAACCAGCAACATAAAAATTCTATACTCCCTGCGATCCACACAAATACAAGCTCATATACTGTTACAAACCAGCCTGCCAGATCTCCCGTCACTCCGCCGAACTGCTTACGTGACATGAAAATATACTTAAGAAAGATCAGCAGACTTCCCAAAGCTAAAAGACTTCCCCACAGCCCATACAAAAGCCATGAGGCAGCCAGCAAAAGCACCAGCCAGCAGCCAAGAACAGCCCTTACTACCCTTTTATGTGCATTAGAGGCAAAGGTATAAAGCAATCCCTCTTTTTTGGCACTTTTCACGGTTACCAGTGAGACTGCGCTGAGCGTTCTTGAAAGGCAGAAGCCCACTGTCAAAAACAGCAGCTGCCTTTGATCCTGCAATAGAAACAGTCCTGCCCCATAAAGACAAAAATACCCTGCCAGACTGATACAGGCAAAGGCTCCCACATGAGGATCCTTTAAAATTTCCAGTTTTTTCTCCTTTTCCTGCCAGGAATGCAGTGCATCCATTGTATCCATAAAACCGTCCATATGAATACCTCCTGTTACAAGCACAGGAACGATACAGCCGATAAGTACAAAAACCGCAAAGGGAACATATACCCCGATCAGGCTGCGCAGCATCCACAGCAAATACATTGCCGCCCCCTGTACCATGCCGATCAATGGGAAAAAGCAGAGCACATATTTCATATTTTTTTCTTCCCACTCTGCCCTTGGCATCGGGATTTTGGAATACATGGAAAAAGCCAGACACAGACTTTTTACGACAGACATACTGCTTCTCCTTTCAGAAATACCGGAATGGAATAAACCACCTCGCAAAACAGATCAGCACTTTGCGCCAGCTGGCAGTTTATCCTACCAAGCGCCCTTAAATATTCCTGCATCTCATCAGTATAGACCGCTCCATCAGAAAAAATCTCATTGGTAACTACCACCACATGCCGGTAGCCTGCCGCCGCCTTCTCTAGCTGTGAAAGGATTTCTGTTTCCGCCTTTTTGCCGCTCATCTGTCGTTTGAACATCAGATTTGCCAAAAGATTTGACAGACATTCCAAAAGCAGGATCTGCTCTTTTTTCTCTATCTGTGCTCCCTCAGGAAAGCCGCAGGGTGCTTCCACTGTGAGAAAGCCCTTGCCTTCTCTGAGTTTTCTGTGCCGGGCAATTCTTTTCTTTGCCGCCCTGCTGTGATTTTCCATGGTAGCCAGATATATTTTTTCTGTTATTTTTTCCTTTTCTGCCAGAGCACAGACAAGCTTTTCTGCATATTCTGATTTTCCGCTGCCGCTGGCTCCTGTGATCAAATACAACACTTATTTTTCCTCATATTTCTGATAAGGCTCTAGCTTTATTTTTTCAAAGGTTTCCTCATTGGTATAAACTGCCTCTGCCATATCCAGCATGGGAAACAAAAGAGCCGCTCCGCTGCCTTCCCCCAGAGCAAGCTCTGCATGGATCACCGGAGTCAGTCCCAGATATTCCATAACAGTCTCCATACAGGGTTCTCTGCTGATATGGGAAGCCAGCATACAGTCTACTGCACCGGGATAGAGCATTTCTGCTACCAGTGCCGCCACCGCTGAGATCATTCCGTCTATCACCATCGGCACACCGTATCTGATCCCTCCGATAAAAGCACCTGCCATCCCTGCAATATCAAAGCCGCCTACATGGCGAAGCACAGTAAAGGCATCTGCCCCCTGCAGCTGATATTTCTCTATTCCCAGCCGGATCACTTCTTTTTTCCTCTCTAATCCGGCATCTGAAAGACCCGCTCCCCTGCCTACCGCCTCCTCTATGGACAGTCCCAGCAGGGCTACTGCCACCGCGCTTGCCGTTGTGGTATTTCCGATTCCCATTTCTCCTGTTCCAAGCAGAGCATAGCCCTTATCCTTGTATTCCTTTACAAGGTCCATCCCTGTCAAGACCGCCTGCATTGCCTCTTCGCTGCTCATTGCAGGCTCTATCATAAAGTCCTTTGTTCCTTCTGCGATTTTTCTTCTGATCACCTTAGGCGAATGAACCTCATCCCTGATCCCTATATCGATAGCAGCTACATTTGTTCTACAGCGTTTGCACATTTTGCTGACGCTGGCTTTTCCCTCTGCAATATTATCCGCTACAACTGCCGTTACGTGACTGTCTGTCTGTGTTACCCCTTGTCTGGTAATCCCATTATCTCCACAGAATACCAGCATGGCACGCTTTTGCAGTGCTATGTTTTCACTGCCCTGAATTCCTGCGATCTTTACAACTGTATCCTCTAATCTGCCCAGTCCATGCAGCGGCTTTGCGATCCTGTCCCAACGCATTTCAGCCTGCTCCATGGCAGCTTGATCCAGTTCTCTTTTTGCCCCATATGTTATATATGGATCTTTCATGTTTTTTCGCTCCTATGCGTCCTATAGTCCTTTGCCTGATCCAGAAAGCCTTCCGCAAAGGCTTCGTTCCCATAAAAGTAAATATGCGGAAAGCCACCGTAAAAGCAGTCATCTGCCACACCTGTCAGCCATCCGCCTTCGCCGGATGCCTTGTTTGCTGCAAATGCCTCTCCTCTGGTCTCACAATCAAAATAATGAAATTCATGAGCCCGAATCTTCATGCTTTTTCTGCCAAATAAACAGCCCTCTCTAAGCTCTGCATTAATATAGCCAAACCGTCCAAGCCTGACTCCCCGAAGTCCGATTCCCGGAAAAACCTCTGCCATCTGGTGCAGTCCGCCTTCCATATCCTGCAGTGCAGCCTGCAGATATAAAAAGCCGCCGCATTCGGCAATGCAGGGGAGCTTTTCCCGGATTGCCCTTCTGACAGCCTGACGCATCTTTTTATTTTCTGACAAAGCTTTGGCATAAAGCTCCGGGTAACCGCCCCACAGGATCATGCCGTCTATATCCTCTGGGAGCGTTGTGTCATGAAGCGGGCTGAAATAGACCAGTCTGCAGCCCCTCTTTTGAAGATACCGCAGATTGTCCTCATACAAAAAGCAAAAGGCTTCATCCCTTGCGATCCCGATCCTTAGCGGCACTGCCTCCTGCGATAGCACAGATATGCTTTTACAGTCAGCTCCTGCTTCGGCTCTGACATAGTCATATGGCTGATAGGACACATTTTCTCCCATTTCTGCCAGCAGCAAAAGCCTGTCCCAGTCGATCGTATATTGTATTAATTGATAAAACTTTTCCAATTTTTCATGAAATAATTCTATTTCATCTGCTGTTACCAGACCCAGATGCCGGCTTTTCAGTACCAGCTCATTTTGTTCCGGAATGTATCCTATCGCCTGCAGGCCTTGTGCTTCTGCTAATTTTTTCAGGCTTTCATAGCGTTTTGCAGATACCCGGTTAAACAGCACTCCCCTAATCTTTTGCGGCGTACTGTGTCCGGTAAAGCCTTCTAACAGTGCAGCAACAGAATTTCCCATTCCCTTCGGATCTACCACCAGTATTACCGGTGTCCCTGTGACAGCAGCCAGCTCATGGCAGCTTGCCTGTTCTGTCATTCCGATTCCGTCATAATAGCCCATAGCTCCTTCTATGATACTGATATCAGCCACAGCCGCCTGCTCTGCCATCAGACTGCATACGGTATCCCTGCCTGAAAAGAACAGATCCAGATTGCCGCTGCCTACACCCAGCACCTTTTTATGAAACATGGGATCGATATAATCCGGACCGCTTTTCCATGCCTGCACAGAAAGTCCCCGTTTTTTTAATCCATATAAAATGCCGCAGACCGCTGTGGTTTTTCCACAGCCGCTGCCTGTACCGGCAATCAGCAGCCGGTTTCCTGTTAATTTCTTCATTCCTTTGCCCCATCCATGGAGACAATAAATACCGGATTTTGTCCATCCATCAGATGCTGTCCGGCGATCTCTCTGCCCCGTGCTGCTGTGACCTGGGAAATTTCCAGATTTTCCAGACCAAATTCCTTTACGAGCAAGAGCACCTCTGACAGAGATTCCAGTGAGATCACATTCATCACAATATGGACATTAGGATTTTTTTCCAGCACAGAACGCAAAATGCCTTCCTTTTCTCCCTTACTTCCGCCGATAAAGACAGCATCCGGTGCAGGCAGCGTCTCTAAAGCAGCCGGTGCCTTTCCCTCTATGATCTCCAGATTGTCTGCCATAAATTTTTCTTTATTTGCCAGAAGCAGTTCCAGTGCCTTACTGTTATTTTCAATCGCGTATATACTGCCCTTCCATGCCTGCACGGCCATTTCTATGGAAACAGAGCCAGTGCCTGCACCTATGTCATAGGCAACTGCATTTTCTCGTAAATGCAGGCGGCTCATGGTCACTGCACGCACCTCGCTTTTGGTCATCGGCACTTGTCCCCGGATAAATTCCTCATCTGCGATTCCAAAAGAAGCTGCCGCCCTGCCAGCATGCTCATTTAAAATGAACAGCACGCTCAGGGACGCATCAATGCTATCCAGCTTGTCCCCACGATCCAGCAAAGTCCCTGCCATTCCGCTGATGATCTTTTCCTCTGGATAGGAAAGCCGGATGCCAATGATCAGCCGACAGTCTCTCATTCCGGCAAGACACAGCTTTTCCACAATTTCTCTCAGACTGCCGCCCATCAGAACAAAGGTCTTTTCATGACTTTTTACTGCCTGTATCCAGTTTTCCTTTCTGCCATGCAGACTGACGATACAGGCATCCTGCCATGAGATCCCACTTTTGGCCGCCAGATAGGAAATACTGGAGATCCCTGCCATGATCGTAAGCTCATATTTCTTTTCCAATATGGATACAAGACCCTTTGTTCCGCTGTAAAATCCACTGTCCCCGGACATACAGATCACGATATTCTGACACGGGGATTTTTCTATGATCGCCAGGATTTCCTTGCCGTCATAGGTTTCGTGGTACTGTGCCTGACAGTTTTTCGGCAGTGCATCCCTCATACGTTTCGCACCGATGATCAGTTCTGCCTCCAGCAGGGCACATCTGACCTCTTTCGTTAAAAGATCCGGGTTTCCCATTCCGATTCCTACGATTGTAACATTTTTGCTCATTTAAACTCCCTCCAGTACACGCATTGCTTCTTCCAGGGAAATGCCGCTTTCCCTTCCTTTTTTCCGAATGATCAGAAGGCTTGCCTCCGCCCGCCTTGCTGCTGCTTTTTTTTCATAAAAGCCGCCCTGTACGCCGGACTGCTTCGTTACCATCCATCTGATGTCATATTCTTTTAAAAATCCATAATTCATTTCTTCTGAAAACGGACCCTGCATGGCAGAAAGATGTCTTCCCTCAATCCCCAGGCCAATGCAGTTTTTTACAGCCTCCACATCTGGCAGAACCCTTACATAAAGGCGGTCCTTATAGTCGGAAAGTGCTGTATACTGCCATAGCTCCTTGCTTCCTGTGGTCACAAAAATATTTCCCTGCTGCTGCTCAAGAAAGCTGACAGCCTCTTTTATTGTGTCAAAGAAAAAGAGTTTTTCCCGCTCCTTGGCATGATCCTCCGTAAGTCCTTTCTCTTCCCTTACGATCCTGAAATAAGAAAGCTCCAGCAGCTGACAGCATTTTTGAATGTTTTCTGTTACCTGATAGGCATAAGGATGCGTTGCATCCAGTACAAGCACCGGTTTTTCCTTTTCAAGCGTCCCCAGCATTTCTTCAAACTGCAGTCTTCCCTCATGAACGGTCTGTAGCTGTTCATGGGACCGATCCAGCACCTGTTCTCCATACCCGGTAGCCACATAAACGATCGCCGGAATATTTTTTTCCACACAATAGGAATACAGGACTCTGCCCTCTGTCGTCCCTCCGAAAATGACTACTCTATACATCCTGATACCCTCTTGGCGTTACCATTCTGCCGGACAGCTCAGCCGTGGCAGAATTTCCAATATACACCGTTGTAAACATATCTACCTTTGTATTTCGCAGCTCTGACAGGGATAAGATCCGCATAGTCTCTCCCTCTCTTCCAATATTCCTTACATAGCCGCAGACAGTCTCTGGTTTTTGATATTCCAGAATCAAATCACATGCTTTTTGCAGATAATCTGCCCTCTTCTGACTGGACGGATTGTAAAGGCAGATAACCATGTCGCTCATGGCAGCACACCTTACCCTGTTCCATATTTTTTCAGCCGGAGTCAGCAGATCGCTTAAGCTGATCACAGCAAAATCATGGTTTAAGGGCGCACCCAGCAAAGCTCCGCCGCTGATCGCCGCTGTTACTCCCGCAATGACCTTGATCTCTACCTTGGTATCCAGCTGCTCCTGAAGCTGGCAGATCAGACCTGCCATGCCGTATATGCCTGCATCACCGCTGCACACCAGTGCCACTCTGGCACCCGTTCCGGCTTTTTCCAGCGCCCATTTACACCGCTCCCTTTCTCTCTTCATAGGGGTAGTATAATATGTTTTCTCTGGAAACTGTTTTTTAAGCAGCTCTGCATACAGGGTATATCCAACAATGATCTCACATTCCTTAAGTATCCGTTCTGCTTCCAGTGTCATTCCCTCTGCTTTACCGGGACCGATTCCCACTATATATAAGCTCATACTTTTTCACCAATTTGTAAATACTTTGCTGTTATCTGTTAAAAGGACAGAGTCAGCTTTCGCTGATAGACTGCTATTGTCATCCCGTCACGACATTTCTTTCCCAAAAGCTTCTTTCCATAGCCGCTTCCATATGACGCTGCCCTTTCACACACATTATCTGTTCCTGTTTGCTGCCTTACAAATTCCGACCCGGTAAATTCTCCCTCCACAGCCTGTAAAGTGGAGGCTTCGTAGGTTTCAAAGGGAATCTGCAAAGCTTTTGCAAGCTCAAGCAGCCCTTTCTCCTTTTCCTTCATGGAAACAGAACAGATTTTCCCCAGTCTTTCAGGCAAAAGTCCCTCTTCCTGCAGGATCTGCTGCAAAAAGTCATGCAGTGCTGCAAAATCCTTTCCCTTTCTGCAGCCCATGCCTGCGACCAGATCCATTGGCAGCAGCAGACAGCTTCCCTTCCTATCCTGCATCTCAGGAAGCTGTTTCCCATTTAAAAGGAGAATTTCTGCCTCTTCTGCCGCTGTCAGCTTCAACCCCTTGGGCAGACTGCCTGAAACCGGAATATCTGAATAAAATCCAATACTCTCTCCTGCAAGGATACGGGCAGATATTCCCTTGACCGCTGCCGGGTTTAATATTCTCAGCCTGTTCTCCCGTGCCCAGTCATCTACTGCAAATACCCCATTTCTGTCCGTTGCTGTTGTAATTACCGGTTCTGCCTCTGTCAGCTTTGCAACAAGTCTTGTAAAGGCATTCGCTCCGCCCATGTGCCCTGACAAAAGAGAGATCACATAGCATCCGCACTCGTCCATTACCAACACTCCCGGATCATTAATTTTGCTTCTGATGCAGGGAGCAATGGCACGTACTGCGATCCCGCTTGCCCCTATAAAGACCAGCATATCCTTTTCTTCAAATAATGCAGCTGTCAGTTTATCCAGCCTTTGAAAGGGACGCAGCTCCTCCATCTGATACCTTTCTATCAGAAAGCCCTCTGCCTGATGCTCCAGTGCTTCCAGCTTTTTCTTTAAGTCTCGTCCCAGCAGACCGCCTTTTTCAGAAAATGCCACAATTCCCACTTTCATCCGGTCATTCCTCTGCCTTTCTGAATGCAGTAGAAAAATCCGGCGCATACAGACGGGAAAGCTCATAATCGCTTCCTAAAAAATCTCCAACCACGATCAGGGCTGTTTTCTGGATGCCGCTGCTTTCTGCCATTGCTGCCAGCTCTCCCAGCCTTCCGCGGATGATCTTTTCCTCCTCCCAGGTTGCCTTGTATACAATGGCACAGGGAGTCGCCTCCGTATAAGCTCCCAAAAGGAGCTGTTCCTGAACCTGCTCTACTAGTCCCATACTGAGAAACAGTACCATTGCTGCGCCATGAGCTGCCAGCTCTGCCAGCTTCTCTCCTTCCGGCACAGCCGTCCGTCCCTCTGCTCTTGTAATGATCACAGACTGCGTTACTCCCGGAAGTGTGTACTCTTCCTGCAAAGAAGATGCAGCACCGCAAAAACTGCTGACACCGGGACAGACCTCATAAGGGATCTTCCATTCTGTCAGCGCATCCATCTGTTCCCGGATCGCACCATAAAGACAAGGATCTCCTGTGTGCAGCCTGACAATTTCTTTTCCCTCCAGAGTGCCTTTTTTCATTACCTCCAGCACCTGCTTTAGTGTCATCTCTGCGCTGTTAAAAATTTCACAATTTTCGCCTGCATATTCTAAAAGTGCCGGATTCACAAGAGAACCGGCATAAATAATAATATCTGCCTTCTGGATCAGCTGTTGTCCCCGCAGCGTTATCAGATCCTTTGCACCCGGTCCGGCACCTACAAATCGAACCATACCTTCCTCACTTTCTGTGTTCTGCCTCTTTTTCTGATCGTTCTCTTATAACCGGAAGCAGCCATTCTGCCTCCTCCGTCATTCCCAGCAGGCCATACTGATTGGAAAAAACCACCGCTCCGATCCTGATTCCTTCATAAATCCGTTTTTTTAAATGAAATTCTATTTTTTTCATAAGGATCGCCATTACCTGCTCTGACAGCCCGGCTTCTTTGCACACTGCCACCGCCTCATCAGTGGTAACACAGTTCATGATCTCCCTCAGCAGCCCAGTATCTGCCCCTGCTTCCAGTGCACAGGCAGCAAGTACCTCCATCCTGCCATCAGCATATCGGGAATGGGTATTCATAATCCCGACTCCCAGCTTTACCAGCTTTCCTAGATGTCCCACCAGTAAAAGCCCCTTCATATGATAAACCGGTGCCATATCAATGGTGTCTCCTATGAAATTACTGCATTTAACCGTCTTTTTTAAATCCAGCTTCAAGGTCTGACTAATAAAATGCATCCCATAATTACCGGGTGTGATGATACAGTAGCTTTCGCCTCTTGCCTCATGCATCTGCATTTCCAATGCGATCGTATCCACCAGTGCTTTTTCACTCATCGGCTCTACGATACCGCTTGTGCCAAGAATCGAAATGCCGCCCTCTATTCCCAATGAGGGATTAAAGGTTTTAGCAGCGATCCGTTCTCCCTCTGGTGCTGAAATGACGATCGAAATGCCGCCCTCATATCCATTTTCTTCCATTACAGACTCAGCTGCTTCCCGGATCATCTGGCGAGGGATCCGGTTGATCGCATAGCAGCCCGGCTGCTGCTCCAGTCCCGGCTTTGTTACCCTGCCAATGCCCTGACCTCCTGTAAGAAAAACCCCGGGCTCATCCCGTTTCTCTGCTTCTGCCATGATCAGGATACCATTGGTCACATCTGCATCATCTCCGGCATCCTTTCTGATGCCACAGGCAGCCCTTTTCTCTGACAGACAGACATTCTCCACCAAAAGCTGCAGCTTGATCCCCTTAGGCGTAAGAAGGCTGACCGTCTCCACCTTTTTTCCAGTCAACAGCATAGCTACTGCAGCCTTGGCTGCTGCTGCACTGCAGGAGCCAGTGGTATAACCGCATCTTAATTTTTTCTGATCTTTATAAACATAGGTTTCCAGCTTCATCTGTTTTTTCTGCACATTGCTTCCTGTCAGTTTAAATAGAAATCTTCTGTACACAGGCAAGTGCCAGTGCACCGGGTCCTAAATGACAGCAAATACTCAGTGGCAGCTCCTGAATTTCAAATTCATGCCCCGGAAATTCCTTTTGCAGTTCCTCGCAAAAGGACTCTGCGCCTGCCTTGTTGTGGCTGTGAGCCACATAGAGCCATACCTTGTCAGCACTTCCTCCAAACCGCTCTGCAATATCACTCTTTATTGCATTTACCATTACCGACTTTCCCTGGGTAATAGTACGGGCTTTTGCAAATGCATCCAGCTTTTCTCCTTGGATCTGCAAAACCGGCTTCAGCCTGAGTATATTGCCAAGTGCCGCCGCTGCCGGTGTGATCCGTCCACCTTTTTTTAAATAGGTCAGGGTATCCAGCATGATATAAATGCTGGAATGAAATTTATCTTCTTCCAGAAATGCCTTGATCTCTGCCCCGCCCATTCCCTTTTCCTCTGCCAGGGCATAGGCATCCAGCGCGCTTCGCTTCTGTGTTACGGAAATGCGCTGATTGTTTACCACAAAGACTCTTCCCTCATATTCCTGTGCCAGCATCAGCGCTGTCTGACAGGAGCCGGAAAGTCCGCTGGACATCGGAATATATACGATCTCCTCATACTTCTCCAGCAGCTTATTCCAAAATCCGGTTACATCCTCAGGTGTGGGCTGGGAAGTCGTAATTTTTGTTCCTGCCGCCATCTGCTCATAAAATTCATCCGTTGTCAGATCCCGTTCCTCATAATACACCTGATCCTCTATCATAAAAGGCATGGGCAGCACATGAATTCCTAACTGCGCCGCTTCCGCCTGCGTCACCCCACTATTACTGTCTACTGCAATCGCAATCTTTGCCACGTCATTCTTTCCTTTCTGTTTTCTGTTCTCATTTTACTTTTAGATGCTTCTAAAGTCAACATAGGGAAGGCAAGAAGATACCACATCCTCTTCCTCCCAAAACAGCTCTGCCGCTTCACTTGCCTCCTTTAATTCCTTTGCATCCTGATAAATATCTGCAAGCCTGAATTCCAGACTTCCGCTTTGGCGTATGCCAAACAAGTCTCCTGGGCCTCTCAGCTTTAAGTCTTCTCCTGCAATATAAAAACCATCATTTGATCTGTTTAAAATGGAAAGTCTTTCCATCGTCTGCTTTTTATCTGAGCTGCTGACAAAAATGCAGTATGACTGTTCCTTTCCTCTTCCTACACGTCCCCGCAGCTGATGCAGCTGTGCCAGCCCGAACCGCTCTGCATTTTCTACCAGCATAACGGTGGCATTGGGCACATTGATCCCTACCTCAATGACTGTGGTCGATACCAGAATGTCAATATCTCCCTTGCCAAAGGCTTCCATGATCCGGTTCTTTTCTGCTGGCTTCATCCTGCCGTGCAGATAGGCGATCTGCATTTTCCCCGAAAAACGTTCCTTTAGCTTTGCCGTATAATCAATGACATTTTCCAGTCCTTCCATTTCTCCTTCTTCTACCATAGGACAGATCACATAGGCCTGTCTGCCCCGTTCAATCTCTTTTTCTATGAATTTGTAGGCGGTTTCCCGATAGCCGCAACCTACCACACAATTTTTAATAGGAAGTCTGTCCGCAGGCAGTTCATCGATCAGGGAAATATGAAGATCTCCATATAAAATGATCGCCAGTGTTCTTGGAATGGGAGTGGCACTCATTACCAGTACATGTGTGTGAATCCCCTTTCCTGCCAGTGCTTCTCTCTGGCGCACCCCAAACCGGTGCTGTTCATCTGTTATAACAAGTGCCAGTCTCTGATAGACCACCTTTTCCTGGATCAGGGCATGTGTTCCAATGACAACATTGGCTTTTCCCTCTTCAATCTTCTGATAGCATTCTCTTTTTTCCTTTGTCGTCATAGAGCCTGTAAGAAGAACCGGCAAAAAGGGAAGCTGATAGCGCTTTGTCATTTCTAAAATCCCTTCATAATGCTGTCTGGCAAGAACCTCCGTAGGTGCCATCATCGCTCCCTGATACCCATTGGCAGCTGTCATCAGAAGTGCCAGCACTGCAATGATCGTTTTTCCGCTTCCCACATCTCCCTGTATCAGCCGGTTCATTACAAAATCACCCTGCATATCTTCCTTGATCTCTTCCCATACCCGCTTTTGGGCACAGGTCAGGCTATAGGGCAGCATTTCTAAAAAGCGCACCGTATCTGCTGTTTCTATCAGCTGATAGGGATTTTGCAGCTTCTCTCCCTCTTGGCGACATTTACGGATCTGAATCATAAACAGGAAAAATTCATCAAATACCAGCCTGCTTCTGGCTCTTCTCAGCATTTCTTCATTCTGTGGAAAATGAATCTCTTTTAACGCCGTCTGATATTCAAGCAGTCCATAATGCGTTCTGATCTTCTCCGGCAGATACTCTTCCTGTTCTTTCCCTGTTGCCAGTGCCTGCTGCAGTGCTTTTACGATGGTGTGATTTGTCAGCCCCTTGGTCAAAGGATATCTGGGCTGTTTGGTATTGAGCAGCTTTTCATAGGCAGCCCTTGTATAAACTGTAGGCTGCTCCATTTTCCATTTTCCTGCTTTGCCCTGTATCACTCCTCTGAAAATATAGTCTTCGCCCGGCTTTATCACATTTTTCAGATATGGCATATTAAAAAAAGTCAGTGCCACTTCATCCTTTTCATCTGTTATCCTGCAGTTGGAGATCACCAGCTGTCTGACCTTTTTTCCAGAAATCCCACCCTTCAAATGCCCGCATACAGCGCACATTTCTCCCACTTTTGCTTCTTCAATAAAGACAGCCTCTTGGTAGGTATCATAAGCTGAGGGATAATAGGTCAGCAAATCCTTTATCGTAAAAACTCCGACTTTTGCAAACAGCAATGCCGTCTTTTCTCCAATACCCTTTAATGTTTTAATTTCTGCGCTTTCTTTCATCTGTTATTCTCCTACCGCTCAATATCCAGTATTTTATCAAAATCCTGCATAAAATACAAACTTTGACTGCCTTTTTGCCATTTTTCCCCTGTAGTGTTTCCTATGAATATCATACGTTCAGGCAACAAGATCTTTCCTATGAAATAAAAATACAGGAAGCTTCTGATGGACGCTTCTTTGCCCTGCGTCCCAGCAGCTTCCTGCACAATAAATGCCGGCATTATTTTATCTATCCGCCCTTATACCATTTCAAACAGCATTTCCTTTAAGGTCTGACGCACAATGTCCCGGATCATATCTGCCGTTATGTCATTAAAGGTTTCCATAATATCTGCGTCATCCTGCGCTTTTTTCTCCTTCTGCAGCTCATGCTCCGGATAATCCTTTTTAATGTTTTTATACAGATAAACGATCGAATTGGAATTTTCACAATTTGTAAATCCGATATAATGCTCGATCATTTCATAATCTGCCACACGGTTTCTTGTAGTCGTAAATGCATTGCGGATCGCTCTTTCCACCCGGGAAGCCGTATCTCCGTTCATAAGACCGATCTTGTAGTACAAAGCAGTCCATTTGGGGCTTTCCCATTCTTCTGTGTCAAGCAGCATAACTGCGTCTGTAATATACTTAAATCCCTTCAGCTTTACTGGCATTCCCATTTTGATCAATACATTCTCCACGATTTCTTTTTTCATACTCCTCCACCTTTCCTGCTTCCCTTTTCCATTTTCATGTGTTACAATCTGTCTGTACTTGTCATACTTATTATAGCTGTTGCAAAGATCACTGTTGTAAACAAAAAGGATTTTTTATCTGGTCTGAAAACCGAAAAAGGGATAAAAAAGTGTCCATCCAAATCGAGGTGCATATTATGCTGACAAAACAGGAACTGGCAAGAAACTTTACTTTAAATATAGAAAAAGAAAGACTGAAACGAGGAATTACCCAGTCACAGATGGCTGCCGCCTTAGAGCTGTCTCTCTCTGGCTATAAAAAGATGATCTCCGGCGCTACCACCAGGATCGATCTTCATACCATGTATCTTTTCTCTCATTCCTTTAGAAAAAGCTTCTTTGAAATGATCGGAGAAAAGGAAGAGGATGCCGAGCTGATCCAGAGTCTGAAGCAGCTGTCAGATTCCCAGAGAAAATACATTAAAAAAATGGTAGAAATTGAGCTTGCCCTTACCGACAAGCAGGAAAATGCAGACGATTATATTACTGTTTTTATTCCTACCGGCAACATGGAGGATGGCATGATCATCGACTCTGCCAACTATACCAAGGTAAATGCTGCTGCATACCGGAAAAAATTTGGCAATGATCTATTCTGTGGAATCAAGATTACCTCCGATCACCTGCATCCGGTCTATAATATGGGAGATATTCTTCTGATCTGCCACAAGGCAATCCGTGAAGGTGATACCGGCATTTTTCTCAACAAAGAAACCGGACGGGCATACATCCGCAAGCTGCTTCCTGCCGCTTCCTGGGTTTTGGAACCGATCAATGACTATGGCGATCCCATTGTGGTAGATCGTGCCAACCAGACCGATATGCAAAAATGGATACGCTTTGGTTATGTACTTACCAAAATGCGTACCCTGTAAGATCCATTCCAGCCATAATGTGCTGTATAAAAAATAAAGAGTCCACCCTGGAACTCTTTATTTTTATGCTTAATTTCTATTCTGCCGAGATCAGATAATAATAAACTGGCTGTCCGCCGTCCTGAAGCTCAATGTCCAGATCCGGATACCGTGTTTCTACCTTTTCCCGCAGTGCATCTGCATCCTCTTTTGCAATATCCTCGCCGTAATAGATACTCAGCAGCTCTGTATCCTCATCTGTCATTTCCTCTACAGTATCTAAAACTGTCTTTAACAGATCTGTACCGACTGCAACGATCCCTTCATCGCCGATTCCCATATAATCCCCCTGATGGATCTCTTTTCCATTAATGGAGGTATCTCTGACTGCATAGGTAACCTGTCCTGTTTTTACATGACCGATCTCCTCTAACAGCATGCTCTCATTTTCCTCTGGAGAAAGCTCCGGCACAAAGGAAATGATCGCCGTAATTCCCTGAGGCACCGTCTTTGTAGGAATGACAATGATCTTTTTGTCCTTGGTCAGTTCCCTTGCCTGATTTGCTGCCATAATGATATTTTTATTGTTAGGAAGAATAAAAATCGTATCGGCATTTATCTTTTTAATGGCATTGAGCATATCCTCTGTACTGGGATTCATGGTCTGTCCGCCGGCAATAACGTAATCGGCTCCCAGCTCATAGAAAATCTGATTCAGACCTTCTCCTGCTGAAACTGCAATAAAGCCAGTTTCCTTTTTGGGCATTACAGGCTCTGTATCCTTCACCTTCTCTGCCTCCTTAAACAGCTTCTCCTGATGCTCTAAGCGCATATTATCAATTTTCATATTGGAAAGCGCACCATAAGTCAGGGCTTTCTGGATCGCCAGTCCCGGATCATTGGTATGTACATGTACCTTAATGACCTCTTCATCTGCGACCACGACAATCGAATCTCCAATGGATTCCAGATAAGTCTTCAGTGCATTTTCTCTTGCCTGGGTTACCGGCTCCTGCAGCATGATGATAAACTCTGTACAGTAGCCAAATTTAATATCTGCCGCCTCCTGCATCTCTGCGCCGACTTTGGGCAGCTGCTGGGCTGGCTGAATTGCCTCAAAGGAAATCTCTTTTCCAAGGAAAGCATCAAAAGCACCCTTTAATACCTCCAAAAGTCCTTGACCGCCCGAGTCAACCACTCCTGCCTGTTTTAAAACCGGCAGCATCTCCGGTGTCTGGTTCAGGACGTACTCCATGTGGGCTACAATTTCACGGAAAAATACCTCTAAATCCTCTTCTCCCTCCTCACAAAGCTGCACTGCCTTTTCAGCACCGCCCTTTGCAACAGTCAGGATTGTTCCCTCTTTCGGCTTCATAACTGCCTTGTATGCAGTTTCCACTGCTTTGGTAAACGCATCTGCTATTATCGGTGCATTTACCTGTTTATAATCCTTGATCCCTTTGGTAAAGCCGCGGAAAAGCTGCGACAAAATAACACCGGAATTTCCTCTTGCACCTCGAAGCGAACCAGATGCGATCGCCTTTGTCAGGCTCTCCATATCAGGCTCTTTTATGGCAGCCACCTCTTTTGCTGCTGAAAGAATGGTCATTGTCATATTCGTTCCCGTATCTCCATCCGGCACTGGGAACACATTCAGCTCATTGATCCACTCCTTCTTTGCTTCCAGATTCTGGGCACCTGCCAGAAACATCCTGGCAATCATCCCGGCATCTATCTCTTTACAAACCACTTTTCATTTCCTCCTTAATCAATCACTCGAACCCCTTCAACATAAATGTTGATCTTCTCAATTTCCAGTCCTGTGAATTCTTCTACCTTATATCTTACACTGTCTACCAGATTATTCGCCACTGCCAGAATGCTGACACCATAAGAAACGATCACATGAAAATTCAGGGTTAATCTATTACCTTCTCCAACGGACACTGCGATCCCACGGGTAATGCTGTCCTTTTTCAGAAGCTTTACGATGCCGTCCTTCATATTAACAGACGCCATCCCTACGATACCGAAGCACTCTACCGCTACTGAGCCTGCGTACTGGGCTATTACTTCATTATCAATCAGAATATTTCCCATCTGGGTATTCATAGAAGTTCCTTTCATAGGGTATAAACCTCCTTTGTTCTTTCTTTCTATAATTTTAAAATATTTATGCTTGCATTTCAATAGCAAATGTGCTAAAATTTCAATGTTGCGAGTGTGGTGCTCGATATATGATGATACAACAGACTAATCGTTTAGGAGGTGCAAAGATGGCTAAATGTGATATTTGTGGCAAGGGCGTTCATTTTGGAAACAACGTAAGCCATTCTCATAGAAGATCCAATCGTATTTGGAATTCCAACATTAAAAGAGTAAAATGCAGCGTAAACGGCGCAGCTAAGAGAATGCACGTTTGTACTGGATGTTTAAAATCCGGCAAAGTGGAAAGAGCTTAATCCTCTGATACAAAAATTAAGCGTATCCTGCAAGCTTTAGTTTCAGCACTGAGCTTTGAGGGATACGCTTTTTTACGTTACAAAAGCTTCTGCTCCACCATCCTATGCCTTTTTCTGCCAGCTGATCTCATCCTGCAAGGTCTCATATACCTTGTTGATCTTCTGCAGCAGTTCTGTATCACCGCACAGGTTGTCCGGGTGAAATATCTTGATCAGATCCTTATATCTTTTTTTCAGAGTCAGTGGATTGCTGACACCTTTAAAGAACAGCCTGACTGCATCCTCTCCAAGCCCCTGGTCTGAAAGCAGCTCCTGCTCCGCCAAAAAACGCAGCTTTTCCTTTTCCAGAGCCTTTTTATCTGCCTCCAGCTGGGCAAAGCCGCCCTTTAATATCTCCATCTTTTTCTCAAAAAACAGTTCTTCTTCCTTCAGGCGTTTGCGCTCCTCCAGCACTCTTCTATTCAGAAATTTCATTTCCTCCTGAAACTGCTTCTTTTCTTCCAAAAATTTCAGATACAGTTCCCGCAGCTTCATTTCCTCCTGCAGAGCTTCCCCTTTTTTATCTTCTACTGCGTTGATTTTTTCTTTTTCATATTCCATGTCCGTCCCCTCGTTCCAGACCTGTTCTCAGTCGCAGAACACAGCACAATAACCCACCAGCGCAAAAGCTCCCATCAGGATCAATCCGGTAAAACGATTGCCAACCAAAAACATGAGCAGCATCCCTACTGCTATGAAGATTGCCGCAAAACCGATCATCCGCTTCATATAGAAAGCCCTTTCACGCTCTGTTACTGGCTATCATATGCAGCCCCCTAAAATACGTTACTTCTCCTCCTGTGGAAAAGCGATCTCCACTGCCTCATCATCTGCCGGCATTTTTTCCTTGGGAGAGGTAAAGCGGTCTGCCAGATCAGGGATCATATCCAGGATCTTTGTTATCGTATCCTGATTTTTGATGTTGACAAGCTTTGTCTGCCCGTTTTTGATCACCAGCACTGCAGAGGGAGTCATCTTGCCGCTCATACCGCCGCCTGCTCCGCCGCCAGAACTGCCGCCTGCACCCACACCAAAGGTAACATCCACCAGCGGCAGAATGATCGTATCGCCGATCCTGGTTGCCTCTCCTACCACCGTTTTGGTGGAAAGCACTGTATTCATTCCTTTTAATAAAGATTCTACTACACCGGGAAAATTATTCTCTGCCATATAAAGCATCCTCCTTTTTCCATATACGGATCAATCGTCTGATGTCCTTGTCGAAATATAAGATCCAAAGTGTCCGAAGCAGAACAAACAGCATGATCCTTCCCTTGATCAGTGTTTTCCCTTCACACACTGAATTTTCAAAATCGGGGATTATTCTGACATCCTTTCCAAGAAAAGGATACAGCATCCCGAAAAGTGCCAGTACTTGTCCGGTCACAGCCGGATCATCAAAGCCAACGCGAAGCTCTGCTCCAAGCTTTTTAGGTCGGATCTGCTTCCACACCCTGTACAGTTCCTTTTTGCACAGTGCAAAAGCACGTTTAAAATCC
Organism: uncultured Lachnospiraceae bacterium; assembly: GCA_964389835.1. Taxonomy (GTDB): domain Bacteria; phylum Bacillota; class Clostridia; order Lachnospirales; family Lachnospiraceae; genus VSOB01. The sequence continues at coordinate 41,764 of CAYMEZ010000002.1, read as the reverse complement.
TCTCTCTCAAAAAAGGCTCGGTATGCAGCCAGCGTTTCCTTGAGTTTTTCTGCTTTTTGGAAAAGACCCAGCAGTCCTTTCCAGAAAGCCTTTACCTTCTCGATCACTGTCACGAACAGTGTCTTTATTTTCTCTGCCAGACGTTTTAAAGGCCGTATCCTGCTCCTTCTGGGCTTTGTGCACCGGTCTACCCGCCGCGGTGCCTGCACCTCTTTCTTCTGGTCTGACGGCTTCGCTGCCTGCGCCTCTTTCTGCCGGTCTGGCGGCTTCGCTGCCTGCGCCTCTTTCTGCTGGTCTGACCGCTTCGCTGCCAGTGTCTCTTCTTTCTGATCTGCGCCTTTGTCTACCCGCCGCGGTACTTCATTTTCTTTTTCGTTTTTTATATTTTTCTCATTTTTAATATTCTTTATGTTCTTTTTCTTTTGTTTGCGCAATTTTCGTTCTGTTGTTTTCCCTGCAGTCCTGCGCTGACTGCCATATACTGTGATTCCGAAAACCTTGATCCGATACTGCAGCTTCTGATCCCATACTGCAGTGGCAGTTATGATATGGAAAAGCCAGTGTGCCTTTGCCTCTCCATCTGCTTCTCCGTGGGAAAATGCAGCCTGTATACGATACCGGATTGGAACAAACAGTACTGCCAGCAGTAAGACCACCAACAATATCAGGATGCAAAGCAATGCAATTCCAATTCCCTTTCCGACCATTCCCAGTATATGTAACATAAGCCCTCTGGTATTTTAACCTTTCAAAAAATATTCTTTCAGCTGATAGCTGCCCGTCTTTTCATAAACATCAGAAATCATTTTCTGCAGCAGCTCCACTGCCTCCTCATGTCCCCCTGCAATCCCTACAATGTAAGGTGGATATTTTTTATAATACTGCTGCTGTAAAAATGCACAATGGTAGATTTCAAGCTGGTCACTGCCCTCTGACAGCGCCATAACAAAAATACCAAGCTGCCCGGCATGATGCTTCAGTTTCCATTTTACTTTTCTGATGTTTTTAATGGAATCTCCTATATATAGCTCCTTGTGAAATCTCATATACATTCTTTAATAATATTTTCGGTTTCCCCATAAATTGTTTTTTTTCAGTTCCAGATATTCATGATATGCTTTCTCTAATATCTGCTTTTCATTTGCAAATTTCAGCAAATGATATGCCTCATGAAATTTATAGTATCCTGAATCTACAAAATACTCTTCGCGTTGTGGTTTGCTGTAATAGCTGTCTGCCATCATCAGATACCAGTGAACCTCCTTTTCCACCGTATCATCCGGTATACTAAAGGTGTAATCACTTTTTCCAACATATTTGATGATGGACGCTTTTGCTCCTGATTCTTCCAGTACCTCCCGGAGTGCCGTATCCTTATATTCCTCACCCGGCTCTACAGTCCCCTTAGGCAGCACCCAGCCCTCATACTTATTCCGGTAATTCTTGTATAAAAGCAGAATCTTGCCTCGAAAAATAACCACACCGCCACAGCTTGTTGCTTCAATCATTGCAATCCCTCCTGCCCTGGTGTGCCTGACTAATATCCTTATTAGTATATCCTATCTTGTCCTATTAAGCAAATCTTTTATGCACGCCTTACGAGTTTTCTGTTTCAGCCAGATACGCATCAAATACACGTCTTGCCATGGGAACCGCATAATCGCCTCCAGAGCCGGCCCCCTCAATAATGACCGTCACAACAAGTTCAGGTTCTTCTGCCGGTGCAAAGCCGGTAAACCATGCATGGCTTTCTTCCTTTTTATTACTGAATTCTGCTGATCCGGTTTTCCCTGCCGCTGTATAGGAAAGACCTGACAGCTTTGTTGCTGTACCGTTTTTGACTACTTCGGTCATATATTCTGTTAATATCGCAGCCTCTTTTTCACTCATCAGCTCTGCATATGCCTCTGGCTTTTCCTGCTTTATCGTTGCCCCTTCTGCACTTTCCACGTGATCGATCATATAAGGCTTCATCAGCGTACCCTGATTTGCCACAGCCGCTGTGATCATGGCTAGATGAATCGGCGTGATCTGGGTTTCTCCCTGTCCGATCGCCGCCTGCAAAATATGCTCATCGGTATCCTCCTCACGGATGCTCAGACTGCTTTGATTGTAAACACAGTCAAGGGGCAGCTTCTGATGAAACAAAAGCGAACTCAGAGTCTGCGCAAAGGATTTTTTGTCCAGCTGCAGACCGATATTGGCAAAGGATGCATTGCAGGATTTTGCAAAGGCTTTTTTTAAATCCACCTCTCCATGGCTGCTTCCATGATAACAGTTGATCACATTCTCGCCTGTCTGAAAGCGCCCCTGACAGGAAAAGTGATAATCTGCATAGGTATCCGGATTTTCCCGGATAAATTCCAGTGCTGTCACGATCTTAAAGGTAGAGCCCGGCGGATACAGCCCCTGGGTTGCCCGGTTTAACAAAATGCCGCTTTCTTCATCTGCCAGTATCTCCTCCCACACCCCGACGATTTTATTGGGATCAAAGTCCGGCTTGGACACCATTGCAAGGATCTTACCTGTCGCAGGATCCATCGCTATCACAGCGCCTTTATAAATGCCAAGTGCATTGGAAGCCGCCCTTTGAAGCTCTACATCAAAGGTTGTATATACGTTGTTCCCCGGATTTTTCTTTCCGAGCCGCTCATTTTTTACCTTATCAACTGATGGGATGTCAGATTGCAGCAGATAATAATTCATCTGAGCTTCTATGCCTGTCTTTCCCGGATTCACATAGCCTACCACATGAGAAAACAGTTCCTTATAGGGATACTCCCTTTTCTCTTTTTTCTCCTTATCTGTCACTGTCTCAGCAAGCACCTCGCCGTCTCTGGCATAAATACTCCCGCGCTTGTTTTGCGCAACCAGCAGCTGCTGACGGGTGTTATAGCTGTTGTTCAACAGCTCTTCCCTATGGGTCAGGGCATAGGTTGTAAAATATCCCATCATAAAAAGAAACAGCACAACAAAAGCTACCGTTACAGAAATAATCTCCTGATCACGCTTTCTGATCCGCTGTTTCTTGGTCTGCTGTTTCTTTTTTCCCCTGCTCTGCACTTGGTTTTCTTTTTTTGCCTGAGACATTTTTCCTTCCTCCCACCAGATATAAGCCCTGAATGACAGAAAACATAAGGATCGTACTGAGCACGCTGCTTCCACCATAGCTGATAAAGGGCAGTGTCACTCCTGTAAGCGGTATAAATTTGATCCCTCCGCCGATCGTTAAAAACACCTGAAAAATATAAGTAACTCCCAGTCCGACCATTGTCAGCCTGCAAAATTCATCCTTCATGGACATTGCCGCCTGCATAAACATGATAAAGCAGCTTACATATACCAAGATCAGGCACAGAGAGAATAAGATCCCCAGCTCTTCTACAATAGCCGAAAAGATAAAATCAGTTTCTACAAAAGGGATGGACTCCGGACTGCCCTTTCCAATACCCAGACCGAAAAGACCTCCGCAGCCGATGGCAAACAGCGACTGGGTGATCTGATACCCCTCCTTATCGATCACACTCCACGGATCCTTCCATGCCTGTACCCTGACCTGTATATGATAAAACAGCCGCCATGCCACATATGCCGCTGCGCTGCCGCCTGCCAGTCCTGCCGCCAGATACCGTTTCTTTTCTGTAGCTACATATACCATAACCACATACGTAACAAAATATATCAATGCGCTGCCCAAATCCTTGGAAAATACTAAGATCAGCACATGGGCTCCGCCGATCACTGCTGACAGCGCTACCTCCCGAAAAGAACAGGCTCTGCACAGCATAGAGGCTATACAAAGAACAAATACCAGCTTGATAAATTCAGAGGGCTGAAAGGTAATCCCGAAAATGGAATATGACAGCTTAGAGCCATTGGTCACTGCTCCCAGTCCAAGAACAAGCGCCAATGCCCCTATCCCCAGTCCCGCATAGCCCCAGGTTAAATCTCTAAGGCATTTGATCCGTCCTATCAGCTCAGGGATCAGAAGCGCCGCCACCGAAGAAATTACTACAATGACAAACTGACGGATCGCCTTGTCATAGGACAGTCTGGTCAGCATGGCAAAGCCAACTGCCATCAAAAAGCACATATTGTTTACCACCAGACGATTCGCCCGTGGATAAATCATGTGATACAGCACGATAGTGGTATATAATGCGATCTGCTGAAAGGCAAAAAAGAAAATATATTCTATCTTTCCGCTGGTAAAGTACACCGGCAAAAAGCAGCAGAAATGTGTCAGGAACATAAACAGGCTCTGTCTGATATAGATACCTTTTCGCTCTTCCTCTGTCCGGTATCTAAATACTGCAAAGCATTCGTATGTGTAAAAAGATGCAAACAATGCAATAAAATATTTGGAAAACTCTGTAATATACTGTTCCATATATCCCGGATTACTCCGCTCCTCTTTTATAATGTCCCTTTGTATAAAGGAATTCTGCCTGACGCTTTTTCTCTGGTTTTGTCAGATAGTCAGCATAGCATGTCAATACCTGCTGTACCTCTTCCAAGGTCTCTGTGGTAAAAATCAGCCGCACTCCTGCCGGCTGCTCTCCCATAACAGATTTTCCATACTCATGTAGTGATAAGGGCACACTGTTGTAGATTTCATTGTAGCAGTGTCCGCATACTGCCCTTACCGGAAACTCTGTTTTATAACGGTCACGCAGCCGAAGCTGCCTTTTTTCTCTAAGCAGCTTATCATTTTTTTCTTCTTTCTTATTTCCAAGGCACTGAAGCATTGTTTTCCTGATACAGTTAGCTGTTATCATCAAAGGCGCTCTACCATATACGATAACCTCCATGCCCATAAGTCCCAGCTTATGCCACTCTTCCTTATTGCATTCCAGCGGAGCTGTAAGGGCGATCTGCATTCCCTTGAAAAATTCCTTTGCTTGTCTGTTCCATGTATAAAGACCGGCATCTGCTATGATCTTTCCAGAGTATTTCTGTTCCTTCAGCCATTGCAGGCTCTCCAGATTACGCACCAGCACACCATCACACACCATATCTGATAAAGCAGCTTTATAAAAACGATGTAGATAGGCTTCATCCGAAAGTCTGATCACTGCAGGCATTACCAGAAACAAAGCTCTGTCGGATTTTTTGTTTTTCCACTCTGAAAGTACGTTTTGTATTTCTTCTTCATAATCCAGAAACAGATCTGCATCCAGATAAATGCGGTCTACCGCCTCTGACTCCTGTACAGCAGTCAGCTGCTCCTTTTGCTGGATCTGAACAGAAAGATAAGGCATCCGTGTTTTCTTGTCTTTTTCAGCCATTTCCTGCACACAATGTCCTGCATCAGCCTCTGAAGCCTCATATACCGGCTGTGATGTCAGCATTTCTCTGCGGCTGCCAGCAGTCAGCTGCTCCTCCAGCTTTTCCAGTGCAGCTCTTCGCAGCTCATTCAGCGCCTTAACAGGGAGAAAAACATCCTGATCCATATAAACTGTTAATTTTTGAAATGCAAAAGGAGTGTTTCCTGTTTTTTCTATCTGTTTTCTGACAGTCTCCTCCGTCAGAGGCTGCTTCTGCGCTGCTTCTGCTATCTGCCCTTTTACCGAAACTGATGTCCCCTGCACAGGCATATCTTCTGTTTTATCCCTGCTCTGGGCTGCAGCCCTTACAAGCTCCAGCTGTACCGGACATTCTTTTCGCAGAATCAGCTTTCCATTGACTAAGATCTTGGGCGGCTGTTCCAAGTAAGCTTTCCGTATCTCTTTTAAATAGCCTTCCTCTAACCCCAGATAGCTGGGTTTGTCCAACGTGATCATTTCCCTGCCGTTATGCCTATGATAATATCCTTCCTGTATTTCACTGCGGATATACAAGGTACGCAATTTTTCCATATCCTCTTTTTCCACAGTAAAGTCCTCTCCAAAGGAAGCATAATACCGGTCTATATATTTCCGGTACAGTGCAGTCACTCCGGCTGCATATTCCGGTTTTTTCATACGTCCCTCTATTTTAAAGGAATCAATCCCAGCTTCTATCAGCTCTGGCAAAAAGGTCAGGGTACACATATCCTTCAGACTTAAGGGATACCCCTCCTTGTCCAAAACCTGATATGGCAGTCTGCAGGGCTGGGCACACCTGCCTCTGTTTCCGCTCCTGCCGCCAAGCATACTGCTGAAAAGGCATTGACCAGAATAACAGTAGCACATGGCACCATGGATAAATGCCTCTACCTCAATTCCTGTATCCTTAATGCGGATGATCTCCTCCAAGGACAATTCTCTGGCAGGCACCACTCTTGATGCTCCCTGTTCCAGCAAAAATCTGGCTCCTCTTGCGCCAGTAACCGTCATCTGTGTACTTCCATGCAGCGCAAGCTGGGGAAAGCAGCCTCTCAGCAAAGAGAACACTCCCATATCCTGTACGATAACCCCATCCAGCCCTTCTTCATAAAAGGGGGCAATGTAAGCAGGCAGTTCTTTCAGTTCATCTTCCTTTACCAGTGTATTGACTGTCAGATATAGCTTTTTCCCAAATAAATGGGCATAACGAATAGCCAGGCATACCTCCTCTTGCGTAAAATTCTCAGCGTATGCTCTGGCTCCATATTTTTGACCACCAATATAAACAGCATCTGCTCCTGCATGAACCGCTCCGAGAAAGCTCTCAAAGCTGCCTGCCGGAGCTAAAAGCTCCACTTTTTTCATTGATCTCTCATGCCTTTTTATGTTCTTTTAACTCTGTTTCCATGCGAATGATCTTTTTTGCATTTTCATTCAGCTCGCTCTGCAGCCCACGCATACTCTTTTCTGTGCTTTCCATCTTCATCCGGGCTGCGATCAGTTCATGCTTTAAATCGTAGATTTCCTTTTCCTTGCTTTCAATATCCTCTTCCAGAATACTGATCTGTTTTTTGGCTTTAAAATAATCATCTGCGATATTAAGCTGCAACAAAACATTCTGAATATCAAGAGGCTGTCTGCGGAACTGATCGACCTTATTATACTCTGCCACCTTATTGTTAATGTAAGAAGCTACCTTTTGCAGATATTCTTCACTTTCATAACCGCTTAATGTAAATACTTTTCCGCCAATGATTACCTCTGTATCTGTTTTTGCTGACATACCCTTACCCCACTTTTGTATATCCAAAACCACAAGCTATTGTATATGGATTCATTATACGCACATTATGTCGGAATTTCAAGTCCCAAATGCCTATATGTAAGGTCAGTCACCACTCTGCCTCTGGGAGTTCTGTTGAGCAGCCCATTTTTGATCAGATAAGGCTCATAAACATCCTCGATCGTACCGGAATCTTCTCCGATCGCAGCCGCAAGGGTGTCAAGTCCTACCGGTCCGCCGTGAAACTTTTCAATCATCGTCAACAATATATTCCGATCCAGATAATCCAGTCCCAGCTTATCCACATCCATCAGATTCAAGGCTGTACAGGCAACCTCTTCTGTGATCACGCCATCATACCTGACCTGGGCAAAATCACGGACTCTCTTTAAGATACGGTTGGCAATACGCGGAGTCCCCCTGCTTCTTCGTGCCAGCTCAATGGCTCCCTTTTTCTCTATCTTAACCTGAAGGACTCTGGCAGAATGCTGTATGATCTGGCAAAGCTCCTCAATACTGTAAAATTCCAGTCTATGAATCACACCGAACCGGTCACGCAGCGGTGCTGTCAAAAGACCTGCACGGGTGGTAGCGCCTACCAGCGTAAACTTAGGCAGGTCAAGACGGACAGACCGTGCAGAAGCCCCCTTGCCGATCATGATGTCAATGGCAAAATCCTCCATAGCCGGATAAAGGACCTCCTCTACCTGTCTGTTCAGCCTGTGGATCTCATCCACGAACAGCAGATCTCCCTCCTGAAGATTGTTCAGGATCGCTGCCATCTCTCCCGGCTTTTCAATGGCAGGTCCGCTTGTTACCTTCAGATGTACCCCCATTTCATTGGCAATGATCCCTGCCAGAGTAGTCTTTCCCAATCCCGGCGGTCCATAAAACAATACATGATCCAGCGCATCCTGCCTCTGCTTTGCCGCCTCTATGTATATTTTCAGGCTTTCCTTTGCCTTCTCCTGTCCGATATAGTCCTTTAAACACTGGGGACGCAGACTCCCCTCCAGTTTAACATCTTCTTCGATCAGACCAGTTTCTATCACTCTTCGTTCCATAGTCTCTCCATTGTAAGTCTCTATCCCGGAAATATCCTTATACAGCTTATTACTATTTTAAAGCAGCCTTTAAACAGCTTTTTTAAAACAGCTTTTTTAAAACAGCTTTTTTAAAGCAGCCTTTAAAATGGCTTCCGTATCCGCAGCTTCCTCCTCTGATACCTGCTTCACTGCTTTAAGTGCATCAGACGCACTATAGCCAAGTGCCACCAACGCCTCTACTGCCTCATTTCTTGCAGCATTATCTTCTCCTGTCAGGGGTGCTTCTACGGAAATGCTGCCATCCAGTGTATCCTCCAGAGAAATCTTATCGCGCAGATCAAGAATGACCCTCTCTGCAGTCTTTTTGCCGATTCCCGGTGCCTTTGCTATCTGCTTTGCATCTGCAGCAATGATCGCAAAGCGCAGATCCTGTGCACTCATAACAGACAAAATTCCCAAAGCCCCCTTGGGGCCTACTCCATTTACCATGATCAGCAGCTTAAAGATCTGAAGCTCATCCTTGGTCAGAAACCCATACAGGCAAAAGGTATCTTCTCTTACATAGGTATAGGTATACAGCTTTATCTCCTGATGCAGTCCGGGAAGCAGATTTACCGTTCCTGCCGATATTCTTACATTGTAGCCGATTCCGCCTACCTCAACCACTGCATTTCCTTCTGCGATTTCCTCTAATGTTCCTTTTATATATGCGATCATGCTCCTACCTTTCCGCCAGCTGCCCTGCTCTGTCCAGCAGCTGCTTTGCCAAAAAACCGATCAAAAAGCCTGTCAGAACTCCTGCCAGAAGAAGCGGCGGAACATAATAGAAGATCCCGATGGTTTCTACCACAAGCACCGCCACTGCCAGCTGTCCCAGATTGTGAAAAACGCCTCCTGCCACACTGACTCCTATAATGCTGAAGCTGCCGCTTTTCTTTAACAGCACCATTACCAGAAAGCTCAGCAGACCGCCTGTCATGCTGTACAGGATACTATAAAGATTTCCAAACAGAAAGCCGCTTAGCAAGATCCGCAGCACATCTATGATACAGGCATCTCTGACACCTCTTAGATACAGCACGAAAAGCACTGCCAGATTTGCAAGTCCCAGCTTGACTCCCGGAATCCCAAAGGAAACAGGCAGCAGTGCCTCTACATAACCAAGGATCAGGGCAAATGCAAGAAAAAGCCCCAGTCCTGCTATTCTTTTCGTCTGTTCATCTCTGCTATTTTTTTGATCATCCTGCAACAGCATCCACCTCTGCCTTTTCTCTGCCTTCGATCGTAATAACCAGCTTATGTGGGAGACAGATGATCGACTGTCCGCTTTTGCTGATGCTGCCCTGCCTGATGCAAAGCCCATCCGGGCAATCCGCAGACTCGATCCATGCCTTGCCTGCCTGTATCTTCAACAGGTTCGTGCCCTTTTCTGCCCCCGAAAGCACATACTCTCCATCCTCTGTCAGAGGATAGGCTGCTATTTTTTCTTTTTCCTGATACACCGATACCATAACGGCTTTCGTATCCGCTTTCCAATTTTGCAGCAAAAGCAGCCCGCCTGCAAATGCAAGCATGACTGCCGCCAAAACCATATCATTTTTCTTCATATGGTAACTATATCACAGTCGAACATATGTTTCAAGACTGTTTTCTTAAAAAATATCATCTATAAGCTGCTGCTTATCTTTCTACTCAAACCTTAGCTCGATCGCACCAATGTCTGTTGTAATGGAAATCTCTTTTCCGCCTTCTCCCTGTGAGTGATATTGTTTTCCTGCTGTTTTATCATTTATCTCAACATCTCCCAGATCCGTCAGCAGATTTAATGTATAATCTGTTTCTTTTCCTAAAAGCCATGCTTCCACTGCTCCGATATCTGATTCCACCGTCAGATATTGGAACTCACTGTTTTCCAGACACACTTCTCCGATATCCGACTCGATATCTCCCCTTTCACAGCAGATCCCCTCCGCTATTACGCAGCCAACATCCGCCTGAACCTTTAATTCCTTTAAGGCATCCGCCGGAACAACAAGGATCAATTCCATATCCTCTGCCCCGCTAAAATTCAATATCTTCCATTCTTTTCTTTTTTGTTCAATTACAAGCGTCCCGTTTTTTACCTCATAATGAGGCTCATAATTTTCATTGCCGTGATAATACAGTTCATAGGCTGTACCTGCCTTTATGTGAAAATTTACGATCTCCATTTCCGCTTCCACACGGTCGAATTCCTTTAATGTCTCATTTTTTTCTATATACCGCTCTCCGGTCTGCCAAAAAAACACATGCACCATAAGCCCGATGGCTATACAGATGACCGTTATACCACTGATGATCCCTAAATATGTATTTTTCTTCATTTTTCTTTTCCCCTGTTTTCCTGTCTTATATTATTATTTTTCTGCCCCAAAAAGTGCGATCAGCTTTGCTGCAAATGCTGCCAGCGGCCAGATGATCCATGTGATTCCCCATGCAAAGCTCAAAAAGCTCAAGGAAAGATAGATGCAGGTTATGGTAGGCCAGTATACCGACATCAGAGCTTCTATTTTTGAGGAACGATAACGCACCTGATTTCTCTGCGCAGGAACAAACTGTGCTCCTACAGATTCCTTCGCATTTAATTTTAAAAGGACATCATAAGCATCCATTCTTTTTGCAGCAGTGATAAAGAGAAATACACCAATGGAGATCAGAAGAAACATCAATCCGATGCCATATCCCTCCAGATATGCTATTTTGATCAGTTCTCCGAACACAATGACCGGTGTTACACTAAATATACAAAGAATGACTCCAATGGTTATCATAAGTCCATAGGTCATACGATAATTCTCTTTTTCGTTATTTATATACTCCGCCGTCATAAAGTCAATGCTGCAGGGCTGCTGCGATAAAAACTTCCATTTTCCCATGCTGAAGCTGGAAAATACCATAATGCCTACTGCCATCGCTACCACTGCCATAAAGATCAGCACACCGATATTTTCCAGCATTTCCTTGTCATAGCTGTCAAAAATAACGCAGGCACTGGGAGACACGATACAGAGTAGCACTCCCAGCGCAGTCTGATAGCCTGCCCGGATCTTGTCATAAACATACTGCTTTGCCTCCTCAAGGGAAAGTCTTCTGGCATTTCTGGTCTCTTCACAGACCGCATTCTGGATTCCCAGCTCCTCTGCTAGCTCATCCAGATTTCCAAATTCTGAAATTACGATCGCAACTGCTTCGTTTTCTGTTTTTCCGTTTTCCTTTAATTCCTGATACTTATCCTCCATCATCTGTCCAAGCTCATACTTTGCCTTTTGCACCTGAGGCAGATTCGGCAGATTTTGAAACATCGTTTCCAGATACCCTCTAATGGTTTCCATCCTTATACTCCTCCTGAATAAACCGTTCTACAACCTCTTTTGTCAGTTCCCACTCTTCACATTTTTCCCGATAGTAGCTTTTTCCCAGCTCGGTAATACGATAATAGGTTCTCCTCTTTCCGTTTCCCTTATCATCATCGTAAAAAGACTCAATGTAGCCATTTTTTTCCATTCGGGTAAATGCAGAATATAATGTGGTTTCTTTAATGACATATTTCCCCTCTGACAGCTCCTTGATCTGCTTGGAAAGCTCATAACCATAAGACGGCGTATGATACAGCAGATAAAGGATCATTGTGTCATTATAGCCTCTGATAACATCACTACTGATTGAAAGCATTTTCTTCCCCTTTCTTCCTATATCTGTCATAGCACGTCAATCGTTACTACGTTTGTCGTACTATGTTTGTCATAGTGATAAAATAGCACACTCCTATCTGTCTGTCAATAGTTTTTTATCTTTTACATTTTTTTATCAAGGCAAGGTGTTTCCCATGAAAAAAACAGCCCTGCCGATAGCGTTCTACTATGGATAAGGCTGCTTTTTGTTGTATAGCATTCTTTCTTTATTTTTTATTGATGTAATTGATCAGTCCTTCAGCTTCTATGATCTTTTGCATAAAGGGCGGAAATGCCTGCCCCTGATAAGAGGCTTGCTTTGTCACATCTGTGATCACGCCGCTGTCAAAATCAATCTCTACTTCATCTCCTGCTTCAATAGCCGCAGCAGCTTCCGGGCATTCAATGATCGGAAGTCCTATGTTGATCGCATTTCTATAAAAAATTCTTGCAAAGGTCTCCGCGATCACACAGCTGACCCCAGCTGCCTTAATGGCAATGGGTGCATGCTCTCTGGATGAACCACAGCCAAAATTTTTATTGGCAACTATGATGTCTCCCTTTTTTACCTGATGGATAAACTCCTTATCAATATCCTCCATACAATGCAGCGCAAGTTCCGCCGGATCAGAAGAGTTTAAGTATCTTGCCGGAATGATCACATCTGTATCTACATTGTCTCCATATTTGAATACACTGCCTTTTGCTTTCATCTTCTAATTCCTCCTTACTCAATCAAGCTGCTCTGGACAGGAAATCTTTCCTGTGACTGCACTGGCTGCAGCTACTGCCGGGCTTGCCAGGTACACCTCTGAATCCACATGTCCCATACGTCCTACAAAATTGCGGTTGGTTGTGGATACGCAGCGCTCTCCGGCTGCCAGAATTCCCATATAACCACCCAGACATGGCCCACAGGTTGGTGTGCTCACCACTGCGCCTGCCTCTATAAATGTCTTTAACAGTCCCTCTTCCATTGCCTGCATATAGATCGCCTGTGTTGCCGGAAGAATGATGCAGCGCATGCCCTTTGCAACATGTCTGCCCTTTAATACCTCTGCTGCGATCCGCATATCCTCCAGTCTGCCGTTTGTACAGGAGCCGATGACAACCTGATCGATCTTTACGTCCTCTTTTATCTCATCGATCGTTTTGGTATTTTCCGGAAGATGGGGGAACGCTATGGTAGGACGCAGAGTACTTAAATCAATGGTATACTCAGCATCATACTGCGCATCCTCATCTGCTTCATAGATTACAAAATCCCGTTTGGAATGCTCCTTCATATATGCAACAGCCTTTTCATCTACAGGAAAAATCCCATTTTTTCCGCCTGCCTCGATCGCCATATTCGCGATGGTAAAACGATCATCCATGGACAGATTGGCAATCCCATCTCCCACAAATTCCATGGATTTATAAAGTGCACCATCTACGCCGATCATACCGATGATATGTAAAATAATATCCTTGCCGCTGACCCATTTTGCAGGCTTGCCTGTCAGGTTGAACTTAATGGCTGAAGGCACCTTAAACCATGCCTTTCCTGTTGCCATACCAGCAGCCATGTCCGTGCTGCCTACACCAGTGGAGAATGCTCCCAGTGCCCCATAGGTACAGGTGTGGGAATCTGCTCCGATGATCACGTCTCCTGCAACAGTCAGACCTTTTTCCGGCAGCAGTGCATGTTCGATTCCCATCTCACCTACTTCAAAATAATTCGTGATCTCATTGCGGTACGCAAACTCACGCACACATTTACAATGCTCCGCAGATTTAATGTCCTTATTCGGTACAAAGTGATCCGGTACAAGAGCTATTTTATCCTTATGAAATACACCCGTTGTATTCATTTTTTCCATTTCCTTGATCGCTACCGGACTTGTAATATCATTTCCAAGCACCAGATCCAGGTCTGCTTCGATCAGCTGTCCGGCTTCTACCTTTTCAAGCCCTGCATGCACAGCCAGAATCTTCTGTGTCATTGTCATACCCATACTTAACTTCCTCCTGTCATCCTTTCTTTCATCAGCACTTTCCGCTAAGAATTTCTGAATTTCCGTTTCTATTATAGCATGAAGGATTTTTCTTTTGAAATACATATAATTCATGTTTACTATAACCTGCTGTTATGGTAAAATATTTTATTATAACCGAAATGAGGTGTCGTTTTATGGAACAGAATCTGAATCTCTATCACATATTTTATACGGTGGCAAAGTGCGGCAATATTTCTACTGCTGCGAACCAGCTGTTTATCAGCCAGCCTGCTATCAGCAAATCGATCTCCAAGCTGGAACAGAATCTAAGTACGACACTTTTTACCAGAAGCTCCAGAGGTGTGACGCTCACACTGGAAGGCGAGCTCTTATTCAGACAGGTAGAGGCAGCATTTTTGTCTATACGCCACGGCGAAGAACAGTTAAAAAAAGCAAATGAGCTGGGGATCGGCCATTTATCCATTGGTGTCAGCACCACTCTTTGCCGTTATGTTCTCCTGCCCTATCTGCAAAGCTATATCCATCAGAATCCCCATATCAAGATTTCCATTTCCTGCCAGTCCAGCTACCAGACCATCCGGGCACTGGAAAATGGTGATATCGATATCGGTCTGATCGGAGAGCCCTCCCGCACCGGCAAACTGCTTTTTTATCCCTTAAAGGAGATCCAGGACGTTTTTGTTACCACCAGGACCTATCTAGAAAATTTAAAAAAACGCATGGATATTACACACTTTGGTACTCATGAATCCGTCTACTCCCATGCTACCTTGATCCTTTTGGATAAAGACAATCTGACAAGACAGTATGTAGACAAATATCTGAGCCATAATACTGTTGAAAATGACCGTCTGATCGAAGTATCCACAATGGATCTGCTGATCGAATTTGCCAAGACTGATCTGGGGGTTGCCTGCGTCATTTCTGATTTTGTAAAAAAAGAATTGGAAAACGGAGAACTGATACGACTGAAATCGCCTATGACCATTCCGAAACGAAAAATCGGTTTCGCCTGTCGCGAGGATGCCTCGGTCAATGAGGCAGTTGACGGATTCTTACATTTCATTTAGAAGCTGTCACATCAACGCTCTCTGAATGCTAAAACTTACGTGAAGTAAGATTATAAACCACACTGGCATTTTCGTTCAGCAGTGCTGCCAGAAAGCAAAAAGAGCTGTTGGACATCAACATTCCCTTGCAGCTGCTCATCAGCTGCAGATCAATGTAATTGCTGCCTTTTGTATTCCCTTCTACGAAATGTACCTTTTGGAACAGATGACAGCCAAGGGCACTACTGTTTTCACTGCACCATTTAATATCATCCGAAAAAACAAACAGCTCCCAGTCTGCTGTATATCTTTCGACAAAACGCTCTGCAATACAGCGATAGTCATCCGGTCGAAACGCAAGACCAAGCTTCACAAAATCACCACGGCGCACGTGCATGGACAGAGAATGGGAATCTTTGATATCCTGCATATATTGTATATTTTTTGCATCGGTCAGCTGTGGAAAGCGCAGTTCTTGACGAAATACGTCCTGAAATGTATCAAACCATTGCCGATTGATCCAGTAACCGTGATAATAAACATCTCCTCTGGCATCCATGACTTTAGGAAGGTATTCATTGCACGGGATCGTACACACTGATCCGTCAAAGGGATTAAAACCCTGATGTGCCTTTCCCACCTCAGAGATCATATACATTTCTGTACCGCTTTCGCAAAATATCTGTGGAATGCTTTTTCCTTTTTTGCGCTCTTTAAGCATGTATTCCCAGACATCTGCATCAAAACACGCACTCAGCATATGGGGCTTCAGCCCAAAAACCTTTTCCAGCTCATAGCCGTTATGAACCGTATTCTGTGCAAAATAGGAGTCATCCAGATACATGACCTCCCCTGGATGAGACAGTTCATAATAACGGGCAAAAATATATTGGAAGGTCTGATTGGCAAGTCCGCCGTTTAAAAATTGTATTTTCAAAATATTTCTCCTGACTGTATTCTTAAAAGTAATGCCTTAATCCAGCTTCTGGAAGATCACACAGTTTGGCTTGTCTACCTGTATTTCTTTTCCGTTCATGACAAGAAGCCCTTTTTCCGGATCAACCTTAAAAAAGGTCATTGTATTGGACTCATGATTCAGGGAAACGATATGCTTCATATCCGGAAAGAAATTTGCATCCTTTGGATAATCTCCGCTGATAGGCAGGCACAGGCATTTGTCCAGCTCCCCATTTTCATGATCTACCCGGTAGATGACCACGCTATTATCCCCTGCATTGGAGCTGATCAGATAATTGTCATCTGCAGAAAAATTTAAAGCACAGGCTGCCGAGCCGCCTGCATGATAATCATTCAGGGTAGATATCGTCTGTATCTTTTCAAACTCCGGATTTTCATTTACGTCCCTGTAGCTGTAAACATCAATGATATTTTTCAGCTCATGGACAATATAAAGAAATCTTCCGTCCTTTGTAAACTTCACATGCCGGGGCGCTGATTCTATCTCACTTCTGATCACGTCAATCTGCTTTACCCTTCCCGTTGCTTCATTAAATTTATATACATTGACATGATCCATGCCAAGATCTGCTGCAAGCAGATATTTATTGTCCCTTGTCATCTTTACGCAGCTGATATGAGGTCTGAAATTGCGCTCTGCAATGCTTCCTAAGCCCTTGTGAAATACCTCGTCTGTGATCTCGCCAATCCCGCCGTCCTCATTTAATCTCAGCACGGTCAGCTTACCGTCATGATAGCCTGCCACAAATAAATAAGCATCCTTATAATCTGTGGAAAGATAACAGCCTCTCATGCCGTGGATCGAAGCATGATTGATCATCCCCAGCTCGCCTGTTTTCCGATCGATCCGGTAAGCCTCTACTCCGGTATCCGTAATGGAATACAGAAATTTCTGGTTGTGGGAAATCGTTACATAAGAAGAATTGGTGATCCGCACCTGATCCTTTTCTATAAATCTTCCCTTTTCCATATCCACATCATAAATCTTTATCCCGTAATCATCCCCCATGGTATAGGTAGAAACATAAGCAACATATCTGTCCTTCTGGGTTTTATTTTTCTTTTCCATCTCTGCCTCCGTAAACCGTAAAAAGTCTTGCCTAGTCCTTTCATACTCGAAAACATCTTACTAAGTGCTCATAGTATAGCATGTCTGCCCCTCAATCTCAATATCCGGTGACCTTAAAATTTCTGTATTATTTTTACTTTTTCCGTTGACAACAGTTGCAATCTTAGTATAATAAATATCAGCGTTTGTTTAGTTTTATTAAACTTTATGTTTATTATCACTCTTATTGAGGTGTTTTTATGAATATTGGAAATAAGATCAAAGAGCTTCGTATCCAGAAAGGTCTGACACAGGAGGAACTGGCTGACCGCGCCGAGCTTTCCAAGGGCTTTATCTCCCAGCTTGAGCGTGACCTTACCTCTCCGTCCATCGCTACCTTAATGGACATTCTGCAGTGTCTGGGTACTGATCTGAAAGACTTTTTTAATGAAGAAACTGAGGAGCAGATCGTCTTTCATAAAGAAGATTATTTTGAGAAAACAGATACAGAGCTTTCAAACCGGATTGAATGGATCATTCCCAATGCCCAAAAAAATATTATGGAGCCGATCCGTATCACATTAGAGCCAGAGGGCTCTACCTATCCTGACAATCCCCATGAGGGGGAGGAATTTGGTTATGTGCTTTCCGGCAGTATCATTCTCCAGCTGGGAAAGCATGCTTACCCGGTCAAAAAGGGAGAATCCTTTTACTTTACCCCCAGCACCACCCATTATATCCGGTGCGGTAAAAAAAGCGGAGCTACTCTCATCTGGGTCAGCAGCCCGCCAAGCTTTTAACGGATCATTCTACTATATTTTATCCCATACAGGAGGAAGTAGCCTTGCATAAACTCATTGACTTACAGCACATCAGCAAATCCTATGATTCCAATGTTGTATTGGATGACATGAACCTTTACATACGTGAAAACGAGTTTCTGACCCTGCTTGGTCCCAGCGGCTGCGGCAAAACCACCACGCTGCGTATCATTGGCGGCTTTGAAAAGCCTGACACAGGCCGGGTTATTTTTGATGGTGCAGATATTACTACGCTTCAGCCCAATAAACGCCAGTTAAATACTGTATTCCAGAAGTATGCCCTTTTTCCTCATATGAATATCGGGGAAAATATTGCTTTTGGACTGCGTATCAAAAATAAATCCCAGTCCTATATTCAGGATAAGATCAAATATGCCTTAAAGCTGGTCAATCTGGATGGTTATGAGAAACGGATGCCTGACTCTTTAAGCGGCGGACAGCAGCAGCGTATCGCTATTGCCCGTGCCATTGTCAATGAGCCAAAGGTGTTGCTTCTGGATGAGCCCCTTGGCGCACTGGATTTAAAGCTGCGTCAGGATATGCAGTATGAGCTGATCCGTCTGAAAAACGAGCTGGGAATTACCTTTATTTATGTTACACACGATCAGGAGGAGGCACTGACCATGTCTGATACCATTGTTGTCATGAATCAGGGCTATATCCAGCAGATCGGAACTCCTGAAATGATTTATAATGAGCCGGAAAATGCCTTTGTTGCAGATTTCATTGGCGACAGCAATATCATTGATGCCCTTATGCTCCATGACGAGCTGGTACAGATCCTTGGCGCGCGTTTTGCCTGTGTTGACAAGGGCTTTGGCGAAAATATCCCTGTTGACGTTGTCATTCGTCCTGAGGATGTGGAGCTGGTATCTCCCGATCAGGGAATCCTGCAGGGCGTTGTTACCCATACGATCTTTAAAGGTGTTCATTATGAAATGGAGGTGGATGCCAACGGCTTTGAATGGCTTGTGCAATCCACAAAGATGTATCCTGTTGGAACAAAGGTCGGCATTTATGTAGACCCCTTCAATATCCAGATCATGAACAAGCCTGCATCAGAGGACGAGGAGGCGATCGGAATTGATGAATAAAAAGACCCTTGCCTTTCCTTATGTGTTCTGGTCCATCGCCTTTATCGTTATTCCGCTCTGCATGGTGTTTTACTACGGACTGACCGATTCTGCTGGTGCCTTTACACTGGAAAATGTTATCACGATCGCAACAAAGGAACATGCCAAGGCATTGTATCTTGCCATCGCTCTTTCCCTTATCAGTACTTTGATCTGCTTTTTGCTGGCATATCCCCTTGCCATGATCCTTGCGAACATGAATGTCAGTCAGCACAGCTTTATTGTACTGATCTTTATCCTGCCAATGTGGATGAATTTTTTATTGCGTACCCTTGCATGGCAGACCTTGCTGGAAAAAACAGGGGTGATCAACAGCATCCTGGGATTTTTCAATCTGCCAAAGCTTGAGATCATCAATACTCCGGCAGCTATCATCCTTGGTATGGTATACAATTTTCTGCCCTTTATGGTGCTGCCTCTTTACAATGTACTTGTAAAAATCGATAAAAATGTAATCAATGCCGCCCGCGATCTGGGAGCAAGCAGTGTACAGACCTTTTTCCGGATCACACTGCCCCTATCTCTTCCCGGCATCATCAGCGGGATAACCATGGTATTCATTCCGGCACTGACTACCTTTGTCATCAGTACATTACTTGGCGGAAGTAAGATCTTACTCATTGGTAATGTCATCGAACAGGAATTTACCCAGACAGGCAACTGGCATCTGGGAAGCGGTCTTTCTATCGTCCTGATGATTTTCATTATTGTGAATATCATTGCTGAGGCAGTTTTTGACAAGGATGGGGAGGGTACTTCATTATGAGAAACCTACTTCGCAAACTATATATCTGCTTGATCTTTCTGTTTTTGTACGCTCCTATTCTGACACTGATCGTTCTGTCCTTCAATGCCAGCAAGACCAGAGCTAAATGGGGAGGATTTACCTTTAAATGGTATCTGCAGATGTTTGAAAACAGAGCTATTTTACAGGCGCTTTCCAATACTCTGATCATTGCCCTGCTCTCTGCGCTGGTCGCTACCGTCATTGGAACGATCGCCTGCATCTCTATGCAGTCCATGAAACGCAGAAACCGTGCACTGATTATGGGAATTACCAATATTCCCATGCTGAACGCTGATATTGTAACCGGTATTTCACTTATGCTGCTGTTTATTACCCTTGGATTCCGTTTTGGTTTTATGACGATCCTGCTCTCTCACATAACCTTTAACATTCCTTATGTGATCTTAAGCGTTATGCCTCGTATGAAGCAGTTAAATCCAAGCATTTACGAAGCAGCACTGGATCTGGGTGCTTCCCATATACGGGCATTTTTTAAGGTGGTATTTCCCGACATCCTGCCAGGCATCCTGTCTGGATTTCTGATGGCATTTACCATGTCACTGGATGATTTTATCATTACCCACTTTACAAAGGGACCCGGCATCGACACCCTTTCCACCAAAATTTATACCGAGGTCAAGAAAGGCATCAAGCCGGAAATGTATTCTCTTTCCACCTTGATCTTTGTCACTGTTTTGATTCTGCTTTTTCTCGTCAACAGAACTCCTAATGAGAAAAAGGCAGTTGAGAAAATATAATTATGAGGAGATAAGGTATTATGAAAAACAAAATTTTTATGCTCTTTGCACTTGCCATGAGCACACTTTCCCTTACCGCCTGTGGTTCCAAGGCAGAGGGCAGCAATGAGGTAGTCGTATATAACTGGGGAGAATACATTGACCCTGACGTACTGACCTCCTTTGAAGAGGAAACCGGCATCACAGTTATTTATGATGAATTTGAAACAAATGAGATCATGTATCCTAAAATTGAAGCTGGTGCTTCCCAGTATGATGTGGTATGTCCTTCCGATTACATGATCCAGAAAATGATCGACAATGATCTGCTTGCAAAAATCAATTTTGATCATATTCCCAATGCAAAAAAATATATCGGTCAGCAGTATTTTGACCAGTCAAAGGAATTTGATCCCACAAACGAATATTCTATCCCCTACTGCTGGGGCACAGTAGGTATCCTGTATAACAAAACCATGGTAGATGAGCCTGTAGATTCCTGGAGCATCCTCTGGAATGAGAAATATGCTGACAGCATCCTGATGCAGGACTCTGTTCGGGATGCATTTATGGTTGCCTTAAAGCTCAACGGTGCTACCATGAACTCTGTAGATGAAGGCGAATTGAATGCAGCAAAGGATGCCCTGATCGCGCAGAAGCCTCTGGTACAGGCATATGTCATCGACCAGGTACGTGATAAAATGATCGGAGATGAAGCTGCTCTCGGTGTTATTTACTCTGGAGAAGCCATTTATACCCAGCGGGAAAATGAAAATCTGGAATATGTCATTCCCAAGGAAGGCACCAACGTATGGATCGACTCCTGGGTTATCCCGAAAAACGCTCCAAATCAAGAAAATGCAGAGAAATTTATCGACTATATGTGCCGTCCTGAGATCGCGCTGAAAAACTTTGAATACATTACCTACTCTACGCCCAATGACGGCGCAAGAGATCTGATCGAGGACGAGGATATCAAAAACTCTCCCATTGCTTTCCCAGAGCTTTCTCAGTATGAGAATCTGGAAACCTTTACCTATCTTGGTGCAGAGGCTGATGAGCTGTATAATGAGCTGTGGAAGGAAGTAAAATCCGAATAAAAGAAAGAAAAAAGAAAAACCCATAGAACGCTGCCTGCGCCCTATGGGTTTTATTATCTGATCCTCTCTGGAAATCCTACTTTTTTCTGTACCTTACGAAGTGTTTTGGTTGCATAATAATCTGCTTTTTCTGCGTTGTTTTTAATGATGCTGTCAATATATGCCTTATCCTTTGACAGCTCTGCTACTCTGTCTTGAAGCGGCTTTAAGACATCTGAAACGGCTTCACCTACCGCCAGCTTAAACTCTCCATAGCCTTTTCCGTCAAATTCCTTTACAGTATCCTCCGGTGTCTTCTGGGTACATGCACAATAAATATCGATCAGGTTACGGATACCCGGCTGCTCCTCCCGGTAAGCGATCCTTGCTTCAGAATCGGTTACGGCACGCTTAAACTTGCGGATGATCGTATCCGTATCATCCATCAGATAGATGCTGGCATTTGGATTATCATCCGATTTGGACATCTTCTTAGACGGATCCTGCAGACTCATGATCTTGGCTCCCACCTTCCCCACATAGGGCTCCGGCATAGTAAATACATCGCCATAAACGCCATTAAATCTCTGTGCAATATCTCTTGTGATCTCCAGATGCTGCAGCTGATCCTTTCCAACCGGAACAACATCTGCCTGATACAGCAGAATATCTGCCGCCATTAATACCGGATAGGTATACAGACCTGCATTAATGTTATCTGCATGCTTTGCCGCTTTATCCTTGAACTGGGTCATCCGGTTCAGTTCTCCCATATAGGTAAAGCAGTTCAAGATCCATGCAAGCTCTGCATGTCCTGACACATGGGACTGATAATAGATACAGTTTTTCTCCGGATCGAGCCCGGCTGCGATATACAAAGTAAGAAGGCTTCTGGCACGTTTTCTCAGCTCTGCCGGATCCTGTCTGACCGTGATCGAATGCATATCCACCACCGAATAAAAGCACTCATACTCATCACTTAATGTTACCCAGTTTTTCAATGCTCCCAGATAATTTCCAAGTGTCAAAGAGCCGGTTGCCTGCATACCGCTGAAAAGTACCTTTTTATCGCCTATCATAAATCTCATCCTCCGATTTTCATTCATCATTCACACTTTCCTAGTGTAACACTCCCCCTTTCTTTCGTCAAGAAAACTGCCGCTTTATGTTTCTGCTGATGCTTCTGACATATTGACCAGATCAGCATCCTTGTTTTCCTTAACTGTTGTCCGATACAAAATGCCATCATAATAGTCCAGCAGAAGCCCTACTACTCTGTCATAGCTGGCGATCCCATCCTCAACGCCATTGACCTTTTGTGTCACATCTACGAAGGTGTGACTTACCTTTTTGGCTGTGGCTGTACTGACAACTGCTTTTTTCTCAACCGTTTTCCAGCTCTCCTCTGTCAGGAATACATTATCTCTCTTTACCTGTGCAGAAATCTTTTCATGAAGTGCACACAAGGTCACATCACCGTCTACTGCCTCACGATATGCCTTATCCAGATAATTCAGCGCACTTAAATATCCACTATACTGAAACAGCTTATCCTCTGAATGAATACATGCCAGATAACTGATAAAATTCGCTTCGTCCTCATAAATGAAGCCCTTTAAGTGTGCCAGCTCATGGCACATTGTAGACGGCTT
Organism: uncultured Lachnospiraceae bacterium; assembly: GCA_964389835.1. Classification (GTDB taxonomy): domain Bacteria; phylum Bacillota; class Clostridia; order Lachnospirales; family Lachnospiraceae; genus VSOB01. The sequence goes on along the minus strand of CAYMEZ010000002.1, from coordinate 18,635 downwards.
ATTGGTAATATACATGACATCATTATAATTTGCCTCCATAGAAAAAGGAAAATAATACCCCTGCATATATTGCTGACTTAAAAACTCTGATGCCCTGATCCCCTTAGGCGGAGGATAATAACCGGAAAGCTGCTTATAGCCGTTGTCACTCAGACGTTGCATTGCTGTTCCTGCCAATGCCGTCATATCAGACCTATATATGATAGCACCATTTTCATCCCGCTCCATTTCCTCTGCCAGTGCATTTGCCTGCCGTACCACATGATCGCGCACTGCCGCCAGCTCTGATATCTTATATTCGCCGCCGTTTACCTCATACTTTTCCTCAAAGGTGGAGCAATGATATAAAATAAAGCAGTTACAGGTCATCACAATGCAGACAAACACACCGATCCAGAGCATACACCTGTAAAGCCTTCTGCAGTACAGCCAGAACCGTGTTCTATCTTTATGCCCGGTCAAATACAGGATACAGGCAAAAATCCCCATGAGAACTCCTGCTGCAACCAAAAATGCTGCCGCTACAAGCATAAGCTCTCCAACTGAAAAAGACAGCATCCCCGTCATTCTCCCATAAGTATTGACCCATAGTGGAAAAATATAGGCAACATAAAAATCACAAAATGCTTTATTATTCCACGCGATCAGATTTAACAAAAGTACGAATAGAACTGCCGTCCACAAAATAATACTGCTCTTTTTCATTTTTTTCATGTGCACTACCCATACATTACCCCTGCTTCACCCCACATGCAGCACAGAGTAACACCTTCTCATTAGGTAGTATATCAAACGGATTCTTCCACACTATGAAAATATTGTTAATTTTTTATGAACTTTGGCTTGTCCTGTGCTATTTTTTGTGCATTACACACAATACAGCAGACAAATGCATCCCTGAATTTCCCATTGCATCTGCCTGCTATATAAGTATCTTTTCGCTTTTAGATTAATTTTTTTACGATCTACGACTACTCACAGCCACAGCCATTGTCCAAAAAGCTCATTCGCGGTTCTGGACGGGATGGCATCGGCGCATCGATATTATCCGGTCTGGACGGACGGTCTGTGCAGCCGCAGCCATCACTGGCTGGTCTGTTTCCAGCACAGCCGCAGCCGCCGTTATCCGGTCTGGCTGGTCTGTTTCCTGCACAGCCGCAGCCGCCGTTATCCGGTCTGGTTGGTCTGTTTCCTGCACAGCCACAGCCTGCACTACTTCCATTCTGATTGCAGCAGCACAACAAAATAAGGAGCCATAAAATATTCATATACATTCACCTCTTTTTTATATGAATAGTTTATGCTCCCTGTCAAAATATGTGATACCCGATTTTTTTTACCAGCTTACGGCTTTCTACCACGTCCGCTTCCACCTGCGTATATAGGCAAACGTCTCCTTTTCCCCTTTTTCTGCAAGCATATGAAGCAGCTTTTCCAAACGCTTTCTCGTATACGGATGCAGATACCGCTCCATCCTGCCTGCCCCTTTTTGATAATAGGTAAGGGCATCCTGATCAGTATAGGTGCTTCCGTTATACACCTTTGATGCGGCAACCCGGTCCATAAACATCTCTGCGATATAAGGATCCGGCATCGGCGCAGGCATCATACCCAGTGAAGAAGAATCTGCTGCGTCCGCACAATAATCGATCCAATATTCATAATGATGCTTATTTCTACCCTTATGATGCAGCCATGCCGAGGAATAGCCCCTATCCTCACGCTCTGCATTATTGGGACTGCGCGTTCCCTGATAATATCTGGCTCCTACGAAAAATTCCTGCGGCGAATATTTTGACATATCATGCAGAAGCCCCTGCTTATACAGCCCTACCGCAAAACAGCCTTTCATAACCAGATATTTGTGATAAGTGATCGTTTTAAAATGTTTCCAAGCCTTCATTTATCATTCCTGCTTTTCTGTTATTTTTCCATTATTTTCCATTACTTTTCTATTACTTTTTCAGCTATTTTTTCGGTCTTTTTCTCCGGTGTCCGCAGATCACATTTTACCGATCTGCAAAGTACGATCGACCGTTCCGCCGCGGTCACTGTACCGCTCTCTGTCAGCTCCAACTGCACAAAGCTCTCTGACATTGCAGTATCCATGCAGATTTCCCATTTTTTCTCCTTAGAAAGCTTCGGAAGCGCAAATGCATGTGGCTCCCAATGCATATTTACCGCCATATAAAAATCCGAATCTTCCACGCCGCTGCGATCCGATGCATACTTACCGCAATACAGCACTCCGATATGCCGGCTGTAGCTTTCAAGCTCCGGTTTCCACGCTTCTTTCCCGTGAAAAGAAATATCCGGGCATCCATAGCCGAGATGATCCAGCCCTTTTAAATGCTGCTGCCTGCAAAATACCGTATGCGCCTTACGGAATGCGACTAGCTGCTTTGTATAGTCATAAAAATCACGGTTTATCTTTTGCAGCCGCCAGTCTACCCATGTTATCTCATTGTCCTGACAATAGGGATTATTGTTGCCGCCCTGTGTCCTGCCAAACTCATCGCCGCTTTGCAGATACGGTGTCCCCTGTGACAGCATCACAAATGCCAGTGCATTTTTCATTTGTCTGCGCCGCAGCATCTGAACGGTGCGCTTTCTCGTCTTTCCTTCCACACCGCAGTTCCAACTGCAGTTATAGTCGCTTCCGTCCTGATTATCCTCTCCGTTTGCTTCATTGTGCTTCCGGTCATAAGATACCAGATCCTGAAGCGTAAATCCATTGTAGCCTGCCACTGCATGGACTGCGCCTATTTCTTCTGGATTATCCTGCAAATGAAAGAGCAGGGATGAAAGACAGCCTTCATCTCCTTTGAGCATCTTTCTGATATCATATGTGAAATCATAGCGCCAGAGTGCTGTATTTTTCTGCTGCTTTTTCCGGCTCTTTTTCGCAGAAGGCTCATACCCCGCATGATCCATTATGAGTTTCGTATCCTTTAAGAAAGGATCTGCTCCGATCAGACTAAGCGGAAGGTTCTCTCCTAACAGGCGAAAGCCGTCAATGTGATATTCATTGACCCAAAAATGCAGGATTTCCGGTATCTCACTGTAATTGACCGATTTTGGAAAATAAAACTGCAGGATCACCTCAATATCTGCCCTGTGCAGTGCCTTAACCATATCTTTCATTTCGGAAACCGCATCCATGCTGTAGGCATAGGAGCTTTTCGGGGCATAATAACAGCCTTCCTTAAAGCCCCAGTAATTGATCTTCGTTTCCACCTGCCTGCTCTGATAGGTTTCCGGAGTCTTTTCGATCTCATCAAACTCATATACCGGCATCAGCTCCACAGCAGTAATGCCAAGATCGGTCAGATAAGGAATCTTTTCCCGGATTCCTGCAAAAGTTCCCTTTTTCTTTACACCGGAAGAAGCATGCTTAGTAAAGCCTCTCACATGCATTCCGTAAATGACCGAATCCTCATAGGAATGTGCCGGAAAAGCATCCTCTTCCCAGTCATACGTCCGCTGCGGTAGCAGATAACGCAGCGCACCCTTTTCTGCACCGTATTCTTTCCAGCCGCTCACAGCTCCTGCATAAAAATCCTCGACCGATACACCGTCTGCATAATAACAATAGCCATCTGCTCCCTTTGGCAGCTCATCCAGCACAATGCTGTAAAGCCATCCGTTCCGGTACTCCTTCGGCACCGTAATCCGCTCCACTTCCTTCTCGCCTGCAAAAAAAGCAAGCTGCACTTCCTTTGCAGCATCCTCTATCCTGAATACAAACTGTGCCCCATTCCCCAGTCTGGTAATTCCCTTTTGATAAAATGTTCCTTTTCTCATGTAAACCTTCCTTTGTGTCAAAACTTTTCTGCTTGTTATGATTAATTATACCACAATGCTTTACATTCTCCTATTCTTTTTGTACAATAAATACAAACAGCAACCGAAAGGAAGGTATGACAAAATGGGGAACAACGATATAAATGATGAAGAAATGACCGTTGAACTGGAGCTGGAAGATGGTACTAAAGTCCTTTGTGCCATTATTACCATTCTCACGGTTCAAGAGCAGGATTATATTGCACTGCTTCCATTGGATGAAAACGGCGAAAACACCGATGGAGAAGTCTGGTTCTACCGCTACGCAGAGGATGAAAATGACCCGAACATAGAGCCGGAGCTGTCCTACATTGATGATGATGAAGAATATGAAATGGTAGCAGATGCATTTGACGAGTATCTGGATAACGCAGAATTTGACGAGCTTGTGGATGCAGATGAAGAATAAGGTAAGAACCGGGACATCGTTTCCGGTTCTTCTTTTGTTCCGGTGAGATAATACAAATATAAGCGTTCCTTTGCTCTCGTCATTGCCACATAAAACATACGGCGCTCTTCCTCTAATTCTGCCACGCCGGATGCCTTTTTATGCGGCACGATCCCCTCGATCAGATCCGGCAGAATGACGCATTCAAACTCCAGTCCCTTACAGCCGTGATAGGTTAAAATGCTGACTCCCGGCTTTTTGCCGCCTGCATTTCTTCTGTCGGCATTTTGTCTTTCCGCATCCTCTTTTTCCAAAAGCCACGCCTCCCATTCCCTGATGCCGGAAAGCTGTTTTGCTTTTTCCATCAGCTCATGAAGGATCTCCCGATATTCTTCTTTTTCTAAAGAGGTACACCCTTCTGTCTCCTTTGCCTTCTCCTGTAACAGCCAGTTTTCATAGCCGAAGCCTTTTCGGATATACATGATCTTTGCGTACAAAGACATATTTTTTGCTCTTTTACAGTCTAGTTCTAATTTCGGAGCTTGCTTCAGTTCCAAAAACGAAAAGGTCTCCTCCCTGCAGCAGTCCCGTCCCAATCCCCGCTCCGGCCGGTTCATGATCTGAAAAAGAGTTTTTCGCCTCCGGTCACCCTCGATCAGACGAAGATATGCGGTGATATCCTGCGTGATAAAATGTGTTTTCAGATTTTGCTTTTTCTCTGTACAGTGGTATGGGATCTTCTTCTTTTCCAGCATGCGTATAAGCCTGCCTGCATCTTTATTTTTCCGGTATAGAACCGCGCACTCATTTAATTTCCCATTTTTTTCATATTCCTGCAGAACGCTTATCAGTTCTTCATATTCTTCTTTTCTTAGTGAAAATCCCTGACAGGAAACCGCTTCATAACCGCCGCTCTCCCTTGCCGCCGTCTGTCTTTTGAAAAAGCGATCCTTATTTTGAGATATCACGCGCGTAGCAGCTTCCACGATATCTGGACGGCTCCGGTAATTCGTTTCCAGAAAAATCGTTCTGGTGTCTTGGTACTTTTTGGGAAAATCCAGCATGCACTTGGTATCTGCACCGCGAAACCCATAGATCGTCTGATCGTCATCTCCTACTGCAAATACATTCTTCTCCGGCAGCGCAAGCAGGGTTAAGAGTTCTGCCTGGATCGGAGCGATATCCTGATATTCATCCACTAAAAGATAAGAAAAACGAGCCTGCCATTTTTTCAAAATATCCGGTCTGCTCTGAAATAAACGCAGACATTCGTATGCCATATCATCAAAATCCAGCTTGTCTTTCTCTCGGCATCGTTCCCGATAAGCTTCAAAAAGAGCGGCAAGCTGTTCTTTGGAAAGCTCCTGCGGCAATTCCATTTCCTGCAAGGGCTGTTTATTTTTTATTTTGCCAAAGCATTCCTGAAGGATTTCCAGATAGTCCTCGTTTATCCTTTGCTGACGCAGTACCTGCCTCAAAAAGAATGTTTTTTCCTGTTCATTTAAAATCGTGAAAGGGGAATTTTTGTGATGTTCCTGTAGAATCCGGTAAAATACCGAATGAAATGTGCCAAAGCAGACCGAAGACGCTCCCTGCATCAAGCGTTCAAAACGCTCCTGCATCTCCCTTGCAGCCGCTTTTGTAAAAGTGACCACCAGTATCTTTTCCGGCGGTATCAAAAGTTCCTGAATCAAATATTGAAGCCTTTTTGTCAATACACTCGTTTTGCCGCTGCCCGGACCTGCAAGTACAAGTGCAGGTCCGCTGCCGTGGCAGATTGCTTCCCGCTGGGAAGCACTGTATTTCTCCAGATCAAGCATTATGCTCAGCCTTCCAGCATGGCGATTCCCTTGCGGATACGGCTTAGGGATTCTTCTTTTCCAAGAATTTCCATAATTTCCGTTGCTCCTGCCGGAGTCATCTGCTTACCTGAAACGGCCGTTCTGATCGGCCACATGACATAGCCATTCTTACAGCCTTTTTCTTCTACATATTTTACGAGTGTCTGATATAACGCATCGTTGCTGTAATCCTCCTGGGCTTCAAGGACAGGAAGCAGCTCTTTTAATACTTCCAACGAAGACTCTTTCGTTGTCTTCATTTTTTTGTGACAATACATTTCTGGATCATATTCCGGCAGAGCTTCAAAGAAATCAACCTTTTCCGCAATATCCGGGAACACCTCGATTCTCGTTTTTACCATTTCGGCGATCTTTTTCAAATCAAGATCTTTGGAAATGGCTTTTTTCAGATAAGGCTCTGCTTTTTCATAAAATGCATCAAAATCCATCGCCTTAATGTATTCGCCGTTCATCCATCTTAATTTCGTATAATCAAATACGGCAGGTGATTTAGATAAATGCTTATAATCAAATACTTCGATCAGCTCCTGCAGGGAGAAGATTTCCCGATTGTCTGCAGGACTCCATCCAAGCAGCGCAACAAAGTTGACGATCGCTTCCGTCAAAAATCCCTGCTCCACCAGATCTTCATAAGAAGAATGACCGCATCGCTTGGAAAGCTTATGATGCTCTTCATCTGTGATCAGCGGACAGTGCACATATGTGGGCACTTCCCAGCCGAATGCATCGTACAGTCTGTTGTATTTCGGAGAGGACGAAAGGTATTCATTTCCCCGTACAACATGGGTAATGCCCATTAAATGGTCATCCACTACGTTTGCAAAATTGTAAGTCGGATATCCGTCCGATTTAATCAGGATCATATCATCCAGCTCTGCATTATTGACTGTGATGTCTCCGTAAATATCGTCGTGAAAGGTTGTCGTCCCTTCAGTCGGATTGTTCTGACGGATCACATAGGGAATACCGGATGCCAGTTTTTCTTCAACCTCTTCTTTGGAAAGATGCAGGCAATGCTTATCATAAATGTTGATCTCTTTTCCATCTACGATCTGTGTCAGGGAAGAAAGTCTTTCCTTATCGCAGAAGCAGTAATATGCTTCGCCCTTTTCAATGAGCTTTTTGGCATACTCTAAATAAATGCCGCTTGCCTGTCGTTCACTCTGCACATAAGGGCCTACACCGCCGTCCTTATCCGGGCCTTCATCGTGAATTAATCCTGTTTTTTCCAGCGTACGGTAAATGATGTCCACCGCGCCCTCTACCAGACGTTCCTGATCGGTATCCTCGATACGAAGCAGAAAATCTCCGCCTTCGTGCTTCGTAATCAGATAGGCATACAATGCAGTTCTGAGATTGCCCACATGCATTCTTCCTGTGGGGCTTGGGGCAAACCTTGTTCTGATCTTTTTCATTATGATTCCTCCGTTGTATTCATGCTCGGCAGCTTTTGCTGTGCCGCAGCTTTAAACTTATTGACCTCTTTTGCAGCCTGTACCACCGGAATGTTCGTACCTGCTCCGGCAACACATCCGCCCGGACATGCCATTCCTTCGATCAGACAGCCGTTTTTCTTTCCGACCTTTGCAAGCATCAATATCTTTTTGCATTCCGCAAGGCTTTCTGCATGTTCGATATTTACTTCTACATCAGGATAATTTTCCCGAATGCAGTCTTCGATCGCACTTGCCACGCCGCCTGCCACACCGTAGCCTCTTCCGGCAGCCGTTGCATCCTTCATTTCATCCATTGCCTGAATCTCTTCTAAGAGGATGCCTTTTGCTTCAAACATACCCACCAGTTCTTCAAAGGTGATGACAAAATCCACATCCGAGCGCACCGTCCGGCGGGATGCCTCCAGCTTCTTTGACGCACACGGCCCGATAAATACAACACTTGCATCGGGATGCTGCTCCTTGATGACTCTTGCCGTAGCCACCATCGGTGTCAGGGCATTGGAAATATTATCAATGGTCTCCGGGAAAAATTTCTTCGCCAGCATCGACCATGACGGACAGCAGGAAGTTAAAAGAAATGGTAATTTCCCTGTCGCCACCTCATGTACATAGTGCTCTGCTTCTGCCACTGCTCCCATATCGGCACCGATTGCCGTTTCGTACACATCTGCAAAGCCAAGCTCCTTCAAAGCAGTCTTTAACATATCCGGCGTTACCTTCGGGCCGAACTGCCCCACAAATGCCGGAGCTACCTGTGCAATGATCTTTCGTCCCGACTGCATCGCACGGATCAGCTGGAAAATCTGAGATTTATCTGCGATCGCTCCAAACGGACAATTAACCATACACTGTCCGCAGGATACGCACAAGTCATTATCAATGACTGCCCTGCCCGATTCATCGCTTTTGATCGCTCCGACTCCGCAGGCAGCCGCGCAGGGTCTTACCTGATGGGAAATGGCATCATAGGGACAGATTGCCTTGCACTTTCCGCATTTGATGCACTTTTCCTGATCGATGTAGGACTTTCCGTTTACCATCGAAATAGCCCCTCTCGGACACACCTCATTACATGGATGCGCCACACAGCCCATACAGCGGTTGGTCACTTCGTATTCATTGACCGGACAGGCATTGCACGCCGATGGAATGACCTGCATAAGCGGCGGCTCATAATATTTCTCATCAATATTGCTCTCTTCCAGTCCCTGCGTTACATGAACCGGAACATTCTCCGGGCGCAGACTCATCCCCATTGCAAGCCGCAGGCGCTCACGCACGATCGCACGTTCCCGATATACGCTTTCCCGATAGGTTGATTCCGAATAATCTATAATTTTATAAGGAAGCGCCTCCATATCATCGATCAGATTTTCTGAATCATATGCCAAAGCTGCAATTTCCTTAAAAATACGGCGTCTTATTTTTCTAACCTGGGTTTCTATTCCTCTCATTGGCTCCTCCAAAAAAATTTCCTCATCAGTTCATGTTCTATTTTCACATAAACAGGTAAGGAAATCAAGGCTTTTTGTTATTTTTTTATCAAACTTTTACTCCGTCTGCAACTCCATTTCCAAGCATCCACACATCTCCTTCGTTTCTGGATTTATATGTGGAAACTCATATGTTTTCTCCGGTGAAAATGACATCCAATATGCCGGAACCTGATGGGTCATACCGCAGACCGGACATTTGTACCAATAGCTTTCCATGTTACTACTCCATTTATTCTGAAATCATTTTTTCTATGTTACAGGCAGATACATTTTATCACTTATCAGCAGATAGCGCAAATATTACTTCGCTTTACATGTCAACTGATCGGCAGCCAGCCTAAATACTGCCACAGCATCCAGCATTTCCGGCTTATAATCCCACTCTGCCTTAGACGTTGTCTGTTTCATTATGGTATTCAGCCCTTTTATCTTTTCTGCGCGGTCTTCTACTAAAGAAAGCATTCCCGTGCCGATCACACTTTCAAAAGCTGCAGAAAAATCACAAGCATTTTCGCCTTCCAACAGCATATATTTCCCATCTATTTCAAATCCTACCCTTGGATTTTTCTTTGCCAACTCATATTTACGTCCAGCTTTTGCACCATGAAAATAAAATACATATTGCCCATCGCAGAAATATCCATAATTAACAGGAACGATATAAATGTCTCCATCGTCACAAAATGCAACTCGTAATATCTGCTCCTTTGCAATAAAATCTTCTATTGCATTTTTATCAGTAATCTCTCTGTCTTTTCTTCTCATATCAGTATCCTCTCCATCTTCTGATAAACACGTACTTCAAACTCTTTCTTATGATTCACGATATGATGCTTTTTCCTTTCAGTTCATCCATTCTTGCTTACCACACTCTACCATCTTTCGTAGCGTATGATCTCATCTAACGGCTTTCGCGGTCTCATTTCCGGTTCTTCATCCGCATATCCTAGTGTGATCACTCCGCTTACATACAGATAATCCGGCAGTTCTAATGCTTTTCGCATTTCCTCCTGTTCATACCAGCCTGTCCAGCATGTTCCCAGTTTAAGGTGCTGTGCTTCCAACAGCATATAGGAAATCGCGATCGCTGCATCCCGGATCACCAACTTCAGTTCTGGCTTCGGACTGTCTTCCAGAAAGCCTTCTGACTCCACATCCTCTATGCGTGTTCTAATATCAGAAACACATACAATGAATACAGGTGCTTGCAGCATCCATTCCTGCTTATGGTCTGCTTCTACGATCTTTTTCTTCGTGGCTTCATCTTTAACAATGATAAATTTCCACGGCTGTGTATTACTTCCTGACGGTGCCAGTCTTGCCGCTTCAATGATCTGAAGAATATCTTCCTCTTTGATCTTGTCTGCTTTATATTTTCTTATACTTCTTCTCTCTCTGATCACTTCTATTACCGACATATTTTTCCTCCGTTCTCAAGATCCAGTTCAATCATATATGGCATCCAATCGATAATCCGCAGAAAATCTTCACACCCAGACTATTGTCTCAAAAAATCAATGTTGAGAGCAGCACTAAAGTGTTGCTTTCAAATATTGGTTCTAAAATGCTTGTTCTAAAACGATAATTCTATCATAACCATTTGTCCGATAAAGTCAATGACTTTCAAGGAAAAGTTACATTTTCCTCTATCACGCAGCTGAGCGCACGTCCTTATCCTTTTCTGACAGACCGTCAAAAACGTTGGCACTTAGGCTGCGTCTTTTGCAGCCTTATGTGCCACTACGTTTTTGCCCGAACGAAAGTGTGTCTGGAAGAAATGATAAGGACGTGCGCCCTTTACTTCTCAATCCTTACCCGGAAAATTCTCCGTGCAAGCTCTTTTCCATGAAACGGGAGCAGCGGATATAAATAACTGGTGTCTGCCACAGTTTTGTTGCAGGCAATGCTGACAATAAGGAGCAGCACTGCAGCAAGGTATCCCCATATTCCAAAGAGTGCAGTGGCGATCAGATTAATGATCCGCATAAATTTCAGTGCATAGCCCAGCTCATAGCTGGACTGGGTATAATTTGCAATGGCAACAAATGCCATATAAAGCATTACCTCACTGTTAAACCAGCCGCTGTTTACTGAAAATTCTCCCAGCACCAGTGCAGCCATGACACTTAGTGGAGTACTCAGCATATTAGGCGTACTGATGGCTGCCAGCTTTAAACCATCGATCGCCAGCTCCAGCACCAAAAACTGCCAGAGAAGAGGCAGATGGATCGGATCTTTTATTAAGATGAAATCAAAGCCAGCAGGAATCCACTGAGGATTTTGCATAAGCAGCAAAAAGGTCGGTGTCAGAAAATAAGTGACAAACGCGATCAAAAACCTTGACAGACGCAGATATGTTCCGGTAATAGGCGGAAAATAGTAATCATCTGCTTCATCTACCACATCAAAAACTGTAGTAGGTGTAATCATTGCAGATGGCGAATTGTCTACCAGTATCACAATATTTCCCTCCAAAATATGTGCCGCTGCTGCATCCGGTCGTTCTGTAAATTTAAACTTAGGAAAAGGATTATACCACTTGCGCTTGTACAGGCACTCTGCCAGACTTTCCTGATTCATGGTAAGTGCATCTATCTGTATATTCTGGATTTCCTTCTTTATTTTTCGCAGGAAAGCATGATCCACTCTGGAATCCATATAACAAAGTACAATATCCGTCTGAGAGTTTTTTCCAGCATTCAGCATCTCCATACGAAGCTCTGTGCTGCGGATCCGTCTGCGGATCAATGCGGTATTAAATACGATCGTTTCTACAAAGCCGTCCTTAGAGCCTCTCAGCACCTTATCCTTTTCCGGCTCCGATACATCCCGTGCCGGATACGTGCGGGAATCCAGCAATATGGCTTTTTCATAACCGTTAATCAAAAACACCAGTACTCCTGACAGCAGATTCTTTATGATCTCCTGCCATTCAGCACTTACGCCCACTTCCACATATGGCATATGCTTTTTTAGCATTTCCTGCACATCTGATGCCATATCCTGTTGGGATATTCCGATCAGATATTCTAACAGCTTTTCCATCAGTTCATCCTTACAAAAGCCATCAATAAAATAGAAGGCTGCCTGTTTTCCTCCGATTTCGATCGTTCGATATAGCAGATCAAAGCTCTGTTCAACTGCCAGCTCCTGCTTCAGATATTCCATGTCTGCATTCAGACAACCGGACATTTTTTTCCATTTTTCCCTTTGCATTTCCAAATAAAAAACTCCTTTCGGATCGTTTCTTTTTAATGTCTCCTCCGAAAGAAGTTTTTATACCGCTATGTTTTATTTCACTGCGCCTTTATTTTGATGTACTTCCAAAGCCCCCGTTGCGGATGCCGTCTGCATCATCATCCTCTGTAATCCCAAATTCTGTAAAAATCCCCTGCATGAATCCATCGCCACGCTCTACCTGAAGTATTTTATCCTCATTTGTATCGTTGGTTATTCTTGCCATAATATGACCTTCATTGTCAGAATAATAATAATCACTATCGATTATACCTACGGTATTATTTAGCTGCAAACGGTACTTAAACCCCAGTCCGCTTCTGGGATATAAACAAAGCACCCAGTTTTCCTCCATTTTGACGCGGATTCCGGTAGGAATCCGGATCGTTTCACCCGGTCTTAGATTAAATGCAGCCGGAGAAAAAAAGTCATAGCCGGCGCTCCCCTTTGTGGCTCTCTTGGGCAGCTTGATCTCGTCATAGATCAGCTGAATCTCTTCATCAGTATACCCCGGAATTGCTGCCCGGAAGTCTTCCTGGAATCTTTCCTTACTTACCTTATCAAATCTTGCAATCCGTTTCATTCTCTGTTCCTTTCCAACTATATGCTTTTAATCTGCTCTTTACAGCCCACTTTATGCTTCATAATCTCCGCAGTGCAGCACCGGGGCTTTATCTGCCTGCCTCAGACTTTTTTGGACATCGATCACGCGCTGATTTTTGCTGCCCTTCCACAGCAGCTTTACATCCTTTTCCGCTTCATGGAATTCACCATCTACCAGCACATCTATATACTGCATTATCAAATCCTGCGCCACCATTTCCCAGCTTTCTCCTGTATACATCCAGATCGTTTTATTCGGGAATTTTTCCCGGATCTCTTCACACAGCTGCCGCACCTCCATACGGTTTGCCGGATGAAGCGGATCTCCACCCGAAAATGTAATGCCGGAAATATACGGCTTTTCAAGCTGCTCAAAGATTTCCCTCTTTGCTTCTGCATCAAACAGCAGTCCACCGTTCGGATCCCAGGTAACTGGATTCTGACAGTTGGGACAGCAATGGTTGCAGCCTGCTACCCAGAGCACCACTCTCAGTCCGTCTCCGTTCAGCATGTCATCCTTTGTTATATTATGATATCTCATAGCAATTCTATGGTCCTTTTATGATCTATTTTATTCTTTCAGCATTTTTTACATGCTTACTCTGTCTGCAATTTCTGCCATTTTGGCATCATTTAAACGGGTGTCCCCATGTACACGGGAATAAGACAAATATCCGTTCATGCGGTCAATTTTGGTCAGATTACGACTGCCGCATTTCGGGCACACATCCATTTCCAGCTCCTGATGACCGCAGTCATCACAATATGCCAATGACAGATTAACCCCTTCATACAGTCCCATGTCCATGGCACGGCGGATCAGCGTCTTGATCGCCTCAATATTATAATCGATCGGATATTTAACATATTGGATTTTTCCGCCATTTGCCATTTCCCAGAACCGATATTCTATATCCTGCTTTTCTATGGATGTAATATCTTCTGTCACATGGCAGTGGAAGCTGTTGCTCACATATTCTCTGTCAGAAACGCCTTCAACGATTCCGTATTTTTCACGGAACTGTTTTACCTGCAGTCCACACAGATTTTCTGCCGGAGTGCCATAGATTGCATACAGATTGCCGTCCTCTTCCTTAAACTCGTTGACCCGCTTGTTGATATGCTCCAGTACCTCCAGTGCAAACTGCCCATCCTCCACAAGAGATTTGCCATTGTAAAGTTCCTGCAGCTCATGGAATGCCGTAATACCAAAGGAAGCAGTTGCTGTCTTCAGCAAAGGCTTGATTTTATCTGTCAGTTTCAGATTGCCGCCCAGAAATCCGCCCTCACAATATGCCAGCGGATTGGTGGAAGCACGCATCTCTCCAAGGTAGGCATAGGTTCGGATATGCAGCTGTCTGATCAGATTCAGATAATAATCTAAAACATCATAAAAATCTTTTCCCTCCTGCCTTGCCTTTGCAAGAATCATTGGCAGATGCAGCGACACCGCGCCTATGTTAAAACGCCCTACAAAAACCGGTGTATCCTTCTCATCTGCCGGATGCATACCGCCTCTTTCATACCAGGGCGATAAAAAGGCACGACAGCCCATGGGAGAAATGATTTTTCCATACTGCTTATACATACTGGCAATGTACCCTTTTCCAGTCAGGGAAAGCCAGTCAGGATACATGGTCTTTGCCGAACAGCGCACTCCTGCTTCAAATACATCTTCTAATTCTCCGCCCGGTCCGTGCAGATTTTCATCATATAAAAATACGATCTTAGGAAACAGCACCGGCTTTTTGCACTCAGCCTTTCCCTGTCCCTTTCTTCGTACATTCAGCATAGAAATTGTTGCCAGTCTGGCAAATCTGCCAGTTCCTGTTCCTGCTGTCATTGTAATAAAGGGATAGTCCCCACGACTGCTTGCCACTGTATTGAACTTATATTCCCAGCCCTGAAAGCCCTGCTCAAATTCCCTGACTACGTCTGCATAGGCTTCTGCTTCTGCAGCTTCCTTTTCAATGCCCAGTCTGGTATATTTTTCTATATTTTTCTGATAGGACTTTTCCGCATATGGCTCCAGAATCAAATCCACGCTGGGAACAGTAAAACCGCCGTACTGCTGACTTGCCGCACTTAAAACAATATCACCGATCACATCAAATGCCACATCTAATGTTTTAGGCTCATTGTACCAGATATTTCCCATTTCAAAGCCGCCGGAAAGAACATTTTGTACATCAAACAGACAGCAGTTCATGGTATCCCTTCTTGCGGACATATCATGCACGTAGATATATCCATCCCGGCATGCCTGTATTTCCTCAGTTGTCATAAAAAACTTCTGATACAGCTCCTTGTTCAGCTGATTGAAGATCAGACTCCTCTTGGTGGATACCAGCGCCGAATCCGTGTTAGCATTTTCCTTGTCTCCCACATACATAATGGACTGGCTCTTTTTATAAACATCATCCAGCATCCGTACAAAATCCTGTTTATAATTGCGGTAATCCCGATAGCTTTTTGCCACAATAGGATTTACCTGCTCCAAAGCACTTTCCACGATATTGTGCATTACCGGAATGGGAATCTCCCTTGTTTCCAGTTCCTCCACCTTTTCTATCACGTGCCGGCAGATGTGCCTTTTTTCCTCATCGGTAAATCTGGTCAGGGCACGATAAGCAGATTTCCCCACTGCATTGATAACCTTTTGTACATGAAAGGCTTCCCTGCTTCCGTCCTTTTTAATGACCCAGGTCTTATGCCGCGGTTTGAACTCCTTTTCATAATCTATGCTTTCATTCTCTTTTGCTTCTGTGCCCATTGATTGTCCTCCCTCACACTGCCACAAGCCATGCAATTACACGATATGGTTTTTTTACACTCCTCACCCACTACATCTAGTGGTCATTTTCCAGTATAGTGCATTCTGCAAGCCACTGTCAAGTTATGCTGCAGGATAATAAAGGCTTTTTCAAATTCTTTTTCTAATTGTCTGCCATACATTCAGGATACATTTTGTGTGTGGTACTCCGTTGGTTGTGTGCTTTACTTCTGTGCTATTCCGGCTGTTCTGCCTTATTTGCAAAATAGTATTCGCCGTTAATGGCGATCGCGGAATCGGGGATGGGATCGCCGGATTTTCCGTCTGCATTGTTCGCCGGAAAGCTGGTGTAGGTAAGGATCGGCAAAGGACCTGTAACGGATGGTCCTTCTGGCTCTATTTCCTCCGGTTCGATGATCGGAATGGTCTGACCGGGTGCAAAGGACTGAATGCTTTTGCCTTTTGGAAGACAATCGTATATTTTGCACTTATTGTACGGAGCAAATCTGGCTTTGCCGCCGATCGTAACATCGCTGAATTTTTCGTTTAAAATCCATGTATCCGCATGAAAGGCGGCGTAAGGTAGCAGTGATGATGCACTCCAACCGCTTCCTTTGCTTTTAATATAATCGAATTTTATATCATTGCAGGAATAATAGCTTTCAATTTTTCTAGGGCTGTTCTTATGTGTTTCAAGCAGCTTGTCCAGCGTAAATATATCATCATCATCTCTTTTTATCTGTTTAACAAGGTCAGCATAGTTATCCTCACTATCTGCTTTTACATTTTTGTTCGTATAGTTACGATAAGTGATGATCGGGGTTAAAAAGAGTCTTCTTGTATATGGATTCTCAACATCGCTTCTTGTTTTAAACTTTTCTGCGACTTTTTCCAAGTTGATGTATTTGGCGACATTATAATTTTTGTAGATATTTTCTTCATCTACACCCTCACTTGGAAAATAAAACAGCGGTTCAATATCCTCATCAATATTTTCTACTCTAAACTCTGGATCGCCTTTTTTCTCTTCTGTAGTAAGAAACAAGGCATATCCGATCGTATGGTAAGCGCGGCATCCTGAATGGGGCGTTTCTTTTGTATAAATGGCGGAATTTTCCCCTGTTTCAGATGGCACTGTACACCATCCGTTTCCAGTCTGTCCGACCCACATGGTAGGTTCGGTCTGTACAGGGAGCTCGCCCGTTTCCGATGGAATGTCATCAGCAAAAGCAGAAAGTGTCTGAGTCATAATTAATATGACAGCAATAGCAGCCGTGATCAGCCTGAAGCCTATATTTTTCAACATAAAAAAACCTCCTATAAATACGTTATATGATATTTATAGAAGATTTTTTGTTTATTTTTGCATTAGATATAAAATATTATTTTATGATCGATCAGCCCATGCTATATAAATATCATAGGCTATCCCGTCTAACCAGACCCGCTGCTGAGGAGATTTCCACTTTTCTCCTATAGATCTGCTTTCGATTCCCAGAGCATCTAAACATTCTGTAAACAAAAGTATGCTATTGTTATTTCCACAACCTGCGTCCATATCCATCCTGTTATTTTCATCCAACAAATAATTCCACACAATCTGAAATTTCTGGAACTGTGTCATATCCTCCGTAATATGTGTATCAAAGAACTCTATGACACGCAAAGAGGATGTACCTGCCTCGTCCGATACGATAACATAATTATCATAATTATCAAAATCTATATGACGTTTCTCAAGCATATACCCTTTTCTGCCTTCAAAATGTCCAGTTGTAATATAATGGTTAAATAATACTACCGGATCATTACCAATTACTGCGACCACATCAGGATTTTCAGCCGCATATCTTGCTGTATCAAGAATATAATCAGTAAAATTGTCATTAAAAAGATATTCGTATCTATATTCAGAATCTTCTACAATCACTGCCGCATCCGCTGTCAAAGGCTTAACCAGACACAGCGCAAAGGCAAGTGTAAAAAGAGTTTTTGTGAACATTTTTATCTTCATATCATTTTCCTCCTATAAGTCTGTTTTGTTTTTTTCTTATCTGGGATTATCATAACATAAAAAGGAAAGGCTGTGGGAAAAAAGATGAAAAAAGTGGGGTGGGGAAAATTAGATTTCTAACTCGTTATGAAAATACTTTAAAGTAGAAAATTGGTATGCTCTTTGAATTCTTATCAAATCGGATTTAGTTGATTTATCAAGTACATACTCTATGTATTTATCTATATAAGCTTGAGCGTCTTTTTTTATGAATTCTATATTATCTCTTGTTTCTTTATACTCATCTGTATCTACTACTGCGTCTGACACTCCGATATATTCTGAATTTTTTATTATAACTATCTTTGTATAATCTAATCCTGAATTTGTTCTTCTTGAACGAGCACTATACTTAAATTTATAACCATATTTATGTTTAATGTGACTTCTATACGGAATACATATAAAATAGCCATAGTGCGATTGTATTAACAAACAATTATATGGTCTAGCATCTTTCCTTACAATTTCTTTATAGGGTGGATCCGGATAGTCATTGTAAAATTTTGTTGTTAAATTTAACACTTGATAATCAAATGAATTGTCATTGATAATACACATACAACTCTCTCCTTAGTAAAAAAATGGGAGAGTTTTTAGCTCTCCCACAAATTCTCATCACTCGGTCACTTTTATTTTACCGAGGTGTCAGAACCGTCACACCTCTCATCGCTCGGTCACTTTTTGTTTACCGTCCTGTCAGAACCGTCACAGGACTCATAATGTGATGAAGAAAACTAAATGTTTTCTTATTTATAATTTACACAATTACAAGCAAACACACAACCGAACAAAACGTAAACTTTTTGTGAACAATTTCAAGGAAGCATTGGAGCTTTTGGTGTCCTTATCCGGGTAGTAGGTCAGTGCGTCCATCTCTCTTGCATTAAATTCTGCAAATTTGGTATAGGTTCTCTGAATGG
>CAYMEZ010000001.1:0-362670 GCA_964389835.1 uncultured Lachnospiraceae bacterium | reverse complement strand
CCCCGACCCACGGCTTAGAAGGCCGTTGCTCTATCCAGCTGAGCTACGAACACATATTCTGCAAGCTGTCCATCATCGCAGATGCGGATGACCTGCACCGCAGAACTGAATCATCTCCCTCTGCGGCTGCACCGCTTCACTAGACTCGCAAATACCTCGTCAAGTGTACCGGTGTGCTTTCGCACTAAGCTCAGAAAAACTTCGCCAAGTGCCTGGTGCAAGCGGGTGACCTGCATCGCAGACTGGAACAATTTCCCATCACTCGCTTTGACCGTTTCCGGTCAGAGCGGGTGATGGGAATCGAACCCACGTATCCAGCTTGGAAGGCTGGTGTTCTACCATTGAACTACACCCGCAAAAATCATTGTCACGAAAAATCGGGGTGACAGGATTCGAACCTGCGACCCCCTGGTCCCAAACCAGGTGCTCTAGCCAAGCTGAGCCACACCCCGTCTCAACAACCAGCGTCCCCGTCCGTTGCCGTGACGCAAGTCATATTATATAATAAGGTTTTTTCCTTGTCAACAGATTTTTTCTTTTTTCTGTCATATTCCCCAAGCCGTATTTCCCAGGGTCAGAGCACTTCTTTCCCGGTCTTAGCCTTCCTCTTCCAGATAATGCAGGGTAAACTGTGCCCTGCCATCCTCCTGCAGCTCCATCATAACATAGGATGCCTTTCTGCCCTCCTGCCTTGGATATGCCAGACTTCCGGGATTTATAGCGATCACTTCTCCATCCTCTTCGATTACCGGTCTGTGGGTATGTCCATACATTACGATATCCACTCCCTTTACTACCGCTTCCTGCTTCAGCATTTCATTTCCCATTGATACATAGTAGTTATGTCCATGAGTCAGCCATACCCGGTAATCTCCAATGGCAAATTCTCTTTCTCTCGGCAACTCACTGAAAAAATCGTTATTGCCTGCCACCATCTCTACCGGGCACCCCACGCACTGGCTGATCGTAAATTCACTGCCCTCCACATCGCCGCAGTGGATCAGCATATCCGGCTTTTCTATTGTATCCAGTATCCTGAAAAGATTTTCATTTCTTCTGTGTGTATCACTGATAATGAGTATCCGCATCCATTCCTCCGCCGTATCTAAAGCCTGCTTACTCTGTCCGTTTCCAGATCCCCAGCGCCAGCAGCTGCTCCTTCATTTTTTCCAGAGCTTTTCCTCTGTGGCTCGCAGCATTTTTTTGCTCTGCATCCATTTCCGCAGAAGTGCATCCAAACTCAGGCACATAGAAAATAGGATCATAGCCAAATCCATTTTCTCCCTTTTCTTCATAACCGATCCTGCCTTCGATCACACCCTCCGCCATCTGCTCTCTTCCATCCGGCAAAACAGCGGCAATGGCACAGACAAATCTCGCCGTCCGCTTTTCCTCTGGCACTCCTTCCAGCCGTTGGATCAGATTTTGATTTTTAATCCTGTAAGAAGTGTCTTCTCCCATATATCTTGCTGAATAAATCCCCGGCTCTTTATTCAGATAATCGATCTCCAGCCCGGAGTCATCTGCCAGCACAAGGCAGTCTGTCTGCCCAGCGCAGGCTCTTGCCTTAATCTGCGCATTTTCTGCAAAGGTAGCGCCGTTTTCTTCTGCCTCCAGCTGAATGCCTGCTTCCTTTAAGGAAAGCACCTGTACATCCACATCTGCCAGAATCATCCGGATCTCTTTCATTTTGCCTTCATTGCCTGTGGCAAAAACCACTTTTTCTTTCATTCCTGTATTTCTCCTAAGAATTTTTTTCCATTTCAGCAAAGGCTTCCTTGATGGTAGCCGCAATTCCCTCTGCCAGCCTGTCCTTATATTCCGGCTGCAAAAGCTTTTGCATTTCCTCTTTGTTTGTCAGATATCCCACTTCAACTGCTGCCGCCGGCATCTTGACATTTTGCAGCAGAACATCCTCCCTGTCTGCTGCAAACAGGCCATTTGCCTTACCGCCTACTGCTGTTACCGTATTTCTTTCCAGCAGGTCTGCCAGCCTGATATTTCCAAAATAGGGAATAAAATAGGTTTCATTATAAAAAGTCTGAATCCCAAATACCTTTTCGTTGCTTCCATCGAAGCCTGCCCGGACACTGATCAGAAGATCTGCTGCCATCTCATTGGCAAAGCCGACTCTCTCCTCCTCCGGCACATCCGCATCATCCGTTCTGGTACAGTAAACCCGGATATCCGTATCCTTCAGCTTTTCCTTTACCTTTTCCGTGATTTCCAGAGCAAGCCCTTTCTCACTGATACCGCCGCCGATATGTCCGCTGTCGCTTCCTCCATGGGCTGCATCCAGCACCACGATTTTGTCATATATCCGGGACGGCTTTTCAAAGGAAAGCTGCAGGGTCCCATTCTCAAACATATACTGATGCTCATACAGACCTGTCATCTGAAGCTGCAGTCTTGTTTTTTTGCCTTCCTCCCACCAGAAACCATCCTCCAGTGCAGGAGCATTTTCTAAAAGCGCATTTTCCTGATAAAATGTTCCGTAATTTCCTGTCAGGATAATATGTATGTCATTCTCAATATATCTGTTTTCGATCACAATATCATCTGCACGTATCTCCGGCGGAAGCGGAATCTCAAGTCCGCTCATTTCCTCATCCTTACGAAAGTGCAGTGCATTTTTCCTGCCTGTCTGCTGCTGTTGGTCTCTAAGTGCCTGCTCTGGTGCTGCCTCCTCGGCGATCACGATCGTCTTGGTGGCAGAAAAATACAGCATAACCGACATGGACAACGCTGAAAACACAATACTGCACACAAGCATGACCTTTAATAATTTTTCCTGCATCATGTCCCCTGTCTGTTTTTCTTCCCCGGCTTTGGTCCCAGGAACTGATAATAATAGGTTTTCATCATTCCATTGTAAATCTTTCGGTTTTTATCTGCTTTCCGTCCTATATCCTTTTCTGCGCCTTCATAGGAAGTGATCAGATACATTGACCAGTCCTCCAGCATCCGATACCTCTGACCGATCATCTGGTAAAGTGCCGGCATGGCAGCTGCGTCCTCCAGACGCTGGCCATAGGGAGGATTGGTGATCAGAAAGCCATATTTTTTGGGATGACTCAGTTCTGCTACACTGCGCTTCTGAAAATGGATCAGCTTCTCCACACCTGCCAGCCTTGCATTGGCACGGGCGATAGAAACCATCTCCTCATCAATATCATACCCCTGTATATCTGTATCCACCTGCAGATCTATCTGCTCCATTGCTTCATCAATAGCATCATACCAATTTTTCTTTCCTATGATATGAGGCCAGTTCTCTGCATGAAAGCTGCGGTTCATCCCCGGTGCCATTCCTGCCGCCATCATAGCCGCTTCGATGGGTATGGTACCGCTTCCGCAAAAAGGATCCACCAGTATTCTGTCCTTTTTCCATGGAGTCAGCATGATCAGGGCTGCTGCCAGATTTTCTGCGATCGGAGCCTTTGCTGTCAGCTTCCGGTAGCCTCTTTTATGCAGCGATTCTCCTGTTGTATCTAATCCCACCGTTACCTCGTCCTTCAGCAGAAATACACGAACAGGAAAGCTCTCTCCACTTTCCTCAAACCACTTCATATGATAGGTTTCCCGCAGCCGCTCTACCATTGCCTTTTTCATGATCGACTGAATATCTGAAGGGCTGAACAGCTTACTTTTTACACTGGCTGCTTTGGTTACCCAGAATTTTCCATCCTTGGGGATATAGTCCTCCCAGGGAAGGGCTTTCGTTCCCTGAAACAATTCTTCAAAGGTCTCCGCATGAAAGGTGCCGATCTTGATCAGAACCCGTTCTGCCGTGCGCAAAAAAATATTTGCCCGCACACACGCCTCTTCATCCCCGTAAAAGGTTACGCGTCCGTCCTCAACAGTGGCTATTTCATAGCCCAGATCTGTAATTTCCCGTTTTAGTGGTGCCTCCAGCCCAAAATGGCAGGGCACGATCAATTCAAATTTTCTCATACGTTTATATTACGGTTCTGGTAAGAGAGTGTCAAATATTTTTTGGAAAAGCTACATCTGATCTTTTTCATATGTATCCCGGCAGGCTGCCGGGCAGATATTAATAATTGTTTTTCTGATTTTTGTTCTGATTGTCCTTCTGGCTGTTATTTGTGCTGTTTTTGCAGTCATTCATCTTGTCCTGAGACTGGTTTGCGTTGTTTGTGCTGTTTTTGCAGTTCTGATTCTGTTTGTCGTTCTGATTAAAATTAGACATATCAAATTCCTCCTGATCATGATTAGTTACAACCTTAGTATGTCAGCTCATCTCAAATTTATACATAAATTTTTATTCTGTCATTTGGAAACTGATTTGCAGCAAAATGCCGTAAAGGTCCAAGAGATCAAAGACCTTTACGGCATCTACAGGATGATACAAAAGTCATCCATTTTTACATTTTTATATTTTACTGCATTTTAAATTTTTTCACGATCGTCTTCAGATCATCAACGCAGTCATTGCACCCCTTGACCATATCATGGGACTCTACGGTTTTGGCCACCATATCGCTGGTCTTTTGTGCAATATCCGTAACACCGGCTGCTGATTCATTGACAGTATCCTTGATGCCGTCCAGAGCTTCTGCCGCCTGCTCTGTCAGCTCAGCCAGATGTGCAACCTGTGTTTTTACCTGCTCCATATTGCTTCCATAGGACTGTGCATCCGCTTGATACTGCACACTGACCTCTTTAAATTCCCTATAATCATTCAGCACAGACTGCTCTAAAAATTCCGTTGTTTCTTTCATACATTCGGTCATATTTCCTACTGCGTCATTGACCTGCTGTACAATGGCCCCAATATTTCCCACAGCCCGCGCAGTCTGCTCTGCCAGTCCGCCGATCTCTGTTGCCACTACAGAAAAGCCTCTGCCTGCCTCTCCGGCGCGCGCTGCCTCAATGCTGGCATTCAGTGCCAGAAGTCCTGTCTGGGAAGAAATCTCCATGATCGTATCCGTCAGCTCATTGATCTTATCCACTGCCTTAGAGCCTTCGATGGCTTTCTGGGATCTTTCCTTTACTTTTTCATACATTACAAGAGTCCTATCGCTTGCCTGCTCTGTTTTATCTCCCAGTCCGCGGGCGCGATCCATAACCTCTTCTGACTGCTTTTCTCCCTGCCGTGCCATCTGTGAAATAGAAACAGCTTCCTGCCGCATTTCCTGTACATGCTCATTGATATTCGCCGTAGTAGCTGCTGCCTCCTCCATTGCAGCTGCCAGCTCCTGTGAGGTTGCAGAATTGTCCATGCACATGGTATTTACCATATCTGTTACCTGCTTTAAGCCATCCACATCTGACGTGATCTGCTGGCTGGCAGCATTCATGTCTCCTACCATACCCCGCAGGCTGTCACGCATCTGGCGTACCTTCTTTGCCATCATTCCTGTCTCATCACGGCGTTTGCACAGCTTTGCGCCATGCGCTGTGGAAGTAAAGTCCAGCTGCGCTGTCTGTGCGATCACCTGGGTTATCTGTTTGATCGGCTTACAGATAAATACACTTACAAGATACCCTGCAACAATGGAAATGATCAGAGTAATGGCTGCCATGATCAGCATATAGCGGATCATCTGACCAAGAGGTGCCTTAATCTCATCCTTATCAGCCGTTACCACAACGATCTCGTGATTTTGGGTAATGGCATAACCAGCACATTTTGCTGCTCCATGATAGTCATACTCTACCACAGCATCCTGAGGTGTTTTTCCTGCCTGCAGTTCTCCTACCACTCCTAAGATCACGCTGTTTTCTACCTGCTGTCCGATCTTGTCCGCAGTGGGATGATACAGCATCACACCCTCAGCAGATACCAGATAAGCATATGCAGAATCCAGTCCTTTCATCTCTATCCCCTGCATAGCTTTAGCATATTCCTGAGCGCTCCGCATGTCCTCCGGAATACTCGATATCATCTGTGCGCCAAGCTCTGCAAGACTCATAATATAGTTTTCGTTGGTTTCCTCCACAATACTTTCAGACTTGCTGTTTGCTGCCGCAATACTGCCCAGCAGGGTAAAGAGCGTAATGGCTATCACCAGCAAAATGATCTTAAATGAAATAGAATGAATCAACGTAACTCTTTCTGACTTCTCCATTGGTATCTCTCCTTTTTTCCTGATCTCACGCATTTTCAGATGCGTCCGCGCCTATTATAACATTTTTAGGATTTTTCTACAACATTCATTCTTTTTTTCATTATTCTACTGTTTGTTTTTGCCAACATTGCTGCGCTCATAACGGTTAAACCCCTTGGCTAAGAATGAGAAAAATCAAAAAATAGGAAAAATGTCTCATTTTTTTCTAAAAAGCACTTGCTTATTTTTTCTGAACGTATTATAATCAACTCAACAGATGAGGAAACACTCCATTTCCTTATCTGCAACCCTTATATATTAATTATTTATACTCCCCTCAAAACAGCTCATCGGTTCCCCTGATGAGCTGTTTTCCTTTTCTTTGTTTTTTTGTCACGCTTTATCTATCCCTGAAATACCGGATCAGCAGATAAATAAGTACCACTGGTATCAGAAACGGCAGCAATGCCCCCAGCACCAGACCAACTATCTTAAACACCACCAATACCACCAACAGAAGAAGCAACAGACTGATCCAGAGAGGAAGGTGAAGCACTTTGCCTGAAAAGCTGCCGCCCTTATTATTTTCTGAGGTTTCTTCCCCATAAAGCATATTTTCTGTTCCTGCTGTTCCAATGATGGTCTTGGCGATCAGACGCGGATCTCCCAGTTTTTCTAAGATTTCCTTTTCGCTTCTCCCCTTTTTTATCTCTGCATCAATATAATTCTCATAGTAAGCCACATTTTCATTCACAAGCTTGTGGCTGATCCTGCCGGAAAGCGCCTTTCTTAATTGATGCGAAAACTCAAATCTTGTCATTTTCATCTCCCTATCTGCTCATGCCAGTATCAAAGTAATCCAAAAGTCCTCTGTATTCAATTTTCATTGTTTACAGAGGACTCTCTTATTTATTCGTCAACACTATAGTTTGGTGCTTCCTTTGTGATATGAATGTCATGAGGATGACTTTCCTTTAAAGAAGCTGCGGAAATCTTAACGAACCTGCCCTTCTCCTTTAATTCCTCAATGGTCGCTGTACCACAGTAGCCCATACCGGAACGAAGTCCGCCCATCAGCTGGAATACAGTATCCTCTACCGTACCCTTATATGCCACGCGTCCTTCTACACCCTCTGGAACAAGCTTCTTGGCGTCTGCCTGGAAATAACGATCCTTACTGCCGTTTTCCATTGCAGCAATGGAACCCATGCCACGGTATACCTTGTATTTTCTTCCCTGGAACAGTTCAAAGGTTCCCGGGCTTTCATCACAGCCTGCAAAGATGCTTCCCATCATGCATACGTTTCCGCCTGCTGCGATCGCCTTGGTCATATCTCCGGAATACTTGATGCCGCCATCAGCAATGACCGGAATTCCATACTCCTTTGCCACTGCGTAAGCATCCATGATCGCACTGATCTGCGGCACACCGATTCCTGCAACAATACGGGTGGTACAAATAGAGCCCGGTCCAATGCCCACCTTAACCGCATCTGCACCAGCTTCGATCAATGCTCTTGTTCCCTCTCCCGTTGCCACATTGCCTGCAATTACCTGTACATCCGGGTAGTTTTCCTTGATCATGCGGACACATCTCAGTACATTCTCAGAATGTCCATGTGCACTGTCCAGAACAACAACATCCACCTTTGCTTCCACCAGTGCTTTTACACGCTCAAGCACATTTGCAGTGATGCCAACTGCTGCACCACAGAGCAGTCTGCCCTGCTCATCCTTTGCTGCCAGCGGATATTTGATGGTCTTTTCAATGTCCTTAATGGTGATCAGACCCTTTAAGTTAAAATCATCATCTACGATCGGCAGCTTTTCCTTTCTTGCCTTACCCAGAATCTGTTTTGCTTCTTCT
Source organism: uncultured Lachnospiraceae bacterium (assembly GCA_964389835.1). Taxonomy (GTDB): domain Bacteria; phylum Bacillota; class Clostridia; order Lachnospirales; family Lachnospiraceae; genus VSOB01. The sequence goes on along the minus strand of CAYMEZ010000001.1, from coordinate 354,732 downwards.
AATGTGATCCCCTCTTTTGCTGTGATCAGCCCTTCTGAGGTCATACATTCTTTGATCTTCTGTGTATAATCAGTTTCAAATTTCAAATCCCGGTTGGTAATGATACCTACCAGTTTTCTGCCTTCTGTGATCGGAACACCTGAGATACGGAATTTTCCCATAAGGGCATCTGCATCTGCCAGTGTATGCTCCGGGGATAATGAAAATGGATCTGTAATAACGCCGTTTTCAGAACGTTTTACCTTATCTACCTCTTCTGCCTGCGCCTCAATCGACATATTCTTATGAATGATACCAATACCGCCCTGCCTTGCCATTGCGATCGCCATGCGGTGCTCTGTAACCGTATCCATCCCTGCACTCATCATAGGAATATTCAGCTTGATTTTTTTTGTCAGCCATGTGGACAAATCCACCTGATTCGGAATGACCTGCGAATAACCTGGAACCAGTAAGACATCATCAAATGTAATGCCTTCGCCAATTATCTGACCCATTTTTCATCCTCCTGTATGCATTGTTGTATTTGATTATATTTTGTGAAGTTTATCAGACTTCTCCTACTTTGTCAATCCAAAAACATTTTTGACGGTGCTGCGTTATGCAGCAGCTTCATAAGCCTCTCGTCCTTTTCCAGAACGATCTTTTTATTTCCTTCATAATAGAATATGTATGCCGGCTTTCCAGATCTGCTGCTGTAATCCTCCTGCTTGCAGCTTCTGTTACGGTAGGCATCCAGATGATAAGATTTTTCCGGTGCACCGATCTCCATTTTGTCCAGCAGATATACCGCTATCCTTTTTCTCCTGCTGCGCACCATGATCTTATCAACGGTCAGCTCCCGGCTGATATAGGTGTACTCATATTCCACCCACTCCTGCAGATAAAAATAGTAAGCACCAAACGCAAATGCCGCCGCGAGCAGCAGCGCAAAGGGCGAAAAAACCACTGCCACAACACCAAGCACTGAAAGCACACCGCACAGCACCTTACACAGGCCTGCGCCTGCATTGTGTCCCCGTTCTACCAATACTTCTACATATGACCTTTCCATTGTCTCACCTCTGATTATTTTTCACTTTTGACACCTTTATCTTATACTCTATAATAGTACAAATAAAAAATGGATTCAATGGAAATCTCAAGGCAGTTTTCTTTTCCTACGGTTTTCCCATAACAGTTTCATTTCCTTATTCGTTACAGAGGATTTCTATTTTTCTTGCTACATTACGAAGCTCCACACCCTCTGTTGTCCTTACCAGTACCTTTTCTTTTTTATGCAGACATACATAGACCCCGGAAAACCGCAGCAGATAATCCCGCTTTCCTTGCTTTTTCATAAGATGGATCAGGTTGATCTGCACATATTCCCGCTTTCTGAACATAGCACAGCGTCCGATCTTGCAATACTTTCCTCCCTTCTCTCTCTGATAAACCTCAACATGCTCAAACAGCAGGCAAAACAAAACAAACAATAGTCCACAGAGTACCGTTACCATCCACACAGAGTACAAGATCAGCCTTTTCCACTTTAGTCTCCGCTCCGGCTTTTCTTCCGTTTCCTCCCAAAGAGACTGCAATTCTCTCTCCGAAAGCTTTTCCTCCTTTTCCATTCCGGGAGACTGTTCTGACATTTTCTCCTGAATCGTAAAAACCGGTGTCAAAAGCTCCTGTGTATCTTTTTTTATCGTATCTTCCTCCCTCTTCGTCATTTCCTTTTCCCACTGTCTATCTGCCCCGCTCTGTCCTGTCTGTTCTGTCCCGTCTATAAGTGACAGGTCTATAGGCAGCATATCTATAGGAAGGGGGAGTATTTCCTCTTTCTTTTCGGCTATCTCTTCCGTTTTCTTGTCTCCCTTGGATTTATCTCTGGGCTTTTCATCATAGTGCATTTCCATTTCATACATTTTTTGATTTCCCAATTTATCGCGTACCCACAGGGTATATGTCCCCTCCTGCCCGATCTGCATCTCGCTTATTTCCTGAAAGCAAATCCCATCAAGGGAGTAGGCAGTCTCATGCAGACCGCTGCCCTCGCTGCCATCCGGCTGGAGATCTCTTCCCATCCATGTAAGTCTGGCACTGCCGCCATACCAGTCCTTTGTATGCTCATAAGCGATCTCTGGCGGTGTCCGGTCAATGTTTGTTACGTTATATTCACATACTGCTTCATTTCCAGCCAGATCTCTTATCCTGCACTGGTACTTTCCATTTTTATCTGCGGTATATCCTTCGTCTGCAGTTACCGCCTCCTCCCAGACCATTTCTCCTTCTTCATTTTCATAGCCCCACAAAAAATCTCCTTCTGCCAGCCCTGCCTTTCCATATTCTGCTGTTTCTGCAGCATCCTCAGCAGTTATAGAAAGAATGACATCCTCTTTTGTCCATTCCATCGTATCTGCTGTGATCTCTCCTGTTGGCAAAAGCCGGTCGATATTTCCGATCTCCAGTATGGCTTCTCCTATATTTCCCTCCTCATCCCGTATCTTACATCGATATGTTCCATTCTGTGACACAGTATAGCTCGCTTCATCCGTCCAGACCGGGTTTCCCTCTTCGTCCGATTCCCATGAAAAGCATGGGTGCAATAACCCCTGCCCCTCACTTTTTATTGCTGCCGTAATGGTTATGGCTTCTTTTGTCCAGTCTCTTTCTGACGGGCGCAGCTCTGCAATAGGTGCCACCGTCACAACCCGGATCAGCACATAGCCCTGACCTTCGTTTCCCGCAGACTGAGTTTCATCCAGTTCTTCTCTGCACCAGGATACTCCTTCTGCCTCTTCAAGCACAGTCACTCCACCGCCGGCTCCGCCGCCGGCAGTTCCGCTTCCATCCGGACATTTATAATGAGAGTTTCCGCCATTTCCTCCCCGGGCAGATAAAATTTTCGTTTCGCCCATGAGAATATAGGACGAGCCACCTCCGCCTCCGCCTACTGCTCCACCAGAATGATTTTTGTTGCTGTCGCATATCGTCCGTTCTTCTTCTCCATATCCTCCGTCTGGATACCCCCTATATCTGTGTGCCTCTCCAAAGGTTCTGCTCCCCCAATAGGTACGTCTGTACCAATAGGTAGCAAACCCATTGATCTCATTCCCATAGCTGTTTTGATATTTTTTTCCATTGGTAGCCCCTTCTCCGTAGCTGCAAGAGCCTTTGCCCGGCATCTGTCCAGCGCAGATCACAAGCTCTGTTCCCTTTTCCAAAAATGCCCTTGCTCCGCGTACCGCTCCTTTACTTCCTCCGCTGGCATAGGAATCCTCTCTGTCAGACACTCCATAGTCATAGCCGCCGCTGCCTCCCTGAGCACCATAGCAGTAAAGATCATAATAACCGGATGCCGGGACGATCCATGTGACATTCTGTCCATCCGGCTGGTATCGGTTTTCCTGTCCCCTTTGTGGTGCTGTATCAGAAATTCCCATACTGCTCTCACCAGAAGACAGGCTCATCAGCATCAGAGGCCAAGCAACTGCCTCCTCTTCGATAGCTTCCTCCTCCATGGTTTTTTCTGCCTCTTCGGCGATATTTTTCTCCGCCATAACCTCTTTCTCCCCAGCTGTCTCAGTTTCTTTTTCCTCTGTCTCAGCTTCTTTTGCCTCTTTCGTAGCGTTCTCTTTCGCTTCAGCTTCTTTCGTCTCTTTCTCAGCGCTCTCCTTTGCCTCAGCCTCTTCTGCCTCTTTCGCAGCACTCTCCTTCGCTTCAGCTTCTTTCGTCTCTTTCTCAGCGCTCTCCTTTGCCTCAGCCTCTTCTGCCTCTTTCGCAGCACTCTCCTTCGCTTCAGCTTCTTTCGCCTCTTTCGCAGCGCTCTTCTCCGCTTCAGCCTCGTTCTCCTCTTTCACAGTACTCTCCTCCGCCTCAGCTTCTCTTTCCTCTGCCTTTGTCTCTGCTTCTTCTATTACAGCTTTTGCAGATTCCGCATATGCCATTTCCCCGGAAAATGGGTGCAGAAAAGAAACCATCGCCGCAGCCATGCACAAACCACTCACTATTTTGTTTTTTAACGTCATAAAATCCTCCTGTCTTTCCTATGAGTTTTAGATTGTCTGTTTCTTTTCCCGGGAAATCTGATGAAATAAAATTGGATAAATAGATGAATAATGAATAGATAAATAAATGAAAATAAAGACACTGGCGTGCCTGCGTCAGTGTCCAAATTATACTATAAAATCTTTCTGTTGTAAACTAATCTTTTTCAGATTAAACATTTTCAGCAACAGCACCGTTACTGAGCCATTTCAGATAAGCATTGATAAAGGAATCAATCGCACCATCCATGACCGCATCCACATTAGAGCTCTCTGCACCGGTACGGTGATCCTTGACCATGGTATAGGGCTGCATCACGTAAGAGCGTATCTGATTGCCCCAGCCGATCTCCTTGACCTCTCCGCGGATACCGGACAGCTTCTGGGCATTTTCTTCCTGCTTTAACAGGTACAGCTTTGCCTTTAACATCTGCATTGCCTTATCCTTGTTCATGTGCTGGCTTCGCTCATTCTGGCACTGTACCACGATACCAGTCGGCAAATGGGTAATACGGATTGCCGAGGAGGTTTTATTGATATGCTGACCGCCTGCACCGCTGCTTCGATAGGTGTCGATCCGCAGATCATCATCATTGATCTCTATGTCTAAATCCTCTTCAATATCCGGCATAACATCCAGTGATACAAAAGAGGTCTGGCGTTTGCCCTGCGCATTAAACGGAGAGATACGCACAAGCCTGTGCACACCTTTTTCAGACTTTAAGTATCCATAGGCATTTTCTCCATGGATCTGAAAGGTCACGGATTTGATCCCCGCTTCATCACCATCCAGATAGTCCAGCACTTCCACGCTGTAGCCCTTTTTCTCTGCCCATCTGGTATACATACGATAGAGCATTCCTGCCCAGTCGCAGCTCTCGGTACCGCCTGCACCTGCATTCAGCTTGAGAATGGCATCGTTTTTATCATATTCGCCTGACAAAAGGGTACTGATACGGATTTCTTCATATTTCTGAATAAAATCATCCAGCTCCTGCCTTGTTTCAGACACGATCTCCTCATCCTCCAGCTCGTAGCCCATCTCGATCAGTGTCTCAATATCCTCATACTGGGCAGAGAGCTTTTCACAGATTTCTACCGTGTCCTTTAAATTCTTTAGTTCTTTCATTTTCTGGTTGGAATAGTCCGGATTATCCCAAAAGCCGGGAGCCTCCATTTCCATTTCCAGTTCTTCGATCCGCTTTACCTTACCAGCAAGGTCAAAGTGAATCCCTCACTTCCGCTAATGGTGTTTCATACGTCTGCAATTCAGACTTCATCTGATCTAACTCTACCAATTAACGTCACCTACTTTCTGCCGCAGCAATTTTTTTACTTTTTACCGTTTCCGCATTATTATAAGAGGAAACAGGTTCTCTTTCAAGCTATTTATTTAGATTTTTCTCAAGATCTGTGATTCAAGGTTGACATAAATCGTTTTCTTTCTTGACAGGTTTTTCCAATTCGCCAGTATCTGCATTTCTGACTAATACAAGCTCGCATCCACCATCAGGGCGGTTAAAATAAATTTCTGTATCATCTTTCCCAAGCTCAAGCACAAATGAGCTGGCAGCTCCAAGGGAACTATTCAGTCCACCAAATGCAGAATAAAATGTAAGATAATGTGGCTTTACTCCTCCACCATTATCCTTAAATCCTCTGACATATCCCATAGAAGAAGCTACCCATACATCGAGGCTTACAGCAGAACCGTCTTCTGTCACGATATAATCAGCTAATACAACATCTGTTCTTTTCCTAAAGCCTGTGCCAACTAAAAATGATACGATCAAAACAACTACGATAGCGATTGTTGAAATAACTTTCTTTTTCATATAACCCACATGATAAGCGACCATCCCTTTATCGGAAAATCGAATTTCTTTTTTTAGCCCAACGTTTCTTCATAATATTTTTTGCTTCTTCCAGATCATCTACGGGAAGAAAATATCATTTTTTGCATTATCAGAAAGCCTTTCTTTAACTTCAAAGCTTCTATTCATTCCAATAATCTGTTGTTTCCTGTAGTGTAGTATCAACTCCAAACAACTGCCACATAAAATCTTCTTTCTCATGATAAAGATTGATGAATAAAGGTATTAAATGCATCCGTCAATGTCATTCCGGTTTTTGCATAAATATCCTCAACAGCTCTTTTAATTTCTGAGTTTATTCTTACTTGAAAAGTTGAATCCTTTGGTGCGATAGCAACATTCAAATTTGTATCCATAAGACATGCCTCCTTACTTTTTCCATATCATAACACTCCTTTGTTTTATGTCGATACATTGTCATTACATGTATTTTATGCCTCATGCTTGCGACTTTCTTCCAAACGCAAAAGAGAGAGCCATAACACCGCTGTGCTACATACTCTCTCTTTGTGACTGGTCTTTACATTATCTGCCGCAGCAGTTTTTATATTTTTTGCCGCTTCCGCAGGGGCAGGGATCATTCGGATATACCTTTGCATTCTCTCTTCTTACGGGAGCCTTCTGTGCGGAATCATCCTTATTTGTTCCGGTTACCTTTGCAACCTGCTCTCTTTCTACCTTCTGTTCAACTCTTACATGAAGCAGCAACTTCACGGTATCCTCCCGGATACTGTCCGTCATGCTGTCAAACATTTCATAACCGCTGAGCTTATATTCTACAAGGGGATCTTTCTGTCCATATGCCTGCAGACCGATACCCTGGCGCAGCTGATCCATATCGTCAATGTGATCCATCCACTTACGGTCAATTACCTTTAACAGTACCACACGCTCCAGCTCACGGATCGCCTCGGTCTCCGGGAACTCGGCTTCCTTGCTCTCATAAAGCTTGACTGCCTCTTCCTTCAGCTGGTGCTTTAAGCTGTTTTTCTTCAGCTTTTCAATCCGTCCTCTGTTAATAACCTGCAGCGGAATGATCGGAAGCAGCAGGGTATTTAACTCGGTCAGATCCCAGTCGTCCGGATCTGTATCATCGCCAATACAGCTATCCACTGTATTTTCTACAATATCTGTGATCATCTTATAGATCACATCACGCATACTTTCGCCATCCAACACCCTGCGGCGCTCTGCGTAAATGATCTCTCTTTGTTCATTCATTACCTGATCATATTCCAGCAGATTTTTACGGATACCGAAGTTATTGCTCTCTATCTTTTTCTGTGCCGTCTCGATGGCATTGGTCAGAGTCTTGTGTTCGATCTCCTGATTTTCAGGAATACCCAGTGCATTGAACATATTGATCAGACGCTCTGAACCGAACAGTCTCATCAGATCGTCTTCCAGAGAAATATAGAACTTAGATTCACCCGGATCTCCCTGTCGACCACTTCGTCCTCTGAGCTGATTATCGATACGCCTTGATTCATGGCGTTCTGTACCGATGATCTTCAGACCACCCTTTTCCTTTGCTTCTTCATCCAGCTTAATATCTGTACCACGTCCTGCCATGTTGGTCGCAATGGTCACTGAGCCGTGGATACCGGCATCTGCTACGATCTCTGCCTCCAACTCATGGAATTTTGCATTTAAGACCTTATGCTCTATGCCTTCCTTTTTCAGCATACGGCTGAGTTCCTCAGACATTTCAATGGTAATCGTACCTACCAGCACAGGCTGTCCCTTTTCATGAGCCTCCTTGACTGCCTCAACTACCGCGTGCAGCTTTTCCTTTTTCGTCTTATAAACAGCATCCTGATGGTCGATCCTCAGCACCGGCTTATTGGTAGGGATCTCGATAACATCCATTCCGTAAATATCGCGGAATTCCTTCTCCTCTGTCAATGCCGTACCGGTCATACCTGACTTTTTCTCGAATTTATTAAAGAAGTTCTGGAATGTAATGGTTGCAAGAGTCTTGCTTTCTCTCTTGACCTTTACATGCTCCTTTGCTTCGATCGCCTGATGCAGTCCGTCAGAATAACGCCGTCCCGGCATGATACGTCCGGTAAATTCATCTACGATCAGAACTTGATCCTCTTTCACAACATAATCCTGATCTCGGAACATCAGATTATGGGCACGCAGTGCCAGAATGATATTGTGCTGGATCTCCAGATTTTCCGGATCGGCAAGATTTTCGATCTGGAAAAATCTCTCTACCTTGGAAACACCCTCCGCAGTAAGATTGACCACCTTATCCTTTTCATTCACGATAAAGTCTCCGCTCTCCTCCTGCTCGACTCCCATGATGGCATCGATCTTGGACAGATCCTCCATATCTGCGCCCCTCTTTAACTGGCGCGCCAGAATATCACATGCTTCATACAGCTTTGTGGATTTACCGCTCTGACCGGAAATGATCAGCGGTGTACGTGCCTCATCGATCAGCACCGAGTCCACCTCATCGATGATGGCATAATGCAGATCCCTGAGCACCAGCTGTTCCTTATAAATGACCATGTTATCACGCAGATAATCAAAGCCCAGTTCATTGTTTGTCACATAAGTAATATCGCAGTTATAGGCTTCCCGTCTTTCCTCCGCCTTCATGGAGTTCAATACCACTCCTACCTTTAAGCCAAGGAATTCATGCACCTGTCCCATCCACTCAGCATCACGCTTTGCCAGATAGTCATTGACGGTAACAACATGTACACCCTTGCCCTCCAGCGCGTTCAGATAAGCCGGAAGAGTGGAAACCAGTGTCTTTCCTTCACCAGTCCTCATTTCTGCAATGCGCCCCTGATGCAGGATAATACCACCGATCAGCTGGACACGGTAATGCTCCATGTTCATAACACGCTTTGCTGCCTCACGCACAGTCGCATAGGCTTCCGGAAGCAGGTCATCCAGTGTCTCTCCCTCTGCAAGTCTCTTTTTATATTCCTGTGTTTTTGCCTTTAATTCATCATCTGTAAGTGCCTGCATGGCAGGTCGCAGTCCCTCGATCTTTTCTACCAGCGGCATGATCCTTTTCAGTTCCCTTTCGCTATGGGTACCAAATACTTTTTGCACTAAATTCATATCCTGTTGCTCCGATTCTACTTCTACTTAAAAATTTTCCTTGCTCCATAATCCAGCCGTGCTCTGCACGTCTGCCGCAGCTACGCTGCTTCCTAATTTTGTCGCTAGGTCGTCAGGTAAAATCAAATGCCGCCTCCGGCGTCGCTTGATTTTCTGCTGACGACCTACATTTTAACAGATTTGTATTTATAATTCAACCTTTGAAGCAGGCTTTTCGCCTTGACCTTTCTATGTATAAGTGTTATTATTTTAACGAACATTTCCCTGACCTCTGTATGCACTTTGATCTCAGGGAAAAACTGAAAATCATAATTTTTATATTAGAGGTGTGACAAATGAGCAAAACGTTTGACGAATTGGTATCCAAGGTATCTGAATTTGAAATGAAAAAGGTATCCATTGCAGTTGCACAGGATTCCGCAGTACTGGAGGCAGTGAGAGCTGCAAAGGACCGCAAGATCGCAGATGCGATCCTTGTAGGTGATAAGGACAAGATCCTTGCTGTTGCAAAAGAGATAAGCGTAGATATTTCTGATTTTGAGATCATTGATGTAAAGGATGATGTAGAAGCATCTCTGGCTGCTGTTAAGCTGGTGCATGACGGTGTGGCTGATATGTACATGAAGGGTCTGATCAATACAAAGGATTTCTTAAAGAGCGTGCTGAACAAGGAAGTAGGTCTCCGTACAGGAAGTGCTTTATCCCATGTATGCGTATTTGATGTAAAGGGACTGGATCATCTGCTGTTCTTAACAGATGTTGCCTTCATCCCATATCCTACCTTAGAGGACAAGGTAAATATCATCAACAATACTCTGGAGATCACAAAGGCATGCGGCATTGAAAATCCGAAGATCGCACCTCTTGCTGCAGTAGAGGTGGTAAATCCGAAAATGCCTGCCACTGTAGAAGCTGCTGAGTTAAAACAGATGAATCTGGACGGAAAGATTACCGGCTGTATCGTAGACGGTCCCCTTTCCCTTGACCTTGCCATTGATCCTGAGGCTGCAAAGCACAAGGCTGCTACAGACCGTGCTATCCAGGGTGATGCAGATGTTCTGTTATTCCCGGACATTCATGCAGGAAACATTACCTACAAGGCAATGGTACATATGGCAGATGCCGTAAACGGAAACCTGCTGACAGGAACAAAGGCTCCCGTTATCTTAACCTCCCGTTCTGACACCTTTGAGGTTAAGGTCAACTCCCTTGCTTTAGGTGCAGTCGTAGCAGAATACATGAAAAATAACCAGTAAATGAGAGCAATCAGTATTTATTATACTATTAATCATAATCTAACCCAGCCGCGCGCAAAGCGCAGAAAAGACAGGAGGGCAAACATATGTCTATTAAAAGCTTGATCATCAATCCCGGTTCTACTTCCACCAAAATCGGTGTATTTGAAGACGAAACACTCTTATTCGAGGAAACACTCCGCCATTCTACCGAGGAGATCGCACAGTATGCGTCTATCGTAGATCAGAAGGATTTCCGCAAGGATATCATCATCAATCTGCTGAAATCCAAGGATTTTGATATCAAATCCCTGAATATGGTCGTTGGGCGCGGCGGTATGTTAAAGCCCATTTCCGGCGGCACCTATCCTGTTACAGATGCTCTGCTTGAGGATCTCAAGGTAGGCGTTCAGGGTCAGCATGCATCAAATCTCGGCGGCATCCTCGCACGCGAGATCGCTGATTCTATCGGTGTTCCATCCTATATCGTAGACCCTGTCGTAGTAGATGAGCTCTGTCCTGAAGCAAGATTTTCCGGTGTACCGGAGCTTCCCAGAGTCAGCATTTTCCATGCCCTGAATCAAAAGGCTGTTGCAAAAAGATATGCAAAGGAAAGCGGCAAGGCATATGAGGACTTAAATCTGGTCGTTGTACACATGGGCGGCGGTGTTTCTGTTGGTGCTCATAAAAACGGCAAGATCATTGACGTATTCAATGCGCTGGACGGCGATGGTGCATTTTCTCCTGAAAGAGCCGGCGGCGTACCGAGCGGCGCACTGATCAAAATGTGCTTCTCCGGCAAATATACACAGGCAGAAATCTATAAAAAGCTTGTTGGAAACGGCGGCTTCAATGCATATCTGGGTACCAATGATATGCGCAATGTAGCAGCAATGGTCGCTGACGGCGATGAGAATGCAAAGCTGATCCGTGATGCCTTTATTCTTCAGGTAGCAAAAGATATGGGCTCCATGGCGTGTGTATTAGACGGCAAGGTAGACCAGATCATCATCACAGGCGGTATCGCATATGATAAATATGTGGTTGCAAGCCTGACAGAAAAAGCAGGCTGGATCGCTCCGATCACGGTTTATCCGGGTGAGGATGAGCTGTTAGCTCTCGTACAGGGTGGTCTGCGCGTCTTAAACGGCGAAGAAGCAGCTATGGAATACTGATCACACAGCACAAAAGAATGGGAAACTACCTATGACAAAAAAAGAACTGGCAATTTCATTACATGATAAAAAATATAATTGCTGTCAGGCTGTTGCCTGCGCTTTTGCAGAAGAGGTCGGCGTACCTATGGAAACCCTGTTCAAGGCAGGAGAAGGCTTCGGTCTTGGCATGGGCTGCATGGAGTGTACCTGCGGTGCACTCTCCGGCGCAGTTCTTCTGGCAGGCTTCTGCAACAGTGACGGCGAGCTTCACTCACCTTCCACCAAGCAGGCAACCTATCAGCTTTCCAGAAAGCTGGCAGCAGGATTTATAGAGAAAAACGGCTCTATGATCTGCAAGGAATTAAAGGGTGTCGAAACCGGCAAGGTACTGCGCAGCTGCCCCGGATGCATTGAGGATGGTGTAGAGCTGGTGCAGGAAATACTGGGACTATAGGATAAAGGGGCATGATGGTATGTTCAGGAAAATATTTTTTACGATCTTAGGGATTATTCTAGTTTACAGCTCCGTTGCCTTTGCCATCAAGGCCGGCATTGGTGTTATGCCGGTAGATGCAGCGATCGCTACGGTAGCAGAGGTGGTAAATATCAAAGCGGGAACTATTTCCATGCTGTTTCATGGAAGCTTTTTTGTGGGACAGATCCTTATGGAGAAAAAAAACTTCCGCAAAACTGAGTATCTGCAGCTGCTGTACATTACTTTAGGAGGTTCTGTTTTGAACTTTTTCCTTTATACCCTGCTGGCAAATGTCAGCTTTCAGCTTTATCCTCTGCGTCTGCTGATCACTGTTCTTGCATTTATCGTCAGTGCCTTTGGCTGTACGCTGGTACTGGAAACCCATCTGATGCGTACCCCCATGGAGGGCTGCATCCAGATGCTTGCAGACCGCAGCCGCTCTGGTATTACCATGGGAAAGCTCCGTCAGGGGATCGACATTCTCCTTGTCATTCTGGCAGTGGTGCTGACTCTGATCTTTGGTACTTCCTGGACTCTCCGTGAGGGCACGATCATTGCCGCCTTGATCTTCGGACCAGCAATGGATTTCTGGAAAAAGACCGTGTTCAGCAAAGTAACCATTGCATAACTATTTTACAACTAAAATGCTCCGGCGCGTCTTACCCTTTTCATAAATAGGTAAGGCTTACCGGAGCATTTTTATTGTTTATCTATTCTCTGTACTGCTCTATGTAAGTTTTTAACTCTTCCCGTCCTCTTATCCCTGTCTTTTCAAAGATATTTGACATATGCTTTTTTACCGTTGCCTGGGAAATGACCAGCTCCTCTGCGATCTCCCCATTGGAGCAGCCCCGGCATACCAGCACAGCAAGCTCTGCCTCCCGTTTGGTCAGTCCTGCTTTGATGCAGTCCTCATAGCTGATCTCCCGGACAATGATCTCCCTTTTTGACTCTCCTTTTTCCTCTGACTCCAGGATCAGTCTGATACAGAAAGCGTACAGCACCGGGCGAAAGCACAGCGCCACATCTGCCAACAATCCTTCATAGCCTTTTTTCTCTGACAGTCTGATAAACAGCAGCAGAAAGGTCTGTAGTATGCCTGCATCAATGGCATGCTCTCCCCATATCAGGAAAAAATCGGAAAGCCCACTGCTGCGTTTCCAAAAGGGCAGTGCCAGCAGCATTGCTCCCACAGCAAAAATGCCAATATCCCTAAGGCTGACCAGCTGCCAAAGATCAAAGGAGAGGGCAAAGGAGAGGATCAGAAGATACAAAAGCAGATAAAAGGCGATCTGCCATTTCCTTTTCATCTTAGCACCTCTTAATCCTGCAGCAGATTTTGCAGCTTCATTTTCAGCCTTGCTTCTAACGGCAGCAAGATCAATACCACTGCCAATGCATACAAAAGCGTCAGACTGGCAACCGCCAGAGTAGGGCCGATCCGTTCCGGATCAGCTAAATACCTCATTGCAAGAATAAGGCTAAAGACCATGCTGAACACGCCTGCTGCCAGCGTTGTCTTTCTGACCAGAGCCACAGCCTCTATTGCACGCTTTATTTCAGGCAATCCTTCCTCTCCGCCCTTTCCAAAGCCCATGCGGAATGCATTGTTAAAATCCTTTACCAGCCCTGCACCAAACAGGAGCATTCCATCAAATAAGAGAATGACCAAAAGGCTCGGCAGATCAATAAACCACATTACATCACCTTTGCCCATTACCATCAGCAGACCGCTGACCACTACCACTGCTACAACTGAAATCAAATACATATCACAACCTCCTTTTTTCTGTAGTATCCTACAAATCCCCTATCTATTCCATACTCCTGTGGTTGTATTTTCGGTTGTATTTTCAGTTTTACTTTTTCTTTTTCTGCTGCCAGATCAGCAGGATCACCAGCACCAGCAAAAACAGCCCTGCAACACATGCCATCCCCAGATGAAAGGCAGAAGGCACCTTGCCTGCCAGAAAGACAGAGGTCGGCCCGTCTGCGCCGCCAATGATCGCGATCGCCATTGCGGTTTTCTTTTTCCAACGATAAATGCTGACCGCCATCCATATGGCTGCTGCCAGCACTGCACATCCTGCAATAGTCCCTTTTTTCATATGCTCTTCTCTCCTTCTTCCTTTATACCTTTTGCCATTTCTTCGCCAGCCTTTTTCTGATGATCACAAAGCAGACCACATGCGCCAGAAAGGTCAGTGTCCAGCTTACCGGATAGGTCAGGTACAGGGACGTAACAGAATGATATTCTTCCAGCTGAAAAAGCGTAAAGATAAAGAACAGCCGCAGTCCACAGGCACCGATCAGGGATACAAACATAGGGACAATGGAATATCCCATACCACGCATAGATCCCACAATGGTATCCATCATACCGCACAGAGCGTACAGCCTGCATATGACACCCATACGAACCATGCCTGCCTCTATTACTGCTGTGCTGGAAGAGTACAACGACAAAAGCTCTTTTCCAAAAAAGGTCACAGCATTGCCCAGCACCACACCTGCGGTGATCGCGCAAAGCTCAGCTGTATACAGGATACGGTTGATCCTTTCATATTTCATGGCACCTATGTTCTGACTGGTAAAGGAAAGAGATGCCTGATAAAAAGCATTCATTGCCACATAGACAAAGCCCTCTATATTGGCGGCTGCCGAATTGCCAGCCACTACTGTAGCACCAAAGCCATTGACCGCAGACTGAATGATCACATTGGATATCGAAAACAGCATACCCTGAAAGCTTGCCGGAAGTCCGATTTTTAACATTTTGACAAATTTATCCCTATGGATCCGCAGTCTGCCCAGTTCCAGACGTATGTCGCCCTTTTCCTTCATCATACAACGGACGATGAGTGCTGCTGAAATACACTGGGAAATTACCGTTGCAATGGCAACACCTGCCACATCCAGCTGAAACTCTATGACAAAGACCAGATTCAGGATCACATTGACCACACCGGCTACTGCCAGATAATACAGAGGTCTGCGGGTATCTCCTACGGCACGCAGGATGGCACTGCCAAAGTTATAGATCATGGTTGCCGTCATGCCGATAAAGTAAATGCGCAGATACAAAACGGCAAGCGCTAATACTTCCTGGGGTGTTTTCATCCAGATCAGTATCTGCTTTGCTCCAATGCAGCCCACCAGCGTCAATATGATGCCGCTGTATACACTGAGCAGCATTGCTGTATGAATGGTCTCTTTCAGATCCTTTTTCTGATTTGCTCCGTAAAAATGCGCCACAAGCACATTTGCACCAATAGAAATCCCGATAAAAAAGTTGGTCAGCAAATTGATCAGTGCTGTGTTAGAGCCTACTGCTGCCAAAGAATTATCTCCGGCAAACCTGCCCACAACAATAATATCTGCCGCATTAAACAGCAGCTGCAAGATGCTGGAGCACATCAGGGGCATGGCAAAAAGCAGCATTTTTCCTAGGATCGGCCCATTACACATATCAATTTCATATTTTTTTGCTTTTGTACCAGCAGACATATCAAAACCTCTTTTCTTTCTGCCTTTTTACTATAAATAACACATGTTTTTATTTTCTCCCAGCCTTGATGACAGGACTGATCTTTTTATAGATCAGCATGGTAATGAGAGACACCAGTCCTCCCTTTATCAGGTTGTGGGGCACCACGGCAAAAAGCACCAGGGTGGCAATGCTGTCAACTGCCGGATTGACTGCTGTTCCCATGCCGATGATCCCATCAAGAGGCATACCAAAGAGCTGGGAAAATTTGGGAAGCAGATAGAGCGCATTAAATATGCCGCCGAATGCTGCCATGCAGACTGTTCCGGTCACAGCGCCAAACACGGCTCCCCTTTTGGTCTTCCGGAACAGATAGATTATGGATGCCGGAAGCAGAAAGCTGCAGCCTACCACAAAATTAGCCAGTTCTCCCACAAATGCCGTAGAGGTGGGCTTAAACAATATTTTGATCAAAACCTTGCAGAATTCGATCAGTACTCCTGCCACCGGACCATAGGCAAAGGTTCCGATCAGTGCAGGCAGCTCACTGAAATCCATTCCATAAAAGGAGGGGGCATAAGGCACCGGAAACTCCAGCACCATAAGCACTGCAGCTATGGCGGAAAACATTCCGCAGACGGCGAGCTTACGGGTACTTAAAATGCGTTCTGTATCCCCGCTGCGCCTCTTTGCTGCTTTCTCAAGCATATAGGCAGCCAACACCAGGGCTGCCACAATTCCAATAAATTCTGCTACAAACACGGCATTTTCCGCCAGTGTCTGCAGCAAGGTCCTTTCTTCCATGGTTCATACTCCCTTATTTTGCTTCCTGATTAAGCTTCATTGTAAGAGATATCCTCTTTTTGGGTACATCCACAGCAAGCACCTGTACCTCCACGATGTCACCTACACTGACTGCCTCCAGCGGATGTTTGATAAATTTCTCTGTCATCTGTGAGATATGTACCAGTCCGTCCTGATGAACGCCTATGTCTACAAATGCACCAAAATCAATAACATTGCGGACGGTTCCCTTTAAGATCATACCCGGCTTCAGATCCTTCAGCTCCAGAATATCGCTCCTTAGGATCGGTCTTGGCATATCGTCACGGGGATCTCTTGCCGGCTTTTCTAACTCCTTTAAAATGTCCACTAAGGTCAGTTCGCCGATGCCAAGCTCTTCTGCCAGCTTCTTTTTATCCCTCACACGTCCTTCCAGACTTCCAGTTCTTTTTTCTTGTTCTGCTGGCTTTTTCTGTCCGTTTTCAGTCTCAGCCGCTAACGTTATACCACCCATGGCTGCCGCCAGTGCCTTTCCCATGGCTGTACTGGTGTTGCGGATCAGGACCTTCTTTTGTTTTACTGCCTTTTTATCTGCATCCTGCTGGCCTTTTTCTTTTGCCAGTCCCTTTTCTGCTGCCGCTTTTTTCTGTGCTGCTCTCACATCCTCCATGGTCAGCCCCAACTTATCTAAAAGCTGCATGGCTGCCTCATAGGACTCAGGATGCACGCTGGTGGCATCTAAGGGGTTGTCTCCGTCCAGGATACGCATAAATCCGGCACACTGCTCATATGCCTTGGGTCCCAGCTTTGCTACCTTCAGCAGCTGTTTTCTGTTGGTAAATCTGCCATTCTGCTCCCGATACTCTACAATATTTTTTGCGATCACCTTGGAGATTCCTGAAATATAGGACAAAAGTGGAGCAGATGCGGTATTCAAGTCTACTCCCACCTTATTGACACAGTCCTCTACCACACCGTTTAGCGCCTCTCCCAGCTTTTTCTGATTCATGTCATGCTGATACTGCCCTACCCCGATAGATTTCGGATCGATCTTGACCAGCTCTGCCAGTGGATCCTGCAGCCGTCTGGCGATAGAAGCTGCACTTCTCTGTCCTACGTCAAAATTAGGAAATTCCTCTGTTGCCAGCTTACTTGCAGAATATACAGATGCGCCCGCCTCATTGACGATCACATACTGTACCTGACGATCCAGTTCTCCCAGCAGCTCTACAATCACCTGCTCCGATTCTCTGGATGCAGTTCCATTTCCTACGGATATTAAGTCTACATTATATTTTTTAATGAGTTTTTTCAGCTCTGCTTTGGCTTCTGCCACCTTATTCTGAGGCGCAGTGGGATAGATCACCTTGGTATCCAGCACCTTGCCTGTCGCATCTACCACCGCAAGCTTACAGCCTGTCCTGAATGCCGGATCCCAGCCAAGCACGTTCTTTCCTGCAATGGGCGGCTGCAGCAAAAGCTGCTCCAGATTTTTGCCAAATACCGAGATCGCCCCATCCTCTGCCTTTTCCGTCAGCTCGCTGCGGATGTCACGCTCGATCGCCGGTGCGATCAGTCTGTGATATGCATCTGCCACCGTTTCCTGTAAAACAGGTGTCGTCTGGGGATTTTCCTTTGTGATAACCTTTTTTTCCAGAAAACGTAATATCCTCTCCTCTGGTGCTTCTATTTTTACGCTGAGAAATTTCTCATTCTCGCCCCGGTTAAGTGCCAGAATCCGATGTCCTGCTGCCTTATTCACATTCTCAGAATAATCATAGTACATCTCGTAAACGCTCTCTGCTTTTTCGTCCTTTGCCGTGCTGACCAGCCTGCCCTCGTCAAAGGTTGCCTTTCTGATGTAAGCACGGTATTCTGCTTCATCAGAAATACTCTCAGCAATAATGTCCATTGCTCCCTGCAATGCCTCTGCTGCTGTTTTTACGCCCTTTTCTTCCTCTGCAAAGGGCTCTGCCGCCTCGATAGGCGTCATACTGATCTCCTGTGCCAGCAGCAGCTCTGCCAGAGGCTCCAGTCCCTTTTCCTTTGCCACACTGGCTCTTGTTTTTCTCTTGGGACGGTAAGGACGATAAAGATCCTCCACTGCCACCAGGGTTTCTGCCGCCAGAATCCTGGTCTTTAATTCCTCTGTCAGCTTTCCCTGTTCCTCAATACTGCCAAGCACCTGTGTTTTTTTATCCTCAAGACTTCTCAGATAGAGCAACCTTTCGTGGAGATTTCTCAGCACCTCATCATTCAGTGCTCCGGTTGCCTCCTTCCGGTACCGGGAAATAAAGGGAATGGTATTTCCCTCATCGATCAGCCCAACAGCTGCCTCCACCTGCCACTTTTCTACCTTCAGTTCTTCTTTTAATTTTAAGATAATATCCATATATGCAGCTCCTTTTTCCATACCTCAGTCTGCCGCAGCAGACCTCTGCTTAGAATTTTATCACATAACCCTTATTTTTCCTACTTTCTTTTTTCTATTTTCTTCCTGCCGTTTTCCCGATAAAGTTTCCTTCCTCAGTATTTTCGCTGATTGTATTCTCCGTCAAAAAGTGCTACTATGATAGTAATCGGGAAAGATCAGACAGCCCCTATGGTTTTCTGGCTTTTTCAGACAAAAGGAGATAACAGCATGGATTTTCAAAACCAGACACCTGGGCAGAACCCTATTATCGTTTCGTCCAATCCTATAAAGGAAAACAGCATGGCTACCGCAGCAATGGTCACGGGTATTATCGGCGGACTTTCTACCTTTATCCTGCCTTTTTATCTTCCCTGCATCCTATGCGGCATCAGCATCGTGCTGGCTTTTCTTTCCAAGGGCAGAAGCCCCAGGCTTTCCGCTCATGCAAAATCCGGTTTTATCCTTTCCCTTTGCACGCTGATCCTGAATATCTTTATTCTGGCAGGCTGTCTTTACCTTTTTTTCTGTGTACCGGAATTTCAGGAAGGCTTTGACCAGATGTATGAGCAGATTTATGGAGAATCCTTTTTTGACTCTCTGGAAGATTCCTTTTCCATAGAGCCTTAAGGCGTTGTATGACAGGAGGATCTTATGACGATCGACAGAGTAAATAATTCATCCCTTTATCCAAATGAATATGAAAAAGAGCTGGAGCATCTGCCCTCTGGAAGAAAATCCTCTCCAGAGGAATGTCAGACCTGCAAGAACCGGAAATATCAGGATGGTTCAGATGAGATGGTATCCTTTAAATCAGCTGCCCATATTTCACCAGAGGCATCTGCCAGCCGTGTCCGTGCCCATGAGCAGGAGCACGTTGCCAATGCCTATAACAAGGCTGCCGAGGACAACGGCAAGGTCATCTCTGCCACTGTATCTCTCCATACAGCGATCTGTCCGGAGTGTGGACGCACCTATGTAGCAGGAGGTGTTACCAACACACAGATCAAGTACTATAACGAAGAAAATCCCTATCAGCAAGGGAAAAAAATTGCAGATTCTGCCGCTTATTCCGGCATGCACTTAAATATCAGAGGCTGACCCAGACAGCCCCAAAGCAAATATGAATAACGGAATGGAGTTTTTGATCTTATGAACAACAATTTATCCTCTGCCCAGTTAAAATCCCTTTCAAAGGGACAGCTTCTGGGCAGGTACGGCTCGGCTATCGCTTCTGAGCTTACTGTAACTTCTCTTGTTTTTTGTGTTTCCCTGTTATGCTCTGCCCTGACAGACGATACTTCAATAGCAGGCATCCTTATCTCCTGCGTGATTTCTTTTATTCTCGAAATCCTCAGCGGCATCTTTTATGTTGGACTTGCCCGCTTCTATCTGAATCTGGTATGCGGCCGTCCTTATTCTGTTGCCGATGTTTTTTATGGCTTTCGCTGTCATGCTGACAAAGCCATTGCCCTGCGCTTTTTTATCTGTCTGATAGAGCTGCTGTGTATGGCACCTTTTCTGCTCTGTCTGTTTTTCTACTCCAGAAAAGAAAGTGCTGTGCTGTTTTTATGCTGCAGCATCCTCATCGCTCTTGGCTGCGTTGTTATGATCTATTTTCAGCTGCTTTACTCGCAGATATATTATGTTATGCTGGATTTTCCCAGCTTTTCCACAAAGCAGATCCTTAACACCAGCAGGCACATTATGAAAGAACAAAAGGGCAGACTGTTTTACATTACAGTTACCCTTCTTCCCTACTATCTTCTTTGTTTTCTTTCCTGCGGCATTGCCCTGCTTTGGGTAACGCCTTATCGTAAAGCGATCTGCACCAACTTTTATCTGGATCTGATGGGACAAAACAAAGACTCCTTATGAGCTTTATTATCTATGCTTATAATTTTCTGATCCTTTCTATCGCTTCTACTGTATTTTCATAGCTGCCAAAGGCTGTCAGGCGAAAATAGGTCTCTCCGCTTGGGCCAAAGCCTGACCCTGGCGTGCCTACCACATTGGCATGCTCTAACAGATGATCAAAAAATTCCCAGCTGGTCATTCCATTTGGTGCCTTCAGCCAGATATAGGGTGCGTTCACACCACCGGACACCGTATATCCTGCGTCCTTTAACCCCTTGAGAATATAATCTGCGTTCTTCATGTAATAAGTGATCTGCTGCTTCAGCTGTTTCTTTCCTTCCACAGAATATACTGCTTCGCCGGCGCGCTGCACAATATAAGGAGCTCCATTGTATTTGGTTCCATGGCGTCTTGCCCAGAGACTGTGCAGTGCCACGCCTCCTACCTTTAATTCCCTGGGAATTACTGTGTAGCCCAGGCGGACTCCTGTAAAGCCGGCATTTTTAGAAAAGGAATGCAGCTCAATGGCACAGGCTCTTGCGCCCTGACATTCATAAATGCTGTGAGGAACATCCTCCTCCGAGATATAAGCTTCATACGCAGCATCATAAATAATGACTGCGCCTACCCGGTTGGCATAATCAACCCATTCCTGCAACTGGGCTTTGGTGATCGTAGCTCCTGTGGGGTTGTTGGGAAAGCAGAGATAAATAAGATCCGGTGTCTTTTCAGGCAGCTGTGGAGCAAAGGCATTTTCCGCTCTGCACGGCATATAGATCACATCGCTCCAGGTTTCCTTTTGGGGATCATACACCCCCGTCCTGCCTGCCATTACATTAGTATCCACATAAACCGGATAAACCGGGTCGCAAACAGCAATTTTGTTTTCTACGCTGAAAATTTCCTGAATATTGCCGGAATCGCATTTTGCTCCGTCTGAAACAAAAATCTCATCTGCCTCTATCTGACAGCCTCTTGCCCTATAGTCGTTTTCTGCAATGG
Source organism: uncultured Lachnospiraceae bacterium (assembly GCA_964389835.1). Taxonomy (GTDB): domain Bacteria; phylum Bacillota; class Clostridia; order Lachnospirales; family Lachnospiraceae; genus VSOB01. The sequence continues at coordinate 333,337 of CAYMEZ010000001.1, read as the reverse complement.
CATTCCGCAAAAACTCATAGCCCAGATCTGGTGCATAGCCTTTAAAGGTTTCAGCCTTTCCCATTTCATCCACTGCTGTATGCAGTGCAGAGATGATCACCGGTGCCAGAGGCTGGGTCACATCCCCAATACCCAGACGGATCAGTCTTTTTCCCGGATTGGCTGCCTCATAGGCCTTTACCTTTTTTCCGATCGTAGAAAACAGATAGCTGCCCGGAAGCTTCAGATAGTTGTCATTTACCTTTACCATAAGTTTTTCATCTCCCCTTCAAATACTGTAACAGCAGGACCTGTCATATAGATCTGATTCTCCTCCTCGTCCCACCTGATCTGGATATCACCGCCCAGTACATGAACTGTTACCTCTCTCTCTGTCAGCCCATTTAAAACGCAGGCAGCCACTGTAGCGCAGCAGCCAGTGCCGCAGGCAAGCGTTTCTCCTGTTCCCCTCTCCCACACGCGCATTTCCACATTATGTCTGTCCATGACTCTGACAAACTCTGTATTGGTGCGCCTTGGGAAACGGGGATGACTTTCAAAGTAAGGCCCCAGCTTTTCCAATTCCATCCCCTTTACATCCTCTACGAATACCACTGCATGGGGATTTCCCATGGAAACACAGGTCATGCGGTATGTATTTCCCTGTACTATGATCTCCTCATCTATGACTCTTTCCTGCTCTGAAATAACCGGTATCTTTTCCGCCAGCAGCTCAGGTGTTCCCATATTAACCCGTACCAAGACAGCCTCTCCAGCTTCTGTTTCCAGCCAGATATGCTTGAGCTTTCCTGCACTGATGATGGTAAAGCTCTGTTTCTGGGTCAGCTGCTTGTCATATACATATTTTGCTACACAGCGGATCCCATTTCCGCACATTTCAGAACGGCTTCCATCTGCATTATACATTTCCATCTCAAAGTCTGCTTCCTTGGAAGGATTGATAAAGATCACCCCATCTGCACCGATCCCAAAATGTCTGTCACTGAGCCTTTTTACAAGCTCAGGCTTTTTTTCCTGTGGGATATTTTCCTCTCCTCCGTTAATATAAACATAATCATTTCCACAGCCCTGCATTTTTGTAAATTTCATATTCTCTCCTTATTCCTCTTTTTCCGGCAGACCGGGGATCACCTACGCATTACAGCCAGCACCATCTGGGCGGTTTCCACAAGGTTGGTGCCGCTGTCCATGCTGCACTTCTGGATATATCTGTGCGCTTCCTCTTCTGTCATATGATTTCTCTGGATCAAAAGTGCCTTTGCCTCTTCTATGACTGCCCGTTCCCTTTCATTTTTCTTTCTTGGAGCAGCCCTCTGGCATCTGCGCCTTCTCTCCATATTCTGCACCATCATATCTACCGTGTCAACAAGCTCATGCACCTTCAGCGGCATGGCAAGCCCTACCACACCGCTGCCTGCACACTCCTCCAGCAGACTTTCCGATGCCATAAGCAGTATTTCAAAACCATCCGGCAGATTTTCCCTAAGCTGTGAAAAAACCATATCGGGAAATCTGTACCCGCATATCAGTATTCCGCCGTTTAAAGTGTCTGCCTGACTGATGGTCTGCGCACCAGTAGAACATAGAGCGAGCACCGGATGTCCGCTGCGTACCAGAATATTTTTTACGTTTTTGGCATTTTCTATTTTAGAAAACGCCACTATAATGCTGATCACCGGTGTCACCTCCTCTTATGTTCTTTCCTTCTCCTGCCTGTGTGCCTTAATACCGGTTCAGATACTGCCCCAGCTCCCATTCACTGATCTGTGCCTTATATTCATCCCATTCCTGTTTTTTCAGCTCCAGATAGGTTTCATATGCATATTCTCCCAGAACCTCTTTTATCAGCGGATCCTTTTTCATTTCCTGCAGTGCTTCCAGCAAGGTAGCCGGAATTTCCTCAATGCCCTTTTCTTCCTTTTCCCTTCTGGTTAGTGCTGACAGCTCACAATCCATGCTCTCCGGCGGCATCAGCTGTTTTTTCATTCCCTCCAGACCTGCACTCAGGCAAAGCGCCAGTGCCAGATAGGGATTTGCTGCAGAATCGGGAGAACGCAGCTCGATCCTCCAGCTGCCGTCCTTATCCTGTACTGTTCTGATCATCTGCCTCCTGTCTCCATAGCTCCAGGTAACATACACCGGAGCCTCATAGCCGGATACGATCCGTTTATAGGAATTGACCAGAGGATTGGTGATCGCCGTCATTCCCTTGATATGTGCCATAATACCGCCAATAAAGTAAAGGGCTTCCCTGCTGGGGCTCTGTCCATCAGCCCCTTGGCTGAATATATTTTTCCCATCCTTTAAGATCGCCATGTTCAGATGCATACCTGAACCATCTACCCCATATTTCGGCTTGGGCATAAAGGTAGCATGAAGTCCATGCCTTTTTGCTATGCTTTTGACTGCCAGCTTAAAGGTCATGATGTTGTCTGCTGTCTTTAACGCTTCGTCACGCCTGAAATCCACCTCATGCTGTGCCGGGGCAGACTCATGGTAGGATGCCTCGATCTCAAAGCCCATATCCTCCAGCATCATTACGATATCACGCCTTGCATTTTCTCCCAGATCAAGTGGGCTCACATCAAAATAGCCTGCCTGTTCATGAGTCAGGGTAGTGGGCAGTCCATTTTCATCACAGTGGAACAGGAAAAATTCGCACTCCGGTCCTGCCTCCAGCTGGTATCCCATTTCTGCAGCCTGCGCTATTACTTTTTTCAATATGTATCTGGGATCTGCTTCATAGGGTGTCCCATCTGCATAGCAGATATCGCAGAGCAGTCTGGCAACCTTGCCGTGCTGGGGACGCCATGGAAAGATCTCAAAGGTGTCGTAATCGGGATGCAGATACAGATCCATCTGTCTCTTTTTTCCCAATCCCTGAATCGGAGAGGCATCAAACAGATACCGGTTGTCCAGTGCCTTTTCCAGCTGTCCGCAGGTGATCGCTATATTTTTCAATGTTCCTAAAATGTCCGTAAACTGCAGGCGGATAAATTCAACATCCTCCTCCTGTACCAGTCTGACAATGTCCTGTCTCGTATACCGCTTCATATTCTCATCCTTTCTTATTATGATTTCATCCGATTTTCCGTCTGCTGATCTCTTCTCCGCCAGATGTATGCTCTGCATGGAATACTTTTATCTCCTATAAAAGAACGAAAAAGGGCGCTCTTACCCACGTAAGAACACCCTCGTCCTTTTTTTATAATAGCAATCCTTCTGTGTTTTTGTCAATACCGGCATTTCTGGCATATTCCCCTTACTCCTCTAATACATTGTATAAAAGAAATGGAAACGGGGATATTTTATGAGCTCCAGAACTAAAATTGTTGTCCTTCATCTGAAGGAACTGCTGTATACCGGAATCTTTCTTGTGCTGGGCATCCTTTTTATCGTGCTGCTCGTCATTATGTTTCTGCCAGGCAGCAAATCAGAGTCCACACCAGCCCAGTCAGAAAATGCCTATGTGCCCGGTATTTATACCACCTCTATCCAGCTTGGAGGAAGCACGGTGGATATTGAAGTCGTGGTAGACGAAAATCACATCAATTCCTTACAGCTTCATACTCTGGACGAAGCTGTCACTACCATGTATCCTCTCATTGAGCCCTCCTTCGATGAGCTGGCACAGCAGATCGAAACCAATCAGTCTCTGGAAGGAATCACATATTCAGATGACAACAGATATACCTCCCAGCTGCTTCTGGACGCGATTTCCCAGTCACTGGAAAAAGCTGCCTCTGTCAATGCAGACCTTTCAAAAGACACTACCTACAGATAACACTGCACTTATTCTCCTAGGAAAGGAGCTCCAGCTCCCTCTGCCATGCGCTCATGCAGGCATCTGAGGGCATACGCAGATCTCCCCTTGGAGAAACTGCTACGCTTCCTACCTTGGGTCCATCAGGCAGGCAGGAGCGTTTGAACTGCTGGGTAAAAAATCTGCGAAAAAAGGTGCGCAGCCATTTTAAGATCACCTCATCCGGGTACGTGCCTGCAAAGCTCTTTTGGGCAAGTCTGTATATCTTGGCAGGTGAAAAGCCAAAGCGAAGTACATAGTACAAAAAGAAATCGTGCAGCTGGTAGGGTCCTACCAGATCTTCTGTCTTCTGGGAAATCTCACCTTCCACAGGAGGCAGAAGCTCCGGGCTTACCGGCGTATCCAGCACATCCCGCAGCACCTTTTCCAGCTCCTTGCTGCCGCAGGTATCTGCATAATAGCTTACCAGATGGCGGACAAGGGTTTTGGGAACGCCTGCATTCACTCCATACATGGACATATGATCCCCATTGTAGGTCGCCCAGCCCAGTGCCAGCTCAGACATATCGCCTGTACCGATGACCAGACCGTTCTCCCGGTTGGCAATGTCCATCAGCACCTGTGTACGCTCTCTCGCCTGACTATTTTCATAGGTTACATCATGTACCGCTTCCTCATGTCCAATATCCTGAAAATGCTTCAGAACAGCTTCTCTGATATCAACCTCTTCCAGAGTCAGTCCCAGTGTTTCTGCCAGCTTGCAGGCATTTTCATAGGTTCTGTCGGTTGTCCCAAAGCAGGGCATCGTTACTGCCAGTATATTTTTTCTCTCCAGTCCGATCAGATCAAAGGCACGCACAGTTACCAGCAGTGCCAGTGTGGAATCCAGGCCGCCGGAAATCCCGATCACTGCTGATCTGCAGCCAGTATGCTCATAACGCTTTTTTAATCCGTATGCCTGAATGGAAAGGATCTCTTCGCACCGGCTTCTCCGTTCCTTAGAGTCTTCCGGTACAAAGGGCATACTGCTTACTGTCCTTGTCAGTTCTGTCTTCTCCGGCTCCAGCTGGAAGGGAATGATCTGATACCCTTCTGTTTTTGCCGCCGGCCAGGTATTTATCCTCCGTCTTTCGCTGCACAGGCACTGGATATCCAGCTCTCCATAAACGCTTTCACAGGTAAACTGACCTGCCTCTGCCAGTATGCTGCCATTTTCTGCAATGATATTATGACCGGAGAATACCAGATCCTGAGTGGATTCACCTTCTCCTGCACTGCAATATATATAACCGCACATCAGTCTGGCACTTGTCGCTTTCACAAGCATCTGACGATAAGCCGCTTTTCCTACGGTTGCATTGGAGGCAGACAGATTTACAAGCACCGTAGCGCCTGCCAGTGCATGGGCTGTGCCAGGTGTCTGGGCTGCCCACAGATCCTCACAGATCTCACAGCCTACCGTAAGTCCCGGCAGCTGGGCAGAGCGAAACAGGATATCCGTTCCAAAGGGAATCTGCTCATCCTCCCACAAAAAATACTCTGCTTTTTCATTTCCCGGTGTAAAATGCCTTGCCTCATAAAATTCCCCATAATTGGGAATGTGTTTTTTAGGGATCATGGCAAGCAGCTTTCCATCGGAGATAACTGCTGCTGCATTATAGAGCTTTCCGCCCTTTTCAAAAGGAAGTCCTACAAAGATCAGTCCGTCATAGCCTTCGGTATAAGCAACGATATTTTCCAGCTGCTGTTTTGCCTCTGTCAGCAGTCTTTCCTGCCAGAACAGATCCTGACAGGTATAGCCTGTCAGACAAAGCTCTGGAAATACCAGTATCTTTGCCCCCTGCCCAAAGGCTTCCCTGATACTCTGACAGATCAGTTCCCTGTTATATGCAGGATCTGCTACTCTGATCCTGGGACTTATAGCTGCTACCTTGATAAAACCATGCTCCATTACCGCACCGCCTTTTTCAAAATATCCTTTAACTCATCTACTTCAAATGTATAATCGGTATTGCAGAAATGACAGTTTACCGTGATCGGCTTTTCCTCAGCTATCATTTCCTGAATTTCTTTTTTCCCAATACTGATAATGGCTTTTTCCACCCTTTTCTTTTCACAGTTACAGAAAAACTGTGCCGGATGTCTGTCTGTGATCTCCAGTGACAAGCCCTCCAGCACCTGCTCCAGAAGCATTTCTGGGCTGTAGCCTGCATCCAGCATTGAAGTAACGGATGTTATTTTTTGAAGATTTTTCTCCAGCCTCTCTAAAACCTCTTCTGACGCAAAGGGCATCAGCTGAATGATAAATCCCCCTGCCTGTTTTACCGTATTGTCCTTATTCATCAGTACACCCAGTCCTACGCTGGAGGGGATCTGCTCGGAGGTGGCAAAATAATAGGTCAGATCCTCTGCGATCTCTCCCGTCTGCAAAACAGTCTGCCCCACATAAGGCTCTTTCATTCCCATATCCTTGATCACACTGAGCATGCCTTTTCCGATACTGCCGCCTACATCCAGCTTGCCTGCTGCACTTGGAGGGAGCATTACCTTGGGATGCTGCACATATCCCTTGACTCTGCCTGATGCATCTGCCGTTACTGTCAGCCCCCTGATCGGGCCATCTCCGCTGATCTGCAAGGTCAGCATATCCTTCTCGCCCTTTAGCATGCTGCCCATCATACAGCCTGCCGTCATCAGACGGCCAAGGGCTGCTGTTGCCACAGGACTGGTATCATGTCTTTTTCTTGCTTCCTCTGTCAGTTCTCTGGTGGTTGCCGCAAAAGCACGAACCTGGGCATCTGCTGCCGTTGCCCGGACAATATAATCACTCATTTGTTTTCCCTCTTTCCCGGGCAGTTACATAGATCCTTTCACTGGTAGCAGTTACCTCGCCCTCAGTATCTGCATCCACTGCCTCTAAAAATATCATGCCTGCCCGCTCCAGCAGCATCTGGATCTCTTCCAGTGTATAACCCCTCTGATAATGGGTTTCTGTAAATTTCCGGTATCTGTCCTCTTCTTCCTTTACAAATACCGTCACATCATATTCATTGATGCATTCCTCTTCATGAAAATAGTTTTCCCAGATAAAGCTGCCTTCCTCCCGGTTTTCCGCGATCACAGTCTCTCCGATCACTTCCCGGTATTTGTAGTCTGTATTAAAATCAAAAAAGAAGATGCCTTCTGGATCCAGATAATTGTTTACCAGAGAAAATACCCGTTCCAGCTCCTCAGGCATCAGAATATAGTTTATACTGTCACACAGACTGATCACTGCCTTTACCGTTCCGTACAGTTCAAACTCCCGCATATCCTGACACAGATATAAAATATCATGTCCGGATTGGTCGCGTTTTATTATAGCACGATTTAACATTTCCTGTGCATTATCAATGCCGATCATATTATAGCCTGCCTCAGCCAGCAGTTCTGTCATCGTACCGGTGCCGCAGCCCAGCTCCAGCACCAGATCCTTAGGAATGTGATATTTTTCCAGCACTGCAAGCACGGTATCCCGCCATTTTTCATAGGGAGTCTCATCCATAAAAATATCATAGACTCCTGCAAAATCTGTGTATGCTTCCATATTGCTTCCTTATTTGCTATCTGCTTTATCCTTTTATCCGATCAGTGCTCCGATCAGTCCATAGGATACCACGGACATGATCACAGTTGCCATGATGATCCCGAGAAATACTGCAAGGATCGCTTTCTTAAAATCAACCTCTAAAAGTGCCGCAATCAAAGAGCCTGTCCATGCTCCGGTACCGGGCAGGGGAACGCCTACGAAAATGACCAGTCCCCAGAATTCATAGTTTTTAATGCTGTCGCTTTTGCCCAGGGCACGCTTTTCCAGCTTTTCGATGATCCTTCCGATGCCTCTGACGTTTCTCAGCACCTTAAAGATCTGCCGGATAAACAGCAGGATAAAGGGCACCGGGATCACATTCCCAAGAATGCATAACGGCACAGCCGTTGTAATGGGTATCTGCAGCAGGGAAGCTGCGATCAGACCCCCTCTCAGCTCCAGTATAGGGATCATGGAAATAATAAAAACTACCAGCTCCCTTGAAATATACGCTCCTAACGTTTCTGTAAACCATATGACTAAGCTTTCCATCCTCTTCTCCTATTTTCTATCTTTGATATATTGTTCCAAAAATGCAACCAGCTTCTGCATTTCCTCTTTCGTTCCAATGCTGATCCTTAAATAATTATGGATTCTTGGCTTGTCAAAATATCTGACATAAATACCAGCTCCTTTAAGCTCCTCAAACAGCTCCTTTGCCGGAATGGTTTTGTGGGCGGCAAAAACAAAATTGCTCTTTGAATCCGGGAATACAAATCCAAGTCTGGAAAGCTCTGCCTTTGTCCATTCCCTTGTTTCGATCACCATTCTGAGCCTTTCCTTAAAGTAAGCATCATCTGCCACACTTGCCACTCCTGTCCGCAGGGAAGGCAGATTCATTGTATAAGAGTTGAAAGAGAATTTGGCATCGCTTAAGTAAGAGATCATTTTCTTACTTCCCATAGCATATCCGATCCGCATTCCTGCCATTGCTCTGGATTTTGAAAAGGTACGCACCACCAGCAGATTATCATAATCATCCAGCAGAGACAAGGCACTTTCTCCGCCAAAATCAATGTATGCTTCATCCAGGATCACCACCACATCCCTGTTTGCTTTAAGGATCGTCTCTACTGTGGCAAGACTTTCCAGCACGCCTGTCGGTGCATTGGGATTAGGGAAGATAACACCGCCGTTTTCAACGGCATAATCTGCCGGGTCTATGGAAAAATCCTCTTTTACCGCCTTCGTTACATAGGGTATCCGGTAAAGCTCTGCCCATACAGAATAGAAGGAATAGGTAATATCCGGAAACAGAATAGGCTTGTCACTGTTAAAAAAGGTCAGAAATGCCATTGACAGCACATCATCCGAGCCTACGCCTACAAATACCTGCTCCTTTGACAATCCGTGGTAATCTGCCAGCACCTGCCGCAGGTTTCCTGCCTCCGGATCAGGATACAGGCTGTACGCCGCCGGCTCTATCTCATTTAGGATTCTTACAACCTCCGGTGCTGGTGGATATGGATTTTCATTTGTATTTAATTTTATGATATCGCGTCTTTTGGGCTGCTCTCCCGGCGTATAGGGTACTACCCGTCTGACATTTGCTTCCCAGCTCATTATTTTCCCCTCCTGGCTGCTGTAATCTCAGCATTTCTACTAACAAATCCCATACTAACAAATTTTTCTCTCTATTGCAATCAACAAGTTTCTCATTGACATCATCCTTTCCATATTTTACTCTTTTCCTATAGAGCTTTAACAAAATAGGACAGGAGTTCATCTTATGAATCGAATCGATCAAACCAAACAAACTGGCAATGGCTTTCTGTGGATCGCTGCTTTTCTTTCCGCCTGGGCATCCGTCCGCGCCTGCAGACTGAGCACCTTTCATCTGTTCGGCGGTCTGCTGTTCCTCTTTTATCTGCTTCTTGGCAGACAGCTGCTTACCTGGGAAAAGGCAGTCCATGCCACCGGTAAATATAAAATAACATCCGCTATTATATCTGGCATCTTTACGCTGCTTTATTTGTGTGCAGATTATCAGGCTCTGTTAAATGGGCTTAACAGCCCTTTGTTTCAGGCAGGACATCTGCTTATAATTGCTGCCGGGCTGTTTTTGCTCTTTGGCGCACTGCTGTTTTCCTTCTTTTTGTGGATCACAGACCTTTCTGTCTTTTACAAAGACAGGGAAATTAAATCCAGATTATATAATAGGCTTCCTGTCATTTCCTTTTTCCTTTGCCTGATCTGCTGGCTGCCCTACCTGCTTACCAACTATCCAGGCATTATGACAGTAGACAGCTTAAATCAGTACGGTCAGATCATCGGGGCACTTCCCATGAGCAATCACCATCCCTGGGTCCATACCCAGCTGATCCGTCTGTTTTACCAACTGGGCATGACCCTTGCCGGAGATGCCATTCTCGGTCTTGGTTTTTATACCCTGTTTCAGATGCTGGTCATGGCTGCCGTTTTTGCCTATCTGATGGATACCCTTCTGGGGCTGAAGCTAAAGTGCAGTCTCTGCCTCATCGTGCTTGTCTTTTACGCTCTGCTGCCCTACAACGGCATCTATATGGTAACTATGTGGAAGGATATCTTATTCAGCGGCATGGTACTGCTGTTTTCCACTGTTATCTTCCGTTTTCTCATGCATTCTGCCCATGCAGGCTTTCCAGTTACCAGCCGGACCAGAATTCTTTACCTTATTTCCGGCTTCAGTATGTGTCTGCTGCGTTCCAATGGCTTTTATGCATTTCTGCTTACTCTTCCCTTCCTCTTTTTCGCTTTTCGCAGGGAGCTTAAGCAGCAGCTTATTTTAAATGGGATCATTCTGCTTGCCGTACTGACTGTAAAGGGACCCGTTTTAAATGCCAGTCAGGTCGCTTCCTCTGACTTTGTGGAATCCCTCTCCATCCCCATTCAGCTGATGGCAAGAGTATATGCCGATGGCGAGCCGGTCAGCGAAGCAGATGACTCTATGTGGAATCTCATTATGGACACCTCTCAGATCCCTGACACCTATCAGTCCTTCTGCTCAGATCATATGAAAAATCTGATCCGGCAGGGCGATCAGGCTTTTCTTCAGGCGCATAAGGCTGAGTATCTCAAGCTATGGCTTCGCTTTGGAGCATCCCATCCCGGTGCCTACCTCAGAGGCTATATTGATGCTACAAAGGGCTACTGGTATCCTGATGTCCCCAATCTGATCGGCTCTGATGAAAGGATCGCTCCGAATCCCTATGAACTGACGGCAAGACCTCTGCTCCACAGCCCTCTGACCATCAAGATCAAGGAGATCGTTTTTAAGCTGCCAGATATGGTTCCCGTTTATGGTCTGCTGTTCAGCTTAGGTGCCATGTTCTGGCTCTGCATCCTGTTAGCCGGTGCTGTCCTGTTAAAAAGCGGCAGGCGGCTGCTGATCGTCTTTTTGCCCAATGCCGCGATCATGGCAACCCTGTTTCTGGCAACTCCGGTTTATAATGAGTTCCGCTACGCCTATTCCCTGCTTCTTACCCTTCCGCTGTTCTGGCTTTGTGCGCTGCTTCCTGGCACATCCGATGCCTTTGATACAGCAGCAGAAAAGCAGCAAGACTGAAAGCACTAACCGCCGCTCCGGCGTACAGGCCGGGCGGTGTATAGATAAATTCTACCCTGTGTGATCCCTTTTCCAGCTTCACTCCCAGCATTGCATCTGCAAAGGCAGTGATCTCCTCCTCTTTTCCATCCACCAGCACTCTCCAGCCAGCTTCATCCGGAATGGAGGTAGCAAGCATCCCTGCAGCCTTCATATCTATCCTGCCGGTCACATGGGTATCTGTCATATACACAAGCTCCATGGGCATACTTCCCAGCTGCTGCAGCATTTCTTCCAATACCTTCTGATCCATCCGGTAGACAGAAACCTCCAGGGCTCTTTCGCTGCTTCTTTTTTCCCCATTCCGGCTAAATACCAGCTTCTCGCCTGCCTTGCACCAGCCAAGCTCCAGAGCATGGGGATAATACACCTTTTCATAGACTCTTTCATACGCTTCCCCTGCTTTTTCACGCTCACTCCATACCGCCTTGATATTTCTGTTGCTGCATTTTTCAGGATAGGCATAATAAAAGCCATCCTCCGTGATTTCTGTATAGATCTTTTCATCCTTTTCATAGGATAAAACAGGCTTAAACAGCGCCTTTGATATTCCCAGTGCCTCTGCCAGACTATTCTGCACATCCATGGGATTTCCCGTCTCTCTGTCCCATTTTTCTGACAGATCATCCAAAACTCCAAAGCCAAGGGGCAGCGTATGGGTATACTGATACAGTCTTTTCCCCTGCTCCTGTTTTATAAAGCGGTAAAATCCACCTTCCTCTTCCTCTGCAAAGCCATAAGATGCACCTTCCTCTTCCTCAGAGATCAGATAGCGCACTGACAATAAGGCCGATGCAAGGGGAGTTGCTCCGTCATGACTGTAAAATACCTTGCTGGAGCTCATTCCCAAGCGTTTGTATAAATGTGTCATCCTTGCATTTACTGTGGAAGAAAAAAAGGTTGCCGTAGGAAAATTTCCCAGCATGCCGTCATTTTTTGTCATACGGCACTGCTCCTCCACCCGGAAAAAATCCTTTTCTTCTGCTTTTACAGAAGAAAGCAGTCTCTGGTTTGCCTTATAATCCTGCAGATATCTGCTGCGATTTGTAGTGGCAATGCTGGTTCCTGACAGATTGACAGCCGCCTCCAGCATGACCATGCACACCAGCAAAAGCTGCGCAAGATTTTTTTTCAGGCACTTCTCCCTATACCAGTAAAGCAGCAAAAGCTCCAGCACCAGATACAGCATGGTAAATACAAAGCCTGTTTCTGTAAATTTCTCCTGCTTTGCACAGCAGCTGCACAGCAAAAGAAACAAAAGAGCACCGCCTGCAATTCTCATCAGACAAGCGCCGGAATATTCTCCAAAATGCAGATACCCCTCAAAACACAGTACCAGCACAAGGAATACTGCCAGAAATGACTGCCTTGCCGGCAGGCTGTTAGGATAACGGAAGCCATGCCAGCAAAAATCCAGAATATTGACAGAAAAGCTCAGATAGAAAAAAGCGAGCAGAAGAAGCCTTGGCAGCTTTTCTCTCCAGCTTTTCTGTTTGCAGCAGACATAAAGAGGCAACAGCAGAAATACAAGTGAGCCACAATAAAGATTGGGCCAGTGCGCACTTCGCAGCTCCGTCTTTATATTCATGCAATGTCGTGCCAGCACATCCAATATATTAAAATAAAATTTAATTTTTGTCGGAAAAGCAGCTGATCCTGCGCCGTTACTCTTCAGTGCCATAGCAGCAGGCAGCAGCAAAACAGCAGAAAGTCCTACCGCCAGCAGCAAATAAACACAAAAGCGTCTAAGACTGCTTCCCCTTTCCTTCCACGAAAGAGGAAGCAGTAATATGCCCAGATAAAGCACCAGAAAAATACAGATTGGTATGGAAATATAATAATTTGTCAGAATCGATGCCCCCAGCGCGCCGCAGAACAAAAAGGGCTTTTTCTCCGCTACCAGCTCCTCCAGCCCCAGTACGATCACCGGTGCAAGGATCACACCATCCAGCCACATGATGTTCCAGTTATAAGCACAAAGATACCCGGAAAGCGCATAAAAAACAGCAAACAGTGAGATCGCATAGGTGTTTGTCTGAAAATGCCTTTTCAGATACCAGGCAAAGCTTACACCGCACAGCCCGGTTTTTATCACGATCAGTCCTGTCATAAACTCGATCACAAAGGCTTCCGGGCACAAAAATAACAGCCAGTTCACAGGACTTGCCAGATAATATGCATACAATGCCATATAATTTGCGCCCAGACCGGCATGCCAGGAAAAAAGCAGGCCGCCTCCTTCCTGCAGCTTTCTGCGAAGCTCCATAAAAAAGGGCATATACTGATTATACAGATCCACACGCAAAAAGCAGTTATCCCCAAAGGGATAGATGCCTTTATAGAAAATGACAGCAGTCATCAGAACCACCGGAATACAAAATGCCAGCAGAAGCGGTCTCTTTTTTTGCTCCATGCTTTTTTCAGCTCCTTGCATCAAACATTTGATAATATTGCAGCCTTTGATACTTCAGCAATGCTTCATCAGCTTCTCTCTCTTCCTCTGTAAGCGCCTTTTTCTCCCTGGTCAGCACCTGCTTTGTACTGATCACCGGATACTCCTTTGTCAGCTCCTCTAAGTATCCATAGTAGCCCCCTATCGGCAGCTTCGCCTGACGCAGCACCTCCAGCGCCAGAAAATTTGCACTTGTATCCACATCCTGTTTTTCTTCTATATCATAATTTGCCCAGATCAGAAAAGGAACCTGATAACGCAGTGCCTCCTGCTCCTTTGTCAGTTCTTCCAAAGTAAGTCCCTGCTGCTTCCAGATCGGCAGCGCCACCGTATCATTAGGCTGATGATCTCCAAAAAATACAAGAAGTACCTTTTCCTCCTCCTGCGCAAAATAGGTGATCAGCTCCTGCAGGGCTTCATCTGTCAGAGAGATCAAGGAAAGATAATTAGATAACGGCTGTGATTTTATCCCCTCCACGGTAATGCCAGGTGTGAAGTTCTCAAATTCCTGTCCATATCCCCCATGGTTCTGCATGGTAACGTTAAATAGGAACAGGGGCTGCTCTGATCTTCTCTGCTCATATTCCCGGATCAGCAGTTCAAAATCAGATCGATCACTGACATACTTGCGCACGTATTCTGCTCCTTCATAAGCATCAATGAACCTCAGCTCCTCAAATCCCATCCAGGGATATACCTGATTTCTGCTCCAGCCTGTTTCATAATAAGGGTGCATTGCCATCGTATGATAGCCACAGTCGCTCAGCCAGGAAGCAAGGGAGGGCATCCTTCCCCGGATAAACTGCTGGTATGGAATGCTGCCTGTGGGCATGAATGCCATGGTGTTTCCCGTTAAAAATTCAAACTCTGTATTGGCAGTATTACCGCCCAGTACAGAAACATGCAGCCTGCCGCTGATGGTATTCTCCGTTCCCAGCAGACTGTTAAAAAAGGGCAGATACTCTCTGCTTGCAGAAAACTCTCCCAGATAAGACATATCCGCAAAGGCTTCGTCCATGATCACGATGATATGAGGCGGCTTTTCAGAAGCGTCTTTACCGGCGCTTTCCTTTTCCTGACAGGCCTTCAGCAGCCCGGCACATTCTTCGGCATCATAGCCTGCGGGTCTTTCTACTCTCAGATATTTCAGCTCCATGGTAAAAGCGCCTGCCAGACCGTTTCTTTTCTGCACAACACCCGGAGTAAACATTTTATCATACAGCCTCATGGCTGCCACAGCATCCTCCTGCTGCAAAAAGGAGCCAAATGCCCAAAGTGCTCCCAGCATTGCCACAGTGCCCACTATCCTGGTGCTTTTTTGTCTGAGCCTGTACGCAAAAAGCTGCTGCAATGCAAAAAGCAGCACAAAGCCTGCAAGCACCAGCCAGACTCTGACAGGCAGCGCATAGCTGAAATTATCAGCTACGGAAGCTGCCGTGCCCAGGGAAAAGATATCCCAGGGTAAAATAGGAGAATCTCTGAATGCGATCACATAATAATTTGCCAGTCCGGCAACCATAAAGAAAACACTTTGAAGCCTCAGTGCCATCCGCAGCCGACCTGTCAAAAACAAAAGCAGTCCGGCTATCAGCCAGTACAACAGCAGATTCAGCAGCCATGGAAGCCCTTTCATATCTGTAAAAGGATTATGGGTATACCATTCTGTCAGCAGAAATGTAAGTACAGGACTGATCCAAAAGCCCAGAAAAGGCATTCCTGCCCGCAATTTTTCTTTCATACTCCTCTATCGCCTCTTTCTCTTTCTTGCGCCCAGCCTGCAAAAATGCTATACTGCTCATGCATGGAGGGAGCTATCCTATGTATCAGAAAAACAAATTCAGATTTTTATCTTCCTGCAGCATCCTTTTGCTGCTTTTTCTCATAGCCGCAGGCAGTATTTTTATTTTTATACGGCAAGATCAGCCGCTTCCTGTGCTGCGCCTTTCCGAAACAGAGAAAGCCTTTTCAGAAGCAGGCCCTCTGCCTGAGGATACCGTGCCAGCTCAGAATCCCTATGCCGATCTGAGTGTGCCGACTCAGATCACAAAAATCGATGACACTTATTTTATCGTAGACTGTTATCATGATCAGATCATTTATTCGGATTCCCTGACACGTCCCTTATACGAATGGAACGTTATGACCGACCAACTCAGCAAAGGACATACTCTTGCCAGCGATGGTGTGGTCTATCTGGCAGATGATACAGAAAACAACCGGCTCCTGATCTTTGAAAAAGGAAGCAATGGCTTTGTACATACCCAGACCTTTTCCCAGATCGGCATCCGCCCTCACTATGTGGTCTATCACGAAGCAGACCACTGCTTTTATGTCTGGAGCTCTATGACCGGAGAAATGTATCTCTTTTACAGAGAAGAGGACTCCAGCCGGGTCTTTCTCAGCGAAATACGACAGATCCCTTCCCTGAACGGTGTTTATGTGCGTTCCTTTACCATTATCGGGAAAGACATCTATTTTGTTTCCGGAAATTCTTCCATCATCAGGGCTGATCTTGACTCCTTTGCAATAAAAGAAGAATATCCTGTGCCGGAGGAAATCTCCGGCATGATCCAGATATCCTTGATTGATGGTTATTACTATATCACTGTTTCCACAGACAGTGCCGGTGATCAGTCTGCCGCCACCATCCTGCGCACCAAAGATCTGCATACTCTGGCTGCCTCTGATTATGAAGACGTGTATCACCTCTTCATAGGCGGCGGTACTCCCTATTACATTTCTTCCTTTGACCAAAGCTACTATCTTACGGAGCACCGGCTGCCGGGACATTCTATCTGGCGCTTCCAGAGCCAGAACGGAAAGCCCGTCCAGATCACAGGGATTTACTAGCCGGCAAATAAGATCACTCCACCGTTACGGACTTTGCCAGATTCCTTGGTTTATCCACATCACAGCCTCTGCCAAGGGCCACATAATAGCCAAACAGCTGCAGGGGAATGATCGCCAGCGAATTGGTAAAATAAGGATTGGTTTCCGGGATATAGATGGTATAATCGGAAACCTTTTCTATCTCTTTATTTCCTGCATTGGTCACGGCAAGCAAAAAGGCACCTCTTGCCTTTACCTCCACCATATTGCTGATGGTTTTCTGGTACAGCATAGGCTGAGTGGAAACGGCTGCCACCAATGTCCCTTCCTCGATCAGGGAAATCGTTCCATGCTTTAATTCTCCTGCTGCATACGCCTCAGAATGAATATAGGAAATCTCCTTCAGCTTCAGGGATGCTTCTAAAGAAATGGCATAATCAATGCCCCGTCCAATGAAAAATACATCTCTGGCACCGATATACCGGTTGGCAAAATGCTGAATCTTTTCTTTATTGTTTAATAGCAGCTCGATCTGATCCGGCAGACGGCGCAGATCCTTCAGCAGCTGCTGATAAGTCTTTTCCTCCAGTGTTCCCTTCACGTCTGCAAACTTCATTGCCAGCAGATATAAAGCGATCAGCTGGGCGCTATACGCCTTTGTGGTCGCCACTGCTATTTCCGGTCCTGCCCAGGTATACATCACATTATCCGCTTCTCTTGCGATAGAGCTGCCTACCACATTGACGATCCCTAACACCTGAAAACCCCTTTTCTTTGCTTCCCGGATGGCAGCAAGGGTATCTGCTGTTTCTCCAGACTGGCTGATGGCTATTACCATCGCTCCCTCCTCCAGGATCGGGTCACGATAGCGGAACTCTGATGCCAGATCCACCTCCACCGGGATTCTGGCAAGTCCCTCCAGCACATATTTTCCGGTCACACCGGCATGATAAGCGGAGCCGCATGCCACAATATGAATCTTGCGTATCTTTTTTAGCTCCTCGTCCTTTAAGCCCAGCTCTTCGATCTCTATTTTATCCTTTTTAATTCGGGGAAGCAGGGTATCTGTTACCGTTTTCGGCTGCTCATACATCTCCTTTAACATAAAATGCTCATAGCCTGCTTTTTCTGCCGCATCTGCATCCCATTCGATGGTTGTAGGCTCTTTCTTTATTTCCTCCTCATCCATGGTATAGAAATGCATGTGATCCTCTCTAAGGCGGACTACCTCCTGTTCCTCTACAAAGTATACATTTCTGGTATACCGAAGGATCGCCGGCACATCTGAAGCAATAAAGCAGCCGTCCTCATTCTGTCCTACGATCAGCGGACTGCCCTTTCTTGCTGCAAAGATCTCTCCGGGATGATCGCTGAACATCATCCCCAGCGCATAAGAGCCTTCAATACGGTGCAGCACCTTCAAGATCGTCTCCAGAGGATTTCCATTATAATAATAGTCCAGCATCTGTGCCACAACCTCTGTATCTGTTTCAGAGACAAATTCATAGCCCTTTTTGGTCAGCTTATTGCGCAGCGGAATATAATTTTCAATAATTCCGTTATGTACAACTGTAATCGTTTTATCCTTGTTAAAATGGGGGTGGGAATTTACATCATTGGGGATTCCATGAGTAGCCCATCTGGTATGTCCGATCCCTACCGTTCCCGGCATGGTGGCTCCGCCATGGGTCAGTTCCTCTAACACCTTTAATCTGCCCACTGCTTTGGTAATATTTACCTTCTTTCCATCAAATACTGCCATTCCTGCAGAATCATACCCCCGATACTCCAGCTTGGAAAGTCCGTCCAGAATAATAGGTGCTGCCTGCTTTTTTCCAATATATCCTACAATACCACACATTGTTTTTACCTTTCCGGCGTTTTATGCCAATAATTACGGTTCATACTGCATTTTGTGACCAGCCAGCCGGGGAGCTTTTGATACCCCCTGCCCAGCTTATAGCCTAAAAACTTCCAGCCGCTTCCCCAGAGCATAGGCAGAAGCAGCTTTCCATTTCCGGTTTCCTTCAGATACTGTGCTGTTCTTTTTACCAGCTTTATGCCCTCAGACTCCGATCTGATCCCCTGAAACACCTCAGGATGATCTGCCTGGGAAACTCCCAGATCAAAATTCCGGTGAAAATTTTGCTGCCAGGTGTAATTATGGGAGTGGAGCACCCTTGCCTCTGCTGTATAAGCGATCTTCCTGCCGCTTTTGATCACCTTTGCCGCGTAGATCATGTCCTCATTAAAAATCGTACGCCGGATAAAGCCCCCTAATTCATCAAAGGTGCTGCGCCGGTAAGCGGCACAGGCATTGGAACAGAAAAAGGTCTTGACTCCCAGCTCCTGTAGATCCTCCATGCTTTTGATCCTGGATTTTTCAGGATAATTAAAGCCCTTGGTAAAACCTTCCACCACATCACAGTCTGCCTTTGGCAGCTGTCTTGCATAGCTGACCTCTGCCTCTTTTTTGATCAGCGGCTCCAGCAGCTTCTCAAACAGACAAGCATCTGCCGGGACTGCATCCTGAGTCATACACACAAAATAGGCTGCCGTTGATTTTTTAACCCCCTTGTTACGGGTATTTCCATGATCGAATTCCCGTTCAGAGAAATGATGGATCTCTATGTTGGGATACTCCTTGAAACAGGCATTCTCATATTTCAGCTTATCAAAATATTTTTCTTCCGTATTCATAACAATGATCTTACCGACCTTCACAGTCTGCTGCTGTAAGGCAGCCAATAGTGCAATAAAATCTGCCCCCGGCTTATAGGTCGGTATGATCACATCCACTGTTGCTTCCATTTTTCCCTCCTGCAAATCAGGCTCATATTGATAAAAAGGGACCGTTATACGGCCCCTTCCGATTTATATGCTTTCCCTTTATTCTGCTAAGGCAACTGCATCCTCCTGATCTGCTTTTTCTGCAAATTCCTCTGCCTTTGTATTGGCATATTTTCCTGTATCAGATGCAATCTTTCCACTGAACTCCCGAACCTCTGAGGAAACCTCATAGTCGTTTTCATTAAACAGGAATTTATGCAGTTCTTTCACATTCTGTTCCAGATCCTGCGGGATCACGCAGCTTCCCTTGCCCCCTACTGTGCCTGTTGTACGATATTTTTCAAATGGGAAGCCATCATTTCCTACAATGCCATAATTGCCAAGATCCTTCAGCACACCCAGTATCTCACTAATGTCCAAAGAGGTGGATACATTGTCCATAACGCCGTTTGCCACATCATTGAGCTTGGCTACATTGGCTTTCTTTGCTTTCTCAGAAATAGCTGTGATCACATCTCTCTGACGCTGTGCTCTCTGGAAATCATTTCCAATGTAACGGATACGGCAGTAAGCCGTAGCCTGTAAGCCATTTAAGGTCTGCATACCGGAATGGACAACAGGTGTATAGTCCTTTCCTTCTACTGCGGTAAAGGTCTTTCCGTCTGTAGTGGTACCTACCATACTGATCTGATAGTTATTTAAATGGCTGATCTCTGCCTCAGTTACATTAATATCCACACCGCCAAGGGCATCGATCACCTCGATCAGTCCGTCAAAGCCTACGGTCACATAATCGGTAATGTTCATGTCCAGATTTTTATTCAGCATGGTGATCGCCTGCTCCGGACCGCCCTTTGCATATGCTGCATTACATTTATTATAGGTATCATTTCCAAGGTTCAGATAGGTATCACGGAAAACAGACAAAAGCTTTACGTCCCCTGTGTCCTGATTGATAGAAGCGATAATAATGGTATCACTTCTTGTCCCTTTGCCAAGAGAGCCTTCTCTGGAGTCAACGCCAAAGAGTGCAATATTCCGATAGCCTTTCATTACCTCGTTTTCTTCTACCTTTTCGTTCATCTCCATGACGATGGTCTCTTCGTCAATTTTGATCTTATCCACTTTTTCTGTTTTCAGAACGGTATAAAGAAAGCCCAGCATAAGCACAAGTATTACAATCTCCGCAGCAAAAAGCATGGTTCTCCTGCGTCTTCTGGCCGCCCGTTTTTTCGCAGAAGCCTTTTTGCTCTTGGAAGTTTTTGTTTTTTTTGTTGACATTTTAACTATTCTCCCTTGTCATTTGCATGTCCATTAATATGCGTTTTTATTGATGAAGCCCTTAAAAATCGTTAAAAACAAAATCTTAATATCCAGCCCCATCGTCCAGTTTTCTATATAGAAAATATCGTAGTCGATCCGTTTCCGAATGGAAGTATCTCCCCGGTAGCCATTGATCTGTGCCCACCCGGTCAGTCCCGGACGCACTTGATGCTTGATCATATAACGGGGGATCTCTTCTTTAAATTTTTCCACAAAAAGAGGTCTTTCCGGTCTTGGTCCTACCAGACTCATGTCTCCCTTCAGGATATTATACAGCTGGGGAAACTCGTCCAGACTTGTCTTTCGCAGAAATCTTCCCACCCTTGTCACTCTGGGATCATCCTTCACCGTCCATGCCTTTTTCTCAGCCGCTTCCTTCTGCAGCTCCATGGTACGGAACTTATACATCTTAAAGGGCTTATTGTGCAGACCGATCCGCTCCTGCTTAAAAATGACAGGTCCCGGACTGGATACCTTTACTGCAATGGCAGTTACCAGCATAACCGGGGAAACAACCACAAGCCCTACTGCTGCACCTACAATATCCACCAGCCGCTTCGACACCCAGTTTAAGGTATTGGTCAGAGGCACGTACCGGATATTGATCACCGGCAGCCCCATCAGATCCTCTGTATAAGGTCTGCTGGGTATCAGACTGTTATAATCCGGTATGAATTTAGTATGCACACCGGACTTTTCACATAAATCTACAATTTTTTCCAGCATGCCATAATCCTCAAGAGATAAGGTAATGGCAATTTCATCCAGTTTATTTTCTGGCAGGATGATAGGCAGGTTATCAATAGAGCCCAGCACCTTCACACCCTTATACAAAGTACCTCTCGGTACTCTGTTATCCAAAATCCCCCGTACCACATAGCCCCACTGGGAATTTGCGTTGATCCTTGTAATGTACTCCTCTGCTGCCCTGGAATAGCCTACTAAAAGGATATATTTAAGATTGTAGCCTTTTCTTCTGAAATACCGCAGGGCATTGCGCAGCACCTGCCTGCTCAGCACCGTCAGGATCACATTGAGGACATAGAAGATCAGGATCATTGTACGGGAAAAATTGGGCTGATTCACAACGTACAAAGCACCAATAAACAGTAAAAGACCTGTTGTATTGGCTTTCAGGATTCCATATACCTCAAACTTTTTTCTCGCCGTCCGCTTGGACGTATACATATCAAAAATATAATACAGGAGCACATATCCCGGCACAATAAAATAAAGGGCATAAAAGTATATCTCCATACCAAGAACACCTACACCCAGCTTCTTCGTTGCAAATATGCTCTCAAATTTCAAGTACCATGCCAGCATATAGGAGCATGCCACGATAAGAGCATCGATCAGCAGATTCAATCTGTT
Source organism: uncultured Lachnospiraceae bacterium (assembly GCA_964389835.1). GTDB lineage: Bacteria > Bacillota > Clostridia > Lachnospirales > Lachnospiraceae > VSOB01. The sequence goes on along the minus strand of CAYMEZ010000001.1, from coordinate 311,595 downwards.
AAAATATTTCTGATTATCCTTTATCATAACAGCGCACCGGCTCTCCTATCCACATAACATATTACAATATTATTACAAAAAGTACAACTTAATTTTTTATAAAGAAAAAATTCTTGGAATAAGCAGATTATACAGCAGTTCTCCCTCTATCCTGAGACAGCGCAGGATATGGCAGGGACGAAAAGTCACCCGGCGCTTCCTGCCCTCTGCCGACAGGCTCAGTTGCACACCCTTCCAAAGTCCTTTCAGATATAATCTGCCAAAGCCCTTCTGTACAAAAAACAGATATTTGATAGAAAAGCCCAGCAAAAGAAAAGGAAGATTCAGCAGGATCTGCAGCGCAGGCATATTCTTACCGATCAGATACACGCTGTTTCTGGCAGAAAGCCGCACCTTAAATTCATTATATCTTGAACCAGAGGTAGCACTTCCGGCATGGTATACCTGTGCCCGCGGTTCAAAACGATTACGATAGCCAGAAAGCTTTGCCCGGTAACCGATATCCATATCCTCTAAATAGGCAAAATGTGCCTCGTCAAAAAGCCCCAGCTCACAGAGCAGATCCCGTCTGTAGATCGCGGCTCCGGCGCAGGCAGCAAACACCTCACAGGGTCTTTGATAGCGCTGGGCGCTTTTTCCCTTGCCTCTGGCAAATGCCCAACCCAGTGCGCAGTAGTAATCTCCTGCATCATCTATCAGCTCCGGATGTTGCATGGATAGGATCTTTGCCCCTGATGAAAAAAATCCTGCATCCGACTTGACGGATTCTGTCAGATAAGAAACAAAACCAGGAGCTACTGTCATATCGTTGTTCAGTAAGATCACATAGGGTGTCTTTGCTGCAAGTATTCCTGCATTTACAGCTTCACAGAAGCCTCTGTTCTCCGGAAAGCAGATCAGCTCCGTTCTGGGAAACTGCTGCCGGATCAGCTCCACACTGCCGTCAGTAGAGCCGTTGTCTACCACAATGACAGGAAATGACTGCTTTTCACAGGCATACAGGGAATCCAGACATGCCTGCAAATACTTCATTCCGTTTATATTTGGTATTATTACTGTTGTTTCTATCATATTGGGATATCTGTCCTATGTCCTTTATGGCTGTTTTCAGTTATCTTTATTTTTTTCGTCCTACAGCCGCTTTTTCAAATTGTCACAGCTTCAGAAATGGATCCCACAAAATACGGTATCCTAAATCTGCAGCCTTTTTCCCGAACTGCAGGCTTGCCGCTTTTCTGTCAGCCTCCTGCACTTGTATCTCTTCTAAAACAGGCTGTAGCTCTTTGCGCACCCTTATTTTTCCCAGGTCTGCTGCTGCTACATCCTGCTGCAGCACTGCCCGGTGCATATATCCGCTAAAATGTCTGTTCAGTCCCTGATAAAGGATCGTTCCATCAGCCTGATAAGCTCCTCCTGCAATTTTTCTGCCTGCAAGGATCCTGCCGCCTACCGCTGCCAGATCTTCTCTCTGTTCCAGCACATCTCCCACATACACTACCCTGAAAAACCCAAGATGCTTCGTATGCTCCACGCTGACCTGCCAGCCCTGCTCTCTGCAGAAATCCTCTACCGCCCGTCTGCCTGCTTCATACGCATACAGCTTGCTCTGGGGATTTTCGGCAGTAGAGCCCCTGTGGCATCTCCAGTGATACAGCACATAGGGCACATGAACGATCCTGTCTGTATCATTCCATAGCCTTGCCGCCGCCCGCAGCATCAGATCATGGTCCTGAGCTCCGTCATATGCGCTGCGAAAGCCCAGCTCTTTCATCAGCTGCGCTTTCATCACAAGGAAATGACAGATATAGTTATTGCTCAGAAGCAGATCCAGATTAAAATCCAGCTTTCGATGGGGCTCATAATATTCCGACATTTCTCCATTGCCCTTGTCCTCATCGGAATACAGCACCCACGGCTCACTTCCCAGCCTTCTGCAGTCCCTGATCTTTTCCATCATGCGGTACAAGGCATCTGACTCCAGGGTATCATCATGATCCAGCAATCCAATATAGCTTCCCCTTGCTTTTTCCAGAGCCTTATTTGTATTTGCAGAAATTCCGCCATTTTCCGGCAAATGGATGTAACGGAGTCTGTCATCATGGTAGTATTCCACTTCCTGCTTTAGTTTATCCGAAGGACTGGCATCTGCAATGATCAGTTCAAAATCTTCATAGGTCTGTCCCAGAACGGAAGCTATCATTTCATGGAAATGGACAGGAGCTGTCTCATAAGCCGGCACTAAAATGCTGAATATCTCCTTCTGCTGCCACACAGTACTTTTCTGCCTCCCCAACTCCTCAGCTGTCAGCACCCGCCTGTCATAGGAGACTTTTTCCTGGGAAAAACGTTCCAAGCTGGCATAAAATGCAGACATCACGCCATTTTTTCTGCAATACCTGTATGCTTTTTTCAAATTTGCCAGATTTATGCTTTTTCCTGCCATTCTCTGCTCCACTGAAAAAAAGAATCCCGCCTGCGAGATTCTTTGCCTATGGCTGCCCTATGGGCAGCCCCGCTTTATTTATCTCAGAAATTTACTTCTCCGTCATGCTCCAGCAGGGAAACACCAGTGATCCCCTCCAGCGCCTGCAGGTTCTGCAGCATCTTAGCTGCCTCCTTCACCCGGCACTCGATCACAAAATCCGCACCTGCAATAGAGGCATTTCTTGATTTGATCACCGCATGCTTGCTACCTGCATTTACAATATCCATGATCTCTTTTTCTTTTTCAAGAGAGCTGCTGTTTACCACCAGAATGTTGCTTGCTATGCCTACCGGTGTCAGTTCCAGTGCAAACAGCCCGATCGTCACGATCAGAGAGGAGATAATAGCGATCTCATAAATGCCTGCACCACAGATGATTCCCACACTGATCGACCAGAACAAAAATACCAGATCCTTAGGATCTTTTACTGCTGTACGGAAACGTACGATAGAAAGTGCACCTACCATACCAAGGGAAATCGCCAGATTCGACTGCATCGCCAGAATAATGCTGGCTGTAATGACTGCGATCGCCGCCAGGGAAACATTAAAGGTTTTGTTGTAAAAGGTCTTTCTTGTGGAAAGATAATAAACAACAAAAATATACAGTGCCAGTATAATGGTGATCCCTAAGGTAACACATACTGTTGTGGTTGTAATGTTACTGCCCGCAAAGCTTTCCAGTACGGACTTTTTAATAATATCTCTGAAACTCATTTTAGTCTACCTCCTGCACAGGGAACTGTGTATTTTCTTCCTAAGTAATATTTGGAAAAGCTGGTTTGCTGCAATTTTCCGATCTCTAAATTATCTCTGATGAAGGTCGGAAGATATTCGTCAAATTTTACCTCCAGCAGCTGCTGCCCTTTGGCAAGCACCGGATATCTGAGAGCATCCTTCTCAAAAAAGCGTTCTGTCTGCGTTGACGCAGAAATATTTCTGTCAAAGGTAATCCTGACATTCCCCGATGGATATATAAAAGGGATCCTTTCATACTCCACTATCGTCTTTGCACGCATCCCTCTTGTCATCATCAGCACCAGAAACTGTCTGAGTACCTCCGGATAAGCAGCTGCCTCCGCTGTCCCCATGGGCAGAACCTTTCCCTGCAGCAGCTCTTCACATTGCTCTCTGGTCAGCGCTGCTGACTCCTTACAGGTCATTCCATTTTTTTTGCTTTTACGCTCCAGTGTTATCCTCGCATCCGATGCATTGTAAATGCGGATCCGGTATTTCGCGCGTTCATTGATCCCATCCTCATTTTGATAAAAACAGCTGTCCCTATAATCATCAAAATAGACACTGCGGATGAAATAGCTTCCCATTTCCCCCGCATTAGCATCCAGCGGAATCAGATTTTTCAAGCGGTAGTACAGCTTAGCCCTGTCCATTTCATCGATCAGGAACTTGTACTCATGCCTGTATCTTCTCTGTTTCTCCATATGACTGCTCTCACTCTTTCTTTTCCAGAAAAATCTTTCTCGTTATGAAATTATAAACCATAACAATGCCTGTGGCAATGACTTTTCCAAAGGTTTCTGCCCACTGTCTGTCCATATACTGCATCAGAAGCGGCACATGATAGTAAATCCCCTCAATGCAGAGATAAATAATCAGTTCATTCAAAAGCAGTCCGATGACGCTCAGGATCGTAAAGACAATAAATTCCTTCCGCTTATCAGCATTTTCCTTCCGTTCAAACACAAAGGTCATGCTGGCAATATAATTAAAGATCAGCGAAATGGTAAAGCCAAAAAAATTCGCAACCAGATAATATACGCCAAACACACCGGAAAGCAGCTTGAAAATACCAAAATCAATGAAAAAAGCAATAAATCCCACGATTCCAAACTTCATGATCTGATCAATCAATTTTTTCATATTCTTTTATCCCGTTTCTATTTTCCTTCATCCAGCTTTGCCTTCAGCTCTGCTGTCAGTTTCTCTACCTTTTCCTGGGCATCCTTTAAATCCTTGCCCTTTACACCCATATAAAATTTGATCTTAGGCTCTGTGCCGGAGGGTCTTGCACAGCACCAGGAATCATTTGTCAGATCAAAGTAAAGTACATTGGACTGAGGCAGTCCTGTAGAGGACTGAGCACCTGTTTCCATGTCTGTGATCCTGCCGCTTGCATAATCACGCAGTGCCGTTACCTTCAGCTCGCCAAAGGCTTTCGGCGGATCATTTCTAAGTCTGTCCATGATCTCTGCGATCTGCTTGGAGCCATCGATCCCCTTCAGCGTGATCGCATACTGGCTCTCCTTGTAATAGCCATACTTTTCATATAACCGGAGCATCTGATCCCATAAGGTAATCCCGTTTTTCTTGCACCATGCGGCCGCCTCACACAGACACATGACCGCAACCACTGCGTCCTTATCCCTTGCATGAGTTCCTGCCAGACAGCCGTAGCTCTCTTCCAGACCGAACACATAATGATTGCTTCCGCTTTGCTCAAACAGCTTGATCTGCTCTCCGATAAATTTAAAGCCCGTCAGCACCTCGATACATTTTACCTGATATGCATCGGAAATTGCCTTTGCCATATTGGTGGTAACGATCGTGGTGACAAGTGCCGGATTCTCTGGCATGGTCTTTGCTGCACTGCGCTCTCTCAGAATGTACTCTGCAATGATCATTCCCGACATATTTCCTGTAAAGGGTACATATTCTCCTGTTCTGGTATCCTTTGCATAAATTCCCAGACGATCCGCATCCGGGTCTGTTGCCAGCACAATATCAGCATCCTTTTCCTTTGCCAGCTTCAGCGCCAGTGTAAATGCCTTGGGATCCTCCGGATTGGGATATTCCAACGTGGTAAATTCAGGATCAGGCAGCTCCTGCTCCGGCACCACATACACATTCCTAAAGCCCAGCTCAGACAAAATCCGTCTGACAGGCACATTTCCTGTTCCATGGAAGGGTGTATACACGATTCTGATGTCATCTGCCATCTCTTTGATCACTTCAGGATGAATGATCTGTTTTTTCAATTCCTCCATATAAGCATCATCGATTTCTTTTCCAATGGTAATATACAGTCCTGCCTTCTCCGCCTCTGCCTTTTCCATGGTCTTTACTTTATGATAATCTGTAACTGCCTTTACCTCTGCAATGATCTCCTTGTCCTTCGGCGCAGTTACCTGTGCGCCATCCTCCCAGTATACCTTATAGCCGTTATACTCCGGCGGATTATGGCTGGCAGTTATTACAATGCCGGAAATGCAGCCTAACTTACGCAGGGCAAAGGACAGCTCCGGCGTGGGGCGCAGTGCGTCAAATACATATGCCTTAATTCCGTTTGCCGCCATGCAAAGAGCCGCTTCATCTGCAAATTCCGGAGACATCAGTCTGGAATCATAGGCAATGGCAATTCCCTTGTCCTGTCCGCCCTTTTGCAGGATATAATTTGCCAGACCCTGGGTTGCTTTTCTGACCGTATAGATGTTCATACGGTTCGTGCCTGCACCGATAACGCCTCGCAGTCCGCCTGTACCAAACTCTAGCTCCTTGTAAAAACGATCCTCTACTTCACCTTCGTTCTCCTTGATCGCCAGAAGCTCCTGCTTTGTTGCTTCGTCAAAATATGAATCCTCCAGCCAAAACTTAAATTCTTCCTGATAACCCATTGCTTTATGCCTCCTATTTTACTATTTCTATCATGTCCGGTCTATGCCTGATTTTCTTTTGATTCTCGATTTCCTTTATCCCTCAATTTTTCTCCGGAAGCCGCAGACTAAAGTCGCTTCGATCCAGCGAAAAATTTGGATTGTAGTAGGGATCGCCTGCATCCAGTACAGCTTTCCATTTCTGGCGGAATTTCTCCGACTCCCGGTTATAGCGTTCTGCTTTTTCTGCCTGATCATCCAGCCCCCTTGATCGGGATTCAAAATGATACAGCTCCGCAAAGGGTGTAAATACATTAAGCAGCCCCTTTTCCCGCAGCCGCAGGCAAAAATCCACATCATTGAGCGCCACTGCAAAGCCCTCATCCAGACCTCCCAGCTCATCAAACCATTTTTTTCTTACGAGCAGGCAGGCACCTGTCACTGCTGACACATCCTGAGCATAACACAGCCTTCCCATATATCCCACATTTTCGATATTGACCTTATAGTGAGAATGTCCTGCGGTGCGGTGCGCGCCCAGCTTTAGTACGATTCCTGCATGCTGTATGGTCTTATCCTCATAATACAGCTTGGCTCCTACTGCTCCTACATCCTTACGCTGACCATACATCAGAAGCTCTTCGATCCAGTTGATGGTAATAACCTGGGTATCATTATTTAGCAGCAGTATAAATTCCCCCTCTGCAAAGGATACACCAAAATTATTGATCCGTGAATAGTTAAATTCTCCCTGATAGGTTACTACCCTGATCCGGGGATGACGTTTTATCTCTTCGTAATAATCCTTGATCTCCTGTGTTGTACTGTTGTTCTCCACCACAATGATCTCATAGTTCTCATAGGTGGTCTTGTCCAGAATAGAGGTAATACATCTGCTCAGATCCTCATAATGATCCTTATTGGCGATCACAATGGATACCTTGGGATAGCCGATCAGCTGGTATTTGATCCGGAAAATGGTCTCAAACGCCCTTGTGCTGGTAATCTCAAAGTGCTCCATGCCGCAGCCCCTTAAATGCTCTGCGATGGCACCTCTGGCAGATTCAATGCAATATGTTTTGGCACTGATCCCGGATGCCACGCTCGCCTTATGGGAACGCCAGTAATACAACAGCTTCTGTACATGAACTACCTTTTTGGCCTGGGTAGTCAGCCGCAGTATCATATCGTGATCCTGACTGCCGTCAAACTGGGATCGGAACAGCTCTCCATGCTCTCCCTCCAGTAGCTGTCTGGAAAAAGCACTGAAATGGCAGATATAATTGTTTGCCCGCAGATTATCGATCGCATAATCCGGCTTAAAATGCAAGGTGATCATATTATCTATATTGCCATTTTTAAAGGTAGCCTCATCGCAGTAAATATAATCTGCGTCCTGCTCACAGATCGCTTTCATGTATTCAAACAAAACGCAGGGATGGAGAATATCATCATGATCAAACAGGGCGATATACTGTCCTGTTGCCATCTGGTAGCACTGGTTTGTATTGCCGGAAATCCCCTGGTTCTTTTCCAGCTTTTTATAGACGATGCGGTCATCCTTTTCCTGATACCTTTTGCACAGCTCTCCTACATAGCCATGCTCTGCATCTGATCCGTCTGCCAGACACAGTTCCCATTTCCCATAGGTCTGCATAACAACAGAATCTATCATTTCTGTCAGGAACTGTCTGGGTGTATTGTATAGCGGCACCAGGATGCTGAAGGTAATATCTCTCGGAAAAAGCACCGCCTCCTGCTCCTGCCTCTGTTCTTTCGTAGGAAAGCTTGCCTTGCCGTGCTGGCGCATTGCCCTTTTCTCGATCATTTTGCTGCGCAGCTTGCGCAGTGCCCCCTTGGGATTTCCAAGACGCAGGATCCTGTCCTTCATCCGTATCATCCAGTGCATTACGCTCCTCAGCGGGGCAGTCAGCTTCCAGACCGGGTTATTTTTGATCCGCTTTAATTTAAAATCCAGATCCTCTGCCTGAGCCTGCGCATCTGCCAGCTTTGCCGCCAGATCAGTATTTTTCTGTTTTTCTTTTTCATAAGCCAGTCGGTAATATTCCAGAAGCTCTGACTGGTTTCCTTTTTCCATGCTGTCCATAGCCTCTCCATTATTGATTCACAGATGATCCGCAAATTACCATCTTTTTTTCCGTCCTCCGGTAAAGCCTCTGCCCAGAGCAGCAGTCCTTTGCCAGAAGAGCGATCGTATATGTGCCTGCCGGGATCGTCCCTTTCGGGAATCTGCAGGTAAAGCCTGCCATTCCTACATTGATCTGCTGGGGCAGAACTGCTGCTACATCCTTGCGGTAACGGTTTAGCAGCTCCGCTTCATAGATCCTGCCCTGCTCTGATATCAGAAGCAGGCTTCTTTTATAACGGCAGTTGTCCAGTCCCAGAATGTAGGACCAGCCTTCTATCCAGTATACATCATTCTGATCTTTCAGTTCCAGCTTCTTTTCTTCCTTTGCATGCTCCACATTCACGATCAGACATTCATTTTCCCATTTTACCGGCTCTGCTCCTCTCCATTTCTTTACCTGAATGCCGCAGTCTCTTTTCTCAAAAGCATAAATGTAATTGGGCAGATACAAGTTAGAATTTCCTGCCAGATTGGGGCTGTGAAAGGGATCAAAATGCTTTAACGATGGATGTCTGTCGTAGAGTATATCCTTTTCCTGAAGCAGACGCAGCCATTTTTCATCTGAAAGAGTATCATCTCCCCGGCTCAGGGACTCATGATGATACAGCACAACATCATTGCGCAAAATATTATAATAGCCAAGCTCATAAAGTGCAAAGCAAAAATCAACATCATTATAGGCTACCGCCATGCCCTCATAAAGTCCGCCGGCCTCATAAAATTTTTTCCTTGAGACCATAAGGCATGCCGCCGTCACACCTATCATATCATAAATGTGTCTGTTCTGACCATGATAATACACCTTTTCATCATGCAGCTTCAAAAGCTTATGGATCGGGCCCACATAGGCATTGGTAATGCCGATATGCTGGATCACATCGCTTTCAGGATAAAGCAGCTTTGCACCTACAGCACCTGCATGAGGGAGCGAAGCCTTCTCATACAGACGCAGCAGCCAGTCAGGCTGTATGATCTCCATATCGTCATTCAGTAAAAGAAGATACTCACCATGGGATTTTTCTACCCCTAAATTGCACATTTTGGAAAAATTAAAGGGCATTGGCTCATACAGATAAGTAAATCCGTACTGCTCTGCCATTTCTTCCAGCAGGAGCTTATTTTCAGGGCTGCTGCCATTATCCACCACAATGATCTCCAATGCCAGTCTTCCTATGGACGCATGCTCTGGCTGTGTCTTTTCCTTCAGGGTGGAAATGCAGGTGCGAAGCACAGCAGGATTGTCCTTAGAAGGGATTATCACAGATATATTCCTTACAGCGTCACATTTTGCTTCGACAGAGGCAGTCTGTTTTTCATCCAGCCCGAACCCTTCTCCAGCTTCTGCATCCGGCTTTTTCTTCTGCATATGGATCAGCACCTGACCGATCCCTACGATCGCCTTCTTCGCATCATTTGCTTTGATCCACTTATTTTCTGTAATCTGACGGGTCAGCTTCAAAAGCAGCTGATAGCACTTCTCACTGCTGCAGTCTGTCAGACAGCTTTCCCAGACACAAGGGTCTATCTTCTCTAACAGTGATCTTCTGACTGCAAAAAAGTGTCCGAAGTACTGAAAGCTGTCCAGTGTATCCGGTGACCACTGGGGCTTAAACCATGGGTCGCAGCGTTTTCCATTTTCGTCCAGACAATCCTCATCTGCATAGGCAAGCTGTACATAAGGGTGCTCCCGGAACAGTTTTTCTACCAGTCCGGCTGCCTTTTCCTCTACAATGCCATCCCGGTCTGCGAATATCACAGCCTCATCCTGTAAAGCTGGTATATTTTCTCTCTTCCAGCCCTCATTGCAGCAATACCACTGCTTGTAGGAATCATCCTGCCTGTCGATCTCCTGCAGATATTTTTTATAACATATGTTATTTATTCTTTTCTGTATACTTTTTTTTATTTTCTGAACCATGTCAACCCTTTGCGGAGTCCTGTTTTTCCCTTGGACTCTTCCTTTTTTGTTCCTGCCAGTTCCTGCGCCATCTCTTCGGAGAGTCTTGTGGTTTCCATCCTTATCCGCATTTTTTTCTCTTTCTTTTCCCCCATCTGGTCAAGGCCCATGATGGTAATATTAGAGTCCTGTGTGGCAAACACCAGCACATTGTCAGAAATCTGTTTTCCATTTATGCTTACATTTTCCTGCCTCAGGGACAGCTCCTGACCATCTATTGACAGCTCCTGCAGCTGGGTAAGACAGTAATCTAAGGAAGGATCGATGCGCACAGCCTTCAGCTCCGGCTTCAGGGTAAGCTCTATCGTCAGCGGCGTTTTTTCCTCATAACCCTTTCTTAGAAAATAGGAGGTTTCCTCTGAAAAGCCTTCTCCATAGTCCTCATAGATCTGTACCCGGTTTCTATGCTCCTTTTCCTGCAGCTGTGCATAAAATACCCGATATGGCACTACCTGACAGCCGATCTCATCCCGGATCTGGGAGGCAGACATTCTGTTCTGGGTAGCATGCTGCTGAAACTCTTTTTCTGCCTGCGTAAGTTTCTCAAGCTGTTCTTCCGCATATCCCAGCTTTTCCTGCAGAAGCCTTCTGCTGATCTCCTTTCGCCTTGGCGAGCCAAGACCATAGCAGTACAATGCTCTGGCGATCTGTTCTCCGGGCTCTATTTTTTTTTCAGTTACCCATTCATAATCGATCAGATTCCAGCCATTTTTTGTTAAAATAAAATTGGAAAAAATTAAATCCTGATTATATATTTCGATATTCCGTGGTTCTTTTACAAAAGCACAGTACTGATCAAACAGACGCAGAAAGCCCTCTTCATCATTTTTTTCCAGGCAGGCATCCAGCTTTTCCTCCAGTGTCTCTCCCGAAAGATAATCAAAAACAGCCTCTCCCTCTTCCATGCGGCAGCGATTGATATGCAGACTGCTGCCGGCATACATCTGCTCCAGCTGGACAAAGGTGGATGCCAGCTGCGCTACATGCTGCTGTGCTCTTGCTGTCATCGGGATCTTCCGCACCTCCAGCTCTTCCTTGCTCTTTTTGCGGATCTCCGTCCTGATCGCATATTCCGGCGCTCTGTCATTGGAAAACCTGGCATATACCACATCCAAGGGCTTCCCTACGATCAGCACATAGGAATTGGAAAATTCTGGAAATATTTCTTCCCGGATCAAACCGTCAAACACATTTTTCTCGTCAAAAAGCTCCATTCTGTCACGGTCAAAATTACGCAGATTGTCGGAAAGCTCCCCTACCTTGGGCAGCCTGTCATCCGAATACACCGTGGTCATAAACTTATAATCCGGATAAGGATAATAAAAGGAATACTGCTCCACACCATTTCTCTGGCAAAGCCGCTCTAATTCCTTTCGGGTAAAGGTACGCACCCCGCCTCCATTCGGATAGCCCTCAATGCTGTCAAAATAGGTTCCCAGATGATCCTCTCTGCAGCCTGCAAAATATTTCAGTCCGAACCGGTTTTCAATAGCGATCACAAGCCTGCCCTCTGGTGACAGATGCTTTGTCATAGTGGTCAGAAAAGTATCAAAGGGAGCGCTTCCACCGATATAGCTCTGGGCATACTCAAACACGCCAATCAAAAAAATGTAATCATAATCGCAGGCAAGCTTAGGCTCTATGTCCTGAAAATTGCCTAATTTTATGGTTACATTGCCGCACTCTGGATGACGGTAGGCATTGATCATGCTTCTCTTTTTAGACAGCTCCACGCATGTAACGCTTTCTGCCTTTGCAGAAAGTGCCCCTGTGATAGCGCCGCAGCCGCTTCCGATCTCTAACACCTTATCTGTTTTTTGCACCGGAATCCAGTTTACAATATTTTCTCTCAAAGGAGAAAGATGATAAAACACCGGCCAGTTTTTTTTCTCCTCAATGATCTGTCCATAGGCTGAGCTGTCATTTGTCTGGACAATAGCCAAAAGCTCATCCTCTATTTTCCCATCGCAATAAAAATCCTGTCCCGGATAATCAGTATCATCTAGCCTGATCTTTCCTACCTGTTCTATCATATTACACATCCTTTACTGTTACTTCGGAGTTCATGTCATAATATCCTACGGTATTTTTATCCGATACCACCGTAACATTCATCACATCATACAACCTGTGATATACCACAAACTGATCCCCCTCATAGCCTGTCAGCCCCAGTGAGATCAGATACTCACCCCCCTGCAGATCCATCTGCTGGGTAAATACCGCTTCCTTTTCTTCTCCGGCATGCACCGCATCCAGAAAGGTTTTTTCTACCATGGTATTGGTACCTGTAATTTCTACTCCTAGGGCATTTTTAATGGAGCAGGCAAAAATCGGGGCAGGAAGATCTGCCTGAAACTGTACCCTCATATGCACAGAAAAACGGCTTCCCTTCATGATCGCATTGGTTCGCATGCCCTTATCATCTGTCATATAGTACTCCGTGATCACAGCCTGTCTGGTTCCATACTCCAGAGCCTCCGCCGTCCCTTTCCCAGATGCGTAGGCATGGATCTGCTCATCCTCCAGCAGGTTGATACTTTCTTCTTCCTTTTCCTGCTCCGGCGCTTTGTACTGGCCTACCAGAACCTGCTTATAAATATCGATCATTTCTTTGGGAGCTCCCTCTGCCAGCTTTTCTCCCTTGTTCAGTAAAATGACCCGGTCACAGTACTTGCTCACACTGCTCAGATCATGGCTGACAAAAAGAATGGTCTTTCCCATCTTTTTAAACTCTTCAAATTTGTGATAGCATTTTGCCTGAAAGAACACATCTCCTACAGAAAGCGCTTCATCCACGATCAGTATCTCAGGATCGATGTTAATGGCAACAGCAAAGGCAAGACGCACAAACATTCCACTGGAATAGGTTTTTACCGGCTGATATACATAATCCCCAATATCTGCAAATTCCAGGATCGACTCCAGTTTCTCATCAATCTCCTCTTTGGAAAATCCGATCATGGTACCGTTTAAATAAATGTTATCGATCCCATTGTATTCCATGTTAAAGCCTGCACCCAGTTCCAGAAGCGCAGAGATCCTGCCGTCTACCTCCACATTTCCTGTTGTTGGATTCAGTACACCAGTAATGATTTTTAAGATCGTGGATTTTCCCGATCCATTTGTTCCGATGATCCCCACAGTTTCTCCCTGACGGATCTCCATATTGACACCACGCAGTGCAAAATGCTCCTTATAACGTTTTTGTCTGGTCAATCCCAGAGATTCCTTCAGCCGGTCCATCGGCTTATCATATAATTTATATATCTTATTCAGGTCTCGAACCTGAATCACAACCTTCTGCTCCATGAAATTCCCTCTTATAATACATCTGCAAAATGTACCTTCAGCCGTTTAAAGATCAGTGCACCAATACCAAACACCACTGCCGTGATGATCCAGAAAAACATGGTGGAATAAAAGTCCTCCCAGAACCATGCTTTTTCCAAAAGTGCACTCCGATAGCCGTTTACAATATAAAATACCGGATTCAATTTAAACAAAATCTGGTAATTCTCCGGTATCATTGTAATCTTCCAGAGAATCGGCGTTGCCCACATACCCACCTGCAGCACGATCGAGATGATCTGGATCAGATCCCTGAAAAACACGATAATGGCACAGGTTGCATAGGAAAGCCCTAATACAAATACAAACAGACAAAAGCTGTAATAAAAGATCTGCAATGTATACAAGTCCGGATAATAGCCATGAGCTGCATACAGCAGCAACATAAACAGCACAAAAAAGCCATGAATAAAGGTAGCTGCAATGATCTTAATGATCGGCAGGATACTGATCTTAAACACGACCTTCTTTACCAGATAATTGTATTCCAGAAGCGCTGTCGTACCGTTATTCAGTGCCTCTGAAAAATAAAACCAGGGAACGATCCCTGCTGTCAGCCAGAGAACATAGGGTGCCTCCACCCCATTTGCCAGCATTTCTGCTTTCGCATTAAAGCCTTTTTCAAATACAAACCAGTACACCAGGATGGTAACCACTGGCTGTACAAACGCCCATACCATTCCCAGATAGGAGCCGGCAAATCTTGTTTTAAAATCATTTTTTGCCAGCTTCCAGATCAGCTTCCTGTTCTGATACAGCTCTGTGGGCAATACAGTGATCTTCTCATAAAGCACCACGTACAATGCCATGCTGACCAGAATAATTCCGCTTGCAATGCTTTTTTTGATCAGCTCCTCCTGCGGATCAGCAAACTGGTTCTGATGCAGCACGATGATCAGCAAAAAGATGGCTGCAATCCCAAAAACGACTGCTATATTGCCCTTTTTGGATAGTTTCAATTTTTTCATGCCTTTATTTTCCCTCGGTATATTCTTTGATTCCCTGCCATTTGGTATCCTTATCGGAAATGGTCAGTTCTACCCCTTCCTGCAAAGGCCAGTCTACACCGATATCCGGATCGCTCCAAAGCAGTCCGCCCTCATCATTAGGATGATAAAAGTCCGTGCACTTATAAGCAAACTCTGCATAATCAGAGAGCACCAGAAAACCATGGGCAAAATTCTTAGGGATAAAGAATTGCTTTTTATTTTCTGCGGAAAGGCGCACCCCGTACCACTTTCCATAGGTTTTGGAATCTTTGCGCAGATCTACCGCCACATCAAACACTTCTCCACTCACTACCCTTACCAGCTTGTCCTGGGGAAACTCTTTCTGAAAGTGCAGACCACGCAGCACGCCTTTTTTGGAGGCTGACTGATTATCCTGTACAAATACCTGATCAATGCCTGCTTCCTTAAAGTCGTTATAGTTATAGGTTTCCATGAAATAGCCTCTCTCATCCCCGAACACAGTGGGGGTAATGACCTTGAGCCCTTCGATTTCACATGTTTCTACTGTAATCTTTCCCATTTTTCTGCTCCTTTTATCTTCCTCTATTCATTCAAAAAACTAATGTTAAAATCTACTTTTCCTTCAATTCCGTCAATAGAGCCCTCTGAGGTGTACTGCCACAGCTGATACTTCCCTTCATACTCCGGATGCTCCCTGTACTCTGCCAGCCAGATCACATTTTCATCCAGTCTTGCTGTATCCAGCTGGTTATAGAGCCAGTTTCTGGAGGCATAAACACCTGCACGATATCCGGCATTTTCAATGGTTTCGCAAAATGCTTCACATACTGCCGTGCGGGTGGCAGTATCCAGATGGTCAGCTCTTCCTCTGCCGCCTGCTCCCTCTGTATCAATAAACACCGGATAATCCAAGGGCTGTCCGTTATTTAAGCAAAGCACCATACTCGCCTCTTCCACAGCCTCTACCACACTAACTGCCTGCGTAAAGAAATAAAGCCCCACCTGAATTCCAGCTTTTCTGGCACTTTCAATATTTCTGTAAAAATAGGGATCCTCCACAAGAGTACCGCTTACAGAGCCCCTGTATCCGCAGCGGATAATGGCGAACTCCACGCCTGCAGCTCTGACAGCTTCCCAGTCAATCTCTTTATTCCATTTGGATACATCGATTCCAAAGCTGCGGCTTCCTTCTGATGCCTGGATCTGAGTTATTTCTGTAGCATCGGCATCCTCTCTGGCATCCGCTGCCTCTGTATCCTCCTTTTCAGGATCTATCTCATCCTCTGTCCGGATCAGCAGGGAAATGTCCTCAATGGGGGTATATTCTACCTTTTCTTTTACATGGATCACCACCGGTGTAGACGGGATCTTGTAATCCTTCAGTTCCTTTAATGCTACCTGATATTCTCCGGGCTTCAGATCGCCTACATAAACGATCCCATCCTGATCCAGATCCTTATACTCTTCTCCGTTCAGTGTAATGTACAGCTCCTCGCCTGTTACCAGCTCGCCCAGCTCATTCAGCACATGAACACGCAGATCCTTTTCTATGGAGGTGGCATACAGACTGAGCTTTTTCCCATAATGCTCCATCAGCTTCTCATAGTCGGACTTGTCCTTGTCAAAAAAGGTTTCATCGCCGAGAAATGCCGAATAATCTATATCCATTTCCTGCCCTTCAGCTTTTCCTGCCGCCGTCTCCATTCCGCTGCTTTGCTGCTTTTTTCCAGCAGCTGCTGCTCTGTTTTCATTTTTCAGAAAATGAATTCCTACCACCGTTCCTATGATCAAAAGGAACATCAATATAATGCAGAGAATGGTAATTCTTCTGATCTTAGAGTCCATTGGCAACCTCTACCAGATATTTTCCGTAATCGGTCTTAAGAAGCGGCTCTGCAAGTGCCAGCAGCTGCTCTCTTGTAATAAATCCTTTTTTATAAGCGATTTCCTCAATGCAGGAAATATAAAGTCCCTGCCGTTTCTGTACTGCCGCCACATAGTCTGCTGCCTCTAAAAGCGCGTCATGATTGCCGGTATCCAGCCATGCAAAGCCTCGTCCTAATGTTTCCACCTGCAATGTGCCCCGGCGCAGATATTCATTAATGATGCTCGTGATCTCAATCTCACCACGGGCAGAGGGCTTTACATTTCTGGCGATCTCCACTACATCGTTATCATAAAAATACAAGCCCGGTACTGCATAGTTGCTTTTGGGATGCTCCGGTTTTTCTTCAATGGAAAGAGCTTTTCCGCTTTCATCAAATTCTACAACACCATATTCTCTTGGATCCCGTACATAGTATCCAAAAATGGTCGCGCCCTTTTTCCTTTCTGCAGCAGCCCGCAGCACTCTGGAAAAGCTCTGTCCATAAAAAATATTATCTCCCAGAACCAATGCTACGCTGTCACTGCCGATAAAGTCAGCGCCGATGATAAATGCATCTGCCAGTCCCCGTGGATATTCCTGAACAGCATATTCCATATGCAGCCCCAGCTGCTCACCTGTTCCGAACAGTTCTTCAAATACCTTAATATCCCTGGGTGTGGAAATGATCAGAATCTCTCTGATCCCAGCCAGCATCAGGGTGGAAAGGGGATAATAGATCATGGGCTTGTCATATACCGGCATGATCTGCTTAGAAATTGCCTTCGTCAGCGGATACAGGCGGGTACCTGACCCTCCTGCTAGAATGATACCCTTCATATTCTTCCTCCTAACGTGCAGAAAGAAGGCTTATTATTTTTCTCAAATAACCCTTCTTTTTGCGCTCTTTATTTTACTTGATACATTTCATTATAGTACTTCTGATAATCACCGCTTGTTACATTTTTCATCCATTCTTCATTTTCAAAGAACCATTTGATCGTCAGTTTGATCCCATCCTTGAACATGGTCTCCGGTTCCCAGCCGATCTCTGTCCTGATCTTATCCGGTGCAATGGCATAACGCCTGTCATGTCCCTTTCTGTCCTCCACATAGGTGATCAGATCCTTGGACACCAGTGCTCTGCGGGGATCGTCCTTGGGCAGCATCTCCTGCAATGTATCAATGATGATATTGATGATCTCAATGTTCTGCTTTTCATTGTGTCCACCTACATTGTAGGTTTCAAACAGCCGTCCCTTTTCCTGCACCATATCGATCGCCTTGGCATGATCCTCTACATACAGCCAGTCACGGACATTTTTTCCATCTCCATATACCGGAAGCTTTTTGCCCTGAAGTGCATTGTTGATGATCAGGGGGATCAGCTTCTCCGGAAACTGATAAGGGCCGTAGTTATTGGAGCAGTTGGTAATGTTTGCCGGAAAATGGTAGGTATCCATATACGCCTTTACCAGCATATCTGAGGAAGCCTTGCTGGCAGAATAAGGGCTTCGGGGAGCATAAGGGGTTGTCTCATAAAAATAACCGCCATCCTCCTCTAAAGAGCCGTACACCTCGTCTGTGGATACATGGAGGAATTTCTTTCCTTCCTTGAACGTGCCGTCTGGTTTTTCCCACGCAGCCTTTGCACAGTTCAGCATTACTGCCGTTCCCAGAACATTTGTCTGTACAAATATTTCCGGATTTCTGATACTCCGGTCTACATGGCTCTCTGCTGCAAAATGCACTACCCTGTCAATATCGTTTTCTGCAAATATCCTTGAAATCGCTTCCTTGTCACAGATATCTGCTTTGACAAAGGTATAATTGTCACGGTTTTCTACCGCTTTCAGATTTTCCAGATTGCCTGCATAGGTCAGGGCATCCACATTGATGATGCGGATCTCCTTATCATATTTTTTGAACATGTAATGAATATAATTAGAACCTATAAATCCAGCACCGCCTGTTACCAAATACGTTCTCATCTTTTTTCCTCGCTTTTATCTTTTTCTCTCTTTAGTATCCCAGATAACTGATATTCATGTCAACATTTCCGCTGATCCCACTTATTTTTCCCTTGGAGGTGTACTGCCACATATCATATCTGGTCGCCTGATAGGTAGGCTTTTCCTTGTACTGCGCCAGCCAGATCTTGTAACCGCTGAGGGATGCCGTGTTCATCTTGCTTTCAAACCATGTCTTATTTGCATAAATGCCTGCATTATAGCCTGCATTCTGAATGGTCTTGCAAAATGCATTTACCACCGCCGTACGGGTATTTTTATCCAGCCCGTCTGCTCGTCCGCCGCTGGACTCCACATCGATGAACACCGGATAGGACAGCTTGTAGCCCTTGATCAGATCCAGTGTCATAGAAGCCTCTTCTACTGCTTCTACCTCATTCACTGCCTGCGTAAAGAAATATACTCCTACCTTAATGCCTGCAGCTGCCGCTCCCTGAATATTCGCTTTAAACTTAGGATCCTGGATCAGCGCACCTGTAGAAGAGCCACGATAACCGCAGCGGATGATCACATAGTTTACACCCGAATTTTTGACCGCAGTCCAGTTAATTGTACCATTCCATTTGGATACGTCAATACCCATTATACCCGAACTGGAATTGGTTGCCAATGCCCCATCACTGCCAAAAACATATTTTGCGCCCTGAATGATCTGTTCTCCTGTTACAGGCTTTCCGTTTTTGTCATAAAAATAAGTTTTCCCATTGATCGTCTGCCAGCCAGTGTAGGTGTATGTTACATTTTCTGCTTTTTTATAAAATTCGTCTTCTTCGTAGTAATCAGCGTACACTGCCTCCCGGTACTTGCCGTCTTCCAGAATGTACAGCTGGTTACCGTCCTCATCCTTGAGCTTGCTGGTCTTATCCTTTTTCGGATTCAGAATGACCGTTATCTTACATTCTGCCGTTGCCGTTGCTCCTGAGGCATCCTTGGCTGTTACTGTCAGCTTTGTTTCTCCTGCCTTAACACCCTTGACCACCGCCTTGGCATTGTCGCCTTTTCCTGTGGCGATCTCCTTATCCTTTGTTTCAAAGCTGTAGGTCACATCCCCACTGGCATTTGATACAGAAGTCTTTGCTTCTACCGTATTATCTGTATAAACCTTGATGCTGTCCTTTTCAAAAGCAACTGTAAGGGCAGCGGTCTTTTTCACTGTTACCTTACAGGACGCGCTCACATTGCCATCCTCGGAAGAAACCGCTTTGATCACTGCCGTTCCTTCTGCAACCGCCGTTACCTTTCCATCAGAAACCGTTGCGACTTTTTCATTGTCACTGGACCACTTTACGCTGCCCCGGGATACCTTTGCTGTCAGGGAAGCGTTCTCTCCTGCCTTTAGGGACAGCTCCGATGAGCTCAGGGAAATGGTAACTGCCCCGTCCTTTACTGTAACAGAACAGGTGGCTGTCTTTCCGCCATCCTTCTTAGAAGCTGCGGTAATGGTCGCCTTACCTGCCTTGATGCCTGTAACAGTTCCGGAATCGTTGACTGTTGCAACCGCTTTGTCGCTGCTGCTCCAGGTCACGCCCTTATCTGTCTCTGACAGATTTTCTCCTTCAACCTTTGCCGAAAGAGAAAGCGTTCCGCCCACAGTAACCTCCGAGCCGCCTGAAATGCTGACACTGCTTACCTTGGCTACAGGCTTTTCAGGCTCTTTATTTTCCTCTTTTTTATCCTCTTCCTTTTGATCTCCTTTTGATTCTTCTGATGTACTTCCGCTATTATCCGTAGTGGTATTTTCCGATTTACCACCGCCGCTTTCTGTCTTATTATCGCCGCTCTCTGTTTTACCGCTATCGGTTTCTGTCTTATTGCCGCCTTCTTCGGTATTTGCCTCGCCGCTTCCAGCCTCGCCCTCTGTCAGATTCCCCTCATCCTTTGTCATGATGCGGAATCTGCTGCCAATGCTTGCCAGCTCCATGGGATCAGGAATATCGTCTTTATCAACCTCTTCATATTCTCCCGTTGTTCCATTGCTGCCAACTGCCGTTTTGGTAGATTCTACCCACTCCACTGTGTCCTTCAGTGCCGGAGCAGCCTCTGCCTCCTTTTCCTGTACCGCAGTATCTTCTACTGCTGCATTGACCTGTGCCTCAGTCTTAATCTCATCTGCCACATCGATCTGCTTATATTCGATCTTATCCTTAACCTTGACCTTGACCGGACTGGTTGAAAATTTATAATCTCCCAGCTCTTTGATCTCCACAATAGAGACCTCATAGCTACCCGGTGTCAAGTCCGTCTTATAAATGATGCCGTCCTTATCTTCATCCTTATAAGTATCCGTTTTTCCTCCCGGAGCTTTTACTGTTGCCTGAAAGGGAATCCCGGAAATCAGCTTGCCGCTTGCGCGGTTCATAAACTTGATCTTTAAATCCTTCTGCACAGAGGTCAGATTCAGGATCACCTCATTTTCTGCCGCCACCTGTACCTCTTTTTCTGCTTCCTCTGTTATCTCACTTTCTTCCACGATCTCTGCATTCATGGCAGCCACTTCTGCATCGGTAACTGCAATCAGTCCGCTTTCTCCTGAAATGCTGACAGTCTCCAGGTTTTCACCCAGCTCTGCAAAGGTAGCGATCTGTTCATCCACGCCCTTTGCAGACAGGTAAACGCTGCCTGTAATGATCGCCATTACCAGCACCAGAGCACCTGTAGAAATGACGATCCTGTCACCTGTGCTCATCTCTGCTGCACTCTCTGCAAGACTTTCCCAGAATGTCAGCAGAAAATTTTCCTTTTTCCGCTTCCGTTTTCCGTTGCGCCCCTCAGCCCTTTTAGCTGATGCTTTCTTTTCTGCCTCAGCTTTTCTTGCTGATGCTTTCCTTTCTGCCTCAGCCTTTCTTGCTGATGCTTTCCTTTCTGTTTCAGCCTTTTTGACAGCTTTTTTCTTTTCTGCCAGAGGTGCTTCTGTTTTTGCTGTTTTTGCTGTTTTTGCTGCCTTTGTCGCTTTCGCACTCTTTAAAGCAGCATCCTTCACTGCTTTTGCACTCTTTGGAGCAGCTGCTTTCGTCATTTTTTCGTTTTTTGGAGCAACTGTTTTCGTTGTTTTTGTATGTTTTATATTTTCCAGTTCATCCAGAAAATCAAACGCATCATCAAATTCATTGTCAAAATCCCTTTTCATACGAGCTTTTCCCTTTTCCTCCTTTTCGTCATTTTATTTATATCCAGAATTTCTCTTTTTTTCGTTTGTATTTTAGCTGCGCCCTCATTTGTGTTATGTCAACCATCCGGTGCTTAACAATTCTGTAACATTATAACACCTGCTCTGGTACACTTCAAGGAAAACCGTGGTTTTCCACCAATTCCCACTGACTTTCGACACCGGCTCGGAGTTTTTGTCGTTTAAATTTTATTGCAAACCATTGACTTGTCCCTGCGTCAATGGCAGAATAAAAGGCGTTCATTCTTTAACGTTTGGAGAATTTTATTATGATGTATCTTCACTACTGCAGCAGCTGTGACCGTATCCATATGCTGAGCGGTCACAAAACCAGCTGTCCCGCCTGCGGCAATGCTCTCGCAGAGCTTACTGTCAGTTTCCTGGAATATGAAAACATGAGCACAGACGAAAGGCTCCTTTGCTTAGAGTACTGTCGCCTCCAAAAAGAAGCTGTTTATAGGTAAAAAACCACCATTCCCGTCAGAATACAGATCGTACCTGCCACCTTCCTCTTCGTAAGCTTTTCCCCAAAAAACAGCCTGCTTAAAAACAACACCAACACATACCCCAGAGATTCGATCACCGGTCCGTTTTTATAGTCCAGCCCCCGATATGCCAGTATGGTCAGAAACATGGACAAAAACAGAAGTCCATACCCTGCTATAACATAAAGATTTAAGTATTCTCTAAGAAAAGAGGAATACTTCTTCATTGCACTTTTTTTCAGCAAAAGCTGGGAAAAGGCTGCCACGGTCACAGACAAAATATAAAGCCAAAAGCTGAAATTCATGGTGTTTCCTCCTTTGTATCCAGATTGATGACGATCGTACCTATTATGACCAGTGCTATCCCCAACAGATTCTGCAAAGATATTTCATCATGAAAGATCAGCACTGCCCACAATATAGACCACACAAGCACCATGGCACGGTTTGCATAAGCAATGGAAAGCTCAAAGCGCTTAATGATCTGCTGCCAGAGAATGGCATAAACTCCCAGTATCACGATCTCCACACCATAAAACAAGAAAAACTCCATAGACAATGCCTCCTGCGCTGCCGCAAATTTTGCTGCAATGCTGGAGCCGGTATAGACCATGATCACAAGCTGTAAAAACAAGAGCTCTTTTATTCCGATTTTCTTTTTCATTGATCGTTCCTTTTCAAAAATAGATTGATAACACAAAGTATCCTTTAATACTACACCAAAAGCATCGGCTTCGACAATAGAAAAACAAACAAAAGGTATCTGTCCACATAAACAGGCAAAACGATTCTTTACAGATTCTTAAATTGATAATAAGTGCTAATTGTAATATAATACAATCATATCGATTCAAAAGGGAAACTGATACAGGAGGTTCGATACCATGTTTTCGCTCAAAAGTCCTTCCGAGTATGCCGGTGGTCTGCTCCGCCGTCTGACAAGTGCGCAAAAAACTGCTTTTCTTAGCACTTTTCTCATCGGATTTTTTTGTCATTTATTTATTTTTACCAATTCCATGTATAATAATGATGATATCCGTTATTTATACGTTACCTTTGACAAACCCGAACTGGGCCGCTGGCTGCAAACCTATGCCGCCGGTATTTCTTCTTATTTCAGCCTGCCAGTTATAAATGGGCTTCTGGCATTGCTGTACGCCAGTGTTACAAGCATGGTGCTGGTTCATATGTTCCAACTGGAAAACAAACTGGGAATCCTTCTTATTTCCGGTATGTTCGTTACCTTTCCTACAGTAGCCTGCTTATATTCTTATATGTTTGCCGCAGATCCATTTCTGCTTAGCTGCTGCTTTAGCACATGTGCTGCCTATTTTGTAACCTGCAGAAAGCATAAAGCAGGATGGCTTTTAGGTGCTGTCTTTTTGTGCTGTAGTGTAGGAATTTATCAGGCATATCTGTCTTTTACCTTGCTTTTGATGCTGTTATATTTTATCCTCATGCTTTTGCAGCCGGAAAAGTATCCTGACAAAGAAATCTGGAGTATCGGTATCCGCTACATTCTGATGCTTGTTTCAGGCATGGGGGCTTACTATATCGGAATGACACTTACCCTGAAATTCAAACACATGGAATTAAGCTCCTATCAGGGAATCGGTGAAAGCTCTGTTCCCAACATTACCGATATTAAAAACCGGCTTTTTATGGTCTTTCATGATTTCATCGAATTTTTCAGGCCTACACAGGTGCTCTCTTTCAACCCTTGGATGAAGTTTGCTTTGCTGATATCTTTCCTGCTGTTGACCCTTTTCTTTTGTGACTTGTATCGCAGACACAAGATTTACCAAAGTTTTCTGAGAAATGTGCTGCTCCTTTTTTGCGGAGTCTGCATCCCGCTCTCAGTCAATGTACTTTACCTGATTTCTGACGGTGTAGGATACCACATGCTGATGCGCCATTCCTGGTGTCTTTTGTTTATTGCAGTTCTTATCTTTTATGAAAAGGCTGCACCCCATTTGGGGATCACTGCGCAGAAGCTGTTAGAGTGGATCGCCTTTGCCGCTGCTTTTATCGTGGTATGGAATTATATCCTTCTTTCCAACATTGCATATTTTAATATGAATTTCCGCTATGAAAAAACCTATGCATTGTGTGTCAAGATCATGGACAGAATAGAACAGTCCCAGGACTATGACCGGCATCGTAAGCTCGCTTTTATCGGAAACTACAGCAAAACCTATAAAATGGATGCCGTTTCAGAGCTGCTTGACCCAATGACCGGCATGAAGGGAGCCAGAGTTTTTGGTTCCACCAGCCGCTGCTACCTGCCGTTTTTTCAGAATTGCCTTGGAGAAGATATAGAGGTTGTTTCTCCTGAAGAAGAGAAGGCACTTAGTGCCACTCCCGAATTTCAGGAAATGCCTTATTTCCCAGATGCCGGTTCTGTCCGCGTCATCAATGATGTTACTGTAATAAAATTAAACGATGAATAAAATATAGGAGCATTTCATGAAAGAAGAAAGAAAAGATCACTTAGATACAACATTTCAAATTGATGAGCCTGAGCTGTTAGACTCTGAAGCAGCAGCTCTCACAGCACCCTCTGAAAAGGAGTCTGCTCACAAGGAACGTTCCCAGAAAAAATCTGCATCTAAAAAAGGAACTTCCTCTTCCAAAAAGAAACGCAAAAAAGGAAGCCGACACAAAAAGAAGAAAAAAGCAGACATACGCAATGCCTGCATTCACATCATCATTCTTTCGCTTATTCTGTTGATCGCCATTGTCGGGATCATCAAGCTGGTAAAATGGAATAAGGGAAAAGAATCCGGCTATGATCCTAATGAGATTTCCACTGAATTTGATACCGAGCCGGAGGACTACTTTGTACCGCTCAGTTCCGCAACTGCAAAGCTGCAGAAGGATGACGGCATTACGACAACACTCCTTTTAGGAAACGGCGCACTTGCCAAAACAAAGGGCGAAGCAGACAGCATCGGTATGCAGCTGGAAGAAATGACTGACGGCAAGGTATACGATGCCAGCCTTGACCATACCTATCTTTCTGTCAAAAATACAGTTTATGATGAAGAATATCAGACCGATGTATTCAGTCTGTACTGGATTTCACAATGTATTGCATCTGGCGATTTCACACTTTTAGAGGACAATGCCCGTTCATGGGAAGGGGATGACAGTGTACAGGGAACCGTTGCTATGCTGAAAAGCCTGGATATGTCCGAAATTGATGTGATCACCATTATGTATGACTACCATGATTATGAGGCTGAAAGGCTGCTTGCAGGGCCTTATGACGAAGCAATGGCTGCCACCTGCTGCGGCTGCCTGCTCCAGTCCATCCGGCTGCTCCAGCAGGCGTATCCACACATCCGCATCATTGTAGCTTCTCCTTATTTTGCATATGTAGAGGATGAGAATGATGTTATGCAGCCCGGAAGCAGCTATGATATGGGACAGGGAACACTGGCAGACTACATGATCGCTTACAAGAACATTGCCGTAAATTCCAATGTTTCCTTTATTGACAATTACTTCGGCACCATCACAGAGGACAACTATCAGAAATATCTGGAGGAAAATCTTCAGTATCTGAATGAAAAGGGACGCAAAGCCGTTGCAGAGCGGATCGCCGCCTACATCGGATAGCTTCATTTCAGGAATTTTCCCCAGGCTGCGATCTTACGCAGAGTGCCTTCCTTTCATAGAAAAAAGCTTTTTGTGCATTCCCATCAGGCATGCCCCTATTCCGGCAGGCAGTAGGTAGGCAATGCCGCAAAGCAGCACAAGCAGCAAAAAGCTTGTAAGCTGTATGCTTCGGAATAAAAACAAATACAGCGCATACGCTGCCAGATTCATCATCAGAAGCAGCGTATGTTTTTTTTGCCAGAAATTTCCAAATACTCTTTTCGTTGCTGTTCCAGAAACAAACATCCCTACAGCCGCTGCTATCAGTGTTGCCACCGCTGTGCCTGTCAATGAAAATCCGATGGTTAAAGCAACGCATAAAACCGCCTGCAAGATCAGCATTCCTGTTGAATTAACCGCGATCAGCAGCTTTTTGTCAGCTGCTGACAGGATCATGGAAAAGATTAGGGTCATACCCAGAAACATAATCGCAAAGATCAGACATGCCAGCGCATTTTCACCTCTTTGATAGCTTGGCTTGTAAAAGATCCCTAAGATATTACCCGCAGCTGCCGATACCGTAGTAATGACCGGCAAAATAAAACACAGGATCAAAACAAGCACATCCGATATCTTTTCTCTTGCCTCTGCTATCTTTCCCTGTACATAGCTTCCCGTCACAACAGGAAGCACTACGGTATAAAATGCAGTCAGCAGATAATAAGGGATTTTTGCAAAATTAACTACCCCGGTATAATATCCTACGATCTCATTGTCAGAAGAAATCCTTTTTAAGATCAAGGTATCCAGATTCATCATAAATGTAGATGCTCCAAATAAAAGCAGATAACTGGTTGCTGTTCTGATATATTCTGCTTCTGGCATCTTTTCTGTGGCAGACTCATAAAATTCTCCACGGATTCCCCACACAAAAAAGGAAGAAATCACAGAAATAAATACCGCGGCAAACAGAAATCCCATCTGTGTCCCCCAGATTGCATCCTGAAAAACAAACAATACTGCCGGGATCACACTCAGCTTTAAGATCGGATAGATAATCCCTGCTCCCGCCTCCTGCCGAAATGCCTTATGACCGTTTAAAATTCCCAGCATCAAAGAATACAATCCGGTAAAGGGCAGCAAAAAAGCAAGATTACGGATGTAGGGAATCATCGTCTTATCTCCTAACATTCCCGCGATGACCGGTGCACCAGCATACGTTCCAATAAAAAAGAGCAGCACGATCCCCATCTGGAACACGATTCCCTTTTTGATCAAATCTTTTTCTTCATATTTTTTCATGGAAATCGCTTTTGCCATTCCCTGACGGACACCATCGGTAAAAAAGATATATTCAAAATTCATTACCGTTAAGATCGTCCCGACTATGCCATACTCTGCCTCTGACAAATAGCGTCCAAGAAAAAAGTGCATGGCATAGCTGCCTATCACAAAAGATATTTTACTTAACAAATGAAGTGCAATTCCTAAGTACATATGCTTCCTTCCCATCTTTTCGTCAATTCATGACCTATTGAATTTTCATTTCTCTTATTATAATATGATAATATGCCAGGAGGTAAATTTATCATGCCAAAAAAGAAAGTTCTCGTTACAGCATCCACTTTTCCCCGTTGGGAACAGGATACTGAGCCTCGCTTTATTTTAGACTATTGTATCGGTTTAAGCAAATATTATGAAGTTACCGCTCTTGTTCCTGCCACTGAGGGTGCTGCTGAAAAGGAAACGTTAGAGGGAATTTCTGTTATCCGCTATCACTATTTTCCAATCCATGCATGGGAAACTCTGTGCTATCCAGGTGCTATTGTCCCCCGTATCAAGGAAAAGAAAACACGTGCACTCCTTGTCCCTTTTCTCTTTTTATCCCTCTTTTTTCATATTCGTAAATACGAAAAGGATCAGGACTTTGTACATGCCCACTGGCTCATCCCTCAAGGCATCATTCATGCTTTCTGTAAAAAGCCCTATCTCGTTACCGGCCACGGCGGCGATGTAGGCGAATTAAATCGATCTATTTTCTATCTTCTGAAAAAACGGTGTCTGAAAAAAGCATCTGCTGTTACAGTAGTATCAAAACACCTGCAGAATATTTTAAAAGAAAAATACGATCATGAAAATAGCACTGTTATCCCCATGGGCTGTAATACCGCCTATTTTTCTCCAGCCAACCGGATAGAAAACTACTTTTCCCAGGGTTCGCAAAAGGTTGTACTATTTGTTGGTCGTCTGGCTGAAAAAAAAGGCGTTCCTTATCTGATCCAGGCAATGCAGCAGGTAGATGCCCTGCTGATGATCGTGGGCAGCGGTCCCCTTGAAGAGGAATGCCGCTCTTTGGTCTCCCAGCTTCATCTGGAGCATAAAGTCCATTTTCTCGGTCCAAAACCCCACACGCAGTTAAGAAGCATTTATGCCTCTGCCGATGTCTTTGTGGCACCATCCATCACTACCAAAAGCGGCGATGTGGAGGGATTTGGTCTTGTTATCCTGGAAGCCATGGCTTCCGGCCTGCCAGTGGTTGCCAGCAGCTCCGGCGGAATTACCGATATTATCACTCACGAGGGAAACGGGCTTCTTGCTGAAGAAAAAAACGCAGCTCAGCTTGCCGCCTCCATCAATCGACTGTTAGACTCTCCCCAGCTGCATGCAAAGCTGTCTCAGGCATCCTTGCAGACAGCAGCAGGCTTTGACTATTCTGTGATCGCCCAGAAATATCGTGCTATAATGGAAAACAGCTGACTATCCGCAGCTGTTTTCTTTTTTCTCTTTATGCTTATCCTTTTCTTTCTTTTTCTTTTTTACCTTTACACCGTCATATTCTATTCTGCGCAGATGATACTGTACATCCTCCAATATCCTGCGGTTTGCCGCAATGATATCTGCCTGCAGTCCAATGATAAACGTCATAAATCCAATGATCATCAATGTACATGCCAGTATCAAAGACTGTACATGCCCTTCTCCGCCTATCGTAAAATAAAGGCACAAAAAGCGGACTCCAATGCCCAGACCGATCAGAAAAGGAACTGCTCCCACAAGAGTAAAGCAAAGCATTGGCTTATACATCATAAGCGCCCTGAGAATGGTAAGCATGGAACGCTTCACATACGCAAACATGCTCTTAAAGAGTCTGGAGGAACGCAGTTCCGGATTGGTCCTGACCGGCACTGAAGTGATCGCCATTTTATTTCTTCCTGCCTGCACGATCGTTTCCAGCGTATAGGTATACTCATTGATCACGTTCATATGCATTGCTGCTTCTCTGCTAAATGCCCTAAAACCGCTAGGTGCGTCCGGTATATCCGTTTTAGAAGCCTTTCGTACCACAAAGCTGCCCAGATGCTGTAGCTTTTTTTTCAGCGGCGAAAAATGCTCCGTTGCGTCAATAGGACGTTCTCCGATCACCACCTCTGCCTCTCCTTCCAGGATCGGACGGATCAGCTTTTCAATATCAGCACCGCAATACTGGTTATCGGCATCTGTATTGACAATGATATCTGCTCCCTGGCGAAGTGCTGCATCCAGACCAGCCATAAAGCCCCGTGCCAGACCTTTATTCTGAGGGAAGCTTACAATATGATGAACACCCCATTTCCGTGCCACCTCCACTGTATCATCCTTACTTCCATCATTGATGATCAAATACTCGATCTCATCGATCCCATCTATCCTTTTCGGCAGATCATTTAAGGCGATCTCCAAGGTCTCCGCCTCATTTAAACAGGGTATCTGAATAATCAGTTTCATAAGCTCCTCCCATCATCCGTTCATACTGATTTCATGCATTGACAATTTGAGCCGATATTCTACATAGTTAAGCGGGATCGGAGTCAATGGATTGGTAATATTAAAATAGTCCAGATAGCTCAGATGATTCCAATTTGTATACACCTTTTTCACTCCAAGCTCTCCATCCTGCCACTGGTCATCCGCCGTCATTTTTTCTTCTAATGCTCCGTCATAATCCAGATAATAAATATTTCTATATTCCTTTGCCAGCTTTTTCATCTGACTGCACAGATTTTCATCTGCATAATATACATCGCAGCCTGTCAGAAGCTTTACTGGAAAAATAAATACGATCTGCTGTTCATCCGGTCCTACGATAAAAGCATCCTCACTGGTAATATCCTCACAAACATCTCCCAGCACCTCCCATTCACATCTGGTATGATCCTTCTGGGTAACCAGACCGATGTCATAGGGCAAAAAGGTAAGCAGGGCAAATGCCATCACAAAAAGCCTGCATTTTCCTTTTTTATCAAACAGCTCCAAAAGCTTCCCTGCCAGAGCAAACACTGCCAGCAAAAAGATTGTAACATATCTTGCATAATAATAATAGAATAATACTTCCAGACGCATAAACATAGAATAAGCAAGAACACAGTACAAAAATAAGATTACCAGTACTGCTGTCAGCGGATCGGAAAGTATTTTTGCAGGCTTTAAAAGGAGAAGCACATAAATAACAGGGATCAGGAGCAGTCCAGTCATATAAATATAAGTACTGATCTGCAAATACTGACAATAGCGAATATATTCTGCTGTTATCACACCTTTATATACGAAAAAGAAAAGGGAAAAAATCAGAAGCAGACGTATCCCCCAGAGCATTCCCTCAAATAGAAGTCTGCTTTTCCTTACCTGCTCCCACAGCTTCTCTGTCAGCTGCCCACCTATTTTTGTCATCAGAAAAAGTGCCAGAAGGGCAAGTCCTGCGCACAATACGACAATTACCCCTTTGATGTTATTTTCGTGGATCAGATTTCTTGTCAGTTTCCATAAAACGCTGTAATTTCCATAGGAATAATAAGGTGCAATATCAAATGCCCAGAATGCACTTACAAGATAGCCTGCCAGCGTCATCAAAAGAGAAATCAGCCAGCCTTTTTCCCTTTTCAGCACATACATCAAAAACAATACGATTACCAGAACAGGCATAAACACATAAATACTGATATGAAAAACTGCAAATGCCACAAGAGGGATTCCTGTCAGTGCAGCAGCTCTTCCACCCTTTGTCAAGCCATATAAAAAAGCTGCAAAAATAACCGCAAGCCCAACCTCCGTCAGGGAAGCCTTTGAACCCCATACTACAATGGGACTAAAGGCAGTAAGCAGTGTGACTAATCCGGCAGTAGAACGCTTTAACCCAAGATTCTCTGACACAAAATAGGCCAGCAAAAGCAGCGTCAGATAAAGAACCGTCTGCACACCGATCATGTTCTCATAGCCAAACAGCTTTCCCCAAAGTCCAAGCAGTGCCGAATACGTCGGCAGACCGTGAATCGTGCCGATGATATTGGTAAACTCCGATGCGTCCGTTTTTGTTTCCTCGATAACGCGGGGCAGATATAAATTGTTCTGACCATAGATAAAGTCCAGATATTTCTGACGCTCCTCATCTGTTTCCAGCTTGGTAAACTCCGTCATTTCCAGATAATTGTGCGTATCGTACTCCATCAGG
Source organism: uncultured Lachnospiraceae bacterium (assembly GCA_964389835.1). Lineage (GTDB taxonomy): Bacteria > Bacillota > Clostridia > Lachnospirales > Lachnospiraceae > VSOB01. The sequence continues at coordinate 280,442 of CAYMEZ010000001.1, read as the reverse complement.
GCAAGTGCCTTTACCTGATACGTTCCCTGATCCTGTCCCATGCTGTACAGTTCAAATTTATTCCAGGTAAAGGGAAGCGCAGCCAAAAGGATCAAAAGCAGCATCCGGTAACGTGCATCAAAAAAGGTTACCTGGGGCAATAAAGCCCTCCACTCAAGCTTCCCTGTATTTTTGATACCTTTTATAGTATAGCCTGCTGCCAGAAGCACCTCTATGACAAGGCTGACAGCTAATGCCCCCTCAAAGGAGAAACGATCCGCCCAGAAAAATCCCGCACTCACGATCATATACAGGAAGAAAAATCCACATACTGTAAAAGCAGCCAGCTTTTCCGCACAGATCCCCGGACTTCTTTTTGCGATCATATATGCCCACACAAGCAGGCTAAGCACTGTCAACCATCCAATCATATTCTGCCATTCCTTTTCTTTATTCTCCTGCGATCAGCAGCGTTCCGTCCGCATCACACCGATACTGGGCGGTAAAGAACAGATCACTTCCGTCATAAGGCTGTGAAAAATCATAGGGTTCTTTGGTATAACCGTTCAGCCATCCTAAAAACGTATAGCCTTCCATTTCCGGCGGCAGAGGCTCTTCCAGCACATCGCCGATGAGACCTTCTACATACGAAATATACATATCCGCATTTCCGCCGTTTAAATAAACTTTTTTGCTTTCTCTTCCTTCCAGCCATAAGCCCGTCAGATAATGCTCTCTTGTACGGATAAATTCCTTCAGCCCTTCTATCTGTTCCCTGTATTCTCTGGTTCTGTCCTCCTGACTGATTCCGTCATTCCTGCCCCAGCGCACACCATCCATCAGTGCACTTGCCAGGATTTCCTCTGCCATTTCATCTACAGCCCCAGCATTTAATGCCTTCAGATAAGGTAAAAAATCCTGCTCATAGCTTTTTTTCACTGCTTCCCTGAATTCCTCTTTTTCATAAAGGCGATACCACAGCGAAAAATCATCCATGGGCAGTGCCGCAAATAACCCATAGGGGCTGACACTGCTGATGTAATGCTGGTTTGTCAAAGGACTCATGATCGGATTTCCAAGGCTCATATCATAATCCCATACCGGTCCTGCATAAATGTGCTTATCCCTGTCATCAATATCCTTATAGAAGTACTGGCTCGTTGAAGCTGCATCATAGTTGCGCACAATCTCCTCTACCAGATACTTTTTTACAAAGCTCTCTTCATCCACGTACTCCGTATAGTGCAGCCCCGTTCCCGGATTTATTCCATCCTCTGCATAAAGCGCATCCTCAAAGGACTGCCATATGCCAGCAATATAAACCACCTGCTTTTCATCCGCATATTTAGGCCTTTTTACCGTTACCGGCTGCCCCTTTGCTGTAACAAAAAAGCTGGGGCTTTCATATATGCGGGAGGGGCGTTCTATCTCAAGCAGATAGCCCCCTGTAATATCCTCTGTGGTCAGCGAGGCAGCATACCCACGGTAACTGATCCCATTTTCCAGCTGAATGATCCCTGCCGCTGCAGGCTGCTCCTTGGCAAGCTCCTTAAAGCTCTCCAGATCCAGGTCTTCTGCAGTCGGCTCGTAGGCTGTATAATCCTCCAGATTTACAATACCGATCCTGTTTGCTCCGATCTCTATTTTTTCACAAAGCTGATAATTCCCCTGATATTCGCCATTTAAGTAAAGATCGACCAGCTGACTCTCTGGCGAATAAGGCATCTGTGCTGCCTGTCCCATACCATAAGCGATCGTGTTTCGCAGCAGGGTCTTATCTGACCAGTTGCTGAGCAGAGTCCACTTCGCAGCACTTCCCATTCCAAAGAAATCTGTTGCCTGACTCATTGTTATCTGATAGGGCTTCTTTACCCAGTCTGCTGAAGTATTTCCCCTGACCCGGATTGCTTCAATGTCGCCCTCTGTTTCTACCTTTCCATCCGATCTTACAACGATCACATCCGCTCCCAGCTGCTCCTGATAGGGAATCTGAAATAAGGCATCCTTTTTCTCATTTTCCATATCAATAAAAACCGCCGGAATATGCTCCGAAGTCATGATCTCCAGCGGATAGCTCTTTCCTTCCAGTTCCAGCTTGTGCTCACCGGAGCCAAGCCCCCATACCTTGCCGGATGCCGGAAGCTCTTCACCGTCCAGACTCAGCTGCCTTCCTTCTGTTTCCTGAAATTTCAGCAATTCTCCTTCCTTCCAGAAGGCAGGCAGGAACAATTCATATTTATTTCCCTTTTCATTCCACCAAAGACTTACCATTTCCTGCTGGCAAGCAGAAAAAGCAACCGACACATAAATCTGCCCCTCCTGCTTTTTCCATCTCTGTCCTTCTGCCAGTCTGATACTGCCAGCCAGTCTTTCTCCAAACAGAGCAAGACCTGACAGCAAAAACAGAGCAGACGCTGCCGCAATAAGTCCTTTTGCACATTTATGATCCATATAACGTCCTTTATATACGATAGTACTCCTTGAACCAGTCTACAAACGCTGACAGTCCCTCTGCTATGGTAGTATCCGGCTTAAAGTCAAAATCCTTCATCAGCTCTGACACATCTGCATAGGTCTGGTATACGTCTCCCGGCTGCATGGGATAATATTCTTTTACAGCTTCTTTTCCAAGACATTTTTCCAGTGTTGCAATAAAATCCATCAGCTTTACCGGCTTGTTATTGCCGATATTATATACCTTATAGGCTACCCCTTTTTCGTTGGTTTTTGGGGGATTGCATAAAATGTTATAAATACCTGTTACAATATCATCAATATAGGTAAAATCACGGAGCATATCACCATTATTATAAATCTGGATCGGTTCTCCCTTTACGATCTTTTTTGCAAATTTAAAATACGCCATATCCGGTCTGCCCATGGGGCCATATACTGTAAAAAAGCGAAGTCCGGTCACCGGATAGCCGTACAGCTTACTGTAAGCATGCGCCATCAGCTCGTTTGATTTTTTGGTTGCCGCATACAGACTGACCGGAGCATCCACCTTATCTTCCGTAGAAAAAGGAACCTTCTCATTTCCGCCGTATACCGAGCTGGACGAAGCAAACACGAGATGCTCCGTTCCAAAATGGCGGCAGGCTTCCAGAATATTGAAAAATCCCACCAGATTGGAGGATACATAGGCATCGGGATTGTCGATGCTGTAACGCACGCCTGCCTGTGCCCCCAGATTGACTGTAACCTGCGGCTTATAGGCTTCAAAAACAGAAAACACCGCTTCTTTATCTGCCAGATCCCCTTTTACAAAAGTAAAGCCTTCGTACTTTTGCAGGATTGCCAGACGCGCTTCCTTTAAAGATACCTCGTAGTAATCATTCATATTATCAAAGCCGATCACCCTTGCTCCCTGCTCCAACAGCCGTTTCGATAAATGAAAGCCGATAAAGCCAGCTCCTCCTGTGAGCAGATATGTTTTTGTGTTGTCAAAAGCTTTCATCCTATTTCCTCCTGTATATTGAATACTTCTTAGTCTTACCTGCATTTGTATTTATTCGGTATAAGTATAATGATCCTCTCTGTTTGGATCTATCAATGATGCATATTCCTCTTTCTTTTCTTCTGCAAATTCTGCTCTATCGTAAATATATATATCATAGTTTTCAGTCGTTGTTAAATAACTGAACTCGTATTTCTCAATCGGTTTTCCTCCTACAATGGGAGTTCCTGTCCTGAGGACAATATACTCTACGCCCTGCTGCTTTGCGTAATCTGTAATCGCAAAGGACCTTACCGGAGTTGCTTCCATTGCATCATACAATGGGTTGCTGCTCCATCCATCCACCAGAGCTTCCCTTCCATATGCCAGATGGATGCTCACATCATACTGGCGGATAAACTGCAGCATCTCCCCAGGCACTACTGCTTTTACCTCTCTTCCTTCTACCCGCAGCACATCAGCAACTGAGATGACCGAAGAGGGCAGGTGATACGGATTTTCTGCCTTAGTTACCATAGCATTCTGATATACCAGGCTTCCGCTCTGCATGATAAGCAATGCAGCGATCAGTCCTGTCACTATCCTTTTTCGCTTTGATTCCACCTGTCCAAGGGCCTTTACCACTGCATAGGAAACGATCACCCCCATCGGCACCAGCCAGAGCAGCCGGTAATATACCTGCTCATCCAGGAAAAAGTGCATTGCCGCATAAGCGAATAACGGGAAAAAGAATAATGCTCCCACTGCTGTAGTCAGATAAACAAATAGCAGCCTGATCTCTTTTTTTTCCTCTGTGATCCACAAATATACTATGGCAGCGATCACAAATACCGTCATCATACTGCTGCCGCCATAATTCCTATAAATCGAAAGGGTCGTTCTGATTACTTCACTCATTCTTTTCCTTATCTCCTGCACGCTATTTCAGAAACAGATACAGCATGCCAAAAAACAGGCTGGGCACAAGGCAGGCACCTGTCTGCAGGATCAGCAAATATCTTTTCTGTCTGACTGCCATAATCGTGGCCGCTGTCAGTAAAAGCACAGGTACACTGAAAATTCCCGTACTTGTCACAAAGGCAGTACTGATCGCAATGATAAACAGCATTGCCCATTCACCAATGTCCATCTCATCCTTTACCATAAACAGCATCCAGAGGAAGAGCAGCGGTACCATCAGATTGGGAAACATCGCTTTTCCCTGCCATGTTCTCGTATAGGCGAAGCTTTCCGTGGCATAAATAGACACGTTTCCAAACAAATACCAGATATTCAAAAATAAGAGAAACAGCCATTTGCTTCGCTTCTGCAAGGGAAACAAATGACTCCCTAATTCCATGTAGATAATATACATCAGCAGCAGAAATACAATGCTGATGTAGCTGTGGCAGATTATCGTCACATGAATTCCGCTGACCTCTGACAGCCATGCCATAAAAATCGGCACTGGTGACAGTGCATGTCGGATATCCAGTTCTCCATCCGCTCCATAGTAGGGTGTGTAACGATACATCGTATCCGTATGCTGGCTCGTCAAAGAGGTTGCTACATAAAAAGCATCATCCCCATCCAGATACTGCATATAAAAAGCCGCTGTCAGTTGAAAGATCAATAGTACCACAACTGCTGCCACGATCCCAGCCTGTCCCTTTTCGATCTGGATCTCTTTTATCTTTTTTGCACAGGAGACTGCCGCATTTCTGCCTGTAAGCACACAGATCACCGCCAGAATCCCGATTATTATCGTATAACATTTTACTACCATTGTAAATGCCGCTTCATTTACAATAAAAGGGATGGCTACCAGCTGAAAAACCGCAAACATTACCATCCATCCACAGATCCATACCATCCCAAAGGATTTGTGCTCTTCTTTCATAAAATGCACCGGCAAAAGTCCCATACAGAAGGGGAGCAGCCACGTGCAGACTGCAAGCAGTCCTAACTGTATCCACATTTTATCTCCTCCAGACCGTGCAGTCATCTCTGCACCTGTTTATTCTGAGAACAGTGCCTCATATTCATAAGTATCAATCAGAGTTTTCATCTCCCACAGCTTTTCCTTATAATTTTCTGCTGTGATCTGATTTTTTCCTTCCGCAAAGCATTTCTCCATATAATGATTGATCTCCTGTTTATAATGTCCAGTATCTGCATACAGATCCAGATTGGTCACGATCTCCTCTTCTGCCGGGAAGAAAAACAGCTCTACATTATCATATGCCAGCAGTCTCTCAGCAAAATAACTGTATTCCTTTATGACCGCATCCAGCTGATTATTCTGCACATATTCATACCAGTAAAGGATGCTGTAGGGCGGAAAAAATAAGACAAACCGGGTATCCGGATGTTCCTCGATCACTGGCAGGATATTTGCCTGCAGATTGTTTTCCAGTCCTTCCAGAAACATATCCTCCGGAAAATATGCATCATTTTTCTCCGGGATCTGGTAATGACTCAGCACGTATTCCTTGCTGTAGCAGTCCTTCAGCACTTCCTCTGAAGAGTATACGCTGCTAAGCCTTGTAGGAGTGTTTTCCACCATTGGTTTCAAAATATAATCCAGCAGTACTCCCTTATTATACCAATAATTTACATCGCTAAACAGATTCTGATCATATAGATACTCCGGCAGCGGGTATTTGGTCTCTTCCACCCCTCCTGTATAGGAGGCCAGATCCACACCGATAAATACACACTTAGGTATCTGTCCCCTGCTGTCAATCTGTTCCATGATGTTAGAAATGTCTTTTGGATACGCTCCATTATAGCACAGCTTGAGGAGCTTCAGCCCCATATCCTCTAAAAACCAGTCACTTTCAAAATTAACTGTCATGGAAGAGCCAAGCATCACACTATCGTACTCCATATGCCTTGCCATCCCCGGATTCTGACTGAGCTGATTGTCGATCTGGTAAGGGAAATGCTCTAGCGGTGCATGATAATGGAAAAACGGATCTATCGTCACTACCAGCGCAGCTACTGCAAGCAGTCCTGCTCCGATCAGACCTCCTGTTAATTTCAGCCATTTTACATCATTCATCATTTGTCCTCGTCATAGTCACTTGGTTTTGCACAGGTTGCGCACAAAAGCTTTGGTCAGAAATTAAAATATAAAAAGGTGCTGACCTCAGCAAAGGAGATCAGAGACCAGAGGAAAAGTACTGCTGTCCCAAGTGCCCTCCCTATGGTCGGTCTGAATGCTTCCAGTTTTTCATTGACATTTTTGCAGCACAGCAGCATTACCCATGCCGCCGTCATGTAACCAACCATCAGCAGGATGTGACAAGCAGTAACGCCTCCCGGAAGCACCGTATCCAAATGCAGCAGCTTTAAGCAATAAAAAAATTCCTGTGTGCAGAACTGCTCGATAAAGCCTGTGGGCATACCCGAAAGAGAATATCCTCCGCCAGCTGCTCTCCTGAGCACCTCCAATGCCTGCTCCACACTTTCTGCACGGAAAAATACCCAAAACACCTGTATCAGTAAAAACGTACCGCCCCAGCGTATGATACGCGGCAGTCTCTTCAAAGCTGGTAGCAGTTCTTTCGTAAGCACATAAAAGATGCCGTGCAAAATGCCCCAGATCAAAAAAGTCCATCCAGCACCGTGCCAGATCCCACTGAATAGATAAACCAGAAAGAGATTTCTGCAGGTACGCACTCGTCCTCTTCGATTACCGCCCAGCGGTATATAAACATATTTTGTAAAAAACCGGTTCAGCGTAATATGCCAGCGTTTCCAAAAATCCACCATATCCAGCGCTTTATATGGCGAACAGAAGTTTACTGGTATGTCAATGTTGAACATCAGCCCGATCCCCCGTGCCATATCACAATATCCGCTAAAATCAAAATACAGCTGCACGGAATAACTAAGGATCAGCCATATTGCTGCCATACCATTTAAATCAGCTATATTAGAATATCCCCATGCCACTGCCTTGCCGAAAATATCTGCGATCAAAACTTTTTTTGCCAGTCCGCACACAAAGCCGTACAGTCCTCTGGAAAAATTCTGCGCATTCCATTTCTTTCTGGAAATATCTGCAAACTGTCCTACCATCTCATCATGGGTAACGATCGGGCCAGCGATCAGCTGGGGAAAAAAGGTAACAAACAGTGCATAATCCACAAAAGAATAATTTTCAGTTTCACCGCGGTAGGTATCCACTAAAAAACCCACCTGCTGAAATGTAAAAAAGCTGATTCCCAATGGGAGCAGCAGACCCTGCAAAAGAAAATCCGTTGAAAATACTGCATTGATATTTTCCAGAAAAAAATCGAAATATTTGTAGTAAAACAGCACACCCAGATTTGCAGCCACCCCTGCCACTGTTATGTACAGATTTTTCTTCCTGCATTCCTCTTTTCCACGATTTCCCAATAACTGCCGGTACAGGAAATAGTTGATCAGAATACTGCCTACGATAATGGGCAGATACATAATATTAAACCACCCATAAAACCAAAGTGACATCACTGTCAGAAAACTTTTCCCAAGCTCATATCTGCCTCTGGCATTGCAGAAAAAATAGCCAATGAGTGCAAGAGGCAAAAATAATAAAATAAAAATATACGAATTAAACAGCATAACTAACCCTTTTCAGGAATTCCGCATATTATCCGGAATATCCTTGCTTTTGTTAAAATAAAACAGGTGATCAACAGCACAATTCCCGTGTCCAGAACAAAGTTTCCCAAAATGACCGGCACAGGCTCTGTGATTCCCAGAAACAGCACCAGAATTGTCCGCGTTGCCACAAGGGCATAGGCATCTAACAGATACATCTGCAAAGACCAGGTCCCGCACAAGGTAAGAAAACGTTTTACCCCTCCCCTGCACACACAGGCAAGCTGGTAAAACACCAAAAAGCTGCACAGCACACATAAAAGCTCCAGATACCTTGCCACCGCTTCATATTTTTCCTGGCATGCAAGGAATCCTGCAAAAAGCAGCACCATGCCTAAAAAGCCAATCGACAATCTCCGATTCCTTTCGACTCTGGGCAACAAAACCTCTGCTTTTTCCCGTACAGCATACCCTAAAAAAAAGTACAAAAAGTACTGACTTACCATATTAAAAAGCAGGAAATCCGTCATATAAGGCTTTGCAGCAAACACGATGACGGGCAGTAGCATTTTAAGCCCTCTCCATTTTTTACCGCTCTTTAAAAACCCTTCAAATAGAGGGAACAGCATCACAAGGACAAATAATGTCCATAAAAACCAGTCACTTCCGCCGTAAAATACAAAATCAAGAATCGCCTGCCACGGATCCATCTGCTCATTTACCAGAGGATTCGGCAGAATACGCGGCAAAATATCCAGCAGAGAAAATACTACATGAGGCACAAGGATACGCATACATTTTTTCCTTGCATATTCCTTGTAATTTCCACTATAAGAGTAACAAAAGCCGGACACCAGAAAAAAAAGCGGCATCTGTACGACCCACAAAAAAGTATGCAGCGTCCTACACCACGGTATCTCGTGAAGATTGACCGGGAATACAATGACTGAATGATACAGCAGTACCATCAGGATTGCCATTCCACGCAGGATATCAAATTCTGTATAGTGCCTCTTTTTTTCCATGAAATATTCCTTAGCAGCCATTCACACTGCTTGTCTCAAATTTTTCCCGGACGAGCAAAAGCCCATTTTCTTCGCTGTACAGATAAACCTCCGGCATGGTTCTGCTCAGGAACAGATAGATCCCCTCTGTTATTGAATAAGCACCGATCTGATGGAACACAAGCACATCACCCAGCTGCAGCTCCTTAAAAAACATCTTCCGCACCAGTACATCTGCAAAGGTGCAAAGAGAACCGCACAGACAATAGGCTGTGCTCGTCTGGGCAAGTTCCTCTTCCGTGGTGCATTTTTCATGATAATCAGAGGCATCATAAAAGCTGTCTGTTTTTTTCTGATAATGGGTAATCCTGGGAATCCGCATGGCCATTGTCTGTCCATAATAATTCACATGATTCATGCCGCCGTCCAGCAGCGCAAACCATGCCCCCTTCGTTTGCTTTTTATCCACTACCGAGGCTACATAATAACCGCAGCCTGCCGCGATATATCTTCCCAGTTCAAACACATACTGATATTTTTCTTTCTGCTCCTTTACAAAACGAACTGCTTCCTCCAGCTCAGCATAAGGATCAGAAAAATCTTCTCCTTGAAAGTACGACACCTTAAAGCCAGGTCCGTATTCAACCAGCCTTCCTTCAAAGGAATACTTTGCCTTTAAACCATCCATGTAGTCAGTAATAAATGCTAGCTCCTCCAGTATTTTCTTCTGTTTTTTCTGGGTTCCTGTAAAATACTGGACACCCACAAAGCAAAGCAGGGGATAGCTTTTTCTCTGGGCGATCAGCTGCTCCAGTTCTTTTGCATCCATACCAAACTGTGCTCCATTTGAAAGTCTCGGCAATACCTTGACTGCACAGCCTTTTTGCTCTGCATAATCGCGCACCAGTTCAAAATGGCGCAGAGACTCCAGTGTTACGATCCCCACCCCTGCATCAATGGCTTTCGCCACATCCTCCGGCTGCTTGTTTACACCCGAAAATACCACCTTCTGCATATCAATGCCTGCACGGATACAAATGTCCAGTTCTCCCGGAGAGCAGACCTCATACTTTTCCATCTGCTGATCCATTGCTTTTATAAGAAAAGGATTTGCTTTGATCGCATAGCAAAGGGTAATCTGCTCAGGCAGTCTGTTTTGTATATTTGCAATATGCTCATTTAAATAATCTGTGTCAAACACATAAAAGGGAAGTGCTTTTTCCTGTCTGCTTTTCTTCCTAAAAATAAGCTCTAATACTCTGTTGTTCATAGGATTGCTACTCCTGCTCTAACGTCTTTTTCAGTTTTACACGATCCAGCTTGCCATGCTCACTCATGGGCAGCTTCTCATAATGCTCATACCTGTTAGGGAACATATACTTAGGGAGAATATCCCCCAGTCCCTGTACGATCTCCTTTTTGCATTCCTTTTCCGCCTGATAGAATAAAACGATTTTCCCTGCCTTTTCATCATAAATGCAGCAGGCATTATCAATGAAATCCAAAGAATTTACGGCAATTTCTACTTCTCCCAGCTCAATCCGGTGTCCCATATGCTTGATCTGATAATCTCTTCTGGAGGCAAACATCAGCTCTCCCCGTTCATTATACATACCTAGATCTCCTGTATGGTATACCTTTTCCTCATAGGCGTTCTGGAATGGACTCTGGGTAAATGCTTCCTTTGTTTTCTCTTCATTATTGTAGTATCCGAGTGCAAGGCAGGTTCCCCGCACGCAGATCTCGCCGATCTTTTCCTTCTCAGTAACAACGGTATTTTTCTCTGCATCCCACAGATAAACCTGGGAATTACGAAAGCTCCTGCCAATGGGAAGAGCATCTGTCAGGGTAAACTCCCGGTCTATAATGTAATAGGTGCAGTTGCAGGTAATCTCAGTCGGTCCATACAGGTTGACAAACTGGGCATCCTTCACATGGCTCTGCCAATACTGCAGCACCTTAACCGGCATCACTTCTCCTGAAAACATGATCAGCTTTAAATATTCCGGCACTGATTGTTCAAAGGTTTTAAAATTTTCTACGATATGCAGCGCAGACACTGCCCAGATGATCGTATTGATCCTTCGTTCATTCAGATAATCGATCAGCTTGCCCGGAAAAGAAAAAAACTTTTTGGGAATAACCTGTACAGTAGCTCCCAGATACAGACTGTTATAAATATCCTTTACCGATACGTCAAAATCAAAGGGTGCCTGATTTCCAAACACGGCTTCCTCAGGGAAGGCAAAGGCATCCTGAAACTGTTCTACCAGATCGACCACAGAGCGATGGTTAATGAGCACACCCTTGGGCACTCCTGTAGAGCCAGAAGTAAAGATGGCATAAAGGGGATCTGTATCGATCGCATTTTCTCTTACCTTTTCCAGCTTTTCTGTATCTATTTTCGTATCTTCTGCCAAAATCCCAGAAAAAGGATGAGGCTGCAATCCTTCCAAAGCCACATATGGCTTTTCTCTTACCGGAAGACTTTGCAGTACTATAACCGGCTTTAAGGTATGCAGGATCAGTTCTATTCTGTTTTTCGGCAATGTCCAGTCTACCGGTACATAAAAATTACCGCTGGCGGTAATGCCAAGGAACAGCTCCACCGATTGGATGTTTCTGTCCACCAGAACAGCGATCGGCTGATTGCTCCAATTTCCTCTTTTTAAGATATAATCTGCGATCCGCTTTACATTAGCAGCAAGCTGCCCATAAGTAACACTGTCCCCTTCGTCTGCCAGTGCCATCCTCTCCGGATGTGCAGCAGCTGCCCGGTCAAGCCATTCCAATATATTTCTAGTCATTTTTTCCTCCTAAAACAACAACTGTCCCATTTTCAAATCGACATCATTGTACCATTTCTAACAAGCACTTTCAAGGGAGAGTCTGTCATTGACACCTTTCATAAAATATACGATAATGATAAGAAGATTACTGAAAGGAACAATAAACATGACATACCTAGAAGCAAAAAAGCGTTCCATCCTCTGTTCTTATGGGATTGCCGCTGTTGTATTTCTTTTATGTCTTGCTGTATGGCCTCTTGGTCTGCTTGGACATACTACCTATAAAAATATAACCCCTGACCGGGGACTTTCTGCCGATCTTCAGTTATCAGACGGTTCCCTTGCGATCGGAGAATTTACCCCCGCTCATAGTCATCTGGAAAGTCTTTCTTTTCAATTTCTGACCTGGGGACAGGCTCTGGATGGTATGATCACTTTAGAAATTTTTGACAGTCAGGGCAGCTCCATTCACAGCATTACCCTGAAATCCGGTGACGCTATGAATTACCGCTGGACAAGCTTTCCTCTAAAACTCACTCTGAGCACAGAAGAAACCTATACCTATGCCCTTTCTGCCTCCGGTTATAGTGCTGATTCTCTTTTTCTGTATACCGGTGCAGATACCATTTCACCCAGTGAATCCGGCAGTTTTTATTACAATGGGACTTCTTCCGGTTCTGTTTTTCCTGCCATTGCCTATCAGTATCAGGGAAAAGCAGATCAGAACCACTGTCTTCCTTACTATGCCGTCTTTTTTTTATCCGGGTTACTGTTCCTTACAGCCTGCCGGAAATTTACTCCACATGAGGAAATAACAGATGAAAAAACTACCTTTTTATAACGCAATCCCATGGCTTCTTTTTCTGTCTGCAGCAATCCTTTTTCTGCTTCTTGCAGATGAAAGCCGTACCCCTGTCACAATAGATGCTGCAGATATGGAACGCACCGAAGGTTATCAGGACGATACCGCCATAGGGCTGACCGCTGACAGCGGCTATGTGGGAACGATGCTGACCAGTTCTGACTATCTTCTGGATGCTGGTACCTATACCCTTGGTATTGGCTACAAAACAAACGGAGAGGATCATTCTCTTCTGATATATGACAATGGAGTCCTTCTTGGAAGCTACCCGCTGACACCTGATATTACCTATAAAGAATACACCTTTCAGCTGCAGCACTCCTCGCCGGAATTTCATTTTGAAATCAGCTACGGCGGAGAAAGCTCCCTTCTTGTATACAATGCCACTCTGATTCCAGAAGGCAGATTTTATTATGATACTTTTTTCCTGATCGCCTTGCTCCTTCTTTTCACAGGTGGCTTTGCTCTCTGGTATTATTATTTTGCAGGATTCAGAGAAAACATACAGGAGCATTCTGTATTTCTCATCCTTTGCGGGATCAGTCTGTTTGCCTTTCTTCCCTATATGTATGGGGGACTGAACTGGGCAGTGGATCTATGTTATCACCTGATCCGCATTGAAGGCATCAAGGATGGGCTGCTGGCAGGGCAGTTTCCTGTTGTCATCTATCCAGAAGCACTAAATGGGAACGGATATTTAAACTGCATGTATCCTAACCTGTTTTTATATATCCCTGCTTTTCTGCGTATGTGCAGGATTTCTATGGCTGACAGCTTTAAATTTTTTATTTTTTTGTTCCACCTTGCTACCGTTTTTCTGACTTATCACTGTACCAGAGAAATAGGGGCGGAGCGCAAAGCCGCTCTATTGGCAGCATTACTTTATTCCTTGTCGCCTTACCGCTTTACCAATCTTTATGCCCGAGGCGCAGTAGGAGAATTTCTCGCCATGACATTTTTCCCACTTGTTTTTGCAGGGCTTTATCACATCTTTATCGGTGATCGCAAAAAATGGGGGTATCTGGTACTGGGTATGACCGGTCTTTTGCAGACCCATATTTTAAGTGTGACTCTGGCAGGAGTGTTTTGCTTCCTGTTCACGCTTTTTTATTTGAAAGAGGCTTTTCTTGAAAAACGGATTCTTGCGCTGTGCAAAGCAGCAGCTTTATGTCTGATCCTAAATCTGGGATTTCTGGTCCCATTTCTGGATTTTTACAAAAACGGAGATCTCTGGATGGATGCGCTGAGCCTTGGAAGCTATGCTGAGTATTCCTTAAACCTTTCCGGCCTTTTCAGCATGCAGCTTACCGGAGATTATCATATGCTGACTCTGGGGCTTCCCCTTGGTATCTGTGCTGGTCTTTCCTGTTTTTATCTCCTTATGGAACGCAAAAAAACAGAAGCCGATACCTTTATCCTGTATCTGTTTGTGCTTGGTCTTTTTCTGACCTTTATGATGCTGACATTTTTCCCTGGATGGAAGATGATGCAGATTCCTCTGTTGGAGCTGCTTTTATCTAAGATACAATTTGCTTGGCGTCTGCTTGGCCCTGTCAGTCTGCTCTTTGCTATGACCGGCAGCATCTGCCTGTTCCGCTCAAAGATACTGCAGTCCTACAGCAGATCCATTTTTATTGTGCTGGCACTTCTTTGTATGGTTTCAGCAACACGATTCCGCGATGAGGACTTTGCTTATCATGCTGATACCGCCTATACCATCGGCCATGAAAGCAAGCTGATCGGCATTCCCAAAGGTGCCAATACAGTGGTCTATCCCTATGAATGGCGTCCAAAGCATACCACCGATCCAGGTATCCTTGCTGACCCCTTAGTCTTTGACAGCCAGCAGGTTTCCCTGAAAAGCAGTTCCCGCAGGGGAACTACCACCACGCTTCAATATACTGCTCTTTCTGACGGTCAGTATATTGAAATACCCGTACTCTACTACAAAGGGTACGAAGCCAAGGACGAAGATCAGGCTTCTGTTACCCTGGCAAAGGGCTACAACAGCAGGATCCGCCTTACCCTGACCGGGGATGGAAAGCCGCACACGATTACGGTTTCCTATCGGATTCCCTTCCTTTATACGCTGTCTGCCTGGATTTCCATATTAACAGCACTTTTGTGCCTGCTTATACCAGTATTTCAGCATAAATTCTACGATCAAAATAAACTGAGAGAGGAAAAGAAAGATGTTAGATAAAATTGCCGTTCTGATTCCCTGCTATAACGAAGCTCCTACCATTGAAAAGGTAGTAACTGATGCAAAAGCCGCCCTGCCGGAGGCTGTAATCTATGTCTATGACAACAACTCTACTGATGATACTGCTGCGCTTGCTGCCAAAGCAGGGGCAGTTGTCCACCACGAATATCAGCAGGGAAAAGGGAATGTGATCCGCCGTATGTTCCGGGAGATTGATGCCAAGTGCTATCTCCTGATCGATGGCGATGATACCTATCCTCTGGAGCATGCACAGGAAATGACCGAGCTGGTGCTTCATTACCACGCAGACATGGTAGTAGGAGACAGACTTTCTTCCACCTATTTTCAGGAAAACAAACGTCCCTTCCACAATTTTGGCAATAGTCTGGTCCGGGGAAGCATCAACCGCCTGTTTTCCTCTGACATCAAGGATATTATGACTGGTTATCGTGCTTTCAGCTATTCCTTTGTCAAAACCTTTCCTGTTCTTTCTCAGGGCTTTGAAATCGAAACAGAGATGACCATTCATGCAGTTTATAACCATATGCAGATTGAAAATGTAATTGTTGATTACCGCGACAGACCACAGGGAAGTGTTTCCAAGCTGAATACCTTTTCTGATGGGTTTAAGGTACTGAAGACCATTTTACGTTTGTTTAAAAACTACAAGCCCATGGCATTCTTTTCTTTGATCGCTACCGTCCTTCTGCTGCTTGCCATCGGCTTCTTCATTCCCGTATTTATCAGATTTTTGGAGACGCATCTGGTTCTTCAGATACCCACACTGGTGGTATGCGGATTTGCTACCTTAGCCGCCCTGCAGTCCTTTTTTGCCGGGCTGATCCTAAGTAATATGAGTGAAAAAAACAGACGTGATTTTGAGTATGAGCTGCATCATACCGCACAGGATTATAAAAGAAAAAAGCAGGAGAACTGATCACTCTGCGCCTTTCCAGTGCCACATATATATCACAAATCGCCATAAAAAGAGCAGCAAAGTCACCATGCTGGAAAAGAACAGGGCAGTATTAACTCCCTCTACACCCCAGGTGACGATACAGGGATAAGAGGCAGCGGCAGCGGTGAGCACACCGGCTGCTGCTCCTAAAAGCAGTCCCTTCATATCTCGCAGAATCGTCAATATTGTTCCCACAAACCAGATCAGTGCAATTAATCCGCAGCAGAATATAGTAGGCACAAGCAGATATGCGTATGCTCTGATGCTCTCTGTAAAGAGCAGTACAAGTGCCCATTCTCCCAGTAGTGCGCTTCCTGCCAGAGCAAGCACCACTGTTCCTATGATCGCCGCCAGCAGCTTCCAAAACAGAAGAAGAAACTCCTTTCTTCTATTTTCTGCCACGTAATCAGAAAACAGCTTGGTAAAGCTGGTATAAATATAGGATGCCAGCAGCTGGATCAGCGATGCAGGGATCGCCACGGAAGCATAATATCCCAGTACCTCACTTCCTTCCAGTTTTTCCAGAAAGTAACGCGGAATAGGTACTACCGCATTCAGACAAATGGCATATAAAAACAACGGAAAGCACTCTCTTGTCAGCGAAGCAAGCGCCGTTTTTTCCCAGCGGATATGAAATTCTTCATTTTTCCTTGTCCTTGGTATATCATATAAAAAAACAACCCCATAGGCAGCTGCCAGCATTGCCAGAGTAGTGATCACCAGATTTTTCGTTACCGCTTCTACTATCAAAAAAGCTGCCAGTGTCAGAACTCCTCTTGCCAGAAATGATCTGCCGGCAATATCCAGCCGCCATGCCCTCTGGTCAATCCCATGAAACACATCCACTACCGCTTCATTCAGCCGGTACAGCATAAACAGCAGCAAAAATACAAATACATAAGCTGGATAACCATTCACGATCACAAACAAAGCGTACAGTAAAAAGGCCATCACGGAAGCCGCCAGTCTATGGGTTACATAAATGCTCTGACTGTATTTTCCTGTATCTGATACCTGAAAATTTCGGATACAAAAATATGCGATATTGGTAAAAATATTGGTCAAAGAAAGGCCCAGAGAAAGATAGCCTGCCTCACTGTAGCCTGCCAGATGCACAATAAGAATCGTCATCAGCCACTGGGCACCGATAAAGCTTACTGAGCCCAGAATGTTCCAAAGCATATTTTTCCGGATTGTTTCCGGTGTTACCGCCTGTTCTTTTTTACTTTCTTCCATTATCTATTCTTCCTCTGCATAAACTGCCTTCAGTGTAAAGGGAATGCCGTCATAGCTTTCCGTAAAATCATAGCCCTCTCCGGTATCCTCTCTGATCCATCCGATAAAGGCATAGCCTTCCTTTTGAGGATCTCTGGGTTCGCTAAGGGTTCTGCCCTCTACCGCATCCAGTCTGGTCACATACATAACGCCGCCAGCCGGATCGCAGGTAATCTGATGATAAGCTCTGTTTTCCAGCCAGATGTCCGTTAAAAACTGCTCTCTTTCCTGTAAAAACTCCCTGATCCTGGTAATTTCTTCCCCATATTCCTCTTCAAATGCCAGTTCTTCTCCATATTTAAAATTCTCAAAGGTATCCCAGCGCATATAGTCCATGTAAGCAGAAGCTTTTATTTCCGTATAATATGAATCCAGCTTTTTCTCCAGCACTTTCTTGATCGCAGGTGCTGCTTTTTCACGGTATTCCTTGATCACCAGTGCTTTAAACTCTGGGATCTGATACAGATCGTACCACCAGGAAGCATTTTCCTGCTTTGTCGCTGCAAAAATCCCTTTCGGTTCCTGATAATTCACCGGTCTGTTATGCTCGATCAATGGATTTCCAAGAGTCTTATCATAATCCCATACCGGTCCGGCATAAATCGGTTTATCTCCTGCATCCTTGTAGAAATACTGGCTGGTATACATTGCATCCAGATTTTTTCCGATCTCCTCCATCAGATATTTTTTAGCGAAGCTTTCTGCATCAATGCTGCTTTCTGATAAATTCTTTTCCAGAATCTGGGTTTCCATATGCTGAAAAACACCCTGCACATAAGCCTGCTGCTTTTCAGAGGGCTTTTTCGGCCTCTTTATCACAACCGCCTGCCCATTTTGGGTAATAAAATAGCATTCATCCTCCGTCAGCCTGTCCACTGTCTGATATTCCAGAGTCACAAAAAATCCCGGCTCTTCCCCATTACCGCTTACATCAATGGGCACTCTGTTTTCTGCCACTTCTGCTTTTTCTGAAAGCTGATAAGAGCCACGGTACTCATCATTGATATACAGATCCAGATGCTGGCTTGCAGGCGAATAAGGCAGTCCTATATCCGCTGCCATATCATACATTATTTTATTCCGCAAAAGTGACTGATCCTGCCTGTTGGCAAGGAGTATATAATTTTCCAGCTTCCCTGTTCCCAGCAGATCTGCCGGTTCCTTTAAAGACATCTGATAAGGCTTTTTATCCTCTAAGAATGTGGCATTTCCTCTGGATCTCAGTTCATCCAGCGCTCCCTCGGCCAGCTGTTTTCCTTCCGGCGAAACCATGCGGTACAAGCCCGGCTCTCCGTTTCCTTTTTTTGCCTCTATCTCTGTCAGTTCTCCAGAAGCAGTTGTCAAAAACAATGCCGGCACATTGGCAGAATGCATTACCACTACCTTAAGCTGTGTGCCTCCTACCTGTAATTCATGCTCACCCGCTGACAGCTCCTTCAGATGTCCGAAGATTCCCAGGCTTTCTCCATCCCAGCTTTTCCCCAAAGCATTTTTTGTGTTCACAATACATTCCGCATCTGCCTTACAAAATGAGGGCAAAAACAAATATTCTTTTTCATCATAATAATTGTGCCATAGCTTCAGCCTGAAATCCTGTTCTCCAGCCTGCACCCGGAAGATAATATCCGTTGCCTGCACCGGCTGTCTTTCCCTATACCTAAGGCACAAAAGCCAAAATACCGACAGCAGAAATACCGCGGCCACAAGCACTGTTATTCTGATCCTTTTCATGGCTTTTCCTCATACAGCTTTTGATAAAATGCAGACAGCTCCTCTGCATTTTTTCTCACATCATACCCTTTTTTTGCGATCTGTGCTGCATAGCTTCTTCTTTCTGCGCAGCTGCCCACATCCAGCAGCTTAAGCGCTTTTTCTGCCCATACCTCCTCTTTCGCAGTCAGCGGACAGACTTTTACCAGCTCTGTCAGCAGCACCTCTTCTGTAATGGTATCAGACATCACTACCGGCAGTCCCGCTGCCTGTGCCTCTACCACAGTTACAGGAAGACCTTCATACAGCGAAGGAAACAGGAATACATCTGCTGCCTGCATCAGTGCTGAGACATCCTCTCTGATCCCCAATAGACGTACATGGGAGGTGATTTCTTCTTTTTCCAGCTGCGCACAGATTTCAGGCATGAGCGGTCCCGTTCCGCAAAGCCACAGCTGGGCTGAAGGCTCCTTTTTTACAAGTTCTTTCATAACCTGAAGCAAAAATCTATGATTTTTCTGTTCTTCCATACGGCCCACGTGAAGAAAAACCGGTATTTCAGGCTCTGTCTGCATTTCTTCCCGTTTCAGCCTGCGCATATCCTCGTCAAAAGTAAACTCCTCCGGCAGGATTCCATTTAACAGCAGATGAAAGCGGCGGCTCCTGCATGCCTTTTTTCCATACAGCCATTCTCCTGCCAACTGGGAGCAGGCAAACAGGTAATCTGCCTGAAATCGCAGTGGATATTGAAGCAGATTCTTTATCACTGCTGAGATCCCACTTCCTGAAGAGGTATTATGGCTGTGAGCGATGGTGATCAGCCCTGCCCTTTTTGCCTCCTTCAGATACAGTGCTGCTGTGCTGCGCATATGTCCGTGTATGATCCTGTATTCCTTGTGTTTTTTGAAAAATTCTCTCCATTGTCTACAGTAAATCCCGGCAGTAGACACACCAAAAGGCTTCATGGAATAAATTTTTCCACCAAGCCCTTCTATTTCTTCCGTATAGTCACATCTATCTACGGTATGAATGACAAAGTCAAACTGTATCCGAGACCTGTCCATACAGCGGTACAAATTCATCAGCATGGTTTCTGCACCGCCTCTGTCCAATCTGCCAAGCACCTGTAAAATACGGATTGGTTCTTTCATCTCAATCTCCCGTCTCCTATTTCAGATAGGGCTCCCAGTCCCACGCAAACCGTTCAATATCTTCCTCCACCAGATCGGTACCAAGCTGCACCTCTACAAAGCTTACTCCATGCTTTGACCCCATTGCATGCTTCTGCTCCTTTTCAATATACAGCACATCTCCTCTTGTTACCTTTCGCACAGTGTCACCTAAAAGAAACATCCCTTCTCCATCCGTAACCGTCCAGACCTCTGCTCTGTGATGATGAAGCTGACAGCTCAGCCCCTTTCCCGGCTCCACATGGATCCGTTTGGTCAGGGATTTTTCACTTTTTCCGGGCAGCTGCGTGATATCCAGCACCTTATATTCTCCCCACTGACGTTTTTCATACATCGGACGGCTTACGATCTGTTCTACATAAGGCTGCATATAGGAGCTTGCTTTTTTATCGCTTACTAAAATTCCATCTGCACTGGCAACTACCACCGTATCCTTTAAGCCAAGTGCCACCACCGGTATCTCCAGTTCATTGATCACATGCGTGTTCTGGCAGTCCTCGCCGCGGACCACATAGCCGCCGTCCGGATTTTTCATCTTTTCTGTCAGCGTGTTCCATGTACCAATATCGTTCCACTCGCCCTCATAGTCCACATAAACCATGGAGGTATGCTTTTCAACGACCTCATAGTCAAAGCTGTTAAAAGGCAGTTTTCCATAAGAATCATAAAGGTCCTTGTAGGAAAGCTGTCCGATCTCTTTACAGATCAGCTGCTTTATATAGGAGGCCTTAAAAGCAAATACACCGCCATTCCACATCGCTTTTTCTGCGATCAACTGCTTTGCCGTCTCCAGCTTAGGTTTTTCCACACACTTGCTGACCTTATGATAAAACTGGTTTTCCTCTTTCTTTCCCAGAATATATCCATATTTTTCTGACGGATATGTAGGCTTGACACCTAACAGGCAAATATCCGCCCCTGAAGCCTCCAGCGCCGCTTCCATCTTATTCAGCTTATCAAAATAGTCCTGCTCTACATAAGGGTCTACCGGAAGGACAAGGATCGTTTCCTCCTCCGGCATCTGTTCTTTCTCTAACAGCCACCCTCCTGCTAAAAGGATTGCCGGATAGGTATTTCTTCGTTCCGGTTCTATGATGTTCACTGCTTTTTCGCCTAACTGCCGCCGGATCGGATCGCTTTGTGCCTGGCTGGATACAACAACGATCTGTGCATCCGGCTGGCTTTGTCTGATCTGTTTATATACTCTCTGCAGCATGGACTCTGAATTTCCATTTTCATCCTGCAGCACCTTTAAAAACTGCTTAGAACGTGCATCATTAGAAAGCGGCCACAAGCGCTTTCCTGATCCACCTGACAAAATCACAATCTTCATCCTATTTATCTTCTCCTTTTCTACGGACGTATTCCACATGACGGGTCATATGCATCAAAGCCTACCAGATCCACAAGCTGTTTCCATTCATTGTCATAAAGCAGAATGGTAATCCCGTCATCTACCAGCTGATAGGTCTGCCGGTTATAAGTAATGCTGTAGCCGGTAAGCTCCAGCGCATTTGTATCCAGCTCCATATTCCGCTCACCGTCTGAAGCACCGATCAGATCACTGATACACTGCCCATTCTGTACTGCGAAAGCACCGCCCTCCAGAAGAGCTTCTTCTTCCATGCCAAATGCCCTTGCCAGCTCTCTCACAAAATCTTCCATATTGGACACATCTCCTGTTATATGAAACACTGCTGTGTGTCCCTCATAAGGAAGCTCTGCCATGTACTTTGGCAATTCCATGATCCGGCTCATTGCTTCATTTTTCCGGTCATGTTCACGATTTTTCAAGGCAATATCCCATGAATTTTCCTTATCGGTTGCCCGATAATCTGTCAGCTCATAATGCTCCTTTAAATAGCTTCCAAGATAAACAGAGGCTTTTTGGGAACCGTTACGGTTAAAATGCGTATTATCACGAAAGTCCTTCTGGACATCTATCGAAAGCTCCTCCAGCAACGGATAAAAATCCAGAAAAGGCACCTCATATGCTGCTGCCAGCTGCTCTACTGCCTTTGTCTGTCCGATATTCCAACCAACGTTAGGCGATTTGAACAGCAGTAGCTCTGCATCATTTTCTTCACAAAGTGCAAGCATTTTTTCAAATATCTCAATGTTACACCGAGGCAGTTCACAAGCCTCCTCTTCATAATAGGAAGAAAAATCCAGAGGGGCTTCTGCGATCTTATCCGGTGTATAAGCACCCTTTGCATAATTTTTATAAGCTTCATAGCTTCTTAGAAAATCTTCTTTTTCCAGCTCCTGCCACCGGTCCTTGTACTGTGCCATAGGAATCAAGTAAGATAATGCCTTCCCTCTGTTTTCCTGAAACAGTTCCTGAAGCAGTTCTGCTTTCTCCTTGGAAAAACGCAGATCTGTAATGCCATAATTTAAGTTTTCTGCCTTATCCGGATTAAATTCATTTACCACACTGAGCATTTCCAGTGCAACCACTTTTGGCTTTTGTGTTTTGAATGCCTCCTGCATAAACAGATAGCTCAGGGCAAAGGGCTGGGCAGAGCTTCCATAATCATATGCCGTGATCCCATATTTTTCATACAGCACCAGGGGATCTGCTGTACAAAACATCGTGCTCGCTCCCACAAACAGCACCTCTATGGAGTTTTCCTCTTCCTCATAAAACCCCTTTACACTGTCCGTTCCCCGATGCCCCATATTTAATTTTAAAATTTCCTGTGTTTCCAAAAGAAGAATAGCAAGAATTCCTACAAAGAGCACCGTCTTGCCAATTCCCTTTCCTACTTTTCCCAACTGCATCCTTTATCCCCGTTCCTTGCATTAAAACTGGAAATAGATAAAATTTTTTGCTTCATAAGCAGCGCCATAAACACCACATATTATAATGGTCATCAGCATACCCATTACCACAAGCCACCGAAACCAGATACACTGCTCCGTCAGCCATACATCCAGAGAAAGCTTTCTTTTATATTTCAGATACTCCACCAGCATCAGAAAAATCACTGCAAGCCATAAAAAGTGACTGTAGTTTTCCGAAACCCCAAAGCCATACAGGCTTTTGTCAAACAGCACCCATGGATCCCATTTTGTAAACATCCTGCCAAGATAATGCAGACCAGCCCATCCACTTGGTACCTTGAAAAACACATGGGCGAAGCAGACCAGCAGCCAGCATTTTACCTTCTGCAAAAGCCGATAGCTGAAGGACTCTGTTTTTGTATGCAGCCATCCATTGACACGTTCTATCACAGGAGCCGTCACATATTCAAGGATCTGATACCCTCCATGAACAGCTCCCCACAAAATATACTGCCATCCAGCGCCATGCCAAAGCCCACTGACTAAAAACGTGATCATCAGATTGCGATATTTAAGCAGTGTTCCTTTTCTGTTGCCGCCAAGAGGAATGTAAATATAATCCCTCAGCCAGCTACTTAACGACATATGCCACCTTGCCCAGTATTCCCGTATACTGCCTGCAAAAAACGGTGCATCGAAATTTTCTGTCAGAGAAAAGCCCATTATCTTTGCCATTCCCATTGCAATATTAATGCAGCCTGCAAAATCTGTATACAGCTGTAAATAAAAGGCAGCCGCTCCAGCAAACAGCTCCACGCTTCCTAAAAGCATATAATTTCCAAATATCTCACCTGTGAAGATCGCCAGCCGGTCTGCAATGACCATCTTCTGAAAGTAGCCGAGCACCATCCGTATGATGCCCTCCATCACTCTCGTTCCGTCCCAGAGCGGAAGCTTGGCACACGCATGAAGCTGCGGCAAAAAATCGCCTCCCCGCTCGATCGGTCCTGACAGCATCTTTGGAAAGAACGAAACATAAAGCGCATACACAACAAAATCATGCTCTGCCTTTTGTTCTCCGCGGTAAATATCCGTCAGATAACCGATCACCTGAAACGTAAAATAAGAAATACCAAGCGGAAGCACAAACGAAAACGAACCGGAAACCGGTTTCAGCGAAAAAAGTGCCAGCACCCGGTTTACATTATCCAGTAAAAATTCCGTGTATTTAAACAGTACAAGTGCTGCGGAGACCGTCACGATGCTGCCGAAAAAGATCAGCCGTTTTTGTTTTCTCTTCTGTGCCAGATCCTCTTTAAAAGTCTTTGCGATACGCTCCAGCCAAAGCCCTTCAAAATATGACACAATCGTCACAAACATAAGCACCACAACATACTTTGGGTGAAAGCTCATATAAAACAGCAGACTGGCAAGCAGCAAAAAGCTGCAGCGCCATTTCCCCGGTATCAAAAAATAAAACAGCAGCACCAGAGGGAAAAATATCAAAAACGAAACCGAGTTAAATAGCATTATTCTTCTCCTCTTTCTACTACGACCGGCTCTGCGCCAAGCTCATCATACCAGAACTTTTCTCCGTCTCTGAGCTGTAAGCTGATCCGGGTGTCATCCTTCCATTCAAACTGTAAAGGCATATCAAAATATGCCCCCGGTGCCAGATCCTTCCAGAGATTTGTACCAATCTCTTCTCTCTCCCGGCAGGCAACCTTTACATCATCAAATTCTGTATTGATATAGGCTTCTCCTCTGTTATACACACGGATGGTCACATAGCAGATGCCGTCCTCTGTTTCCTGCTCCAGCAGTTCATAGCTGACAGATCCCTTGCGGTCAGCTGGTTTTCTGGAATAGTAATACAATGGCGTCCCATATTCATTCATAACAATTTCCAGATTGCCCATTTCCTTTGCCGCGTCCAAAAGAGGATTGATCCGCTCCGCAGGTGCATGGGAAGCTAAGATATAGCATTTATTTTCCTGTAAAACCTTGTCAATGTCTCCCTGTGCCTCTTCCTTATCCAGTGTGCCGGTTGCCCAGAGGATATTATCCTCTGTTGTCTTACCGATCTGATCCGTTTCGTAGCCGATCTTATATTTCATTACCGGAATACTCTGATAATAGACATAGACCTTTTCGCCCTCTTTTATATGCTCCTGCACATAAGCGATCGCTCCATTCGCTTCTTCGCCCTCCCAATACACGTTTTCTGCATGACGATACACCAGAATCCCATTATTGGTCAGCATCAGCGTAAACATCAAAAAGACTGCCACAAGCTCAGCCTTTTTATTAGATACCGCCATCTTATCAATGGCATAAAAAGCAAGAATGGTAAAAATGGGGAAGGAAAAGCACCACAGCCTGTCTGCTACTGGAAACATATGGATATAGGACGCAAATAAGGTTACGAGAAAGCCCAGTGCTGTCACAATACAATATCTGTTTTTTTCCCAGAAAATACCGATCACAAAAGCGGCTGCTACGAAAGCAGTCATAAATACTCTGGCTTCGCGGAAGGTAATGAATATCTCATAAACCATCGCCACGGCCAGCTTGATATCTGCAAGGCTGGTAGGGATCAGTGGGAAATCCGCATTGGACCAGTAAGCCTGCATCGTGCCGCTGGTCGCTGTGCCCCTCAGCCAGTACAGATAATAGACCACAAAGCTAAGTCCTACACCTGCTCCTGTTCTTATGCTGTTTTTTACCATGCGCCAGCCTGCTGCCCTCTGTTCTGTGGCAAAATGGTCCTTTGCCTTTTTCGATGCCTCTACCTGTCCGATTCCGTACAAGAACTCATATAAAAGCACGCCCCCGATAAAAAAGCATGCCGGATTCGCTCCCCAGATAAAGCTCATAAACGCCAGCGCCATTTTCCACCACGCCAGTCCCTTTTCTTTATAGAAGTAATAAATAAGCAGCACCAGCAGCACCCACACACATTCTGAAAGATACTGCTTAAACACATTGGAATACTTCAAAATAAAGTTCATATTGGCAAGAAACGCGGCTACGAGCATCGGGTATTTTATACGAAACAGCTTTTTAGCCACCCCATAGGAAAGCCCCAGCACTGCTATATAGGCAAGGATCGAAAAGCTGCGCAGCACAAACTCCGTATTGCCAAAGACCAGTGTCAGCAGCTTTACCATATACAGATAAAGCACCGGTGCACTCTGATCCCACTCAAAAATGCCCTGTGTCAGCTCCAGTATGGAGCGCTTGCTGAAAGAATATGCCAGCATCGCTTCATCTAACCAGAGAGACCTGCCCACGCAGTTCATGAAAATACTGATTCCGATTCCTGCACATACGATCAGAAATCCCAATATGTTTACAGCCCTCTCCAGTCTAGTCTGGCTGTGCCATGTCTTTATTACTCCTTTGATATTCTCCTTCGTTCTAAGTTTCAAGTGCAGATCCATCCTTAATTTCCGTTTTCTATGCTTATATTTTCCATTTTTTCAGTATACCAAATCCCGAAAATCATGTAAACTCCTACATTGTTTTATTTTCTAAAGTATGATAGCATTTATGTAGCCATAATATGGCAATACTAATACAAAAATCAAGGCGGTTTCACATATGAAAATCTGTTATGTACTTCCCCACTTTTATCCCTATGTGGGCGGCGGAGAACAAATATTTTATGATATGGTACAGGGACTTTTAAAACGAGGACACCAGATCCGCGTACTTGCCAGAAATGTAGGCGAAGAATATTTAGGTCATAAAACCGTAAATGGTATGGAGGTTTATTACTTCCCGTGGAAATCCATGTTCGGTCATCCGCTCATTCCGGCAAAAGATATCGAAGAGCATATCAGATGGTGCGATGTCGTTCATGCCTCGATCTTTACCCCGGCATTTGCCTCCAGCCGTCTTGCACGAAAATATAAAAAGCCCTCGGTACTGACAGTACATGAAGTACGCGGTCCGAAATGGTTCTGGACAGAAGACATCTTCCATGCCAGCGGCTTCTGGCTGTATGAACAGTTTGTCTGCCGCCAGCCCTTTGATGTATACCATGCCGTATCTCAGGCAACCAAGCGTGATATTTTGCAGTATTGCGGCAAAAATAAAAATGTCGTCTGTGTTTACAACGCAGTGAACGAAATGGATGTTTCCATCGCAGGAACCTCCTCTCTAAACCTGCGCGACTATTTTGAACTGGGCGATAAAGAGCGGATTTTCTTATATTACGGCAGACCCGGGCAGCCAAAAGGCATTTATGTCTATCAGGAAGCGATCCGCGCCCTTCAGATGCGTGGTGTGGATCTTGGCAATATCCGTTTTTGCTTTATCCTCGGTGCTGAACCTGCGAACCTGCGCAAGCGCTTTGTGGATTCCATTCACCGCTATGGGCTGGAGGACAAGGTCTTGATCAAGCCTTCTCTGCCCCGGAAGGATTTATGCCGCTGTATCCTACAGGCAGATTATGTGGTAGTCCCATCTATTACGGAGGGTTTTGGCCTCAGTGCTCTGGAAGCCTGCCAGATGGGCAAAAAGATCATATCGAGCACGGGAGGTGCCCTAACTGAGGTTGTCTACGGCGACTGTCTGTTCTTTGAAAACAGAAATAGCGAAGCACTTGCAGATCAGCTGCAGCGCGTGATCGAAAAAGGGGAAAATGCTTTTGAGCAAATACCGGAAAAAAGCTTTCCCTATGAAGATATGATCAACGGTATTGAAAACATTTATAAAAAACTATATAATAAATGAGATATTTCAGATGATAACCCATTGATGATAGAGAGGAGCATTTTCATGGAAAAGGAAAGAGAGATCCAGCTGTTTGTCCCCACCTTCGAGGTAGACGAATGTCTGGCTGAGGTTAGAGAATGTCTGGAAAAGGGCTGGACAGGTCTTGGCTTTAAGACCGTAGCGTTTGAAGAGGCATGGAAAAAATATACCGGATTAGAAAACGCATATTACTTAAATTCTGCAACTGCCGGTCTGAATCTGGCAGTAGAGATCTTAAAGGAGCAGTATGGATGGGCAGAAGGTGACGAGGTCATTACCACACCACTTACCTTTATTTCTACCAATCATGCCATCCCGCTTTCCGGTCTGAAGGCTGTATTTGCAGATATTGACGATACAAACTGTCTTTCTCCTGCTTCCGTAAGGGAACGCATTACCGACAAAACAAAAGCACTGATCTTTGTCGGAATGGGCGGCAATACAGGACACTATGAAGAAATCGTTAAAATCTGTGCAGAGCATGACATTAAGCTGATCCTGGATGCAGCACATATGTCCGGTACCCGCTTAAACGGAGAAATCCCCGGAAAAGAAGCCGAGGTAGTGATTTATTCCTATCAGGCTGTCAAAAATCTTCCTACTGCGGACAGCGGCATGGTATGCTTTAAAAAGAAAGAATTTGATGAAATTGCCCGCAAAAAAGGCTGGCTGGGCATCAACAAGGACACCTACAGCCGCACAGTTGGAGCCGGCAATTATAAATGGAAATATGATGTAGAATATGTAGGCAATAAGCTGCACGGTAATTCCATAATGGCAGGTATCGCACTGGTACAGCTGAAATATCTGGACAGGGACAACGCTTATCGCAGGCAGCTTGCAGCCTGGTATCGGGAAAGACTTTCCCAGTATCCTGAGCTGGTCGAGCTTGTCCACATTCCCC
The DNA here is from genome assembly GCA_964389835.1 of uncultured Lachnospiraceae bacterium. Taxonomy (GTDB): domain Bacteria; phylum Bacillota; class Clostridia; order Lachnospirales; family Lachnospiraceae; genus VSOB01. The sequence continues at coordinate 251,994 of CAYMEZ010000001.1, read as the reverse complement.
AAAACTGCGATTCTTCCTGCCATTTATTCCAGATTATCGTAAAAAACCGTGATGAAATGATTCTGGCGCTAAATTCTGCAGGAATTTATCCGGGTGTACACTATACTGACAACACCGTTTACCGCATGTATGCTTATGCACAGGGAACTTGCCCAAGAGCTGCTTATGTCAGCGATCACGTCATCTCCCTGCCAATGCATATGCGAATGACCTATGATGATGTTCAGTATATCTGCGATGAAGTTATTAAGATCGCACAGGAGCAGGTACAATAATAGACAAATTACCATTATGAGGTTCATTATGAAGCATAGCTTTGCTGAAGCCAATGAGTATATTGAACTGCGGCCGTTCTCTTCAAATGACAGTGAGCTTTACCGACAGTTACGAAATCAAGAACATAACCGCAGATGTTTTCTGTCATCCGGTGTGATCACAGAAACAGCACAACAGCAGTGGTATGAAGCCTACGTAAAAAAAGCCAATGATTATATGTTTTCCATATATACAAAAAAAGGGCTGTTCCTCGGTGGAGCTGCCCTTTATGATGTACATGGACAATCCGCAGAATTTGGCAGGATTCTAATCGACAAATCTGTCTCCCCAAAAGGAGGAGTCGGTTATCAGGTGCTGCTTTTATTGTGTAAAATCGCCCATGAACAGCTTCATCTCCAATCATTGCATCTGGAAGTTTTTGAAGATAATCTTCCTGCTGTTAAAACCTATGAAAAAGCAGGTTTCCAGAAGAAAAAATGGTATTCATCCTCTGACGGTTCCCGCACAATTATTTATATGGAAAAATTTTTAGAGGTTTCTTTATGAAAAAAGTAATTTTAATTACCTCCACTTATAATGGAGCTGCTTATCTTCCAGCTCTCCTCGACAGCATTGCTGCACAAACCTATTCCAATATAGAGCTATATGTCCGCGATGACGGTTCTAAAGATAACAGTGTAGAAATTCTCCAACAATATCAAAAATCCTTTCCTGAAGGGAAAAAGATTGTTCTGATAAATGTTTTTGATAATGACTGGAGCAACAAAGGTTCACATCAAAGTTATCGTTATCTGATTCAGAATCTGGGCGATGCTGATTATTATCTATTTTGTGATCAGGACGATGTGTGGGAGACTGACAAAGTAGAACGAGCTGTCTCTTCCATGGAAAAGTATAATGCTTCTCTTCCAGTTCTTTACATTCATAATTACTACGTCTGCAACAATACACTTCAGGTTGAGCATACCTTACCAGAGCGTCCTTCTATTGATTCCAAGGAAATGACGCGGATTAGCCTGGCTCATGTCATTATGACAGGAACGTGGGCTGGGGTCGGTATGGCGCAAGGTTTTAACCGTACCCTGAAAAAACTCGCTTTCAATACAGGCGAGATTACGCCTTCCGTAGCCGTAGACTGCTGGATCTCATGGGTCGTTGCCGGTATGAATGGTGCTTTAATCTATGATAACAAGCCACTGGCGTATTACAGACGACATCCTGGTACCTTCAGTTCAGGAGATGCCAATGGTCTGCTTCGCTACAGAGACTGGCTGAAGCACATGAAACGGCACTGTGATAACATTACCAACGGAATCCACGATTATCACAGACTTTACGGGAATATGGTCTCCAAAGATCGAGCTGATTTTCTTGCTCTTTTTGACAGCCGCAAACAATTAAAGAAGCTTTTTTATCCTCGCAGACTGCGTACCAGTCTGCTGGAGGAGGCAGCCTTCCGGATTTTGATTCTGATTGGAAAAATTTAAAGGAGATTGTATGTTTAAGGAAGCACTTGCAGGTATTTTTATATTATTCCTTTTCTTTTTACTATGTAAATATCTATGGAAAAAATATTCCAAAAGGCTGTCTTTGCTTGTAATCCTCTCTTTGGGGATTTTCTGCCTTGCCAATTTTTTCTATAATGCAGCCGTTATGTTTCCAGATTTTTATATGGATACTGTCACAGGACCTTATCGTTATGGAACATTTTCCGGAAACCTATTTGCATATTCGGATGCATTCATGTTTCAGGACAACATTCTATTTCCTGTTCTGAGAAACCGCACTGTCCTTTTAGATAACTCCGCAGATTTTTATGAAAAGTTTTTTTCACTCTATGCAAAGAGCTCTGAATCCATAGAAATCTCTGAGTCTTCCCGCAGCAGTGTGCTGATAAATGTGTCCGATTTTGACTTTTCCCATGAATTTTCCTGCATCGGTATTATGGACTATGTTACCGATGGAATTCCTCAGGAGCTAGCAGCTTCCTTTGAAGAAGAAATCTATCCTACCATCTATATCCAAACAGCATCCCTAGAGGACGAGCCTACGCTTGTTGTTATTATGGATAGTGATTATACCCTTTATGTTATGGGACAGGCCTATTACCAAAATCTAACAGGAGGTAACATTCATGCTTAAAAATCTGCAAATTTCAAAAAGGCTTTTATATAGTCTCTTCTTTGCTGTGGTATGTGCACTTCTTTTTATTGTAAGTATGTTTGTCAATCAAGGCTATTTTGAAGCCCTTGCCTATGACAATATATTTTTCTATCAGAGCAGACAACTTGCTGCTATCACTGTTCTCTTTGTCATAGGAGCTTTATTTCTCTGCATCACTACAAAAGCCCTGACTCCAACGTGGATTTTCTGCTTTTCTTTTCCGGTCGGCTGCTGTATCTGGGCATTGTCCAGCTTCATCCTGCTATTGATCGGTATTCCCTACACTTTCTCCATTACAATAGGAACGATCTTTGCACTGCTGCTCCTTGTTTTTTTAGTATGTAAAAGGAGGAAAAAACAGTTGCAAAGTGGTTTGCGCCACTCGCGAGCTGCCCTTTCTTGGACTCTTCTCTTTTTTGGTATTGCCTGTATCGCATCCAGTGGCTTTGTATATAGCTTTGTCAGCTATGATTCTTTCTTTTATTTTACCAATTATGGACATACCCTTGCCATTGTCAATAATTTTAAGGATATTGTGGGCTCAAACAGCTTTACTCTGACCAACATCAGCCAGTTTCTTCCTCTGCTAAATGCTTATACTTCTTTCTGGGGGCTCGATCAATGTTATCAGATCCAGGCTTTTATGACCGCTAATATCGCCGTCTGCTTTGCATACGGTCTGTATCAATACTGCCTGCTGCCATCCGCGCAGGGCAACAGCTCGCTGTTTCCTGCCCTATCTGCGAAAAGTCGTGCGCTGCTCTATGCCGCTGTATTTACCTTGCTCCTGCTTTCTTCTACCTCTTTTATCGTCATATCGGCTTGGGTTCTGGCAAATATGTACTGCATGGCATACTTATTTATGGCTTTCCTTGCATTCTTTCTTTTGTCGCACTTATCTGGAGAGCAATCAGACTGCCTACTACTGATCAGTCTTTTTTTAACTGCGTTGACTCTACTGCGCAAAGACGGCATTATCTTTGCTACTTTTTTGCTCATCTGCTTCTGCAGCACAGATCGTTTTTCTAAAAGGCAGCTCGCTTTCCTGTTTCTGCCTGCTACAATTTCAGAAACCATCTGGCTGTTTTACGTCAGGATCGTTTTAGATGCAAAAGTCTCCCAGGCAACTTACAGCTCTATTGCCAACAATAAAAATATTTTCTTTGTATGCTGTATCATTTTGGGCAGCTATTTCTACATTTATTTTGCACATGACATTTTCAAATGGATAGAAAGAAAAATTCCAGCTCTTACAGAATATATCATCCTGCTGACTGGAATGTCTCTCTTATTTATTGCTTCCTTTGTCTTAAAGGATGCCAATACCATTATTGATAATGTAGATTTTGTCATCCGAAATATGTTTCGTTATCCTTCTTCCTGGGGCATCAGCGGTCTTATTTTCGGAATACTCCTCGTTCTCTCTGTCGTAAATCGGTTCGAGCTGGACTATTTCCAGTTTGTATGGAGCGGACATGCTTTTTTAAATCTCATATCCTATTGTATCGTAGACAGCAAATGGTTCTGGCTGAACTGGGACGATTCCTATAACCGCGTACTGCTGCAGATCGTTCCTGTGTTTATATTTGCTATGGCTGTAAAGATACTGCCCCTGCTTCGATCTTGTATACCAGATCACAATTCTGAATCGTAGAAAGTCTGTGTGCAATAATGATCAGCGTCTTGCTTCCAGCAAGATAATCAATCGCTTCCATGACTGCTGCCTCCGTATCGTTGTCCAGTGCGGAGGTTGCTTCGTCTAATACAAGCACCTCTGGGTTGTGATACAGGGCACGAGCAATGCCGATACGCTGTCTCTGTCCGCCGGAAAGCCGCACACCGCCCTCTCCGATCACCGTATCCAGTCCCTCTTCCAGAGTTTCTATAAAATCCTTTAGCTGAGCCTCTTTTACTGCCTCCTGCAGTCGGCTTTCATCAATCTGCTCTTTCGGTATCCCAAACAAAATATTTTCCCGAATAGAAGCATCCAACAAAGAAATAGTCTGAGGAATATATCCCAGCTTGCGATTCCATGCATGCATGCTGCGCCGGATATTGACTCCGTCTACAAGCACCTCTCCCTCCTGCGGCTCTAAAAGCCCCAGAATGATATCTGCCAGTGTAGTCTTTCCCTGACCGGAGGGTCCGATAAATGCAACCGATTTATTCTTGGGAATTACAAGAGAGGCAGCTGTAAATACATTTTTCTCCGTTCCCGGATAGTGGAAGCGGATATTCTTCACTTCGATCTGTTTCTCAAAAGAAATCTCATCCGTATCCTCAATCGTCCGCATATTTTCCATTAGCAGATCGATTTCTTTCAAATCATGATATATTGCATCGATCGCCGGCTTACTGAACATGATCCGGCTTAAATATTCTGCCATACGATTTGCCGAGGGCAGCATACGGAATGCCGCCATGGCAAATACCGAAATTGTGGGAATGAAGGTTGCCGCATCTGCTCCCCATGCCACCTTAAAGCAAACGATCAAAAGCAGCCCCGATATCGCAATCGTTTCCATTACCGGCTTAGGGATCATACTGTACACCTTAAACTTACGGTTGCTCTCAGCATAATCCTTATATTCCTCATTATAGTCTTCCACAAAAACCTGTTCCCGGTTTAATACCTTGATCTCTTTGATCCCGCCCAGTGCTTCCAGCACCGCCTGCCTGGTACTTCCCTGCTTATTTCTGCTTCTGCGTCCTGCTGCGCGAAGCCGTTTGCGGAATACCTTCATATAAACCAGTCCAAAAATTCCTACCAGCGCAATTACACCTAAGGTAATTCCCACGTCCTGGCACAGCAAAAGTATCAGCAGGGCAATGCAGACTCCTCCTTCCGATGCAAGCTGCAAGCCAGCTAAAATTGCTTCAAAAAAGGCCACTGTATCTTCATTAATGTTGCGGCTTAATTCTGCACTGTTGTGGTCTAAATGAAATAGATAGGGCTGCTGCATATAGCAGTTCATCATTTTATAAGAAAGCTTTCTTTGATTCTCATAAGTAAAACGATATTGCATACTGTGCATGATATATACATAAATATTTTTAAATATATATACCACAATGATCGCTCCGCCTAAAAATACAATGTAATCATCCATCGTCTGAAAATGCAGCCAGCGATAAATCGCTCCCAAAATTGGGTTTTCCAGAATCTGCTCCGGCATCAATACTGCACTGATAAAAGGAAGCACTGCGCTGACTCCTACCAGCTCCACAAAAGCTCCGATAATGATTACCAGAAAAAGAACTATAGCTTTCATTTTTTGTTTTTTATCGAAGATATAAAAAATTTTTTTCCAAATGCCTATATCTTTTTGATTCATAGCTGGTCTCCTCAGAATATTTTATTTTTTGACTTCCTTACTTTTTCAAAGATCTCTGTATACGCCTGTGCTGTCTTTTCCCATGTAAAATATTTCTGAACCCGCATCTGACTCATTCTTCCCATACGCAGCCGAAGCTCTTCGTCCCGGCCAAGTGCGATCAATGGATCGGCAAATTCTTCCGCCGAGACAATAAAGCCATTTTCCTGCACCAGTTCTTGACTTCCCTCACAAGGAGTCATAACAACCGGAAGCCCTCCTGCCATTGCCTCCAATACTACATTCGGCATTCCTTCTTTTTTGGACGGCAGGATAAATACATCCGCATCTGCATAATAACGCGGCAATTCGCTCTTTTCTTTCTGACCGACAAACTCCGTCATCGCGTCTGCACCATACTCCTTTACCAGCTGCAAAAGCTTGTCACGATATGGACCATCTCCCACAATAGTCAGACGAATAGGCTTCTTTAACGCTTTCTGAATCTTTGAAAGCTGCGGAATAACAAACTGAAGTCCCTTACGCTCAATCAGCCGGGATACAAAAAGAATACGGAAGCAGCCGTCTGCTGCCTGCACCCGCTGCTTTACCTGAAACATCTCACAATCCGCACCATTCGGAATCACCGCGATCGGTTTCTTATCGTAAAATTCTTCCGCCATACGTTTCAGTCCTTCACTGTTTGCTGCTAAAAACGCTGCATTTTTCCACAATACCTTTTCAAATGGACCTATCAGCTTATAAATTGTCTGAAAACGTTCTTGAAAACCCGGAATATCTCCGCCTCCGAAACGGATCACATACGGAAGAGCATAGCGCTTTTTCAAATAATATCCAATCGGTCCGCTTGGTATTGCAAAAAAAATCTGGCAGACATCAAATTGTCTCTGTCTTTGCAGCCGATCAGCCTTTGGCAGAGCTTTTAACAAAAAACTGACCATTTCCGAAAAACTGCAGTGCTCTACATGTTTTCTTTTTGACGGAATCCGAAGAAGCTGCACCCCTTCCCTATTTTGCTCATAGGCAAGTCCTTCATACCACACAGTCAATACGGTTACATCATGCCTTTTTTTTACATACTCCTTAGCCAAATTCATACAGGCATTTCCGCCTCCACCGCCTAACGGAGGATACTCATGGGAAATCATCAGAATTTTCATCTTATCTCCTATCCCTTACTGTATCATTCTTTATTCTCTTTAATAAAATTCATAGCTTGTACAAAATTTTTATCTTTTATAACTTCTCAAAATATGATATCTTCTCAGTTCAAAATATCCTTGAGGCACATATTAAAATATTCTTTTGCACAAACACATCTCGAAAAAAATAATATTCCTATGCCTTTTCAAGTCCTATTTAGCGCATTTAAATGTTTTATAAATTTAACAACTATAACAGAACATACTAAATTAACCGCAAACAGAGCAGTAAATACTAGTAATTTTAAATTGTCAGAGTATTTTTCATATGGGCAAATACCAAATATAACTTTACCTTGTAGTAAGTACATCGGATACGAATATTTTCCTAAAAACAGTAATGCCTTCATCCTCTTAATATTAAAACATTTTATTATAATTATGAAACATAATGCGATTAAATTGCTCACGACATTGTCTAGTATTGTATTAACTCTGAAGTTGAAATAATATATTATTCCAATACCTATGCAGAATAACAGTACTGTGATCCGCCCCCAAAACGGTACTACTATTTCTGTTTTCTTTCCTATATATCCAGCTAAGACCCCTATTGCAAATGCCGAAACGCAATAAAAACCATTTTCCCATATCATTGTACAAATGGGCATAGTTAATATCCATAAAACCATAAAACTAAATGTCGCAACTTTAATGTTATAAATGTCACTAACGTATTTGAAAATCACATAAAATGCTAAATAACAATATAACAAATAGCTCAAATACCACATTGCTCCATCTATACTGTTATGTGCATTTACACATAAAATATCTCCCAAACTGTCTGAGATATTAATTTCTTTTAAATTACATTTTAAAAATATCTTTCCTATTATTATATAGAGTCCCTGTATTGTAATCGCAGGAATAAAGATCTTATCTATCTTATTATTCCAAAAATTTGAAAATCCCTTTTCTACAAATGATAAAAACAAACCATATCCTGAAAGAAATAAAAATATACACATACCAACTTGACAAAAAATACTGACTATAATGGGATCATGAAGTATTGGAATTTTATTAAACGCTTTTGCTCCACCACATGCGTGAGCAGCTATCACAGTCAACATTGCAAATGCTTTTAAAACATTTGTTTGCTCTCTCGTTATACCTCTGTCTGTCTGTCTGTCTGTCTGTCTGTCTGTCTGTCTGTCTGTCTGTCTGTCTGTCAATTCTGAACTTTTTAAAGCCATTTTGTCAACCTCTTTTTTCAGCTACAGTGCATAACAAAATCAAATAGATTATTTGTTTTTGTTACCAATGGTTTCTCTATATACTTACTTACTATAATGGCAATAAATAATGATATCGCAAGTACTACTATATACTTTACACTCCAAGATACTACTAAGTTCTCAAAAGGTTCTGGGACATACCTTTCATATAATTTTATAATAAAGTAATGAAATAAATATATTGGATAAGAATTTTTCCCTAATAATCTAAAAAGCTTATTATCAATGACAAAAGTACTTCTTACTGATTGGCTAAATGCCAATACTAAAAAACAAATTCCAAACAATGTACACTCGCTTAATCCTAATAACTTATTTTCCCTTACGATCATTCCTCCTATCATGACTAAAAAGCAAAAAAACAGTGTATTTGCAAATATTCTTTTATTATTCACTTTTTTGCCTAAATCTCTAATATAATAGAAAACGATTCCCAATAACATGACCGGAAATTGTGCGATAAACCAAAACGTATTGAAATATGCATCATATATATATTCGTATGAAAGATCTTTCGTTACTCTCGTACATATCTGGATTATCAACTGACAAACAATAGAGCACCAGATAAAATATACGATACTCTTTTCCAAAGTACAAATTTTTTTGCATAATATCGGTATTAACATATAAAAAATAACTAATGCGCCTAAATACCACTCAACCCCAATAATACTGTCTACATAACCTGGAAAAAACCCATGTAAAAACAGTAAATGTACTACTACATTTTTTATTGTAATACGATCCCCTACCAACCAATATTCACCTGCACCCCCAAATAGTACTGCAACTACTATTGAAATATAATACAACGGAATCAACTTTACAATTCTATGAAAAAACCATTTTTTAAATTTTTGCTCTCCATTCTTATATGAAGTAAAAGTTAAAAACGAAGATATTAGAAAAAATAGCTGCACGCCATTCTTTCCTGCAGCCCCAATACTACCCAAATACGATGGTAGCTTGGCTCCACCACTATGAATCATTACAATTCCGCAAATTGCAATTCCTTTTAGAGCATCAACCCAACTTAATTTTTCTAACTTCATCTTATGTCCTTTCTCTCTGCGGAATCAGTAATATGCTCCTTTACTGCCATAAATCTTCTATATACATCTGATACCATAATTGAAACATATAAAACGACCAGAGCATTGAACTATACATAATCTTATCTGATTTTTGTTGTTTCCAAATCAACTGCTCCACCGCTTCCGGGACAAAAATATCCTGTATTCTTAATATGTTTTTATCCGCATAGCGGCAAATATCCTCTTTTAATACTGTTCTGAGCCATTTGCGCAACGGTACTCCAAATCCCATCTTAGGTCTGTCAAGCAAATCTTTTGGCACATATTGATAGGTCAGCTGCTTTAAAATATACTTCTTATCTCTTTTACAGTATTTCAATGACTGCGGTATCCGAAATGATTGCTCTACAAATCGGTAATCCAACAAAGGGCAACGCACTTCTAATGAATATTTCATTGATGCGCGATCCGTTTTTGCCAGTACTTCATCTGGTAAATAGGTCATCATGTCAAGAAGCATTCTTCGTTCTTGCCAATTAGCAAATTTCAATTTTTTTTCCTGTTCAAATTTAATATGAGCACACGGATTTCCCAAAAGTTTTTCTGCTTCTTCCCGCATGACATCAACAAATAACTGTGTTTTAAAATCTTCGCTCCGATTATGAAGAAATGCTCGTATCTCCGGCGAAAATTTTTCTGCTAAATGTTCCATTCCCGGGATATAGTCTATAACAGTTCCTATCCAATCCGCTTTCTGAGCGATATAAGTCCAGTCATACATTTTATAACCACAAAACAATTCATCTCCACCGTCACCGGTTAATGCTACGGTAATGTCCTGTGATGCCAGCTTAGAGACAAGCATCGTTGGCAGTTCTGAGGAATCTGAAAATGGTTCATCATAATATCTCGGTAACTCATCCAGCATCTCTAATATCTCTTTTTCTCCAATATAAAGCTCCTTATGTCTTGTTCCGATGTGCTTTGCTATCTGCGCTGCATATTCTGCTTCATTTCGTTCTTTTTCATAAAATCCAATGGAAAAGCTCTGCACTGGCTGCTCCGAAACCTTCTGAGTTATGGCTGTCACTAATGCAGAATCAATTCCACCACTTAAAAAAGTTCCCACCGGAACATCTGAAATCAATCTCTTTGACACGGCATCGGACAGAAGTTTTTCCATTTCTACAAGCATCTGTTTTTCATCATGAAAAAGAGCTTTTTCTGCAAGCTCTTTTTGTTTTAAAATGTTCCAATAATATTCAGTTCTTACCGTACCATTTTCATATACAACATAAGTTCCTGGAAGCAGTTTATACGTATTTTGAAAAATAGAAAATGGTGCCTCTATATATTTGTTACACAGAAGCTTTCCTATCATTTTTTTATCGATCTGCTTGGAAAATCTCGGAAATTTCATGATTGGTTTCAGTTCCGATGCAAATACAAAATCATTATTTTTCTTATAATAATATAGGGGCTTTTTTCCTAATCTGTCACGCACCAGAACCAGCTTTTCTTCTGCTTTATCATAGATAGCAGCTGCAAACATTCCATTCAACCGCTGAAAGCATTCACAGCCCCATTCCTGATAAGCTGCCAGAAACACTTCTGTATCACACTCTGACTGAAAAGAATAGCCTTTTTCTATCAACTCACTGCGAAGCTCCCGATAATTATAAATTTCTCCATTATAGACAATCGCTATTTTTCTATTTTCTGAAAGCATGGGCTGATGCCCAAGTTCAGACAAATCCAATATTGAAAGCCTTCTCTGCGCCAATCCAATCGCATAATGCTCTGAGCATTCTTCCCATATTCCAGCATCATTAGGTCCGCGATGATACATGGTATCGTTCATTTTTCTAAGTTCAGAAGAATCTATTTTTCTCTTTGAATAATAACCGCATATTCCACACATATATCGCATTCTCCCTTGTTAAATATATGTTCTTTAGTTACTTTTATCTATAGGCAGACTATTTAACCATTTGATTGGATTAAAATTAACCTCATAATGCTTTAGAAACAAATTATGTCTTGCCATAAAATGCTCTCCCTCTGGTATTCTTCCTGTTGAAATTGCTTCAGTTGTTTTACTGATAGGCAAATATTTACAATTCTTGGTAATAATAAGCTTATTCTTTTTAATTCCCAGATCGGACAAATCAAACTGTCGTGCTTCTTTTAATTCGTCTGGTCCTACCACCAATAAAAAAGCGCAGTTATCAATATTGACTCTAACTTTTCTTGCATTCCACTTCTCTTTTGCTTCATCAAAAGTTTTGTAATGCTGAAAAACTATTATGACATCCCCACATTTTCCAAAGGGAATACCTGTAAGATCCTCTATCGTTCTGCCTCCAAACACTTTCCTGATATTCTCCTGCTGGAGTTCACTCAATTCAGAGGATACGTTCGGGATTTGCACAATATCTTGATCCAAATAATATTTTAAATTTACACAAAATTTAGAAAAATCGCAAGGTAATATCTGCAAATTCACTGTTGGACTATTGAATCTCAAACCATATGTATGGCAAATATCCGCACCGCAACAATTATTTGCAATTATTGCAACATCTCTATTTTTCAAAAGTATTCTTCCTATATGCTTTATCAATTTTCGATTTATGCTATATGCCTTATCGTCAATTTCAAGAAGTAGCTTATTAACTATCCGTTCTTTATCCTGTTGTGTCATTTTATTATCCATCCTACAAAATGCATAACTTGTAGAAAAATTTTTTATCCTTTAACATTTTTCAAAAATATAGCAACCGCATAAATAATCTTCATTTACTTGAAACGAAGAAAATTTTTCTGATTCTACCTCAATAATTTTCCCATCTTTAATGTACGCAAATTTTATTAATTTACACTGAGTAAGCTGTCTGGGAATTGTATGAATCTCAAATACTCTATGTGCATTAAAATACAATGTATTTTCTCGTCCAATCGGAACACTTATATATATATACCCCCCCCCTTTGGGTAACCCGCTGCATTGCGTATAAAACCTTTTTCCAAGCGGTCGGATCAACCAAATCGCCATATCTTCCCAAGCCAAAATGCTCTATCGCATGCAAAGAACTAATAGATTCTATTGTATCATTTTTTATTTCATTCAAGTTAGTTGCATCACTCTGCAAAAATGTCAATCCCTTTACTTCAAACGGTAATGGTCTAATATCAATCATAGTAACATTTTCTCTAAATGATAACAAATGTGCTATAAATCCATCTAATCGGCTTCCTATGTCAAAATGCTCTTTCGGGGCGCGTTTAAAAATCTCTTTCGCCATAAATACATCTTGAAAAAAATAATGTCCATCTATTTTCCCTGCCATTGCAAATCTATCATAAATAACCGGAAATTTATTTTTTCTACAAATTCTAAAGCAATCATATCCACTATTTTTTTCTATTTCTTTATATCTTCTCAAATCTCTATAATAAAGTCTCCATCCTTTAAAAAAATGCATATATTTCCTAATTTTCATATACTTACCTATTTCCCTTTTATTTTACATTTTTCCATTTTGTAGAACGGCATTGCCGCCTATAATTTCATAAACAGCATCACATTTTTGAATTGTAGTGAGTCTATGCGCCACAATAATTAAAGTTTTATATCCTTGTAAGGCTTCTATAGCTTCCATGACAGCTTCTTCTGTTTCATTATCCAATGCCGAAGTAGCCTCATCCAATACCAATATTTTAGGATTTTCATACAAAGCTCGAGCAATGGCAATTCGCTGTCTTTGACCTCCCGAAAATCTAATGCCTCTTTCTCCTACAAAAGTATCTAATCCATTAGGTAATTCTTCTACAAATTTTTTTAACTGAGCCTGCTCCAAAGCTCTCCATACCTTATCATCATCTATTTGATCATCTTTTATCCCAAATGCCACATTCTTTCGCACCGTATCATCAATCAAATATATTGTCTGTGGTACGTAACCAATAATCGCATTCCAATCTGTTCCTAAATCTTTTATATTAATTCCATCTAATAGAATTTCTCCATCTTCTGGTTTCAAAAGCCCTAATATAATGTCTGCCAAAGTAGACTTTCCAGCACCTGATTCTCCAATCAATCCAACTGCCGTCCCCTTTTTCACTTTCATAGAAATATTTTTTAGAACCATCTTATCTGAAGTTGGATATTTCCAAGATACCTTTCTTATCTCCAGTTCATTCTTAAAATCCGTATATTGCACTTTAGCCGCTATCTCATTTTCTTTTTCTTTATATATCTCAACGGCTCTTAAATTACTATACACCGCCTCTACTCCTGGCAAGTAATAATTCATTAAATTAATTGTACTCGTAGTTTTAGATACCGCGGGTAAAATCTTAAATGCTCCCACCGCAAATGCTGCTAGTTGTGCAACAAAGAGATCTGTTTCTCCTCCTATTCCAATTTTAATAAAAATAGCCAGCATTAAACCGATAACGCAAACCGTTTCAATAATATACGCCGGACTTTCACTTGCAACAGCTTCTCCTATTACCGTCTTCTTTTGCTTTTTCCATCCTTCAGAATACCTGTCTGCAAAATATTGTTTTCTATTCATAACAGTAATTTCTTTTATTCCTTGAAAGGCCTGATATGCTTCTTGTTTTAGTATCGACTCGCTTCTTACCCTTTCCTTTCCCAGCGCTTTCATCCGTTTTCTAAATAGTAAAGAAATAACAATAAGACTTCCTCCTGCTAACACAATCACGCTTAATGCCATCAGTATATCTGTATATATTATGAAAAGGCAAATTGCAAAAATAGTCAAAAGATCTGTTATCATCTTAAATAAATTATTTAATACCGTATGCACACGTGCTACATCTTCTGAAATTCCCCGCAACAGCTCGCTTGAATTTGTATTCAAAAAAAAGACATAATCCCTATCCATAAATGCTGTCATCATTCTTCCAGACAATTCCTGTTGCACATCTCCTGCAAATTTACTGCGCACATACGAAAGAAAAATTAAATACACATTTTTTACAACATATACCAGCATGACTGCTATACCTATTAGAATGAATATAGGAAAATCCTTTCTTATTTGAAAAAAATCAAATATTTTTACTATATATGGATTTTCCCATAACTTTTCAGGATATAGCATAGCCATTATAAGCGGCATCATGCTGGAAACTCCTATCATCTCCATCAGTGATCCTATTAAAATTGCTCCTAAGACAAATAGGCTTCTTTTTTTTTGCTGTTGCGTTAATATATAGCTTAATTTGTATAATACTATTTGTATTTTCTTTATAAGTTGTAACATCTGTCTTATTTCCTTTATTTACTAAACGATATCTAACATTTACTTTTAGAGAGACGAATCCAATTCCCCATTTCATATTCAAAATGTATCGGTCTAATTTTTCCAAATCCACACTCTGGATAAAATGTCATTTCACCAAAATATATTTTCTCATTTATACTGTAAAAATCAATTCTTACATGAGGAATATCTTTTGCAAGTTTCTGTGCCATTTCTAACATTAATTCTAATTTTTTAGGTTTAGAAAACTTCACATCACTATCCGTTGGATATTCAAATATTACATCCATCTCATTCCATTGAATATCATAAATATTCCGTTTATGATTAGTGAATCTTGCATAATCCACCTGTACCAGTCTGGGAATACCACCAAACGTATATATTTTATAATCCTTTAACTCCTCTCCTGATTCATCCACCATATATTTTTCAATAATAATTCTCGGCACTACATTTTTATAAGCCCATTCTCTTCCAAATAGATAATAGTTCTGCTTTAATGCCTTTTCTATTTTTCTTTTTGCATTTTCAATATCAAAGTTCTCTTTATCTTTGCATATTACTACACTTGCACTATCATGTGTACATTTTATAACAAATTGATCAGGCAATTTACTAAAATCAATTTCTTCAAAGCTGTTCCATATCCCAATGGTGGGAATAACATACTCTTCTCCTAGTGCTTTCCTTATATACTCCTTAACTTCATATTTATCAACAAGCTTTGTATAGAGGGGGTTATGATCATTCAATTTTAGCCATTGAATTTTTTCATTATATAGCGTTGGATTCTTAATATTAAGTTTTCTATTAAAAACCAAACGGTACCTCATTCTTAAATAAATATTATCTGGAACTATCCATTCTATCTTCATTCTTTTTAAAAAAATTAATAACTGTTTACAGAGCCATCTCTTCATGTTGACCTCACTATGCAGCAAAATTTCTCCTATAGTTTAATCCAGCCTTCACACCAAACATCACACTCTTCCTGTGTATTTATCCATTGGCTCGGCGAAACTACAATAACATTCTCATTAGAATTTAACCATGCTGCCCACCAGCTAAAACTACTATTTGCTATAATATTATGTTTACATAAACTCATTAAGTGTAAATCATCGTAGGCATTTTTTTCCGAATTATTATCTACCCAAACAGCATCAAGATCGTTCAAAATATTATGAGCCATTTTTATATCATCCGAAAAAACAAAAAATTTTGGTGATTCTATTCTCTCCTTTATATATTTAATTGCCTTATTATAATACTCTACCGTGCATATTCTGCCATAAATATCCTCCAGCAACAGATAATCTTTAAGTCGTATATGCAAAGATACAGAATTTGACTGAATTATATTTTTTTCTATTTCTTTATTTTTTCCTAAGAGTTCTGGTAACTTAATCTCATTTTTTATTTTAGCTTGAATGTCTTGAAAGAACTTTGGACATTGCCAATAGCCTTCTAAATACGCCTCTTCAAATCCAAATATCTCCGGATGATATGTACATACCGGATAATCCTTGAAATATTTTTTCTTATAACCTATTCTAGTTAAAAATTTTTGATCTCTCTTTTCTCCTGTTGCATATCGCTTTATTTGCTCTTTTGAAGCTTCCTGTATTTGAATACCCATTTCTCTTAAATAGAATATCCTATTTTCAATTCCTTTATTAAATAACGATAAGTCTGCTTTTACTTCCTTCCCCAAAGTCAAAAGCTTACAATATAGCGCATACTGAAATAATTGATTTCCTAAAGCTCCTGAAAACTTAACTATAATCATATTCTTACTCTCTTTTTTAACTATTTTCTACATAATTATTTGAATAATTCTCCATAATGTTTCATCATATAATCTTCCACACACAAATACTCTTGCACCCGGCGAAAATTATCTATAATTGCCACTTTTCGCTCATTGTAATCATCTTTACAACATTTTTTGATAATGTCATCTATATGCTCATATTCGTCTGGATTTACCTGAATTATTCCATCCATATTGAAGAAATCGCCTATTCGTTTAGCTCCAATGTAGATAGGGACTGTCATAGCAGCAAAACAATCCAAAATTTTTTCTGTAAAGTAAAATTCTGTAACATCATTTTCAACGACAATACTATATCGATAATCTGTTAAAGCCTCAGCTTTTTTTTCGATATAATTACCAACTGCTGCTCCATAAGTATCCACACGTTCATCCTGCATATATTTCTTTGCAAGGTCGATTCTAAATTTATGCATTTTACACATGACTTTATTAGATGAAATTATAGAAATATTTTTCTTCTTTTTTTGATAATTAAGCGAATCCATAGTTCCACCATATAACTCTGTCGCATACCACACACTGCTTGCTGGAATAAATCTCGCATTTTCATATCTGTTTAATACTCTTACAGAATGCGTAAATACAACATCAAAATTTTTAACAATTTCAGGCTGTTTTAATACATGTTCAAAATCCATCGGCAATATCATTTCCGACTCTCGCAAAAGTGCAAATCTTTTTTCTGCTTCATACAACTTATCAAACATATTACTATGAGAATAGAACTGAATTGGCAAGGCATAATTAAACCTATCCCATATTATATTTTGAGGAAACCGACCTGCTGATAATGTATATGGCGTGTGAGCACACCCTCTATCTTTTAGGAAAAACATCGACATCGGATTACCATATTTATTAAATATCTGAGGAGTCTCTTTCGCCTCTTTGCCGAACTGAGGAGAAAACTCCAGTTCTTTTCTTGCTACTTTATACGGCAGCCATTCTACGATTTTCCTTTTTACATTTTTTTTAATCATAAATCTTTTCCTTTTAATTATTTTATTTCTGTATCCAATCTTTCCAATTTTCTAATATTATTTTCCGTTTCCATTTATGCTGAAAACTTTTTCTATACGTTTTATCTAATAAATACTCACCGAACTGCTTAATGAATATCTTCGCAATATTTTTACGGAAAAAATGGCTGCATAAAATGCTTCTTCCTATTGTTCTGTTCTCTTTGTACATACATTTTCTCAACCACCAAAAGAATATCTCTTGCTGATAAATAGTTTTGTTATAAACTTGTTTTTCATTGTTTGCCTCCACTAATGCGCGAATTAGCGACAAATTTTCTTCTGCTGTACCAACTAACCGCGCGTCTCGCATGTGCTTATACAAATATTTTTGTCTTTCTGTACAATTAGGCAATAGTCTTTTTAAACATCTAATTTTTGTAATATCCGCATACTGCTCCTGTCCATTTGCATCCGTACTAATTCGATCGTTATGTATACGCAAAACAAATAACACTTCCTGCAAACAATCTAATTTCCCTTTCTCAATGCATCTCGTCCATAAATTATAATCCTGCGCTTTATAAATGGATTCATCATAATTTAGTCCGTTTTTCTGCAGGAACTCAGTCCGAAACATAACCGTGGGGTGTGGGAACTCGATATTTGCCATTGACAAGCTTACTCTGACTCTTTCCTGTTCAAATTTTCTATAAACTCCGGTGAAAAAACACTCTTCTCCTAATTCATATATATATGCGCAACATGCCAACACATCAATATCCCGGTGTGTCTCTAAATATTGAATTTGTCTTTCTAAACGTAGCGGATGGCAAATATCATCTGCATCCATCCTTGCAATATAAGTTCCATGTGTATGCCGTAATGCACAGTTTAAAGATGCTGTCAATCCAATATTCTTCCCGTTTCTAAGCATTTTTATCGTTATATCTTTATTTTTGAGATTTATATTCGTACAGTATTCCTGCAAAAAATCTGAGCACCACTTATCAGAAGCATCATCTATAATAATAAACTCCTTATTTCTATACGTTTGTGCTACTACACTGTCTAATGCCCTTTTCAAATATATAATATTTGTATTATAAACACTCATAATAACCGAAACCAAAGGCATTCTTTTCATTTTATTCCGGCCTGCTTTCTTTCTTTATTTATTCTATATTGCTTTATCTTTCCTAAGAGAAAGCAAATATTCCTTAGACCTAACACCTTAATCCCTCTGCGAATCAATTTAACCTCTTTTGTTTTATTATAATTTAGATAAAATAAAAATTTTTTTATTTGAGGAAGCAATTCTTTTTGTTCATCTTTATCAAACAGATATAATGATGGCAAAATATTATGGCAAAAAGAACTTGCAAAGCGGCTTCTGAAGCAATTTATTAGTTCAACATCTTCTTCAATATGATTTTCTTTAAAATATCTTTCCCATGAAGCAAAATTTAATAGCTCATCCTGTTTTAACTTTTTATTTGGTCGAGTCATCGTAGAATTTTCCCTAAATCTACGATAATAATAGAAACTTGAAATCATGACCACACATTTAGCTTCCAATACAACCCTATCAATCAACTCAAAATCCTCTGCTAAACGATTTTTAAGAAAAGCAAATCGCCTATTTCTCCAATAAATCGTCTGATAAACCTTCCCACAAGGACTCCAATTTGCCGATATTGGCATCGTATGCAAAAGGGCTTCTCTCCCAGTCAAGCCTTGACAATTTTTTGCACACCAGAAAAGCTGAGGAATTTCCTTTTTCCCAAATACTTCATACATCCCTTCCGAAAGAATCACTTCTACATTTGGGCACCTTATACAGGCATTATAAGCATACTCCAACGAATGGCTATCAATATAATCATCGCTATCAACGAACAGCAAATAATCTCCTCTAGCTCTTTCTGTTCCAATATTTCTACAATCAGCTTGTCCGGTATTTTCTTTTTTATATAAATGTATTCTTTCATCACGCAAAGCATAATACTGGCATATGTCTGCGCTCTTATCTGTAGATCCATCATCGATTAGCAGCAGCTCCCATTCCTGATATGTTTGAACAATAATGCTATTTATGCACTTTCCGATATATCGTTCTACATTATAAACCGGTACAATTATACTAAATAACATACTCCCATCCTTTTACTCAGCTCCAATTTTTAATACAAATGCAATACGCACCATAAATATACACAATAAATAGCATTTTTTCTCTAATAACTCAATAAATAATCGTTCTTTTATTCCATACTGCTTAATTACATCTTTACAGCATTTAAATGCGTCCTGCAATTCTGCAGAATTCATCATACACTCTATATTTTTCAAAAAATTTCGTAACGAGTCCTGTTTATTCCTATGCATACTTTTTTTTATATTTACAATACAATTTTCTAAAAAATGAATTTTCAACTGTTCTGTATACAAATATTGATTCTGTTCGGCTATTTCAATAAGTTTTTTATGCAACATAAAACATTTTTTATAGCCATCCGGATCATATTTTCCAATCATTGACTCCGCGTTTCTACAATAATGGTAGGGAAAGTAACCTTTAAAACAATACAACCTCTCTGCAGATAAGACAGATATAAATGTAGTCATATCATCTTCACCATATGATACATTTTCATCAAATAATTGATAATTCTTTAATAGCAATTCTTTTTCAAATATTTTTCCACATCTACTTAAAATAAGTGCTCTACTTTCCATTTGAGTAGTGCAATGATAAAAGCAGGGCAGAATACTTCTTTCTATATCCGATCTATCATATAATCCTTCTTTAATCATGTTGTCATGATATGCTTTTCTACCATCTTTATAATCAAGAACGATACCACCTACAACTATTTCGGCATCAAATTGAGTCATTTTGGTATACAACTGCTCAATAGCTGTTTCTTCAATCCAATCGTCACTATCAACAAATACAATGTACTTACCTCTCGCCTCCCGCAGTCCTCTCTTCCATGCTCCAACTAAGCCCTTATTCTCTTGATGAAATACTACTATTCTCCTATCTTCTCTAGCTAATCTATCACACAATCCTCCTGTTAAATCAGGAGAACCATCATCTATTAATAAAATTTCCAAATTGGTATACGTCTGGCGTAAAATAGAGTTTACACATGTTTCTAACGTATCTCCACATTTATAGCATGGAATTATTACACTTATCATATAAATATATTCTCCTATTTACATCTCTAACTCTCCCAAAACATCTTTACCCAATTTTTAAACTCCCTCTTTTCAAGGATTTGCTTGTCAATGGGGCTAAACTGTCCTGTTATAAAGTTTTCAAAATCCTCATCCGCATCTTCATCAATGATAAATACATTGTCCTTATCATAAAATTCTTCGTTCTTAATTGCTAATATATTTGTTATAAGCTTTCTTTCATTGCATAAAGCATCAAATGACCTAAGCGTAATACTCCCTTGATCCGACCGTGAAAAATCTAAAATGGCATTAGCTTTCATTTCCTCAGTCAGCATTTGTGGCAACTTGCAAAATCTACAATACCTACGATCTGATAGTACATTATACCAATGATGTGCCATGAAATGTAAATTCCAGCGATATTTCTCTTGTCCAAATCGTTTTACTAAATCCAAGATTTTTTGCATACGTCCACTTTTATCACGTCCTATAAAAGATATATCATAACAAACACTATTTTTGTCTATATTCTTATACCAACTATCACAGTAGAATTGAGGATTCCATCTAATTTTATGCTTTTCACAATC
The DNA here is from genome assembly GCA_964389835.1 of uncultured Lachnospiraceae bacterium. Lineage (GTDB taxonomy): Bacteria > Bacillota > Clostridia > Lachnospirales > Lachnospiraceae > VSOB01. The sequence goes on along the minus strand of CAYMEZ010000001.1, from coordinate 230,868 downwards.
TAACCGGTCAAAACTCCAAACCTCATACCCTAATTCTTTTACAGCATCTGGAGAAACTTTACTTTGTGCACATAAATTCCAATAATAAAATATTATCTTTCCGCTTTCTTTTCTATTCTGGTAAAACCAATCTAAGAAAAAAAGCGAAGCCTCTTCATCTAATACAATGCACTTCCCTTCAATTTTCCGCAATTCTTTCCGAATCCATATCTCTTTTAAAGGGAAATTGTAAAAAAACCATAATTTACGCAGTAACGTTAAACATCTCGAACGGTAACCGTAAAAAGCATAATATTTCTTTAACCCTTCCTCATTGGTAAATTCCCATATTGATTGTAGTGCCGTCCCACATAATATCAAATTTACTTTATTATCCTTCATTTTTTCTCCAAAAACTGTTCTCTACTTGGTATCCATTTCCACTCCTACATTATAATTCTCTGCGTCTTTCTTTTCCCATGTTTCACAAATACTATAAGAAGTGTCCACATGCACCCCATAATATATCTTAATTAAAATTTCACTCATAAGTCCAAATGTAAACATCAAAATCCCAAGAATCAGAAAAAGTACAGTCAACATAGGTGGCATAATATTTCTCGACATTTTATATCCACTACAAAAAAGAATAATCGACCATATACCACATCCGCATCCTATGGCTAAAAAAAGAAGTCCCAGTCCTCCTAGTAAATGAAGTGGTCTTGTTGCGTACTTATTCCAAAACCACACAGATATCATGTCTACAAAACCTTTAAAAGTTCTCTTCCAATTATACTTTGTTTTTCCAGAGGTTCTCGGTCTGTGATGAACAATATATTCCCCTACTGTAAATCCTTTAATTTTAAGAATAGCAGGAATAAAGCGATGCTGTTCGCCATAAAGATTTATTCTTTCAAAACATTCTTTACGATATATTTTCAAAGAGCACCCACTATCGTGTATCCCATCATGTACCAGCATATATCTTAAAATATTAGCTCCTCTGGAAATAAAACGTTTCATAAAAACGTCTTTTCTATTCTTTCTCCATCCAGATACCACATCTAAATTATTTGAAATTAGATATTCCAACATAGCTGGGATATCCCCCGGATCATTCTGTAGATCTCCATCCATTGTAACAATATAATCGTATTTTGCCGCTTTAATACCTGCATCCATAGCTGCTGTCTGCCCTGAATTCTTACGCAGGCGGATATATTTCAAAGGTTCTAATTTTTTACAATTTTCTCTAGTTTTATCGCTAGAACCATCATCAACAAATATAATTTCATATATATAGTTTTGTTTTTCACACACTTTTTTAATCTCTTGGTGCAATTCATTTACGTTACCTTCTTCATTATAAAGAGGAACTACTATTGATAATTGATACATCTTACTTCACTCCTTATTTTACCATCAGTATATCACGCCCCAGGACTCTCTCACGGCATCTTCGCTAATCTTCAAAAACGAATATGAATCATCTATTGCTATTTTATCATATTCAGTACCCTCGGGTTTCTCTAACTCTATTTCATAATTCTGAGTTTCTTGGTTATTTGGTTCTAGCAACAACTGTATATATTCCTGTCGATAATCTCCTTTCGCATACATATTCACTTTTATACCTAGAAGCATTTCTTCCTCAACACTTCCATTTATTTTCAATTTAATGTTAACACATGCTTCCTTATCCTTAATTTGCACCACTCCGCCAAAATCATTTCCAAACAAAATGACTTGGCCATTTCCTTCCCATTCTTCCAAAATAGTATTTTCATGAACAATATGATATGCCCATGTCTCTATCTTTGTATCATCAATACCTTCGCCTGTTATTTTTTCAAACATATTTCCATTCAATATACTCTCAAAAAAAGGATTAAATTGATATGTTCGCTTATTCTCACAAGTTATAATACCCTTCGGATGTTCTAACGAAATGTCAATCAATTCTCCTATATGATCATATTGATTTTCAAATTGAGAATTGCTCATAGGCTGCCATATATAATCTTTTAGGATGTTTTTTGCATAATAGTCACTAAAAGCTATTCCCGTTAAAAAAGTAGGCGTCCCATCTGTATATTCTTCTATCTTTTGATAAGCCTCTACATGACCTTCTAATTGCAAATTTTCCGCTTCATAAACTATAACTATAGCATTGAAGATCAAATTTGCAATTAAACTCATTGTCCAAAATCCTTTTACCCACTCTTTCTCACTACGAATTGCTTTAATATAGCCAAATAGCAACATAACAACCAGTGAAGGATATACAGCAAATACATAATCTGATCCATAAGTCCATTCAACAATTGTTGAGAATAACAATAAAGTTCCAAGAGCAATACACATACAATACACAATGCAATCTTTTTCCTCTTCATTAAAAACGGTTCTATTATGATAATAGATGGCAAGAAATGCACTAGTTAAAGTTGCTGGCAAAAAATAAAATACCTTTCCTAATTCTTTCCAGTATTTTAAATGTTTTACTTCAAAACGTGTCAAACGATCTATTTCTCCCAACACTCCATCCAGCCCGAGTGGAAAATATTTCCCAAGCCCTAAAGCTAAAATTATTGTAAGAATAAATAAACTTATCCAAAACAGTGCCGACATAACACAATATTTTTTCTTCTTTTTAACAACCGCTAAATATGTTACATATATACCCAATCCAAACAAATATAATACTTCGAAGATTCGAATTTGATAAGCTAAAAAAACTAAAATCATCGTTGGAACGATATACAATATATTGCCATCATGCAAAAATTTGAAAGCAAAATAAAACAGCCATATATTCACTAACAACAACATAGTATATCCGCGCACCATAAGCGATAATTCAATTAAAACTGGATTAACAGCCAACGCCATTGTAAGAAAAAATGTTTCCAGCATAGATTTATTATATTTTTTTATAATTGCATAGAACGATACAACGGACAACGTTCCAAACAAAACACTAAGCATACGTAGTTCTGTTTCCCCGGTACCCAACAAACGAATCATCCATGCCAAAACATAAAAAAAAGGAGTTGCCTTAACTGTATTAGGAGTTGTTGTTCCTGTCAAAAAGTTCCATTGCATCCACTTTCCCGTATATGCATACCCTGCAGCATCTCGTAATGAGCAGAATTCGTCCCCGTAATATTCTCCTTGCCGCAAGCCTCTCAATAAACAAAGTGTAAAAAAGCTGCCTAAAATAAAGCACACGCTCAATATTTCTTTTTTAAGCTCTGCTTTTTTATTACATTTGCACCCTTGCACGTTTATATCCTCTCCTTTTACTTCAACTATGTTTTAGATGTTTGCGAAACACTCCGATTCCGCTCTATTTGATCTCTCCGTTTGATATTTTTACACTTCTTATGATACTGCATTCGGATAGCATACAATTATCTAACGCGGTTATTATAACATGTCATAAGTTCTGGTGCAAAATAATTCTATAAACGCGATATTTTCCTATTTCGTCTAAAAGCTCTGCACTCGCATCCTTAAAGTAATGCTCGCGAATATAAGTAACTATCATATCAATCCTTGACTTTTCGTCCTCAGAACAGTCTATAAAACGAATTACTTCCGAATTCGGAGCATCTCTGTAAACATTGTGAATATCGTACTTGCGATATTTAGCAACCGTATTTTCTACAAAATCGTAATCCGATGCATACATACTATTTCCAGTATTCCAATAATTTTTCATAAACAAAAGATTTGAAATTGCTCTATATTCCGACATCTGGGAATAGAAATAGAAATGGTGCTGATTTTTCTCCATATAATCATACATATCTGCGATTTTAGCATCCGTCTTTCTTGAATAATTATTCCCTATAAATATCACAAATACTGCTATCGCTATATATATAACACCCAGTAAACCCTGCAAAAATCTATTTTTTTCTTCCCTGAACTTTTCACCTCTATACATATCGGAAGTATGGCAGATCAGAAGAGTCGTACCTGCGGACAAATATAAACCAAATGTCACACGATCTACTACACGGCCCAAAACACAAAACAACACCGAATATATCCCCATACACAAAAGAATAACAATCGGAAAGTATCTCTTCTTTTTATCATAGCATATTACTGCCACCACTAATACTCCTAGTATATACCATCCAAAAGCATTGTGCATTGGATATTTTTTTACCTCTTCCACCCAGTTTTCTAATTGTTCAATCGAAAGATCTAAGTTCCACTTTTTTGAAGCTTTCTCATAAATCTGGTTATAAATCTCATCTGTAAAATACGATGTGTCACTATTAGAGAATCGCTTCTCAATCATCATGTAATCATTTCGAGAAATCCCTATTTTTTTATATGCCTCTTCATATACTTCATATTTATCCAATTCATAATCCATAAGTTTAGCTGACAATGCACATCTTTCTTGAACTTTTTTCCATCCTGGCTGTGAATTTACATAGAACTGACCAATAGCCTCTACTAAAAAAACCATCAAAACTGCCGTAATCACAGGAATCACGCATTGCCTGCATGTAGCACGCATATTGTTAATACTTTGAAAATTCCATAATAAAATCAAAGTTATAAATACAATAAATACATATATAACGCTAAAACGCACAACCGTACCACAAACAACCAAAAGCAGACCTTTTATTTTGTCTCTTTTTTTATTATGAAAAATGAGACACAGACCTGCGGACACTAACAATGCCGCCGTTCTCGTAAAATTAAATATGCAAATGCTTTGTGAAAACAAAAGAACCGATGTTGTTATAGCCAAAATCGGTCCTAACTTTCCGAACATTCGATCCATAATCTCTTTACAAAGCACATTGATTGAAATCAGAATAAATATAATCTGAACAAAATAATTCCATGCAATCAGAGGAAATAACTTTTGTAAGCAAAAAACACCCAATGTATAATATGGCGACATGTATTGATGATAGTAAGCGGCTGGTCCATCGCAATTTGAAATCAAAAGCTGAAGACCCAAATCATCCTTTGTTTCATCCGATACTCCAACCAAACACAATAATAAAATAAGTACAACATTTATAATGCTCAAGCATACTATCTTTTTATTTATTTTTGCAAATTCTAACTTTTTCATTCATCCTCCGCTCTAGAATAGCATCTTGATATTTATTTTGATACGATTACAATATAATCTTCTCTTTTACCACCGTGTCTACTTGTCGCTGTTACTCCTGCTCTATTAAACTACAAAGAATTTACTTTTTCGCCAATATATTCTATCTGTTCATTTGTCAGAGAAAGACCACTCGGCACATAAAATCCCTTCTCATAAAGCCACTCTGCCACCGGATAACTTTCGCCTTCAAAATAACCCATCTTTTTCAGAGCGGGCTGCATATGCATCGGATAAAAAAACGGTCGGCATCCAATTCCCTCTTTAGCGAGTTTTTCCATGACATCCCTTGCTGATTCCGGGTCCTCCCGATCCATGACAAGACCAAACACCCAATATGCATTGTGTGCATATTCCGTCTCTTCCAGAGGCTTTTGAAATCTCTTATTATCCCGAAACAGCTCCTGATACCGTTTTCCCATTTTTTCTTTTTTCTGAAGATGTTCCCTTATCTTTTCTAACTGTGCAACACCAACTGCTGCCTGTATATTACTCATTCGATAATTATATCCAAGCTCTTCATGCACAAAGCGATATCCCGGCTTGTGACACAAGTTACGAAAAGAACGACATTTTTCATGCATTCTTTCGCTGTCCGTCAAAACCATTCCGCCTTCACCAGTCGTCACATGCTTGTTCGGATAAAAACTCATAATGCTGATATCGCCAAAACTTCCGCATTCTTTTCCTTTATACCGCAGACCATGTGCTTCCGCAGCATCTTCAAGGATCATTAACCCATACTTCTCAGCAAGTGCCGTCACCGCATCCATATCAACAGGCAGACCATAAATATGAACAACCATGATCGCTTTCGTTTTCTTGGTTATCTTTTCTTCAATCTGACCAACATCCATATTCCATGTAAGGGGATCGGAATCTACCAAAACCGGTTTAATCCCTCTGCGTACTAATCCTAAAATACAGGAAATGATCGTAAAGGCAGGCATGATCACCTCGTCACCCGCCTTAAGTTCCATTGCTTCTGTTGCCAAATCCAGCGCAACCGTTCCATTACATACCGCAGATGCATATTTTCTTCCTACAAATGCCGCCATCTCTGTTTCCAGTTTGTTTACAAAAGGACCTTCGGAAGAGATCCATCCCGTATCTACACATTCCATTAAATATTTTTTTTCATTTCCATCCAACAGCGGCTCATTAACCGGTATAAAATCCATCTTTATTCCTCCCACCATTTTGGCTCAATCTTCTTATATTCAAAACGAACCTTGTCCTCGTCTCCGGCATATGGTCCCTGCTTGATCTCAAACATCTCTAAATCTTCGATCACTTCAAATCCATGTCCGCCGCCCGCAAGCAAAATGACATCTCCTTGCCGCAAAAGATAACTTTCTAAATACTCTTTTTCCTGAGTATAGAAATCTACCCGCAATACTCCTTTTTTGATCACCAATACTTCCTGTGTCAAATGCACATGCCTTTTCACTTCATTATGAACATGCGGCACAATGATCTTTCCTTTTGCATGCTTCATATACGCAAGCTGCTGCGAATAATCATCCGGTGTAAAAAATTCAATCCCATCTTTTTCAAAATCCGCTTTTATGATGATTGCCAGCGTCTCGCCCGCCGGACTATTAATGATAATCGGTACACTCATTTTCTCTTTTCTCCTATCATCTGCTCTACCCATTGATATCCTGCAATAATACCGAAAAAATACCATCCATATAATGAGAACGATTTTTCAAAATCTCTCCAAGCTCTTTCCTTCTGGTCAGATAATACCAGATTTCCAAATGCTTATATGCATATGCTTCCCATGTCCAGTCTGCAACGGATTCTACGACCTTCGCTCTTTCGTATGCAAGCTGATTCAGTACATTTACAAAATCTCTTACTGTTTCACAGCAGTACATCGGACCGCCCGCAGCATCCAAATGATACCCCTGCGGGGTGACGATCGTACCGATCCCTGCTGCCAAAGCATCTACATATCCCATAGAACCTTCATCAAATCCATAGTAAAGATAATAATCCAGACTTGGAATCAACTCGATATATTTATCATAGTCGAACTCTTCATAATACTCCGTTTCAAATCCGAGTGCTTTGATCTTCTCTATGATCTGCTCCCATCCGGCTCCCATAATCTTAAACCTAAAATAATCCGGATCGATCTGTTCACATATATCCGCTATCATATTAGGATTTTTCCGAAAATCCGTATAGTTGCGGTGCGTGATACCCAGAACGTACTTTTTCGGTTTTATCACACCATCATGCGCAGGATTAACATAACAAAGTTTTGTCCTATCCACGCCTTCTCTCGTCAGCCTGTCCATCGTTTCTTTGGACATACAGACCTCCATAGCGCCCTGCTTTGTCTGGCGTTTAATGATATCTAACTTAAACTGAGAATCCACATGCGTCACCATCACCGTTGTTCTGTCATTCAGCGGCTCTTTCACATTCATGTACGCAATGTGATGATTGATATCGGCACTTTCATCCCTCATTTCGCTGATATCTGCCTCAATCCCCATCTCCTGCAAACATTCCTGCATTTTTTTTGCAAACTTTCCGAGGATCCAGCTTTTATTAACATCCAGACATACAATATGCACACGAAACGGTTTCCCATCTTTCTGTTCTGCCTTATATTTATATTTGTCTTTAAACAGCCGGAACGACACCCTGTCCCTAAACATTCCCGTTTTTTTTGCAATAACACGATAATCTGCCATTTTATTCTCCTATATACTTATGCCACATCGCGGCAATCACTTCTTCTGAAAACGTCTCCCGGATCAGCACCGCGTTTTTTCCTAATTTTTTCGCCAGCTCTTCATCAGCTGCCAGATGCTCCATTGCTTTCTGAAACGCTTTGGCATCCCCTACCGGAACAAGCAGTCCGTTTTCGTCATTTTGAATACAAAGCGCAGAACCACCGATCGGACAGTCGGTCGAAATACACGGAAGTCCCATTGCCATTGCTTCCATTAAGGAATTGGAAATGCCCTCATAATCCGACGAGAGCACATACATCCCATAAGAGCGGATACACTCTAACACATCACTCCGAAAGCCTTCAAAAACAACCTGCTTTTCAATACCAAGCGCTTCCGACATTCGTCTTAATTCATCCTCTAAGCTGCCTTGTCCAAAAAGATGCAGTTCCCATTCAGGAAATTTTTTCCAAAATCCAGCAAACGCCTGTAAAAGCAGGCGGTGATTTTTCTGCGGCTCAAGCCTGCCTACTGCTGCGATCTTCTTTTCCCGGATCGTGCCTTTTTCACCATGTATCTCAGCCATAGAAGCAGGCAATTCTCTCCTGATCGGATTAGGGATCACCACACTTCGTTTCTGTATGCTTTTTGAAAAGCATGCTTTTGCATCCTCGGTCTGGAATACAAAGCCTCTTCCCAAATGATATATGATATTTCTGAACAACGGATAACGACACCGATTCGGATCATTTCGTTCTGAAACGATCACTCTGTTTTTTAATCCAAGCGTTGAAAGTATGGTAAATAAATTAATCTCTGTTCCAAAAGAAACGATCACGTCATCTGTATGCTGCTTAAAATATTTCCGCATAACAAAGAGCCGCTTAATCTGGCGCAGCGGATTTCCATGTGACGGCTGCCCGATTGACAAGCATTGTACTCTCTTATCCAGCGGATAGGCTGACTCATCACCTGCCACCATCAAGATCGTAACGTCATCATTCTGCTGTACATAACGATTTGCCAATGTTGCGAGCACTCTTTCTGCGCCGCCGCCATTCATTGCCGATATGACAAATAGTATCTTCATAGACCTCTCCATACTTATTTTTTATTATAACACAGTTCATTGTATACAGCAATGAGACGCTGAATACTTGCCTTTGCTTCAAACTCATTTTCAATTTTCCGGGCTGCGCATTTTCCCAGGCGTTCCCGGTAGGAGGGACTTGCCAAAAGCTCTTTCAAAAGCCACTTCAGTGCATTTCGATCTCCCGCCTCACACAGCAGTCCGTTTTCTCCATGCCGGATCAGATGCGGGATTCCTCCCGCATAAGTCGACACTACCGCCATGCCGTAAGACATTGCTTCCAAAATCGACATCGGCATTCCTTCATGATAGGTCGGCAGTACATACACACTGCATTCCTTCAGCAGGCTTTCCTTTTCCCTTCCCCTGACCCATCCAAGAAAGGTCACATGATCCGAAATTCCTTTTTCCCGACAGATCTTTTCTGCCTTTTCCCGTTCTCCGTCACCGCCGAAATAAACATGTGCATTCGGATAGTTTTCAAAAATCTCTGGAAGCACCTCCAGCAGATCATAGGTTCCCTTTCGCTGTCCTAAAATCCCAAGAAACAACATCTTTTGATTTTGATAGTCCTTTTGATATGCATTCGGCATCTTTACGGCATTATAAATCACTTCGATTTTATCATGCCGGCATATTTCCCTGCCAAGAAATTGTTTCCAATCCTCTGAAAGTGCGATGACCTTATCCGCCATTTCAAAGATTTCCCGCACCTCCTGCTTCTGCCTTTCATCGCATCTCTCTTTATAAAACAGATCAAAGGTACTGCCATGCATATGGATCACGATTTTTTTATGCTCCCGATACGCTTTCCGTATAAAGACTGCTTTCCGGTAAAAGCTGTTATCCGCAGACATATGCACATGCAGGATATCCTGTCTTTTGATCAAAGCCTCAAAACGAACCCTTGCCCATGCCGCCACCAAAAGCTTTTTTAACTTAGAACCATCCTGCATGGTCGGAAGATATGTGAGTTCGCAAAGCGTATCCAGTCCTGCCTCATAATAACCATTTACAACACTGGACACTCCGCCTCTCACTTCTCTTCCAGCGCCTATCATCAACACTTTCATTTTTGCTTCTCCCATGTTATCGCTGTTACGACCGTAATATCCCGGCTCGCCGTCCCGCGTATGCAGATTTTCTTTGTCTCTGCCGCTTTTCCGTACTCCCCTGACAGCCTGCTTTGTACGATTTCTACCGCAGGCAAAACTTCCTTTTTTTGATTTTGCTGCTGCTCATTTTCCAAAAGACCTATGCGCAGATGGATTTCCGCATTCTCTGACAAAACAGCCACGATATTTCTTTCCAGACTGCTTTCTTTCTTATATATCTTTATGTTTTCCCCTAATAAAAAGTGAATCCCATAAGATATTTCTCTTTGTACATGCAAAAGACTGTCATATATTTTCAGTCCATTGCCGTCAAACACAAACTTTCTTCTATGGATCACCGGTGCATATCCGTCATGTTCCGCCTCCACATAACATACACTGCCGTCCTTTACAGCAGCTTCCTTCCAGGAATTTCCCACTTTCAGATTATGCCATAAAAGCGTAGTCTTTGCGCGTTTTCCCCAAAGAAATGCACCCAGCATTTCGGACTGGTCTTTTCCGTTTATGGTAACCGTATTATGATTTTCTGTTTTACGAAATGCGTTTCTGCTTTCCAGATCTGTATGATAAATATAAGTTCCAGCGTCCGCAAACACCGGCTTCCCATCCAGATACATCTGAAAGCTCAGTGCGTCCGCATGTCCATGCGCCGCAATACTGCCAAATCCAAGCTCTCCATGATCAATACCAATCAAAACTCTTTTATCCTTACTTCTAAGCAGGGAAACCCCGCCCTCTTCATAGCATACACTTTCACTGCAGGTATAGGCTTCTTTCTGCATGATCTTTTCCGATTCTTCTTTTGAAACAAGGCACAGCAGCGTTCTGTCACTGATTTTTTCCGCATAGCGCTCCGGCAAGATCAGACTCATTAGCTGCAGCACATACTGATAATGGCTGCGGTGCAGAGCTTTTTTGCTTCTTCTGTCTTCTGCTTCCGCGCCTTCTAAATCCAGAATTTTTCCTTCATCATCATCGCCAAATACGACCGTCTCGCCATAGCTTCCCTGACAATCCGCAACATAACGGCTCATTTTCTGAAGAATCGTCTGCCAGTTCACCGGAATACTCTTTCCTGCCCGCTCCATCGTCAGCATCAAAAGTCCCGCCGCCTCCATAAAAAACGACTGATAATGAAGCGAAACCTCTTTATTAACACCGTCAGCATAGTTCTGACGTACAATCTCACGATCAAAAATAGAAAATGCTGTCTTTTCCCAGGCTTCCTGCTCCATTACGATCCCGGCAATCCCCATTGCCGCAGCTTCCACGATCACATGATTGTTTGCAGAAGAATATCGGGAATAATGATCTGCAATATACTGCGTCATATTCACAATTCCAATCCGCAGCTTTTCGCACAGTGCTTCGGCATCCTTTTTCTGTTTTTCCCATTCTTCCTTCTCTGTATCCTTAACGCAGTCCTTATACTGCTCCGACAATGCTCTTTGTAAAAAGCCCAGCGTATAGATCCAGTTGATATCCCGTATTGCCGCCTCCATGACACTGGTCCACGAAATCCCCTGCAAAAATGGATTTTTTCGATTCCAGTCCTCAAATAATTCCGACAGCTCTGTCAGAAATTCCAAGTTCCCGCTTTGATAATAATTGCAGGCAAGCAGCGCAAACTGGAAATGCCGGTTCAGCTCCCAATTTGTTCTGGCATCCCCGATCTCATCTTTCTGCTTATACTCCAGATCATAGGAAAATACGAGCGGCCACGCATTCTTCGTCTGAAAACCGGCATGCCAGTCTTTTCGGTATGTTTCATAGTCATAGTCACCCAAAAGAGAAATGCAGCGATGCCAGATGCCTTCTTTCGTTCTTTTTAAGCTGCCTGCATCCATATTTCCTACGGCAGACTCTGCGATCGGCAAATTTTCCACATGAAAAATAAGGTCTTCCTTCCCTTGATAGAAGACCCTTTCTGTAATTTGTATATGCTCTTTTCCAAATGTCTGCCGTTCTGCCTTTGCCAGTTTTTTCTGATCCAGCCGCCAAAAGACCTCTCTTATACTCATTGCACGCAGACGATTGACATACCAGATAATTTTTGCCATATCAGAACTCCGTTCCGCTCATATCCTTTTCGATCATCTGATTTTGTTTTGCGTTTGTATTAATATTGCCCCATGAAATGCCTTCATAGTTTCCTTCGTAATCAACATCCTTCCATGCACGCACCAGATCCACAATGATCTTTCCCGGATATTTGCTCAGCAGATCAGCAAACTCTGCTTCTTTATTGGTGACAACAAGTACATCCGACTCCGCTGCAACCTTATCCAGATCATCATACACAAAATGCTGCAAATGCGGTATTTTCGCCATGATAAAATCTTTGTTCGTTCCGGTAATTTCGGAAAGCTTGACATTTTTATCATAAATGCGCAGCTCAAAGCCTTTTCCGAGCAGTACCTCCACTACATCTACGATCGGACTGCAGCGAAGGTCATCGGTTCCTGCCTTAAAGCTCAATCCTAAGATGCCGATCTTCCGCTTTCCTTTTTCCATGATCATACGGACTGCATTCTTTTTCTGGATCTCGTTGCTCTCTTCGATACTGTTGATGACCGGAACATCCACATAGTAATCTCGCGCCAGCGTACGAAGTGCTTTGGAATCCTTCGGCAGACAGGAGCCGCCGTAAGCAAAGCCCGGCTTAAAATAATACGGCGAAATATTTAGCTGTTTATCCTTACAAAAAATTTCCATGACCTTATGGCTGTCCACATCGAGTGCCTTACAAATATTTCCCACTTCATTGCCAAACACGATTTTTAATGCGTGAAACGTATTGTTGATGTATTTCATCATTTCTGCCACTTTAATATCCGTTGCAATAAATTCACCCGGAATATCCTGATACAGACAGCGCATTTTTTCAACCGCCTGCTCATTATCCGCTCCAATCAAAGTTAAAGGTGGATTTAAGTAATCGTGTACTGCCGTTCCTTCCCTCAAAAACTCTGGATTAGACACGACGGTAAAATCCTGATTCCGCTTTTTCCCGGACGTCTGCTCAATGATCTCACCAATTTTAGCATTTGTTCCCGGCAAAACCGTACTTCTGACTGCCACGATATGAAACTCGCTCTTGTTCTTTAATGCCTCACCAATCTGAGAAGCCACCTTATAAATATAATCCAGATTTAAGTGTCCTTCCCGGCTACTCGGTGTTCCGACTGCAATAAAGGAGATTTCGGAACGTTCTACCGCATAAGCAGCATCACACGTTGCCTCAAGTTTTCCTTCCTCATGCGCTTTTTTTACTAATTCTTCAATATCCTTTTCAATGATGGTCGGACGCCCCTGATTCATCAATGCTACCTTATGCTCCGACACATCCACACCGATCACATGATGTCCCAGCTTTGCACAGCAGGCAGCGCCCACACATCCTACATATCCCATTCCAAATATACTGATTCTCATTTTTATACATTTCCTTTTTGGTGTTTATTGATTTCTTTTTTTACTTTCAAAATTTGTTCTTTGTACTTTCTAAAAGAACAATTTTCTTCAATAAATTTCAAGCTATTTCTTCCCATTTTTTCAACACACGATAAGTCTTTTAAAATTATCTCTAATTTAGCTGCCAAATCTTGCTCTTCAATTTTTATCAAATAACCATTATATCCATCCCGCACTTGTGCATTGCGTCCCCCAAACGGACTGCAGATTACCGGGATCGCACATGCCATTGCTTCTAACTGTACAATCGTAGCAGCTTCCTTACTTGGAAGCAGAAAAACATCCGCTTTACAATATTCTTTGTATACCTCTTCATGCGGTATATTTTTTCGCACGGTAGTATAACCCTGTAATTTGTTTTCGTTAATATAACGAATGACAGAGTTATAGTATCTTTCTTGTTCCGCATCCGTAACCTCTCCAACCAAAGTTAAATGTATATTGTCGTACTTCTGAAGAAGTTGTTTTAAAACCGCAAGCTGCAAAAGATGATTTTTGCACTCCATATATCGCCCTACACAAAGTAAATGTAACATTCCGCCTTCGCAATAACACCTCTTTCCCAACTCCTTTTTGGGTTTTATAACAAATGGCACGTAATAAGAATTTTTTTCACGAAGTTGTTCGCATTTCGTATCTCCTATCACGGGAGTGATTCTATAAGAAGGCATATTATATCTAACGATCCGATGCAATAGTGAATTTTTCAAAGGCTCATCGCCCCAAAGCGGGCTTTGGTTGTATAAGATACACGGTATCTTCTTCTGTTTACAGATCCGATAGACTACTATATTATAAAAAGAGCGTTCCCGCAAAATCACAACATCTGGTTTAAACTGAAAAATCAGCGTCTTTAATTTAGAATATGGAGGAAAACCCCTTTTACTGCTGATTGCAAACATTTCATCTGGATCATAACATTTTTTTAGATAATTTCTCGTTTTAAACAGGAACATAAAAAACCGAGAATAACCAAGTACCTCCGGTGCTAATATACTATAATCCTCTCCTGCGGACGCGATTTGGCTGATAAACAATACTTGATCATTATCCTCTAACCACCCCTCCATAATTGGAATCTGATTATTATGGTATCTTGGTGCCACATACAAAACTTTCATTATTTTAAATTTCTCCTTCAAAAAATGCCCGATAGCCTTCTAACAGAGCCTTGCTCGTATGCTCCCACGCAAGCTCCTCGACAATACGCTTTCTGCCAAAGGCAGACATTTCCTTTCTTTTTTCTTCATCATCCAAAAGCTCTGTGATCTTTTTCGCCATATCCACCGAATCATTCGGCTTTGCATAGAGAGATGCTTCCTTTGCAGAATATCTGCCCTCTGTTAAGTCAAACTGTACGATCGGCTTACCGAGTGCCATATATTCCAGCACCTTATTCATCGTAGATTTATCATTCATCGGATTGTATTCATCTGGATTGACGCAAAGATCCGCCGTATTCAAATAATCCAGCATCACATCATCCGGTGCACGCCCGGTAAAGGTAACAATATCATCGATTCCCATCTGCACCGACAATGCTTTCAGTTCTTCCAGCGAAGTGCCTCCGCCGACGATGCCGTAGCAGATATCATCCCGCTTCATTTCTTCTCTGATATATTTTGCTGCTTCCAGCAAATACTGGATACCTTCCTGTTTTCCGATGACACCGAGATATCCGACCATATATTTTCTGCCGCCTTTTAATTCCTCCTTCGGCGGCTGGATTCTGAGACGCTCCAGCTTCGGACCGCTGCGCAGCACATATACTTTTTTCGGATCCATACCGCCGCGTTCTATGGCAATCTTTTTATAAGATTCATTGGTCACAAACGCAAAGGTACAGTTTTTGTAAGTCTGACGCTCCAGCCATGTCTGGCTTTTATACAAAAGACCTTTTTTACCGAATTTTGCTTCAAACAGCTCCGGGCAGATGTCATGATGGTCAAACACATATTTTACACCGTATTTGCGGAAATATTTTGCCACCATGTAAATATCATCCGGCGGATTGCAGCCGTGGATCACATCAAAGCCGATCTCCCGATAAATCTTTTTTGCCAGCCGCAGCTCATGATAAAGCGCTGCGCCGTATTCCTTGACATAGCCGATAAATCCGCTCGCCTCTGTCGGAAGATCATGACGATAAATATGGACTCCCGAAAGCTGCTCATATTCTTTTTCATAGCCCTTCCCCTTCGGACAGATCACCGATACGGTATATCCATTTTCTGCAAGGGTTGTTGCTTCCTGCCATACACGGGTGTCAAACGGCACCGGCAGATTTTCTACGATAATCAGTATTTTTCTATTCATTATTTTGCTCCCAAATTATAATGTGCAGTCAGATAGGCTCCTAAATCTTCCGTGATCTTTCGCGCTCCAAGATCATTGACATGCTCTGCATTGCGAAAATCCTCATCACAGCTCAGTCCCAGCTCCTCCATTTTTTCAAAATAGTTTAAATATACAAGATCATGCTTCCTGGCATACGCACTTATAAATTCTCCGTATTTGTATTCTCCTTCAAATGGAATTGTACATAAGATCACTTCGATTCCCTGCTGTCTGCACCGCTGTACCATTTCATCGAGTATACTCAGGATATTTTCTGGAATTTCCTCCTGCAAAAACGATCCATACGCTTCTATGCTGACGGCTTCCGCACTGTCACTTCCAAGATACCCTCTGTTTTTCACAAAATCATAGTCATTGGAATTGTCCATAAAGCTTTCTATGCTCAGCTCTTTCCAATTTTCATGAAATACGAGTGCCGGAAGAAAATATCCGATGTACCTTGACCATTTCTTTCCAAAACACTGCTGCAAATATTTCCGCTTTACTTTTCCGGTTCCCACCTTTTTACTGTAATAAATCTCCCCGCACATCTCGGTATCTTCCAGCGGTTCGATCAGCATATCGGTTTCCAGGATAACAACTTTCGGCTTCTGGGACAACAGAGAATCCTCTAAAAACAACTGTGTTGTATTGACATGCTGCCATGCACAGCCATAATTATATCCTTCGATCCCATATTCTTCATAGAGCATTCCCGTATCAATGCCGCACCATGCATGACTCGAGCCGTAGACCATAAGCTCCAACGAATTTTCGGGAAAAGCATCAAATGAATTTACTGAATTTGCTGTTGTATCCGTATTGATCGGACGCAGCGGATGCTGCAGCAAGCAATTCATGCCCAAAACTCCCGCCGCCACGCACAGTATAAATGCTATGCTTTTCTTATACACGCTAAAATCCTCCGTAAATAAAACTGCCCGCCTGATATCCAAAGCTGTAAACTCCAAAAATCGCAATCACACAAATGGCGCCTGTCAAGATCATCCAGCGGCAGATCACACCCTGCTGCTCAAGCCTTTCACGGATACAGATTCCCTGCTCCTGCTTGATTCCGACTGCGATCAGCAAAAGCGTTGCCCACGACAACACCCACCAGTCCTTACTGTCCAGACTGTATTTTGATAGCTTTACAATGACCGCTGACCATTCAAAATGAAATAAGGTCTGCGAAAACATCATCCTCAGCATTTTTATCCCGGCTGCCAGCGAAAAATATTCTCCGATCGAAACGAGCATCCAGGTACGAAAACACTGAAAACAGCAAAAACTGATACATTCCGTATTCACTTTCATTTTTTCCGTGAAACGCCGGCAAAGCGGCTCACAGATCGCAGACAATCCCATCATACTGCCATGCCATAGACCATACAGCAGATAATTGACCGTCACATCGTGCCATAAACCGATCAGTACAAAGGTGATGACAGAGGTCAGCGCACCTGGAAGTGCCTTTCCGATATGACTGCCCCAGCGCTCCTTCGCCTTCCTGCCGAGTCTGCCGAACGTCTTTGACATCGCGATCGGATAAAACACATAATCCTTGATCCACGTTCCAAGCGATATGTGCCATCTCCGCCAATATTCGGCAAGATTTCTGGAAAAAAATGGTCTGCGGAAATTTTCTTCCATCGTAATTCCAAACATGGAGGAAATTCCCTGCACCATATCGATCCCGCCGGAAAAATCCGTATAAAGCTGAAGATTAAACGCAAAAACCCCGAAAAGAATGATCGAACCCGGTGTTTTATCCAGCTCACTGCCAAGCACCGTATTCACAAAAATGGAAATCCTGTCTGAAATCACAAGCTTTTTAAACAATCCCCATAGAAAGAGCCAAAACCCCATCTTGATATTGCGCAACTCAAACTTGGTACCTTCATATAGCTGCGGTGCGATCTTCTGATAGCGGTTGATCGGACCCTGTATCATCTGCGGAAAGTAAGATGCAAACAAAGCATACCTGAAGATATTTTTCTCTGCCGTGACATGTCCCCGGTATACATCGATCAGGTAACCGGTTGTCTGAAACGTGTAAAAAGAAATGCCGAGCGGCAGGATGAGCGGTACACCCCTCCACAAATAGGACGTCTTAAAGAAAAACAGCAATGCAAAATGACAGATCAGTGAAAGAGCCACGATCCGCTTTTTTTGCGCCGTCAGTTGGTTTTTCTTCTGTTTTCTTTCTTCTTTATCTTCTATCGCTTTTAACTCATTTTTGGTCACATCATTGAGGCTGCCAAGTCTGCCTGCCGCAAAATAAGTCTGTAAGGTCGTAAACAAAAGAAAAAACACACATTTCCAATTTCCTGCCGCATAAAAGCCATAGCTTCCTGCGAGCAGAACGACCCAGCGATATTTCATCGGCACCCTGTAATAGACAAAAAGCAGGATACTCAAAAAGCACAAAAACTGTATTGATAAAACGCTCATCCCAATCCTCTTACGTAAACTATTTTGCTCCTCTTCCAAACAGTACGACAAGCACCGTCTGGAGCAGTATTTTAATATCAAGGCTTAATGACCAATGGTCGATATAATGCAGATCATATTTTACCACATCATCAAAATTATCAATGTTGCTCCTGCCGCTGACCTGCCACATACCGGTCAGTCCCGGTGTCATACTAAGTCTCCTGCGGTAATACGGGGTATACTGCTCAAACTCATCTGCTGTAGGCGGTCTTGTTCCTACGAGACTCATATCTCCCTTTAAGACATTCCAAAACTGCGGCAGCTCATCAATGCTTGTTTTGCGGAGAAACTTTCCGACCTTTGTAACCCGCGGATCGTCCTCCATCTTAAACATCAGCCCCTGCATTTCATTTCTGGCTTCCAGTTCTTTTTTTCGTTCCTCTGCATCCAGATACATGGAACGGAATTTGTAGATCTTAAAGCGGCGGCCGTTTTTTCCGATACGCACCTGAGAAAACACGACCGGTCCCGGGGAATCCAGCTTGATCGCCAGTGCCACAAAAGGATACAAAACTCCCGTGATCAATAATCCGGCCAGACTTCCTGCAATATCGATCAGCCGTTTGATCATGCCTCTTCTGGCATCCATCTGCTGCATCGCATACGTCACAACCGTAAAGCCCGCAAACTCTCCTACGCTCCGTACCTTTGTTTCCATATCCACTATATCAATGTTATAATGGCAGCTTACACCCATTGCCTCCAGATCGAGAATCAATCCACGAAGCTTCATCCGGTTTACATCTGGCAGATGAATGAACACCTCATCCATTGGCATTTTTTTAACTACTTCTATCACATTGCTTCCATCTGCCACTATTTCCACATCTGCAATACGCTGTCCCACCATATTTCTGTCCCAGATTACCGCAGCTGAGATTTCGCAATCATACTCTGTCGCCGTTATCAGAATTGGCAGCAGCGTTTCAGCACTTTTACAGTCCGTAAGTACCATTACCTTAGTGCGTCCCTTATCTGCCCGGTAGCCTGCCCGCAAAACTTTCTTCAAGAATGCATGCAATACCAGCATAAAAAAGGCTTCCAGCACTATAAAGTATCCAAACACCAGACGCGAAAAATTCTCTGCTTCCTTGAAAAAAAACAGGCTGCATCCGAGAAAGATTCCAAGACATACCATATGCTTTGCCACGGCTTTGATTTCTACATAATATCCGCGGCACAAAAAATTTCTGCCGCTCCCCACAAGGGTATCGTACAAAACGGTAAAAAACAAAATCCACACGCATACCAGCCAGTAGGTATGCGGATTGTCCATTTCCGCAAATGTTCCATAACGTATCAGAAGTGCAAGCAAATAAGACAGAACGACACTCAGCCAGTCTGTCAGCAAAATACCATATACTTCTATCATTTTATTTTTCCGGTCCATTCCCGATATTGATTCCTTTTTCTTTGCTGTATTATAGAGAATCCTTCCTATTGATTATAGGTTTTATAGCAGATTCTGTCAACCAATCCTAATTTTTGCCCACCTTTATTTGTATAGTGGTTTTTTTTAATTTTTTCAGTTATAATACTCATAAATGTTAAAAT
Organism: uncultured Lachnospiraceae bacterium; assembly: GCA_964389835.1. Lineage (GTDB taxonomy): Bacteria > Bacillota > Clostridia > Lachnospirales > Lachnospiraceae > VSOB01. The sequence goes on along the minus strand of CAYMEZ010000001.1, from coordinate 210,975 downwards.
AACTGTGAGGTCATCTATGTATCCCAATACCTTTTTTCATACAATCAAACAAAGAATAAGACCCGAATGGAAGCTGGCATTTTGCTCTGCCTTTTTCACAGGCTTTCTTATTCACTTTTACAGACTGGCAAATCATCTGCTGACCTGGGATTCCGTTTATAACTTTCATAGCAGCCAGAATACCATATACCTTGGCCGCTGTTTTCTGACACTGACCTGCGGTATCAGCTCTTATTATGATCTTCAGTGGATTATCGGCCTTTTGTCCTTACTTTATCTGGGGCTTGTTTGTGTCTGCCTGACAGAAATTTTCTCCCTGACCAAAAGGGTAAGCATCTTTCTTGTCAGTGCATTGACCGTTTCTTTTCCAAGCGTAGCAGGCACTTTTGCTTATATGTACACCGCCGATGGCTATTTTCTTGCTATGTTGGCTGCCGCGCTTGCGGTCCTTGTTACGCAGAAATATAGAAAAGGCTTTCTTGCAGGTCTTGTTCTGCTTGCCTTTTCTTATGGCTCCTACCAGGCATATATTTCCTATGCAGTTATGCTCATATTGGTTTGGAGCATTCTCCAGCTCATAGAAAATAAGCTTTCCGTAAAAAAGCTGCTTTCATATTGGCTGCGTTTCCTTGGTATGGGAATAGGCGGTACAATTCTCTATCTTCTATGCAATAGGGTTCTCTCTTTTCTGGAAGGCATCCATGCAAGTGATTACAATGGGATCTCCCATATGTCTCTGCCAGATGGTTCTGGACTTATTCTTGCCTTAAAAAACTGTATGATTGATTTTGTTTATTTCTTTTTTGGACCATTAAGCCAGATCAATTTGTTTAAAATTCTGAATATCGTTCTTTTTTTACTGCTGGCACTAGCCACCTGCTTTCTTATAAAGCAGAAGCGGCTCTACCAAAAAGCAGGAAGCCTGTGTCTTCTTCTGCTTTGCTTTGCCGCCATGCCCTTTGTATGCTCTATGATTTATTTTCTGACACCGGATGTCCGCTACTATATGCTGATGTATGCCGGTTTCAGTCTGATCTATATGCTTCCGATTCTTTTTTACGATAAGCTTCCGGAAAACAGCATTATTGCTTCAGCAAAAGCAGCCTGCATTGATGCACCCAGACATTCTGCTTACTGTGCCCTTATTTTATCCTGGTGCTGCGTGCTTCTTACCTTACTGACTACCTTTAACTTTTCTCTAATTGATAATATCAGCTATCTCTATATGACCACCAGCAACCACATGACCTATGAGCTGACAGCGCGGATGGTTGACCGGATCGAACAGCTGGAGGATTTTGAAAATGCGAAAAAGCTGTGTATCATTGGTCATTTTGATGACTTCGATACCATCTCTCTGACACTTCCGCCTGCAATGGCAGGAGTGCGAAACAGCTATATGATCTCTGAGCAGGCACATTTTGCCGCTATGATGGAAACCTATTTTGGCCTATCGTTGGAAAACTGCTCCGAGGAAGAACAGAAAGCGATCCAGACATCGAAGCTCTTTCAGCAGATGGGCTGCTGGCCTGCAAAAGACAGTATAATACAGGAAGATGATGTGGTGATCATTAAGATTGATGAAAAGTAAAAGCTGACAGAGCACAGAATACCTCTGCCAGCTTCACACTACAAGCACTTAACCTCTTACCTTCGCACACGTTTTAATACTTTTCCAATTTTGAGGGAATCCCATGTATTTGTATAATTGTACTTTGTTGCGTTCAGATAATGACTCTGTTCCTCGCCATAGATTTCACAAAACGAATAAGAAATTAAAGATTTAACATGTTTTTCTATTTTTAAGATATTCCTTAAAAACAAAGTTCTCAATTTATCATCGAAAATATATAATGTATAAATATCCTCTATCGTTGTATGTAGCTTATATAAACATTTTTATCTTTAAATGGCTCCTTATATCCTGAGATCAGAGCAAAGTAGCTGTGTTTTTTCAATCATTCAATGGCATATTCTTTATCCTTGATTTCCAGCTTCTTTTCATTTTGTAGTTTGTGTATTTGTTGCTCATACGTCATAAAAGGTTTTCTGCTCCGTGTCTTACCCATATCCGACCTCCTCATATGCAAAAAGACTCCCGTAGGAGCCTTTTTAGGTTACAGGTCTCACAGGTATCTGTAACACGATCACTGATAAGATTCTACGCAAAAAATGACAACAATGTCAATACTCTTTTTCATCTTTGTAAACTTCTCAGCTTCCTTAGTAGTGTATGCATTTTTAATCATTTCTTTCCCACATTTTGCAGCATTTCTTTCTCGATCCTACGTCCTTTGGACATATAAAAGCTTACACAGTCCTTGTTCTGTATATCCATCAGCTCATCCGGCTTTTCCACACCGCCTGGATGACATAAAATTTCCAATGGGATTCCTCTCTTTTCTGCGATTTTTTCAAAATCTCCTCTAAGCACAGAGACCCTTTGAATATCCATTTTACCGCTCAAGAGAATTCCAAAAAAAACGGCACTTTTCTGACGATAGGGCTTTAAAAGCCTATGATCCATAAGATTCAATACATTTAATACGATATTTTTTACCAGATTGATCGGGCGATAAGTCAGATAAAGGGGTGGATGCTTTATAAAGGGTAAAAGCGGCTCCGCCGGAATCCTGATAAAGGTAATCTCCGGCACCTGCCTCCCTTCCTGCTTCAGTTCTTCTATCGCATCAAAAATACTTTCCAGTACCAGGGGTATCATATGATAATGCTGATGGCTGTCTAATCTCAGCTCTCTGATATAGGGGAGCATCGCCTGAATCTGTGCTTTCATCTCAATCTGGAGCTGCCGTTTTAGTTCCTTTCTCTTTTTGGTAAAAGACAAAAGCAGTACACGAAAAAAGGAAACAGAAAACATTCCCCTCTTATCAACCAGAAGCGGCACCTGTTCCGCTTTTGCCATACAGCTCCCTTCTGCCAGATTCAAATGAAGACTTACCGCAATGTCCTTACGATAAGCCTCCAATAATGTCATACATTCTGCCATATACGGACTGTTTGGTAATACGCTGAGAGAATTTAAAGCGCCCTCATGAAAACAATCCAGAATATGTCCTGATATTTCAAGATTTGCCCCAAAATCATCTGCATGAAAAATAATCTTTTGCTCTTTTCTCATTAAAAACCACCATAAATAAATGCCGCTGCATCATAGCCCGGTCCATATACGCCAAACACCGCTGTTACCAGAACAATGCCTACTGCCATCATCCACTGGAAACAGATATTCTGTCTTTCTAATGCCTCTCGTATCCGCACACCAGCTTCCTGCTTCATACTGATAAAGATCAGTATCAGCGTTGCACAGAACAACACGCAAAAATCTTTTGCATCCAGACCGAACTCTGTAATGTTCAAAATCAGTGCATAGTATTTGAATTCCTTTATAATTTGCCCAAATATCACACCAGCAGCCGTCATCGTGCCTGCCAGTGTAAATGTTTCTCCTATCGAAACGATCATCCATGTACGGAAACGCTGAAACCAACGAAAGCTCATACACTCCGTACGGATCTCAAGTCCGGCAGTAAGCTTTTGAATTGCAGGCGCGCACAGATTAGATAAGCCGGTTAGGATTCCATGCCATAATCCATAGCACACATAACACCATGTCACATCATGCCATAATCCGATCAGAATAAACGTTATAACAGAAGTGATCGCACCGGGCAGCATTTTTCCTATATGATTGCCAAAAATATTTTTTGCATTTTTCCCAAGCTTTGCAAAACCCTTTGACATAGCGATAGGATAAAACACATAATCCTGTATCCATGCTCCCAACGACATATGCCACCGTTTCCAGTATTCCCCCAATGTTTTTGAAAAGAAAGGCCTCCGGAAATTTTCGGCAAGCTCAATACCCAGCATCTGGGAAATTCCCTGTACCATATCAATTCCACCGGAAAAATCTGTATAAAGCTGAAGATTAAACAAAAAAACGGCGGCAAGTATGATAGAACCCTGCGTTTCCTGTAATTCACCGCCCAGCACCGCTGTCACAAAAATAGCAGCCCGATCAGAAATTACCAGTTTTTTGAACATTCCCCACAAAAAAAGCCATAATCCCAGTTTGATCCTGCGCCATTCAAAATGACGTTCTTCAAAAAATTGGGGCATCAACTTATCAAATCGATTGATCGGTCCCTGAATGATCTGCGGAAAATAAGATGCAAATAAAGCATACTGAAACAGATTCTTCTCTGGTTCATATTTAGCACGATATACATCTATCAGATAGCCTGTTGTCTGAAACGTATAAAATGAAATTCCCAAAGGCAGAAGAAGCGATACCTCATTCCACAAATAAGCCGTTTTAAAGAAAAATAAAATACCAAAATTAAGCAAAAGAGTAATTGCTACGATCCACTTTTTCTTTCGTATCAGGCTCTCTTTTGCATTTTTCCGTGCCTGTTTATCTGCGATCTGCTTTATCTCTTCCTTCATCCGGCGATTCATTTCTCCGAGAAGGCGTGCTGCAAAAAAGGTCTGTACTGTAGTAAATAAGACCAAAAACAGCCACTTCCAATTCCCCATTGCATAAAAAGCATAGCTTCCAACAAGCAATACGATCCATCGGAATTTTGCCGGAATAAGATAATATCCTAAAATCAGGACACAGAAAAACACCAGAAATTTAACTGACAAAATACTCATAAATCATGCTTCCTGTAATTCCTGTACCAATGCCCAGATTGCTTCTGCACTATTAAAATTTTCAGGCAGAAGATTTGCTACTGTGATTTCAATATCAAATGCATCATTTAATTCATTTACGATAGAAATAATATCGAAGGAATCTAAAAGTGCATCATCGATCAATGCCTTCTCTACCTCAAAATCCAGTGTTGGTTTTACTTCCTGTAAAATTTCTAATACCTGTTCCATGTTTTTTCTCCTTCTCTTATTTATTCATCCTTTGCTTTAAAAAGTACCTCTGCTTTATGCTCCTGATATTCAGCACTATGTGCATCCCACTCCTTCTGATAATCTGCTTCTCCGCTTCTTACCGGGATGTTATAGTTCTCACGGATATATGCACCAATATACTCTGTTACCTTTTCTGCACCAAAAACATTCAGGTGTCCTGCATCACGAAAGTCCGTGTTTCCGTCCACAAGCTCTTTTTCAGTAAGCAGATTCAGATATCTGACTCCTTTTTGCTCTGCCAGCTTGTGAAGCCCCTGAAGATATATCTGCTCGTCTTCATTTGCCGCAAACGGAATAGTTACAAGTAAAACCTCTATTCCTCTTTCGTGGCACTCGTCAACAAACTGTTCAACTGCAGTTACACCATAAGCATCCTCCAACAGCACACCTCCTTCTGTCGGAACACACTCATATAATTCTATCTCCTGAGTATCTGCTGAAAATTCATATCCCTTTAAGTAATCATCGCTGCCCTTTTTTCTAAAATCTCCTCTGGACAAATCCTTCCATCTGTCATGATACCGCAAGATTGGAAATAATATCTCCATGCGATTTTCCTTCTCCTGATATAAATTCATCGTGGTTTTTATCTTCTCCACATTTAACGGAAAAGCATCTGCGTACTCATGGTATCCATTTAATGTATTCTCTGCCGGACTTTTCTCCCAATAATTTTCGATGTCCAGCACCACCAGAGAGGGCTTTGTATACTGTAGTGCCAGCCTCAGCATAGGAATATTTCTATCCATATCATTATATTCGCCGCACAGTATATAAGAGGTATAACCATAGGTATCCCAAAGCTTCACTGGGATCACTCCATCCATGATGTGGCTTGTTCCCACAAATAAAATATCCTTATTGGTTTCTCCCTTTATCAGATTCTGCATACGATTCCGGCTGGTCTTCCGCATCAGAATATCATTTGTCCTTACCGCTGCGTAACCGGACAGCAACAGCATCATTACTGCCAGAATGCCTGCTATAACCCTTTTTTTAATCATTCCATATTCCCTTTTTTACGATCTGACCAGAGACATGCCTCAATATGATATCTCGGTCTGTGCTTGGTTTCCATATAGATCTTTCCAATGTATTCTCCGATAATACCCAGCGCCAAAAGCTGCACACTGCCGATAAACCATGTGGAACAGTAGCTGGATGCCCAGCCTGCCACGGTCCGTCCTGTATAATAATCAAAGATCGTAGTTGCGATCATCACAATGCTGACAAACAGCATCAAAAATCCAAGCAGTGTGATCATCTGAAGGGGCTTGATGCTGAAGGACGTGATCCCATCCACTGCAAAGGAAATCATTTTTTTCATTGTATATTTGGACTCGCCTGCCTGACGCTCCCGCACATCAAAATAAACGATATCGGACGGATAGCCGATGGTCGGTATCAGACCGCGCAGAAAGAGATTTACCTCCCCATACTCTGCCAGACTTTCAATGACCCGCTTTGACATGAGACGATAATCTGCATGGTTTGTGAGCACTTCGCATCCCATAAACTGCATGAGTTTATAAAACCCAAGCGCCGTGTTTTTTTTCACAAAACCATCCGTATCCCTTGCATTTCGTACCCCGTATACAACATCGCAGCCATTTTCATATTTTTCCAGCATCCTGTCGATCGCATCCACATCCTGCTGTAAATCCGCATCAATGGAAATGACAACATCGGCTTTTTCCTTCGCTGTCATAAGACCTGCCAAAAGTGCATTCTGATGTCCCCGGTTTCTGGACAGACTAATACCGCAGAAAACCGGATTCTTACGAAACAGCTCGGCAATTATGCTCCATGTTCTGTCCTTTGATCCGTCATTTACAAATAAAATCTTGCTCTCTGCGCTGATCTTTCCTGACAAAATCAGTGACTGGTATTTTTTCTCCAATGCTTCTGCCGTTGTATACAAAACCTCTTCCTCGTTGTAGCAAGGCAGCACCAGATATAATATACTGCTCATTTTATCCTTCCCCTATCTGTTATCAAAATGATAATTATAAAAGGAAAAATACGGCTTCATACCGAGCGAATTCCATGTTCCCTGCACGATATAATTATCAAACTGCGTACTCGCGGTAAAGCTTTTTCCGTTTTTATAAGCATAATTGATGAGTGAAGAGATCAGCGTGCGATAACCGCCAAGTTTGCGGTGATCGGACGAAATCGCAGATAACTGCCCTTCCACCACATGCTCATCCTCACCGATCGTACAGAAACCGATCGGCTCTCCTTTATATTCCACGACAAAAATACGGTTGTCCTCAAAATTTTCAAAATAACCTTCGATCCAGTTTTCGTAAATAATGCCTGCCTTTTCATCCGTCACCGGAGAAATGTGGTACTGTCCCTGATAGGATGCAAAAGAAGAATATGTCATTTTCAAAAGCTCCTCGCGGTGCTCTTTCAAATACTCCCGCTCTGCGAAAAAGACTTTGATCCCTTCCTTTTTCGGAATCTCTGCTTCCTTTCCGCCGACTACCTGTTCCACAGTCCCGCCGCAGAAAATACCACCGGTCAGATACTTATTGAATCCCTTGAGCACATCGACCACATGTGCCGGAAGCCGCAGGTTATAATATCCCCTGCACACCGACATTTCTTTTTTCAGTGCAGCAAACACCTGCTCCATGATCTTTTCCTGATGCTCATTATGAAGGGTATCAACCTTTGTAAAATAAAATCTTACCACATAAGCATCAAAGCCATATAATTTGGAAACCGGAATATTTTTAGAGATCTGATATCCCCAGACTTCTCCGCCTTCCTCATAACGATAATTTAATTCTTCCTTCATAGCCAGAATATCTTCGCGGATACTGCTGTAATCGCGTTTTACAAAACAGTGACTCAATTTAAAGATATTGTCCATATATGATAATATCGGCATATTTTATTCCTCCCTCGGCTTCACAAGTGCACTTCCGCAGACAACCTGCTCACCGTTCTGATTATAACAGTTCGTAGACAGTACTGCACGCTTTTTTTCGGTCTGCAGCTCAGATACTTGGATCTCCACACGAATCCTGTCCCCATAATAGACTGGACGAAGGAACGTCAGATCCTGCTTCATATAGATTGTCCCTTTACCGGGCAGCTCCATTCCGATCATACCGGAAATATAGCCTCCTAACAGCATGCCGTGTGCGATCCGCCTGCCGAATCTTGTTTTTTTTGCATAATCCTCATTCAAATGAATGGGGTTTTGATCCTGTGACACCTCTGCAAAAGCAGCTCCAGTCTCCTCGGTAACGAGAAATTCCTTTTCTGCCTTCTGCCCTGCAAACAATTCTTTCATTGATAAACTTTTCATCGATATTCCTCACCATCACTGATCTTTACGACCATGACTCCGTCAATGACCTGCACCGAGTTTTCTGCAGGATAACTCTGCATCTGCTCAAACGCCGGATGATTTTCTGCTCTTTCCCGCTCTGCATCCGTTGCCTCCCGGACCGGAAAATGCAGGTATACCTCCAGATAATCCACGATTGCTTCTTCACTGTAGGAAGAGACGAGAAACGTTCCCGGCATATTTTTGATAGCATCGTACTCCGGTATTTCCACATCATAATTTTTATTCACGAGTGCCCGGCAGTTTACAAAATAAACCGGAATATCCTTATTCCAGTCAGGATGTGCCTCCATCCGTCCGGCGATCCGGTTCAGCAGCGAGCCCGTTGTCTCCGTCATGGCTTCCATCCGGTGATACGTCTGATTATCGATCACAAAGCCGGATACGATCGCCGACAGCACCGCGAGCATGCCTGCCCACTGCAGCAGGTTTCCTGTTTTCGGAGATGGAAATGTCACCTGACCGTTTAGGCATTCATCCATCATAGCCAGCAAAAGCGCCCATAAAAACATCAGGGAAAAGATCATATAGCGGTCTACACCTGCTCCTACCCGGTCTGCCATCAAAAACGGAGCCGCATTCACGCCCAGCGGCAAAAAGCAAAACAGCAGACCGAGCAGCAGATTGGAGCTTTTGTCCGTACCCGTGCTGCCATCTGCCTCCGCACGCTCTCCGCCTGCACATTCCATACGGGGTGTCTGCATCCTCCTGCACAGCAGGGCGATAAATGCGATGCCGCCGATCACGTTGCACACAATACGACCGATCGTATAGGTGTATGCCGTTGTAAAATAATATGACAGAAAATATCCGTACGTATAGACAAGCCCTTTGGCAACACCCTTTGGCGTAAAGGACGTCATATCGTCCACGCCGTGATAATCGCTGAGCTGCACTCCGGTAATCTGAATCATTACCTGCAGGATGACATAATACAAAACAAAGCCTGCTGCCAGCATGATCACAGCCTTTACTGCCTGTAAAATAAAAGAACGCAGCGCCGTTTTTTCCCGAAACGCTTTCATAAAGAGCATCAGATAGATCACGCCGATCGATGCCGCCATACTCGGCTGATAGGAGCCAAGCGATAAGCAGAGCAGCAGTGCACCCCAAAGCATCCCATGCTTCCATTTATAAAAGGCATATGCCGATAAAATCCCAAGTAACAGCGACAGAATGATCTCATCACTGTTCACGCCAAAGGAAAAGACACAGGTAAGCCCCGGAAACGTCACAAACACAAGTCCGAATAATACCGCATACACCTTTGAGCGGATCTTCAGCAGATCAACGATCAGTGCGGAAGCAAGCGACATATAAAACAGCACGATCAGCGTATTGAATACCGGTGTACTGAAGCTCGTAAAGAGATTGGTCGCTACCGGCATAAACCACCTGCCCAGCGCAACGACATCCCCCTGCAGGAGCGGCATTTTTGAAAAAATATTGCCCATTTCAAAATAATTAAAAAATTTGTTGCCCATGGCATAAAAATGAACGAGGATACCTGCCAGAAAAGTAATGGCAAAGGTCCACCGAACCGGCGCTGCCGTTTTCTTCATTTTTTCTGCCATCCAGTTGATCGGATCTTTTACAAACATACACACTCCTTATACTTCTCCGCGCAGTATTTTTCGAGACTGCTCGATTCCGCAGTTAAATAAAAGGTCAATACTGCTGAGATAGGGAATAAATTCTCCAAATTGCTGCGGATAGACCGGATGCTTAAAATCCTGCCAGATGACCTCAATGCCTGCTTCTTCATATAGCTCTGGAATATAATAATCTCTTGCACCAACTCCTGAAAGATATTTGTAACAATCCAATCGCTTCATTACATCAATGATCAGTTCGTTGCTTTTTCCTACTGGATCCAGGTCACTTGCTATAACCGTTTCAATCTCAATGTCAAATAATTTCATTAGCATCTTTATAGACTCTAGGTTGAAATCCATCATCCTTTTTCCCTGAAATTGATATAATTTCTCAATATAGGGCATGATCTCATCGTAATAGCCGCACCTTTTATAGTTTTCAGTGATCAGATTTAAGTTGTCCTTTTTCCACTGCTCATCTTCTGCTAATAAGATCTGGTTAATCGCAGTATCCCGTGGTGCTTTCTGCGTGCTGACGCTGATCCATTTTTCTCCGTTTCGCGTCTTGATCTTATCTCTGCTTGTCCAGCCCCTGCTGCTTCTTACATATTGTACATTATCAAATACCACATAAACATCTGCCTTTAGCAATCTGTCGAAAAAACCCAAATAAGGAATAAAATCCGGCTGATGAATTACGACCACCTTATCCTGCATTTTTATCTTCTCCTTTTACTCAATGTCACCCCATTGTAACACAGTATCCTCTTCCATGTCTCTCGCTGCTTTTTTTCCAACAACCATTTCAAAATATTTCGGTTTAATACCTGTTCCCGGCCGTTTTACAGCCAGCTTATCTTCTGTCAATATTTCACCGCACTTTACATCCCTTGCAAGAATGACACTTTTTCTATTGTTTCTTCTATTTTTAATTTCAGCACCCTCTGGTCCCTTGATTCCATCCCCCTGCATCGTTTCAAACAGGCGCACCTTGTCTACGAGTTCTTTCATTTCTTCCTTTGTTGCAGACAACATATGATCTGGTCCATCTGCTTTTTTGTCATAGGTAAAATGTTTTTCAATTACCTTTGCTCCCATAACTGCTGCAAAAATACAGGAATCTACCCCTAATGTATGATCGGAATAACCAATCACATATTGGGGAAACTCTCTTTGCAACGTTTTGATCGCCTCCAGATTTACAAATTCCGGAGCTGTAGGGTACAGGCTTACCACATGCATAATAATGATATCCCTGTTTCCTTCTTCTACAATAGCACCTACTGCCTCTTTAACCTCCTCAATCGTTCCCATTCCTGTAGAAAGCATAATAGGTCTTCCTGTGCGGGCAACCTGTTTTAAAAAGGGGAGATTTGTCAAATCATCTGCGCCAATTTTATGCACATCAGGATTGAACTTTTCCAACAATTCCACATCCGTGATATGGGAGGGGGTAGAAAAAATATCTAACCCTTTTTCACGTGCATATGCAAAAACTTCCCGATGCATTTCTTCATCAATTTCAAACTTCTTAAAATACTCAACCTGTGATACAACTCCAGTATTTTCCATGTCAAACATCGTATTACGGCTTGCAATAGTGTTTGCTCTGTAGGTCTGCAGCTTTACCGCATCCACACCACACTCAGCCGCCTGATCGATCAGCAGCTTTGCCGTATCCAGATCTGTAAAATTTCCACCGATTTCTGCTACAATATAACACTTTCCATTTTTCTGAAACATTCTGTTTCCTCCTTTTAAGCCTCTTTTACCCGTGTTACTTTATATACATGCACATAAATATCTTCTATCAAAACCCGTCCCATATCTTCAAAAAGGATCTCCGGGTCTTTACAATCCTCTTTGAAATGAAATTCATCAACATTTTCCACATCAAAAAAATAAATCTTGTTTTTCTCTGACAGTTTTTCTAATATCGCATCTTCGTCTCTGGTATCATAAAGATTCCCATACAAATTTTTAAACAGTTCTTCCGTTCTTTGTCTCCAATAGTAGCAGACGGGGGTTTCCGGCTTATAATAGCTCAGTGTCAGCCGCACCTGTCCAAAATTTGTCAAAATAACATCTTCTGTCTCTATCTCCTCCAGTATTTTTTCTGTTTTTTTCCAACCTTCCCTGCTTTCTTCCTCTACCCGGATAAATTGTTGCAGATTAAGATATGTTATCACAAGGAAAAATAAGATGATAGCTATTTTTAATTTTTTCTTTTTTTGTAAAGAAATACCAATGGCAGTTCCCAGCCATAATACTCCCATTCCAAACAAAAGATACCTCTCCGAAAGCACAGGACTCATAAGCCATGCTGCCAGAATTCCTATCACAACAACTCCACCGCAGGTAAAAATTCCTGAAAAAGCCAAAAAACCTTTCCTTTTTTCCTTACTGCCCATCAACGCGAACAAGGCGATACCCGTCACAGTTAAAAATGTAGCAAAACCTAATATTGTTCCGCTATAGTAAATATATACTGCCGGATTAAATATGAACTGAAAAAAAGAAAGCAAAGTCCGAAAAGACAACTCTTCAATCCAGTATCCACTGTTTACCGATTTTACCTGCCTAAACAATACAGGAATCCATGGCAGATACCCTGTCACTGTTATAATACTTCCTACAAGCCATCCCTTTAGCTTCTTTCTCTCATAAAGCAATGCCCATACAAACATCATCACATATATGACCGCCGCAGACAAGGCAGCAAAGTAATGTACATACGCCGCCAGCAAGCCCCAGATTGCAAATCTCAGATTTTGAAATTTCCAGTCCTCTGCCTGCATCCAGTCATAAAAAGCAAGACACATGCACACCAAAAAAAGAATCCCCCAGCTATACATCCTGACTTCAACAGCATAATGCATCATTTTCGGCATTCCGGTAATGCACAGAATGAAAACGGCGGCGCTCTCTATTCCAAAGCGCATACGCACTTTTGTAAGGGATATTATAAATAATATTAAAAAAGGTAGCACTGAAGTCAGCTTCCCTAATGTAACTACTGAAACCGGGAGCACATTTTTTAATGATGTAATAATTTTTAGTATCCAATAATACAGAGGGGGATGCACATCCATTGCTGTCAAATGAAGGATTTCAAAGTAGTTGTTTTCAACCATCTTCATAGAAAAGGTCTCATCCCCAATAACTACCGGCTGAAATGCTTCAAAACACATACTACAAATAAAAAGGAATCCTGCAAAAACAGATATTGTCAGCAGCACCTTTTCAATCTCTACATACTTTTTCATGCTTTTCCTCAATGATCTCACAAATGCGTTCTGCGCCGTTTAAGGCAATCCTTTCCATTCCCATACGGCTCATTTCCTCAATATCGGTAAACTCCCCGATCCGGCTTAAATCCATTTCCTGATAATATCCGGCAAAAACAGCACAGCCAAGCTGCTCCAAATGCCTGCCGATCTGGATCTCATGCAGCTCGTTTGCCACGACCAGACAGGGAAGCCCCGAAGCTGCTGCTTCAAAAGCGGTCACTCCGCCTCCCGTAACCGCCAGATCAAACTGCGCAAAATATTCCATTAAAGACGGCACATGGGAAACAAGCAAAAAACCGCTTCCTTCCAGCGCCGCTTTTGCCTCCTCATAGATCACCGCACCCGGTCCGAGCAAAATGCTCACCCGTACCGCAGGATGCGCCTGCTGCCACTGCTTTAAAAAAGCAATGACTTTCAGTGTCACGCCGTAAGTATCACTGCCGCCGAGCGTCACTAAAATATTGTTCATCGCGCTTCGTACGCGGCGAAACTGTCCGATCTGCGAATTTAAGATCAAATAGTCGTTTCCCGCATACACCCTTTTTCCGGGCACCTTTTCTGTCTGTTCAAAGATCAGACTGGCAAAATTTCCATCGGCATACGCAGCTCCCTCTCCCATATCATCTATGGTAAAAAGCGGGATTCCCTTTGCTTTCACATGCTGCGCTGTTGCCGCCGATGTATTTAAGCGGTCATTAAGCCACACCGAAATTTTATATTCTGCGATCAGATCCGCCTCCCAGTCCGAGGTCTCATCCCATAAATCCACGAGCACCGGTATGATCTGGTGTTCTTTCAGGATCCGCAGACCTTTTTCATCCTCATTGACAAGCAAAAGGGTATCGATCCCTCTCTTTTTACAGACCGCGATCAGATTGACGGCGCGGAATAAGTGTCCCATCCCCCTTTGGTGGGAACACTCTATGCAAACTGCGAGCATAAAGCAACTGCCTCCTCTGTCGCTGCAAGTCCGGTTCTGCTGTGCGCTGCAATGTAGCAGGCTTTTTCATAATCCTCCTGCGTATCTACCGTCAGTCTCACATCCGGCATATGCTTGCTTTCCGGCACCTGTAAAACACCCGTCTTAAATTTTTCCATATTTTCCAGAATATACTCATCTACATGCTCAAAATGATGGGGCATGGAGGCTTTTTCCATATCCTCCTTCAGTGCCGCAAAGCTAAAGATCTCTGCACCGACTCCGATCGGAAGCTGGGAAAAGGATTCGGTAAATTCATTTCCGCATTCCTTATGGTAAGCGATCAGACGTCCCACCTCTTCTGCATCGACAAACGGATTGTCTGCCGTTAAACGCACGATATCCGAAAAGCCGTATTTCACTGCACATTCATAATAACGGCTCAGCACATTGGATTCGCTGCCCCGGAAGCACAAAACACCTTTTTCCCGGCAGAACTGCTCGACCGCATCATCCCCCGGCAGATCACTCGTCGCAATGACGATGGATGCCTCCTCTGTAAGCTCCTTCAGACGGTCAATGATATGATCTAACAGCGTCCTGTCATGAATGACCTTTAAGATCTTTCCCGGAAGTCTCGTCGACCCCATCCTTGCCTGTATGATAATTCCTGTCATATTCCTCTTCTCCTATGCAAGCCATTTCACGCAGCGAAAGCCCTCGGCAAGCTCTGTGCCGCAAATAAAGCCATTGTTCTTTGCCTCTTTATAAAAATAATCGATCCATGCGCCGCCCGTCCGCTCATATTCTGAACGATGCGCCCTAATAACCGCTTCTTTCACTGACCATGTATCCGTAATATCCTTATAAAAATCCGGTGTAAACCGCACATCCGACTGATACCAGTTGCTGTGATACATTAAAATACGAGGCACATGACGTCCTGCATGCAGACTTGCCTTTGCAAGCGCCCCATGGTCATGATGGACATCGTCCTTATAATGGGTGTAGATCAGATCGATCTTTTCCTGACCGATCAGTTGTACGAGCTGCAGATTCAGCGCATCTTCAAATTCCAGATGCAGCGTTTCAAATCCGCCGCAGATAAGCTTTCCGCCGATCAGGGCTGCTGCCGCTTCTCCCTCTGCCATCGCCTCTTCATTGCTGCGCACCGTTTTCTGATCCGGTCCGCTGTAGCCGGATCTGGTCGCCACATAGATCACGACCTTATCTCCATCTTCCACATGCTTTCTCAGACTGCCGCTGCAGCCAAGTTCAATGTCATCAAAATGTGCACCGATTGCAAGTACATTCATACGCCTCTCTCCTTTACTCCCCTATACTGATCTTCTCTTCCTGTTCTATTTTCTCGATCATTTCTTTCAGCCCCTGCCGCAAATGATATGCAGGCTCCCATCCCAGCACTTCCTTTGCATGGGCAATGTCTGCCACCACATTGTTTAATTCATTTCTGCGCACCTGATTTTTGCATTCCACCTGCTTATGCGTGCCTAAGATCTCCTGCACCATACCGATCACTTCTTCCACCGAATACGAAACACCCGAGCCGATGTTGAATACGTCATACTGCTGTACGTTTTCGATCGTCAGAGCGATCGCGCCAAGCAGATCCTCCAAGTAAATATAGTCTCGCATCGGTGCCAGATCCAGTACCTCGATACAGTCCCTTTTCATAGCATGCTCAATGATCTGCGGAATCAGAAAATCTTTTTTCTGACCTGCGCCGTATACATTAAACGGACGGATAATGCTTACCTTTACACCAAAGGTTCCTGCATAAAATTCGCACAGCTCCTCTGCCATATACTTGGATTTTGCATAGGGATTATTCGGATTGATCCGGTCATTTTCCTGAATCGGATTTTTTTCCGGCGGTCCGTAAATATATGCACTGATATACGTCATCGGTATTTCATGCATTCTGCAAAACTCCAGCATTTGGAGCGTACCAAATGTATTGGTCAAAAAAAAGGTCTCCGGCTCCTCCCAGCTTTTGGGAACAAAGGTCTTTCCCGCCAAGTGAACGACATGGGAGATCTCCTTTGCCGAAAGTGCCTGCACGGCAGCCTGCTTTGTAACATCAAGCTCTCCTGACGAAAGCGCAAGCACCTCTTTTCCTTTTCTTTGTAAATATTCTGCGAGTGCACTGCCGATAAAGCCTCCGGCACCCGTTACCAAGATTTTTTTTGTCATGATTCCAGTCCTCTCGCCTTCAGCATTTCTTCCATACTGGAAAATTCTCCCATATCCTCCCATGCCTTTTCGGTCACAGGATAGACACCGACCTTTTCACCCCGCTCAAGACATAACTGAATCAGATCGGTAATGTGAAAAAATTCTCCTTGGGGGATATATGCAAGCACCTGCGGATTCAAAACATAAACACCTGTATTGACCAAAAAGCTCATTTCCGGCTTTTCCGAAAGACTTTCTACTTTTCCTTCTTCTCCCACATTAACCACGCCATAGGGAATCGTGTAATTTTTCAATGAAGTGATCAGAGTAATGGCATTTTTATTTTTCTTATGAAATTCCATTACCTTCGTATAATCCACATCCAAGAGAATATCACAGTTTGTCACAAAAAATGGCTCATGGATTTTTTCTTTTACAAGAGACAGACTCCCTGCTGTCCCAAGAAATTTTTCTTCCTCTACATACTCCACCTTATACTCCGGATGCAGATCCTGAATATAGGCTTTGATCAGATTTTTTTTATAATTGACAGACACAAAAAACTGTCCGCAGCCTGCTTCACAAAAGGAATCGATCACCTGCTCTAAAATCGTAGTATTCCCAATCGGAATCAATGGTTTGGGCAGCACCTGGGTATACGGAAACAGACGGGTTCCCTTGCCGCCCGCCATAATAACCACCGGAGCTGATATTTTTTCCCCGGTACATTTATTCCTTTCCGGTGCTTCATGGCGAAACAGCAGATCCTGCAGTCTGCCGTTTTCGTCAATAACCGGAATGGCATCAATCCCACGCCGTTCCATCATATCTGCCGCCTCACAGACCTTGTTCTTTGTTACACAGACAGGCTGCGTGGTCATAACAGCAGTTACCTTTTCTGTCATATCGCGGCTTTTCAAAATCCACTTTCTGATATCGCTGTCTGTTAATACGCCAAGCAGCTTGTCCTCTTCCACGATCAATATAATGCGCTCATGAGTATCATCCAGTACCTTGATCGCCTCCAGAACGGTATAGCTGGGTGGAATGCACAGCCTTGCTATTTTATCATCCATTTCCATTCTCCTGACTGCTTAAGCCTGCCTATAGGTTATAAATGTCTGTCTTATATGCATTCATATTGTCCCTGATCCATGCGATGGTTTCTGCAAGCCCCTCTTCAAACGTATACTGAGGCTTCCAGCTTGTCAGCTTCTTAATCTTTTCGTTGGAGCCTAACAGACGGTTGACCTCACTTTTTTCCGGTCTTGTCCGCTCCTTCTCACATACGATCTTTGCACTTGGATTGATCTGACGGATCAGCTCCTTTGCAAGCTCTCCGATGCTGATCTCCTGCTGAGTCGCAATGTTGATCTCCTGTCCGATCGTCTGATCCGATCCTGCGATCTCATAAAAACCGTTGACCGTATCCTTCACATAGTTAAAGTCTCTCGTAGGAGTAAGCGAGCCGAGCCGAATCTCCTCTTTTCCTGCCAATAACTGGGAAATGATCGTCGGAATGACCGCTCTTGCCGACTGCCGCGGTCCGTACGTATTAAAGGGCCTGACGATGGTCACCGGAAGCTGAAAGCTCCGGTAAAAGCTCTCTGCCAGTCTGTCCGCTCCGATCTTTGTTGCCGAATACGGTGACTGTCCCTGATAAGGATGCTTTTCATCGATCGGAACGTACTGCGCCGTACCATATACCTCCGAGGTCGAAGTAATGAGCACGCGCTCCATACAAAGATCCCTTGCTGCCTGCAAAACGTTCAGTGTTCCTTTGATATTGGTATCCACATAAGAATCCGGTGAATGATAGCTGAACGGAATGGCGATCAGCGCCGCCAGATGAAACACGCCGTCCGTCCCCTTCATCGCTTCTCTGACACCGTTGGGATCCCGGATATCCCCCTGAAAGATCTCGATCTCTTTTAATTTTTCCTTCGGAAAGCTGTCAAGCCAGCCCCAGTTATTAAAAGAATTATAATAAGTAAACGCCTTTACCTCATAGCCCTTTTCCATCAGATGCTCAGTCAGATGACTGCCGATAAAACCATCGGCTCCGGTTACTAATACTTTTTTCATAATCCTGCCTTTCTTTTCTATCATGAAATTCCAATACCTGCAGGTGCTGCCGAAAGGATCTCAGCCACTGCCAGCTCTACGATCTCTTTCCGGCTCTTTTCTACCAGAGAAGGCTCTGCACCCTCAATAGGAGAATAGATACACACACTGCTGTCGGTAAATGCCTTAAAATAATTTCTTACCGCCTGGGCGGTAATTTCTTTTCCCTGCAATATTTCTTCTATGGCAGCAATACATTGCTGCTCATTTCCTATCTGATAAATGCCCGGTCCATGCTCAAAGCCTCCATGTCCAAAAACCATAACCGGTTTGCCATTGGCAATCGCCTCCAGTGTAACTGTTCCTGTAAAGGTAGCCGCTGCCACACAGTTTTCCAACAGATCCACCGATTCTGCTTCGCTGCTTACCAGCACCACATTTTCCGTAGCCTTCAGATCCTGATAAAAGGTTTTCATACGGTAAGGCTGCACAAAATGTTCCTTTACATACAGCTTGATCCCATATTTTTTCAATACATGGGCAAGCAGCTGTATGCCGACCTCCTGTTCTACAAAAACGCCTGCCTGAGGCAGTGTAGTGGCTTCCGGCTGTTGGTGCAGAAGCAACAGCACATATTTTTCATGCTTCATATCCGGCATCAGGGCAAGCCGTTCATACTCCTTCAGGCTGTCACACCTTTTCAGCTTGTGCCTTACCCTTTTGACCCAGTATGCATCCTTTTTCATCCACGAAATACTTCTCTTCCACGGCATCAGAGAGCTCTGACGCACTGATGCCGCCAGCCCATGCCTGATGCGCAGCAGCTGTCTGCGTATGATCCTGTCCAGGATCACATAATCCATAATATGCCTTTTCTCTCTTTTGGCATGCTCTTTCCGGCTGCCAGCGCCAAGCATAACCTGCATTTTTTTTCGTTTATTTTCTCGAAGCAGAGCCTGATAATATGTCTCCACGTCCTCCGGCAGTGTGACCTTCTCCGTATTCTTCATCTGCTTTTCATAAGCAGCGTCCAGACGCTCATAAAGCCGGTACAGATCATTTCCCACAAAGCACCAGTGGGGAAGATGGGTCGGTGCTAAAATGCACATAGGGATCTGTTTTATTTTTGTCAGCGCATAAATAATATAATCATGCGTATGATGTGGAATCCCCGTCATAAACACAAAGTTGATCTGATTTTTTTCAAATACATCGTTCCAGAAACGCAGATGATGCAGGTAAAACCGTTTTGCTTCATCATATGTGAACATATCAAACTCCGTGATACGGCAGAGCATTTTAACCGCCACCGGTTCATAGGGTTCCATTGCCGTCAGCAGTTCTCTGGAAAGGGGCAGCAACTGATTCATATCCATTTTCAGCTCATACCGGGCATTGGCACACATATCATAATCTATTTTTACATATTTGTCTGTATCGTACTGATCACTGCCATCATTGTCACGGCTTGTCAGTACACATTTCTGAAAGTGCACTCTCTGATCTATTTCTCTCAGAATGGATTCCTGATACTTTCCAACGGAATCATATCCCTGAAAAAACAAATTAATATGCATCCCTGTTCTCCTGCTCTATCTTTCCGTCTCTTACTGCAAATATCATATCACAGTTTTCAATGGTTTTTAATCTATGGGCAATGATCAGCATCGTCTTTCTGCCATGGAAATGATTGATCGCATCCATGATCGCTGCCTCTGTATCGTTATCAAGGGCAGAGGTAGCCTCATCCAAAATCAGCAGCTCTGGATTGTGATACAACGCTCTGGCAATTCCAAGACGCTGCCTCTGTCCTCCGGACATACGGATGCCGCGCTCTCCGATCTCAGTATCCAGACCCTTCGGCTGATCCTTTACAAAGGCAGTTAACTGTGCTTCCTCCAGTACTTCCCATACCCGCTTTTCATCGATCTTCTCCCTTGGAACGCCAAACGCCACATTGGCACGGATGGTATCATCGATCAGATTGATCGTCTGAGGAATATAACCAATGTTATGAAGCCATCCACTGTAGTTTGTCAGCACATCCTGTCCGTCGCAGAGAATCCTGCCCGACTGTGGCTCCAAAAGCCCCAGCATGATATCTACCAGTGTTGTCTTGCCGGCACCGGATTTTCCTACAATTCCTACTGACTTGCCAATGGGAATTTTTATTCCTGCCTTATCGAAAATCTTTTTCTCAGAATTGGGATACTGGTAGGTGATATCCTCGATAGATATTTCTCTGGTAAAAGGCAGCTTATCCTCTCTGCCGCTCCTGTCTGTTCTGGGATCGTACTCTTCCTTTACGTTCTGAGGCATCTCCACATTTTCATATACAAAATCAAGGGTGGGCTTATAGTAAGCAATATTGGCAAGGTATGTGCTCATCCGGTTTGCACAGGGCATCAGACGGACTGCTGCCAGCGCAAATGCCGAAAGCTGCGGAAGCATGCTCGTCACGCTTCTGCCTATTGCGATCATCACACCCAGATATGCGAGGATACCGCCGATGCACACACTTTCAATGATCAGTCTCGGCGCAGAGCCAAGCACCTTCTGACTTCTGGAAAGATTATAATATTTCTTTCCATTGTTCTCATATTCTTCCAAAAAGGATTCTTCCTTTGCAAAGATCTTTACATCCTTAATACACATAATAGACTGGATAATGCTGTTATACATACGGCTCTGACGCACTCTGGCTTCCTGTCCGATACTGCCCATCTTTGGCTTAAAGGTCAGCGCTATGATCCCTGTTACCCCAAACAGTACAAGACACATCACTACTGTCATCTGAAAATCAATGATCAGAAGAACAAGTCCCAGACAAAGAGCAATGATCAGTTCTGATAAAAACTGAATGCATTCCAGCAGCAGGGAAAATACTCCTGTGGTATCACTATACACTGTTCTGAGCACATCTGAGGTATTGGTATTTAGATAAAACTCATAAGGCTTATTAAAGTATATCTTTAGTAAGTCCTTTGAAATCTGGAACTGACTATTGCAGATAAAGGTATGCTGTACATAATACATAAACAGCAGATATGCATTTTTCAGCACAAAGATCAAAATAAGGGCTATGATCATGGCAATGACAAATTCTTCCAGACTGTTTAAGCCAAGTATCCTGCTGATCTTTACAACGATCCTATTTTCGGTAAATACATCCGGCTCTACCACTGCGGTAACCACTGGCAATATCATGGAAACTCCCAGTGTTTCAAGCACTGCTCCGATCAGAATCAGAAAAATCAATGCCACCACACGGCCCTTCTGTTTTTTATTTAATACAACATTCAGCTTCTTGATTATGTCCATTTTACTATCCTAATGATTTCCTTTATTTCTATCCCCTTTTCCCAGAAAAAGCAGCATGGGAAGATGGGTTATTCTCTTGATCTTCTTTTTCTTATTGTCCTTATCATAGGTAATCTGCATATATTCCTTTAGTCTCTCATTTTCCGCAGTATACCTCTTAATCCGGCGGATCCAGAGATTCCGCTTTTCCTGCAGGCCTATCAGAAACGTTCTGCGTGGATACCACAGCTGTCCCATTGCTTCTGCAAAGGGAACTACGCGACTGCTGTATTTCTCCAGAAAATTTTCCAGCTCCCGGTAATCATTTTCATCCATTTCATTACAGTGCAGACAGATCGTATCCAGTATTCCTGAAAATCCCGGTCTCGAACTCCGGCATGGAATAAACAGCAGACCCTTTGCATAATACGGAACATCAGCATAACCATCTGTCACATGGGAAAATCCCAGCTTTTTCAATGCTTTCAGGGTATTTTTATCATAGGTATGCCCCGGTGCCATGAATATTGTAACATTAAGTCCATGCTTTTGCAAAATTTCCCTGCCGGTTTTCAGCTTCTCATACTGCTGCTCATAGGGAAGTCCTGCAAATTCACTTGCTTTTTTTATCCCAAGCAGACCTGCATCTGCAGTTTCATAAACATGGTAACAGCCATGCTGGGCGATCAGCCAGCCATTTTTCTCCAAGGAGGCAATATATTCCCAAAAATCTGCATGATACTCTCCGCAGCGCAGCTTTTCATCCTGATTATCCGGCACCACCCCGATCAGAGGCTTTACCTTATACTTATCAAAAATTGCCTTTACCCTGTAAAATCTGTCCCAGTCCATATCCGGCGTGATATCGTCCAGCCGGAAGGTACACACCTTAGTCATCTGTCAATACTCCTATCAGATTGATGATTCCTTTTACTGCCTCTGCCTTTAAGCCCACTACATCCTCACAGTCATAGTAATAAAGCTCTTCTCCACCAAAAGACTCCTTAAACTCTGTAATGCTTTTTACTTCCTCACGCAGTCCTGCGCCGCCCCAGTCATATACCGTCTTTCCCATTTCCTTAAAATACATCATATCCGCTTTATGCAGATAGCGGTTTGCGATCCCCACAATACGAGAGCTGATATTTTCATTACGGAACTGGGACGCTGACTGATAGGAACGCACAAAGGTATCCCCTACAATATAGGTATGATATACCAGTACTTCCTCTCCTTGTTTTGCACAGGTAATGGCGAATACGCCTTCCTTTGCATAGGTTTCGATCTCTTCCTTATATTTTTCGTAGCCTTCATCCGGCATTCCCTTGCTTTTCCAGAAATCAACAAAAAACTGACAGAACTGTTCGATCTCCTGCGATGTGATCTGCGCTCCTGTTTTAAACTCTGCCGTTATATTTTCTCTTGCTGCACGGCGTATCTGATAACGACAGTCTTTCTGGCATCTTGCTACGATCTCTTCCTCACTCTGGGTCAGATCTGTGATCAAGGTACGCACCCTTCTCAGCTCCCTGCCGATCGGTTTTTTTGCGCCGCGGTACAAAATGATACCGTCAAGACCGCACTTTTCCTCTGCGTACCAGACTTCTCTGAATTCCACACCATGCTTTTTTTTACGATTGATGATCAACATATCCTTCTACCATATCCTCTATCTGTTCCTGCCACTGCCTGCATACAGCCTCTGGACTCAGCTTTTCTGCAAGCTTTGACGCTTCTTTTCCAAGGGACTCCTCCAGCGATGGGTTGTCCAGTATACGGCGCAGTGCTGTCTCTAACGCCGCCTCATCCCCCACAGGAATAAGGATTCCATTCTGCCCATTACGGATCACTGTTTTTGGACCGCCGCAGGGGCAATCGGTAGCAATTACTGCAAGCCCTGTAGCCATGGCCTCCAGTAAGGCATTTGGCATTCCCTCATATCCAGATGCCAGCACAAAAATTCTTGCCCGTTCAATCCTTGCCCGGATATCAGTCTGTCGTCCCATAAAATGTACCTTGTTCTGTATTCCCAGCTCCTCTGCAAGTGCCTTTAACATTGGCTCTGTATTGCTGCCAGGAAGTCCGCCCCCATAAAACCTAAGCTTCATGGACGGATACTCCTTCTCTAATCTGGCAAATGCCCGAAGCAGCAGCTGATGATTTTTATTGGCATCCAACCGGCCTACCATAACGATCTCATCCTCGCGCATGCCCTCATACCGTGCTTTCACAAAGCTCTCATCCAGTGCATTGGGAAGCACTGCAGAATGTGCTCGTATCCGCGGTGAAAAAAAGTTCAAGGCATCCTCTGTCTGGAATATCACACCTGCTGCCCGTACAAACAGCCGCTCTGCCAGCCGTCTCAAAAAAACGGAAGGATACTCCTTTGCAGGATCGCTGCGCACTGACAAAATCACGGGAAGTCTGCTGCTTCTCGTTGAAAGCATGGCATACAAATTCATTTTTCCAATAAAGGCGATCAGCAGATCCGGTTTTTCCTCCTGCCAGATTTTTTTCAGTCTTAGGATTCTCGCCGGTATCTTCCCTGCCCTTCCAAAGGGAGCTGTTTCGATCTCTTCCTCCAGAATGCGGCGTTTTGCCAGAAACCCGATGGGGTATTCCTCCGGCAATACCCGGGAGGTGACTAGCAGGATCTCATTTTCCTGTTTTGCGAAGTGCTCCGCTAAGTTTACAACAACTCTCTCTGCGCCGCCTTTTCCAAGGCTATTGATCAAAAATGCGATCTTCTTTTTTTTCATTGTCTGTTTCATTCCGGCTCAGCTCCGCATTGCTTCAGCAGCTCCACATAATTCTTCTATATACTGCTTCCACATATTATTAATCTTATCAGGATACAACGACCTGCTAAATTCATAGGCGCTGATACGCAGCCGCTCCTCCAGTTCAGGATCTTGCAATATCCGCAGCATGGCCTTTGCCATCCTCTCTGCATCCTTTACCGGAACTAAAAGTCCCGTCTTTCCCTCTCTGACGAGCATCCTTGCACCGCCGCTTGGGCAGTCTGTTGAAACCACCACGACTCCTGATGCAAATGCCTCTGCTACTGCATTGGGCATACCCTCAAAATCAGAAGAAAGTACAAACATTCTGGCATCCTGGATTTTTTCAGCAATCCCTTCAGAATCTCCCGGAAGACTGACCTTATCTGCAATTCCCAGCTGTCTTACCTGCTCTTTGATCTTTTCCATACAGTCGCCGCCGCCATAAATTGTCAGGTGCATTTCCGGCATTTCCTTTACCACGCGGGAAAATGCATCTATCAACAGCGCGTGATTTTTTACCTTATCCATGCGCCCTACTGTTACAATCTCATTACGGCGTTTTCCCTGATAAAGCTCCTTCACATACTCCTTGGCCAGGGGATTATACAAAATTCTGGATTTTTTCTGCACTGTCTTTGGGAAAAAATCTCTCGCCCCCTCAGACTGAAACACGATCCCATCTGCAAGGCAAAACAGCCCCTTTGCCAGAAGTCTCTGAAACCTTCCGGCATATTCCCGCTCTGGTGCACTTCGTACAGATACAAATACTCTGGTCTTTGTTCCAAGTGCTGCCAGAATCGCACGGATATTGGTCTTTCCAATAAAGGAAACCAGCGCTTCTGCCTCTGTTTCCCTAAGGAGCTTTCTCACCTGTAAAATGCGTCCTAATGCGCCTTGAAGCCGGCCGGTTATGCCCCTTTTCTGCCGGTTTTCCAGCACCCACTTATGGATGCCCTCCTCCATGGGATATAATCCCTCATCCGGTTCTAGTGTTACCATATACACTTCATAGCCCTGCGTATAAAAATAATTGGCAAGGTTTACAATTACCCGTTCTGCGCCGCCCCTTGTCAGGGTCGCAATATAAAATACGATGGTCTTTTTCATTGCTTTGCCTTTTTCATCCGATTCCACAGCTTCCACTGTATTTTCTTACACAGAGTAGAAAATCCCGTCTCTCTGTGCAGGACATCAATTACCTCATATTTTTCATTTTGATTATAGGTATGAAGTCCTATCGGGCAAATGCCCGGTATCTCAACCTGCCCCGGTGTCAGTCTGCAGTACTCATGCTCTGCAAAGTGCTTTTCATCCAGCCGTTCTATCTCATTGATCAGCAGCTCCTGCCCATAATACTCACTGCAGTTCTGGGCACTGCGGAAAAGTCTGCCGTCTTCCTCTATGAGACTGCCTCCCGGGCGCAGCATTTTAGAACTTTTGGAGCGATAGATCCTCTGCTGATCCGTGATTTTGAAATGCTCCTTTTCTACCTTAAAAAGATAAATCTCCAGACACGCCTCACGATAAGTGAAGGCATAGTATTCCTGCTCTGCATCAGCTTTTTTGAAAAGCGTTGTATCCACAGCTTCAAACTCCGGCACTTCTCCTGCCAGCTCCCACTTCCCCGGAAACTGGACACAACGATACAGTCTGAGTTTTCCTGCATTCCTTGTTTCCGGAAGCATATAGGTATATTTTCCATAGCGGAATACCTGAGGATAAGACAAATGAAACGCTTCCTCCAGCACCTTTACCGGTCTTGCCTGTGGCTCGTCCAGATTCACGCACCAAAGAGTCCCCTTCATATCTGTCAGATTCTGTTTCTCGTAAAAAAGCCAGTTTTTCCCCTGATGCACGTAAAGAAAGGGATCTGCCTGTGTCACAAATTTTTTCTGTGGAAGGAGTATAAATCCTACGATGTTCTTTTCCTGCAGCAGGCTGCCGCTTTCTGTCCTTTTCCGATATGCAATTCTCCAATATTCGCAGGTCTTCATCTTCTGAAGCCGCTCACAAAATTTACTCATGCAAGCTCCTCATACCTTTTTACCATCTGTCTGATGTCAAATCCTTTTTTCTCAAACAGCGCATATTCCGGCGCTTTCCTTGTATCTGCCGCAAGTTCCAATATCTTTTCTGCCCACACAGAGGCTGGCAGCTTTAGTGACAGCTTATTTACCAGAGGAGTCACATCCACATCTGCAGTGATCACATCTGATACCAGATTGGGAAGTCCGCTGCACTGCGCCTCCACCATGGCGATAGGAAGGCCTTCATATTTTGAGGGAAACAAAAATACATCCATTGCCTGCAGCAACGCAGCAGTATCTGTCCTTACCCCCAGCAAAATCACCTGCTTCTCCAAGCCCAGCTGTCTGCATTTTTCTTCTATCGCCTTACGCATCACAC
Organism: uncultured Lachnospiraceae bacterium; assembly: GCA_964389835.1. GTDB lineage: Bacteria > Bacillota > Clostridia > Lachnospirales > Lachnospiraceae > VSOB01. Next base: position 184,108 of record CAYMEZ010000001.1, on the reverse strand, counting down.
CGTCTCCGGCAAATATCATCTTACAGGCAGGCTGTCTTTTTACAAGCTCTGCCATGATATCTAACATAAACAAATGATTTTTTACCGGCAAAAGATTTCCGATGTGTCCGATCACAAGGCTTCCCTCCAGGTTTTCCTGTCTGCGCACCCTTTCCCTGATCTTTTCCTGATATGCAAAATCCTCCAGCCGGATCGCATTGATAATTACCTCATAGGGCTTTTTCCCATACAGCCATTTTCCAGCCTGTTCAGAGCAGGCAAACCTTTTTGTACAAAGTGCATTCAGCATAGGCTGGAACAGCCTGTGCATTTTTTGATTGGGTGTGCTTGTGGAGTGGGAATGTGCGATCCTCTCCCTTGCGCCGCCCATCCATGCTGCCAGCAGGTCAACTGCCACCATAGCAGTATCTGTATGTCTGAATACGATCCTATATCCTCCCTGCTTTACAATGCGCCGGATATCCCTGAAATTTCTCACAGGACTTACCGATTTTTGTGTGGCAGTGTAAATCTTTCCACCAAGAGCACGGATTTCTTCTTCAAAACTGACCTCCCGCGTTTCATGTACAATAAAATCAAACTGCACCTTTTCTCTGTCAATGTTCCGGTAAACGTTCATAATAAAGTTTCCGATACCGCTGGGAGACATAGAGCCTACAATATGAAGCATCCTTACCATAACGATTTCCCCGCTTATTTTTCTTCTTTTTCCGAAAGATTTTCCTTGTACCATTCAATCGCAAGAGCGATTCCTTTGGAAAAATCATAATCCGGATCATACCCTAACAGCCTTTTTGCCTTGGAGATATCTGCATTGGAGTGTTTGATATCTCCGGCTCTGTCCGGTCCAAAATGCGGTTCAACATCCTTTTTTAATGCTTTACACAGATCATAGTAAATATCGATCAGATATTCTCTTCCGCCATAAGCAATGTTAAATGCCTCTCCTGCTGCCTCTGAAGGAGCAAGACATGCTTTTAAATTTGCTTCTACCACATTGTCAACATAAGTAAAATCTCTGGATTGTCTGCCGTCTCCATTAATGGTTGGTACTTCGCCATGCAGAAGCTGACGGATGAATCTTGGGATTACCGCCGCATAAGCTCCCTCCGGATCCTGACGTTTCCCAAACACATTAAAGTAACGCATACCGTAGGTATCCAGACCGTACAGCTTTTTATAAAGCTTTCCATATTCCTCATCCACCCTTTTGGTCAATGCATAGGGAGAAAGCAGATTGCCCTCCTGCCCCTCTACCTTGGGCAGTGTTAGATGATCTCCATATACTGAAGAACTGGAGGCAAACACAAACTTTTTTACGCCCTGTCTGCGCGCGGCTTCCATCATGTTCAGCGTTCCGCGGATATTGATCTCCTCATATAAAAGCGGCATCTCAATACTGCGCGGCACACTGCCCCATGCTGCCTGATTCAGTACAAAGTCTACCCCCTCACATGCCTTTATACACGTATCCAGATCACGGATATCTCCCTTGATAAAGGTATAGTTTTCCCTGTCCATAAAAAGATCTACATTTTCCTGTTTCCCTGTGGACAGATTATCCAGACAGCGCACCTGATATCCCATATCTGTAATCGCTTCGCATAAATTTGAACCGATAAAGCCCGCTCCGCCTGTTACCAAAAAAATGCTGTCTTCCGGAAACTGAAGTTGTCTAAATCCCATTGTCTTTTCTCCTCTTACTCTTGTAGCCCGATGCTGGTACGCTAAATGGCATCTGTATCCTTCCTTTCTCTGCCCATCCTCATCTGCACCAGCTCATAAAGCAGCATCAGTCCTGCAATATAAAATAATGCCGTGTTATAGATCATATATCTGGACAAGCACATGATCATAATCGCCGTAGCAAACACATTGGCACAGATCATCAGAAGGGAAAATGCCATCAAAAGCGCCGCCTTGCTCCTTCTGTTCTTTCTATACAAGCATACCATAAGTATGACTGCAAGCAAATAAATACCTATAGAATAAATTCCCATAACAAAACCGCTGGCGGATACCGAGCGGGTTAAGCCGCTGGCCACTGTTGCCAGATAATTACACAGATAATCAGTCTTTACTTCCAAAAACAGCACCTGATTCATCTTATCTGCAATTTCTACCACATGGTTTAACGCTTCCCCATCAGGAATCCCCTGCTGCTGTACATAGCCAAACAGACAGGGCTGCTGGATCTGAAAACCGATCAGATCGTAGCAATCCTCATAATGATATGCTCTGTTTAAAATCCCCTCCGGCGCAGCTGCAAGGGTCATTCCTTCCTCTTCCATCTGCCCATGCATTTTTAAAAACAGCTGCTTTTGCTCCTCATCCGTAAACAGCTCTGCATCTTCCGGCTCTGACAGATATAAAAATGTAGTCAGCAGATTATAGCTGCCTGTATCCGCTCCTACATAGCCCTGATGCACTATGTCATTGTAAATATGGTGCAGACCAGAACGTCCTGCCAGGAACAAAATGACCAAAACCGGCAAAAGGAAAAGGTTCTTCCAGCTTCTGCTCCTCAAAATTTCAAAGCTTAATACCACACACCACACCGCAAAGGCAACCAGCATCTGGTTGCGTGTCATTACCAGAAGCAGTGCACACACAAAACCGCTGCCATAATACCGCCATTTTTTTGTCTCTGCAAAAAGCCCGTTTATCATATATGCTGTAAAAAAGCCAAACAGAGGGAATGTCAGCCCCTCTGTCAAAACCGCCTTATTTAACACCATATGGGAAGAAGATGCCAGCGGTGTCAGAATATAAGGGATCAGTGTACAAAGAGCAGTCAGAATTGTAAGAAATCCATTCAGGGCAAATATTTTCTGGATCGTTTTGGTCAGATAATAGCAGGCAACTGCCGCTAATATGCTCTGCACCAGTAAGGCGGTATTCAGCGCCGGCCATGTATTGATCAGCGAGATCGCTTTTTCACTGTCCAACTGCCCTGATGCAGCCAGCCATACGATCGTATCCTGCTCCTTAAAAAGCAGACGAAAGCACAGCAAAAACAAAGGGTACAGCGGCTCTCTTCCCGTCTGCATGGCAATATAAGAGCCTGAGTCAGGATATATGCCGATCGGTGCAGCATACCAGAGCAACCCGAAAAACGACAAAAAGGCACCAAGCAGTATCCACTGCTTCGCCCCCTTCTGCCCATTTATTTTCAAAGCTTTTTCTTTCTCTACGATCATTTTTCGAGCCATTTGATAACCTGGAAGCCCTCTGCGTATGTCACTCCATTCTGGCGTCCATAATTCTCCGCATCATTTTTGAAGAACGCAATTCTCTCTTCTCTCACTTTTCCAGAATCGGATGTATATTTCCGCATTGCTTCTTCTTTCTTTTCCCATACATCCGAAATATCTACATAAAAATTCGGTGTAAAGGGCCGTTCTGACTCGTACCAGTTACAACGATAGCCCAGCATCCGTGGTACCCGTCTGCCTGCATGCACCACTGCTCTTGCCAGTGATCTGTGGTCATGCTGGGGATCCTCTGGATAATGGGTATAGATCAGATCGATCTTTTCTTTTTCGATCAGATGAACCAGCTTTACATTTAAAGGATCATCAAACTCTAACTGCAGGGTCTCAAATCCGCCAAATATCAGTTTACCGCCGATCAGCTCCCCTGCCTCCTGTGCATCCTTGAATACAATATCGTCCTTCCTTGTCTCTGCACGTTCTGAGTTAAACATCCCTGCTGTAGCTGCCACAAAGAGAATGATCTTATCGCCTCTCTGGGCATGCTTTAGAAGTGCTCCGCTGCAGCCAACCTCAATGTTGTTAAAATGCGCTCCAACTGCCAATACGTTCATAGCATCCACTCCCTTCTTAGTTTCTACCTTGATTATATCGAAAATCTCTCTTTTCGTCTACCTGCCGGGAAAAAATTCATCATCTTCCTACAATCTCCAGTACAGATAACCTGCCTTTTCATAGGCTGCCCGGTCCAGCATTCCCTTAATATCCACAAGCACTCTTGGTCTGCTGTTTTCTGCATACATACTGCCGATCTGCTCCATGGAAATATTCTCATATTCCTTATGGGAAACAGCCAGGATAACCGCGTCCATTCCCTTGACAGCCGTCTCCTCTGTAAAGGAAATCCCATACTCTCTTTCTGCTTCGCTGCGGTCTGCCACCGGATCAGTGATCATCGGCTCAATGCCGTATTCCCGCAGTTCCTTTACGATATCAATAATCTTTGTATTTCTTGTATCCGGGCAGTTTTCCTTAAAGGTAAAGCCAAAAATAGCTACCCTTGCCCCTTTTACCGGAATGTCTGCCTTGATCAGATTCTTTACAAGGCTTTCTGCTACATATTTTCCCATATCATCATTGATGCGGCGGCCTGATAAAATGATCTGGGAATGATAGCCCAGCTGTTCTGCCTTATAGGTCAGATAGTACGGATCGACACCGATGCAATGTCCTCCTACCAGTCCCGGGAAAAACTTTAAGAAATTCCACTTCGTTCCTGCCGCTTCCAGTACGGACTTTGTATCGATTCCCATTTTATTAAAAATAATGGAAAGCTCATTCATAAACGCAATATTGATATCACGCTGGCTGTTTTCAATGACCTTTGCCGCCTCTGCCACCTTAATAGACTGTGCACGGTGCACGCCTGCATCTACCACAAGCTCATATACCTTTGCTACCTCATCCAGTGTTTCCCCATCCATACCGGATACGATCTTCGTAATGGTTTCCAGCCTGTGCACCTTGTCCCCCGGATTGATACGCTCCGGTGAGTATCCGATCTTAAAATCCACACCGCATTTTAAACCGGATTCCTGCTCCAGGATCGGTACGCACACATCCTCTGTCACACCGGGATAAACGGTGGACTCAAACACAACGATCGATCCCTTTGTCAGATTGCGGCCGAGAATACGGCTTGCACCCTCTACCGGACTTAAATCCGGTGTATGATCGGGATTGACCGGAGTCGGAACGGCAACAATATGGAATTTTGCCTCCTTCAGCTTGTCCGCATCGCTTGTAAAATCAACACTGCATGCCGCGATCGCTTCATTTCCCACTTCCTTTGTGGGATCAATACCATTTTGATATAACTCGATCTTCTTTTTGTTCAGGTCAAAGCCTACGACCTTCAGTTTTTTGGAAAAGGCCACTGCAATAGGCATTCCCACATAGCCAAGCCCCACCAGAGACAGCTTTTCTTCTCCCTTTACCAGTTTTTCATATAAGCTCATCTTTTCTTTTCCTCCATTGTACGATCTATTAGCTCCGCAACTGCTTCCAGATAGCTCTGTACCACAATCCTGCGGTCAAATCTCTCTTCCATATACTTTCTGCCATTTTCGCCAAGCTGCCTGCGCGCCTGTATGGGTAAGGCAAGAAACTGCCTAAGCTTGACGATCAGATCCTGACTGTCTCTCTCCCGGATCAGAAATCCGCTTATCCCATCCTGTATGGTTTCCCTGCAGCCCGGTCGGTCTGTTGTGATAACTGCTCTGCCGCATGCCGCACTTTCCAGACATACATTAGACATTCCCTCCGGATAAAAGGAAGGGTGTACAGTACACTGGCTGTCCCTGATATAGGGGATCACATCTGAAACGCTTCCCTCAAAGCAGATTATTCCCTCTTTCTGTAAGCGTTCAAACCGTTCCCTTCCCCTGTAATCATCCTCTAAAAATCCAAGGATTTTAAAGCAGGTATCCGGATATTCTCTTTTGATCGCCTCTGCCGCATCCAGATATTCTTCAATCCCCTTTTCTTTCATGATCCGGGAAATAAACAAAAAATCTGTGGTCTGCTTTTGAGGAAAGGGCTGATATGCAAAATGCTGTAAATTCACACCCGAACCGGGAAGCATCCGATGTCTGTCCGGTGCGATCCCAAGTCTGGCAAACAATTTTTCATTTGTTTCATTTTGAAAAAAAAGCAGCTTTACTTTTTTCATTGCTCCACGATAAAGCCAGCGGGTAAAGCTTTGCAGGATTCCCCGGCCTTCCACAGCTGTCCCCAGTCCCGTAATGGTAGTGATGTAGGGGATTTTTTTTCTGCTGCACAAAAATCCAAGATAAATATTGGGTTTGATGGTATAGGTCAGCACTACGTCCGGCTTTACCTTCTCTAAAATCCTGCCATAGCAGCCGATCAGAGAAAGCTCCTGCAAAGGATTCTTTCCTCTGCGGTTTAATGCCGTATCATGTAAAATACAGCCCATTTCCTGTAGTCTGCCGGAAAATTCTCCTGCCGGAACTGCAAGATGCACCTCGTAATGTGCCTTTAGCAATGCTTCTAGTAATTCCTTTCTGAAATTGTAAAGGCCTTCATCAAAATTGATGGCAAGCAAAACCCTTTGCGCCATTTCAGGAATTTCTCCTTATCATGATCTCATTATATTTCATCATCACAAGACCTTCCTCATAATTGCCTGTGATCTTCTGATTTTCTTTTCCTGCCAGATTATTTACGATCAGCTGCATATGATCCACACCGCACTCATATGCATGAGGATATCCACCGCCAAACCGTGGGTTGACCTCCGAAATATAATATACGCCTCCCACATCAAAAATATCAATATCTATCTGTCCCAGAAAACCAGATTCTTCAATAAATTTTTCAATCAGGGCAAAAAGCTCCTCATCCTGAAAGGATTCACCCTTATCAGTCTCTCCTGCACGCATGACAAGCTTCTTTTTGGTAAAGATGGAAACTGTTTTTTTGCTGAGCAGGTCAATATAACAGTCTGCTCCGATTTCCTGCCCCTCCAGAAATTCCTGGATCATCATATTTTCACCGTGGCGCAGTAAAAGCCGCACTGTTTCCTCATCATAAGCCTTTGAAACCGCAATGCTGGCACTTCCCTTTGCCGGCTTCACAAATACCGGATAAGAGATCCGTCCAGCCCTTTCCTCTGCCACAAAGGCTTCTACGTCCATATAGGAGCGTGCGCAGGCATAACCATGCGCCGTCAGCCATTTGTACATCTCCCACTTATCAAGTGTCCGCTCACACAGCTCATAGGAAGAACCGATAACTGTTACTCCCAGCCTGGCAAATTCCTGAGTATGCAGCGCCAAAAGAGACAGCTCCGGATCGATCAGGGATAATATCCCTTTTATATTTTCTTTTTTGCAGATATCATAGATCACATCCAGATAATCATCAGCAGTAATTCTGGGAACAATGTACTGTTCATCCGCCTCATACAGCGCAGGTGCATTGGGATTGCAGTCAGTAGCAATCACTCTTCCACTATCCTTCAGGGCTCTTTTAAAATACTGTACGATCTTATTTCTTGTTCCGCAGCTGGCAATCAATATATTCATAGGCAATCCTCATAATGACTTTTTCTTACATAATCCTCTGCACGCCAATGCTCTCTGACACAGGTATAGCCTTCCTCTTCCTCCACATACACTGCTGGAAAATACCTGATAAAAAGCGGGGTCAGACACATAGTATAGCCCCCTGTCTTCTGAAAGCTAAGCTGATCTCCCGGCAAAAGCTCTGCCTTTTCCTGAACTGTAAAAAGTCTGTCATTTTCCATGCAGGTATATCCACATATGACCTGCTCTTTAAAAATCTTCCGGTCAGAAGCCTCATTCTCCTTTGCTGCACCATATAACAGCTTATGAAAATAAGAGCTTTTTGTATGCAGGGGGTCAATATCGCTCCGGCTTCCATCCGTTACCACAAAACGACCTGCATGGGTATCCTTGCAGTCTACAACTGTTGTCACATATTCAATGGGCGGTGTGATCAATGAGGTCCCCGGTTCCACAACAAGCATTGTTTCCCTTTGGTCAAATGCTTCCAGAAGTTCCTCTCTGACCGCCTTCATATAGTCCGGAAACTTAGGACGATCGTCCATACCGCCAAAATAACCGCCGCCAATATCTATATAATCCAGCTTCAGATCATATTCCTTCTTAATCCTGCACGCCATCCGGGCAAGCGCACGGTAAATACGGACACTTCGGGTTTTTGAGCTTACGTGCAGATGCAGCCCCGACAGCTTCACGCCCATGGCAGCAAGACGATCTATTGCCGCTTTCAGGTCTCCCGTTTCGTAAGAAAACCCAAAGCGTCCTCCAGCAGCTCCCGGTGTTGTCTCTCCAGGGCATTCTGCTTCCAGATCAAAATTGACTCTCAGCCCTACATTCACAGCCTTCAGTCCTGATTCTTCCAGCCAGTCAAGCTCTCTTTTGGCATCCAGATTCACAATGTCGCCTCTTTTTAAAGCGCGTAAAAAGGATGCCTTTCCTTTCACAGGACCATTATAAATAAAATGTGTAAAGCCCAGTTGCTCTGCCAACTCATATTCATCCTCAGATACCACTTCCGCATAAAATCCAGCTTTTTTCATCTGCATAAGCGCCCACGGCAATGCATTTGTCTTAAAAGAATATCCAACTATGGAGTTTTCCCAGTACTCTGCCAGTGATGCTTTTAAAAGTGCAATCCCCTGCCAAAGCTCCTCTTTATGAATCACATAACAGGGAGTTTCCAATTCCTGATAATCCATAACCTATTACCTCTGTTTTTCTCTCTCATCCCATAAAAAGCCTTCTACAGAATCGGTTTCTACAGCAACATCTTCTTTTTTCAAAACTACCTGAACAGTTTTCCACAACACTTTAAGATCCATCCAAAAGCTCAGCTGCTCCACATACTCCACATCCTTTTCAAGACGTGCATCCCAGGGGATAAAATTGCGTCCGCTCACCTGTGCCAGTCCTGTCAGTCCCGGACGCACTGTATGTCTGATCCGTTCCCTTTCTGTGTAGTAAGGCAAATAGCCTGTCAGCAAGGGTCGGGGGCCGATCACACTCATGTCGCCCCGAAAAATATTCCAGAGCTCCGGCAGCTCATCCAGACTGCTCTTTCTAAGAAAAGAACCAAAGGCTGTCAGTCTGTCCGCATCGGGGAGCAGATTCCCTTTCTTGTCCCGGGCATCTGTCATAGTGCGGAATTTGTACAAGGTAAATATTTTTTCTCCATTGCCTGGTCTTTCCTGATGAAAGATCACAGGGCTGCCCAGCTTCATGCGCACCAGCACCGCCACGATCAGAAATACCGGCGATAACACAAGCAGTGCTATACCAGACAGTGCAATATCAAATGTTCTTTTTATCCATCTACGATACACAGCTTTTCCTTTCCTGCTGCCCTGTTATCCTTTCAGCATCCCTAGCCTTCTATCTGCCAAATACACCACGCACAATGCGGATGATCCGTTCCATATCCTCTTTTGTATTCTTCACATCACTTGGAAGACACACGCCCCGGTTAAAAATATCTTCTCCAACACTGATCTGTCCCTCTTCATTATGGGAAAAGAAATCACAGTCTGCATATACCGGCTGCAGATTCATGGGCTTCCAGATCGGTCTGGATTCAATATTTTCCGCTTCCAGTGCATCCATGATCTGGTTCGGCGTTACACCAGCACCTTCCTCAATCGTCATACAGGACAGCCAGCAGTTGGATTCTCCGTCTGGATTCAGCGGATTCATAGCAATCTCCGGTATATCAGCAAACGCTTCCCGATACGTGCGATAAATGTCCTGCTTCAGCTTACGGTGCAGATCCAGGGATTTTAGCTGTCCTCTGCCGATTCCGGCATCCACATTACTCAGCCGGTAATTATAACCCAGCTGAGAATGCTGATAATACCTTGCAGCATCTCTTGCCTGCGTTGCCAGAAAACGAGCCTTTTCGATCGCCTCCTGATCATCAGATACAAGCATACCACCGCTTGAAGTGGTTATGATCTTATTTCCGTTAAAGGAAAAAATCCCAAACTTTCCAAAGGTTCCTGTCTGTTTCCCTTTATAAGTAGCAGAAAGAGACTCTGCTGCATCCTCTATCATCGGCACATTGTGTTTTTTACAGATCGCCATAATCTCATCCAGCTTTGCAGGATTTCCATATAAATGTACGCAGATGACCGCTTTCGGATTCGGATATTTTTCAAATGCCTTTTCTAATGCCCTAGGCGACATATTCCAGGTATCCGGCTCAGAATCGATAAAAACCGGTGTGGCATTTTCGTATCGGATCGGATTGCAGCTTGCTGCAAAGGTCAGGGAAGAGCAGAATACCACATCGCCCACTCCAATGCCCAGCAGCTTTACAGCCAGATGAATTGCTGCTGTTCCTGAGCTCAGTGCTGCTGCATGCTGCACTCCTACATAATCAGTAATCTCTTTTTCAAATGCGTTTACATGAGGTCCCACCGGTGCGATCCAGTTGCTTGCAAACGCTTCATCCACATACTTCTTTTCCCATTCATGCATCGTTGGGCAGGACAAATAGATCCTCTTACTTTCCATAATAAAACTCCTTTCCCTTACTGCTTCGGCACATAGGTCGGAACAATTTCCTTGATCAGTTTACGGACATCTGTTTCTTCATTTTCTACAGCTTCCTTCAGCTCCTTTAACTGAGCAAAAAACTTTCGTTCGTCAAATTCGATAGGTCTGCCAATATGGATCAGCTTATTTTCTGTATCCTTCATGCCCTCCTCATCCATCAAAAGCTCCTCATACAGCTTTTCTCCCGGACGAAGTCCGGTAAATTCAATGCGGATATCATCCTCTACCTTATAGCCGGACAAACGGATCAGATTTTTGGCAAGATCCAGAATCTTTACAGGCTCACCCATATCTAACACAAAGATCTCGCCACCCTTTGCGTAAGCGCCTGCCTGCAGCACCAAAGACACCGCCTCCGGTATCGTCATAAAATAGCGGATAATGTCCGGATGAGTTACCGTGACCGGTCCGCCTGCCTCAATCTGCTTGCGGAATAACGGAATTACGCTGCCATTGCTTCCCAGTACATTTCCAAAGCGAACTGCCACAAATTCCGTGTCATAATATTTATTAAAGGTCTGAATGATCATTTCACAGATACGCTTAGAGGCCCCCATCACATTGGTTGGATTTACCGCCTTGTCTGTGGAGATCATAACAAATTTCTTTACTCCATTCATGGCTGCTGCCTGAGCAGTTTTCCATGTACCGAACACATTGTTTTTGATCGCTTCATCCGGGCTGGTCTCCATCAGAGGAACATGCTTATGTGCTGCTGCATGATACACGATATCCGGGTGATACATTTCAAAGATCCGGTTCATCCGTTTGGTATTCCGCACAGATGCGATCAGCACTGCCATGTCCAGGTTAGGATACTTAATGATCAGCTCCTGCTGTATTTCATATGCATTGTTTTCATAAATATCTACGATGATCAGCTGTCTGGGCTGATGGGATGCGATCTGACGGCAAAGCTCACTGCCGATCGATCCACCGCCGCCGGTAACCAGCACCACCTGATCCTTTACATAGCCCAGAATGGAATCCAGATCCACTTTGATCGGGTCTCTTCCCAACAGATCCTCTACGTCCACATCCCGCAGCTTACTTACATCCACTTCTCCGTTTACCAGCTGATACACACCAGGCAACGTCCTTAGCTTGCAGTTTGTCTGTCCTGCGATTTCTACGATCTCTTTGATCGTCCGGCGGCCTGCTGAAGGAATCGCAATAATGATCTCATCAATTCCAAGCAAAGCTGCATTTTCTACGATCTTATCCCTGCCGCCTACCACCTTGATCCCCTGAATATATTTTCCCTGTTTCTGAGGATCATCATCAATGATCGCCTTTATCCGCATGGTGCTGAAATAGCTGGAATTTACCTCCTTAATGATGGTATTTCCTGCATCCCCCGCACCTACTATCATAACAGAAATACTATTGTTTTTGTTGTGATGCCTGCGCCTTGTCTCCCGTGCGAAGCGATAAGCAAAACGGCTCATCATGGTAGCTGCTACCAGTAAAAACGCATTGAAAAAATAATAGCTTTTTGGCACCTCCCGCTCAAAGAGCAGCAGAGTGATCCCCTGCAAGGCGGCACTGGCAAAGGATGCCACCAGAATGTTCTGCATCTCGTTCACACCTGCATATGCCCAAAGGCTGTGATACAGACGGAAAAAGTAAAAAAGCACCAGCGTGATCACAATGCTGAGAGGCAGATGCTCCCACACCGCATCCATGAAATAATCTGGTATTTCATCTATCTGAAATTCATAACGCAGCAGCAATGCCAGAAAACAGCTGCAGCATACTGCGATAATATCATAGGCAACCAAAAAGGTTCTCCTTGTGATCAGTTTATAATTAAGCTCTACTTTTTTCATAATATTCCTTCTTTATTCTGTCACTTCCCCAGACTCCATCTGCTCTGCCTCCTCCTGTATGCCAACAAGAGGCGTCAGTCCGATCAGGAAGGCAAAGCCAAGGGGGATGCTGGGATGAAAGATCCATTCAGTCATGCCAGCGATCATAAAAGATATTACCACAATCACCGGGTAAATAGCAAAATTTACTTTGTGAAAGCTTTTTTTATAATAAAGAACTGCACACAAAAGACCGCCTGCTGTAACTGCCAGAAATATGATCCCCACAAATATTCCGTGATCATAGGCAACCTGCATATAAGAATTATGGGCATGATAGAGGATCATATTCTCCGCACCATCCTCTACGATCATGGTATCATGTCCTGTCAGGTTCAGATTCTCAAAATAAAGTCTCCAGATATCCAGCCGCCCGTTGGAGGTATCGGCATTTTCCGCATTTTCAAAAAATGAATAATCCGTCACTGTATACATCTGACCGTCTATTTCTACCATTTGCCCCGTGTCCGATTTGCGCTCTCCCGGTCCGCTTTCTGCTCCTGCCATGCTGCTAAGATTTATATCAATCCCAAGCAGCTTGTCAAGAAGACTTTCTGCCAGCTGAGGAACATTCATGAATTTGCTGGAATCCACCGGTTCTCTTTTCTCAATCCTATCACTGAACCACTCTGCTCCTGTAATCCAGACCGGTCTGCCTACCACAGCCGGAATACACCTTGTCAGTGTATATACCACCGGAAAAAGCACAAGCACCGGACAGATCACCAGAAATACCTTTTCCAGCATTTTTTTCAGAGTATCCCGATAGCAGAAAAATTCTGCGATCAGGAAGGCTGCTGCAGAAAACATGGCAGTTCCAAGCAGGGCAGTGCGTGCCATCCCCATGATCAGATAAGAGCTTACCGCGCCCAGCGTTATCAGCTCAAACAGACATTTTCCCACATTCTCAAAAAGCCGTTTCTGATTATCATATTTAGCCAGAATACAGGAAATGGTACAGCCAAATACCAGCATCCAGAATAATCCTGCTGATGCAACCGAAGCAAACCAGCCCGGATAACGGATAAATTCAAAGCTGTAATAGGGGCGGAATAAAAGAGCACTTCCCAGCATCAGCCAAAATGCCAGAATACATCCATAGCAGAAATTTTTCAAAAAACGGTTCACGCTCCCTGTGTGAAACCGATACAGATATAGGCACGCAAAGGGAATGGCCACAGAAAAGGGCCAGGTTCTCGTATTGCGGAAAACAACCAGCAATCCCAGAAAAAGCAGCACCAGATGACCATACCAGGTAAACTGCCTGCAAATCTCTCTTTTGCGTATCCTGACAGCCAGGCCGCCCAAAAGCTTTCCATAAAGCCATGCCGTTACTCCGCTGAGAGTATACAGCACCAGTTCTTTTCCATCCCGCTCTGTACCAAGATTACCTGCCACAAAAAGAATGAAAATCAACGCCTGCATATTTCCGATCCAGCGTTTTTGCAGCTCGTCCCTTTGGTACATACATAAAAGGGCAACTGCAAATGCACTGTTCATGACTCTGGTTGCCACAGCATGTCCATAATCACTGGCAGAATCATAATAATAAAGCGTCATCAGGCAGATACAGGCAAACCCACATATCTGTACTATATCTCTCCAGAAATACTCCGTCAAACACTTCTCCCACATCTTATGAAAAGAAGCTTTGCGGATCACAATACCAAGCAATCCTACGAATAAAAGGGAGGCCAGCCCGTAAACACCTCTGTCCCATACCGTTCCTCCAAAAACATTCCATACCACGGCAGCACAAAAAAACGCTGCTGTCAGAAACGCTACCGCTGCAATGGCTGTCAGCTTTATTCTTTTTTCCGTCCCTTCTTCCCACATCTGTCTATGTGTCATCAATTTCCTTACCTTACACCATTATTTTCGTACTTTCTTTTTGCCAAGGCAAATTGCCGTTACTCCCAGAAGAAGCAGAAAGCTGTCATAAAAAAGGATCTGTGGAACCGTCAGCGGAATCCTATAAATGTAACGGATGTTCGCCGAAGCATCCTCTATCACATTTGGTCCATAATAAAAATGCAGATTTTCTGCCGGGCCATTGCCTGAAAGGCTGCGGTAATGAAGCACCGGAGGCATTTCTCCATAGTCCTCACACTGAATGCCAATGTAATACCGTTTCCCTGCTTCCAGCTTTAGATCAACTAAAATGTCTGTCAGTTCTCCATCTCTCATGGCTGGAATATCCTGAGGAATAGATGCAAACAAATTCAGATCTTCATCATAAAAGTGTAAAAACAAGGTTCCCTGATTGGCAGCCCCTTTTACTTTTCCGATGTCTACCCCTACCGATTTTATGTGGTCATATTGCGGAACAAACTCCTGAATCGCTGCCACCTCTCCGATCGGCCCTGTCTCCATACTATAATCAGCAGCCGTTCTGGATATGGTTTCATCCTTCAACAGTCCCACTGGCCAGATCGTGATCCATCCGGCAAGCATCAGCAGCAGTACAGGATATACCCAGACCGGCTGCTTTAAATTTTCCTTTATCCACTCTTTCAGTCCTGCCATAAAGCCTCCTTACGGCTCCATTCTCTTGATCTCATAGATCTTAAAATTATTATGCTCGATCCCATAATTTCCCATAAAGGTCTTCTGCCACCCAAAGCCTGCAAGATACTCGTCCGTTGGTGTCGGCCAGTAGATGGTATCTAAAAGCCATATCTTCTCATAGGCATTCTCGTTCAGATCAACCTCCGTCCAGAGTATTTTCTCGCTGTCATCCCAGTAATAATCATAGATCAGCTTATAGCTTTCATAATTGTAGGCAATGATATCTTTCTCTCCCACATGACTTTCTAAAAATTCTTCCGTTTCCTTTGTCAGCGTCCATTTATATTCCTGATAAACAGATTCCTTATAATCCACACCCGCCACACACAGAAAAAAAAGCAACAGGGCAAGATATATTTCCCGGCAGGCATATCTGGATAAGGTAATTGCAAGAAACAGTGCTGTAAGTCCCATGCAGGGCAGCAGATACCTGACAATAAAGATCGGTCTGATCAGACTGGATGCCACCACACCGGTTACTGCTGTAAATACTGGAACAGCAAGCAAAAGCAGGGCATAAATTCCTGTTTCTGCCTCCTTTTTGCAGATCATGACAACTGCAAGCAGCACGCCTGCGCCAAGCAGCAGTACCCAGATCCCGGTTGTCCAGGGAATGTCCATATCAAATAGAAATGGAAAAAATTCCCGGATCGTCTCACCAGTGATCTCTTCTATCCAGTAGCTTTTAGACACCCCTCTGACCTGTATCTTCATATAAGGCATCCACGGTACGAATAAAAGCAGGGAAGCAATGACCGATATAAGCCATTTTAACAGCCCTTTTCTCTTTGTAAAGGCAAGTGCCAGAAACAGAAATCCATAAATTAAGATCGCCGATACAAACGCAAAATAGTGGGTATATGCAGACGCAGCAGAAGTTAGCACAACACCGGCAAAATACTGCCATTTCTGCTCCAGATACGCCTCATAAGCCCACAGCCCCATAAAAGTAACAAAAAAGATTGCCCATGAATACATCCTGATCTGTACTGCATATTCCATTGTACAGGGAATCGCCCCCAGCAGTACCTGAAAACAAAGTGCTGTATGAAAATCAAACCGCTTCCATACCAGAAAAGCTCCCCACGTCATACACAGCATCATGGGAAGGATCGATACCATTTTCAATGATAACAGACTGTCCCCAAACACCAGCACAAAGCATTTTGCGATCAGATAATAAAGGGGTGGATGCACATCCGATGCCGTTCCATGCAGGATCCCTGCAAAATCCAGCTTCAGCAGATCAATGGTAAAGGCTTCATCTGTCCACACATTATCATTAAAACATAAGGATACATAAACAAGAAAAAAGAGTATCGCTGATACTGCCAGAAGCCCTTTTTTCTGTTTTTTGCTTAAACTAAACTCCATCTTCCTTTTCCTTTTGTCTGAAGATCTCCCGGATCACATACTGAGGAGAATTGTTCAGACTGATATAAATTCGTCCTACATATTCGCCGATCAGACCAAGCATCAGCATGATCATGCCCCCAATAAACACCAGCACCGCCATCAGTGAGCTAAAGCCCATAGGAACATTGGGGTCAAACAGGCGCTTAACGATGGTATAAATTCCATATAGGAAACCACTTCCTGCGCAAAGGACTCCGATCAATGTGGCAAACCGCAGCGGCTGAATGGAAAATGCTGTAAACCCATTGAACCAGAGGGCAAACAACGCTTTCAGGGTATACCCGGAGCAGCCTACTGTTCTCTGTCTGTGGGTTACCTCTACATTTCCGATATTTTTTGTAGTCCGCAGCACCAGTCCGATCACATAGGGGTAACAGTTCTGATATCTGACTACCTCATCGATCACAAAGCGCTTTGCCGCAAAATAGCTGGAAATATATAGCTCCTTTGGCTTTCCCAGCATAAATCTGGTCATGATCTCGTTGACCTTACTGCCGAAGTTGCGGAATGCGGTATGCTGCTTATTGGTATATTTTGCATATACCACATCCTTTCCCGCCTTGATCTCAGTTAAAAACTTTCCAACCTCATCCGCTGGTGTCTGTCCGTCATCATCCAGACAGACCACGATATCTCCTGTCACATGGCGGAAGCCAGCCATCAAAGCAGCATGCTGTCCAAAATTTCTTACCAGAGAAATCCCCGTTATCCCAGCATATTTTTTACATAAATCTTCTATTACCTGTATGGTACGATCCGGTGAACAATCGTTTACTAAAATAATTTCATAACAATATTCCTGCAGTGCTTCCATGGTTCTGCGGATTTCATCCACAACCCGCTCCAGAGTTGCTTCTGAGCGAAAGCAAGGAATCACAAAGCTTACCTTATCCATGATACCCCTCCTGCAGAT
Organism: uncultured Lachnospiraceae bacterium; assembly: GCA_964389835.1. Taxonomy (GTDB): domain Bacteria; phylum Bacillota; class Clostridia; order Lachnospirales; family Lachnospiraceae; genus VSOB01. Next base: position 166,971 of record CAYMEZ010000001.1, on the reverse strand, counting down.
TCAGAATACGCATCAGGATCAGATCCTTATACTCTCCACGGATACATACCTCATCCTTCAGGTATGCCTCCTGCATAAATCCCGCCTTTTCGTATGCCTTTCGGGCAATCTCATTGTCTGCAAGAACACGCAGAAAAACCTTGTGGAGATGAAGGGTCTCAAAGCCATGCTTTACGATCAGACGGATACATTCTGAGCCGATGCCATGACCCATCTGGGATTCTTCCCCAATAAAGATACCAAATTCTGCGCGCCTGTGGGTCTGGTCGATATCCCGCAGATAAACGCTTCCCACATCCATTCCAGCATCCTTACTATGAATGATAAACTGCTCTACCAGACCGGTCCCCACCTTATCCCTGAGCCATTCCCGATGACTTTCCGGTGTAAAGAGAGTCTGATAAATGAAATTTTGTCTTACATGGTCGCTGTTTCTCCAACGAACAATGTTATTTGTATCCGCGTCTGTGATCGGACGCAGCTCCACATACTCCCCAACAATCATTTCCTGTTTCACGATTCCTTCTCCTTGTCTGTTTTCTTTGTCAGTCTGCTGACATTTCTGTTACACCAAATATATAAAAGCTTCCGCACTGATCGATCTCCTCTAGTGCGATTTCTTTTCCCTTTTCCCGATACCATGGAATCAAAAATTCCGGTGACCTTTCCTGTTTTTCTGCTTCTGCCACAAAAAATGCCTGTCCTGACAAAAGCCCCTCCGCTGCATTTTCAAAGCCCATAACCGCTCGCTTTTGTGCCGATATTGGACTCTTTGCGCACCAGCCGCCCAGCAGATCGAAATTTCTGTACTCTGAAGAACAGTCAGCAAAAAGCTTTTCCGAATATGCCACCGAAGAATAAACATCCAAATAATAGAACTGCCCGGGATGCTTCCTGCAATACTCCTTCCAATTCTGCCACTGGAGGTTTTTTTCCTCCCGTATCTCATACTTTTCCGAAACAATCTGTACATGATAAAAGGCTGTACAGACTAGTAAAAGGATATACATGGATAGTATAGCTGATTTTTCATATTTTTTCCACTGTAGTGTTTTTCTCTCTGAAAGAAAAAGAAGTCCCAGCATTACAAGCTCAATCAGATACAGCGGGTGGGTAATCCTCTCCGGCACTCTTCCCCGGTACAGCAAAAACAGCCAGATCGCCGTCCTTGTGCCAAATAAAAGGATCAGCCAGCCAGTAAGCAAAGAGTTTTTTCCTCTTACTGCCAGTCTGAGAAGAAAAAAATAGGACACCACCCAAAACAGATCAAATATGATCTCCTGCCCATGCAAAAAACGATACACATAAGTATATGCGCTCAGATAAATCCGCCGCAGACTTCCCTGCTCCTGATGGACGGCTGCATAAGCTGCGATTTTCTGCATCAGCTCCTCATCGATCTCCTCATCCAGATCAAAATTATAATTCACAAGCAAGGTATATTCTGCCTCTGAAACTCCAAGCTGTTCATAAAACCCCTTATGTATCTCACGATCAGGGATTCCATAAAAATCATAAACCGATGTTCTGTCATCAAAAAACTGACGGAAGGTCTTCCATTCATGACTTTTGTAAGCCATTTCATCTGCCAGTATACCAGCTCCCATCAGTCCAAGCACACAGGCTGTCCAAATACCATATTTTATCCAGATCTGCTTTTTCTCTCTTCCGGCTTCCGCGGCCATACATTCCTTTAATATCCGCCAGAGCAGGGACAGCCCCAGAAACGGGCAAAGCAACAGCAGCATTTCTGTCCGGAGATAAAAAGCCAGCACGATCAGCAGCGCAGTTACGCCATGATAGCGCCAGAAGTTTTTTCCTTTTTCAGCCGGTGCTGCAAATATCCTGCAAAGTGCAGCGATCACCAGAAGCCCTGCTACCACAGTATACTGTACAAAAATAAATTCGTAAAGAAACAGTCCCCCTATCCCAAGGGTAAAAAACAGCAGCCATGTTTTTTTTGTTTTCTTTTCTGACAGCCACGTAAGCAGACTGCACAGCGCGATCCATAATGCCAAAAACTGACAGCCGCATAAAAAGAAGCCATACCAGGGAACACCCGGCAGTATTTTATAGAAAAAACAGATCACTGCCCCAAGCGGATAGAGCATCTGGATATTGTGCCCATCGGGCATTCCCGTATAAGTGCCCGATAAAATATCCTTCATGGCAGTATCATCATTTAAATCATAGTAAAAATCAAAAAATACAGCAAGTATCATCCAAAGGGCGATTACAAACAATGCCGCCAGTCCTCTGTCATGCCATTTTCCCGTTCGATCGGTCAGGGCCGTTTTCATACGCGGTAAAACTCCTTTACTTTCTGCGTAATATAAGAAACCTCTTTGCTTGTCAGCTTATAAAACATCGGAAGCCTGCAAAGGCGCTCACTCTCCTTTGTCGTGTAGCGGTCCTCACCGTGGAATCTGGCAAATTTCTGCCCTGCCGGCGCACTGTGCAGCGGAATATAATGGAACACCGCCAAAATACCATTCTCTTTTAAGAACGAAATCAGCGCGCTGCGTTCCTCCAAATCCTTTGCCTTGATGTAAAACATGTGTGCATTGTGTACACAGTCCTTCGGCACATGCGGAAGCTGCAAAAGTCCTTTTTCCTGCAGCGGCAAAAGCTCTTCCATATATTGGTTCCACAAATCAAGTCTGTGCTGATTGATTTCGTGTGCCATTTCAAGCTGCGCCCACAAATAAGCAGCATTCAGATCACTGGGCAGATAAGAAGAGCCGTAGTTTACCCATGTATATTTATCAATCTGTCCGCGGAAAAATTTGCTGCGGTTCGTTCCCTTCTCCCGCAGGATCTCCGCTTCCTCCACATATTTTTCATCGCGGATGAGAAGCGCTCCGCCCTCTCCCATGCTGTAATTTTTTGTTTCATGAAAGCTGTACGCACCAAAATCACCGATGGTGCCCAGCGGCCTCCCCTTGTAGGTTGACATAATTCCCTGTGCTGCATCTTCTATGACCATCAGACCATGACGGTGTGCAATGTCCATGATCGTATCCATTTCACAGGCAACACCCGCATAATGTACCGGAACGACAGCCTTTGTTTTCTCTGTGATCGCTGCTTCGATCAGTGTTTCATCAAGATTCATCGTGTCGGGACGGATATCCACAAATACCGGAACAGCGCCCCGAAGCACAAAGGCATCGGCTGTTGACACAAAGGTATAGGACGGCATGATGATCTCATCTCCCGGCTCAACCTGCGCCAAAAGCGCGGCAAGCTCAGTTGCATGTGTACAGGAAGTCGTCAAAAGACATCTTCCGGTTCCGGTCGTTTCTTCGATCCAGCGGCTGCATTTTTTGGTAAACTCACCATCACCGCAGATCTTCTGATTCTCGACAGCCTGACTGATATAATCCAATTCTTTTCCTGTATAAGGCGGAACATTAAATACGATCATTTCTTTCCTCCATCCGTACGCTATTGATAAACCGTTACCTTTTTATTTTGAAATACGACCTCATATTCATACCGGTCCAGAAAATCCTGCAGCCGGTGCACCTTATCATCGATCGGCACATATGCATTGCCCACGATCACCGCCGGACGATCCGTCTGGATATTTTTTTCGATTTCTGCAAAATCACGTTCCCACAATGCCATATTGTAGGACTCTAAATTAGACCATGTACTCGTCAGTGCCGATGGTGCATCTAAAATATAAGAAAGCCCCGGAACATCTCCATATAAAATAACGGAAGTCCCCTGCATCTGCTCCCTTTCCCAAAAATCCGTAAGCCCGCTCAGTGCCTCTGCATTTTCTTTTGTCGTATACATACCCTTTAGTATAGCATTATTTTCTACTTTTGTATCCCTTTTTTCTGCAAAGCTGCCGTCCCGGAATACAAACTGCATTCCAAAGCCAAAGCTCTGCACCGCTGTCACGAGCAGACAGCCGGCGGCAGCTGCACGCACCGGATAGCTGTCCGGGAGAAATTTCTGCAGAAAATACAGCGTCACCGGAGCGATCAAAAACAGATTGTTGATGACCGGATACGAACGGTTATTGCTGCCAAGCGGCAGGATAAGGATCGTTACCAGCACCAAAAGTGCCAGAAGCCGTTCCTTTTCATCCACATCCCGCAAAAACAGCGCAAGTGCATTTACGATCAGCGCAGCCGTATTAAACAGGCTCACCCACCAGAATATCGAAAAATACGTATGATAGTCCAATCCGAACATGCCCCGTCCATAGACCAGACGAAGCAGCACGAGCAGTCCAAGCACAAACAGGACTTTTCTGCTTTTTTCAAAGCGTTCCCCGCACAAGCGAAAAACGATCACTCCGGCAAGCATATACAGCAAAAACAGCATACCCCATTTCATGCTGCCGAGATAATCCAGGAAGGCACCTGCGATCATTTCTCCTGCGGAATATCCGCTTGCACCGCCGGACATCGTCTGCAATGCGCCCAGCATTTCCCAATATCCCAAAAGACCGTACTGAAAATGGATCATGCAGAGCACGCCGCCGATTCCTGCCGCATAGCCAAGCACGCACAAAAGAGTGTCCTTTACGATCTGCAAAAGCGTCTCCTTTTTCTGCCAGCCGTCATACCACAGCCCCAGAATGAGTGCCATATGGGTCAGATTGGAAAATCTGGCTCCCACGCCTGCGCCGAGAACCGCACCTGCCAGAATATAATACACTTTCTTTCTGCTGCGGATCCCGCGCCAGAGCAGGCAGGTGCCTGCCATCAGTGCCAAATACGTCAGATAATTATATAAGATCACCTGCGGACACCAGCAGAGCATGATCGCCAGCACTTCCCCGGCAAATACAAACCCAAACGGTATTTTTTCTTTCAAAAAATACCATGCGCACAAAGCCGTCACGCTGACAACGAGCGAGCAGTAAAAGTTCATGCCGAGCATCGTATTTCCAAACGGAAGCTTCGTAAACAAATGCCCAATGACATTTGCCACATAAGAAACATACACCCACATGCCGTCCAGCTTCCCAAACCACGCAAAGCAGGCAAGGTTATAACCCGTATCGCTCATATCAATTCCCTGATTGATATGACGCAGCGGAAGCAAAAACAGGCATAGGGGAAAAATATAAGTTTTTAAAATGGTGTTTATTTTTCTTTTTTCCATGAAAATCCTCGTAAAAATTTTCCTGCCCTTTGAAACAAAAACTGGCGGAAAAGATCGATCAGCATACAAACTCCATATACAAGCAGGATACCCGGCAGCCAGTGAAGCAGAAAAAGCGGTGTCTGTGCAAACGCTTCCGTTCCAAGCCACACGTTCCATAAATAGCGCATATCCACATGTTCATGGATCAGATACACGCCGAAGGACGCAGATGCCGCCCTGCATATGACAGCCGAGATCCTGCCGGAACGTATCCGTATGGAACGGAATGCAAAAAACAAACAGACCGCCGCTATCAGACAGAATACACTATTGTAATGATACTGCCTGTTAATAAACGCTCCCAGACTGCCTGTTTTTAAAAAGACCGCATGAACCGCTGCCAAGCTTGCAAAGATCAGAGCACACCCTGCTGCATAGCCGCAAAATGCCGTACGCATTCTTCCCGCTCTCCGAATCCAGATATTGTCTTCTCCATGATACCGGATATAAGCACCGATCAGATACAGATACAAAAACCAGACCGCATCGTAGCCAAGCCGGTCTGTCGGCAGATTGACCGGAAGAATGCTTTTTCCGACCGACAGGATCAAAAGCAGGCACAAAAGCCCCTGCCGATATGTCTTTTCCGGCAGTCTGCGCAGCCCATCATTCATCAGCGGCGCAAACAGCACCATGAGCACATACGCGCTCACAAACCAGTAATGCTCCTCGATCACCGGAAACACATACACAAGCAGCTTGTATTTATCCATTTCTGCCAGCGAAAGGATGGAAAATCCTATGAGCACCGCCGGAATCAAGACCGAATAAAACAAAACCTGCAGCCATAGGGTGACTGCTTTGAAGGGGCGGTATTCTCCTTCTGCCAAAAAGTATGCACTCAGCAGCACATACACATTGACCGCAGGTACGCAAAATGCTTCCAGTCCCCATGCCAGAAAACCCGTTATCCCAAAATCCTGATCCGGCTTCGGCAAAATGCCGCCCTTATCCAGATAGTGCAGTGTAATGATCATCAGCATTGCTGCAATGCGCAGCAATTCAAAATTGGCTTCTCTTTTTTTCATTCCGATCCCTCAGCGTCCGCTTCTTTTCTTTGCAGCAGTGCTCCGGCAATCCGCTCTGCCCCTTTTCCGTCCGTCAGCTCCTGCATCTGTCTACGAACCCTGCTGCGCAGCCGCGCATCCTGCTCCAGTTTTAAGATTCCCTCACAGATCCGGTCCAGTACAGCATCGGCATCTTCAAAAAGACTGCCTGCATTGAGGATATTCGTCGTATTGCCGAAGCATTCTGCCATCTGCCGCTGATTTTCCGCAAAATAAAAGCAGATCGCAGGAAGATTCATACTGCACAGCTCATACATCGTGCTTCCTGCCGCACTGACCGCTATATCACAGCCTGCCATAAGTTCCGACATATGTGTCACATTTTCATGGATCACAAATGCCGCACTGCACTCTGCCAGCTTATACAATTCCTCTTTCGATTCCGAAAACGGGCCGCAGACTATATGAAAACGCACGTTTTTATGCTTTCCGCATGCGATCTCCCGCTCCAGTCTGCGGCATAAGGATGCAGCAGCCTGACAACGGTCACCGCCTCCGGTCGTAATGAGCACATCCCTTACTTCTGCTCCCGCTCTGCTGCGGCTTCCTCTGCAAAATTCTGCCCGAAGCGGTGCATACATAGTTCCAAGCAGACACCTTTCCGGTTTTTTCAGTCCGGCTTCCTCGTACCACGCTTCATACGGAAGCTGCTTTGCATAAATATTATAATTGATCAGCATGGAAAGCGGATAGACCGGACGCCCCATATCATCCAGATATGCCGTCCGACACCACGTTCCAAGCTCCTGCATATACCGCTTTGTCACAAAATAACTGTCGGTCAGTATCCAATCTGCCGGCTTTTGACTCATATACGACCGAAAAAGGGGAAGCTCCGCTTCCATTTCCCGGTAAGACGTACCAAGCACATGATGCTCAAAGCCTTTTTCTCTCAAAAGCTGCTCTGTCTCAGCACCTGCCGTCACAAATATGACCTCCGCACCCGCGTGCCTTAAAGCGTCGCCGATTGACAGACAGCGCATGATATGTCCCATTGCAATCTCCTGATTGCCGTCTGCACGAATTATGACACGCATGTCACCCTCCCGCTGCTACTCTTTCACGATCCGAACCGCTTCAAATGCTTCCACATAATGACCGCCCGTCACTCCGCCCCAGCGCACAGCTGTCGCCTTCAGCATTTCTAAGGAACGGGGATGCGGATATTCACACAGCTCTGAGCGGTATTCTTCCATAGCCCTCAGCTTTTTCTCAAACTGCTCATCCGTCAGCTTTACAAAGACATTCGGCGCAAACTGCATATCACCGTATGCAAAATTCCACTCGGTAGAAGAAACCGTTTCAAAAGTATAGATCTCCTTTACCGGCTGTCCCTGCATCGGTCTTGTCGCTGTCAGAAGCGCCTGATAGGTTCTTTGATGATCCACATTCAGATCGCCCTTATGATGGGTATATACGATCGTCGGCTGCAGCTCTTTGATCCTTTTTTCAATCGCCTTGACGATCTCCAGCAGATCCACACTGTCAAACCGGTTATCTGCAAAATTTTCAAAAAATACATCTTTGATCCCCAGCACTTCTGCACTCCGCTTCGTATCGCCGTGCAGCTCCTCCAAAAGCTCTGCTCCTGCATCCTGACGGTTTTCAAAACGCGCCGTCTGTCCTTCTCCCAGAATCAGGGCATAAACCGTATCGCCTGCCTGTACATGCTTTGCTATGCTGCCGCCTGCTCCGAGTATTTCATCGTCTGGATGTGCTGCTACAATCAAAATATTCATGCATTGTTCTCCTTTTTCTCAATCATTACCTCTGCCTTCACCCTGCCGTCTGAAAGCTCCGCTTTGGTAAAGCGCAGCACATGATCGCCAAACTCCAAAAAGGCAGGCGGATAGCCTTCTCCGTCCAGCATGCGGATATAGTCATAGACCGTCTGTAAATCCATATCGGGAAGCAGTCTCCCCTCTTCCGGCTTTCTGCGCTTAAAGACGACCGCTTCTCCGCTCTGCGGAACCGGTTCCGGCCGATTTTCCAAGATATACGGGATCATCCTAGAAAAAATAAGCTCCGATGCCCGGCGCAGTATCTCATCGGCACTTCCCGATAAGTCCAGCTCCTCTTTCCCATAAATATCTCCGGTATCCAGTCCCTTATCCACCCGGATCGCCGACAGCTTTGTATGGGTAAAACCGCGGACGATCAGATTTTGAAGCGGACTTCCGCCGCGTCCGAAGGGCAGATCCGTCATATGAAATACGACACATGGATATGCCTCAAATACCGATTCCGGAATGATATAAGACCAGTGCGGGAAAAAAATATAATCCGGTGCCAGCGGTTTTAATACCTGCGGACAAAGCTCCTCTTTTTTCGTTATGACATAAACGTCATAAACTCCGTCATATTTTTTCTTTAATTCCTCTGCCAGCTCCGCATTCCATGATTTCTGCGTACAGACAACGATGGACGGACGGACGGCACTGCCGCTCTTACGCTCTTTCTGAAACTCTGCATACGTTTCTTTTTCTGTGGTCTTTATAAAACCGCATTTTTCAAACACCTTTGCCGACGCCGGATTGCTTTTTTTGACCTTTGCCGCAAACGTATGGATCCGTTCATCTGCAATGGACTGGACAGCATTTATCATCTGGGTTCCATAGCCCATACCGCGCATCTGCTCACAAACGGAATAGTCAATTTCGGCAATCCCCGCTTCGATATCCAGACGGATCTGACCGACCGGTTTTTCTGACCGATCTGCCTTATTTTTATATGCAATATAAATGCAGCAGTCCTGATCTGCCAGCTTTCGTCCAAACCAGGCAGCATGCTCATCCCATGTGATCTCATGCTGGGAAAATGCATTTCTTCTTACATCCATATCATTTGCCCAGGCAAACAAAAGCTCTGCATCATCCGGCACTGCTTTTCTGAAATTTATCCGGTCACTCACTCAATCATCTCCATTTTTAAAGGGGTTCCCCGTTTCAAATCACTTACCGCACATTTTCCGAGCACTTCTTCATAATATTTTGGTGCCAGCCCGTTGCTTGGCCGGATAATGCGGATATTTTTCTCCGTCAGCCTCTCGCCTGCTTTCACATCCTCCACCACAAAGATGGAACGGCGGAACGCAACGTTTCCGCTTTCGGATTCTGTAGCGCCAAATTTTACTCTGCCGATCGCCCGCTCAGCACTTCGGACATCCTGTACCATTGCAGCAAATTCTGCAGGCTCCATCGAAAACGAAGAATCCGGGTTTTTGATGCCCCGATCCAGACAAAAATGCTTTTCGATAATGCTTGCACCGAGTGCCACTGCCGTTACGGCACCAACTGAGCCGAGCGAATGGTCTGACAGCCCCACCGGAAGCGCAAAGCGTTTATTCAGCTCCTTCATTGCTGCCAGATTCATATTGTCCGAAATGGCAGGATATGCACTTGCACACCGAAGCAGTGCCAACTCGTGATTTCCCGTTTCATACACCGCATTTACCGCTTCTTCGATTTCTTCCAGGCTTCCCATTCCAGTTGACATAATGATAGGCTTCCCTTTGGAAGCAACATAGCGGATCAGCGGAAGATCCACCAGCTCGAAGGATGCGATCTTGTAAAATTCCATTCCGATGCTTTCCAGAAAATCGACCGACGTTTTGTCAAACGGCGTGGAAAAAAAGTCGATTCCACACTTTTCTGCCTCCGCCTTTAAATCTGCCTGCCATTCCCACGGCGTATATGCCTTTTGATAAAGTCCGTACAGATTCTCGCCCTTCCACGTTCCGTCCTCAATATGAAAATATTCATTATCGCAGTCGATCGTCATCGTATCTGCGGTATACGTCTGTATCTTTATGCAGTCAGCACCTGCCTCCTTTGCTGCGTGGATGATCTCCTTTGCATGCGCCAGACTCCCTGCATGATTTGCCGACATTTCTGCAATGATATACGCCGGCGCACCGCTGCCGATCGTTCTGTTTCCAATTTTTAATACCTTTTCCATGCTCTATTCCTCACTCATCATCCGATATTTCAGCTCTGCCAGCTTCCAGTCACTTTCATTGTCGATATCCTGTACCTGCATTTCCGGCATCTCAATAGAAAGCATACAGTCGGTAAAAATCTGTTTTTTTGTCAAAAAGCGCTCTGTCTGCATACAGTAAAACTGTCCGCAGTCGTGGAAATACGGTTCCAGATCCTGCGAACGCGTCACTGCATGCTCAGGATATTTCATGACCGTAAATCCATCCCGCACCACAAATGCCCTTTGCGGCGGAAAGGAATAACGCACCACCGGAACGACACTGTCCACATCCCGTTCCTCTAACAGTGCAACCGCCCGCTTTAATTTTTCTGCCGTCACAAACGGCGCGGTCGGATAAAGACAGCATACCGTATCAAAGCACTTTCCTTTCTTTTCATACTCGGTAAGCACTTCGAAAAGTACATCGGCAGTAGAGGCATAGTCTCCTGCATTTTCCGCACTCCGCATAAAGGGAAGCGCCGCTCCTGCCGCTTTTGCGATCTCTGCGATCTCTTCACTGTCCGTTGAAACCATCACTTCATCAAACAATCCGCTTTTCTGTGCTGCTTCAATGGAATACTCTATGATCGGTCTGCCGCAGAAAGCGCGGATATTTTTTTTCGGTATCCGCTTGCTTCCGCCCCTTGCCGTAATGACTGCGATTCGTTTTTTCATATTGCTTTCCCCTATTTCCGATAATATGCACACAGCTTTTCAACTGCCGTTATCACATCCGCAGCATCCTGATCCGTCATCGCCGGATAGAGCGGCAGGCTCATCATTTCATGGTACAGCTTTTCTGCCTGCGGACAAATGCCCTTTTGATAGCCGAGCTTTTCATAATACGGATGCCAGTACACCGGAATGTAATGTACATTGCAGCATATATTTTCCGCAGCCATTGCTTCAAAAAAGCCTTTTCGGTCAATACTCAGCCTTTCCGGCATAAGACGCAGGATATACAAATGCCTCGTCGTATCGGACTGCGGAATTTCCTCCTGTACACAAATCTCCGGCAGCCTTAAAAATGCTTCATTATATTTTTCTACAATTTCTTTTCGTCTTTTCGAAAACGCATCCAGCTTATCTAACTGACTGCTGATCAGCGCTGCCTGCATATCCGTCATGCGGTAATTCATGCCAAGCTCGATCTGCTCATAATACCAGCTTCCGTGGGACGGATGCTCAAGAAGCGATTCCTCTCTCGTAATTCCGTGTGTCTGAAACAGTTTTAATTTTGTATACAGCTCTTCATCATTCGTCAGAACCGCGCCGCCCTCGCCTCCGGTCACGGTTTTCACCGGATGAAAGCTGAACGTCGTCATATCCGCGATCGAGCCTACCCACCTACCATCATAGCGCGTACCGATCGAATGGGCAGCGTCCTCGATCAGCAAAATGCCCCTCTCATGACAGATCTTTAACAGGCGCTCCAGCTCCACTGCCTGTCCGGTAAAATCCACTGCCACCACTGCTTTTGTGGCATCGGTAATTTTTTCCAGAACACTGTCTGGGCTGATATTATAGGTCTTTGGATCAATATCTGCAAAAACAGGCTTCGCACCGCAGTAGAGGGCACAGTTTGCCGATGCCGCAAAGGTGATCGGAGTCGTGATCACCTCATCACCCTCTCCGATACCCGCTGCCTGACATGCCATGTGCAGTGCTGCGGTTCCATTGCTGCATACGACTGCATGCTTTGCCTTAGTAAGACCGCACAGCTTATCCTGCAGCCGTGTGATCTCCGGTCCGCACGTTAAAAAATCACTTTTCAGCACGTTTACGACCGCCTGAATATCAGCCTCGTCAATGTATTGGTGTCCATAAAATAATTTTGTTTCCCGAACCGGCTTTCCGCCTAAAATTGCAGGTTTTTCCATCATTCTCTTGCTCCTTTTGCAACATAAAAAACAAGAACCCCTGGGCTTATTACGGATAGTAGAATTCGCCACAGGGATTCTTATCTTTTATATATCCCATCTTTTCAAATATGCTTATTTTTCTAAATCAACGGTTTTCAAAAGCTCCCGGATCTCTTCCACGGAAAGCCACTGCGTATTATTACCCGAACTATACGAAAATCCTTCTGGCACACGCTTTCCTGTCGGATGCGGTCTGCGGCTCTCGCTCCATACCATCTGCGGGTAAACAATGAAATGCTTCTCATACTCATAAGTTGTCATGGAATCCTCTACCGTTACCATGATCTCATGCAGCTTTTCACCCTCACGGATACCTACCTCCGGCATTTCACAGCCCGGCAGCATTGCCTGTGCCAGATCGGTGATCTTAAAGGACGGTATTTTGGAAATAAAGGTTTCTCCTCCCTTTGCTTCTTCCAGCGCCTTGATGACAAGCTCAACACCCTGTGTTAAGCTGATCCAGAATCTTGTCATACGGTAATCGGTAATCGGCAGCTCCTTTTTGCCATTTTTAATGATATTATGAAAGAACGGAATGACCGATCCGCGGCTTCCTGCCACGTTTCCATAGCGCACGATCGAAAAGCTGATATCCTTTGCTCCTGCATATGCATTTGCTGCAATGAACAGCTTGTCCGATACAAGCTTCGTTCCGCCGTAAAGATTGACCGGATTGACTGCCTTATCCGTGGACAGCGCAACCACCTTTTTCACGCTTCCGGAATCCAACGCTGCATCAATGATATTCTGCGCGCCGTGGATATTGGTCTTGATCGCCTCATCCGGGTTATACTCACACGCAGGCACCTGCTTTAATGCCGCCGCATGAATGACATAATCCACACCTTCAAAAGCTCTCTTTAACCGTTCTTTATCTCTTACGTCTCCGATGAAGAAGCGGAGCTGATTCTTTTTGTTCAGCTCTTTAAACTCGTTCTGCATCAAAAACTGTTTGAACTCATCTCTGGAATAAATGATGATCTTTTTAGGGTTATAATGTTCCAATACATATTTTGTAAAGCATTTTCCAAACGATCCGGTTCCTCCGGTAATCAATATGGTCTTATCGTTTAACATTGCCATCCTCCAATTTCTAAAAGTGCCCATTTCCGCACATTGATACACAATTTAATTTATTTTATCACAAGTCCTTTACGTTGGCAAACCTTTGTTCCTCATCTTCCTTATCTTCCGATACCCGCTCAGCATCTTATAATATCCCCAAAACAAAAGACTTGATTTCATATGGAGACCGACCAGTTTTTTCTGCTCGGCATCAAACCCATCCTGAAAATAAGAATTTTTCTGAAAATCAGGAAATTCTTCCAGCATTCCCCGTTTCAAATCCTCCAAAAAAGACAGCTTCTGTCTCTTTACACCGATCACATAGGTAAACAGCGTATTGACATAATACAGCTTTGTAAATGCAAATTCCAGTTCCCGATAATACGGCTCATAAAAACCGTACTGCCTGCACTGCTCAACGAGCAGCTTTCCTGCCCTCATCCGGTCCCTGCACTTTGCCTCACTAATATAGTGGGTCGTAGAGGATGCATCCTGATAATAATAATAAAGCGGCTCCTGCACTTTTTCGAAGTGCCGAAAATGCAGCATCCAGACAGGACCTGCACAGTTGTCCTCATAAAACATTTCTTCCGGGAACCGCAGCTCATAGCGGTCGATCACACACTTTTTGTAAATCTTGATGACCATGCTGCACGGATTCAGCATCAGCCTGCGGTAGCGCTCTTCATCCAAAATACCGGTCTGATCCATCGTATTGGCATCCACGATCTGACCGATCTTCATGCTGTGCTCCCCAGTCCGGTGCAGATCACAGCCGACCACATCCGCTCCGCTTTCCTGTGCTTTTTTCCATAGCTTTTCATACATATCCGGTGCCGCCCAGTCATCCCCGTCCATAAAGCCGATCCACTCGCCCTTCGCCTGTGTAATGCCCAGATTTCTGGCACCGCCCTGCTTTTTGTTTTTCGGTGTCTGAAGCACTCGTACCTTACCCGGATACTGCTTTTCATACTCCAAAAGCCGTACATACGTCTCATCCTGCGAACAGTCATCCACCGCCAGGATCTCATAATCCTCGAGCGTCTGATTTATGAGCGATTCCATACAATAATTCAGTTTTCCGTCTGCTGCCATATTATAAAACGGCACGATAATACTCAGCTTCATATGACACTCCTGTCACTTTGATACGACCGCACTGTAGCTGCGCCGAACCTTTTTACCGCTCTTTACTGATCTTTCCGCCTTCTACCCGATAGACCATATCGCATTTTTCAATCGTCTGTAACCTGTGTGCAATGATGATAAGCGTCTTTTTGCCCTGAAAACGGTTGATAGAGTCCATGATGGCAGCCTCCGTGTCGTTATCCAGCGCGGAAGTCGCTTCGTCCAAAATCAGCACCTCCGGGTCGTTGTACAGCGCCCTTGCAATACCGATACGCTGCCGCTGTCCGCCGGATAAACGGATTCCTCGTTCTCCGATTCCTGTATGCACTCCCTCCGGAAGCGTTTTCACAAATTCATCCAGCTGCGCTTCCTTTAAAGCATACCAAAGCCGCTCTTCGTCAATCTCTTCCTCCGGCACACCGAATGCCACATTTTTTCGGATATCGTCATCCAAAAGAAAGATCATCTGGGGAATATAACCGATATTTTTCAGCCAGCCGCGGTAATGTTTCATCACATCGACGCCGTCTGCCCGAATCGTTCCCTCTTTCACCTTTAATAATCCTAAAAGAATATCCACAATGGTCGTTTTGCCGGAACCGGAACCGCCGACAATTCCGACCGAGCTTCCAACCGGAATCGTCATCTGCGCATGATCAAAGATCAGCTTATCCGTGTTTGGATATGCATAGGTGATATTTTCCAGTACAATCTCTTTTTCCACCGGAAGCTTTGCCGCTTCCTTCGCATACGACATGTCCGTATTTTCTTCGTTTGTCTCCTCTAACAGATTGTCACTGACATTCATAAAAAACGGCTCATAATATGCAAGCTGCGTCAGCTGATTATTGATACGGTTTGCCGACGGCATCAGGCGGACGGCTGCCATTGCAAAAGCGGAAAGTGCCGGCATCATTTCCGTCAAATCCTTTCCCATCATAACGATCACCAGCATATAAGCCACCATACCGGCAATACATACCGTTTCAATGAGCAGCTTCGGTGCATTGCTGAACAGATTCAGACGTTCCATAGCCGCTACATAGTGAGAGCCCCGCTCCGCATATTCCTGAATAAAATAATTTTCTTTTCCGATAATTTTAATTTCCTTGATGCCGCCTACCGTCTGGGAAAGCCACTGATAGATCAGACTGGCATAATCCTGATTTTCCTTTCCGGTACGGTTCATGATCGGCTTGATGACCTCCTTGATAACAGCGAGCGTTACGATAAGAAGCCCTGCGATCACAAGCGTCATCTTGAAATCCACGAGCAGAAGTGCGACTGCCAGCATGACAAATACCGCACATTCCGAAAGGATCTGAAGCAGCGACAAAATGAGCAGATACGCATTTACGACATCGGCCGCAATGATACGCTGGATCGTCGATGTTTCAATGTTTAAATAAAATTCATAATCCCGCTTTACAAAGCTGCGCAGCATCTTTTCCTGTGTTTCAAACTGATTTTTGTATACAAAACGATACATCATCTTCTGCAGCAAAAATAAAAACAGATTTTTCAGAACAAAGGCAAGCACCATCGCTCCCATGACAAAGACCGTAAACTGCCTTGCGCTTGTCATGCCGAGACCGTGATATACGCCTGCCATCAGGGCATTTTCTTCTACCGCATTCGGACTGAGCACAAGCGTCATCACCGGTATGATCAAAGAAATGCTTGCCGTTTCCAGAAATGCACCAAACACCATCATCACAAGCAGAAGTCCCATCATCCGCTTCTGCTTGGCATTCATGATTATCATGAGCTTTTTCAAAATTTTCATTACACTGTTCTCCAATTATGTTTTTCCGGATCCTCATACTGATCCCAGAAGGAATCGCCCAGATTGATCTTCTCCTCTGCAAAATCAATCGTATCCAATGCGGTTGTCGCAACGGAAATTACCTTTTTGAAATGCACCCCTTCCAAAAAGTTCAGCACCTCCACCGGAAATCTTCCTTTGATAACCGTACAGTCCGGGCGAAGCGCTTCGTAATCGATCAGGTCTCTCGGATGCGGTTTGATCACGACATGATACCCTTCGCAGTAATCCCGTATGATATCATGACAGATCTGCACCCTTGCCTTCTCATCCTGCGGATGAGGCTGGGTTAAAAACAAAATACAGTCTCCCTCTGCCTTTTCGGAAAGCTTCTGCAAAAAAGCGTCCGCATCCTCCATAAATACCCGCAGAAGCAAAAGCTTCTGGTCACGGTCAAGATTTTTCTCCAGCGGCTTTCGCGGCACTACCTTGTATTTCGGGCAGGTATGGCGCAGACAGGACAGATCATTGACCTCCATATCCAGACAATATTTTCCGTAGCCATTCTGTATAAAGATCAGATTCAGCGATGACAAAAATGCCTTCAGCTTAAAATGTCCGCGGTTATCATAATGAGCACCGTCCAGATATTTCAAGCAGTCCAGCCCGTCCTCCAGCGCATGATAATAAATATGACGGTAGCTTAAATAATAGCCGATCGGATCGCTGTCACAATATACATACACATCGTTATACTGCTTAAAATCCACTGTCATGTACGCTTCTTCCAGCTTTCCGAGCTTTTTGGTATAGATCATACGGTTTACAAGATGTTTTCCGATATTTCCATAATTTTTTTTATATTTCATAAGCTCCGGGAAAAAACTGTCCTTCTTTTCTTCCAGCAGATAAACACTCCCAAACATGCCGCTTTGCTCCAGCCGCTCCTTTAAGCCTGTAAAATCCGTGGAAATGGTGCTGAGCGCAATATCCGCTCTTCCCCGCTCTTCCTTCGGAAGATTCATTTCTTTTAAAAGCGTGACATACACATTGTAAAACGTATGACACACATAAATTCTGTCATTCATAAGCATTCCTTTTCTCCGGCGGATGGACACACTATCCGTTTCTTCTCGTATAAGAATACCCTTTTCGCGGTGAAATGACAAGTGCCTTGCTGAGAGGTCCTTCCTGCTTTTCGCATCTTTCACCCCGCAGGATCCCCTCTGCAAATGCCAGCAGACTCTCTGCCGCATTTTTCGGGTTCCATAAAGTGACGATCGTGTCATATGCATTGCGTCCAAGTCTTTCCCTAAGACATCCATCCTGTGCAAGACGCTCCCCATAGGAAAGAAATTCTTCCAGACTGCCGTCCGCATAGACCATACCATTTTTTTCATGTTCCAGCAAAAAGGGAACTGCACCCACCTTCGCATCCGCAATGACCGCACAGCCGCTGTTCATGGCTTCATTCAACACCGCGCCCCAGCCTTCCAGATAATTGCTCGTCATCAGAAAAATATCCGCCCTCTCCATATAAGTGCGCACCGTCTCCGGCTTTTGAAATCCGGTAAAGGAAACCGCTCCCTCAAGTCCAAGCTGCTTTGTCTGTGCATGCAGCCTTTCTTCTGATTCGCCTCCCCCTACCATCGTCACATGAAAGGGAATTTTCTTTTTTTTCAGGCGCTCTGCAAGCAAAAGCGCATATTCGGGATGCTTCAGCGGAAGAAACCGTCCCGCAAACAAAATTTCGGCACATCTTTTCCCCGACGCGTTTTTATTTTCTGCCTTTTTCTGGAATAATTTATCCACATCGTATTGCTTTGCTTCGGTGAAATATCCCCATTTGTACATTTTGTCCGGGTAGGCACGCACGATATGAAAATCGGATGCCACATAAGCGCCGGAGCAGAGCAGATAAACGTCCTGATCGCGGTATCTTGTATGGTCTTTGTATTTTTTGATAAGCCCGCGCGGCGAAATCGCCTTCCACTGTCCCTCGCGGTACAGCCTCTCGCTGTAGCGGATGACGGGCTTTCCCGCAAG
Source organism: uncultured Lachnospiraceae bacterium (assembly GCA_964389835.1). Classification (GTDB taxonomy): domain Bacteria; phylum Bacillota; class Clostridia; order Lachnospirales; family Lachnospiraceae; genus VSOB01. The sequence goes on along the minus strand of CAYMEZ010000001.1, from coordinate 148,831 downwards.
CAGGCGCTTTTCGATATAACGCTCCTCCTCAACACCGCCGAAGATCACGACATCGCTTTCCATCACAAGTGCTTCACACACCTTCGCTTCTTCGTACCAGCATTTTAAGTAGGGAAGCCTGCTCTTGTCAATTCCCCATCCCATCTGTGTCCGCTCCGCTTCCATCTTTTCCGTCTGGATGAAATGATAATCCGCCCCTAAATGCTCATACAGTATTTGGGAAAGCGGAATCTGGTGATGGTTGATATAATTAGATACAAAGGTTAATTTCATGATAAATCTCCAACAGGCGTCTGTAATTTTTTTCAGGGTCATGAGTCCGCAGAGCATGACTGCGCGCACGCTGTCCCATCCGGTATACTTCTTCCTGATTTTTTTCATCAAAGACAGCATAGATACATCCCGCCAGTGCGCCTACATCTGCGGTTTCATACAAAAAGCCTTCTTCCTGATCGGTCAGCATATTATGCACGCCGCCTACGCGCGAGCTGACTACCGGCATCCCAAGCAGCATCGCCTCTCCTACGGAATTCGGCGAATTTTCGATGGCAGACGGCGATACAAACACATGACTTTTTAAAAATCTCATCAGCATTTCCTGCGCATCCAGTCTGCCGCAGAATGTCACTGCCTGCTGCAGTTTATTCTGCTGTATCAGCTCTAACAAATATTTTCCGTAATTGGAAATCTTCAGCTTTTCCTTCCACGAACCAAACCGGGTGATCTCATCACCTGCCACATAAAGATGCGCAGCAGGATATTTTTTCAAAATCTCCGGCATCGCCTGCAGCATATAATGAAGCCCTTTGATCGGATAATTGCCCTGACTTAAAAAGATGCTGTATTTCTCGCACGCATCTGCCCTCCACTGAGCTTTATAAAACGGTGCACGAAGCGTTTCATTCATAAAATGATACGCTGCATCTGGATTCACCGCCTGTGTCCACTTTTTATCCCAGTCTGTACGCCCGGTCACATGCAGCGTGTTCTTTAATGCTTCCTGCTCAAAGCTTCCCCGCATCCGGTATTTTTTCTGCTGCATTTTAAGACCGTCCTGCTTTAAGAAATCCCGCAGCAAAATCCGATCCTGAATTTTCTCAGGCAGATCCGCCATGTAGAAATCTGCATACACAAAACAAAGCCCCTGTATACCGATCAGTGTCCGTTCCGGTCTTTGAAACGCTCTTGTCATAGCAAGCGTATGCGGATATTCCGTTCCGAAGCAGTGTACGACATCCGGCTGAAATTCTTCCAAAATCCATGTCAGATGCTTCTCTGTCTCGGTTTCATAGCACTCCGGCTTCACCGTATTTTCCGGGAAGCCATAATACGTCAGCGTTTTCCTTTTTCCATACAAAAGCGTCCCCATTAGACGCTCACCCGATACCGGAAAGCAGACGCCAAGCTCAATATCCGTATTTTCTTCTATGCCCATCCGTGCAGCCAGACCGGAAAGCCAGCCCTCTTTGTTGCTGGCACAGTATCCGAGACTTTCGGCAATGACCGGAAGCATGATATTACAAAGCCACAGCACCTTCATACTCTTACCCTAATCCCTCCAACATCCGTTTCACCGCCGGCTCCTCCTGCGGTAAACGATCTCCTTCAAACGATTGTAAACGCCGGACAGCCTTTCACTTTGTGCAATCTTCGCACGCAGCGGCGCCAGCGACAAAAGCAGCAGCAGTCTGTAGCGAATGATCTGGCTTCTTTTCATATACCGATTGACAATCTCCGTATGCTCTTTGGCAGAACGCTTCAGGTTCTCCTTTGTTTCGGAATATCCGCCTCCCTCGTAAGAAGAAACGAGCAGCTGCATGGCAACCGGTCTGATACCGTCTTCAAAATAGCAGGCAAGAAAATGATCGTAATCTGCCCGCACCCGATACCGGATATCATAGTCTCTGCGCCGCATCAGCGCATTGGCATAAAAGCATGCCTGATGACACGGAAGATTCCGATAGCACGCAAATGCATTGATGCTTGGATTGGACGCTATCTTAGCACCGACAGCCCGATTATAAATATCACCGTAGTAAATTTCGGAAGACGCTTTATCGGTTGCAATCCATGCACTGACCTTTTCCAGTACTTTTTTATCGTATAAATAATCACCGCAGTTCAAAAACAGCAGATAATCGCCGCCAGCCAGTGTGACCGCCTGATTCATGGCATCATAAATTCCTTTGTCCTTCTGCCGGATCATTTTGATGCGGGCATCCGATGGCAGCCGTTCATAAGAGCCGTCTGCGGACATGCCGTCCTTGACGATGATCTCATACTTTGGATAAGTCTGCTCCAATACACTGTTTACTGTTTTTAACAGCTCTTCTCCTGCATTTAAGCAGACCACGATAATGCTGAACGAAATCTGTTTCATTTTTATCCTACCTCTCTGCCCAGCTCCCCTGGGAAAATCCATGTATGATACGGCACGATCCGCACGAGCAGATCCTGTGCCTTGATCAGAAAAATCGCAAAATACAAAACCGCTGCCCCGATCACAGCTATTTTCCAGAACCATCTCTGTCTCTTAGACGGAATCCGCCGGATCACCGATGGCAGCAGAAAGATATGTCCTGCCGTCATATAATATCCAACTCTTGAGATCTCCGGAACAAAAGAACCGCAGGTATACAAAAGCAGCGCAAAGACATTTAAGTGAAAGTAAAAACGGTTTTGCTTATGCTCCGCAACTGCCGCCTTATAATACAAAAGGGTCAGCAAAAACACTCCGGCGATCCTCAAAATATTGATCAAGGAAGTTCCTCCGTCCAGATACGCCGTATCTTCATAGCTTGGATAGAGACGGATTATGATCCTTAAATACAGATCCTGCAAAAAAAGACCGCTTAACGAAGCAAGCGCCAGCAGCAAAAGCTGCCATTTCTTCCAGCTATGTGCTGCCAGCAGATACACCGGAATCACAAGGAGTACGGATTTGTGTATCGCTGCCGCAGGAAGTATCAGCAGAATGAATTTTCCATATTGTCCCCTCAGCACATATTTCATGGAAAACACTGCCACTGCCCATGCAAAATAGTACCGCACGGTATTCAGACTCTGAAAATAATAGCTAAGCGTCATAAATAAGAAAAATGAGAACAAAAAGTCCTCACTCTGGTCATAGATCGCCTTTAACATAAACAGGACCGTCACAAAAGCAAACAGTGCAAAGATCGTCAGCTTGGTATCAGTACCAAACAAAAACTGCATCAGCAGCACGATCGCATTGAAGCCAAATTCCGTTGGTACAACCTGCTTTAGCGGGATCAGATGAAAAAATTCCTCGTAACGGCTGTAGTCATTTCCTACCTGATAACGGCATGCCGACACGCCAAAAAGAAGCAGAAAAATAGCAAACAGGCATACATAATTGCACGCCTGCTGTCTTGTCATAGGGCAGACCCCTGTATTTTCCTGCTTTCTGATAAAAGCTGCTATTCCCACTGTCAGTATCGTCAATACGATATATACGATCATAACTTTCCTCTTATTTTCTCGCTTCCCTAAGCCCCTCGCACATCAGCTCATATGCCCGTCTGACCGGTATCTCATTGCACATGATGTCACGATGCTTCAGCAAAAAACACAGTGCGATGGGCTTTGCCAGCTTTCCGTACAAATGCTCATACAAAACACCCCTGTCAAAGAAAAACTTTTCGTGATAGCCCGAAAACCACGTGGACTTACGCGCTTCTTCCCTTCCGATCACAACCGGTGTTTTATAAACCTTCATGCCGCTTCGGATGCAGTCACGGATAAACAGACTGTCCTCGCCGTTGCTGTAACGTGCTCCTCCGCCAAACAAAAGCGAAAAAGCAATGTTTTTCCGGTGCAGTACATCCGTACGCATCGCAAAGCTGTATGCCGCATACCTGCCGCAGTTATGCAGCCGCACCCTTCCGAAGCTGTCATTGTAATACGTTCTTCTTTCCTCGCACACCTCTACATTAAACAAAAGCATGTCCGCTTCCGGGTGCTTTTCAAATTCCTGCAGAACCTTTTCTTCATAGTCATCCGCATAGCGGATATCTTCATCCGCAAACAGGCAAATGTCTCCGTCTGCACGCATGAGTGCATTGTTTCTGCTCAGTCCCACACCCTTTTCCGAAAGGGAGTACACCTTTACTGTATGCCCATGCCATGCGATCTCCTCATAGGCAAAATGGTCGCACTGATTGATCAAAACCGCATCACTGCGGACATTCATTTTTTCGATAAGCTCTGACGGTATCTGATCTACCGCAGAGATAAGCAGCTGTAGCTTCATTTCTATTGTCCTGATCCCTGTTTTTCTGATTTCTCCGCTCTTTCGGCTTTCTTTTGCTTTCTGCCGCAGGCGAAGGCCGCAAAATACTGACGGTATAAATGCTCCTCCGCGTCCATGATCACTGCACCTACTATCTCCCGTTCCAGAAATGCAGCTTCCGCCATACAGCGTTCGATCAGCTTGCCATTGCCTCTCCCATAAGGAATTTCAAAAATAACACTCGTTTTTTTATATTCTTCCTGCTTCAGTGCATCCAGCGCTTCCGGCAGGGATGCCAGGCAGATGGTCTGCACCTCTTTCTTTTTTTCCTTTACCAGCTGTATATGCTCCCAAAGCTCTTTTTGTCCCAGTGCCTCATTTCCTGCAAATCTTACACCCAGCACAGGATATCCATATCTTTTTTCAAAATCGGAGGGCACATAGATCGAATCATCTACAACATATGCAAAAGCAAGTCCGATCAGCGACAGCAAAAAACCGATCACAGCACCGGCTATTACCGCACGCACTGTCTCATCCTCTACTACCACGAGCTGTGCCTGTCCATGTCTGATCACTTCGATCCGGTCAAATTCTATCATTTCCTCACCAAAGCCGATCAATGCTTTCTCTGCAGCACGGATGATTTTCTCGCTCTCGTCCAGCTGATTGGTGGTAACCGTGACCGTCAGCAGACGGATATCTGACAAAATATCTGCACTGACTGCCGCCCTGACCTGTTCCCGCGAAAGGGAAGTATCGCCCAGTTCTTCCATGATCCGATCCAGGATCGGCTCTGTTCCCATCAGATCATTCCATGTATAACCATTATAATACTGATAAGCATCCCCATCATCATCCTTTGCAAAGGTCAGATACAGCTCTGATACCGCTTCGTATTCCCTTGCCGGAGCATAGACAACGTGCAACAGAAAATAGAGTCCTCCGGCAAAGACTGCCCCTGCCAGTGCACCTACGATAGAAATCCATATTTTCTTACGATACAGCAGCATCGTCAGCTTTAGGTCAATGCCCTCATTCATCCATTCCTGCTTTGTCATCCTGTCCTCTTTTATCTGATCATTTTTGTTGACTGCTATTTTTATTTCTTTAATGCCGTTGTCTGACTGCTGTCCACGCCTTCGGTGCTTTCCGGTTTAAACAATATCTTGAGCGTCAAAAGCATCAGCTTGATATCCAGCCACACGGAATAATTTTCGATATAAAATAAATCCAGTTTTAATTTATCATAGGGAGTTGTATTATATTTCCCATATACCTGTGCATAGCCTGCCAGCCCTGCTTTTACTTTGGTGCGAAAAACAAATTCCGGCATTTCTTCAATATATTGTTTGATGATCTCCGGCCGCTCCGGTCTTGGTCCGATAAAGGTCATCTCCCCCTTTAAAATATTGAATAACTGAGGCAGCTCATCAATGCGCACCATGCGGATAAATTTGCCGACAGGTGTGATCCGGTCATCGTTTTTTGAGGCAAGGCGCGCTACCCCATCCTTTTCTGCATCCGTTCTCATGCTGCGGAATTTCAAAATATAAAATTCCTTCATATCCCTTGTACAACGCACCTGCTTGTACAAAACAGGCCCCCTGTCATAGAGCTTAATGGCAATCGCTGTAAGGAGCATGATCGGCGAAGAGATCACACAGAGCAGGAGCGCACACACAAAGTCGATGGTACGCTTCGCCATACGCTGTTCCACGCTCAGAACATATTCTCTGGTCAAAAGGATCGGTGTATCAAACAAATGCAGCTGTTCTGCTCCCTTGATCAGAATGTCCGGTATTTTCGGCATAATATAGACCCGGATGTTTTTTCCAAAGCAGTATTTATAAATCTTGTTTCTTACCTCTGCCGGAATATCCCAGAGCACTACCGCATCATAGCCTGTCTCAATTTCCTGACAGATCTCCCAAATTCCCTGTCTGATGTGCATACATTTATTAACACGGTATTTATCCTTCCGGGTTGCGAATTTATGCAGAATATCCTCTACAGGACGATCTCCATGTATTACCAGCATATTTCTGGGAGAATAAATTCTTCTGTAAATTGCCGAGCTTGCCCTCGTCCACAAAATGATCACTGCCACCTCTGCCAGAGTCATATAAAACAGCGGCATAATATCCAGAAATCCCCGCACCATCAGACACATCTGCAAATAGGTGATCACATTCACGCAAAGGGTAGCAAACACCTGGGAAAACATTACCTCTCCAGCACGCAGATAACCTACCTTCATACCACCATACATCTGGGAGAAGAAAAATAGCAGCACCGCATATACAAACAGCATAAGCAGATGTCCTTTAAAATAAAATTTCAGATACATCCTTTCACTATAATAGCCATACCAGAATAACGCATAGATGCCAAGCTGCAATGCTATGCAGATAGAGGACATAGCAAGCAGGATCAGTCTTTTATATGTTTCCAATTTTCTCATTGTATTTTACTCCTCAGACTCTCCGCAGCACTGCCCGCACTGCGTAGAATACAAAATTATATAAGCTGTAAGCCACGCTCAGCTGCTCCACCCTGCGGTAAAGATTCCATATCCTGCGGATCGCCTCCAGCTTATTAGAGGAAAGCGTCCCTGCGCTTCTCCTGTAGAGCACCAGATTTTCATCCAGTCCATATGCTGTATATCCATGCCGCAGGATATTCCACCACGCAGCAGTATCTTCACTTTTCACAAGGGGCATCCTAAGCAGCTGTCTGGAAATCTTTTCCGTATCAAACAACACCGTTGATGTAAAGATCGTTGTATTTTTTAATGCCTGATGATAATTCAGCTTCTTCGGCACATGCACGATCTTTCCTGTCCCCTTTCCCTTCTCATCTGCAAACTCATAACCGCAGAATACAAAAGCCGCATCCTTCTGCTTCATATATGCCAGTTCAGCAGAAAGGCGTTCTGGCTTCCACAGATCATCTGCATCCAGAAAAGCGATATATCTTCCTTCTGCTTCTTCCACGCCCCGGTTTCTCGCCTCTGCCGCCCCACAGTTTTTACTCAGAAGCACCGGCCTGATCCTTTTATCTTCTTCCGCATACTGCTTTATCAGCTGTCTGCTTCCGTCTGTAGAACAATCATCTACCAAAAGCAGCTCCCAGTTTTTTTCCTGCTGCCCACGGACAGCGGCAATGGTTTCTTTTAAAAAATCCTGCGCATTGTAAACTGGTACAATAATGCTTACCTTGTTTTCCATATCCCATCTTCTTATCTCTCTGCCCGCTTCCGCAGATCAGAGTTCTTCTTTTACTAAATAAATTGGTCTGTTTTTTACTTCCATATACATTTTAGACAAATATTGTCCTACGATGCCAAGGCACAGAAGCTGTACGCCGCTGATCAGGGAAATAATGCACACAAGAGAGGGCCACCCGGAAGTAGGATCGCCAAAAATCACCGTACGGACAATGGTAACTACAATCAGTGCAAATGCCAGCAGGCAAAAGATCAGACCAATGACTGACACAAAGGCAAGAGGCATTGTGGAAAAGGCCAGTATTCCATCCAGAGAATACAAAAACAGCTTCCAGAAATTCCATTTTGTTTCTCCCTTGGTACGCTCTATATTTTCATATTCCAGCCATTTTGTCTGAAAACCAACCCAGCCAAAAATCCCTTTTGTAAAACGGTTATACTCTGTCATAGAAAGGATCGCATCTACCACCGGGCGCTTCATCAGACGGTAATCACGGGCACCATCCACAATTTCTGTCTGGGAAATCCGTTTCATCAATGCGTAAAACCGTCTGGCGAAAAAGGAGCGGATCACCGGCTCTCCCTTTCTGGTCACACGCCTTGTTGCCACAGAATCATAACCTTCTTCCTCCAGATAATACAGCATCTTGGGAAGCAATGCCGGCGGATCCTGAAGATCTGCATCCATCAGTACCACATAGTCTCCTGCTGCCTTTTTCAGTCCTGCATAAATGCCTGCTTCCTTCCCAAAATTTCTGGAAAAAGAAACCAGATGCACTCTTTCATCCTTTTCGTGCAGCTTTTTTACTTCCTCTACAGTTTTGTCCTTAGAACCATCATCCACATAGATCAGTTCCAGACAAATATCACGTTCTCTCAGTGCCTCCTCCTGCTTTAGCAGCTCCTGATAAAAATACGGCACATTTTCCTCTTCATTATAGCAGGGAATGATCACACTCAATAATTTCATGTATTTTTCTCCCAGTTAGATCAATTTCCATTTTCCATATATTTCTCATTTTATCATAGTTTCTGTCATTTGGGAAGTTATCACTGCTTGTAGTAAACTGCATAGCCCTCAGCTCCCTCAGCCTGCTTCCAGCCTCCCCGCACTCCTGCTTCTTCACTCATTTCTTCCCTCATAACCAGAATATGGCAATGCATTTCTGCCGCCATAGCCGCAATGGCATCCGGCTGCATATAATCTGTTTTCATCTGTTCAAACAAAAGCAGCTCCTGATCTGTATATACATCTGCAATTTCCCGGTTGCAAGCTTCATGCCACAGATCCTTTCCATAAGGGAGTATGACCCTGTCACAATAGAGTCTTGCCTGCTCCATAACATTTTCCGGTGCCGCCAGCAGCACTTCTCCCTCGTAGTTTTCTGTAAGCTGTGCTATTCTATCCAGTATTTCCACATCGCCTACAGGAACATCGGTCGTTTTCACACAGTCTCCTCTAAATGGAAGCACAGTGCCGGCAAAGCAGAAAAGAAGCACCAGCCCGATCAGCATGGATACCGCTTTTTTCCGATCCTCCGCACCTCCAAAAAGGCAGGTTCCTGCATAAGCAATTCCCAGAAGAGAAAAAGCGCCGCCTGCTGCCAATCCGGCAAACAGACAGATCCCCAGAAAAACAACCTCTTGTGTTTTCCATTTTTTTCTTCTCTTTTCTCTGGACAGGTACAGGGCAAAAACCGCCAGTGCAAGCAGTGTCCACTCTCTCCCTGAGTTTCCTGCCACATAGACAAATCCCCCAGGCAAAAACAAGGGACGCGCCACCAAAAATCCACAGGCAGCCAGCAGCAGTCCCATAAAGCGATACCAGATTTCTTTTTCCTCTGACAGCTGATATATCATATATACGCCAAAGGCAACAACCAGAGCAGCCAGCGTTTCTCCTTTAAAGCCGCCATGAAGCAGTCCGTATGCCAGCGTGCTCTTATCCCCATCCCCGGTTACAAGAAGCACCTCTGCCAGAAGCAGAAACACACACTTTTTCTCTTTGTTTCCACCAAACAGAGTCTCGCCCCACAAAGACAGCACCACCAGCCAGACCAATACCATCCAGAAGGATACCGCCTTATATAAAAAGACCGGAAGTGCCATGCCTGACAGTTCATATAGTGCACTATAGATCAGCGGAAGGCAGGCAAGCTTATAGATCGGATACATACCATATTCCAGTGCCCTGCCCGTTACCGGATTATATAAGAAAACCGTATCCGTCCCTGTAGTTGCCAAAATCGTCTCTGCCATAGTACTGCTGCCAGTATCAGGCACGTATAAAAAGCTTCCAGCCACCGGCAGTACTGCCAAAAGCCCCGTTGCTATTACCAGCACTCTCCACATTCCCGGCTCTTTCCATAAAACTTTCAGCTCCGCAGCCTGCTTTTTCCCACTTTCCCACAGCTGCATTGGCACTTTCCAGCCTGTCAAAAGAGAAAGCAGCACACTCACTCCAACCGCGCCAGCAAATAGTCTGCAATAAAAAGAGAAGCTGCCCTCCAGCTTGATTGTCACGCAGGAAGCCGCCTCTCCAAGCAGAAATAGAAACAGCAGCCCCAGCATATAGCATTCCCTAAGACTTCCTGTTCCCTTTTCTTTTTTTAATCTGATCAAACCAAATCCCATCATCATGGGCAATATCGTAACGCTGAGCAAAAATCTTATCATTTTATGCCTCTGTATTTTTATTTTACAGATAATGCGTCTTTCCTTCTGCTTCTAACCGTTCTACGATTTTCTTTACATCCTGTGCTCTGCTTTTGTCACAGACCAATACTGTATCCTCTGTTTCCACCACGATCAGGTTTTCCACACCCACAAATGCCATCAGCTTTTCCTTGCCCGAGCCAATGCAGCCTCTGGTATCCAGACAGATACTTTCGCAGCACATTACATTCCCATTTTCATCCGGCTTATGCAGGGTTTCGATGGCGTCCAGACTTCCCACATCATTCCAGCCAAAATCTCCCTCCAGGACGATTACATTATCTGCTCGTTCCATAATACCATAATCCACAGAGATTTTGGGGATTTTCGGATAAATTTCTGTAATTGTTTCTTTTTCCCGTTCTGTTCCCATGCTCTGCCCGATCTTTTCCAGACATGCATAAACATCAGGTAGAAGCCGTTCCATCTGCTTTAAAATAACAGATGCTTTCCACACAAACATTCCGCTGTTCCATAAATAATTTCCCGATTCCAGATACTGCTTTGCCGTCTCTAGATCCGGTTTTTCCACAAATTCTTCAACCTCCAGACGATCTGCCCTTTTCCGTCTGATATATCCATAACCCGTAGCCGGAAAATGAGGCTTAATGCCAATGGTCACCAGCTTGTCCGAATGCTCCGCCTCACAGATTCCCCGTTCCAACACCTGACGGAACGCTTCCTCGTCCCGGATATATGCATCCGAAGCAAAAATGCCCATAACTCCATCGCCATATTTTCTTATGATCTCCATTGCCGCGTAACCAATGCAGGCAGCCGTATTCCTTGCTGCCGGCTCTGCCAGAACGTGATCCTTTGTCAAGCGCCCTGCAGCCTCATCAAAGGTCAGCTGTGCATGCTCTTTACTGGTTACCACAAACACATTTTCTTTCTCGATCACAGGGTATAGCCGGTCAATGGTTTCATTTACCATAATGTCCTTCCCTGTCAGATTTAAAAATTGCTTCGGCAGGCTTTTTCGACTCAAAGGCCAGAATCTGGTGCCACTTCCACCTGCCATGATGATTCCATACCGTTTCATTATCATCCTATCCCTTTCAAGCTGCCCTTACATTCTGGCAGTATCTGTATTTTCTTTAAACCATTCATATGCCAGCCCCACGCCTTCTTCCAGCTCCACCTTATGCTTCCATCCAAGGGAATGAAGTTTTGACACGTCTGTCAGTTTTCTTGGTGTGCCATCAGGCATATCTTTATTCCATACAATATCACCTTCATAGCCTACCGTCCTCTTTACCAGTTCCGCCAGCTCTGCAATAGATAATTCTTTTCCTGTTCCTATATTCACATGCTGCTCACCGCTGTAATTCTCCAGCAGATACACACAAGCATCGGCCATGTCATCCACATAAAGGAATTCCCTGAGCGGTGTTCCGCTTCCCCACAGTTCTACTGTTGGCGCATTCTGCACCTTTGCCTCATGGAATTTGCGGATCATTGCCGGCATTACATGAGAGCCCTGCAGCTCATAGTTATCATAGGGACCATACAGATTCGTGGGCATGCAGCTGATAAAATCATCCCCATACTGTTTCTTAAAAAAGCGACACATTTCCAGACCTGCGATCTTAGCGATAGCATAAGCCTCATTTGTAGGTTCAAGCTCTCCTGTCAGCAAAGCCGCTTCTGTGATCGGCTGGGGTGTCATTTTAGGATAAATACAGGTACTTCCCAAAAACAGCAGCTTTTTTACCCTGTATTCATGGCAGCACTTGATCACATTGCACTGAATTTGCAGATTTTCATACGCAAAATCCGCTGGTGTCGTATTGTTCGCGTTGATGCCGCCCACCTTTGCTGCTGCCAGCACAACGACATCCGGTCTTTCTTTTTCAAAAAATGCCCTGACATCGGCCTGCTCTGTCAGATCTAATTCCCTGTGGGTTCTGCCGATCACATTTTCATACCCTTGTTTTTTCAGACTGCGTACGATGGCGCTTCCCACCAGTCCTCTATGCCCTGCTACATAAATTTTATCTGATTTTTCCATTTTATCTTCCTCGACTGTTGATCATTTATTTTGTTCCCTGTATTCCTTACAGCTCATTCCGGCGATTTCCTGCATATCATTTTCCATCATCATGGCAACTAAATCTTTAAAATCTACTTTTCTTTTCCAGCCAAGCTCTTTTTCCGCTTTTGCAGAATTGCCCCATAAAAATTCCACCTCTGCCGGCCGGTAAAACTCTGGGTTAACATCAACCAGAACCCTTCCTGTCCTTGCATCGATGCCTTTTTCATGGATTCCTTCGCCTTCCCATCTGATCCTGATCCCCAGCTCTTCAAAGGCCGCTTCCACAAATTCTCTTACTGTATGCGTCTCATTGGTTGCCAGCACATAATCTCCAGGCGCATCCTGCTGCAGCATCAGCCACATTCCCTCTACATAATCTCCGGCAAATCCCCAGTCGCGCTTTGCGTTCATATTTCCCAGGGAAAGCTTTTCCTGTTTTCCTGCCACAATACCCGCAATCGCCAGTGTGATCTTCCTTGTTACGAAATTTTCTCCCCTGCGGGGTGACTCATGGTTAAACAAAATACCATTGCAGGCAAACAGATTATAGGACTCTCGGTAATTAACCGTGATCCAATAGGAATAAAGCTTTGCCACACCGTATGGGCTCTTGGGATAAAACGGCGTTGCCTCGCTCTGCGGAGCCGTTTCCGGCAGACCGCCAAACAGCTCAGAAGTAGATGCCTGATAATAACGGCAGTTGCCTCCATTTACGCGGATCGCCTCCAGCAGCTTTAAGGTGCTTACGCCGGTAGCCTCTGCTGTATACTCCGGCACTTCAAAGGAAATGCCTACATGGGACTGGGCAGCCAGATTATACACCTCGGTAGGACGGATCTCTGCGATCAGCCTCATCAGGTTGCTGGAGTCCGTCATATCTGCAAAATGTAAAAAGAATTTCACTTTATAATAATCAGATGCGATCAGATGATCGATCCTTGCCGTATTGGAAATGCTGTGTCTGCGCATCAGTCCATGCACCTCATAGCCCTTTGCCAGCAGGAACTCTGCCAGATAGCTGCCATCCTGCCCGGTAATACCTGTGATCAATGCTACGTTTTTCATTCCTTATTTCTCCTTGAATTTTATTATTTTGCTATTTATTTTTTTAGTATAACAACATATAATATCTATATCAACAAATAATCTTGCACAAAAATTGTACAATATTGCTCTTGCTTTTCAAGAGCTCATAGATGGAAAGGAGCATTTATGAAAAGCAGCTCTTCTGACAGGGTCATTGTCACTCCCTCCCCCTATGCAAAGGAGCATTACCTATATATACAGGAAATCGGTTCCTTAAAAAGCCTGCTGCCTCATGTCAGTAAACGTGAAAAGCTGTCCTCTCTGTTATTTTTCATCGTCATATCCGGCAGCGGCAGCCTGACCTGTCAGGAGCATTGTTACCAGCTACATCAGGGAGACTGCGCCTGGATAGATTGTGCCCTTCCTTATTCTCACGAAAGCAGCCATTCCTCCCCCTGGGAGCTGAAATGGGTTCACTTTTATGGCTCTGCCGCTCCTGAATTTTACTCCCAGTTTCTCCTGCAGGGAGGCAGCTGTGTGTTTACCCCCGGCAATCCGGCATTATTCAACAAATGTCTTTCTGACCTGCTTACCCTGCAAAAGCAAAATGATCCCTACAAAGAGCTTCTTTCTCACAAGCTATTAACTGAGCTTTGTGCATCCTGCTTCCCCGAAAGCAGAGAGAGGAGCACAGAGACAGGCTCTACCAGAAATAAGCTGATACAGATCCGGGAATATCTTCTTTCCCATTATGCCGAAAAGATCACGTTGGATGAGCTGTCACAGCTTTTCTTTCTTAGCAAATATTATCTTGTGCGGGAATATCGGAAATATTTTGGCATTACTCCAGTCAACGAGCTTCTTGCCTGCCGCATCTCTCATGCCAAAGCGCTTCTTCGCTTTGGTTCTCAAAGCGTGGAAGAAATTTCCTCTGCCTGCGGCTTTCACAGCTCCGCTTACTTTATTAGGATGTTCAGACAGGCAGAAAATATGACACCCCTTGAATATCGGCAAAAATGGTAGTAAAATAGGCTTATTATGATGTTTTACGAAAAAGATTAAAGGATTAAAAAATATGGATTTTTTTAGAGGACTTGCTGCCAACGAAATTTTTATATCTGCCGCACTGGGATGGTTTATTGCTCAGGTTTTAAAGACCATCATTCATCTGGCGATCACAAAGGAATTTGTTCCTGAGCGAATGATCGGAAACGGCGGTATGCCCAGCTCACACTCCGCAACTGTGTGTGCCCTTGCTACAGCAACCTATTTTCAGTATGGCAGTGCCAGCTTTGAATTTGCCCTTTCGGTTTTCTTTGCTATCGTTGTTATGCATGATGCTTCCAATGTCCGGTGGGAAACCGGAGTCCAGGCAAAGGTGCTGAACGAAATGATCGATCTTTTTTCTTACATGGGAAAAGATGTGAGCATAGAAAATAAATTAAAGGAGTTTGTGGGGCATACACCTCTGCAGGTTTTTGTAGGAGCAGTTCTGGGTATCCTCATTGCTTTCTGGGTATCCGCTATATTCTAAACTTATCATAACAGCCGTGATACAACAAAAGGCATCCGGACAGCCCCTGCTGTTCCCGATGCCTTTTTCTTTTTTGCAGTTATCTTTTGTCCTTTTCTAACGGTTGTCCACTATCTCTCGTCCGATGCTTTCATACAGGAGCTTTGCTCCTTTCACATCCTCAAGCCGGTAGCAGTTTCGTCCATCCATAACGATCGGATGCTTCATCAGCTTGGCGTATTTATCCAGATCCAGTTCCTTTACTTCCTTCCACTCTGTAAAAATGAAGCAGATGTCTGCATCCTGCAAAGCCTCCTCAACCGTATCACAATACTGGATCTTTTCGTCTGGAATCCGTTTTTTAAAGTTCTCTGCACCTACCGGATCCCACGCCTTAACAAGCGCACCATCCTCCAGAAATACCGGTACATTCACAAGAGAGGGGGCTTCACGCAGATCATCCGTTCCCGGCTTAAAGGTCAGTCCCAGTACAGCAACGGTCTTTCCATTGTAATCCGGATAATATTTTCTCGCCTTTTTGGACAGCATATATTTTTGTCCTTCATTTACCTCGATGGCCGCTTTCACTGTTTTCATCTCACAGCCATTCTTTGCAGACAAATGATGGAGCGCTTTTGTATCCTTGGGAAAGCAGGAGCCGCCATACCCGATACCTGCATGCAAGAATCTCTTCCCGATCCTTTCATCAAAGCCCATTCCCTTTGCAACCTCTTCCACATTGGCGCCGATCGCTTCACAAAGATTGGCGATCTCATTCATATAGGAAATCTTTAATGCAAGAAAATCATTGGACGCATATTTGATCATTTCTGCACTTCTACGGTTGCACACCATTACCGGCGCGTCAAAGCCCTGATACATTTCAAGAAGCTTCTCTTTCGCAAACTCATCATTGACACCCAGCACGATCCTGGAAGCATGCATGGTGTCTGGAACTGCAGTTCCCTGCGCCAGAAACTCCGGATTGGAAGCTACATGAACCGCCAGATTCTTTGGATTTTCATTTAAGATCCGTTCCACCTCATCGTTTGTTCCGATCGGAACAGTCGATTTTACGATCACTACACATTCTTTGCTGATGCTCTCCGCGATCTGTCCTGCCACTCCAAATACATAGGCCAGATTAGCAGAACCGTCCTTTTTTTCCGGTGTTCCCACTGCGATAATAATAACGTCCGCATCCACATATGCCTTCTGATACTCTGTTGTGAAGTAAAGATGATCCATATTTTTTACCATCAGCTCTTCCAGCCCCGGCTCATAGATCGGAGATTTTCCGTTTTCCATCATCTTTACCTTGTTTTCATCTACATCCACACAGGTCACTGTATGTCCATGCTCTGCCAGACATACTCCTGTTACCAGTCCCACATACCCTGTTCCTGCTACTGCTATCTTCATATCCTTATCTCCTATTTTTCTTCTGAATCACAAATAGCTGTCAAACAACAACACGTACATTATAGTATACTTTGCCCCTATTTTCAACAAATATGCCATGGATTTTTCCAGTTCCATATGATATACTACCTGTATTGCGAGTTACTATTTTATGAGTTCAAAGGAGTATACTATGGAAAAAACAATGGATGATATCGTATTGTCAGTTGTCATTCCCTGCTACAACGAAAAAAATACGATCGAGACAGTGCTGGATGCTGTACGCGACTGCGGTGTAAAAAATACAGAAATCATTGTTGTTGATGACTGCTCACAGGATGGCACCCGGGATCTGCTACAGGGAGTGCTTCGCAGCAAGATCGACAAGCTGATCTTTCACAAATATAACCAAGGCAAGGGCGCTGCTCTTTCCAAGGGCTTTCAGGCAGCCACCGGTGATGTGGTAGTGATCCAGGATGCTGATCTGGAATATGATCCCAAAGACTTTGTCCGCCTGCTGGAGCCCTTTGTCAGCGGAAGGAAGGATGCCGATGTGGTATATGGTTCCCGTTACGCACGGGGAGAGAAATATATGATCAAGCGCTTTTATCATACCGCAGGCAATAAATTTCTGACCTTGATGTCCAATCTTTTTACCGACTTAGGTCTGACCGACATGGAAACCTGTTATAAAATGTTTCGCCGGGAGCTGATTCAGTCCATCGAAATCGAAGAAAAACGCTTCGGCTTCGAGCCTGAGATCACTGCAAAGATTGCAAAAAAACATTGTCGGATCTACGAGATGCCCATTTCCTATTATCCCCGTTCCTATAACGAGGGCAAGAAGATCGGTGTTAAGGACGGTTTCCGTGCTATCTATTGCATTTTAAAATATAATCTTTTTTCAAACTAGCATAAAGACAGAGGAATTTTACTATGAATCGAGTGCTTGTAACCGGTGGTGCCGGATTTTTAGGTTCTCATCTTTGCGAAAGGCTTTTGCAGGACGGCAATGATGTCATTTGTGTCGACAACCTGTATACCGGCAGCAAAGACAACATCCGCCATCTGATGGCAAATCCTTATTTTGAATTTATCCGTCATGATGTGACTGAGCCTCTCTATGTAGAGGTCGATCAGATTTATAATCTTGCCTGTCCGGCAAGTCCTGTGCACTATCAGGCCAACCCAGTGAAAACCACAAAGACAAGTGTCTATGGTGCACTGAATATGCTGGGGCTCGCCAAAAGAGTGGGGGCCAGAATCCTGCAGGCAAGCACCAGTGAGGTCTATGGAGATCCTGAGATCCATCCACAGCCCGAAAGCTACCGCGGCTGTGTAAATCCCATCGGCATCCGCTCCTGTTACGATGAGGGAAAGCGCGTTGCCGAAACATTATTTTTTGATTACCGGCGTATGCACAATCTGGAAATTAAAGTCATGCGTATTTTTAACACCTATGGTCCGCGCATGAATCCTTCCGATGGGCGTGTAGTTTCCAACTTTATCGTGCAGGCGCTGAAGGGCGAAGATATTACTATTTATGGAAATGGTTCCCAGACGCGAAGCTTCTGCTATGTGGATGATCTGATCGAGGGAATGGTTCGCCTTATGGCATCCCCTGCTGACTTTACTGGTCCATGCAATATAGGTAATCCGGGAGAATTTACGATCCTGCAGCTGGCACAAAAAGTCATCGACTTTACAGGTTCCAGTTCCCAGATCGTTTATCAGCCATTACCTTCCGATGATCCGCTGCAGCGCAAGCCCGTCATTGAGCTCGCTAAGAAGCAGCTGGACTGGGAGCCCCATATTGCATTAGATGAGGGATTAAAGAAAACCATTGACTATTTTAAACGGATCATTTAATGAAAGGCGGCAAGAAGTCATCCTCTTTGCCGCCTTTTCATTTTACATCTTCATATCTTTTATAAGGTTTTCATGTATTCAGCAATCCCAGTCTCCCAAGAGGGAAATCTAAAATCTGTAGTCAGTCTCAGCATATCATTGTCCAGAACCGAATATGCCGGACGGTTTGCCTGCCCCGGAAACTTTTTATCATAGTCAGCTGTAGAAATTCCCTCTACCACTGTCTGTTTGCCTGCCAGCCTGAAAATCTCTCTGGCAAAATCTGCCCAACAACATTCTCCCTCACTGGTAGCATGAAAAATGCCATAGTTATCTGTAGGAAGCAGGTAAGCGATTGCCTTTGCCAGATCCATGGCATAGGTAGGTGTCCCAAACTGATCATTTACCACCTGCACCCGGTCACTCTTTTCAGAAAGCATCAGCATTGTCTTTACAAAATTTTTCCCTTCCCCATAAAGCCATGCTGTCCGCAGCAGAAAATACCGATCTGCAAACTCTCTTACAAAATTTTCGCCATAGAGCTTTGTTTTCCCATATGCACTTATAGGATTCACCTCATCAAGCTCCTTATAGTGGCTGGTGGTATTCCCTGAAAATACATAGTCTGTAGAAATCTGAAAAAGCTTAGCCCCATTTTCTCTGGCTGCAATGCTTAGATTTCTTGGTCCTATCGCATTGACACGAAATGCCGTGGCATAATCCGCTTCGCAGCCGTTTACATTGGTATAAGCTGCACAGTTAATGATCCCATAAGGCTTTATTTCCTTTGTAAATGCCATTACCTTTTCGATATCTGTAATGTCCAGTTCCGGCACATCTGTATTGATCAGGCTGTATTCCGCATTATCTGCAAGCACCTGATTGATTGCTCTGCCAAGCTGCCCGTTACAGCCCGTTATGATTATTTTCTTCATGAGTACCTCCTAAAAGTATGCTCTCCTTTACATGATAAAACAATTTCAGAGGGAATTCAATCAATAAAACTCACAGTTTTTATTTATCGCCTAAGCCAAGTCGATTTACTGCTGAGAATAACGCGCGGATAGATGCACGGGTAATGTTAGAGCTTACGCCAACGCCATAAGTAACCTTTCCGCTGTCAGAATCCAGCATATGAATATACGCTGCTGCCTGGGAATTGGAACCGCTTTGCAGCGCATGCTCTTCATAATCCAGCACCTTGACCTTTATGCCCATTTTCTCCTGAAGTCCTCTTTGCACTGCATCAATAGGACCATTTCCAACTGCCTCAAACTCTTTCTCCATACCATGATCCGTATAAAGAACATTGACCTTTGTATCAAACTGGGATTTTGTTTCTCCTGAAAGATCAGAAACATGCAGCTTTCTGAAATGAAGCGGTTCTTTCCGATCCAAGTATTCCAGCCGGAACTGTTCCATGATCTGTTCCGGAGATACCTCTCCCTGCTTTTCGGAAATTGCCTGAATCGTATTGGCAAATTCCTTATGCATTGCCTTAGGCAGCTTGAAGCCGAAATAGGTATCCATGATAAATGCAACGCCACCCTTGCCAGACTGGGAATTGATCCGCACAATGGGCTCGTACTCTCTTCCAATATCTGCCGGGTCGATGGGCAGATAGGGTACCTGCCAATACTCCTGTTTTCTTTCCCTCATCGCCTGAACGCCCTTATTGATAGCATCCTGATGGGAGCCTGAGAAAGCAGTAAATACCAGCTTTCCAGCATAGGGGTGTCTGGGATGGATCGGGATCTTACAGCATCTTTCATAAATTTCAATGATCTCATTTACATGCTCAATATTCAGCTGGGGATCGATTCCCTGAGAGAACATATTATAGGCAATGTTCAATATGTCCACGTTACCAGTTCTTTCTCCGTTGCCGAACAGAGTCCCCTCTACACGGTCTGCTCCTGCAAGAAGCGCCAGCTCAGCAGCTGCTACGCCGGTACCTCTGTCATTATGTGGATGCACACTTAAGATAATACTGTCTCTGTTCTCAAAATGCTTATTCATCCACTCAATCTGATCCGCGTATACATTTGGGGTATTCATTTCTACCGTAGACGGCAGATTTATAATAATAGGATTTTCCTTCGTTGCTCCCCATTCCTTCTGTACTACTGTACAGATATCCAGGGCAAAATCCAGCTCTGTCCCGGTAAAGCTTTCCGGAGAATACTCCAGCACGATCCTGCCCGGAAACTTTTCTGCATACTCCTTTACCAGCTTAGTGCCCTTTACTGCAATCCCCTTAATTTCCTCTCTGTCCATGTGAAATACCACATCTCTCTGCAAAGTAGAGGTAGAATTGTAAATATGTACCACTGCCCGACTACAGCCTTCAATCGCTTCAAAGGTACGTGCGATCTGTTCTTCTCTGCACTGGGTCAGCACCTGTACCCACACATCCTCTGGGATCATCCTGCGTTCGATCAGCTGACGAAGGAAATCATATTCGATCTGGCTGGCTGCCGGAAATCCGATCTCTATTTCCTTAAAACCAAGCTTGATCAGATACTGAAACATTTCAATCTTTTCTTCTACGATCATAGGATCGATCAAAGCCTGATTGCCATCCCTCAGATCCACACTACACCAGATTGGTGCTTTTTCAATCTCTTTTTCCGGCCATTCACGCTCCGGATAGTTTACTACTGGATTTTTGCGATAACGCTTATAATTTAACATTTTTCTTCTCCTCTTTCTTTTTGTCTGAGAAATCAGTCATTGCATTTTCTATTATGTTCAAGGTTTTCTGCATCCTGCACGGAATAAAAAATCAGCCCACCCAGAGAGATGGACTGACAAATGCTTCATAATGATAAAGGGCTATTCTCCAAGACCGCCTTCTACAATCGTAACAAGAGCTTTCAGAGCTTCTTCCTCATCTTCACCCTCACAAACGAACTCCACTTCATCACCACATTTCACACACGCACCAAGCACGCTCAATACACTTTTTGCATTGGCGGTACTCTCTCTAAATGTAAAAGTTATCAATGATTTGAACTGCATTGCCTCTTTACATAGGATGCCAGCAGGTCTTAGATGTAGTCCTGTTGGGTTTTTAATAACTACCTTTTGGCTTACCATATAACTTCCTCCAATTTATGCCTTATCCCCTAAGATGTCATGATAAGATACTTTTCTCTCCACTATTTTTATCATATCACGCATTTCCTATTTCCACAAGTATAATCCTACTTTTTCTATGGGAATTACCCGGATCACAGCATACAATTCTGAATCAGCTCAGCCAGTTTTTTTGCTTCCTTTTCAATCATTTTCTGATCTTTTCCTTCGATCATGACACGAACCAGCGGCTCTGTTCCAGAGGGACGGATCAGCACTCTTCCCTCTCCTGCAAACATCTCATTGAGCTTTGCGATGGCTTCTGCGATTTCAGGATATTCCATGTACTTTTCTTTCTTATGATTGGGCACCTTCGCATTTACAAGTGCCTGAGGCATCACTTCCATGATCTTTGCCAGCTCAGAAAGAGGTTTCTTCGTATCCACCAGCACCTGAAGCAAATGCAGCGCAGAAAGCAGGCCATCTCCTGTGGTATTTTCATCCAAGAAAATAACATGACCGGACTGCTCGCCGCCAAGACTGGAACCGATCTCCCGCATTCTTTCCAGCACGTATCTATCGCCTACCTTAGTCTGTTCTGCCTTGATTCCATGCTTCTCTGCCATCAGGAAAAATCCCAGATTGCTCATAACAGTTACAACAATGGTATCACCCTTCAGCTTTCCCTGTGCCTTCATGTGATTTCCTACGATCGACATAATCTGGTCACCATCGACCACCTTACCATTTTCATCCACTGCCAGAAGTCTGTCCGCATCTCCGTCAAAGGCAAGACCTACATCTGCCTTTTCGTATACAACACGCGCCATCAGCTCTTCCATATGGGTAGAACCACAGTTTGCATTGATGTTGCTTCCATCGGGATTATTATGGATCGCAATGATTTCTGCCCCCAGCTCCTTTAATGCCTCTACTGAAGTATAATAGGAAGCACCCTCAGCACAATCCACCACGATCTTCATTCCATTCAGATCCACATTAACTGCCTGAATCGCATGGTTAATGTACTCTTCCCTTGCATCCGTACGATATTTGATCTTACCTACGCCTGAACCAATGGGAAATTTAACATCCTTCATATCGCTTTTTAAAAGCTCTTCGATCTCGTCCTCCATGGCATCCGGCAGCTTGTAACCGTTTCCATCAAAAAACTTTATTCCGTTAAATTCCACCGGATTGTGAGATGCAGAAATCACAACCCCTGCATCCACCTTATATTTCTTTGTCAGATAGGCTACTGCCGGCGTGGGCACCACACCTACATAAACAGCGTTTGCACCTACCGAGCACACCCCTGCCATCAAGGCATTTGCCAGCATATCGCCGGATATGCGGGTATCGCAGCCTACCATGATCGTAGGCTTATGCTTATTTTCCTTTGTAAGCACATATGCGCCTGCCTGACCTAGCTGCATTGCCAGAAGCGGTGTCAGTTCTTCATTCGCTACGCCTCTTACGCCATCTGTACCAAATAGTCTTCCCATTCTTTTTCAACCCCTATTCTTCATTCTTATTTTTTTCAACTCTGTGTTTTACAATTACAGGCAGAAGCAGTTCCTCCTCCTGACGGACTCCCTCAGGAAGCGTCAGCTGCAGGCTCAGCATATACTCGCCTTCCGAAAGCTCCTGCAGACCATTTTTCTCCATATATTCCGCCACATCAAGCTCCGCTGGTATCGTCTCATCTGCAAGCTCCTGAATGACTGCAGACAGACCTTTTACCTTGAGGGTTATCTCTTCTTCCTCCAGCTCTCCAAGCTCATACTGCAGATTTTCCGGCATTCCGCTGACTATGATCTTTTCCGGATCTACCGTAACCTCTGAAGAAATCTCCTTCTCAATATGAACCGTTACGCTAACCTTGCCATTGAAATCGCTTTCTGCCAGCATGATATTCTCAGGCAGATACTTTTTCAGTTCAATATTGGCTTTCATGTCTCCATTCTGTCCCGCAACATTCAATACCGTATTGGGAATGTCAATCTGGGAAATATTCTTAATCGCACTTCCCTTTCCGGCAACCAGCACCGTAGATGGCGTACTTTCTATCTCTCCTGTTACCGCATATCCTTCCGTGGGTGTTCCGGTAAAGGCAGCCACCACAGGCACACGCTTGGTCTGTAATATTTCTATGTTGACCTTAACCTGATCCAGACTTTTTTTCAGATTTTTATCCTCGATCAGATTATTTTCTGCATCATACAGCCTGATGGACGCATCCGTCCGTACATCCTGGGACAACCCTGCCACATCAACTGATACTTCAGCCCTGTCAACCCTGCTGACTAAAGATTCCGGTCCGGAAAGGCTTACCAGATTCTGATCTGAGCTTACATTTCCCAGAACATATCCTTCTGCCGGCTCTCCCATAGGCACTGTCGTGATCAAAAACTGCTTCCGCTTCAGATCCTCAATGCTGATCAGCATATTTTCTGTGGAAGAACTGATATTTTCCAGCTTATCATTATATTTATTGGTCGCAAGCTTTATGCGTACCATTGTATCCATAAAATTGATTTCCTGCATGTCCGCAGTTGCGATCACATTTTCTTTGCCAAGGGTATCCAGAATGCTGCGTTTTGCCCACACAGTCACATCTATGACATCCGTTCCCTCCAGGATCTCATATACCTTTCCTTGCCCTGTAACAGCATCTGCATTTAATATTTCCACCGGGACATTGCGGAACACGGTCTTATCCACCGGATCGTTGATATTTACCACAATGAACCAGATCACAACGGAAAATAAGACTGCCAGAATCTTCAGGCCCAGATTAGTTGTCAACTTCTTTTTCATTCTTTGACCTTCCCTTCCACAATCTTCTCTTTTTTTCTTCTATCGGTTTGTTCTGGATCAGACGCAGCTTATCCCGCAGCTCCTCTGCGTCCAGATTGCGGTACAGCTGTCCTTCATAAGCTACGCTTACATGCCCTGTTTCCTCTGAAACGATCACAGTAAGAGAATCTGTTACCTCCGAAATACCCACACCTGCTCTGTGCCGCGTTCCCAGCTCCTTGCTCAGCCGCATATTATCTGAAAGCGGCAGATAACAGGTAGCAGAAACGATACGGTTTTCCCTTACAATGATCGCTCCATCGTGAAGGGGGGTATTATGTTCAAATATATTGATCAGCAGCTGACTTGTCAGAAGAGCATCCACTTCAATTCCGGTTCTCTCATACTCGGCAAGAGACTGATTCTGCTCTATCACGATCAGTGCACCCGTTCTTGCCCTGCCCATTTCATAACATGCCTTTACCAGCTCCTGCATGGTCTTATCAGAAAACCGTCCTCCTGCATCTCTGGAACCATCAAAGGGCACGATTGATGCAAAAAAGTTCGTTCTGCCCAGCTGCTCCAGTGCCCGACGCAGCTCCGGCTGCAGCACTACCACCGTTGCAATAACTGCCAGACTCAGTACATTTTCTGCTATCCACAAAATAGTGGTCATATTAAATATGGCAGCAAACAGAATGAATGCCATGATCACAATGATGCCTCTCAGCAAAGACCATGCCCGGGTATTTTTAATCCATAGGATAATCTGGTACACCAAAAAGGAGATAATAATAATCTCCACGATATCAGTCCATCTTATGGTCGGCATATGAAGCTGATTTAAATATACCCCTGCAAATCTTGCTATCTGACCCATACCTACTTCATCCTACTTTTACTGGTTTTCTTCATTACACTGCCTGCCATACGGGGCGGCTGCGCAACGCTCTTTTTCTGAGAAGTTATCTTTTTCACTGTTTTTTCTGGTTTTGCAACCGTTATTTTGGGAACAGCCTTCACATAATAATAATATTCGTCATCCTCAAACTGAACATACTCTGTCCTGGAATAGTCTACATTAAACACAAAAAACTGCAGTAGTCTTACGATCAGTATAGACAGCACTGCACCCAGAAGAATCGGCAGAATCGAGATATTGGTATCCAGCATCAGATCCCCCAAAAGAAGGATCGCAACCGCAGTAACCGTTCCCGCAGTCGTTGCGATCATCCAGGAATGGTCAATGCTCAGTCTCCGGAGCATATATACCACCAGCACCGTTACTGCATATGAAAATATCATGACCAGCATCGTCTTATTATTCAAGAGTCCGTCCACAACATACCGATACCTCTGAATGGCATTTTCTGCATCCATTGAATTCAGTGTGGCAACGCTTTCAGAAATATACTGTAAAATACTATAAATCGTCACACCACAGCCCACCGATACCGCTGAAGCCGGACTGCCCACCAGACCTGCTGATACCGGGATCACAAATGGAATATTCAGGCTGCAGCAGATTGGTGTCAGCAGCACGATAACTGTATCCTTTGGTGCAAACCGGAAATACAGAAGAAACATGATCATGAAAAGGGCAAATACCACTACTGCACACTCCATGGAAAATGCATATAAATGTAATAAAATAAAAAGGGCTGCTATGAGAATCATAAAATTCATGGGCAGAAAAGAGCACAAAAGTGCCGCCACAAGAACAACCGTAAACCCATTGATCCGTTCCATATATCCCAGCTTCCCATTGATCAGCATGAGTGTGATCATCGCCAGAAGGAACTTTGCCAAGGGAGTAATGTATATCTCGTACTTCCCATAGATCCCCTTCAGATATTCTTTTAAAACTAATAGGTTTGTCATAATCCTTCCTCTCAGAAACCGTCCTTATCTTTTGCTGTCATCTGTATACATTTCTGCCAGTTTATGAAGATGGACATAGTAATTCTTCAAGCTTTTTTTTGCCCGGTTATAACGATAAGAATACACCAGATAGGAAATAAAAGCATAAATCCCTGTAAATATCACATAGTAAAACAGCAGCTGTTTCCCCATTTCCAGAAGATCCACCTGATACATTTCTTTCATAACCGTTTCAAAATCATAAAAGATGAAAATGCACAAAATGATCACAAAAGTAAGTGTAGCGCTGATCACAGATTTTAAAAGCTGCAGACTGATGTAATCGCTTCTAAAATAATTGGCAATGGACATATTATGCCTGCCCTCATTTTCTTCATAAGCTGCCATCCTTGACATCAGCTTGATCCGCTCCTCATTCAGCACGTTTCCACCTCCTTTATTGTACACAGTGCAATATAGCATATCACAAATATCACTATCTGTAAAATCTTACAGGTAACGCATCTTTTCTTTCTCACTTCTTCTCCGCACAGGCTCCGGCTTAGGCTCTTCCGGCTTCCTGATAGAGCTTTTCAGAGAGTTTACCATCTCAGCCTTGCATCTTTCACAGAATCTGCCCGTCTTGATCATGGCATCACAATTTTCACAGTTGATGCCGATGGGAGAATCATCTGAAAATACCAGTCTCTCTTCTCTGATCCACTGATGGATCTGGGAAGTTTCCACCTCACATGCCTCTGAGATTTCAGGAATCGTTGCTCCTTTATTTTCTCTGATGTAATCCTTTACCTCCTGAAACTTTGCCTCTGCTTTCTCTCTGCACGCAGGACAAATCGGTACTCCTAACACATAATTAAAAATTCTTCCACATTTTCTGCAATTACGTACATCCATAGTCCATCCCCCGTTTTTACTCTCTTCCTATTGCAAGAGCAATAAAGTAAATATTCTTTATTCCGGCCTCCTGCAGAACAGCTGCCATGGCATCCACAGTACTGCCTGTTGTATAAATATCATCAATGATTATAATTGTATTTAATTTTACATCATTTCTATATATTTTAAAAGCCTTTTTCAAATTATTTTGACGCATCTGCCGATTCAGCTGCTTTTGCGGAACTGTCCTTTTTACCCGTTTTATCAAGGTTGTATTGACCAAAACTCCCATCCGTTTTCCGAGGGCTGCTGCCACTGCCTCTGCCTGATTATATCCCCGTAGCTGCTTTCTTCTAAAGTGCAGGGGTACAGGGATCAGCGCATCCGGCTTCCATTCCCGGATCACCTTACCCAGATTTTCCGCCAGCTCCCTGCCGTAAAACTCTGCATACTCGTATCTTCCCTTGTACTTAAAGCGATAAAGGGAATGTCTGATACTGCGGTACTCATACAATGCCCTGCCCTCCTTGAATAAATGAATATTTTCCTGACAATCCGTACAGTACTCTTTTCTTTCATCCTCAATAGGCTTTCCACATTTTTTGCAATAGGGCGGAGAAATCCGCGCCAGATTTTCTGCACATTCAGGGCATATCTCTTCGCCTAACCGCAGCACCCGGTCGCAGACTGGACATCTTTTCGGAAAAAATAAATCCAATAAAAGCATTTTTCTATTTTCACATTATCTCACTTATCCTGTCAGCAAGCCCGCTGAAGCGTTTTTGCTCATGCTCGTTCAAAATCATAGAATTGACCGTTTCTCTGCTTCCTAAGATCGTTACGCAGTCCCTTGCTCTTGTGACCCCTGTATAGAGCAGGTTTCGGTTCATCAGCATCCGTGGTCCTCCCAGCAGCGGCATGATAACTGCCGGGTACTCGCTTCCCTGAGATTTATGGATCGTAACTGCATAAGCTAACTCCAGCTCATCCAGATTTCCAAAGGGATAGTTCACTCTTCTGCTTCCGTCAATTTCCACAACAATGTTTTGTGCAAAATGATCAATCTCCAGAATGACCCCCATATCGCCGTTAAATATGCCAAGCCCCTTGTCTATGGGGATTCCATACCGGCTTACCACCTCCCATTCCAGCTGGTAATTATTTTTGATCTGCATTACCTTGTCGCCCTCCCGGAAGGTAGTTTCCCCATGCACATATTCCTTTTTCTGCTTATCCGCAGGATTCATGTATTGCTGCAAAATACGGTTCAATGTTTCCACGCCCAGATTACCCTTCCGCATGGGTGTCAGTACCTGAATGTCATAGGGCTGGGCATTTACATACCGGGGCAGCTTATCCGTGATCAGCTGAACCATATGCTTATATATTACTGACACATCATTTCTTTCCAGAAAAAAGAAATCCCGGCTTTTATTGTCCATACGGATCTGCTGGCCCTTATGTATCCGATGGGCATTCATTACAATATCACTCTCTCCTGCCTGACGGAATATCCTTTGCAGTATGACAACAGGAAACGCACCGCTTTCTATCAGATCCTTCAGCACCTGTCCAGGCCCCACACTGGGCAGCTGATTCACATCGCCTACCATGATCAATCTTGTTCCCACGCTCACAGCCCGCAGCAGGGACTGAAACAGGTGGATATCTACCATGGACATTTCATCTATGATAAGCACATCGGTTTCCAGCGGATTTTCTTCATTTCTTTCAAAGGAAACCTTTTTCTGTTCCTCATCAGCCAGACCATTGAGTTCCAAAAGCCTGTGTATGGTTTTTGCCTCATATCCTGTGGCTTCTGTCATACGCTTTGCCGCCCTGCCGGTAGGAGCTGCCAGAAGAATGTCCATGTCCTCCTGTTCAAAATAATGGATGATCGTATTGATGGTAGTGGTTTTTCCTGTTCCCGGTCCTCCTGATAGAATCAGCAGACCGTTTCTGATGCTCTCCAGTACCGCTTTCCGCTGCAATGTATCCAGACATGTGCCAAGCTCTGCTTCCAATGCCTGGATTTTTTGGAAAAGCGCCTCCTCTTCTGCAGGCAAGAGCTCTTTACCTGCATCCACAGAAATATTCAGGTCATGAAGCATTCTTGCGCAGTTTAGCTCTGCATAATAATATGCCATGCTGTATACAATCTGAGCCCCCTCCTTTTCCTTAATGACCAGCTTTTTATCCATGGTCAGATTCATCAGCTGGGGCTTTAGCAGCTCTGCCGGAAGTCCAAGAAGCTCCGCCGCCCGTTCCAACAACAGCTCTGCCGGAAGGTAGGTATGTCCTTCTGCGGTTCCCTGCAGCAGCGTATACAAAATACCGCTTCGGATTCTATAATCAGAATCCGTATGGATCCCGATCCTGGCAGCGATCTCATCTGCCATTTTAAAGCCCACTCCTGCAATATCTTCTGCCAGAAGATAAGGATTTTCCTGCATGATCCCATAGAGTCTCATTCCATAGGTCTGATATATTTTAGCCGACAGGGAATTGGATATTCCGTATTTTTGCAAAAACAGCATAGCCTCACGCATACCCCGCTTTTCTTCCACCTGCAAATAGATTTCACGAGCCATACGGTCACTGATCCCTTTTATCTCCGAAAGCCGCTCTGGCTCTTCCTCCATGATCCGAAAGGTATCTGTTCCAAATTTTTTTACGATCCTTGCTGCCAGAGCCTCTCCGATCCCTTTGATCGTCCCCGAACCAAGGTATCTTTGTATGCTTACCACATCATCCGGTGCCAATATCCTGTAGGATGCCACCTTAAATTGTCTCCCATACAACGCATGCTCCGTATATTCTCCTGTAACCTCCAGAGTTTCTCCCTGACCGATCCCTCCCAGCATCCCAACGCAGATAATTTCCTCTTCGCTGCACATAAGATTCATGACCGTGTAACCATTTTCTGTATTCTGATATATGATGTGCTCTACATAGCCCTTTCTTGCTTCCATCCTTTTCCCTCATAAATGGCAAAGGGGGACTGCTTAAAAAGCAGCCCCCAGCTTTCCCTTTGATCTTAACTATTTAGAACCATTATTGATCTTCATTTGTTCATAAAGCATCTGTGCCAGACCAAGCTCGCCGTTTTCCGTAGTCATAGATGCCATTTCCTGAAGCATATTGTCCCGGTAGTAATCCACCATTGTACCTGTGGACTTAAAGCTGTACTCGGTTTCCGGAACGGTTTTCTGCATTTCCTTAAACATCTGCTCTACGAAGTATGCCTCAAACTGCTTGCAGGCATCCATCAGCTGCTCATCATCCGTTCCCTTATTTTTTTCTATCCAGTCCGCCTTCATCTGCTCCAGCTTATAATTATCGGATTGGGTTTTCATATAATCTGTATAAATCGAACTAAGTCCACCTATATCCATAGTCAGCTTCCTCCGTACTTTTCCCCGTGTCCGGCGCAAATGCCTCCTCTTTTCTGCCGTACTCGGCGCGACAGTGTCCTCTTTCTCCCGTGCCCAGCTCGAAAACCTCCGTTTTCTCGCTGACGGGCTGCGCCCTATAAAATGAACGTCTCGCAGTTCGTCCTGTTTACAGGACGTCTGCTATCCGTTCATTTTGCACGGCTTAGCTTAACGTTTCAAGTTGTTGGCTTGCTGGAGCATTTCATCTGAGGTCGTGATCGCCTTAGAATTCATTTCATATGCCCGCTGTGCCACGATCATATTTACCATCTCATCTACTACCTGTACATTGGAATTTTCCAGATAGCCCTGTACCACGGTACTTTTCTCCAGATTGTTGCTCCTGGACTCGTTGATAGCCTCTCCGCTGGCTCCTGTCTCCTGATAGTAGCTGCCGCCTATCTTTTCAAGACCTGTCGGATTATTAAACTGAAAAAGCCCAATGGTAATGCCCAAGGACTGAGGATTGTTGTCCTCATCCGGATAATAAAACTCGCCCTCTTCTGATACTGTCAGATTGCTTGCCGTATATCTCTTATTAAAAGTGATCTCTCTTCCTCTGGTATCAAGCACTGCATACCCATCTGAAGTGCAAAGAGTCAGACCATCGCCATCATTGGTATTCAGAAAGAAATTACCGTTTCTGGTATAATATGTTTCATCATCATCGCCTCTTACTGCGAAAAAGCCTTTTCCGCTGATGGCAAAATCCGTTGTGCTCTCAGAGTCCCTAAAAGCACCCTGACTGAAAATAGAACTGATAGATGAATTTCTTACACCAAGTCCCACCTGTGCCCCTACCGGCTTAGGATCTCCGTTTGCAGTGGTAGTACGGGTCTGCAGGGTCTGATATAAAAGAGATTTAAAGTTTGCCACCTCTGTCTTATATCCTGTTGTATTTACATTCGCCAGATTATTTGCTATCGTATCAATATTTGTCTGCTGCGAGATCATTCCTGTAGCAGCCGACCACAAAGATCTTACCATGGCTTTTCCTCCTGTTTATCTATCTGTTACTGCAGCTTTCCAAGCTGATTTACCGCAATCTCCAAAGAGCCGTCATAGGTCTGGATCATCTTCTGATTGGTCTCATATGCCCTGGAAACGTTTATCATTTCAACCATTTCTCTTACTACCTGTACATTGGAATGCTCCAGATAGCCCGAAAGGATCTTGCCCTCTGCATCCTTTTCTTCTGCTCCTTCTATCGTCTGAAACAGATTTTCACCATAGTGCTCCAGGTAATTGTAGTCTTCAAAATCCACAATGCCGATAGTTGCTACCCTTCTGCCGTCCTGATAGATTACCCCTTCATCGGTAATAGAAACTGTCTTCAGAGGATTTATTTCTATCTGATCGCCATTGTCATCCAGCACAAAATCTCCATCCTTTGTGACCAGATAACCCTCCTCCGTCAATGTAAAGCTACCGTCTCTGGTATACTTGGTAGAGGTAACACCTGCCTTATTTGTAAACTCAATCGCAAAAAATCCCGGCCCGGTGATCGCCAGATCATATGTATTTCCCGTTTCCTTCAAAGGACCGTCTGTATGATCCGTATAATTTTCTCCAATCTTAACTCCCATGCTCATGGCCCCGATCCGCCGTGCCATATTAGGGCTTTCGGTCGTGTCCTTGATCTTATAGGCAAACACATCATGGAAGGACTGTGCCGTAGCCCCTTCCTTTTTGTAACCCACCGTATTGCTGTTGGCAAGATTGTTTGTCAGGGTATCCATCCTATGCTGTTCGTTTAACATGCCTGTGTAAGCTGTATATAAGCCCTTTAACATCCTATGCCTCCCACTGTCTTACTGTACTGCCTAATTATCATCTCTGTCGCCGGCAAGAAACTCTACATATTTTCCTGTACCAATGGCAACTGCTGTCATCGGATCCTCTGCCGTCATTGTATTGATGCCGGTCTTTGCTTCGATCAGATCCTCCAGACCTCTGAGCAGGCTTCCGCCGCCAGTCAGCACGATCCCCCTGTCTGCAATATCTGCCGCCAGCTCCGGCGGAGTTTTCTCCAGCACGCTGTGAATGGTTTCAATGATCTGTGAGGTTGTCTCTTTTAATGCTTCCTCTGTTTCCTCAGAGGATACCTGAATGGTCTTGGGCAGACCCGTTACCAGATTTCTGCCTCGTACATCCATATAATCTACTTCTGCCCTCTTATAAGCAGAACCGATTTTTATTTTCAGATCTTCGGCTGTTCTCTCGCCGATCAGAAGATTATGCTTTTTCCTCATATAGCGCACGATAGCTTCATCAAAATCATCGCCTGCGATCTTAATGGAAGCACTGACAACCGTACCACCCAGAGAAATAACTGCAATATCAGAGGTACCGCCGCCAATATCCACGATCATATTGCCGCAGGGCTTGGAAATATCGATTCCTGCACCGATTGCTGCTGCGATCGGCTCCTCAATGATCGAAACCTCTCTTGCTCCTGCCTGATAGGTCGCATCCTCTACTGCTTTTTTCTCTACCTCAGTAACGCCGCTCGGTACGCACACTGCAATACGTGGCTTACGAAAAGTCCGTTTTCCTAATGCCTTCTGGATGAAATATTTCATCATTTTCTCAGTCACAGTATAATCTGAAATAACGCCCTGGCGCAGCGGACGCACTGCGATAATATTTCCCGGCGTTCTTCCCAGCATCAGTCTGGCATCCTCGCCAATCGCCTTGATCCTGTTGGTATCTCTGTCAAAAGCCACTACAGAGGGCTCCTTCAGCACTACCCCTTTTCCTCTTATATACACAAGAATACTTGCTGTACCCAAATCAATGCCAATATCTGTATACTGCATACTACTGAACCCCTTTCTAATGGTCATCTATCATAATGTTTTCCAAATGTCTTCACTTTAAACACATGGTTCAAGCAGTTTTCCAGTCATATGCAAACCGTTTTCCAGCAAAAACCACATATACGAAGTCATTATAACCTAAAATAACGCATTTTCAAAGGGTTTTCCAAAAATTCACAAAAAATTAAGAACGCAGTCAATCAAACAGTTCCCTCTGTTTATCCACCGCGTCCATGCTTTTCCCACTATACTATTTTATATATCGTCCTTTGCCGCAAAATCCTTTAGCCCTTTTCCAACATTTTTTTGATATAAATTCCTGTATAGGAATCCGGGTTTTCTGCAACCTGCTCCGGCGTTCCAAAGGCCACGACCGTGCCGCCCTTATCTCCGCCCTCCGGGCCTATATCAATGATATAATCCGCCGTTTTGATCACATCCAGATTATGCTCGATAACCACCACTGTATTTCCTCCCTCTGCAAGTCTGTGAAGGATTTCTACCAGCTTGTGTACATCTGCAAAATGAAGACCCGTTGTGGGCTCATCCAGAATATAAATGGTCCTTCCGGTACTGCGTCTGCTCAGCTCTGTGGCAAGCTTGATCCTCTGGGCTTCGCCGCCGGAAAGTGTCGTGGAAGGCTGTCCCAGCTTCACATAAGAAAGCCCTACATCATACAACGTCTGGATCTTGCTCTGGATGGAAGGCACATTTTCAAAAAATGTTACCGCCTCCTCTACCGTCATATCCAGCACATCATAAATGCTTTTTCCCTTATACTTTACCTCAAGCGTCTCCCTGTTATAGCGTTTTCCCTCACACACCTCACAGGGAACATAAACATCCGGTAAAAAATGCATTTCAATCTTAATAATGCCATCGCCGCTGCAGGCTTCGCACCGTCCTCCCTTTACATTAAAGCTGAACCTGCCCTTTTTATATCCTTTTGCCCGTGCGTCCTGTGTTCCTGCAAACAAATCGCGGATCTGATCAAATACGCCTGTGTATGTGGCAGGATTGGAGCGGGGTGTTCTTCCGATGGGGGACTGATCAATATCAATTACCTTGTCCAGCTGCTCCATGCCTTCTATGCATTTGTGCCTGCCCGGGATCGTTCTGGCGCGGTTTAAGGTTTTTGCAAGAGTTTTATACAGGATCTCGTTGACCAGAGAACTTTTTCCGGAGCCGGACACCCCTGTTACACAGGTCATTACCCCCAACGGAATCTTTACATCAATATTTTTCAGATTGTTCTCTGCTGCCTTTCGTACCGTCAGAAATCCTGTGGGTAATCTCCGCTTGTCAGGGATCGGGATCTTTTTCTCTCCACTCAGATACTGGCCGGTTATTGAGCCAGGTACTGCCATGATCTCCTCTGCGCTTCCGCATGCCACTACCTCGCCGCCGTGTGCTCCTGCCCCTGGTCCAATGTCTACAATATAATCCGCCTCTCGCATGGTATCCTCATCATGCTCCACCACGATCAGGGTATTTCCCAGATCACGAAGGTTTTTCAGCGTTCCAAGCAGCTTATCGTTGTCTCTCTGGTGCAGACCGATACTTGGCTCATCAAGAATATAACATACCCCGACTAATCCGGAGCCAATCTGGGTTGCCAACCGGATACGCTGTGCCTCTCCGCCGGAAAGAGTCGCTGTAGCTCTGGATAAAGACAGATACTCCAGACCTACGTCCACAAGAAATCCTACTCTTGCCCGGATTTCCTTTAATACCTGACTGCCTATCAGCTTTTGCTGCTCCGTCAGCTGCATTTCCTGTAAAAACCGATAAAGTCCATGGATGGACATGGATGTGATTTCATAAATATTTTTATCACAGACCGTTACTGCCAGAGACTCCTTTTTCAGTCTCTGACCGCCGCATTCCTTACAGGGTGTGATCCGCATAAAGGTCTGATATTCCTGTTTTGTGGTTTCTGATCCGGTTTCCCGATAGCGCCGTTCTACATTCTTGATCAGTCCCTCAAAAGCAATGGGATAAACTCCTTCACCCCTCTGTCCCTTATAATGCACCAGTACCTCTTTTCCATTTGTACCATGGATCAGGATCTCTTTTATTTTCTCCGGATACTTCTCGAAGGGAGTATCCAGATCAAAATGATACTCCTTGCAAAGAGCCTTCAGTATCGCATTGGTAAAGCTGCTCTCCTCTGCGCAGGACTGCCATCCCATAACTGTGATCGCTCCCTGATTGATGCTCAGGCTTTTGTCCGGTATCATCAGATCAGTATCAAATTCCATTTTATAGCCCAGCCCGAAGCATACAGGACAGGCCCCAAAAGGATTGTTAAAGGAAAAACTCCTTGGTTCAATTTCTTCAATGCTGATACCGCAATCAGGACAGGAAAAGCTCTGACTGAAATTCAGAGGTTCACCGCCGATCACATCCACCTGCAAAAGCCCTTCTGAAACAGAAAGCGCACTTTCTACTGAATCCGTCAGTCGCCTTTCGATTTCCGGCTTTACCACCAGCCGGTCTACCACGATCTCTATATAATGCTTGATGTTCTTATCCAGCCGGATTTCCTCAGTCAGCTCGTACAGGTTTCCGTCAATGCGTACCCGCACATATCCGCTCCGTTTTGCTTTTTCTAAAACCTTTACATGTTCTCCCTTTCGTCCTCTGACCACAGGTGCAAGCAGCTGTATCTTAGATCCCTCTTTAAGGAGCATGATCTGATCCACCATCTGATCAACAGTCTGTTTGCGGATCTCTCTACCGCACTGATAGCAGTGAGGAATTCCTATTCTGGCATACAAAAGACGAAAATAATCATAAATCTCCGTCACAGTTCCCACTGTAGAACGAGGATTTCTGTTTGTTGACTTCTGATCAATGGATATTGCCGGAGAAAGCCCCTCTATTTTTTCTACATCCGGCTTTTCCATCTGTCCAAGGAACTGCCGGGCATAAGAAGAGAGAGACTCCATATAACGCCTTTGACCTTCTGCATATATCGTATCAAATGCCAGAGAAGATTTTCCAGAACCTGACAGTCCTGTCAGAACCACAAGCTCATTTCTCGGAATATCCACATCAATCCCCTTCAGATTATGTTCTCTTGCTCCCCTGATCTTTATATATTCCCTTGGGAGCATCTTTTTCGCTTCACTCATTCTCTTTCTCCAATTCCAGTAAATGCTTTTTTAATTCCACCAGCTTATCACGCAATTCTGCTGCCGTTTCAAAATCCAGCTCTGCTGCTGCCTTTTTCATCTTTTTCTGCAGGGTGGCGATCAATTTTTCCAATTCTTCCCGATCCATAGACTCCGGATCCTTTTCAAACGCAAGCTCTTCCTTTGCCACCGCCTTGGAAATGCTGATCAGATCCCTCACTGCTTTCTTAATGGTCTGAGGCGTGATATTATGCTCCTCGTTGTATTTCTGCTGGATCCTCCGCCGTCTTTCTGTTTCCTCAATAGCAGCCTTCATGGAATCGGTCATGGTATCTGCATACATGATAACATGTCCCTCTGCATTTCTTGCTGCTCGTCCTATCGTCTGGATCAGGGAAGTTTCCGAGCGGAGAAAGCCCTCTTTGTCTGCATCCAGAATTGCTACCAGAGAAATTTCCGGTATATCCAGACCTTCTCTGAGCAGGTTGATACCCACCAGCACATCAAACACATCCAGCCGCATATCCCGGATGATCTCTGCCCGTTCCAGTGTATCTATATCAGAATGTAAATATTTTACCCGGATCCCCACCTCCCGCATATAGTCTGTCAGATCCTCTGCCATGCGCTTCGTCAGGGTGGTGATCAATATCTTATTTTTCTTTGCGATCTCCCGATTGACCTCTCCAATGAGATCATCGATCTGACCCTCTACCGGGCGGACACTGATCTCCGGATCCAGCAGCCCCGTAGGTCGAATGATCTGTTCTGCCCGCAGTAATTCATGCTCCTCTTCATATCTGGAGGGTGTTGCAGACACAAACAGCAGCTGGTCAATATGCTCCTCAAATTCGTGAAATGCCAGCGGTCTGTTATCCAGCGCCGATGGCAGACGGAAGCCGTAATCTACCAGAGTCGTCTTTCTGGAGCGGTCTCCGGAATACATAGCCCCAATCTGCGGAACTGTCATATGGGACTCATCTATGATGATCAGATAATCATCTTTAAAATAGTCCATCAAGGTCTTAGGCGGCACGCCAGGTGCCAGTTCGCTCAAATGCCTGGAATAATTTTCTATCCCGGAGCAGAACCCGGTTTCTCTCAGCATTTCAATGTCGAAATTCGTTCTTTCTGCAATACGCTGAGCCTCTAAAAGCTTATCTTCCCCCTTAAAATACCGCACCCGTTCTTCCAGCTCCGCGCTGATCGTATCGCATGCCCGGTTGATCTTTTGTGGTGCCACCACATAATGGGAAGCCGGAAATATCGCAACATGATCCAGATAAGCATGCACCTTTCCTGTCAGAATATCCACTTCCCCTATCCTGTCAATCTCATCTCCAAAAAATTCTATTCGGATCAGATAATCTCCGCCCTGTGCCGGATATACTTCCACCACGTCTCCCCGCACGCGGAAATTGCAGCGCTCCACTTCCATGTCATTACGGTTGTATTGAATATCGATCAGTTCCCGGATCACCGCATCTCTGTCTTTTATCATGCCCGGTCTCAGAGATACGATCATTTCCTGATAATCCGCCGGACTTCCCAGACCATAAATACAGGAAACGCTGGCTACCACCACCACATCACGGCGCTCTGTCAGAGAAGCTGTAGCCGAAAGGCGCAGCTTGTCGATCTCGTCATTAACAGAAGAATCCTTGGCAATATAAGTGTCTGTACTTGGCACATATGCCTCCGGCTGATAATAATCGTAATAGGATACAAAATATTCCACCGCATTCTCAGGGAAGAACTCCTTGAATTCGCCATAAAGCTGTCCTGCCAATGTCTTATTGTGGGCAATGATCAGCGTTGGCTTAT
The DNA here is from genome assembly GCA_964389835.1 of uncultured Lachnospiraceae bacterium. GTDB lineage: Bacteria > Bacillota > Clostridia > Lachnospirales > Lachnospiraceae > VSOB01. Next base: position 110,964 of record CAYMEZ010000001.1, on the reverse strand, counting down.
TTAGTGCTGCAATAATATTTGCCATAGTAAAGGTTTTCCCGGAACCGGTAACTCCAAGCAGTGTCTGAAACTGATTGCCCCGTTTAAATCCCTCTACCAGCTCTTTTATTGCCTGTGGCTGGTCACCTGTAGGCTGATATTCTGAATGTAATTTAAAGGCAAGACCGCCTTCTGTCTTGTTTTTATGATCAGACAGCATAGCAGATTGCGAATATCCTTGTTCTTTCATTTCACCACATCTTTCCAAAATTCATAGTAATATCTATCTCTATTCGTCAGTTGATTGTCACTCATGCGCCCTGCTTTCTAACATAGCACAGCTTTTGTTCTGCGCACGAGCAGTGCCATTTATGGCATCATACCTCTCTGCGAGCTGCGCATCCTGCACGAAGCGCTTTTATTTCATAGGAAAATTCATTCATACGCTAATACAACAAGCTCTTTCCTATGAAATAAAAATGGACAAATCCTACATTTATTATATCGTAGTATATCATCTAACATCCTACTACAAAATGTACGATTTGTCCATAGTTTATAGAACATTTGTTCTGTTTCTTGTTTCACAGTTTCTCAACAGTCTTCTGCTGATTTAAGCGCATTCTTTGCTTTTCCTCAACCATAGGTGCTAAATCAGCCAGAATAAAGGCTCTGGCTTTCTCTTTCTTTTCCAACAATCGCTGTTGTTCCTTTCCCCACTCAACGGCATCTTTGTAAAGCTCAACCGTTTCTCCTAACATCGCCTGACCATATGCCATATTATGCACCTCCTATCTCATAGGTAATACCTGCTTTGCTGCAATTTTTCAAAAAATATTCTGACGCATTTTGCAAAGCCTTTAAACCAACAGCATCATTATTCTGATTAACAGCCTCATTAAAAATTTTGATCGCCTTACTCACATCATATTTTGTTCCTTTAACCAAATAATATATAGTGCCTAAGTTAGTAACAACTGTGAGCAGCTTTATCGTTGGATTTTCCAAGAAAAATCTAGCATCAACCAATGAGATTTTTGACAACGATGGATGATTGTGCAACGATACAACTACGCACGATTTACTGGAATGAATTAAATGGTAAGAATAACTGTCTCTCATCGGATTAGCCGAATGGTCATCACCAAAATCCACTCCAAATAAATTACCTAAATCTTCTTTGCCTTTGGTTTCATCCATACTGTAGGTAATAGCAACTTCATTTGAATCATTTTCATTCTTGGATAATTGCAACACCTTTCGAGCAAGCATTTGTATGATGGGATATTCTTCTTCTGGTATTTCTTTATATCTAACAAAAGGAACTTTATCTATTGCTTCATCCGTAATCATAATTTTATGATCACGTTTGTTTGCCATTTCCAAAGATTTTAGTTCCATTAATTTATCTATCTCTTTCATAATCGTCTATTCCTTTTAATTATATTATATCTGAAATGAAGAAAATCTACATCATATTTATCTCGGGATTTCTCATTTCATCATCCCACCAAATTACTAACAGTCCCCGCTAAAGCCGCCTTATCAATCTTGTTGGCAGCATATCTCTTTTTCCTTTTTTTCCATTCATCAGATGCCAACCTGCATATCGACATCAAAGCATAATAGTTTACCCTATTGGGATAATGGCAAGCCGGATGATAATAATCTATAATTAACTTATCCTGCCAGAAGGCATACATAGTGTCTATTGTACCCTCTATCTCTATTTCACCTTCAAGGACTTCACATAGCATGCCAAACGTATAACCACAAACAATAATATCAGGATTTATAATTTCAAGCTCTTTTTTCAATAAATCCTTATCCGCCCTGACATAATGCCATAAATCATCTTCTGTAGATCCTGGTAAACCATTACTCTTTTTTACATTTACTACCGCTGTTTGTCGTACCGCTTCATGAGCTTTCATCCTGATTTCATTATCATCATAGGAGCACTCTCCCACAAATGCAAGTTGTATTGCCTGTGTCCAAACTGCTACTTTTTGCCACAATTTCCATGGTTCATACTCATTCAAATCCTTTACTAAGTTATAGCCCTCTTTCCTCTCCGTCCGGGCTTCTTTAAGGAAAAAGCAAATTTTAGGTACACTCTGCTCCTGCATCCACCATTTTTCATCAACGATACCATCACAAATAAATCGCTCATATCCCTTTTCCAAATGTCTTTTTTCCCACTTTTCAAACAAAATATCCAATTCTTTCATCAATATCCCCATCATTCTCTTGTTTTTAATATATCATATTAACACGACAACAGTATGGTTGAAATACTAGATTCCCTTTTATTTCACTCTAATTTTACAACTCAATATTTTGATAAAACAACTTAAAACATAACACTACTTGAAATGAACTGTCTAAGCAAGCCATTTGCCACAGTAAATTGGAACGTGGAACATTTATGAAAGCGGGTGATCATATAAAAATTCCCCCTATGTCGCCAAGAATTGCAGAAAAAAGACCAGTAAATTATATGAAATTTACCAGTCTTTCATAATTTATTACAGCACATGAGTATCTGCAATGTCAAAGTCAAGATATACCTCTGCGCCCACCGGATATATCTTTTTATGCTTAGGATTGGACGACGTAATCTTTACCAGCGTATTTCCTACCATAACATGATAATTCTGATAAGAACCCATAAAGCAGGAAACCACAACCTTACACGGCAGTACTCCGGTATCTGCCACAGAAGCAGCCTCCGGACGAAGCACCAACGTACATTCTTTGCCTATCTCATGCTCTGCTGCTCCCGGAATCGTCAATTTTTGTCCTTCCACTTCAAGTACTGCATTTTCTCCCTCATGAGCAGTAATGATGCCCTTTAAAAAGTTCGCCTCTCCGATAAAATCAGCTACGAATTCATTTACCGGATGATAATAAATCTCTTGAGGAGTTCCCATCTGGGCAACCACTCCCTGATTCATAACAATGATCTGATCTGACAGGCTCATTGCCTCAGACTGATCGTGAGTTACATAGATGGCAGTGATCCCCACCTCCTGCTGGATTCTACGGATCTCTGTACGCATGCTGACACGGAGCTTGGCATCCAGATTGGACAAGGGCTCATCAAACAGCAGCACCGAAGGCTCAATGACCAATGCTCTTGCCAGTGCCACTCTCTGCTGCTGTCCACCTGAAAGCTGATTGATCATACGACCTTCCATCCCACTCATTTCTACCAGATCAAGGATCTTCAACACCCTGTCCCTGATCTCATCCTTTGGTATCTTGCGCAGCTTCAGACCATATGCAACGTTGTCGAACACATTGTAATGCGGCAGCAGCGCATAGCTCTGAAATACCATGGCAGTATCTCTTTTGTTGGGAGTCAGCTCATTGATCGCTTCATCTCCCAGATAGATCTCGCCTGCATCCGGGCTCTCAAATCCCGCGATCATACGCAGTGTTGTGGTCTTTCCACAGCCGGAAGGTCCCAGCATTGTCACAAAGCTGCCCGGCTTAATATCCAAAGAAGTATCCTTTACGGCATAAAAATCCTTTCCCGTCTTGGGATCCTGATAGATCTTTGAAATATGTTCTAATCTTACACCTTTCTTTTCCTTTGCCATAATTAGTCAACCTCCTTGATTTTTTTGCTGGTGCCAAAAAACCTGATAAACAGATTCATCAGTAATACAGAGCAGTAGGTAATGATGATCAGTATCGTTGCAAATGCACAGGCGATACCATAGGCACCCTTTTCTGCAAATTCATTGATCTGTACCGTAATAAGCAGATAGGAAGGCGTTACCAGCAAAATAATTGCCGAAATCGCGGTAATACTCCTAACAAAGGCAGTTACCAGACCGCTCAGGAAGGAATCCTTAATCAATGGCAGTGTTACCGTCATAAATACCTTAAAGCTGTCAGCTCCCATATCGTAAGCCGACTCCTCTATCGATTTATCAATCTGCTGCAGGGCGGAGATACCGCTTCTCGTTCCTGTCGGCAGAGAACGAACCACAAATACGATGATCAGGATCAGCCCTGTTCCATAAATGCCCTCTAAAAAGCCCGTCCTAAATACACCATTGGCAAAGCCTCTGATATATCCGATACCTAAAACTGTACCGGGTACAGCCATGGCAAGCATGGATACAAACTCAATAAAGCCCTTCAGCCGGAATCTCTTTTTTACCACCAGATAGGAAATGATCATGGATAAAAGCGCTGTGATCGGAGCTGCGATAACTGACAGCACAAAGGAATCCTTAAATGCCTTAAAGCCCTTATACCGTTCAAATACCTGAACAAACCATTTTGTGGTCAGTGTAAAATCATATCCCCAGGTTTTAAACAATGCTCCCAAAGGAACACATACATACATCAGCATAACAAAAAGAGCTACCGCACCGCAAAGCGCCGTCAGAGGAACTGTCACACTTCTTTCTGTGATCAGCATTCTCACACGGGAAGCCTTTCCTGTAAGAGTTGCAGCTGTTTTGCGCTCCAGATAATATTTCTGCACCATAAACATCAGCATGGTAATTGCCAGCAGCACTACCGCCATTGCAGAAGCACCGTTTTTATCATAAGCACCGGTTATCCGCAGATAGATCGTGGTTGCCAGCGTATCATAGGAGCCGCCGATGATCATCGGGTTTGCAAAATCTGCAATAGACTCAATGAACGTAACCAAAAATGCATTGCCAAGTCCCGGCAAAAGCAATGGCAGCGTAACACTGGTAAATACCTTACTACGGGAAGCACCCATATCTCTTGCTGCCTCCTCCAGAGAAGGATCGATATTTTTCAGCAATCCCTTGAGCATCATATAGCACACAGGGAAAAAGGTCAGGGTCTGCACAATGGCAATTCCCCAGAAGCCATAAACACTGTTATCATAAATTTTCAGCAGATAGCGGGTAATGATACCTGCCTTACCAAAAAGCATGATCATGGATAAGGACAGTACAAATGGAGGAGATACCACTGGCAGCATGGAAACCAGCTTAAAAAGAGCTCCTACAAAGCCGCCTACATTTACATACACCTCCACATAGGCAAATAATAACCCCAGCAGTGTGGATGTAATACCTACCAGAAAACCCACCTTCAAGGTATTGGTAATGGCTGTCCTGAATTCATGCATCTCCATGATCGAGCGAAAAAAGGTCAGGGATATTCCCGTTTCGCTGGAATAAATACTGTCCACCAGCAGAATTGCCAGGGGATATAGAATAAATAAAGTCAAAAAGGCTATCAAAACGACGATCGTTGTCATCATGATCGGATCTGCCATCAGCTTCTTCCGGTCAAGCATTGCACCTTGTCTTGATTTCATGAAAGTTTTCTCCTTGAGGGTAATAATCCTATTGAATAATAAAGCAGGGAGACAGTACGCAGATACCGCCTCCCTGCTGATACAGGTCTTATCTTACTCTGTCTGGAAGCGGTCATCTGCAGCTGCACCTAAAGCAGCCATAACCTCTTCTACATATGTGCTGGTATTGTTCTTAGCATCCTCAAAGTCGTAATCCATTACATTTTCAGGATCCAGACCAAATGCGGTAGCCTGCTCCGGCTGCTCTGCATTGTCAATAACGAGGAACTGATAAGAGCCATACTGATCAGCCAGTTCTACACATTCCGGTGAAAGCGCATACTCAATCCACAGCTTTGCTGCGTTAGGATGTGCACAGCCTTCAAAAATAGCTGTTGCGCCGATTTCATATGTAGTGCCGGTGGATGGAATGATCAGATCAATGTTGCCATATCCATTGTCTACGATCTGTGTGATCGCATCATGAAGGAAACCAATTCCCACAACGCATTCACCAGTACCTACATTCTTGGACGGACCAGAACCAGATTTTGTATATACTTCTACATTCTTGTCCATATCTACCAGAAACTGGATACCCTCATCGTGACCATACTTCTGAATCATCGTGTTGATAACCAGCTTAGCAGTACCTGCTGTATTGTAATTGGAAGACCAGATCAGTCCCTGATATTTTGCATCCAGAAGATCCTGCCAATCCTTAGGCGCTTCGATTCCCATACGGTCTAATTCATCACTATTTACCATGATACCAAGGATTCCCTTGTAAATACCATACCAGTATCCATCTGCATCGCGATAAGCATCTCCCAGCAGATGAGAAGCATTTTTTGCGTCATATGCACTGAGCAGTCCCTGTGTGGATGCTTCATTATAAGGGTCTGTTGTTCCGCCAAACCATACATCCCCTGAAGGACTTCCCTTTTCCTCTTCGATCTTTGCCTGTACTTCGCCTGTAGACAGACGCTGATAGCTTACTTCAATGCCAAAAAGCTCCTGGAAATTCTCCGCTGCTGCTGCAAGATAATCTTCCTCACAGGAACCATAAACTACCAGTTCTCCCTCTGCCTTTGCAGCTTCCATTAATTCTGCAATGTAAGCAGGATCATCTGTTGTGATCGGAACGGATACCTCTCCGGCTGCCTGCGCAGCATCTTCACCTCCTGCTGACTCTGCTGCCTCTGTCTTTGCTTCAGCTGCAGGTGTTTCTGCTTTTTCAGCTCCGCCACAACCACTGAGCATACCTACGGTAAGCATCAGTACCAACATCAATGATAATGTCTTTTTCATGAATAGATCCCCCTTTTCGTAATAGTTGGTATCTTTCATTTTATAAGCGAATAACGGATACGTCAAGACAATTATCGAACTATTTTATATATTGTTGAACTATTTTGTATATTTTCCATAGGGCAGGCGAATGTATTTTCCGGATGTCAGTTCAAAATCCCCTGCCAGCTCCTGATCCATTACAAGGGAGTATGCCAGCTCCAGGATTCCAGCTGCCTGACCTGCCGAATCATTCACTACAGTACCCAGCAATTCGCCATTATCCACAGCCTCGATCCCTTCTTTTACTCCATCGATCCCTAAAACCACCGGTGCTTTCATCCCCGGATCGTCATAATATCCAGCTTCCTCCAGTACATCTCTGGCTCCCAGTGCCATTTCATCATTGTTGGAAAAGACCACTTCAATTTCAGGTCCAAACTCCTGCATCCACTGTGTCATTTTCGTCTTTCCCTGATCTCGATTCCAATTTGCGATCCCATCTGCCAGCTTTTCTACCTTATACCCTGCATTCGTTACCGTATTTACTGCATACATGGTTCTGATAATAGAATCCTGGTGCCCGGCTTCCCCCTCCAGCATTACATACTGAAGCTTTCCATCACCGTTTTTATCCACACCGGCAAAGTCACGCTTCAGCTGCTCCACCAGTATTTCCCCCTGCATGATGCCTGATTCCAATGCGTTTGCGCCCACATAATACAATTTGTCCCAGCGTTCCAGATCCTCCTGCACCAGTTCCCGGTTAAAAAATATGATCGGTGTATCTGAGGTCTTGCCTCTCTCGATAATGGTAGTAGCATCTGTTCTGTCTACCAGATTGATACATACCACATCATAATCCTTGGACAAAAAATAATTCATCTGATCGTTCTGTGTCATCTGCTTATTGTTGGCATTCTGGATGTCCAGCACAACAGGTATTCCATATTTTTCTTCCATCTCTTTTGTATACACAGTCATGGCATCTAACAGCTCTGACACAAAGGCATCGTACTGATTGTACACACTGACCCCTATCATGATACTCTCTTTTTCTGTTTCCTTCGTAGGATGTATTCCGCAGGCACTTCCAAGCAGCACAGCTATCATACATACCAATCCTAAACAAATCCTTTTTTTCATACCTTCCCCTTATTCAATGATCGTAAACAGCAGCTGTTCATACTGCGTCCCATATAGCTCTTCGCGGTTCACACAATAATAATCAATCTGCGGGATCTCTTTTACTTCTTTATTCCGGATCTGCCCTATCAGCATATCCGTTCCAAGATACCCTATATTAAACTCATTGGGAAAAACGATTTTTTCAATCTTTCCCTGATCCAGTGCAGCAACAATAGGTGCTGTTCCTCCGATCCCATATATCCTTGCATTTTTGGGAAACTGCTCCGCATTTTCAATCATATGCAAAAGACTTGTTTTATGTAATACAGCGATCACATCTGCATTCTTTCCATCCCATTGCTCATAGAAAACGATCTGGGCATGATCCTGCATTAAGTCCATAAAGCCTCTTTCCCTTTGTGCCACACCGCTCTTATTGGTTTCATCATGGTTTAAAACAAGCTGCAGCTTTTCTTTGCCAGTATCCGGATGATCAGCAAGGATCTCTTCTGCCAGACGCTTCCCCATTTCATAATCATCTGCCGCAATGCAGGGAAACTCCTCTGCATCCGTTCCATTTTCTACCAGAACAACCGGAATCTTTCCATGGTTCTCCTGTAATGCTATTTCTGCGCCTTTGCTATCCCCTGCTGCCAGCAGGATCCCTTTTACTCCCGCTGCGGCCTCCTGCTTTATGATCTCTGTTAATTCGACAGAATCAGCATCATCCCGTATTGTTATAAAATTTGTATTGACGGAAAAATCATTGGATGCCTGCCTGATTCCTTCCTGCAGGGAATCCCAGCCTCCGCTTCCGGCTTCATACAATATTACTGTGATCTCTTCCTTCTTATCCGGCGCATCCTCTGCCCATATCCATAACAGTAGCAGGCACACCGCAAGCAGACTCCCACAGCCCCACAATATGCTTTTACTCCGGCTGCTCTTAAACATGCTCATTCACCTCCCGAATCTCTGGTAAATGAATCGAAACCTTGGTTCCTTCATCCGGCTCGCTCTCTACGATCAGTCCATATTCATTTCCAAAATACAGCTTAATGCGCTGATCCACATTGCGCAGTCCGACTCCTGAGCCGCGCTTCCTTACATACTGTCCATCGGAAAGCAAATGCTCTACCTGCTCCGGCGGCATGCCGATTCCGTTATCTATTACGTCAATGTAAATGTCCCCATCCTTCCGATAGCCATTTACCTGTATCATTCCGTCTCCATCTGCCGCCTCCAGCCCGTAATAAATAGCATTTTCGAGCAATGGCTGGATGATCAGCTTAATGGTAGCACAGTCTTCTATCCCCTGTTCCAGCGAAAACTGTGTTTCAAATTTATTCTTAAACCGGATTTTCTGAATGTAGCAATAGGTATTTGCATGCTGAAATTCATCCGCAATGCGAATGATCGATCTCCCTTTACTTAAGGAAATGCGGAACAGCTTTGCCAAAGACGTTACCATCGCAACTGCATCCCGATACCGCTCACACTCGATCATCCATACGATAGAGTCCAGGGTATTATACAAAAAGTGAGGGTTTATCTGTGACTGGAGCGCGTCCAATTCGCTCTTGCGCTTTTCCTCCTGCTCCTTTACAACATCATCCATCAGCTGCTTCATCTGGGATACCATCTTACGGATGGACATTCCCAGATGCTGGATCTCGACAGATCCGCCTGCATAAATGCTGTCCGGGCTCTGCATCCCCAGCTCTTTTACCGAATTTTCCAGCTTTCGTATCGGCTGTGTGATCCTGTCTGACAAAAGCCTGTTCAGTACGACCACGATCACGATGGCGATCAACAAAATCGTAAAGCAGATTTTTTGCATCTGATCCCACTGTGAATACAATTTCTCTTTTGGAATGACAGAAACGATCTTCCATCCGGTGTAGCCTACAGTTTTTACAGTAAAGATCCTATCCTCTCCATGAAACGACTCTTCATATACGCCGTCATCGCACTCCGCTGCTGCTGTATTATTTTCCTCCAGCAGATTAGAATAGATCAGATTCTGTCGCGGATGATAAATGATCTCTCCATCCTGGTCGATCAGATATGTATAGCTGATGTCATTTGCATTTAACTTTGCAAATAACTGCTCAATGCCGCTAAAGCTCATATCAACCAGCAAAATACCGCTCTCGTTATTTCCATTTTTTGTGATTTCAATTCCTTTGCTCAAGGAAATGACCCAGTGATACCGCTCATTACTGTATTCAAACAGATTCTGTACATGAGATGACGAAAAATGCAGGTTTTCCGGCTTTAATGTTGCTTCTGTATACCAGTTTTGCAGCGTAATATCCACATTCGTCTTTAACGTATTAACGGGAGTCGCTGCCACCAGCTCTCCCTTATTGTCAAAGCAAGCAATGCTTACCAGATAATCCTTATTAGCCTCATACAGCAGGGACATTTCCCGATCCACATTCTCTACTGCAAAATCTGTATCCTTGATCGCACTATAATACATGGAGTCCGAGATCCGCATCATGTTCCGCAGATAGTTCGTCAGATTCAGCTCTACCTGCTCCACGATCAGCCGGTTGTCCTCTATTGCCTGAGCTTCACTGTTTTTTGTATAAACAGAATACAATGCCGCTCCCAGCAAAAGCACTTCCAGAATAGCGATCGTCGTAAATGACATCGCAATGATCACCCGAATACTCCTTTTCCAATATCCCAATTTACCGCGCATGCTACTGTCCCTTGTTTTGTTTATATTTTGTAGGCGACATTCCGTACTGCTTTTTAAATACATAACTAAAGTAGTTCGGTTCTGTATAGCCTACCTTTTCTGCTATGACATAGCTTTTATCATCTGTATGATCCAAGAGCTCCACTGCACGGGTCAGTCTTACCTTTGTCAGATAAGAAACAAAACTCATTCCAAGCTCTTTTTTAAACATGACTGAAAAATATGTTGCACTTACATTCAGATGTCTGCACAGATCCTCCACCGACAGACCGCTGTTGTTATAATTCTCTTCTATGTATTTTTTTGCCTTCTCAGTGATGGAGTTGGTAGATGCAGCCCTGTTCTTTCTCAGCATTTCCCAGATTTTTACACTTTTTTCATTCAGCCATACTGTCATTTCATCCATAGAAAACAGTTTTTCAAAAAATCCCTGGGGGCTGCGGATCTCTTCAAAGATTTCTGCAGAATCCAGATTATGGCTGCGGGTCATTTTCCACATCTCCATAAACAGCTCCATAACCACCAGCTGGAATTGCTGCATTGGCATCTTATGGCTCTTAACCTCCTCCACAAACATTGTCACTGCGTTCAAAAGCTCTTCCTTTGTACCAAATTTCATGCTGTGTACGATTTTTTCAACGCCCTCAAGCTGAATATATTCCGTAGAATAAGGCTCCACATCATTGATATAGATAGCCTGATTTTTTTCTTCCAATAAAAGCCTGTAATTTAAGGCCTCCTTTGCTTCCTCACAGGAATTGTAGATTTTATCCAGCTCCGGGTATTCCTGTCCGATCCCCGCATCCACATTTGCTTCCAAAATACGGGAACCACTTTTACAGACCTGATTCATATGATAAATAAAATCTGAAATCTCTTCCCTGCTCTGCAGGCAGCCAATGACAGCGATCCTGTCTAAAAACATAAAAATCTGTATCTGCATATTTTTTTCTAAGTACTCTTTTGCCAGATTCATCAGCGACAGCATCAGCATTTGCTTTGTCTGCAGATCCTTTTCCCGTTTTTTAAATTCCCCTCTGATCAGCGCAACTGAATAAAAGGGAGATAACAGCTTCATTTCATACGACTGGATCATTCCCTCTGCTTTTTTCTTTGAAATATTCCCAGACAAAAGCTCTACCAGCAGCTGTTCCTTCAACATAGGCAGACTGCTGTTATAGTACTCCCGCAAATTTTCAATATTACGTCTTTCATCCCGCTCCTTATCCAGACTGTTCTTTATCTTACGAAAAACATTTTCTAAATCCTGGATTCCCACTGGCTTTAAAAGATATTCTTCCGCTTCCAGATGGATCGCTTCTCTTGCAAACTCAAAATCATCAAAGCCGGAAAGCAGGACCACCTTCGTATTTTTATAATTATTTTTTACTTTAGAGCAAAGCGTCAGTCCATCCATAAAGGGCATCTTGATGTCTGTCATTACCACATCAATGCTCATCTGCTCTGTCAGTTCCAAAGCCTCTTCCCCATTGCTCACAGAGCCAACCAGTTCAAAGCCAAGCTCTCCCCAGTTTACTTTCTTTTCAATGGATCTTCTGATCTCTTCCTCATCATCTGCTAAAATTACTTTATACAAATCCACCTTCACTTCTCCTTTTCGTAATTACAGTTTATCTCACATATGAGCGATGGTCAAAGACTTTGTCAAAAAACCCTTCAGTAAAGCAGAGGGTCTTTTCTGAAGGGTTTTTCAACAGGATGCAAAAATATGGTTTATTTTTTCTTCACGTACTTACGAATATCAAGAGCTACCGCTACTACAATAACAAGACCTTGTGCAATGTAATTATAATAAGGATTTACTCCAAGGAACTGAAGTACGATCTTCAAAAGCTCAAACACCAGAACACCTACCAGGATGCCTCCCACTGTACCGATACCACCAGTTGTGGAAACACCACCGATCGTACAGCCTGCGATCGCTTCCAGTTCGTATCCATTACCCATACTGGATGTAGCACCGCCTGTCTTACCAGCCAGGAGATATCCTGCCAGTGCATACATAATACCAGCGATCGCATAGATCAGGATCTTGCTCATACGGGTATTTACACCGGAAACTTCTGCAGCATTTTCATTTCCACCGATTGCATACATATATTTTCCATGTGTGGTCTTATTATAGATAAACCAGAAAATAACACCAAAGATCGCTGCAATGATCAGAAGATAAGGAAGTCCCGGATAACTTCCGACTGCAAACAGCTTACCATTGATAAAGTCTACATATTCTTTCTGAAAACCTCCAAGAGGCTGGGCATCTGTAAAGATCAGCGCAATACCATAAATAATGGTCTGTGTTCCCAGTGTTGCAATAAAAGGAGGTACGTTCAGAAACGAAACGATCAGACCATTTATAATACCGATTACCGCACCCATTGCCAAAACAATAAGCAGAACGACCCACATATTTATTTCCGGCATATTGGGAAACATACGTCCATTATAATCTGCACGCTGCAGCAGAACTGCGGCAACGCACGCTGCAAGACCAACCTGACGACCTGCCGAAAGGTCTGTTCCCTTTGTGATCAGACAGCCTGAAATACCAAGGGCTATCAGAAAACGGATTGCCGTATTCATTCCCAGATTATTAAAATTCCCCCATGAGAAAAAGTTATCAACACTAAATCCTACGCACAGACATACAACCGTCAGAAGAACAACAATCGGATTATTTTTGATACTTGCCCAAATTCTCTGAGGAGCAAACTTAGATTCCTTCATGATTTTTTCCTCCTATTCAAACTGAGTAGCCAGTTCCATAATATTTTCCTGTGTGGTATCTTTACCATCAATAAAGCCTGTCACACGACCATCACACATAACCATAACCCGGTCAGACATACCAATAAGCTCTGCCATTTCACTGGAAATCATGATGATACTCTTACCCTGCTTTGCTAACTCTGCAATGATACAGTAAATTTCATATTTTGCACCTACATCAATACCTCTTGTCGGCTCATCCAGGATCAAAACATCCGGATTGTTTGCCAGCCATCGTCCGATCAGAACCTTTTGCTGATTACCGCCGGACAGGCTCTGGATCAAGGTCTTGCTGGACGGAGTTTTAATGTTCATTTTCTCAACATTTTCCTTTACCAGATTCTCTACCTTTTTATCATTGATGCAGAAGCCAAAATCAAGATATTGCTTTAACGAAGCGACAGATATATTATCGGCAACAGATAAAACACCTAAAATACCAGTAGCCCTTCGGTCCTCAGTCAGCATGGCAATACCATGGTCTATGGCATCCTTAGGACGATTGATCTTTAATTCTTTTCCATTATATTTAACCTTGCCGGAGGCATGAGAGCGAATACCAAATAAACCTTCCATCAATTCAGTACGCTGCGCACCGACCAGTCCACCAACTCCTAAGATCTCTCCCTTATGCAGCTGGAAGCTGACATTACGAAAGCTTTTCGGGTTAATGGAAGTAAAGTCTTCAACTTCAAATACTACCTCTCCCGGAACATTTTCACGTTTCGGGAACAAATTGGTCAATTCACGACCTACCATCTTAGTGATAATAAAATCTGTGGTCAATCCCTTGGCTTCCCAAGTACCTATGTACTGTCCGTCCCGCATGATGGTAACTTCATCTGAGATCCTTAAGATTTCATCCATTTTATGCGAGATATAAACAATGGAAACCCCTTCCTTTTTCAAATCGTCCACAATACGGAATAATGCCTCTACTTCATTATGTGTCAATGAAGAAGTAGGCTCGTCTAAAATCAAAACCTTGCAGTTAGCAGAAACCGCTTTTGCTATTTCCACAGACTGCATCTGTGAAACACTCAATTCCCCCAGCATCTGTTTGGGGTCAAAATCCATCCGCACCTTCTTTAATAATGCCGCTGTATCTTCATACATTTTCTTATGATCAACAATCGGTATGATTCCCAGTGCTTTCTTCATAGGATAACGTCCTAAAAAGATATTCTCGCCTACTGTACGTGCCGGAATCGGCTGAAGCTCCTGATGCACCATGGCAATTCCCATTTTCAGTGCTTCCATAGGATCTCCAATTTCTACCTTCTGACCTTCGTAGTAGATTTCTCCCTCATCCATCTTATAGATACCGAACATGCACTTCATCAACGTTGATTTGCCGGCACCATTCTCACCCATCAGCGCATGAACTGTACCCGGACGAAGACGAAGCTGTGCATGATCCAGAGCCTTAACACCCGGAAAGGACTTGCATATTTCTCTCATTTCCAAGCGATACTCAGACATATTAGCACCTCCTCCTGCTTATTAAAAAGGTGAACCGCATTACACGGTTCACCCTAAATCAACTGATTAATATTATTTAATCATTACATAGTCAACCCAGTAATAGTTATCAATTTCTTTGCCGTTCAAGCACTCAACTGCAACATCAACTGCTTTATGAGACTGTCCAATGTGGTCATTTAATACTGTACCTGTCATTGTTCCGTTTTTAACCATTTCCTGGCACTCATCAAGAGCGTCAACACCTAATAAGTAAATATCTTCGCCAACTTTACGTCCAGCTGCTTCGATTGCTGCTGCTGCGCCCAATGCCATACCATCATTGTTGCAGAAGATAACTTCAATCGCATCACCATACTGTGAAAGTGCGGAAGCTGCAATTTCCTGTCCCTTTGCTGTATCCCAGTTACCGATCTGGTCTACTAAGCACTCAACTTCCATACCTGCATCTGTAAGAGCCTTGATGGAAAATTCTGTACGATACTGAGCATCAATGTTCTCAGGATCGCCTTCGATCATAACATAGGAAACCTTTCCATCACCATTGATATCACCCTTGTTGTCTAAGGAGAGAACGATCTCGCCCTGGAATGTACCGGACTGACGAGCATCTGCACCTACATAGCAAACATTAGCATTGTTCAGGATTCCTTCATAAGCTTCATCAATGGTGTTTCCATCTGCATCATATGCAAGCGGCTCACGGTTGATAAGTACTAAAGGAATATCTGCTGCTACGATCTTATCGATCAGAACATCTGCGGAAGATGTCTGTACGCAGTTCAGAATGATAACATCCATACCCTGTGTAATGAATGTGTCGATCTGGTTTGTCTGGGTAGCCATATCATTCTTACCATCTACCATGGAAAGCTCATATTTTACAGAATCTGTTTCCAGAGATGCAAAATAGGATTCGATCTCATTACGATACAGTGTCATAAAGTTGTCATCATAGTTGTAAATTGCAACACCAACTTTATATGTTTTTGCTTCTCCTGCCGGCTCTGCTGCTTCTTCAGCAGGTGCTGCTTCCTCTGCAGCTGCTGCTTCTGCTGCCGGTGCTGCCTCTTCAGCAGGTGCTGCGGCAGGCTTGGAGCCACAGCCGACTAACAGGGTTGCAACCATTGCTACACTCAAAATAGCACTCAGTAACTTCTTCTTCATTTTGTTATCCTCCTTATTTTCTGGGGTTTCCTCCCCTTGCAACTGTAGTTTAGCATCGGAGCAACAAAATCTGAATGCAAAATTCTTCATGAAAAAACACAATATTATACACCCTGTTGGCGTTTTGACTATTATGGTTATTCTTTTTTGTGCATTTTTGCCATATCTTTTATGATACCATATAAATATCTACACTTTTCATACAAATTTATTCACTTCTTATATCAGTCATCCCACCTTTTTGCACGAAGCTGTTTTTCTTTCTTATCCCAGTTCTATTCACCTGTTATCAGTATTTCTTTAGCTCTTTCCAGCTGATTGTCATAGCCCTCTGTCAGATACCTTTCATAATCAAGCTCCAGCACCTCGTCCGGCTCAATCCCGATGCCATGGATATTGTTTCCCTTAGGGGTATAATATTTACTGGTGGTCAGCTTGACTGCAGAGCCGTCAGACATCGCCAGATACTTCTGCACGATCCCCTTGCCAAAGGTTGTAGTCCCTAACAGCTTTCCTTTTTCATAATCCTTGATCGCTCCCGAAAGGACCTCTGAAGCACTTGCACTGCCTCCGTTGACCAAAACCACCATAGGCACTGTCAGTTCATTCTCTCCATCACAGCTGTAGTCCTGACGGTTTCCTGCCTTATCCTCTGTATATACCACCAGTCCTTTCGGAAGCAGCTTTCTCGCCACATCGATCACAGCTGCCAGATTTCCGCCCGGATTGTCCCTCAGATCCAGGATCAGCCCCAGCATCTCTGAGCCCTTTGCCATTGCCAGAGCCTCTGTAAACTGTTCCACTGTTACCTTGTCAAATTCAGAAATACGGATATACGCAATTTTATTTTCTAACATCTCATAAGTAACCGTCTGTTTCGGCACTTCCCGCCGTTCCACCTGGATCTCCAGCGTATCTGACTCGCCCTCGCGCATGATCGTCAGTGTGACCTTGGTCCCTTCTTCTCCCTTGATCAGACTTACCACCTCATCCAGCGCCATGTTTTTGGTATAGGTATCATCTACCTTAATGATCAGATCGCCCTCCTGCAGTCCGCTTTCTTCTGCCGGACTGTTGGCAAAAATCTCACCCAGACGGGAAAAGCCCATTTCTTCATCATATCTGACATAGGCACCGATCCCATAATAAATACCCTCGATCTTCTCCTGCTGCTCCTGCATCTCCTCTGCAGAATAATAAGCAGAATAAGGATCCTTAAGGGACGCGATCAGTCCCTGATAAATCCCATTTTCCTTTTCTTGGGCATCTGCCATATCCAGCGCATAATTTTCTTCGATCATCTGCTCGATCAGCTGAAGCTTCTGCATCGTTCTGGCATTGGCAACGCTTTCTGTCTCTTCCTTGGGACCATGCCCCTGCTTCCATACAGCAACCGCTTCTTTTCCTGCATAAGTGCCTGCCACGATCACCAGCGCAATAAAAAGACCTGTAATAAATCCATTTAAAAATTTTCTTTTATCTGCCATTTTCCATTCCTGCCCGATTGTATTCTGTACAGCACATCTTTGCACAAACAGAACTCTTTATGATGATTCTATTCTTTAGGACGACAAATAATTCCACGGACTGACATAGCTTCCATTTAAGCGCACACTGAAATGCAGGTGCGGCCCGGTGGAACGCCCGGTAGAGCCTACCGCCGCGATCTTTTCGCCTCTTGCCACCGTCTGTCCCTTGGAGACATACAATGCCGATGCATGCATATAGATTGTATACAGTCCATCTCCATGATCCAGCATCACATAATTTCCCATGGAACCGTTATAAGCTGCTGCCACTACCTCGCCGTCATATGCTGCCAGGATCGGCGAGCCGCTGGGGGCTGCCATGTCCACTCCGTTGTGGAATTGCTGGGTTTTCAGTATCGGATGAATCCTTGCTCCATAATCATCTGAAATCCTTGTATAGGAAGGCGCAGGCCACTTAAACACACCGCCGTCATATCTTCTGCGGTTTGCTTCCTCCAGCTTCTTTTTTTCTTCTGCCACTGCCTGCTCCAATGCAGCAATTACCGCATTCTGTTCCGCGATCTCTGCTTCGTACTCCTTGATCACTGCGGCCTTATTATTGATGTCAGTCTGATAAACCTGAATTTCCCGCTCTTTTTCTGCGATCAGGGCATTCACTGCTGCCTGTTCTTCCTCAACAGCCTCCTTAGCCGCATCCAGAACGATCTTCTCAGCCTCCAGCTCCTCCTTAAAAGCAGCCACCTGTGCACGTATCTCCTGATACTCCACCAGCTTTTTCCTGTCGTATGCCACGATCTTTTCAACAAACTCCGTGCGGTTCAGCATTTCTCCAAAATTTCCCGCAGAGAAAAGCAGATCCAGATAAAATGTCTGTCCCTGCTCATACATGAACTTCACTCTCTGTTTCATTGCAGCATACTGCTCTTTTTCTGTCGCAACTGCCTCTTCCAGTTCTTCTTCTGTTACCTCGATCTCCTCTTCCTTTTCGGAGATCAGATCCTTCAGCTCTGCAATCTTTGCTTCGATCTCGTTTAAGTTCGCATCCAGCTTTACCACGTAATCATTCAGATTTTTTTTGGATTTTTCCAGCTCAGATACAAGATTTTTGATATCCGTCAGCCCAGACTGCAAAGACTTTCTCTGTTTTTCCGCCTCATCTATGGCACTCTGCTTTTGCTTGATGCTGTTTTGAATTTTTTCTGTATCAGAATCTGCAAGGCTGACAAAGGACGATGCTTCTGTTCCCAGCAGCAGAAAAGCAGACAGCAGAATGACCAACCTTCTCTGCCACATTCTCACGCTGTTCTTCATGCTCTGTTATACCTTTAAATGCTTTCTTACAGTTACAATGCTTCCCAGAAAACCAATGCCTACGCCAATGCCTACAGACACCGGAAGCAGAGTCGCATAGATGGTTTCAACCGGAAGAAAATTCAGCAGTCCAGACAATATCTGAAACCGTTCTCCAATATATGCGATCACATTTGTGTATAAATAATAAATTGCAGTCAGAGGCACCACTGAGCCCAGAAGCCCGATCATAATTCCCTCTATCACAAAGGGCGACCTTACAAAAAAGTCTGTAGCACCAATATATTTCATAATATTGATTTCTTCCTTTCTGACAGAAATACCGATCATAACTGTATTGCTGATCAAAAAGACTGACACTGCCAAAAGGATCAGGATAATTCCAAATGATACATAGCCGATCAGCACGTTGATACCACTCAGGGTATTGGCTGTGATCTCAGATTTATTTACCTGACGTACATCATCAATGGACTCCAGATATGTGACAAGCGCACTTTGCATGGATACATCATTTAAATAAATCTCGTAGTTGGCAGAATCAGCCAGAGGATTTTCTGTAAAGCCGTCTGCATATTCTCCCAGATACTCTACCTTAAATTCCTCCCATACCTCTTCTGCAGAATTAAACCTGATCTCTCTTACTTCCACACGCTTCTGGATCATCTCTCCGATCTCCCTGATCCTTTCCTCTGATGTGCCTTCTTCAAAAAAGACCGTGACAGAGACTCCCTCCTCTGCCGTTTTTACCACATGCTGGAAATTTGCCAGAATGGCATAAAAAAGTCCAAACAAAAACAGGCAGGCAGAAATGGTCGCAATAGATGCAAGGGAAAACCATTTATTCCGTATGATATTGACAAATCCCTGTTTGATCGTATAGAAAAGTGTACTAATCCTCATCGATATAACCGCCTTCTTCCTCATCGCTTACAATGACTCCCTTTTTCATTGTAACGACCCTCTTTTTCATCGCATTTACGATTTCACGGTTGTGAGTTACCACCAGAACCGTGGTTCCATTCTGATTGATCTCCTCCAACAGCTTCATGATCTCCCATGAATTTTTAGGATCCAGATTTCCTGTAGGCTCATCTGCCAGCAGAATGGAGGGTTTATTGATCAAAGCCCTTGCCAGTGCAACTCTCTGCTGCTCTCCGCCGGAAAGCTGTCTCGGTTTTGCCTTGTATTTTCCTGCAAGCCCTACTGTGGAAAGGATCGCCGGCACATTTTTGCGGATCTCTCTTGCCGGCACCTGTACAATGCGCTGTGCAAATGCCACGTTTTCGTATACATTTCTATCCTTTAAAAGACGGAAATCCTGAAATACGATCCCCAGATTTCGTCTGAACTTAGGCACCTTACGATGTCTGAGACGTACTACATCCTCTCCATTTACCCATACGCCGCCAGAGGTCGGTGTCAATTCACGCAGCAGCAGCTTGATCAATGTAGATTTGCCCGATCCGCTGTCGCCTACTATAAAAACAAATTCGCCCCTTCTGATCCTGATGCTGACACCATTCAATGCTGGTGCTCCTGTAGAATAGGATTTACTTACGTTATCCAGTACTATGATATCCTTCGGTTCCGCAGTCCCTTTTCTGGCTTTCTTCTTTCCTGCCTGTGCCAAATCTTTCACCTCATCTGTATCTTTCTTTTAATACTCAAATGTTTCCATGTACTTCATATACTTCACGACCATCAGTGCGATCTTGAAGGTAATGGCATCTTCAAAAACACGCAGATCCAGCCCTGTGCTCTTCTGCAGCTTATCCAGACGATATACCAGCGTATTTCTGTGAATGAACAGCTGTCTTGAAGTTTCTGACACATTCAGGCTGTTCTCAAAGAATTTATTGATGGTGGTCAAGGTTTCCTCATCAAACTCATCGGGATTTCTGCCATCAAAGATTTCCTTAATGAACATCTTGCAGAGAGGAATGGGCAGCTGGTAGATCAAACGTCCGATTCCCAGCTCGCTGTATGCTATGATATTTTTTTCGCCAAAGAAGATCTTTCCTACATCCAGTGCCATCTTTGCTTCCTTATAAGATCGGCTGACCTCCTTGATCTCTCCTATGATAGTACCATAAGCAATATGTACATTGCCAATTCCTTCTTTTGCCAGACAGCTTATGATCTCCTGTGCTTCCTTGTCAATCTCTTCATTGCCATCGCCATCTGCCAGCTCCTTCACAACGATCACGTTGTTCTCATCCACCGCTGTCACAAAGTCTCTTCCTGCATTTCCCTTATGATTTCTGACAACCTCAAGCACATTGCTGTCCTTACCGTTTTCTGCCTCAATAACGATCACGACTCTTTTTACATCTGTGGAAATATGCAGCTTTTTGGATCTGCTGTAAATATCTACCAGCAGCAGGTTATCCAGAAGGAGGTTCTTTATAAAGTTGTCCTTGTCAAAACGTTCTTTATAGGCTGTCAGCAGATTCTGGATCTGGAAAGCCACCATCTTGCCCACCATGTACAGATCCTCTCCTGCTCCTCCTGCCACAAGAATATATTCCAGCTGCTGCTCATCATAGATCTTAAAGAACTGACAGCCCTGGATCTCCTGACTGTCTGCAGGCGATTTCACAAATTCCAGCGCTGATTTTTCAAACTCGCTCATATTCTCAGAGGTAGCTGCTGCAACCTTGCCATCCGTATCAATCACGCTGAATTCTACCCTTGAGATTGCCTTTAGACCCTCGATCGTGTTCTGTAAAATTTGATTTGATATCATTTCCCCACTCCTTCTTTATCTTATACAAAATGTACAACATAAATTTCTGTACTTTTTTCACGTTTCTAACCATTCTTTTTCCATTTTAATATAAATCCACAAATAAATCTACAGTAAATTTCAGCAACCTGCACAAGAAAAAGCAGAGTCCTGCGACCCTGCCCTCCTACAGCATTTTATTTAAAATCACTTCCATTACCATGTAAGCAAAGGAAATCCCCACTGCCAACAGCAGTGGTATCGTGATCATCTTTTCTCTTTTATCGTGACGTGTACCCCATATCTGCTTTATCCGCGTCAGACGGTTTTCATTTTTCGCGATCCAGATAAAAACGCAGACAGCCACCGCTGATGCCGCTGTGGCAAAAATTACTGAGGCTGCCATGCTGTACAGCATGGACTCTATATATGCCTGATGGTCCTCCATCATCTGCTCCATCTCCAGTGCCTCCGGAAACCATGCATCCGACAAGTACATCACACATACACTATATCCATTAAATACCACATGGTAAATGATCGAAGCCCATATGCTTCCCGTTGCTTCTACCAGAAGCACAAGCAGGATCCCGATCACAAATGCATATGCCGCCTGATTAAAGTTCATATGACCTATGGCAAATACCAATGCCGAAAGAATGGCGGCCTGTAGCAGCGTCCCCGATCTTCTGTAGCCCCGGTAAACCACTCCTCTGAAAACGATCTCCTCACACACCGGTGCGCTGACTGCCATAAAAAAGAAGGCAGCCAAAAAGGGCAGTTCTAAAACCTCCCCACTAAGCTCCATTACCGCATTGTCCACAAACAGCATGGTAAATGCATTGATCAGCGTGGTCAGAGGCATTGACAAAAAAGTAAACAGAACGATCATCCCTGCGGTAGACCATTTTATTTTATGAAACCCGATCATTTCCCGCCAATCCTCTCCTGAAGCGACAAGAAATAAAAGGGCAGGGATCAGAATGATCCCACTGCTGACTATGAAATTTGCAATTATGCCAAAGGTAAATACATAACGAAAAACAACCAATAATACTACAAGAAAAACATGTAGTAGAATGGTTGTCAAAAAGAACCAGTTTACTTTTTTACTGTTCATTTCCCACGCCTAGCTTTCCATCATAAAATTCACTAATTTTGTGATATCTTCCGGCTCATAAGCAATAAGTTCAAGCTCTGCGATCGTACCATCGGAAAAAATGTTTGCCATGGATACATACTGGGATAATTTGGACTTCAGATTTAATCTGTCTCCCTCGCCAGTAACCAGCTCTACTTTACCTTCGCAGCTGTCGATTACCTTGAAAAACTTATCAATATCTCTGATATTCTGTACCTTCATTCTTCTCATCTCCTTTCTTCATATTACCAAATTATACATATTTTTTTTGGAAATGCAAGCCTGTAAATCTATTTTTTACATTTCTTTTACCTTTCCCCGATCCTGAGGATTGCCGTTTCCGTTATTTTTATCCTTCCGCTTTTTAAGAGCTTTCCTACTGCACGTTTGAATTCATTTTTACTCATCTGCATTTCTCTGCGGATCACCTCCGGCGAAGCCTTATCATTAAAGGGCAGTGCCCCGTCAAAGCTTTCGATCACTTCCATTACCTTTTCTGCATCAGTTTCGATCTGCAGATACGCCTTTTCCCGGATGCTCAGATCCAGCTTGCCGTCCTCTTTTACCGCCGTTACACGGGCAGTTACTGTATCTCCGATATGCACCTCTCCATAAAGCTCTTTTTTAGGGATCAGTCCGGAATACTTATCATCCACTGCCACAAACGCTCCGAATTCCCTGCTGATCTCATACACTTTTCCCTGTACCTTATCCTCCCGCTGATAGGGGCTGTCAGTCTGCAGATATTCATACACATTCATGGTTGCGCAAAGCCGGCTGCTCTTATCAATATAAAGTGCTGCCAGAACCTGCTGTCCTTCCTTTACCTTCTCTGTCTGTTCCCGAAAAGGAAGCAGCAGATCCTTCTCCAGTCCCCAGTCCAGAAATGCTCCGATCCTTCCTACCTGAACAACAGTAAGCTCTGCCACCTGATGCAGCATGAGCTTTGGTTCTTTTGTCGTTGCGATCAGCCTGTCACGGGAATCCTTATAAATAAATACTTCTATTTCCGTTCCGGGTACAGCTCCCTCCGGCACCTGCTTTTTAGGCAGCAGCACCTTTTCCTCCAGGGCAGTTTCTTTATTCTCAGCCAGATAAACACCAAATTCTACTTTTTTTACAATAATAAGCTTCTGTTTCTTTCCTAATTGAATCATTTGATTTCCTTTCTGTATAACCGTCCTATTGTCTGTGGGTAAACTCAAGCACCGCGTATGGCTTCTCAGCCTTATCACACAATGATATGATATGCTTTCCATCCTGTTCTGACACATTTGGCACGATCACATCCCCCAAAAATGCCTGCCGTCTGTACTCTGCACGCAGTTGGGCAATATCAGCCTCCTCTGGAAGGTAACCTGATGCCATCTTAATATACTGGACATTGTTTACATGATGATTGCTGTCCAGATGCTGGCGCGTTACAGTAAAGGGCTCTTTCCACTGACCGCACATGCCCCCTGTGATCTTACGGGATGCATAGGGCATATCCAGCTTTTCCTCCAATACATACTTTTCCAGCATTTCTTCTGTTATTCTGGCAGGAGTCATAGTATCGATATTCAGCAGCGTCCATACAGCATTGGCATATGCCATCCGCTTACCGTCTGCTCTGTCCATTGTATAATTACGCTGTCCCATAAATCCTCTGAATGCGTGGGGAAAGGTTCCTATTATGATCTCATCGCACAGCTTGGGATACTCCTCTACTACGATCTGCCATGCTGACAGCACCCATGCCAGACGGCTTTCCTGCAGATATTTTACGCCCAGCCCTATCTCCTGGGATTGAAAGGTTCCACAATCCTGAAAATAATCTACGATCGCAGGCAGCTGCAGCTGTTCCCTGCTGTCTGTTTCACTATATCTTACCCTGCTGCTGAATGTATACATTCCTTTTTCCTCCCAAGTTCTGCTAAACATCATACCTCTCCGCGAGCTGCAGGTTCTGCACGGAGTGCTTTTGTTTCATAGGAAAATTCATGGCTTTCATACGTTCATACAGCAAAGTCTTTCCTAATGAACCAAAAAAGAGCTGTGCACTTCACTCAAATGCACAACTCCTTAGACAGGGCTACAAGGATTCGAACCTTGAAATGACGGAGTCAGAGTCCGTTGCCTTACCGTTTGGCGATAGCCCTTTATCTGTACGAGTGGCTCTCTCTGCAAGCCACTCGTATATAATACATCATTTCATTTCTTTTTGCAAGGTCTTTTTTTATTTTATTGGCATTTGAAATGTCAAGCAATAAATGCAAAACTTTTCTTGCGAAACTTCATTTCATCACTTTGCATAATAAAATATTGTTTCACTTGGTAATTTTGCACAGATGTAGCCTCCTACTCTTTTTTCTGCTCTCTATTCTATTCCTATGCTGTCAGTTTGTCCAGTTCCTCTTGGAACATCTCGGCAGCAGTTCGCCACCCGAACATTTCCCTTGGATAGTTGTTGATCCAGTCCTCTACTTCCTGTATGTCCTCTATGGTCTTGTCATCGAAGTTCGTTCCCTTCGGTATCTTCCTGCGTACCAGTCGGTTCTGATTCTCATTGCTCCCTCGCTCGTAGCTGCTGTATGGGTGGCAGTAGTATACCTTTGTCCTCTGCCGGTCCTCCAGTATGGATTCTTCCAGTCCTTTGCAGTCCGAGAACTCCGTACCGTTGTCTACGGTGATGGTTTTGAATACCTTACTGAAAAGGTCGCCCCACTTCTTTTCGATGCAGTCCACCGCCCTCACGACCGCCTGCATGGTGTGTTCAAATAAAAGCACCACGATTTCATCTCTGGTCTTTCGTTCTGTCAGCACGAGGAGGCTGTGCTTACTCTCTCCCTTTTTGCCGACCACCGTATCCATCTCCCAGTGCCCGAATTCTTCTCTTGTCTTGATTTCTTCTGGTCGCTTCTCTATGCTATCTCCTGCAGCTGCCCTTGCCTGCTTCCGTACCATCTTTTTCTTCTTTCTTCTGATGCCTTTAACCGGGAGGTCTTTGTTGGTGATTGTGAGGAATACTCCCTTGTCTATGTAGCTGTAAAGCGTAGGCTTACTGATCTCCGTTTCAAATTCCAACCCCTTTGCCTTAATCTCTCCAAGGACTGCTCCGGGCGAGTATCCGTCCTCAGCTATCTTGGTTTCTATGTACTCTGCCAGTTTATGATCCTTACCTATCTTGAGGTCTGGTCCTTTGTCACGCAGGTTCTGTTGATACTTTTCTTCTGCGATGTCTGGGGAGTACCGTTCTTCCTCTGTCAGATCTGAATTGGTGTGCATATATCTTCCTCGTGCCAGTTCCCTGTATATGGTGCTCGGATGCACTCCAATTTGCTCTGCTATCTCTGTTTTTCCATGTCCTGCTTTGTCCAGTGCTTCTATCTTCAGTCTGTCGGCTCTGGTTAGATGTTTGAATTTTCGCATTGTACCGCCTCCTTCGTATCGCTTCCTTATTATTATCTCAAAATAGTTATATTTAGCAATAACTTTTCCTTATAAAAAGGGATAAGAATGCAACAAAAAATAGGGTCTACAAGTGTTATAAATTTGGTAAATTTACAACTTATAAATAACTTGAATAGTACCCTGTTCAGAGGTAATATACACACAACCTAAAGGAAAGGAGGTGCACATGATGGATTTGGATTCACTGGTTTCTAAAATAAATAAGCTGAGTAAAGTGGTTCGAGCACTTACCCAGCTTGCATTAGAAATCGGAACGCTTGTGGCGGTTATCCGATTCATCATCTTATGATGATGGCTTGGGTGAGAGGCCCACCTCTCGCCCTTGCTTTTCAAAATATACCACACGATAGGAGGTTTTGTCAATGAAACGACTGACGGTTTCACTTTCGGTACTGGCTTTTCGAATTGCGGAGTTTTGCATCGTGGTGTTTGGATTGCTGCTCCTGCTTTCCCGATAGCCAGTTCCACCGGGGCGATGGTTGCCCCGGCTCTAACCCACCATTGGCGGTCCCAAGTCCGCAGGAGGAAGTGTGAGGGGAGCGAAGACGATGCCATGTCTGAGTGATGTCTGACAAGTTTGACTGGTTTTTAATGTGAAAGCCTTAAAACCGAGGAGGAGTTATTGGCTCTGCCGATTGCCCGGTGCAACTCGTTGACTTTGTTTCCTGCCCTGCAGAGAAAGGATTTAGGTGGTGTGTAGCCAAGCACGATGTTCCGTCAGTGTGCAGTAACGCTGACCGTTCTCTCCCTCGGACGAGACCGATGGGCGACATGGCTTTTGTCTTTTTTTAACAGCGATAAATTTGATAGAATAATTTGTGAATTCATGGATCGGAGGTGTCTGAATGAATAAAGAATTGCTTGAGCCGATCATGCGTGCTCATGGTGACAAGAATAAAGATTTGGCGGCTGCCATTGGTATGTCCGTTCCCAATTTCTCCACTATCTGGAATGGTCGTGGTGAGTTTGGTCTGAAGTATATCCGTCTGATTTCCCGGAGATATTCTCTTTCCCCGGAGCAGGTCTATAAAATATTTATCTTTCCGCAGGGGTAGGTCGCCCCTGCTTTCTTTTTTTTTGGCTTTCAGATTCTCTCAAATTCCCATTAAAAAAGACCCGGTGGGTATTTCTTCCACCGGGTTGCTTTTCGTCTGTCTGTGGCTCTCCTGCGTTGTGACGGGGTCTGATTACAAGAGTTCGTTTACCTTTTTCTGTACTGCGTTACAATCATATCCTGCAGCAGTGAGTTTCTTCTTTCTCTCACTACCATTGCCCCACTTACCTGCGATGACCTCTTTTGCCACCTCTGTCACTGACTTGGCTGCTTTGTTTGATGATCCACTTACCTTTGCGTTGACTGCCTTCTGCACCTCACTGTAATCGTAGCCTGCGGCTGTGAGTCGGTTCTTTCTGTCATCTCCGTTGCCCCACTTGCCTGCGATCACTTCCTGTGCAATTTCAGTCACGCTCTTTTTTGGTGCGGCTGTTGTGCCTCCTGCCGCCAATCTGTTCACTTCTGATTGCACTGCATCGTAGTCGTATCCTGCGTTTTTGAGTGCTGTTTTTCTGGCATCGCCATTGCCCCATTTGCCTGCAAGGACTTCCTTGGCAATCTCAGCCACTGTTTTCTTCTCTGCGGCAGGTGTCTGCGTTCCGTCTGCATCGTACTTCGGTGCGATGTAGCCACGAATATATTTTCCATTAACCTGCAGTTCTCTGCGTTTTACTGCGTTGGAGTAGTTGCCCTCGATTACTGTAATGGTGTTGCCGCTGACACACTCCACTGTTCCGATATGTTCTGGGTTTCCTGTGTTATCTCCTACTCCATTGTCCTGCCAGTCATAAAGAATGAAGTCTGCAGGCTTTGGTACATAGGCATCATTTTCTACCCAAATGCCCATACTTTTCGCAAGTTTGATCATCTCTGAACAGCTACATTCTACCGGGATAATGTCTGTATATCCGAGAGCGATTGCCAGTGCTGACACTGTTCCTGCACACCATGCATCGCTGTACAGGAGCTTCCATCCTCGTGGGTGTGGTATGTATGTATTGTAAAGATCGATAATTGATTTATGACTGCCATCTGCTTCATTCTTTCCGAGCCATGACTTTGCCAATTCTACTACTGCATTTCTTGTTTTCATGGTTGATTCCTCCTTGTCATATTTAGTGAGTCCGTACTGCGTTATCAGTCGGTATGTGTTCTCCACATAGGTACTCGATGTTGCGTATCCGTCATCTTTGATGGTCTGCAGGTACTCTTTCGGATCTGCAATTCCTTTGAGATTCTGGTAGCGTGCAAGCTGGATAAATTCGAAGTATCCACGCATACCTTCTTCCATGCTGTCGTATGCTCGGAAGTTGTCCTTGATGGTCGTCAGCGTTCCCGGTTTATATTCTTCCTGCGTGGTCATATTCACGCTTTTGCCGGTCCACTTGCTTCCACACTTCATTCCGAAGTAGTTGTGATACTGTGCTGCCAGTCTACTCTCTCCCCATCCGCTTTCAAGGATCGCCTGTGCGATGATGGGACTGTGCACCTTGATTCCGTATGTACCTGCGTATTTAATGACGTAGCCCGCAATGTCAGCTATGAATTTTTTCTGCTTCTCTGTCATGTGTTCTCTCCTTCTGAAAAATGCAACAGGGCAGCCTTGCGGCCACCCTGTCTTTTCCTGCTTGTTATGTTCTTATTTAGGCTCTGTGTATGTGAGAGCATTATCGCTGTCGGAGATACCTTTGGTTGTCGGGTCTGTCACGATTCCAAGGATTGCGAGGACTCCGAACGCTGCATTGACTACTTCAAGCAGCTTGTTTCCCAGTTCTCCGAGGTCGATTGTGATACCAAACACCGCAGCCACTACCTGTACGAGCAGGAGTGTTGCCGGGATAATTGATACCCAGAATGCTTTGTTTTTCAGTCTGACTGTCCAGTTGATAGTTTTATTCTTCATGATCGTTACCTTCTTTCCTTTTCAAATGTAATCCATGGATTTCTTCGTTCATTTTGGTAACCATTCCGTTACCGCCCAGTTCATGGTATGCCGAATACATATCCACGAAGTTGTCGTATGCGTAGGATGGAATGTCTCCCTGCTTCACGTACTTGTCGTGCCATTCGATAAGCTGAACACGCAAAAGGAGCATTGTTCCCTTGCTGTTGGCATCCCTGTCCTTCTTCTGCTTCTGCAAGAGCCACACAATGTACCCCAGTAAAACCGGGAGAACGATCGTGTAGGTCTGCATGAGAAAATCTTTCATGACCTGTTCCTTTCTAATCCGCTGCACCCTCTGCATGGCTTCTGGGTCATTGGAATGTGGTAATTAATGCAATGGGAGCAGGTGCCGCTTTCCTTACACTGAAGGTCACATTCCTTCATGTACTTGTGGCAGTACCTGCTCCCATGCGAGTGGCTGCATTGAAACCTACTTTTCTTCTCTGTAGGCTTCGCCTGTGATTTCCTTGTATTCTTCTTCATCGATAGTTCCTTTTTTTACTCTTTCTGCCAACTGCTCTTTGGTCAGTTTTCCTGCTTCATAGAGTCTTTTTAAACTGTTTACCAACGCTCTCATTACAACAATCCCTCCTCGATCAGTGCTAATGTGTAGGCATCAATTGCTTCTGTGGTGTCGATTTCCTCGATGGATTTCAACATCTCATATTCACTGACGCTGATCTCCCTGCTTTCGCACACCCACTCTGCATATTTTTCAGTGCCTGTCGCTTCATCTGCTTCGCGCGTTACCTCTCTGATGTTTCTTCGCTGCATATAAGTGTCGCTGCTAATAAGCTGCAGCTCCTGCGGCTGTTCCGAACATCGTTCCTCTGTCCACTGTTTCATGGTTCTGCCTCCTTTTGATTTTTGATATTATTTTCTTAAGCCGGCCCACATGGATATATGGCTTTATCCTGCTTTCATAACACTCATAGGTGTCTGTGCAGGTAAACCACCCCATGTACGACAGCATGGCTTCGATGTGTTTGTGGTAATATCCACGATTGGCTTCTTTTGCCCGATCCATCTTCTTTGCCAGTATGGTAGCTGATAGCATGATGCTTTTTCTGATTTGCGTCCGGTTTCTGTAAAATACGAACCCCATGAAATCCAAGCACCTGCCAATTTTCCGTTTCCCTTTTTCATAATAAAATTTACACACTTGATAGTTGTGCTTCAGCTTCAATCTGAAACGCTGACCAAGCATTTGCTTTATTGCTGCAATAGCTTTATGGAGAAGTTTCTTGCTGCTTGCAAATATGACGATATCATCCATGTATCGTTGCAGTTTCGAAAGACCGAGCGTTTCCGTTATCAGTTTATCCAGTGGTTCTAACATATAATTTGCCAGCCACTGGCTGATGTAAAATCCGAGAGGGATTCCCTTGTTGAATCCCTGCAGGCATAATTCAATGATGTATAAAAACCAGTCATCTTTGATTCTGACTGCCAGTTCTTTCATTAAAACTTTTAGCCGGATACTGTCATAAAAATGCCGGATATCCATCTTAGCGAAGCACCTTGTTCCTTTTGGATCTCGCAAGAGCCATCTCTCTATCCGTCTTTTTCCGTAGTGTGCTCCACGCTTCGGGAACGAGCCACAGGAATATGGATAGGCTGTTGCTGTAATGATTGGCTCTAAAACAAGCACAATAATATGATGCAACCACTGCTCATGGATTTCCGGCATATAAATCTTTCGCTGTTTGCCATGTTCGAAGATTACCTTTGGTGTCCTCTTGCGAGGCTTGTATGCCAGTTCTGGGTGCGGTACTTCCACTCCTTCTGGCTTTGTGTTTAGGATCATGTTGTACATTTTCTGCACTTCTTCATCGAGGTGTGCATCTATGTACTGTATTTCTTTTCTTTTGGTTTTTCCTTTGCGTAATTTCTTATATGCTTTGCGAATAATTTCATCCTTCAGCATTTCACGATACAGATATTTGTACTCTTTGTGTCCTTGCGGTTTATTACGCAGAAGGAGTTCTACTTTCTGTTTTCTCATTCTGCCGAGTACTCCTATAAGATATTTTTTCTTCTATCTCCTACGCATGGCAGGTGCGACCGCTTTACCATACGTCCTGTGTCGGACTCATTTCCACTCATCTTCCCAATTATGGTGAGTAAACCTTGTTTCAAAGGTCAGCGGTGTAGGAAGCGGGGCTGCTTTGGGTTGTTATTCCGTTTATGATAGAATAAGGCAGCACCGATGTTCCAGTTCGCATTCCCGGCAGTGTTGTTCACATTCAAGTAACGAACACCATCATTCGTGCCATTGTTGCAATTACCGAACCGAAGGGCGACCGCCCGAGGTGACGCAGCCCTGCTCCCCTGTTATTTATTTTTACGCTGTTAAAATCCGATATGCTTCTCTGGGGGAATTCTGCTAACGCAGACCCCCAGACCCCCTAATGGGTCTTGCTTACGCTGCGACCCCGACAGGTGGCAAGAGAAGAATGGCAGCACCGACGCTCCAGTACGCAATCCCGGCAGTGTCGCTCACATTCAAGTCACGAACACCAACATGCGTGCCATTGTTGCAACGACCGAACCGAAGGGCGACCGCCACAATCTCGACATTCTGCCATAATCCGTCACAACCGCCAGTGGTCGTACTTCCTTTGCATGGATGTACCGGAACTACTCCGAATCCCGGCACTGTCTGGTATTTGTGCGGATAAAAAATACCAGTGTTCTGATCTCCATTATCCTTCAAAACCTTAGGCAGGCTGATTCCTGTGTCGTGGTAGGTTGCTCCTGTGACATCGTATGCGTAGTTCTTGCTTACCTTAAACCTGCCATTTACGAGAAGCGTGTAAGGGTCACGCATCCACTGCTGATAGCTGCCGAGCACGATGGAATGTAAAATCTTATTAAGTGACTCGCTGTCACTTGTACCATAAAACTGACCACCGCCAATTACGGCATTCTGTTTTACACCCATTGTCGGTGTAAGGCTTGCATCATAACCGCTGCAGTTTCCGTTTCCGTATACCGCCTGCGAATTCGTGCTCTTTCCGAACATGATCAGCAAGTCTGTGATTGTCTGCACGATAGCCCCACCGAAGAATTTCGCTCTTGATCCGAATGCATCAATGGCTGTTTTCTCCGCTGCTGTGGTCTTGCTATAACATGGCTGCACACCAGAGATGGATTTCATCTTGTCTGACACGATTGAACCGTAGAACATTGGAATCCATACACCCTCCAGTTCGTTGTTGTCCGGATCAATGAAGCCGACTGGCTCGAAACCATTCTTTTTACTCATAGAGAATTTGACAACACGATCATTGCCGAGCATATATTCCTGCTTGTAAATCTTCGGAATCCATGCAAATGCACCGCCATCATAACTGGTGTTATCTACATCGGAGGTAGTTCCGTCCTCTTTCTTGGTATAGTCATTCTCGTCCAGTCTGTAGTCCGGTGTACCGTCAGAGCGTACCATCCATGGTTTATTTCCAACGAGTACCGGGAAGTCTGCCCATGATCCGTAGTTTGCTTCTCCTGTGCTCTTGTTTACCGTAAGTGGTGTATAATTTGCATTTGCTCCGATGTATTCGATTCTCTCTGTCGGACTCAGCACGTTCATGTGCTCAATGAAACCGTACACCTCGTCTGCTGCCAAGATATTGTATACCTTGTCCAGTGTTTCCTTGTCTGCGATATATGTCTTTCCCATTATCCTTCTACCTCCTCATAGTATAAAAGTCCGTTATCCACACCGAGCACATATTTATCCCCAGTCGTCTGGTCATATAAATATGTGTGATTTGGTGCTTCAATGGTTACCGTTTCTGCATTTGCTACCTCTGTCAAGAAATCCACCGTAATTGTGGACGGAAGCAGATCGTTGTATGCAGGCATATAATCCCACTGATCTGTTACACCTACTGCCAGTGCGTAGAGGATTTCCCCTTCGTCCGGGTCCTGTGCGTAAATGCCGACCTCTTTCACATAGTAACCGTTTTTAAGATTTCCACCGTCCTGCTTGTTTGTGATGATGAATTTCACATAAACATTAGACTGGTTCTGTGTTGTCACTGTAATCAGTGCAAACTCCTGTTTTTTTGATTTCAGAGCTGTTCTGCCTGTGAGTGCTTCTCCGTCAGAATATGATCCGTTGCCTGTTGCTGCTTTGGTCAGCTTGATAGTGCACTGTCCTGCCTGTGCCTTGGCAAGCAGAGCGATTCCTTTGGCTGTCAGCACTGCTTCTTTGAATACTCCTGCCATCACTGTTCCTCCTTTATATTGTTGATTTAGAATTTGATGTCATACCTACTGCGACTTTTGGAATTGTTCCCTGTACGCTTGTCTGTGTGTGCTGTGCTCCGTTCAAAATCGTTGCAGTGGTGTTTCTTACCACCAACACCGCAAAACCTCTCACAGCGCCCGACAGCGTGCTTGTGCGTGGTGCGACATTATTCCCGATTGATTCATGCGGAGAACTGACTGCTCCTGCGGCAGTGTTCTCATTGACACCTGCTTCCTGCGTTCTGCCATCCGGGTGGTTGGTAACTTTTAAAGATGGACAGGTACGCACTGCCGATGCCGCCTTTTCCTGCATTCTGCAGTTGTTATCTGTTTGGTGGTGATTTAGGATTTGTTCCTCTGGTGTACTGATCACTCCAGTCGCCACGCTTTCGTACATTTCCATTTTTCGCTCTATCAATATCCTTCGGATATGTGAGCGTGTATTTTTTACTCTCTGAATAATCGACAGGAAATATGCTGCGATTTCCTCTGTCATTCTGGCATTGGTTACGATATCGAATGTTCCGGGTGTGTATGGACCTTCGGTGTAATTAAACCATTCCACTGTCTTTCCTTCTCCGAATATAATTTCTATCAGTTCCGATACTGCACTCGGAGTTCCTGCCTTTGTGTGCCACAGAAGCGTTCTTTTGATGATATTCCTTTTAGTAGTCAGATCCATGCTTTCTTGGTAGTACGGAGTCCGAAGTTCCACTGCCAGTACGTCCAGTATCTTCTCCGGCAGTTCATCTATGACAGAGAGCGTTCTGGTTCTGTCAGTCAATCGAAGCATTCTTTGGTGCTCCTGCTGTATGGCAAAAGAAAGACACCGGGTGTCGGTGTCTTTGGCTAACTTCTCTGGCAGGAGGTCTGTGATTTGTCCGTCATAGAGTTTAATCATTTTCAATACCTCCGTATGTGATGGTCTGCGTTCCCACCCTTGCCACGCTCGTATCTGCTACGGTCGTAAATACTGGCGAGGAAATCTCCACCCTTTTTGCTCCTGCAGCCATGATCCGCTTTGTCAGTTCTGATGGGTTGATATCCCTGCCGATGGTTCTCGTCTGCCATTCGATATAATCTGCTATTGCCTGCGTGACCTCCCCTTGTATTGTTCCTGCCTTTGACTGGTCACTGCGGTTGATGTAGTAGGTCAGTGAAATATCGAAGGACACTGTTTCCGGTGCAAGCACTGTTACCTTATCGGTAAGCGGTCGAATATTCTCATCCTGCAGGTATTCCTCTAATCCTTCCACTGTTGTTCTCGTTGGTAGACTTCCGTCCACCATGATGAAACGGATTTCTACTTCTACTGGATTCGGACTGGTTACCTTAACATCTCCTATCATCTGGCTGTATGTCTTTGCCCAGTATTTGTATGCATCGTCTGGGCCGGCTACGCTGTATCCGCTTGGTGCAAGGAAGATTCGCTCTGCCAAGCTGTCGTCTGTTTCGAGGTCTGCACCCTCACTGGATTCTGTGATGTTTTCCACCTTCTCCACATAAGGTATTAAGTCCACCAGTGTATTAAGCTGCCCCGGCAGCAGTTCGTTTCCCTGCACTCCGTCCTCGGTGCAGACTGCCCGGATATCTACATAGGTTTCTCCGATCGGTATTTCTTCGTATCCCTCTGTTTCGAAGAATATAAGATTTCCATCGGTTACCTTTGTTCCTTCCGGTATACCTACTGCGGTCGGTCGGCTCTCTGCAAGTGAGAACCGTAGTATGGTTTCTGCCGGAGCAGGTTGTTTTCTCGTAACCCCTCGCCCTGCTCCAAGGTTGTCCAGAAATTCGCCATAGGAATATTTGATTAAATCCTGCTTGCCTGCCCTGTCTATGTACTGCTCCACTTGGTATAATGCCAATGCGTGTGCGTACAGTGTGATTCGGTTCGGGTCTGATGGCGAGAGGGATATGGACTTGCCTGTGATCCTCTCATATTCTGATTCAAAGTTCGCTACCATTCTTGCCCTCATATCTTCCAGTGTGTCGTTCTCAATGAAAGACACCTCCGGCAGGTCTTTAATGCTTTGTATTGTATCAGCCATTTGTTAATACCACCTCCGCCTTTAGTTGTCCATCTGCGGTAAATCCGAAGTTAATTTCTCTTATCGTGGCTCTCGGTTCGTACCGGTCCGTTTTCTCCGTAATCTCCACAGCGAACAGATTCTCTGCTATATCTGTCGGCATTCCGACAAAGTCCGTATTAAGACCGAACTCCCTGTCTAACGGGCAAGTGCCCTCCGGTGTCTGGTACAGCGTTTCCAAGCACCGTTTGATGTCATATATCTCATCACTCTGGTAGTCAAATGTGACGGTTATGTTATTAAGGTCTATATTCAATGCCTGCACCCCCTACACATATTCTTCCAGTGTCAGATTGAGGGTTGCACGAACCAGTTCGCCTTTGTTTAGGACTGTGTTCCATGCTTCTCCCATCTGTGTGATTGTCCACTTGTTTTTCCCGACTTTCTTTCCACCAATAACGAGCGTTTCCACCCTGCCGCTTTCAACAGCTTTTTCGATGGTTTCTATAGTAGTCCTTGGCCGCACTCCATGTCTGGCATCCAGTACGATGGAAAAAGTCAGCCCTTGCAGTTCTGCATTCAAGAACTCGGATTTTGGTTTCTTGCCGATTCTCTCGTGCTTCGTCCAGTTCCCGGACACTGTTCTCTGAAAATCATTGAAGTTTAGCACCTTGGCATCGCTTGTTTCAAATGTGATCAGTTTTCCGAAGTTTCCTATCTTTGCCATGTGCCTATCCTCCTAACGCTTTCACTCTTTTTTCCAGTGCATCTATCTGTGCCTGCAGACTTGGCTTTCCTTTGGTCTTGGCGGTATCGTCCTGCAGTATCGAGATACCGCTTTTGTTTTCCTCAATGTCTGCGAACGCATCGTTGATCTGCTCCACTGTTACCAGTGGCTTATCCTCATATCCGTATCCCTCGAATTCGATATACGGTCCTCTGATGATGACCTTCTGTTCTTTCTCCGAATACTCAATGGCTGCCTTGTTTTTGGTAGTGCTCATTTCCTGTCGGAACACTCCTGCAGCACCGCCATGCGGCACATTTGATGCGTTCCATATCGGTCCCATGATTACTCCGGACACCGTTCCGTTGGAAAAGCAAGCAACCACCACAAGGTCATTAACTTTAGGCATATTGTATTGCCATGCCAAGAAGGGTAGTTCGCTTGATACTGAGTCATCTCTGTCCTCATAGACGACTCTTGCTTTCCCTGCTGCATAATTGATTGAGGAAATCTTCCCCAGTCTGATCGTTGCTGCTGCCATTTATCCACCTCCTAATTTGGATTTATCCACGAGCCGGGAACTCCCGCTTTGGTGGTAAGATTCAACATACCTTGCGATATGTTAAAAATGGTATATGTTCCGGGTCGTCTTGTGCCTGTCGGGTGTCCTCCGGTCGCCTTTCCTGCCAATGCTTCCGCTGCGGTATAATATCCTTTTTTGGTAACCTTCAGTGTGTACTTTCCACCTTTTACCGGAGTCTGATTGTTACTACTGCTATCCGTCTTGGTTGTTGTGGATGAGGACTTGGTTTCCGTCTTGGATTCCTTTGCCACGCTGTTGGCACTGGAGGTTGCTTTTGTGAAGCGTTCCTGCACCTTCCGAAGTTCCAGTTTCTGCTTACATCCACTTCCAATATCCCACGACACTTTTTCCACATAATACTTTCCGTCCAGTTTTCCCAGACCTTTAATGGTAACGCAGGAGGTGGCTATGATCTTCCTGTTCGCCATCGTCAGCGTTACGCTCATGGTAGTGTCGTTCTTATTGGCTTCATTCAGTTTGGCAAGCGTTATCTTTTCAGCTTCTCCTAGCGTGCTTGCAGAGTCTGTAACTTTTAATATCCGGCTGCCACTTCCGACCGTTACCCGGAATGTCTTGTTTTTGTCATTGTTGGTGTACTCGTATTTTGCTCCTGTATACTTTCCATCCAGTGTTGTGTTCCATGACCAGTTCGGCTCTATCTTTTCCTCGGTCAGTGTTACCACCGATTTCTTTTTCTCATAGGTCGCTTCTGAAAATATGACAATCTTATTCTTGTATATCTTCATGGCATATCCGTAGAGCTTTACCAGTTCATTCAAAAAGGAACAGTCGTCTTTTTCACTCTGTTCCACCTTTTCTATTGATACCTTGCCTACTTCGTAGTAGCACTTGATTCCTGCTCTCTTTGCTACTTCTTTCGCTATGTTTTCAAGGGTTGTATTCTCATAGGTTTTTGTTCTCTGTGTCTTTTTGAATCCGGAGTTTGCGGGTATCGCAATCGCCTCCAGTTTCAGTTGTATTGGTCCGCCAGAGAAACTGAAATCATCAATGATGAATTGTCCGCAGGACAGCTTCTGATTCTCTCCGTCCTTTGTCCAGTTCTTCATCGTAATACTTGCCGCCATGGAATCTCCTTTGCTTGGAAACCATGACTTAATCCATTTTCTGTCCTTATCGTTGATCACGAGGGAGATGCTGTCGCTCTCCCCCGATGCAACATCTGTGTAACTGAATGAACGCAGGAACTCCGCAAGCTTTGTGTCGATATTCTTTCCGTTGTATGAAACGGAGGCTGTCGCTTTTCTTGGGTCCATGTTAATCCCTCCATATCGGCAGGTCTGCATCCTGTTCCTCGGTCAGCTCCGGAATGGAGAGGACGACTCCACCGGGGAATATCATATAATCAAGCAACAGTCTGTTGGATTCCATTAGATATCCTGCGTATTTTTCTTCTCCATAGACCTTCTTTGCTATCATATCCCAAGTGTCGCCCTGTACTGTTTCATAAGTTTCCATTTCCATCGCCTCCCTTAGAACCGTTTCCTGTCGTTGTCTTTCTGCCACTGTGCCATCATTTCATTGAATTCAGCCTGTGACAATTTTTCCGCTTCTACCAAGTCGTCCTTGGTTGGTGTGCCGCCATTGAAGTTATACACTGGTGCGTATGTGATTGGCGCTCCTCCTGCTGGCACTGGTTGTGGATCATTCGATGGAGTACCCATCAGATTTCCCACAAGGCTTCCGATCGGTGTCTGGCTCGCACCCTGTGCCATTGCCCCGATTTTCTCTGTCAGTGCTGCCAGTGCATTACCTGTCTGTCCGTTCTGGTTGCCATCTATAATGCCTTTTATGATGCTACGCATCTTTTCCCATAACTGGGATAATGGAACGATTGCTTCTGGTCCTGCTTCCCCGCCTGCCATAAGATTTCCGCTTTCTGGGTTGATTCCGAATGCAGTCGGTTTCGTCATGATACCACCGTTCTTATACCAGTCAATGGAGAATTTCGGCAGTGATCCTTTTCCTGCGATACCGTATGGTGCTACTCCACCACTTACACTGATATGCGGCAGATTCAAATGTGGCAGCGACCACGAGAATTTAAACGCACCCTTGATTTTGTCCAGTGCCCCGGTTACCACGCTCTTGGCTGCCTCCAGTTTGTCGCTGAATGCCTGCTTTATGCTTCCAAGGACACCTGTTACCGCACTCTTGGCTGCGTTCAGCTTGTTTGTGAATGCGTTTGTAATGGAGGATAATTTGCCGCCTGTCAAATTATCGACAGTGCTCATTACCCCGGAGAAGGTACTTTGTACTCCTGCCATCGCTCCTGCGACTACCCCTTTAATGCCACCGCCTGCATTTGTATATGCCGACTTCATGGCATCCAGTTTCTGGCTCACATTTGCTTTGGCTGTTTCCATGAGATTGGTCGCTGTTTCTTTGACATTTCCAAAAGCCTCCGAAACGCTCGCTTTTACCTCTCCCATCTTGGTGCTGAATTTCTCCTTAATGGAGGATAATTTGCCGCCCGTCAAGTTGTCGATGAAGGTATATCCGGCTGTATAATAACCCTTGACACCTTCCACCGCTGCCGCTGCCACACCTTTGATACCACCACCATGTTCCTCGTATGCCGATTTCATATTGCTCAATTTTTCACTAACGGTATCCTTGGCTGCCTGCAGTACCGTTCCTGCGGTCTGCTTCACATTGTTCCAACATTCGGAGGCAGATTCTTTGATGGAATTCCACTTTTCCGATATAGCGGATTTCATGGCTTCCCATTTTTCTGATACCGCCTGCTTCATGGCTTCCACCTTTTCGCCTACGGCTTCTTTCAACGCTCCGAATTTTTCACTGACCCACGCTCCCAGTTGCGATGCCTTTTCCTTTATGGTATCCCAGTTTTTATAAAGCAGAACCCCGATAGCGATTACTGCTCCGATGGCTAATACTACTAAGCCGATCGGACTGGTTAAGAAAGTAAAGGCTGCCCCAAGTGCTGTGGTCACTGCGGTCGCTGCTCCACAGACTACATTCCATGCAGTTGTCGCTGCTGTCTGTGCCCATGTCGCTGCTGTGCTTGCTGCTTTTACGACTGCATCCTTCGCATACAAAGCATTGAGGTATAATGTTTCTGCCTTATCCTTTATCTTTGCTACACGCAGAAGGGTCATTGCTTTCGTGACCTTTCCTATCTCTATCGCTGCCTTTGCCAGTTTAAATCCTGCGATTGCGGCTGCTATTCCTGTCACTGTCGGCAGAAATCCATCCCACTGCGTGAACTTATCCAGTACATCTGCTGCACCGCCCACAACAGTCAGTAAACCGTCCACAATTGCCGGGAGTGCTGTTTCTGATATGAACGTGATTGCAGGCTTGGCTTTATCAAACGCTTCGAATAGCCGGTCCTTTAGATCGCCTGCCAGTTGCAGTACGCTCTGGAATGCAGGTCCATTTTCTTCTATGACCTGTTTAATGTTTCGGAATGTGTTCTGTCCGGTTTCTCCAAGGTATTCCAAGACACCTTTTGCCTGTTCAAGCGTTTCTGTGAAGGCAGGAGGAATTCCTACCCCAAGGCTTTCCTGTAGGGCGGCTTCCAGTGATTCCACTATTCCTTTTCCATCAAGTAAGCCTTGGAAAAATCCGTTGATCACTTCGGCTGTCACACCGACTACATCAGATATTTGTCCGAACGCCCCATCTGCTCCATCTGCCATCATTGCCAGCACATCAATTCCTGTAGAAAGGACACCGAGCACTGTGTTCAAAATCGGCAGCAGGTATGTTCCTAACTGAATTTTTAAGGCATTGAACCTATTTTCCAGTAACTGCACATTGTTTGCTGATGTCGCTGCTCTTGTGGCATATTCGGCTTCCATACTGCCTGTGTATGCCGCTGCATCTCCGACCTTATTAAACTGATCTTTTAAGTTGTCGAGGTTACCTGCGAGGACTGCTACCGTTGCCAGTGATTCTTTTCCGAAGTACCCGCTGATGGCCGCTTCCTGTTCTGCCTTCGGCAGTTTATTGATGGATTCCAGAAGGTCTAAAATCATGCCCTTGGAATCCTGCTGCATTCGCTCTGCAACCTCTGTAGAAGTGAACCCCAGTTTCTGGAGTATCTTCTGTTGTTTCTCTGTTGCCTGCGTACCCTGCCCCATGGCTACAAACATATTTTTCAGACCTGTCGCTGCGACATTGGCATCTATACCAGTCGTTGCTGCTCCGAGAGCTGCCAGTTCCGCTGCACTGACTCCACTGATTTTCGCAAGCGAGCCGATGTCTGTTACTATCTGTGATAGTTTTAGGGCATTTTCCGACGATGTATTTCCGAGGTAGTTTATTTGGTCGCCAAGCACTTCCACTTCGTCCTGTGTCAGTCCGAGAGCAGTTCGCCATATCGCCATCCATTCCCCGGCTTGTTCTGCGGTGCTGTCAAATGCAACACCCATCTTTGCCGCTGTCTCTGTGAACCTCGTCAAGTCCTCAGTTGCAATTCCGGCTGTTCCGGCAGCGGCCATAATCTGCGAGAGTTCCTCTGCTGTCATTGGTATGTTCTTTGACATATCCAGTATCGCATCGCTCATCTCGTGATAGGATTCGGTTAAGTTTCCGTTCTCATCCTTCAGACCATCGACAACTTTTGCTACGTCAGCCATGGCACTTTCATACTCCATGGCTGCATTCACGCAGTCGCCTGCAAAATCTGCAATTTGCAAGGCAGCGAATGCCGAAGCAGCTACCGCCGCCGCTTTTTTCGCTGCACTCGCCAGTCGGTTCAGACCATCCTCACTCATTCCGATACTCTGTTTGAACGAATTCTCAACCTTACCTGCTATTTTTATAGCCAGTTCCTGCTCTCTGCTGCTGCTTGCCAATCTCTGCCACCTCCTCGGCTATTTCCCTTAACTCAAAAACGGACAGGGATAAGAAGTAATCTATCCCTGTCTTTAGTAACATTGAGAGTTGGATTGCCAGCTTACGGAGGTTGCTTCCGTCTTGTGGACTTAGTCCGTTCCGTAGAAAAAAGCAGTCACTCTGTTCTTTACCTTAACTGCTTCCCTTGGATGTAATCCTTTGAAGAATTCAATTGGCAGGTTTGATGCCTTTGCTGCAATAATGCAGGCATATTCGAGGGACATTTCCGGAAGGAATGTGAATGATCCGGTTCTGTCCAGTACCCTGTTGGCTGCGATCATATCCGCTGCTGTCAGATTGTCCAATCCGCTTAAATCCACCTTCTCGTAGGTCTTGTCCTCGAATGAATAAGGCTTATTGAAAACCACCACATATTCGTTCTCCACTACTTCTCCGTTCTGGTCTAATACCACCACATCCGATGCAACCTCTGTTGTTGCTGTCTTTTTGTTATCGCTCATGTTTGCTCCTCCTTATCTGTGCGTTAGCACTGCTTTCTTACTTTCGCCAGTAAATCTACACCATTTACCTTGTAGACTGAATTCAGCTTGTCGAGTTCGATTCGCTTCTTTCCGTCCAGTTCGATCATGATGTATGTGATTTCTACAGTTACCGATGCGTCCATCGCACCGCCCTGTTTTACCGTACCGCCTGCCAGTTTCTTCTGGCGGCCACGAACAACTACTCTCATGCCCTTGTAATCAATAGCACCTGTGGATTTCACTGTGTACTGTTCACTGGCTCTGAGTGTGAGGTCAAGTGCTTCTGTCGGAGACATCAGCTTGAACGCATCTTCGTCCAAAATACGGAACGGAATCTCCAGTTCCATACTGCTGAAAAATCCGATGATCACTTCCTCAATCTCTCCGAGTATTCCGGGTCCGCTGAGTGTTTCTGTCATGCCCTCAAAGTCTGGCAGTGAGATTTCTCCTGTCAAACCTACGAGAGCAGTTCCTTTGTTATAAAGGTTGAAGTTGTTAATAACTCCGGGAATTCCTAATGCTGCCGCTGCCATTATGACTCACCTCCTGTAAGTGCTGCTGTTAACATATCCGGGTCAAATTCAAGGACATTGAGGATATCCTCTGCCGGAGTGTACGGTGCTAACTTCTGATGGAACTGGATTTTTCCATTCAGAATGTCCGTTACCGGGTTTTCGTCCTCGTTGAATTCGATCTCTGCTCCTGCACATTTTCCCTGTGAAGCGTATGAGTTTCCTCTGATGTTCTCGCTATCTACAATCGACTCAATCAGTCGGTAGTTTGCCGGGTCGTCTACCTTCTGGAAGTAGGTCAGAATGAAACTGTTACCCCACCATGAGAAAAATCTGCGACAACAGAACCATCTGTCTTTCGGGTCTGTGTTTGCCGGGTAGCAGGCTGTGTTGTTTCCCCAGCTTTTCCATCCACCCATGTTGATGGCTGTTGCGATACCCTGTCCGTTCAGTGTGTTTGCCTGCATCTGATCAAGCACTACCTCTGTTCCATCATCCAGTACCAGTCCTGTCAGACTGATAAGTTTATTTGATGGGGAAAGGTTTGGCACATCGTCATTGTTGGCATCTGTATAGGCTGTCAGTGCTCCGAGGATAGCAGAGTATGCATACTGCTTCGTACCGATTACTGCCTGCGGCCACGCAAGGTATGCGTGCTTGTTGGTATAGCCATTCTTGTTTTTCCATTCGTAGCATTCTGTGTACTTGGTCGCTCCATCTGAAGTGCTGTCAATGTCAAGGATGCATTCGCAGGTAAAAAGACCATTGATTTCCTCGCATTTTGCTGCCAGTACCACACCGACATTCGGCTTATGACTCCATCCCGGTGCTAAAAGCAGCCCCGGTGTCATATTGAACTTCGGGAAGATGTGGCGGATCAGTTCCATGCCCGATTCCACTCCTGTGCTTGCATTGTATCCACCGATGATATCGGTTTCTTCTACTCTGCTTGGATCGATACTTGTACTTGTCACTTTCAGTTGTGTTGCCGCTGCTCCTTTTCCACCTGTGATCAGTGAAATAACAAGATATCCGTCATCGTCAAAAGTTGTAATGTAATCAGTACCTGCAGTTAACTGCGTGCTTTCCGCAGTCACTTCTACGGTATCTGCAAGAATACCTTTGATTTTTACGG
This sequence comes from uncultured Lachnospiraceae bacterium, assembly GCA_964389835.1. GTDB lineage: Bacteria > Bacillota > Clostridia > Lachnospirales > Lachnospiraceae > VSOB01. The sequence goes on along the minus strand of CAYMEZ010000001.1, from coordinate 67,393 downwards.
TTGCCTGCATAGATTCGACTTTTACAGTCTGGCTGTCGTTTACCTTCTTGTGCTTTGTCGGATCCAGTACATTGATAAAAATAATAGGTGCTACATTGAATACTCTGAATGTGGTATCCATACTCTGGCACAGTGTATAATCCTTAAAATCATCACTGTATCCAAGCTGCTCCACTGCTTCTTTGAAGCTGTATGCAATGATTGGCACGTTCGTTGCCTTATAAGGCTCGGCTGCAAGGTTTACCGGGGCTGTTCCGATAACCACCTGCAGTCCGGCTGTTCCTGTGATGGGTGCTACCAAACTTGTTGCCTGCTCCTGCACCCTTACTCCATGATTGTAAGCCATTGCTTTTCTCTCCTTCCTTGATTACTGCTTTTTGCTCTGCTTGTACTGCAGTGCCTTTTCATAAAAAATGTAAGCCGCCCCGCGCTTGTTTGCGATGTCGCTTCCTACTGCTGCTAACTGCCCGATCGGTACGAGCAGGTTTTTGAATGCAGGTTCTTCATCCATAGCTGTCTGCAGTTCCTGCGGTACTCCGTTATTGAATACCGTATTGTGATATGCCACTCCTAAGATTGACGGTCCGACATATACCAGTGTTTCCGTCTGTGCTGCCTTTGCAATTGCCTGCTCTGCTGCACCTTCTGTTGTCTTGGCTGTTTTTGTACTCATGCGTATTTGTCCTCCTTTCTTATGGCTGCGGTTCTGAATGTCATGCTTGCTGCTCCGAAGTAAAACGGATAGGATTCTTCGTCCTGCAGTGCCCAGTCGAATGGGTGCTGTTCGTCATTTGCAAACATAAACTGATTTGCAAGCATTGGCTCTTTCATGAACCGTTCCTGTATTTTCTGTATCATGGCAAGAACACCCTTGTGTCCTTGGTTCTTCGTACTGTCGTCAAAATATCCGAACAGGAGTGTCACAAGTACCTCCTGCGGTTCTGTGCCGCCCTTGGTCGTTCCTGTTTCCACCCGGACTATGACATACGGAACTGGATCGGGTGCATCTTCATCTTGTCTGATGGGGAGGTTCTGCTCGTAAACATTCAGCTTGGTGTCCTTACCCATAGAGTCTTTGAAGATGCGGTCGCTGAAAATCGCACCGATTTCCTTTGCCAATTCTTCCTGTAAGATTAACGCTGTCATTTACCTTCCTCCCAGTATTTTGTCTATCTGCTTGGATAAATTCTTATAGAGCAAGTTTTGAATATACGGACTTAGATTTCCTTGATTTCCTCGCTCGCCTTCGTATATTTTCTGTGCCATTATTGGAACAGAGTTAGCGTGCAATATCCTCAATGGATATCTGTTTTTCGTTTCTCTTTGCACATATAAGCCTTTAACCTTTCCGCCAGTACCAATGAATGCTGTTGCTCCGGCTTCATTTACCAACGATTTCAAACCACTTTTTACGATGTCTGTTTTTGCTCCATGGGCAGACATTTTCGTTTTGAATTCTTTGATAGTTCTGGTTCTTCCCTTGGCTTTGATCGTGGCATCCATATGCGATCTGTTGGCTCTCTGAATCGTAATCTGCTTATTAAACTCTCCGGCTTTTATCGTATATCCTTGGCTTCTTCCTTTTTTGATTTTGCGATTCGCAGCAGTTGCTGTCTGATTGATCGCATTCCTCATTGCGTTCGGTGCTTTTGCCTTCATGTTTTTCAGCTTGATTTGAACGGCTTTCATTGTGGCTTCATCTAATTGAAACTCTATAACATTTCCTGCCATTACTTCGTCCTGTTAGCCTCCATTGTGATGGAATACACTCCCTGTTCGTCTATGGATTCCAGTACCAAGTACCTCTTGCCATCAAACATAATCGCCCGACCGATTGCCGGGAGTGATCCGAATTCTTCTGCCTTGACATAGATTAATTTCTGCCTTACATAGACACCGTCCATATTGGACTTCATTTTCTTTTCTCTTTCGATGATTTCATTGTCATCAATGAGAACTGTCATTTCTTTACCGTCTATGATGTGGGTATCTCCGAATTCGTCCAGTCGCAGGAAAACATCGCCAACATCTTTCTGCACAAGTTCCTTGAATGAGCGTTTAACCATTCTTTTTCGCCCCCTTGTTTCTTGCTGGGGTCTTTGGTACTCTGCCTACTACATTGTCAGCGGTTTCTCCGTTCGGGGACTGTCCTGTCAGTCCTGCTTGTGCAGTGACTGGTTTTGCTTTCGCCCCAGACACTTCTTCCTCCTGCCACATGGCAGTCTTGGCATCAAGCCAAGCCTGCACCATGCTCTGATCATCTGCCGGGAGGGTATCTCCGATTTCATACTGGTGTGATCGGTAAAGGATAGGATATCTCGCTACCAGTTTCATGGCTGCCACCTCCTATCCGATCTTTACAAGCACCTTATTATCGGCCGCTGCCGCTTTTCCTGCTGCAAAACCTGCCGGAGTGTTGCTTCCGCTTCCATCCTCATCTGTGATGCCAGTTCCGTCAAAGTAGACATTCTGCCCAATGGCGATGTCATTTGCTCCGGTCTTGTCAAATTCAAATACTCCGGTCACATGAAGGTCGCCCTGTGCTTTCGGTGCGATGTCTGTTCCTGCGATACCGACTCTGCCTTTTAAAGCCACAACTGTATTGGCTGCGATGATGGACGATGTTTCATTAGTATAGTCGAGGGTTTCTCCCCTCTGCCAGTATGCTGCTTTGCTCATCTTGGTGTCCTCCTTCCGTTACGCTAAATTGATAGGGTTCTTCACTTCGATACCCGGATTCTTAATTGCTCCACGATAATCCATGACGCTGATTCCCCAGTCGAGGTAAATATCCCATACAAATCCAAGAGTTCCCGGTGTTTCCATTCTTCTGATGGTAGGAATTTCCTGTCCGTTCAGATAGTCAACCTCGATGAAGTCTGTGTCGTCCTTTGCTCCGAGCAACCACCAAGGCATTGTGTTTCCAAAACCACCGCAGAGTGCGTTGATTGTAGGATCCTCAATAACTGTGATACTGTCTTTGTATCTGTAAAGAGGGTTGACTGCCTGTGTGTTGCCCTCGGTGCTGATCGTAGGACTGAAGAACAGCGTATACATATCAAACATATATCCGCTTGGCACGATGATGGTTGCCGGACGGATGATGCAAGCTTCCCCGAACTGGTCTTTCTGGTTCTGTAATGCGAGGATCATGCCCTGCACTGCTTCTTTGGTGATTCCTGTGCCCTTAGCCAGTAAGTTGGAGTGTGTGGAACTGAATAACGCTGTGCCATCGTACACTGCCGGGTTATTTACTAAAATCTGGTAGCACTGCTTGTTGATGGTCTTTCTTGCAGATGCTGCGTACTTAGCCGGAATTCTTGTCACGAGGTCGATATCATCATTGATGAATGCCTGTCTTGTGAGTGTGAACTGGCGGCCGTATGTTTTCAGCTTTCTGGTCGGAAGTTTTTCATCTCCGAATACATCATGCTTCAATTCGCCACCTTCCGGCACTTCGAGGAACTCTCCAACCGGTCCTGCCAAGTAGTTGTTGTCGTGGGTCTTGAAGTCTTTAAGGCTACCCTTCTTTGTCCACTGGTCGAATGTTACCGCTACAGTCTTGTGTCCTTCCACATATGCCTTGTTGATGGCATTGTCGAGGATTGCCGGGAACGCTGCTGTCGGGTTGTAGAACTGTCGCTGTAACATTCCGTATAATTCATCTGATGTTCTTCTGTTCAGATTTGCGTGTCCTTCAGAAGAGAGACACTCGATCGCAAGGTCACGCAGTGTCATTCCCATCATCTGTCTTGCACCGTCTGCCGGATTAGTAAGCTGCATTCCGCTTCTCATAACGAGTGCATCTGCTGCGGCTGCTCTGAATTTATCCTCTGCGGTTTCAACGACTGTCACTCTGCCCTGTGCAGGGATTGGTGCTCCATGCTGTCTGATGTGATCCAGTGCTGCTTCTCTGACTACATCTACGGTGCTTCCGTTCTGGATATAGGTATCCGCTGTCAAGCCGAAGTCACTGCAGATGGCTGTGATGCTTCTGATTCTCTCTCTTTCTTCTGTGATTGCTCTCTGCGTGTCTGCAGGGTCTACCTGCGGTGCCACAGATGGCTGTGCAGGCGGTGTCTGCTGTCCTGCTGCCTGTCTTTCCTCTGCTTCAATCTCTGAGGTGAGCGTTTCGATTTCCCTCTGCAGGGTTTCAAATTCGCCCTGTTCCTCGGCAGTCAAATCACGACCTGCGTTCTTTGCCGCATTCACGATTTCCTGCTGACGAAGCATTTTCTGCTGTCTTTTCTGCTTCTTGTTCATGATCTGTTACCTCCTTGGTTGATAATGTTTTTATTTATTTGAAGCTGCCTTTCGTACCAGTCGAGTGTGCGGGTCTGCGCTCCCTGCCCGGTTGTTTCTTCCAGTTCCCTTCCGACACCGACCGTTGGGTCCGCAGGCACGCTCACGATTGATACTTCGTAAGGTGTCCACTTTCTTGCGATGTCTGCCGGTCCTGTGAACCTGCCATCTGCCGACTGTTTGTTGGGCATTACTTCCTCCCATGAATCTATCTGGTAACCTACGGACACACCCTTTAATGTGCCGGACGCTACTTTCTGATAGATGAGTTCGGATTCGTCATCGATGTCGAATTCTATCTCAGCCATGCCACGCATTTCTTCAATCCATGCCCTGCTGACTTTTCCGATGACCTTATCCCTGTTGTGGTTATAGAGCACGACCCCGATTTCGTTTAATCGTGAAAGGTCTACTGCTCCGTCTGAATGGTCGAGGATTTCCGTTCCCCACCATCTCTCGTATGGTTCTTCCGAAGAAAAAGAAATGATGAACTTTCGCTCATTCCCTTCGCCTTCCATGGCTCTGATGGAATTAACCGTCAGTTCCCTCGTCATCTGTTTGGCTTTCGCCCTCTGTTTCCCCTGTGCCGGATTCGTCTGTTTCTTCCCCGGTCTGGTTTCCTTCTCCCTCGTCAGCGAGGTCGGCTTTGTTGTCGTCCTCATCCTCGTAGAGCTCTGCTGCTGTCTGGTCAAAAATCACACCTCCTAAGTCGATACCTTTTTCCTTTGCGTACTCCAGTACCTCTACCATTTCATTTATCTGTTCCTTCCAGTCACGACCCTGCTCTGCTGCAATCTGCTTGAATGTTTTCTGTCCTGTATTCAATGCAATCTTGTTTGCGTTGGCTTCCTTCTGCGGATCAATCCATTTCTTCGGTGCTGCCACCCATGAATGTTCAAAGTATTTGTCTTTGTTGTCCCAGAAGTCTTTTTCTGTGATGATTCCTGCGAGACACAACGATATGACAAAGGTTTCATAGATTTCATCCATGACCTCTGTCAGCAGTTCTTTCTCCGCTGCGTAGGTCATTTCATCTTCGATAATTCCCTGTCTGGTGGAGGAGTAGTTGCTTTCCGACATATCCCTGCTTGTGGCTTCGTAACTGATGCCCTGTCCTGCACCGACAAGTCGTTGCTGCAGTTTGATGTAGCTTGCTGCATCGGTCGCCTGTCCGGTTGGGTTAACCACCTGTATCTCATCTCCTGCATTCAGTTCCTTTATCATGCCGGGGGTGATGCTTTTTCCTTGGTAGGATTCATGCTGTACAGACGGTGCTCCTGCCCTGCCTATTCCGGTTGTAGGCAGCACTTTTTTAATGAATACCGAAAGACAGGCAGCGATTCGTTCCTTTACGGATACTGCTACCATGAATTCGTTTGCATCTCGGATTCGGGTAATGGTCGGACTCATGTCAGACATCTCACGCACCTGTGACGGTCTGCGTTTTGTGTATAAAAAAATGACATCTTTCGCATCCACCCATACTGGCTGTGAAAGTGCCACTCCGTCTATGTTGTACTGTCTGATCCAGTACCCGATTGGTTTGTTGTATTCGTTCATTTCGATGCCACCCACGACCTTGTTTCCCTTTTTCTTTGGGAGCATCTGCGATTCATCCAGTTCATCCACTTCGAATGTCTGAAGTTTGAACGGAATAAATCCGTCCTTGGTGTATCTTTTTACGATAAGGATTCCACCGTCAACTTTCTTTCTCTGAATACACATTCGCATGATCTGCGTGAAGGACTGCGTTCCTGTCACATCGCAGTTCTGCTTTTTGCACCATTTCTTCCATGCGGTCTGTATGGTGTCATTCAGCTTATCGTTTCCGGTCTTTGGCTGCAATGCGTAGCCTCCACCAATGACATTCCTTGTGTATGCTCCGATGACTGAGTTCATCATATCGGAGTTTCTCTCCAAATCTCTCGCCCTTGCCCGGACATTATCCCTGCTGTAGCGGTCTGTAAATTCTGCCGACTGGTTCAATACCCTCCAGTTGGCATTTCCCCTGCTGTAATCTCCGGCATCATAGTTTCTCATCTCCTGCAGATTCTGTCGCCACGCTTCCCTGCGTGCTCCACGCTCCGGAGAAAAGAACCCGATGATTCCATCTAACCAGTTCATGATATCTACCTCCCCTCAAATACCGCCACAAAGGTATCATCCAGTAGACTGGTGCTTCCTGCGGCTGCTATCTGTGCTGTGAGGTCGTTCTTCATGTTGTAGAGCAGGTTTAAATCTGCACGATTGAGTTGCCTTGTACCTATCTTGTAGGACTGGCCGCCAACAAGTACCGCATATATGGCATTGTTGACTTCCGTCAGCATTTCTTCGGCTGTATAGTTATTCTCTGCTGCCATGCTGTGCCTCCTTTATACCCAGTGTCCTTCGTGCTGACTGATCCACGATTCTTCCGGGGTGTATTGTTGTGTTTCCTGTTTCTTTGGCTGTTCTTCCTGCTGCACCTCAGTCAGATGTAGTGTTCTAACTCCGAGAATATCGGCTGCTGCCATGTTATAAACCTCGCAGTCCAGATAGTGGTTATCCCCATGGGAAGTTTTAAGTTGCCATTCCTGTCTGGTCTTTCCGTTCCCCATCTTGACATTGACTTTATGCTCTGCGGTTACCTGCTCTGCATATTCCCGGTCACACCCTTGGTAAACCATCCATGATCCGCTTCCGTTCGGCTTCTGCATTCTGGCCGCTATCATATCTTTGTATTTTCCGGTATCAACCAGTACAAGGTTCATTCCGTATGCCTTGCTGTCACTCTTGTTTACTTTTGACAATTTGTAGTGCGACAGCATCGGATTTGACGAACCTTTGCTCGGCAGTGCCCAGTCTGAATTGTTTGCACAGAAATCGTATACCGTATCTGCATCGTTACCGGAGTCAATCAGTGCCAGTGCCACGACTATCGGTGTACTGTCCGGCATCAGATATTCAAGGTTCATGATTCGCTCTACCTCTTGGAATGAGAAAGCCTGCCCATGTGCGATGTTCTGGCTCGTGAGGTAATTGCCCCATGCTCTGATACTCCAATACAGGCAGTTTTCCTGCACATCGACACCTGCTGTCAGCAGTTTCGCCCATTCCGGTACGATCAGTTCCTCGTAGTCGGTCTGTCTTTCCAGTACAAGGTCTGCGTTTGTCTTTAGCTTCGTATCTTCCCATGGTTCTGCGAGCCATGAGTTTACAAAGTTCTGCAGTTTCTCCGGGTCGTCTTTGCTTTCCAAGAATTCTTTTACCACTTCTGAAAAACGGACGAATGGGGAATACAGGGTATTCATCCAAAACGCTACCTTGCGGACAAACTTCGTATTCTGCTTTACGGTCCGCCATTCTCCGTACCGAAGCATTTCCGGCTTGTCTTGGTCTGTGATCACGCACCCGCACTCTTGGCAGACATAAGTTGCAAACTCTGCCCGGTCTGCGTAACTCATACCTTCTTCCTTTGGAAACTGTATCTGTTTCCATTTCAGTTCGATGTATTCCCCGCAGTGCGGACATGGTACAAAGTAATGCTTCTCAATGTCAGCATCTTCTTTGGCTTTCCAAATGTGCCCAGTTTTTAGTGTCGGTGTACTCGTGATGAATATCTTTCTGTTGTGGAATGTCTTGGTTCGTTCCCTCGCAAGACTGATCGGGTCGGCTTCCTTTTTCGATGCTCCCGGATATTTATCCACCTCATCAAGAAACAAAAATCTGATTGCTTTACTGGCAAGGCTTGACGGTGAGTTCGAGCCTGCCAGTGTGAGGTACATTCCTTCGAATTGCAGTTCCTGTTTTGATGATTCGTTTTCCAAGTACCTGTTTTTCAGTGTCGGTGCCGCCTTTATCATCGGCTGCAGTCGGTTCTCCGATATGGAGTCTGCCAGTTTATCTGTCGGGTAGACGATCATTGTCGGTGCAGGGTCCTGCTGTATGATGTACCCTGTCATATTCTGAAGACACTCTGTTCCACCTACCTGCGTTGGCTTCACATAGACGATTTCTTCTGTTTCATAATTGTTGAATTCATCCATGATACCTTTGAGGTATGGGGTGTGCTCTGTTCTCCATGGTCCCGGCATTGCAGATGTTTTGGCATCCAGTACCCTGTACTTGTCTGCCCATTCCGACACAGTGATGTCCTCCGGTGGCTTGAGGAATTTTAAGGCTTCCTTCTGATATCCTGTTACCTCGTATCTACGAAACGGATTTCTTGCCACGCTTTTTCTTCTCCATTTCTTCTGGGGTACAGCCTGCCACCACGAAGCTGTCCATTAGACGAATGATCTCCGCATTCAGATCCTTTTCGATTGCCCTTACTTCCATCGGGTCGCAGTATCCGCTGATTCTGCCGGATAGTCTGCTCGGCAGGGAAAGTGCAAACTTTTTGAACGAAATAAAAAATCGGCTATAGTCCATCTTTACTTCTTCTCTGTCGATGTACTTACCCGATGCAATCTCCGTCTTTAAGCGATGCATTTCTCCCTGCGATTCCTTGAGTGCAATCTCTGCCTGCAGTTTCTGCTCACGCAGTTCTGCTTCTTTCTCGGACTTGCTTTTTCCGTATGCTTTGTCAGACAGATACTTCACATATCTCTGAATGGTCGGTACTAATTCGTATCGGTTACCCTCTTTGGTTCTGGTTGTCGATATGATTCCTTCTTGAGTCAGTTGCTGCACCCTCCGCACAGTGACTCCGAACAGTGAAGCAATGACTTCTACCCTGTAAAAACCGCCCTGTGATTCCTGTTCCTGCTTCTGTTCTTCTGCCATCTTATGACTCTACTTCTTTTGCCGGGATTCGGACTGCCTGCTGCCCGGTGTATTCTTCCCACCGTTTCACGATCACATCACAGAATCTCTCATCAAGTTCCATGATGAATGCTGTCCTTCCCAGTTGTTCTGCGGCCATGAGGGTGCTGCCGCTGCCACCAAACAGATCCAGTACATTCCAACCGGATTTACTGGAATTTGTTACAAACTTCCCAACCAGTGCCACTGGCTTCATGGTCGGGTGGATATCGTTTCTGGTCGGCTTGTTTTCATAAATGACAGAAGTCTGATTCTGGTATTTCCTGCGTAAATCTTCCAAGTATGCCACAAGTTCGTTTTTCTTCATGGCATTGAAATCTATATCATCTTCCAGAATGACAGTGTCCTGCGTTCTGTCATTAACGAAATAGTGAGCCGCCCCTTCTTTCCATCCGTACAGGCATGGTTCGTGTCGCCACTGGTAGTCCTGTCTGCCGAGTACGAATGAATTCTTTTCCCATATCAGACACTGTGCCAGCTTCAGTCCTGCATCAAGGAATGCCTGTCTGAATATGTGACCTGTGCTCTCTGCATGGAATACATAGATCGCTGCTCCGGCTCTCATAAATTCATAGGCACTCTGATATGTTGCAAGCATGAACTGGTAAAAACTCACATTGTCCATGTTGTCATTTTTGATATGGTTTACATTGCGGTGTCCTTTGCCCGGAAGGTACTCATCGAGCATTTCCGCTTTGTCGCCATAGTTCACATTGTACGGTGGGTCAGTGACCACAAGGTCTGCCATTTCTCCGTTCATCAGCACTGCCATATCATCCTGCGATGTGCTGTCGCCACACATCAGCCTGTGTCTGCCAAGAAGCCAAATATCGCCCGGTTTCGTGACTGGGTCTGCTGCTTGTTCCAGTGCTTCTTCCTCGTCGAAGTCATCGTCCACTGCCTCCGGCTCTACTGCGAGTTTGTCCACCAGTTCTGTGAGGTCGTTCTGCTCGAAGCCTGTCAGTGATATATCATAATCTCCGAGGTCAAGGTCAAGCAGGAGGTCTTTCAATTTCAACTCATCCCATTCGCCTGTGATTTTATTCAGTGCGATGTTCAGAGCCTTTTCCCTCTGCTTGTCCAACTCCACCACAACGACATCTACTTCCTCGTATCCCAAGTCCATGAGTACGGTGGTTCTCTGGTGTCCTCCGATGATTGTGCCATCCTCGTTTATGATGATGGGATCAACATATCCGAATTCTTCAATGCTCCGCCTTATTTTCTGGTATTCCGCATCGTCCGGGGTCAGTGCTTTTCTTGGATTGTACTCTGCTGCCTTTAAATCAGCCAGTTTTCTGCGTTCTGTTCTCAATTTCTGATCCATTTCTAAGCCTCCTTCCCTGCTTTGCGTAACGAAATGCTAAAAAAATTTTTAATTTTATCGGGGTAAAAGCCGAGCCTTCCTCGCCCCGCATCCGAATTATGCTCCGGTAGTACCTACGGCTTGCCCCTGCTCCACTGCAACAAAAAGAGGACACTGCCTTGGCTTATGCCTTGGTGTGTCCTCTCTGAGGGGAGCAAGTGGAGTGGTTGGGTGTGACCGTCTGGTCTGACCCCTTGTGCTCCACGCTATCATCATAGCACATCACGATGTACTCTTGTGTACTCTTTTGTTCTTTCTTCTGTCTTGCGGTTCTCTGTGCGTGTGCTCCTGTGCCTGCTCTCTCTGCCCTACCCCTGTGCTGCGTGGGTCTGCCCTGTTGCTCTGCTGTGTGGGTGCTTGGTACACCCCTGTATAAGTGCCCTGCACACTGCCTCTTATATGCCCCTTATTTTCCTGCCCCTATACAGGGGTACTATATGGGGTGCATAAAAATCCCCTATATAGGAGCGTACATATTTTCCTATATAGGGGAAGTGGGGTATTTGCTACTTTATTTTCGCCAATACCGAGCATATCTTTGTGTATGTATCTGCTGAAATTTGACCCTGTTTATAAAGGTCTTTATATTTTTCGATTTCTGATTTTGCGTCAAAATTTCCCTTGCCTTTTTTGTAAACAGGCAAATCCTTTAATAATCCCAATTCCGAAGCAAGACAATATATATGCTTGCATGGAAACATTCCTTGTCTGATTGCAAAATCTGGACAAGTACATTCATCAAGCGTTGCTTTATAAGGCTCTGCTGATGATCCTTGTATAACCACCCATTTTTCGTCTTTGTTAATTTCTAAAATATTTTTAACAAGTTTCTTTCCTGCTTCGATTCGTTTTACCTGCTCGAAGTCATCGTGGATATCATCGCTCCATTGTCCAAATTGAATGCTCATGGTAGCTCCTCCTTATCGATTTAGATTTTCCATTCGTGTCCACAATTAAGACACTTCATTTTTCCTTTTTTGCTTGTCAGTCCACCGAGCACTGCACCTGCACCACCTGCAATCGCACCGCCCACTACTGCCCTGCCTACACTGAGTTTTTTATCTCTATAAGTTACGCTCGTAGAATGGCATTTAGGACAAAACGGAATTTTATCTTTTTTTAGCTGCTCCACTCTTGCTTTTTCTGCCTGCTTTGCTTTCCACGATTCCGGCATTTCCGCTTCCATTTCTGCTATGGTTTTTCTTGGCATTTCCTCTTTTTCTTTCTTTACGGTTTCTGGTTCATTGATATTTTGGAATCCAAGCCTTTCCTGTAATTTTTTCATGTCTTTATTATAATTTGACAGAAAATGTATTTTGACTTCCTTACTGTTCGCCTCCAGTGTTAAGACTCCGTACTCTGTAAATGTTCCCATGGTTACTTCAAATCGTTCTAAATCTGAAATTTTTACCTTTCCAGATAATTCTTTCTTTTCCTCGAACGATATTTCCGAATCATCGACCGTAATAATTGACAATCCGATTGATTTGTATTTCTGTTCCATTTTGCTCCTCCTTTTTGGGGTAAAATTGCGACTTTTTCAAATGGTAAACAATTAGCCATTTTGTCACTACAATTCTACCTCCCCCCCCAATCCGAAGTCAAGCAATTTCAAGGCTTCGCATGGGTTTAGGAGGTATAAAGTTTTTCAAAATCTTCTAACATCTTATGCACTTTTTTGAAGGTCAGCAACTTGTCCAATCCTGCATCGTAATATCTGTTACAAGGTGTCCTTGTCATGTGCATTTCCTCGCACACCTGTTTCCAACTCAAACAGTCAATATGTCTGTATTCCAATACCGTTCTTTCCATGGAGTCTGCCGGGAGGAAGTCCATCATCTTCATCACATTCAGCATGGCATTCGCCATTTCCTCTTTCTGCGTTTTAATCTGATCCTCTATTTCCATCGCCCGGATGACCATGCTTGCCGGTCCATCTCCTACGCTATTTGTCTGGCTATGTGGCACTGGGGAATATTGCATTCCCCTTGTGCCGACCATTTCCTGTCTGAATGTCTGCAGTCTGATCTCCAGTTGTCTTTTTCTCCTTCTTGCCGAATAGTATTGTCCGAGGTACTTCTTCAGTAATACTCTTTCGTCCGTTGCTTCTTTGTTTCCTGCCATGCTGTGTTCCTCTTTTCTAATCCTCTTTGGCTTTATCCTCTGCCGCAAGGAAGTATGCTTTGCCGCCCATTATTCGCACCTGCTGAAGCACCCGGTCTTTGTGCTCCCAGTCACGAATCTCCACCCCGCGCTCACGCAGAATATCAATCTGCATCTCAATAGATGCGAGCATTGCGGACACCGGAAGCTGCCGCATTACCTGCGTGGCATCTGCCAGACTGGAATTCATTCCGAATGGCTTCTGTTTTTTCTTACGTTTCATCTTCTTTCCACCTCCAGTCTAACTTCTGCCCACAGTTTGGGCAGTGATCATATTCCTCATATTCCAGTTCATAGTTCTTTCCGCATCCCGGACATTCCCATGTATCGTACACGAGATATCCGTCTGCGTAGCCATCGCCCCAGAGGTTTGGTTTCTTTGGTTTCTGCTTCTCCAGTGCTTCCACGATGATTTTCCAAAATTCTAACCACTTATGCGTTTTCCTGTTTGGCACTGCTCTTGATATTCCTGCTTCTACGCAGAGGTTATGTCTGGCGATGTGTGTTGCTCTATTAATGTTCATCATCGTTCCTCCCAGTCCTCGCAGGTGTCGTCATACTCAGTTTCGACTGCGTAATTCTCCGACTGCTCATTGAAACACTGCCACTCTCCACAACATTTCCTGTGGTGCTGACAGGTGCCGCAGCACTTCTTTTCTTCACTCATCTTTATCTCTCCATTTCCGGCAGCAGGATTTTTGCCACTTCCTTTTCCGAAGTGACTACCTCTGCCACTGCTCCTGCTTTCCTTAGTTCCTTGATGGTCTGCTCCTGTATCTTACTCAGTACCCCGATGAACGGTCGCTTGACCTCAAATCCGTAATACCTGCCATTCACGATGCAGGTAATGTCCGGGATTCCCTGTCTGGAATACGGACCGGCTGCTTCTTTCCACACCACTGCATTTGGGATGTTCTCCTTGATCCAGTCGATGATCTTCTTCTGGAAGTGACTTTCCTTTGGCATCTTCTCCCGAATGAATTTGTCGGCTTCTGCTTTGGTCGTGATTTTCCTGTTATGTTCTATTGTGTATTCCTGCAGTTCCTCATAAGTCTTGAATTTCGTATAATCCAGTTTGCCTCCCCTGCTTACATTCCCGATTGCTTCTCCTGCGGTTGGGTCTGCGTAGCCTTCTGCGTTCTTGCTATTCATGCGACCGCCTCCTCTATAATTCGTCCTTGTGCTTTTGATATACCCTGCACTCCGTACAGGTTTTTTCCGGCTCTACGCATTTATCCGAAAGGATAAGACAGAACCATGGTAGTGGCTTGCCTTTTTCCTTTTTCTGTCTTGCCTTCTCCCTTATCTGGGAGAGCACTTCCATCATGCTCATCTTGGTGTCGCCTCCTCAAAGAATACCGGGGCATCTTCCTGCATGGTCGGCTGATCTGCATCTGCTCCTGCACTCTGGTCAGCGTATGTCAGTTTATTGCTTTCCACTGCTTCCATGAAGTGACTTGCCTGCGTGTCTGCTGAGTGCAGTGCCCATATCATCGGGTACTTGTCAATAGCATTGTTAAAGGAGAGCGTGTCGGTTTCTGTGTATCCCATGTGCCATCTGATGGCATATCGTTCTATCGGCTGCAGCTTCATGTATTCCTCGATCATCATGACCGATTTCTCCCCATGACCGTATGGAATTTTGTCATCTACTGCGAATGTTTCATACTGTTCCCATTTTCCATTGACCTTGCGATTTCTGATTTCTGTTGTGTAGAAGTAGGTCTTGCAGATGTCGTGGAGCAGTGCCATGATGATCACATTTTCCTCGGTCACTTTTACCACCGGGCATCCTGCCACATCGTATGTATAAGTTCCGTCCTCATTCTTGGTGAGATTGGCTCTCAATGCATCCAGTACATTGAGTGAGTGCTGCAGCAGTCCACCTGTTACTGAAAGGTGGAAGCGTGTGCTTGCAGGTGCTGCGTACATATCGCTCTTTCTGATAAATGCCATGAGTCTGTCTGCTCCCTCTCTTTTTACCTTTGCCATCTCTGCTTCAAATCTGTTAATGTTTGCCTGTCTGTCCATGTTCTGTTTCTCCTTTCAGTGTTCCTGCCAGTAAGCGACACGCTCCGGCAGTTATGATTGTTCTCTTTTCTGATTCCCATTCCGGGTGCTTTGACCATGTTCCATCCTCATTCTGAAACTCTCCGGTCAGTTCGTTATAAATCTTCGGTGGCGGATACGGTTCTTCCCAGTTCTCTGCTGTAGCGTAAAGGCAGCAGTATTCCTGCCAGTACGGTATCCACAAATTCCACATTGCTGTGTGCATCTTTTCTACTTCCTGCAGGAACTTCTCTGTGTCGTACTCTTTGCAGAGGATCCTGCCGAGTTCCTTGTTGTACCCTGCTTCCTGCTTCTGCTTGATCAGTGCCTGCATTTTCTTGATGAGGTTCTGCCCTGCTTCATCGCTCCGAATGATGATACCCTCTGTCATTCCCTCATTCAGTATCCGGGTTGCTACTTCCACGATGTTGTCCTTTAATGCCTTGTATGGCTTCTGGTACTTGGTCTTTAAGAGTTCCTTCGGCACTTTTTCATCGTTGCTCTTTAATCGCTGCACCCACAGCTTCAGCTTTTCCTTATCCGGCAGGTTGTCCTCATTCATCTTTTCCTCTGTCATTTTCTTCCTCCCTTCCGACTGAACACCTAATCTCCGATTTTTCCACCGCACACCTGCGTGTTCATTTAGGTGTGCGGTAAGAAACCCAGTGTTTATGCGGTGTTGAGGGGTCTACTAAACACCTAACACCTAAATTTTGAAATACACCATGTTTTTTTAGTGATTTTTGTGACTAAGGTAGTCACAAGTCACAAGATTTTCCGTAAAACAATAAAATATTGAAAATAGGTGTTTTAGGTGTTTAGTAACCTTATAAAGGCTTGATTTTACTGGGTTTTTTACTAAACACCTAACCGAACACCTAACTAAACACCTAATTTTAGGTGTGCGGTTTTTTAAGGTTTTTTATAACTTTTTCGCAATTTTGGTCACAGGATTTTTAGTCACAGGATTTTTTGCACCCTTCAAATCTTGTGACTAAATTTCAAATCTTGTGACTAATTGAAGGGGAGTTCTTCTGCCTGCTCATCGGTTACCTGTGTCCACCCATCTTCTCCGGTCAGACTCATCTGCTCAGCGATTTCTTCTTCCTCTATCAGAGGGTCTTTTTCTTCTGCGATGTCGCCCAAATGAAATTCCACAAACCTGCAGTTTCGGTTGTTGAACCATTTCGTGACGGAGTTCTTGGTGCTTCCGTCCTTTAAGATCGACACTCCTATCAGCTTCCTGTCTGCAAGATATTTGAGTGTCTTTCTGGGTGAGTACCCTGCCTTGGTCAGTGCCTGTGTCAGCATAGATGGAAAAATGTACGCATTCTGGTTCTGGATCATACCGAGGCACGTTCCGTATGCCTTTTCTCCGAAGCTGTCCTTGTTTGAGAGTATCCAGTCCACTATAAACTGGGTTGCGTTCTCGTTGACATCTCCGGTGTCTGCGTTCATCTGTTCTTCCAAGATGTTCCTCGCCATCGCTTTGGCTCTTTCCCACGAAACCGTATCAATTTGCAGGTTTTCCGTATTGTTTTTGGCGAATTCGTTATCAAATTCCCCATTTTCGTATCTTTTCAGCCATTCTCCGTTATTAAATATCCATGTATCGATGATGGCATCTGCCAGTGATACGGCTGCGATTCCTGCGATATGTGATCCGCTTTTGCCCTTGCTTAAACTGTACACATACTTGGTCATTTCCTCGTATTTTTCCACGATGCTGCGTTCGTCTGTATGCAGGAGCATTCCAATGAATGCCGGTCCTGCCCACCCACAATTCATGCCGGATTTCTGGTGCATGACTGATGCATCTCTCTCATCGTCAAATGGTCCTCCGTAAATCTCAAGCACACGAGTACTGACACCTGTCTGGCTCGTTTCGGTGGAGAGTGGTTCTTCTCCGGTTGCCAGTGCTACGGTTCTCCATGTCTGCAGTGCCTGTATGCCACCGCTTTTTGCACCTCTTATCTTTCCTGTTCCACTTGAAATCATGTAGACGATCTTCTCCAGTGAGTTCTGGTTGTTTCCTGCAAGCTGTCGTTCATCAATTCCCAGTGGCAGGTCGCAGTAAAACGAAGCGGCTCTCTCTAAGCCTACCTGCGTTGCATTGAAATTTACCATCAAGCGTTCCGGGTCGCCCCATGCGGAGAGTGCTGCCTTCAATGCTGCTGTCTTTCCACCTTTTGAACCACCCCAGTTGTAAACAAAGAAGATTCTCTGCTTTATGATCCGAAGCAGTGGTGCTGTGAAACTGGCCGCCAGTATAAAGCGGAACTTGTCACGCTCCCGGTGTGGCTGCATAGTTTCCATCCATTCTTTCATCGTTCCGTTCTGGCAGTATGCTGCCGCCATTCCTCTTTGTGATGGATCGATGTCGAGGACGATGTCTTTATCGTGCCCCGGTATAAATCGTTTCCCGGACTGCCACCCGAATGTGCCTGTGGAGTCTGCTTTCTTTATAATGTCTATGTTCTCTGCTTCCAGCGCGGAGAGGAATTTGACGATGTGCTTTGCATTCTCGCTTGTAACGGTGCAGCCTAAGTCTGCCAGTGCTGTAATTCCTCTGGATGTGAAGATGGTGCTTCGTGGGTAGATTGCTCTGTTCCACTGTCCATCTCTTTTAAATGCCACCTCTATCTTTTCCTCTCCTGTTTCCATGCTCCGAAGTCTTTGCGTGATGATGATCGGGGTTCTGCACACCATGACCGGGGCATATTTCTTTTCATCTATCACGCTGATTCCCTTGTCGGAATAAATCCACCCTTCCGGCTGTCTTAGGTTTACTGGTGCTCCCTCGACTGCTTCCGGTATGGCATCGTCATCTATATCTATCTGCTCTGCGTTACTGATTGCCTTTAGGATTTTGTCCGCTGCATCCTCTTTTCCGTATTTCATGTAAACCTCGGACGGGTCCTTGCAGCCAAGTGTCCTACAGCTCCATTTATAAACCTGCCCGATAAAGCCACCTTCTCTGAGTGCCCTTGTTACTTTTGCAAGGAATGTTTCCCCGCCTTTGTCCGGCTCTACATGGATATAAATTTTCAAATCCTGCAGGAGCATCGCCCATTCTGATCTCATCATTGACGCTCCCGGTACTCCGAGTGTACTGATTCCCATATACCACATGGATTGGCTGTCGCTTTCGCCCTCTACCAGTGCTGCGTATCCTATCTTTCTGACGGATTCCAGTTTCCACGCTCCATACAGACATATATCCTTGCCTGCTCCGTATTTCCAACGGAACTGCTTGTCTGCATATCTCTTTCGGAAGGTTGCTTCGACTCCATCTTCCCTGTAGTACGGTATGTGTATGTACTGGATTCCGTCACGATCTTTCTTGGTCTGGAGGCAGCATTGGTCTTTCAGCCATTCTTCCGGCAGTCGTTTTTCAAAGGCATACTGTGCCAGTGTGTAATGGGACAGACCGCTACTCTTTGCCTTCTGCTTTGGCTTTTCCTGCTGTGGCTCATTCAAAGCACCGTATTTTCCAAGTATCTGCAAGTAGGCATCGTGCGTGTCCAGTCCGTTCAATTCTGCGTAGAATGTGACAAAATTGCCACCCCTGTCCTCTGCGTGACATTTCCACATTCCGGTCTTTAAGTCCACCGAAAAGGAATTGTTTCTGTCATCATGGAACGGGCACAGTCCTGTGAGGTTGTCGCCAGTTATCTTGTGCTTTTTGATAACGGAGCAGTATTCAGTTTTATAATCTACCAAACGGTCTAAATCGACCTCCGCTGCCTGCATATTATCGCTCCATTCTATTCATTACTATCTGTTCGGCTTCCTGCCTTGTATAATTCGTTGTACTGCCCTCTAAGAGCAGAGTTTCTGTCATATATTTGATTTCCTCTCTCATTCCCTCGCTGATCATTCCGTCTACGGTTACCACATGGAATGAGACACACTGTTCCATGAGTCGCTTTCCGGCTTCCATTCCGAAGTATCTTTCCTGTGGCATATCATCGTTCATAAAGCGTGGGAAGTAGAGATGCGGTGCGATTGGTATTCCACCGCCATTGGCGATCATCTGGCAGGTGTGCTTTGCCACCTCGATGTTCATGTGTAACTGTTCCCTTGTTTCTGCTCTGTATCTGGAGCAGACATATATCATCGGCATAAGTGCCGGGTTTTTGTTTATGTGTTTTCCTGCATAGCACTGTCCTGCGTAGATCCATGGTGCGTACGGGTGTTCTTTGTATATTGTGTCGTAGATTGGAAGTCCTCCGATGATATCTGCGACCTCATTCATCTGTATAAAATTATCGCTCGGTGTGGTTGAATTCTCTCTGAAATGGAGCATGGTTTCTTTATCGATCCGTTCCCCTGTCTGCAGGCAGTCTTTTGGCAGTGTCGCTGCCCAGTCGCTGTATAATGGTTTCATGTCCTGTGCCTCCTTTATGGCAGGGAGCAGTTGCCTGCCCCTCTGCCTGTATGCTCTGCTTAATTAAAAGGCAGATTCTCCTGCTTTCCCTCTACACTCTGAAATTCAGAGGAGTCCACCGGGGCCGCTGTGTTGTAATCGGCTTCATCTACTTCCGGGATATTGCCTGCCATCGCCTTGACATTCTCTGCGAATGCTTTTGCTTCGGCTCTCTGTTCCTCAGTCAGTTTGCTTACAAATGTGAAGGCTGCTCTGGAGTATGTGATTCCATCTCCGGATTTTTCTTTCTTCAGCGTGATTTTGGTTACTGCATCATAACAGCGGAGTCCTTTTAAGAGGATTCGTTTTCCGATGTAATCTCTGATGTATTTCAGCGATGTCGGAGGCAGTGCAAGGATAATTGGCACAGGGTTGCCTTCCTGCAGAATGTAACATCTGTGAATATTCTTGCAGGCTTTTCCAGTTCCGTTGCTGCCGAACTGGTTATGCGGACACTTGCTGCAGTCATGAATTTCTCCGGTTTCTTTTTCTATTCCCTGCTTGCCATCATAACTGGAACAGTCCGGCTGCTCGTTGCCGCCACTGTACTGCTCTGTCCAGTATGCGTTTACCGGGTGGTGGTGCAGGATCACTCCTGTGAGTTCTGTGCTCATCACAGGCTCGTCCTCTGTTTCTCCCGGCAGTTCAAATGCAAGGCCGCCACCGCTTGGAATCTTTGCTCTCTCAAACGGGATAGTTCCCAGTCCGTCCATTTCCTCTGCAATTGCTTCTGCCAGTTCTCCGGTCAGCGCGACCAGTTCAAAGCTCTTTTCTGTCGTTGTTGCTACTTCATTCTTAGCCATCTTTTAATCCTCCATTTCCTCTGCATCTTCTTTATTGTCGCCTGCTTCCTCGAAGCCATCTGATTCTTCTTCCTGCTCGGATTCCTGTTCTCCCATGTATTCCTCTAACGGTGTTGGTCTGCTTTCTCCGTAATAGAGGTCGTCCATGATTCTCTGTGCCTGTGCTGCCAGTTTGATTGCTTCCACCGCAACTTCAACCGATGAATTATAAAGGCTGCCGATTACATTCAGTACATCGCCATCTCCGTTCGGGAGCAGTTTCAGCATATCGTCCATGTCGGTCTTTGCCGACTTCATCTTGCCCTGCAGTGCCGAGTAACCTTCTGCTGCGATTCCATACCCTTCGTGTCGGTTCTTTACCTTAGTCGGTCGCACATATTCCATAATCTGACCGAGAGCGAATTTTGCGGTTGCCTGCATATTTTCTTTAAGGTCACGATCTCTTTCCAGTGTGACATCAATTTCCATCTGCTCATAATCTGCCATAACGCTACACCTCCTGTGCTTTCTTGGCTCTGTTCAATGCCTTAGTGTTGGCTTTTCGCTTGGACACCTTCAGTTCCGAATATACAGACATGACCTCTGCCAGTTCTTCCGGCAGTTCTCCGTCATTTTCTGCACATAAATTATTCATTGCCGAGTCAAGGGTTCGTGGATCAACTCTTTCTGTGATAAGGTGTCCGAATCCCTGCTCTCTCAAGACATCAAAGAATACCAAGCCTTTTTCCATCAGCTTTTCTTCTGAAATCTTGGAGTATCTGGTTTTCTCCTGCAGGCTGTACTTGAAACCGTCCACTGTGGTATCCGGTTTTTCCTCATCGATCATCTGCTTGGCAATCTCCTGCTCCATGTTTTTGAGTTCCTCATTGTTTGCCTTGGTCTGCTCTGCCAGTTCATCTTTCTTGTCGAGCAGTACCTTGTAGGCTCTGACTTTGTCGTCCAGTGTCATTACTGTTTCCATTTTGTTGCTCCTCCTTTGGTTTTATAATTCATTTCCCCACTGGTCCCAACCATCACGCTTCGTCCTTGCGAAGAGTTCCAGTTTCTTTGCCTGTGGGAAGAATGTTTCTATCATCTGATAGGCACATTCCGGTTTCTTGCTGTGGCATCGCCTGCTGTTTTCCCGAAGCACCGTAGAAAATGCTCCACGCTTGTCCTTATCCGGGAGGACGATGTTTCCTTTTTTGAAAAACCACAGCAGATACTCGTGCGCGAATCGTACCGTATAAGCGGGTGCCGGTCCGTTGCCTTTATCCCATATCAGCCTTGCGTGGACTTTATATCCAAGCAGACCCATGATTTCTTCTGTCTGTGGCAGATACTTGTCTATCGTCCACATGAATACATTGTGCTTTTCATTCATGAGTTCGTTGGTGACATAGCGGTGCAGTTCCATAATTCCCGGCACGTCCATGGTTTCGTATGGTACGCTCATGCCTGTGCTGTTCGGTCGGCAGGCTTTCTTGCCGCCCCTGCCTTGCTGCCATGGTGGATCGGTGTAGAGAATGTCGTATTTTTCTTCTGGGTTATAAATATCAATCTTTGCCATTAGAAATAATTCCTCCATTCATCTACGATGGTCTTTGCCAAGTCCTCTTTCTTCGCCAGTGCCCTCAGTATTGTTTCGTCCACCGTTCCCTCTGTTATCAGATGGATATAGGTGCAGGTGTTCTTCTGACCGATTCTGTGGATTCGTGCAAGGCTCTGGCTGTATGCTGCGTAGTTAAAATTGACCGAATAATACACGCAGGTATCGGCTGCTGTTAATGTGATCCCCAGTCCTGCGGTATCGATCTGTGCGAGGAATACCTTTGTTTCCGGGTTTGTCTGGAAGTCCTTGACGATGTCGCCCCTGTCCTCCAGTTTCACATCTCCATAGATTTCTCCGTAGCGGAGTTTCTTCTTTTTCAGCATTTGCCCGATGATATCTATTTCCGGTCTGAAGCGTGCGAAGATTACCAGTTTCTTTCCACCGTCTATCACATAATCGTCCACGATTTCTTCCAGTGCGTTCAGCTTGCCTTTGCTGACCAGTTCCGGCTTCTCCTGTCCGTCTGCTACTAAAAATCCACCAGTGAACTGCTGCAGTCGCAGGAGTTTTGTCAGTACGGTGGTCGCTGTGATCTGGCCGCCATTCTCCAGTTCTGCGAAACTCTCACGCTTGATGCGTTCGTAGATGTTCTTTTCCTTAGGTGACAGCGTGATATATCTCTGTAGGAATGTCTGCTCCGGCAGGTCGAGTGCTTCTTCCTTGGTTACTCGGTATGCGATGGAGTGCTCTTTCTGGATCAACTGGTCGAGGTCTTTATATCCCACGATCTGATGTCTGTTGAAACCTCCCATAATCGCATATCTGTTTCGGAACTGATAGAAGTTCGTTCCGAAGATGGTCGGGTCGAGGAAGCGGTACTGGCTGTATAAATCAATAGCATTGTTCTGTACCGGAGTACCGGACAGTATCAGCTTGTACCTTGCCCTGTCGCCCAGTTTGTGCATTGCCTTTGACTGCTCTGCATCGTGGGTCTTTATTCTCTGGCTTTCATCGCAGATGATCATATCTGCATCCCAGTCGTAGAGTGCTTCGAACACTCCCTCTCTCCATGTGGATTCGTAATTGATTACCGCTACCTTCAGTGCCTTGAATGGAAAATTATCAAGGTCATTCAATAATTTCAGCCTGCGGTTCTTGTCTCCGAGCAGTACCTTGATATTGAATTTGAAGTCTGCGAAATCCGCAAAATCCTTGGGCCATACGGAGCAGACGGAGGTTGGTGTTACGACCAGTACCTTCTCTACCTTACCCATCTGGTAGGCTGTGCCTGCTATCATAATTGCGGTCAGTGTTTTTCCGCATCCCATCTCGAAGAGCAGTCCGAAGCCTTTATGTACTGTGTTTTCGTTGCTTTGCATTTTGCTCCTCCTGTTCTCTTGTTTTGAGTTCATGCACCATCCTATCCCACTCGGTTTTCTGTTTCTTGGTTGCCTGTGGGTTTTGACAGGCTGTGAAATCTCTGTTATTCTGATTCATTGGAATTTTCCTCCTGCAACACCTGTGCGATGCCTTCCATCACAAACATGGCACATGGGAGTGCGATTCCGTTTCCCCACATCTTATAAAGTGCAGAGTCGCTTGCCGGGTTCTGTAGCCACTTGCGAATTTGGTTTGCTGTCTTTTCTTTCTTGGTTTCGCCAAGTGCCTCCGTATGTTCTTTGAATATCATCTGCCAGTACAAGATGTCATTTTCTGTCGGCTCTGCTATGCCAAGGTTCTGTGTCCAGTCGTCTGGGAAGCCTTGAAGCCTGCAGCACTCCAACGGTGTCAGCCTACGGATGATGTATTCCCATTCTTCCTGTGTGCTACCCATATTCTCCGTCATCGCCGCTACGCTCCCCTCCATCTGCACCTTGTGCGAGACCCCCCCCGGTCCTTTTGCGACCAGTGTTTGGGCGACTTCCTCTTGGATGCTGATGTTGTACTGTGCATTCGCACCTTGATTGAATGCTGCCCTGTCGATTGCGTATGCGACTGCCTGTGCTCCTTTGTAATCTCTTGCACTAAGGGTATTTGCCTGTTCTTCCCACACATATGTATTCTGCATTTTCATATCATCAATGCTGTAACATGGGCAGGCTACTGCGTGTCTATCTGCCGCTGTGAGAGTATAGGCAGGTGCTCCCAGTTCTCCGACTCCCAGTCCGTTGCCTGCTCCGTCATCATTTCTGGTATCGCCACCACCTTTATTCCTTGTGGCTTTGTCTGCGATAGGAATTGGCTCGAATAGTGTCTGTGTGTTGTGGGTGCTTAGCGTGGCACTCTTATCTATCTGCATCAATGCTCCCTTGCCTCCTCCCTCGCATCCGCTTCTGATTTGCATGGTTACTGGTTTTCGTTCGTCTATGATCATTGGCACGTTGCCCCCCCCCAGTTCCCATTCGCCCTGTTAAGGTAGGCACGATTCCATCTTCTGAAATAGTGACCCTGCTATCCTGTGGATGATTTTCCACTACCACTGGTACATTGTTACCGCCTGTGCCCATCTTCGATGTAAGCGTTGGTGACACCTTGCTTCTGTCAGCTACTCTCCGTCTGTCACTAATGTCGTAGCATTCGACATCTTCTGTGCCTGCTTTATGAGTGCCTGTTTTAAGATCTCCGGCAGTTCCTTGCCGCGCTTCTCGGCTCTCCGTAAAATCCCGAGACAAGCCTTCTCGCTCAAATAATATTTTTGGTGCGGTGTCGCCTCCAAAATCTGCGACAAGGTAGATTCGCTTTCTTCTTTGGGGCACTCCCCAGTATTGAGCATCGAACACCCTCCAAGCGATGGAGTAAGTGTCGCCCATGATGCATCCGGCACTCTGCCATTTTCCTTTCGGAGGGAGAGGTATATTGGCTTCTTCATCAACGATGCCTGCGATTTCTTGGAGGACTGACTGGAAGTCTTTCCCTTTGTTGCTTGAGAATGCTCCGGGGACGTTCTCCCAGACCATGAACCTTGGTCTGATGTGTTTTCCTGTCTTTCCATTTCTGATGTCATCTGCTCTCATCTCCTTTACAATTCGTATCTGTTCTCTGAATAAATTACTCCTGCTTCCATCCAGTCCGGCTCTAAGTCCTGCCACGCTCATGTCCTGACATGGCGACCCACCGCTGATCATCGTTACCTTCGGTATCTTTGCACCGTCCATCTTGCTGATATTTCCGAAGTGTTCCGTTTCCGGGAAGTTTGTCGTAGTGACCATTATTGGGAATGGTTCTATTTCGCTTGCCCACAATGGTTTAAATCCGAATATGGAGGCTGCTAATTCAAAGCCACCGCTTCCAGAGAACAGAGAACCCATTGTCATGTCCTGCTGCATTGCTTCCACCCCACCTTCTTTCCGCACCAGTGACAGAACGAATGATTGTACTGGATTCGCTTACCACATTTCGGGCAACACCATACACCGCTTCGTCTTACTGGTTTGTCCTCGTAGCAGTAGTGTGTCATCAAGTCGCTGTACTGCTGTGCGAGGTCGTGATAATCCTGCAGGCTGCTTGCCAGTTCCTCTGCTGCGTTCTCCTGCATTTCTTCTTTGGTCACTCCGTATTTAATGAGTACCTTGTCGATTTCCTTTTCTCGCTTTTCTGCTATCATTTCGCCACCTCCTGCTTCGGCGGCTCTGCCAGTCCAAATGTCATAAGTGCCATATTATATCCCCTCACTTGGTGCGTGAACGGTGACACCTTGATTGGTGGTTGGATAAGTGGAACAGGGGTTTGATTCATCCTCTCCCTGTCTACTGCTGCCATTACCTCATTCAGCTTCTTTCTTTCGGCTTCTATGCTCGGTGGCAGGTTTACCAATCCTGCCAGTCTGTTCAAGAGTTCTATGTCTGCCGGTCCGCTGAGTGTCTGGGTGGCTCTGTTCCACTTCATCTTTCCCCAACTCTTTATGATCGTGAACTGGACATTGTCTGCTTCTCTTATGAGAATTTGACCGTCCTTCATTGCCATCTTCATTGTTGGTTCTTCCTTTCAGTTAGTTCTTCTTTTTGCACTTGTCTCGAATGCTGTTTAACAGGTCTGTGATTGTATCATTGTAGCTTTCGATAGTCTCTGACATCTCGTTCAATTCAGCCAGTGCCTTGACCACTGTTTTTTCAACTTCTTTCCAGTCCTTGCTGTCTGCTTCACTGCGTTCCGCAGGATTATCGTCATCTGCGATGACGGATTCCTTGAAGATTAAAGTTGGGCGGACTCCAACGCCGCCATAGCACGCATTGTCTCGGTAGATTACACCGTTCGCGCCGACATTGCGAACATCGAAGTATTGGGAGGGAATACAAGTCCAAGCTGTTGTAAGCCACCAGTAATCTGCTTTCGGTATCAGCGAACGATATTTTCGGTATTGGTCTGCTGTCAATAATGCTATGTAGTCTTTTGTCTTTCCGTAGTCCGTCATTCCATCATCCGAAGTGAGGTCTACTTCCATCTCTGCAAGTTGTCTGTCAAGCAGTCTTGCAGAGAATTCCGAATTGAGATACTGTCTAAGGCTACTGTTCGCCCAGTTTTGACAATCTTCCGTTTGATTGTCGTGGAATGCTCTTTCCTCTAAAATATCCTCCATGAGGCAGAGTGTTCCCTTGCCTTCGATGTGGTCTAATACCACCCAGTTCATTCCTGCTACCTTCACAGTCTTGCCTGCGGTTACTTCCATTACTTTAATTGCTCCCATTTTGCTATCCTCCTATTCTTCGATATAAAATGTATGATTACCATGTGTGAACAGTTCTTTCAGATTGCTGTTATGCCATGTTTTTTCGCCTGTGGTTCTCTCGAAGTAAGTTGCGTTCTGGCTTTCGTTCCAGTGACTTACCTGTACCAGTTTTAGTGCTCTGTAGCAGTCCTCGTTTGGTTCTACCCTGTCGTATCTGCCATTCTCGTATGCTGCAAACTGTTTTTTCTGTGTAATCACTCCCTCGATTGTGTCCGGGAATTCATCACTCCACACCCTGTTCAATACCACCAGTATCACTAATGCCTTGCCTTCTGTATCTTCGCCCTCGGCTTCCGCCATGGCGATTTTGGCTAATCGGTAGGAGTCATCCGCATCCCAGTCCATGCTTCCGATTGTCGTTGGTGCTGGAGTTTCAGAGTTCTGAAGGACTGCGTTGTAAAGAGCCTGTTCTTCTGCCTGCTCTGCTGCTTTATATGCATCACGCTCTTTGCACATCTGTTCATATTCTTCCTGTGTCAACCATGTATCCGAGCCTTCCACCTGCACCATGCCTATGTGGTTTTCCTCTATGTACTCACTCCAGTCCGGCATTGGTTCGTTTGCCCATGCGATAAATAATCCGGCAAACACACCCACTCCCACCAATACTGCCGCTGCATCTCCTGCTATGCGTTTCAGCTTTCTTTTTAGAATTCGCTTCTGTCTCCTACTGAGTTTCAAATCGCCTTGCACCTCCTGCTTACTTTTCGACTGCCTCCAGTTTCTTTTCTTTTTTGTTGTAGAGGATCATCTCTTTCTCATCCTCTGAATGAAGCATATAGTCATCCGGGTTCATTCCCTTCTTGACCAGTACCTCTTTCTGATTCCTTGTCAGTTTCTTTGGCTGTTTCATGCTTATGCTCCTTTATATTTACTTGACTTTTACCAGTACCTCATTATGCTCTCTTAGGCTTGTTGGGTCTGGCATGGAACAGGTTCTCCAAGGGTCGTTGAAGAAAAACTGTTCTGTCCATGCTCCCTTGAGTATTGTTTGGGGTAGCTGTACTTGTTGCCTGCAGTGCGGTCTTTTTCATTCCCCGCTACCGAGTGTTAAATCGCACCCGCGCATCCATGCTCTCGGTATTCTCTCTCTGCGTGTTCTCATCTGCCACCGAACCGTTTTTGTTTTACTTGGGTCTGCGTTCCCTACCCCAATTACGACAGCCATTCATGCAGGCTCATGTCCTGCTGCCGGAGCGACTTATTGCAGCGGCTCGCTCCTACCTATCAGTTTTTATACTGGGTGATGCCTGCCAGTGTGTTCCTGTATTTAGTTGTGTGGTGTGATGCATACGCATCGTTCAGTTTTCTTGGTTTCTATATCCTGCACCGGGCAGGTATAGTTGACCTTGCCATTATCTGTGCTGCTCCGAAGCAGTCCGTTGTCATACAGGTGCTTCCTTGCGTATCTGGCACTCACTCCCTTGGCATTGCAGAACTGATTGAATTCCGGTACTTTGATTCGGTATTCGCCATCTGTCTGCTGTCTGCCTTTTGTAAGTTCCTTTACGAATGTGTCTGTATCGATGAGTGCGGTCTGTTTATTCAGTGCCCTCCACTCTGCCAGTTCGTCCAGTCCGTTAATATCAACGGAGGCTTTGCTGAACACATCCAGTATCATCGGGATTCTTTCGTCCGGGGCTGCCGCCAGTATCTTTGCTATCTGAATGGCTGTTTTAATATCCAATTCTTCCACTTCCGCTTGCTCCTCTCTGCTTAGATGGAATGCTGTGCGACCTCTGCTTTGTACGGTTCTCCCCCTCTGGCGAGTTCTCGGTACATGGTAGCCGAGTGTACTCCGATTACCAGTGCCATCTCATCTACTGTCTTTCCCTGTGAATTCAGTACTTCGATTTTCTTTCTGTCCTCGAAGCTGATTCGTTTGTATGCTTTTCTCGGTCGCTTGGTTGCCATTGCTTCCCACCTCCTTGTCTTTTGGGCAAATAAAAAAATGCGTCAGAGTGTTTAAACTCTAACGCATTTCTATTTTGGGTTATAAAAAAAGAAAATGCGAATGAGATATATCACTCATTTCGCATTTATCTTATTACTTCACGATTTTATTGGCATTTTATTTCCATTTTGCTGTCGCAGCGGAAAAAACATCAAAATTTATTCTGTGCTTTCAGGGCTTTTATACCTCAAACATCAGATCTGCGTAAGCCGGAATCGGCCATGCTTCCTTATCTACAAGCATTTCCAGCGCATCTACCGGAGTACGGAGTGCTTCCATTGCCCGTTTTACCACATCCTTATAGTAAAATGCCTGTTCTTTTCCAGCCGGCATAGCTGCCGCCTGTGCATCTGCCTGCTTTAATGCTTCCAGTGCTTCTCTTGCCTTTGACAGCAGACCGGATATCTCTGATAATACCTCTGCCTGTACGGTGGAATCCGCACCTGCCGCTTTTACCGCGATTACCGTTTCCGCAAGCACCTTTGTGTATTTGATCACTGCCGGAAGGATTTCCTTAGATGCCATGTCGATCATCGTCAAAGCTTCAATATTGATGGTCTTGGAGTAGGTTTCATAAAGGATTTCCGCACGGGATTCCAGCTCTGCCCTTGTAAAGATTCCAAAACGTTCAAACAGCTGCACTGCCTTGTCTGTGGTCAAAGTTTCCACCGCCTCTACCATGGAGCTGATATTAGGCAGTCCTCTTTTTTCAGCCTCTGCCACCCATTCCTCGGAATAACCGTTTCCATTGAAGATAATGCGCTGATGAGCTGTCATATATTCCTTGATCAGATCATGCACCGCCTGTTCAAAATCATCTGCCTGCTCCAGTCTGTCGGCCGCCTCGCAAAATGCCTCAGCCACAATAGCATTGAGCGTGGTGTTGGGACTGGCAATGGAATCAGCCGAGCCTACCATACGGAACTCAAACTTATTTCCTGTAAAGGCAAAGGGTGAGGTTCTGTTACGGTCAGTTGCATCCTTTTCCAGATCTGACAATGTGGAAACTCCCGTTTCCAGCCTGCCTCCCTCTTTACAGGATACCGCCATTCCGGTCTCTACCAGCTGACGCACCACATCCTCCAGCTGTTCTCCCAAAAATACAGAAATAATTGCCGGTGGAGCTTCGTTAGAGCCAAGTCTGTGATCATTTCCTACATCTGAGGCGCTCTGCCTGAGCAGATCGGCATGTACATCCACCGCCTTTAAAATGCAGGCAAGGATAAGCAGAAACTGTATATTTTCATTGGGGGTTTCCCCCGGTTCAAGCAGATTGATGCCTGTATCTGTGCAAAG
This sequence comes from uncultured Lachnospiraceae bacterium, assembly GCA_964389835.1. GTDB lineage: Bacteria > Bacillota > Clostridia > Lachnospirales > Lachnospiraceae > VSOB01. Next base: position 37,971 of record CAYMEZ010000001.1, on the reverse strand, counting down.
CGACCAGTTATTGTGCTTGCCAGAGCCATTTACACCGGCAAAGGGCTTTTCGTGAAGCAGACAGCGCAGATCATGATGAATTGCGATCCGTTTCATGGCTTCCATTACGATCTGATTATGATCCACTGCAATATTTGCGGTTTCATATATCGGTGCCAGCTCATGCTGTCCAGGAGCTGCTTCATTATGCTGGGTCTTGGCTGTTACTCCCAGCTTCCAAAGCTCCTCGTTCAGATCCTTCATATACGCGCCAATGCGCTCTCTGATCACACCGAAGTAATGATCCTCCATTTCCTGCCCCTTAGGTGCTGGTGCACCAAACAAGGTTCGTCCTGCAAAGATCAGATCCTTTCTTTGCAGATATTTATCTTTGTCTACCAGAAAATATTCCTGTTCTGCTCCCACAGACGGGATTATCTTATTTGCTGTAGTATTTCCGAACAGCCGTACGATACGCAGTGCCTGCTCGCTGATCACCTCCATGGAACGCAGAAGCGGTGTTTTTTTATCCAGTGCTTCTCCTGTATAAGAGCAGAATGCAGTTGGAACGCACAGTGTGATGCCTGTTCCTGATTCCTTCAGAAATGCAGGTGAAGTAATATCCCATACCGTATAGCCCCTTGCTTCAAAGGTCGCTCTAAGTCCGCCGGAAGGAAATGAGGATGCGTCCGGTTCTCCCTTGATCAGCTCCTTACCCGAAAATTCCATCAGCATTCTGCCATCCTCATCCGGATGTGTCACAAAGGAGTCATGCTTCTCTGCTGTGATGCCTGTCAACGGCTGAAACCAGTGGGTATAATGGGTCGCTCCCTTTTCAACTGCCCAGTCCTTCATTGCCTTTGCCACAATATCTGCATCAGCTCTGGAAAGCTCTCCACCATGCTCCACCACCTCTTTTACCGCTTTATACACATTTTTCGGCAGGCGTTCCCGCATTTTCCGCATGGTAAATACGTTTTCTCCAAAAATCTTTTCTACATTCAGTACTTCCTTCATCGCCCGTTTTCCTCTTTCTCTCCCTGTTATAAACCAGAGGCTTCGTTTCCTGTTTCTGTCATCAGTTGTTTTTGACCCGCAGCAGATCATATTTTTCTGCCCGCTCTGTCAGTTCCAGATACAGGACCTGCTTAGGATGGGGTGCGCTTTCCACCTCATTTCCTTCTTCATCATAAAGGTGCTGCACTGTTACCTGTATATTTCTTCCATCCGGCTTCATAATTTCGATTTTATCGCCTCTGGAAAATTTGTTTCTCTGTTCTATTCTGGCAAAGCCCCGATGGTCTTTTTCTTCTACAATGCCCAGATAAACATATTCATTGACATAGGTATTGGAATCGTAAATCTGCGTATTTTCATCCGGCTTTCCAAAATAAAAGCCTGTTGTAAACTGGCGATAGGTACACTTGGAAATCTCTTCCTGATACCAGCCCATATTTTTTTCATATAACTCTCTGGATACAAAATAGTCATCAATGGCTTTACGATAGGTGCGCGCCACTGTTGCCACATACAGCGCCGTTTTCATTCTGCCCTCTATCTTCAGGCTGTCAATTCCCGCATCGACAAGCTCCGGGATATGCTCTATCATACACAGATCCTTAGAGTTGAAGATATAGGTTCCTCTCTCATTTTCATAGACCGGCATATACTCTCCCGGTCTGGTTTCCTCCACAACAGCATATTTCCAGCGGCACGGATGGGTGCAGGCACCCTGATTTGCGTCCCGTCCTGTAAAATAATTGCTCAAAAGACATCTGCCTGAATAGGAAATGCACATCGCTCCATGGATAAAGCTTTCGATCTCCATTTCTGCAGGAATCTTCTTCCGGATTTCCTTAATCTCACCCAACGAAAGCTCTCTGGCTGACACAACACGCTTTGCGCCCTGCTGCCACCAGAACAGATAGGTCTGATAATTGGTATTATTCGCCTGCGTAGAAATATGTATCTCTATTTCAGGACAAATTTCCTTTGCCAGCATAAACATTCCCGGATCAGAGATGATCAGTGCATCCGGGCGCAGTTTCTTTAACTGTGCAAAGTAGCTTTTTGCTCCTTCCAGATCATCATTGTGTGCCAGAATATTGGCTGTCACATAAACCTTTACCTGATGCTCATGGGCAAATACAATGCCCTCTGCCATCTCCTCCATGGAAAAATTTTTGGCCTTTGCACGCAGGCCGAAGGCTTCACCGCCAATATATACCGCATCTGCGCCAAATATAACTGCGGTTTTCAGTACCTCCAGACTGCTTGCAGGAATCAACAATTCCGGTTTCTCTCTCATACTGCTCTCCACTGCACCTGTCCTCAGATGCCCTTTTCCTCTATTTCTTCACGCTGACCGCCGTGCCGTCCCCCAGCGTCAGTATTACTGTTTCCAGCTCCTCATTATGCTTCAGCTCATACAGATACTCCCGCATTCTGGCATGAATGGTCCGGTTTCTTCTGGTTACTGCAAAGCGGGATTCTATAATATCTCCCTCCTGCAATACATTATCCGACACCAGAATACCGCCGCTTCTAAGCAATCTGAGTACATCCGGCAAAAAATGAATGTACTGCCCCTTTGCTGCATCCATAAAAATTAGATCATAACTGCCTGTAAGCTCTGCCAGAATTTCCTTAGCATCCCCCTCCAGCAGCGTAATCTGCTCTTCCTTTCCGGCTTTCTTAAAATTCTCCTTTGCCAGAGGAATCCGTTTTTCATATTTTTCAATGGTGGTGATATGACAGTCCTTTGGAGCATACTCGCTCATAAACAATGCGGAAAAGCCAATGGCTGTCCCCACCTCCAGGATCTGCTTAGGTCTGTTTAATGCAAACAGCACCCGCAAAAGGCTCTGCATCTGCCTGCGGATGATCGGCACCTGTGTTTCTCTGGCATATGCTTCCAGCTCATTTAAGTAGGGAGGATTCTCCTGATCCAGAGAGTTGATATAGGTGATCAGTCTTTCATTTCCCAGCATATCACTCCTCCGCAGCAGCGCTCTCTACCGTATGATTTATCATAAGCTCGACCATTTCTTCCACTGTCATGGCGGTGTTCAATTCATAGGTTCCAGGTGCGATCCCGTCTTCCAGATCTGCAAATTTTTCATGAACCACGTACAGCCATGCATCACGGATCAGCCCCTTTTCTTCCATCTTCTGACCGATCTCTTTTGCATCATCGCCCTCTGCTACCACAAGGCTTACTGTTCTGCCCGGTTCCTCGTCCACTGCCTCTTCTCCAAATAAACGATAACCACAGTCATATGCCACAATCGAATAGCGGTACAAAAACATCAGCACTACTGCCGCTATCACTACCTTTGCCACCGTTCCAACAACAGCGGCTACAATCTGTTTACCGTTCACTTCGTCCTCCTTTTGCCGCGCTGTCATCATACATTCAGATGAATGTCCAGCTCAATGGCATTTGCGATCTGTGCATGTATTTCCCGTATCATCCGGCAAACCGCATCCTCCGCCTCCAGATACTCTGCTACCACAGGATTCGCACAAAATTCTTCATGTTCTTTTTCAAAAGCATCTATTTTATCAAACAGATCCTCCTCTGATTTTTGCAGCATATAATTTTTTCTGCGATATTCATTGATCTGCTCCTGAAGTCCCGGATATTTTCTGACCTCTTCCCTGCTGTCCTCATACCGTTTATACTCTCCGGTCATTTTCAACCGTTCTGTAAACTCCTGTATGATCTTTTCCGTCTCTTTCATAATCCATCTCTCGCTTCATACATCGTTATATACTATCTATTATTATACGTCCATGATCACCGGCAGGATCATCGGACGGCGCTTTGTCTTTTTCCATACAAAATCGCCCAACGAATCCTTGATCACAGATTTGATCTTTCCCCAATCACTAATGCCCCTGTCAAGGCAGTTTAAAACATTCTGTTCAATAATGCTTCTTGCCTCTTCCATCAGCTCGTCAGACTCACGCACATATACAAAGCCTCTGGAAACAATATCCGGTCCGGATACCAGCTGATTGCCTACTCCATCCAGTGCCAGCACTACGATCAGAATACCGTCCTCTGCCAGATGCTGTCTGTCCCGCAGAACAATGTTTCCTACGTCTCCCACGCCAAGTCCGTCTACAAAGATAGATCCTACCGGAACCTTTCCTGTCACTACAGCTCTTTCCTGATCCAGCTCCAGCACATCGCCTGAGGAAAGGATAAAAACATTCTCTTTTGCAATGCCAAGCTCCTGCGCCAGCTTTGACTGAGCCTTCAGGTGCTTATATTCTCCATGCACCGGAATAGCATACTTAGGCTGTACCAATGTATAGATCAGCTTGATCTCTTCCTGACAAGCATGTCCTGATACATGGGCATCCTGAAAGATCACATCTGCCCCTTTTCTGGAAAGCTCGTTAATAACCTTCGTTACCGCCTTTTCATTTCCCGGTATCGGATGGGAAGAGAAAATGATCGTATCTCCCGGCTTAATAGAGATCTTTTTATGCACATTGCTTGCCATACGGCTTAAAGCCGCCATGCTCTCACCCTGACTTCCGGTCGTGATGATCACGGTTTTTTCATCAGGATAGTTTTTCAACTGTTCAATATCGATCAATGTATTTTCCGGAACGCTGAGCCTGTTCAGATTCTGGGCGATCTCAATGATATTGACCATGCTCCTGCCTTCTACCACAACCTTACGGTCATATTTATATGCGGAATTGATGATCTGCTGTACCCTGTCCACATTAGAAGCAAAGGTCGCAATGATAATTCTGGTATTTTTGTGCTCCGCAAAAATAGTGTCAAAAATTTTGCCTACCGTTTTTTCTGACTGGGTAAAGCCCGGACGTTCTGCATTGGTGCTGTCGCACATCAAAGCAAGGACACCCTTTTTTCCTATTTCGGCAAACCTCTGCAGGTCAATGGCATCCCCGTAAACCGGTGTATAATCCACCTTAAAGTCTCCGGTATGAACCACGATCCCTGCCGGAGAATAAATTGCGAGAGCTGCTGCATCCACAATACTGTGGTTTGTCTTAATATACTCGATCCTGAACTGCCCCAGATTGATCGACTGTCCAAATTTTACAACCTTTCGCTTCGTTCCTTTTACAAGATTGTGTTCCTTTAATTTATTTTCAATAATTCCCATTGTCAGCTTCGTTGCATAGATAGGCGCATTCAGCTGTTTGAGAACATAAGGAAGTGCTCCGATATGATCCTCATGACCATGGGTGATCATAAATCCTTTTACCTTTTCCTTATTCTCCATCAGATAAGTAATATCCGGAATCACCAGATCGATCCCCAGCATATCATCATCCGGAAATGACAGACCGCAATCAACCACAACAATACTGTCTTCATATTCAAAGGCAGTAATGTTCATACCAATCTGCTCCAGACCTCCTAACGGAATGATCTTCAGTCTGGAACCACTATTCACATTTTTCTTCAATTAATCTACCTCCATACTCTTTCTTTGCAGAGCATTTCCTGATCCAAATGACAATGTACCTGAATACCACCAGAAAAAATGCAGATAAAAGCCAGCCCTGATACGCTCTCTTCCCTCACAGCGCACAGCACCTTCATCTCATTTTGCCTGTTCATTCAGAATCTTCTTCTACAAGCTCCACATCCTCTAACATTTTTCCAAATACCTCTGCCACAGCAGAAAATTCGGTATCCTCCGTGACTTCCACATATACACCCTCTACGTCCTTTGGTTCTGACACATCACGCAAAATAAACGCTTCGCCATCGTCCTCTTCCGTATCTGTAACTAATATATATGTTTTTCCGGCTATCATGGTCTGCTCCAGTACAAAAAGCTCTACCGGATCCTCTCCTTCCGGATAAAAAACGATTTTTTCCATCTCTGCTCCTACTGCTCACTCTGCTGCACAGCCGCCTCTTCCTTTTTACAAAAGTCAAGATAGCCTTGTAAGATCAGGGCTGCAGCAATACGATCCACATATTCTTTCCGATTTTCTCTGCGAATGCCTGCTTCCATCATCGCTTTGTCCGCAGACACCGTTGTCAGACGTTCATCCCACATTATTACGGGAAGCCCCGTCCTTCTTTCCAGCATCTCCTTGAACTCCAGAGACTTTTCTCCGCGCTCTCCTACTGTATCATTCATATTTTTCGGAAAACCCAGCACGATCTCTTCTACTTCGTATTCAACGATCAGCTCTTCAATCCTTGCCAGCGTCTGACGCAGCTTATTCTCCTGTTTTCTTCTGATGATCTCAAGCCCCTGAGCCGTAATCTGCAGGGCATCGCTTACAGCAACGCCTACGGTCTTAGAGCCATAATCCAAACCCATGATCCGCATCTGTTTTACTTCCAATGATTTGTTTTGATATATTCCTTCAGCATCTCTTCTACCAGCTCGTCCCGTTCCACTTTCATGATAAGGCTGCGGGCATTTTTATGGCTGGTAATGTAAGTGGGATCCCCCGACATGATATAGCCCACAATCTGATTGACAGGATTGTAGCCTTTCTCGGTAAGCGCTTCGTATACTGTTGATAATACCAGCTTTACCCCATTTTCCGGTTCGATCGCTACATTAAAAAATTGTGTGTTTCCCAAATCCTGCATCCTGTCACTTCCTCTTTCTCCTGCTGTCCTTATGCTACAATACCGCATTATTTTTTATCTTACTCTATCTGTCAGAAAATTTCAAGAATTACTCTGCCAAAATGATATCGCCGTTCAGAAAGCCCACCGCTCTTTTCTGCAGGATCTGATTGGACAGATCTTCCTCTGTCTGCACTGCTGCTTTGATATATTCTCTTGTATGCCCCGTCATATATCGTTTTCCCTCAATCACAGCCGGTTCCTCAAACAAAATCTCGATCTCTTTTCCCATAAACTGCTCCCGGTATGTATGGGAATGTTCCTTCTCCATTTCCAATAGCACATTGCTACGCTGGGTCTTTATCCTATCCGGTACCTGATCCGGCATTTTGTCTGCATTCGTTCCCTTTCTTCTGGAATATTTAAAGATATGCATTTCATAAAACCGGATTTTCTCTAAAAATTCTCTTGTTTGGGCAAATTCTTCCTCTGTTTCTCCCGGAAAGCCTGTGATCACGTCTGTAGTTATGGCTGGATTTTCATATATCTGCCGCAGAAGCTTTACTCCTTCATAGTATTCACCTGCCAGATAATGCCTATTCATCCTTTTTAAGGTAGCATCACAGCCGCTTTGCAGGGAAAGATGAAAATGGGGACATATTTTGTCCAGCTTTTTCAGCTCCTTTGCAAATTCTCCGGTAATAATGCGCGGCTCTAAAGAACCCAGTCTGATCCGGGCAAGCCCTTCTATCTCATTCAGTCTTTGCAGCAAATGCAGCAAATGATCCTCTCCCTCTGAAAAATCCACACCATAAGAGCTGATATGGATTCCTGTGATCACGATCTCCTGATAGCCTGCTCTCACAAGTCCCTCTGTTTCCTTCAGGATGTCCTCCTGTCTGCGGCTCCTTACCCTCCCCCTTGCAAAGGGGATGATGCAATAGGAGCAGAATTGATTGCAGCCATCCTGAATCTTGATATAGGCGCGGGTGTGCTCTGCAGTTTTTTCCAGCTGCATCTCTTCATAGGGCACGGGATCCTTTAAGTCCAGTATTGTTACATCCCCCATTGTCTTATCCGGCCTGCTGTTTTCCCGCTCTTTTAGAAATTCCTCTAAAATAGACAGCATTTCTTTTTTCTTATTATTACCGATCGCCAGGTCAATACAGTCATCCTTTTCGATCGTTTCTTTTCCAGTCTGTACATAGCAGCCCACTGCCACAACCACAGCCTCTGGATTTTGCTTTTTTGCCCGATGCAGCATCTGACGGCTTTTTCTGTCAGCAATGTTCGTCACTGTACAGGTATTAATGATATAAATATCCGCCTGCGTATCAAATGGCACAATTTTATATCCTTTTTCCTGTAACATTTGCTGCATAACATCCATTTCATAGGTATTTACTTTGCATCCAAGATTATGTAATGCTACACTTTTCATAGCTTTCCTTTCTTTTTTTGTGATGTTTGATCATTGACTTTTCTACCTGTTACCATTAAGATGAAAATAACTATTGAACATAATGAAAGGCAGGTTATTCCAATGAAAACAGTACAGATTTCTTTAAATTCTATTGATAAGGTAAAATCTTTCGTAAATGACATTACTCGTTTTGATTATGATTTCGATTTAGTATCTGGCAGATATGTCATTGATGCAAAATCCATCATGGGAATCTTCAGTTTGGATTTATCAAAGCCTATCGACTTAAATATCCACGCAGAAGACAGTGCAGAGGAAGTATTGGAAGTATTAAAACCTTACATCATCTAGTCAGAATCGACAGGCAAAGCGGTGTATTCCAGATGGAATACACCGTTTTTATTTTTATGTAGCAAAAAATTTCTTCATGTCTGACTATTCCTTTTCAAACACTGCCAGATAACTGCTTCCTCCGTGCTCCGGCTTTACCTCTGTCTCCGCCTGCTGTGAATAAAAGGAAGCTGTATCCTGATCCGTTCTCTGCCAACCCAAAAAGCAGTAGCCCTCTTTTGGTACCGCAGTCAGCACAACTGGATAATCCGTAAAATACCCTCCAGTAAATTCCGTTCCCTCCGGCACTAAAACGGTATTAAGCTGCACACTTCCGCCTTCTGTAGCGCCTACTGTCACATTTTCCAGGCTGCCGGTCAGACCAAACGACTCCTTTAAATGCTGCACCATATAGGCTGGTCTGTTTAGGAAAAATTTTGCCAGATCGTCTGCATCTTCTTCATAATCTTCTGCAGTAATGTTATTTCCATAGTATTTTTTCAGATCTCGGATCACAGACATTTTGGTCTTTTCCATGCGCTCCATAAGATCCGGCGCAACGTTTTCCACCTTAAACACAGTGTTCATCAGATCACATATCGTGATCGTAAAATCCTTCTGAAACCACTGGTTGCAGGAGAGCTTGTTAAACAGCTCACTTTTCTCTTTTACATACTCAATGGTATTTTCTTCCACAATAGAATCCGACAGGCAGGACCAGTTGACATCATAGATCATCCAGCGCCATCTGCCGTCATACCACGGCTTATCACTTTTTTCCTTCGTCCGCCAATATGCCTCATTATATATTGGCCAGTCACCACTGCGCTCAATATAAACTTCAGTAGCATAATAATCCAGATAGCTTCGCATATCCAGTATCGTATCAAGCTCCCGGTATTCTTCTTCGCTCTGAAGGTCATAGTCTGCAATATACTGTTCAAGCTGTTCTAAATAGGTATGATCGGCAGCCTCCTCTGTCTGATTGTCCTTTGCGATAACGGCATCACCGACCTCTACACCGTAATGCTCTTTCAGATAATCGTCACCATACTTTTCCATCAGATAGTACATACCCCAGTATTCACCATCCAGAAAGACATAGCAGGGCCGGCTTTCCATCGTTGCAAATGCCCGCTCGCTGCATAAATCCATCAAAAGCGGATCCCTCAGCTTTGACCGGTAATCATTTGCCACCGTATAAAGGGTTACACGGCGTTTTGCCTTATCGCCGAAAAACGGCACCTCAAACTCATCTTTTCCGTAAATGCCCCGTGCAAACAGATTAAAGCTTTTCTGTGTATAGGATCGGGTTGTTCCGCCTTTGATCCGCAGTCCAAGCTCCTGTGAAAATACAAGTTCCCGGTCTGTGCTGAAATAATCCACATGCACCGGACGTTCCCACTCTTTTCCCCGGTTCATATAATTTGCCTGCCATTTGCGCCACATGTCCGGGTTACTCATCTCTTCCCGCTTTCCGCTCTCTACAAAATCGTCAAACGTCTTTCCCGCCACATAGATTCCAGTTTCATAGTCAAATAAATTTTCGGGATCTGTAACAAGGGATACCACTTCCAGATTCTCGTATTCCTTCTCATCAAAGCCGACAAAGTAGGTCTTGGTAACCGTCTCACTTTTTTGAAGACCGGATTCATCAAACACTGCCGCCCGAACGATAAATGCCTTGTCCACCTTTTCCTCCGGCACGGCATACCGGTCATCCTCCATAAAAAAGCCCGCCGACAGATCTGTTCTTGCAGAATGAACATTTTCATTTTCGCTGGCATCCCTTATGAGGATTGGCTCCACATAGCATTCTGCACGCTCTGGGAGTGGTTCGCTTCCATCCAGTGTATAATAGATCTTCATCTCCTTGGGAGCCTTTAATTCCAGATAAAACGGTTCTTCATAAAATCCGCTTTCCGCAGAAAAAGCAGGTACTTCCAGCACCTCAAGAGGTTTTTCAGATGCCTGAGCATTGCTGCAGGCAGGTGTCGGCTCAAGCATTGCCCATTCGCCGCTGCCGTTTGTTTTTCTACCATAGCCTACATTATATTTCATTCCGGAGGGTATCTCTACAAAATCTGCCAACACTCCATCTGGATCGTTTAAAAACAGGCATTCTCCCCGGTTTGACAGCTTAAAGGGCACATGAACCTCCCCCCCCCCGATTGCTCATCAGCATTCTTCCCTGATGCGTAAATGAGCAGATATCCGCCAGCTTTAATCGTTTGCTCGCCAAATACAAACTTTTTCAGATCTTCTGTATTATCGGAAAGGGTATAGCCTTTCAAAGAAATGTCGTTTCCAGCAGGGTTGTATAGCTCAATATAATCATGATATGCTCCATCCTCACACGGACACACCGAAAAATTGTTGGCACATACCTCATTGATCCGGACAGTCAGCCTGTCGTTTCCAAGCTCTGAAAAACCGCCTTCTGCATATTTGTGAATGCCGAATATACCTGCCAGCAGCACAGCTGATACCAAAAGAATATTTTGCTTATGCCTTCGTTTTATGCATTTTTGCATTCTTGCCTTTCCCGCCTTTTGTTTCCCAAATCCTGCTCCTATTCAGAAGCAATGATCAGTTCCTTTGTATTTAACGCAGTCTCCACCAGTTCATCGATCTTTTCTTCCAAGTTTTGCTCATGCTTTTTGATGACGTTTAAATTCGGCTTGGTGACCGGATGCTTTGCCACAAAGATCGTACAGCAATCCTCATAGGGAAGGATCGATGTTTCGTAAGTATTGATCTTTTCCGAAATCTCCACGATCTCCTGCTTGTCCATGCCGATCAGCGGACGGTACACCGGAAGCTCACACACTTCGTTGGTCACCGCAAGGGCATGCATCGTCTGGGAGGCAACTTGTCCGATGCTCTCTCCGGTGATCAGGCCGAGACACTGCGTATCCTTCGCGATCCGCTCTGCGATCTTCATCATATAACGGCGCATGATGATCGTCAGCTCCTCGTGGGGACATTTCTCATAAATATAAAGCTGGATGTCTGTAAAATTAATAACGTGCAGATAGATCGGTCCGGTATACCTGGAAACCAGCTTTGCCAGATCCACCACCTTTTGCTTTGCACGCTCGCTTGTATACGGGGGCGCGTGGAAATATACCGCATCGATCTTAACGCCGCGTTTTGCGATCATATAGCCCGCAACCGGGGAATCAATACCGCCGGACAACAGCAGCATCCCCTTACCGCCCGTGCCCACCGGCATGCCTCCCGGTCCCGGAATCACAATCGAATAAATATAAATCTTTTCCCGGATCTCAATGTTCAGATAAATGTCCGGGTTGTGTACATCAACACGCATCTGAGGAAAAGCATCCAGAATGATGCCGCCCATTTCCACATTGATGCTCATCGAATCCAGCGGATAATTTTTACGCGCTCTTCTTGCTGCCACCTTAAAGGTCTTATTTTTCTCCGGATAAACCGTTTCTATATAAGAAACCACATCTTTCCCCAACTGCTCAAAGCCATTGTCCTCAACAACCACCACCGGGCAGATGCCGGAAATACCAAACACAGTCTTTAAATGAGCGACCACTTCATCAAAGTCAAACTCTGACAGGGCATCCACATAGATCCTCCCCTGTGTCTTGTGTACCTCAAATGCACCCTCACACCGCTTCAGCGCATATTTTATCTGCTTTACCAGTGCATCCTCAAACAAATATCTATTTTTCCCTTTTACGCCAATTTCTGCGTATTTAATCAAAAATGAAGTAAACATATCCTTCTCCTGTTCTCTCTGTCAGCGTCTTGTGTATTTTCTCAACACCGGTACAATATCATACAACGTCTCCAGCGTATAGTCAATTTCCTTTTCCGTGGTAAATACAGAAAAGCTGAATCTAAGCGTGGAATCCAGCAGATCCTTTTCCAGACCGATCGCCCGTAATGTGTCAGAGGGCTTAGGTGCCTTATTAGAGGCACAGGCACTTCCTGCTGATACATAAATGCCTTTATCCTCCAATGCATGCAGCAGCACCTCACTGCGGATTCCCCGAAACGAAACACTGACAACATGAGGAGCGCTCTCTTCACCAGGCAGCCCATTGACTCTGACCTCCGGCAGCTGCAAAACGCCCTGTACAAACCGTGCCCGCAGCAGATACATCTGCTCCCGTTCCTTTTCCAGATCCTTATAGATTTCCTCCACTGCTCTTCCTAATCCGGCAATACCGGGAACATTTTCCGTACCGGAACGCATCCCTCTCTGCTGACCACCGCCGTAAAGGATCGCATTTACCTTTACCTTTTCATTGATATACAAAAATCCGATTCCCTTTGGACCATGGATCTTATGTCCACTGACTGAAAGCATATCAACATTCAGCTTTTTAGGATAAATCCGGAATTTTCCGTATCCCTGAACCCCATCCACATGAAAAACAATGCAAGGATTGAAGCTTTTGATCAGTGCCCCCGCCTCCTCGATGGGCTGCAGCGAGCCGATCTCATTATTGGTATGCATGATCGACACAAGAATCGTATCCCTTCTAAGGGCACACTGCAGATCCTCCAGCCGGATCCTTCCATAGCAGTCTACCGGAAGATAGGTTACCTGAAAGCCCTGGCTTTCCAGATAATACATTGTCTGTAAAATGGCAGGATGCTCAATACAGGTTGTAATGATATGACAGCCAGCTCTTCTGTTTGCCATTGCCGCACCGATCAGTGCCAGATTATCTGATTCTGTACCACCGGAAGTAAAAATAATCTCTTTTTCGCTTACCTTCAGATTTTTTGCGATCACATCCTTTGCATAACGGATATACCGTTCTGCCTCTACACCCTTCATGTGCATACTGGAGGGATTGCCGTAATCCTCTGTCATCACTTTGCTTACAAGCTCTGCTACACAGGGAAATGCCCTCGTGGTAGCAGAATTATCTAAATATGCCTCCATATCATAGACACTCCGTTCCTTCAGCTATCATTATATCTATATCTTATGCTTCCTCTTCTAATTGGTACATTATCCATGCCATCATGGCAAGCCCTGCTGTTTCTGTCCGCAAGATACGTTTTCCCATGGTAACAGGACAAATATCTGCTTCCAATGCCGCCTGAATTTCCTTTTCCTCAAAGCCGCCCTCCGGTCCGATAAAAACTGCCACGCTCTGTCCTGCATGTATCCCGGCGATCAGCTCCTTTGTCCGATGCATCCCCTCTGCCAGCTCATAGGGGATCAGCTTCAGATCCATATCTGCTGCATAAGCAATGGCATCCCTCATGGACATGACCTCTCTGATCCTGGGAATGATCCGCCGCTTACTCTGTTTTGCCGCTGCCTCTGCAATACCCTGCCATCTTGCCAGCTTGCTCTTTTCCTTTTTGGCATCCAGCTTTACAACAGCACGCTTTGTGGCCACAGGGATCACTTCAAACACGCCCAGCTCCACTGCTTTCTGAATGATCAGCTCCATTTTATCCGCCTTAGGCAGTCCCTGAAACAAATAAACCTTTGCAGGAAGCTCCAGACCATCCTCTTTCACAAACATCAGTGCTGCCAGCACTTCTGTCTCTGTAATCTGCTCTATCTGACAGCGGTACTCCTTTCCATCGATTCCATTGCTGACCGCGATCTCCTCACCAGGCTTCATCCGCAGCACGTTCCGAATGTGGTTTACATCACTTCCCACAATAACGATCCTTTTATCCTGGATCTGCTCCGGCTCTACAAAAAACTGATACATACTTCCTCCAAACCAGTCGGCATCTATGCCGCCTGCCCTAGTTCTTCCGGGCGGTCACACTGACCCATTCACCCTGATAGGTTATCTCCAGCACCTCCAGCCCTGCCGCCTTTACTGCCTCCACAACCGTCTGCTCCTTATCATCAATAATTCCTGACGTAATATAAATACCGCCCTGCTTTAAATGAGGAACAATGACCGGTGTCAGCGGCACAAGCACATCTGCCAGAATATTTGCTACTACAATGTCATAGCAGTCATAGCCCATTTTCTCCTGCACGCTTTTATCAGTAATGATATTGCCAATGGTCAGTTCAAACTTATCCGGTGCTATGCCGTTTGCTTCCATATTGTCCTTTACTGCATCTACCGCACAGGGATCAAGATCCGTTCCCTTTGCTTCCTGTATTCCATACATCAAGGAAATAATGGAAAGAATACCGCTGCCTGTTCCCACATCCAAAAGGCGCGTTGCCGGCGTAATATATTTTTTCAGCTGACGGATGCATAGCTGCGTTGTCTCATGCATACCGGTTCCAAAGGCAGTACCCGGATCAATATGCAGGATTTTCTTACCCTTATCCTCTTCCTTTACCTCTTCCCAGGATGGGATCACAAGCAGGTCATCAATATAGAACTGATGAAAATACTGCTTCCAGTTATTGATCCAGTCCACATCCTCTGTTTCATCCACTGTAATGCTACCCTTTCCAATATCCATAAAGCTGCGAAGAGCTTCCAGCTCCTCCTGCACTTTTTCTAATATGACACTTGTGTCAGTTTCTTCCTCATTAAAGATTACCCTGCCGTTTTCTGTCTCTTCTACAAAAAAGCTCAGATACGCGATCCCGTCATCCGCAGGTCCCTCTGGCAAGATGTCTACAAACATCTGCTCCTTTTCACTCTCTGTCAGCGGCACCTTATCCTCGATCTGCGCCCCCTCAAGTCCGATGTCATAAAGGGTGCTGATAATAATATCCTCCGCCTCTGTGATCGTTTCTATCTTAAACTTTTTCCACTTCATCCTATTTCCTCCGATCGTTCTGGCAAATCGCTACCGTACTATCATAACACATCTGCTCCGCTTCAACAATTACCGAAAGCAACAGAATTTCCTATTGCACAAGAGCAAAAAGCAGTGCCCTTTATGGCAACAAGGTCATTCCTATGAAATAAAAACAACCGGAAGCATGGACATGCCTCCGGCCGACTTACTTTTCTTTCATTTCTCGATTCTATTTCCAGAATCCCTTTTTCTTTTTTTCCTTTGGTTCTGGTCCGTCCTTCTTTTCTGCTTCCGCTTTTTTCGCTGCACTTAAGCTGTCGCCTGTCAACTCATCAAATTTACGAAGCAGCTCCTTCGCCTCATGGGAAAGCTTATCCGGCACCTGTACCACCAGCGTCACATAATGATCGCCCCGTACATCCTTATTGCGCAGGGAGGGCACTCCCTTGCCCTTCAATCTGACACGTGTGTCAGTCTGTGTTCCTGCCTTTACATCATAAATGACCTTACCATCTACGGTATCAATGACTACCTCTCCGCCGAGGGCTGCCACTGCAAAGGATACCGGAACAGTGGAATAAATATGATAATCCTGTCTCTGGAAGATCGGATGACGCTGTACCATTACCTCTACCAGCAGATCGCCTCTTGGTCCGCCATTAACACCCGGTTCACCCTTATCCCTGATGCGCACGCTCTGACCGTTGTCAATGCCTGCCGGTATAGAAACCTGAATCTTTTTCCGGCTTGCAATATAACCGCTTCCATGACACTCCGTACATTTTTCTTTGATCACCTTACCGCTGCCGCCGCATTCAGGACAGGTCTGCACATTGCGCACCGTTCCAAAGAAGGACTGCTGGGTAAAGACCACCTGCCCTTTGCCGCCGCACTTGGTACAGGTCTGGGGAGTTGTTCCCGGCTTTGCTCCGCTGCCATGACATACATGACATTCATCCTTTAAGGTCAGCTCAATTTCCTTTTCCACACCAAAAACAGCTTCTTCAAAGGTAATCTGTACACTGGTACGGACATTTGCACCCTTCATAGGACCATTGCTGCGTCCGCCTCTCCGTCCGCCTCCGAAAATATCTCCAAAAATATCTCCAAAGATGTCTCCGAAATCAGCACCGCTGAAATCAAAGCCGCCGAAGCCGCCAGCGCCTCCTGCACCGCCCTCAAAGGCAGCATGACCAAACTGGTCATACTGACGCCTTTTTTCGGGATCACTTAAAATCGCATATGCCTCAGAGGCTTCCTTAAACTTCTTTTCTGCTTCTGCATCACCTGGATTCATATCCGGGTGATATTTTTTGGCAAGAACTCTATATGCTTTTTTTAGCGCAGCATCATCTGCGTTTTTATCCACTCCCAGAATCTCGTAATAATCTCGTTTCTGTTCTGCCATAACAATCTACCTTTTATACTTCTCTATAATCTCCGTCAACTACATCGTCTGCTGCGCCAGCATCTGTACCTGCCTGTGCTCCCATATCCGGGCCTGCACCTGCTGCACCTGCTGCCTGTGCCTGCTCATATACCTTGGTAAACAGCGCCTGTGCACTTGCCATCAGCTTCTCCTGTGCTGCTTTTACCTCAGCCACCTGAGCCTCTGTCATCTCAGCATCCTTTGTCTTTTCCAGCAGCTCCTTCAGTGCTGCAAGGTCAGCCTCTACTGCGCTCTTATCGCTGTCAGAAATCTTGTCTCCCACATCCTTCAGAGCCTTTTCGGTCTGGAATACAAAGGAATCTGCATCGTTTCTTGCATCGATCGCTTCTTTTCTCTTCTTATCCTGAGCTTCATACTCAGCAGCTTCTTTTACAGCCTTCTCAATATCATCATCTGACATATTGGAGCCTGCTGTAATGGTAATGTGCTGCTCTTTTCCAGTTCCTAAATCCTTTGCAGATACGTTTACGATACCGTTTGCATCAATATCAAAGGTAACCTCGATCTGCGGGATTCCGCGAGGAGCAGGAGCAATGCCGTCCAGTCTGAACTGTCCAAGCAGCTTGTTGTCCTTTGCGAACTGTCTCTCACCCTGTACTACGTTGATATCAACTGCAGTCTGGTTATCCGCAGCCGTTGAGAACACCTGGCTCTTCTTTGTAGGGATCGTTGTATTTCTTTCGATCAATCTTGTTGCTACGCCGCCCATTGTCTCGATGGAAAGAGAAAGTGGAGTAACATCCAGAAGCAGGATGTCGCCTGCGCCTGCATCGCCTGCCAGCTTGCCGCCCTGAATGGAAGCACCGATCGCTACACATTCATCCGGGTTTAAGGTCTTGCTGGGCTCATGCCCTGTTAAGGCTTTTACTTTATCCTGTACTGCCGGAATACGTGTGGAGCCGCCAACCAGCAATACCTTTCCAAGCTCGGAAGCAGAGATGCCTGCATCCTTTAATGCATTCTGTACCGGAACCGCGGTTGCTTCTACCAGATCATGGGTCAGCTCGTCAAATTTTGCTCTTGTCAGGTTCATATCAAAATGCTTCGGTCCTTCTGCAGTTGCAGTAATGAACGGAAGGTTGATGTTCGTTGTGGTTGCGGAAGAAAGCTCCTTCTTTGCTTTCTCTGCAGCTTCACGCAGTCTCTGAAGTGCCATCTTATCGTTAGATAAGTCTACGCCCTCATTCTTTTTAAACTCTGCCAGCATATAGTCTGTGATCTTCTGGTCAAAATCATCACCACCCAGCTTATTGTTGCCGTTGGTAGCCAGAACCTCGATCACGCCATCTCCGATTTCAATAATGGAAACATCAAAGGTACCGCCGCCTAAGTCATAAACCATGATCTTCTGCTCTTTCTCATTGTCCAGACCATAAGCCAGCGCTGCAGCTGTCGGCTCATTGATGATACGTTTTACATCCAGACCAGCGATCTTACCTGCATCCTTGGTTGCCTGACGCTGTGCATCGTTGAAATAAGCCGGTACAGTGATAACTGCTTCTGTTACCTTTTCTCCAAGATAGCTTTCTGCATCTCCCTTCAGCTTCTGCAGGATCATTGCAGAAATCTGCTGAGGAGAATATTTTTTGTCATCAATGGTTCTGCCGTGGTCAGTACCCATATCTCTCTTGATAGAGGAAATAGTTTTTTCTGCATTGGTAACTGCCTGACGTTTTGCAGGTTCACCTACCAGTCTTTCTCCTGTTTTTGTGAACGCAACAACAGACGGTGTTGTTCTTGCTCCTTCTGTATTTGCGATAACGGTTGGTTTACCACCTTCCATAACTGCTACACAGCTGTTTGTTGTTCCTAAGTCAATACCAATAATCTTGCTCATAATCAAGCCCTCCTATATAAATTTAATGATTGTTTCCCTTGCTACTGTACCACTGCTACCATGCTGTGTCTTACCACGCTGTCACGGTACAGATAACCCTTTTGTAACTCCTGTGCAACAATGCCGGATTCATACTCCTCACTCTCTACCTGCATTACCGCATTATGGAAATCGGGATTAAACTCTGTTCCCACCGCTTCGATCGGCTTTACGCCAATCGACTCCAGCTCGGTCATCAGTTGCTTGTATATCATGCTCATGCCCTCAGCGAAGCTGTCTTTTTCGCCCTCCGGCACTGCTGCAAGCCCTCTTTCAAAATTGTCCACCACCGGAAGGATCTTCTCGATCACACTTTTTGCTCCGGTTTCAAACATCTGCGCCTTTTCTTTTTCTGTGCGCTTTCTGAAATTATCAAATTCTGCCATCTGTCGTTTTACACGATCCTCAAGCTCTGTGATCTTTTCCTTTGATTTATCCTTCTTTTCTGCTTTGGCTTTTTTCTTAGCCGCCTTTGCATCTTCCCTTGTCTGCTCCTTTTCTTCTGCTTCAGGAGCTGCTTTCATTTCTTCTGCGCTTTCATTTTCCTGTGTTACTTCTTTTTCCAAATCCTTTTCTGACACGTTTCTTCTTCCTTCCTGTCTGTCTTTCCGAACTTTGCCTCTTTTCTGATCAGACTATTTCTTTTTATATAAAGCATCTAACTGATTCATCAGCGTTTTTAAGGTATCTACTACCTTTTCATAATCCATACGGGTAGGTCCGATGATCCCGATGGTGCCCCGCATGCCCTCTCCCAGCTCATAGGTTGCAGTCACTACGCTACAATCCTTCATTGTCTTGATCGGTGTCTCTTCTCCAATGTATACCTGAATTCCTGTATTGGCCTCATCTGCCAAGGTTTCCTGCACCAGCTCTGTCAACTGCTGCTTTTCCTCAAAGGTATTGATCAGCTCACTGGCTTTCTCATGATCTGCCAGCTCCGGATACCGGAAAATATTGTTGGTACCGCTTGTGTATATTTCCAGATCCTCATCTGCCTTGATAGCATCCGCCACAGCGTCAATGACCTCGCTGACAATATCACTATGGATCCCTGCCTGCTTTTTCATGGTAGAGATCATGGCAAGATTGATCTCTTCCACCGTCAGACCATTTAAATGTGTATTGAGCAGGATGTTCAATTTCAGAATGGTTTCATCATCCAGCTCCTCCTGCATCTGCAAAATGTTGTTTTTGATCACATTTCCTTCTACCACGATCACCGCAAGAAGCTGCCTTGTATCTACCTTGGAAAGCTGGATGAATTTCAGCTTATTCTTTTTGGTCTGAGGCGCGGAGATCATGGTGGCATAATTGGTGTTCACCGCCAGAACCTTTGCCACCTGTTTCAAAAGATCATCCATTTTGTCTTCTTTTTCAAGAAGCATCTCCTTGATCTCTTCTACCTCTTTTTCCTTCTCCTGCATCATATTGTCTACATAAAGGCGATAACCCTTGTCTGAAGGAATCCTTCCTGCCGAGGTATGAGGCTGTAGGATATATCCCAGCTCTTCTAAATCTGCCATCTCGTTACGGATGGTAGCAGAGCTCAGATTCAGATCAGTGTATTTGGAAATGGTCCTGCTGCCTACCGGCTCCCCCGTTTCCAGATAATTACGGATGATGGCCTGCAATATCTTCATTTTTCTTTCATCTAACTGCATCTGCATCACCCTTTCTTTTTAGTTATTAGCACTCGTCTTTTATGAGTGCTAACATCTTCTTAACCTAAAATAGCACTTACCTTATTTATTGTCAATTCTTTTTCTAAAATTATTTATTAAAATATTCTAAAACAATTTGCCAATTTCCATAAAAAACAATATACTGGTCTTTGCGGTATCAGATTTGCAGCTTCATCAAACGGCTGCTTTTATAAATAATCTTAAAATCGATCATTTTATTTAGGGAAATTTCTATGGCATCAGGCAGACAAAGAACAAAAAAGAAAATACATCAAAAACGGCGTCCCAGACATCTGGATCTTAAGAAATTCTTTTCCATTTTAGCTTCTGTTGTATCCTTGATTGGCATAACAGGCTTTTTATTGTGGCATTTCAGCTTTGAAACCATCCATTTGGAGGACATCATCCAGGTTTCTTATACCGGCTACCACACCAGGGGAACTGCCATACTTTCCATTGCTGATATGGATACAGATACAAAAGCTTCTGAAAACGAAGCACTTCTTTCCTTATTAGAGGATTCTGAATTGCAGCTGCTTTCTGAAAATGGGAATTTAAGCAATGGAGATACTCTGGACATTCAGTTTCTTTATGATAAGGCTTTTGCAAAGGCCTCCCATATCCGCCTAGAAGCTGATACCTGCCAGCTTGAAGTGCAGGGCTTACCCAAGGGTAAAAAGCTGACCTGTCAGAAAATATTTGAACCACTTACTGTTTCCTATGAAGGTATTGCTCCTGCACTTCAGGTAACGGTTCAGAATAACAGCGCAGATCCCTTTTTAAAGCTCATTCACTATGAGCTTCTGGAGCCTGAGACATATTATGATACCGGCGATACCATTACCATCCGTGGGGTGCTGTCTCTGGAGGAAGCCGTTCTTCATGAATATATCCTTCCTTCTTCTGAGACCCCCGGCTTCTATACCACCGAATATTCCATTGAGGGTGTTGACCGGTATATCCGCAGTGCTGCCGAGCTTTCAGCTGAGCATATTGCCGCTCTGGATCAGTCCGCCCGGGCTCTTTTCGGAAAAGCCGATGAATACGGGCTGCGCATTTTCAGCGAAGCAAACCTGATGCCCATATGGGTCAATGGAAAAACCACCTTTATGTGGAGCAATCCCCGGCTTATTTCTGCCTATCTGAACTGCCTGAAGCCTGAATATTTTCAGAGCACCCAGCATCACAATGATGTCAAGCTGGTTTATCTTGCCACCCTTTCACAGGCAGATGGCGTTGCCTGTGACGCAGAGGTAGTCGTACAGTTCCAGAACCTGCTCAGAAAAGCAGATGGCTCTTATGATCTGTCCCTTTCTTCCGGTCAGATCATCGCCGCCTCCTTTCAGGATTCTCACATCAAGGATCTGGTCAGCGATACCTATCACAAAGAATATGTATCTGAAAGGCTTTCTTATGAACCAGAATAAGGAGTTTACCTGCGAGCTCTCCGCGCCCCTATGAATATGGAATAAAAAAATGCCGCTTTCACAAAATTCCTTGTGAAAGCGGCAGCTTTTATATCTTGGTTTTCTGTTGTTGCACGATCATATCCAATCGTCTGATGTTAGCTTAGATTCCGAAGCTTCCCATTACTTCGCCATTGATCACATAATACACAATGCTCTCCTCCGGCTTTACGAAAAGCTCTACGGTTTTGAAATCGCTTACTTTTTTCTTTAAATCATATTTCCATACATCCTTTGCGATCTTTACAAGCTCTTCTGTTGTGTAAGATTTTCCATCGAACTGAACCGTAACAGCTGATTTCACTTCTGCCTTCTTTGCTGTAGTCTTCTGAGCAGCGGCTTTTACAGCCTTCTTTGCACTTGCAGCTTTTTCTGTTGCAGCCTTTGCTACCGGTGTTGCCTTTTCTGCAGCAGCCTTTGCTGCCGGTACTGCTTTTTCTGCAGCAGCCTTTGCTGCCGGTACTGCCTTTTCTGCAGCAGCCTTTGCTACCGGTACTGCCTTTTCTGCAGCAGCCTTTACTACCGGTGCTGCTTTTTCTGCAGCAGCCTTTACAACTGGTTTCTTCGTCTCTTTCATAATTCCCTCTCCTCCAAAAATCTCTTTTTCCTTTCCAGTTTCTATTATGTAAACACAATGCTGTTACATTGAAGTGTAGCAAAGTCGTTTAAACTTGTCAAGAAATAGCCATTTCTCCATCATCCTCCAGTGTCCGTTCCATGGGAAGACTGATAATAAATTCACTTCCAGCATTGAGCTTGCTTTTCAGTCTCATGTAGCCATTATTAAATTCCACGATATGCTTTACAATGGAAAGCCCTAAGCCCGTACCTCCCATTTTTTTGCTTCTCCCTTTGTCTACACGGTAAAATCTTTCAAATATCCGGCTTTGATGCTCCTGCCCGATCCCCATTCCATCGTCCCTTACCCGGATTACTACATTATGCTCACTGGCGCTGATCTTTACCCATACATTGCCGCCCGGATGATTGTACTTAACACCGTTTACGATCAGATTCATCAACAGCTCTCTCATCTGCTTGGCAGAAGCCTCCATTGTGATCGGTTCACCCTCCAGATGGAGCGCCACCTGATATTCTGCTGCAATGGGCTCAACTGCATCAAAGATCTCTTCTACCAATGGCATCAGCCGTACCATGGAGAAGGTTACCTCTGCGTCCTTGGTCTCCAGCCGGGAGATCATCAGGATATCCTCGATCAGCTGGGTCATATTTTCTGTTGATTTCAAAATCCGCCGGATAAATTTGCTTTTTGTTTCCTCATCTGCTACAAAGCCGTTATCCAGAAGCTCAGCATAGCCCCGGATGGCTGTAATAGGTGTCTTTAACTCATGAGAGGCATTGCTGAAAAATTCCTGCCGCACCTTTTTTTCAAATTCCAGACGGGATATCTGTGCCTTTACCTCTTCTGCCAGCCTTGTGGTCGCTTCTGCTATGATATTCAGTTCCTCGTACTGATATTGTGGAAAAGAAAAATCCCAGGTATTGGTGTGGATCTTCTGAAGCTCTGCCGAGATCTCCGTCAGCGGCTCGGTGATCGTATTTGCAAACCGGATAGAAATAACCGCACCAATGGCATATGCCACAACAACGCCCAGCAGGATCACAGGAACGATGGTCATAAAATAATCCCGCAGTCCGGTATAAACCATAGCTGCCCGGATCACATACTCTCCCTCTGACGATAAATCTGCCACATAGAGCATATTTTCCTTTAATGTTTCCGAATAACGTTTAACACAGCCTACCTTTCCCGAAAGTGCCGCCTTAATTTCCGCTCTCTCCAGATGGTTCTCCATCCCCACGTAGCTCTCTGCCTGCGTATCTGCCAGCACCTTTCCATCAAGCCCCACAATGGTGATCCGTACATCCCCATCCTTCATCTGCTTCTGCAGCCGCAGACATTCTGCCTGCATATCCTTTTTTTCAGCCATCGTATAGTCAACCATATGCACGATATTCAGCAAATTTTTTTCATTATCGGCAAGCAGCTTATTTCCCATGAAAAAATAGGAAATGGCACTGCTGACTGCCAGTGCCACAAATAAAATCATACTGAATCGAAGCAAAACTGCTTTTTTCATTTTCAACCCCTATTCCGGCAGAACAAACCGGTATCCTACGCTTCGTACTGTCTTGATGTATGCGCTTCCAGGCTCTCCCAGCTTCTGTCGAAGCGTCCGTATGTGGATATCCAGTGTTCTGGTCTCTATATCCGTATTATAATCCCACAGCTTATCCAAAAGCTCCTCACGGGGAACAACCCGCATCCGATTCTCGATCAGATAGATCAGCAGCTCATATTCCTTGTAGGTAAGTGCAACCGGCTGCCCTTCCACAGAAACCTCTCTTGCCGCCGGATCGATCTGCAGGATGCCAAAGCTTTTCTTTTCTTCTGCTGGTTTTTCAGTTCCTTTTCCGGCGCGGCGCAGCAGGGATCTTACCCGCGCTGCCAGCTCCATAACACTGAAAGGCTTTGTCATATAATCATCTGCTCCGCCATCCAGTCCTACTACCTTGTCATACTCCTTATCCTTGGCAGTCAGCACGATAATGGGGATATCGCCTACACTCTTTTCTTCCCGTATCTTCCGGATCGCCGTCAGGCCATCCATCCCCGGAAGCATCAGATCAAACACTGCCAGATCCGGCTTTTCTCTTTCTATATAAGAAAGTGCTGTCTCTGCTGTTTCAAAGGCTGCTACACGATAGCCATAGCCCTCCAGCGCCACCTTTACCAGCTCCCTGATGTTCTCATCATCTTCCACCACTAAGATTCTCTGCATACCTTACTGTCTCCTGCCAAATTCCCACAAATCCCGTCTCTGAAAAAAATATCTTTTATTTTTCTGAAACCACATATCCCGCTATGTTGTCTGCATGATCTGCGATACGCTCCAGATTGCTCAGCAGGTCTAAGAAGATAACCCCATTTTCCGGCATACACTTTCCTTTGGAAAGACGCTGGATATGCTTGTCACGCAGATCCTTTTCCAGATCATCCACTCTTTCCTCTGCCTCCTGTGCCCGTTTCGCAGTAGAAAAGCTCGTCTGCTCTCTTGCCTCCAGAGAAAGTTCAAAGGCAGAAAGGACTGCATCGTACATTTTTCCCAGATCCTTCTGTCCCTTATCAGAAAACTGGATCTTATTCTTTTTCTTTGTTTCTGCCAGCTCTGCAATGTTTTCGCTGTGATCGCCGATACGCTCAATATCACTGACCGTATAGAAAAGATTTTTAATCACCAGATGCTGTGCCTCTGTCAGCGACAGATTGTCCACCTCTACCAGAAAGGAGGTAAGCATGGTTTCCATCTGGTTGATGCTGCTCTCTGTTTCGATAACCTTTTTGATCTTTTCTTTGCTTGGCTCGCTTACAGTTTCCATTGCCAGCTTCAGATTGTCTCTGGTCAGCGTTCCCATATGAACCACTTCCCCAATGACCGCCTCAATAGCAAGCGCCGGGTTGTTCAGCATTCTGCGATCCAGACGTCTGCTCATCTGTTCTGCAGCGCCGTCCTCTTCTGCATCCTCCTTACCATCCGGGATCAGCTTCTTGGAAAGATATACCAGCCCATTGGCAAAGGGGAACATTACCATAGTATTGGCAATATTAAACACCGTATGGAAAATAGAAATTTCCACACTATTGATGGTTTTTACTGCCAGCTGTGTCTGGAAATGGAAAAATACAAGCATTACAACACCCACCCAGATACTTCCGATAATATTGAACAGTAAATGGATCATGGATGCTCTTTTTGCATTTTTTCCTGTACCTGCACTGGAAATGATCGCCGTTATACAGGTTCCGATATTTTGTCCAAGGGTAATAAATATCGCTGACTGCCAGTTTACCACGCCATTCATTGCCAGAGTCTGCAAAATACCTACAGAAGCAGAGGAGCTCTGAATGATCGCAGTTACCACCGCACCTGTCAGCACTGCCAGAAAAGGATTTTGACCAAGTACGACAAAGGCATTAGAAAATACAGGAGCATCCTTATAGGGAGTAATCGCTCCCGACATGGAATTAAGACCAATGAAAAGCACACCGAAGCCAGTCATGATCTCGCCGATCTTCTTTGTCTTTTCTGTTTTTGCAAACAGAACCATAAAAGCACCGATTCCTACAACAAGCGGTGCGAAAAATTCCGGTTTAAATATGCTGCCCCATTCACTTAAGGAAACCAGCCATGCCGTAACGGTAGTACCGATATTGGCACCCATGATCACACCAACAGCCTGCGTCAGTGTCAGCATACCTGCATTCACAAAGCCTACCACCATAACGGTAGTGGCGGAGCTGCTCTGGATGATCGCTGTGATCCCAGCACCCACCAGCACCGCAATAAAACGGTTCTTTGTCAAAAAGCCCATGAGCCTTTTTACCTTGTCTCCGGCAGATTTCTGGAGACCATCTGCCATAATGTGCATTCCGTACAGGAAAAGTCCAAGTCCTCCCACAAACTCAAACAGCAATCCCAAATCTTCTAGTGTCATTTTCTCTCTCCTATGTGGTTATATGCTTTTTATAAAATTTCCAATTATGATTCTATCAATTCTCTGTAAATTCAATCTGTAAGTTTTGTAAAATTTATGTAAAATCATCTTTTTGGTCTTTGCTTTACGCTGATGTATTTTGGCAGATCCTTACACAGGTTTGTAATCTCCAGCCCGTAGATGGTCACATCCTCCCGTTCCTCGATCCTCACTACCCTGCCTGCCAGTCCCAGCTTAAAGCCCGCATCCTCTAACATAACCGTAAGCTGATCTCCTGTTTTCAGTCTCAGTTCCTGCTTCCTGTCTGTAATGGCAAAGCCGGACAGACTGATGTCCCTGATCAGAACCGTCTGGGCACCGTGTCCCATCATGCGCAGATAAGCCGGCGCACCTACTCCTACCCTGAAGCAGTCCCTCCGGTTCAGCCGCTCTCCGCCAGAGGTGGTCTGCATGACATATTCAGACTTATAGCTGACGATCTGTACATTTTTCCACACGATCGGCATTGCGCCTTCAAAGTTGTACTCCATATCAACCAGAACATTGCTAAAGTTCAGCCTTTTGTCTGTTTCATAATCCAGCTCTATCACTGCCATGTTTTCTCTTAATATTTTCTTGATCACTGCATCCAGACATATTTTATTTTCATTATTCTTTATCTGTAATACAATGGAACTACCTTCTTCTATTTCCGATAATTTTATGCTCAAATCCAAACCTCCAGCTTACCCCTGATTTTATCTTACCATAAATTTGAAAAATAGCCAGACAAACCCGTTTATATTTTTTGGAAATTTAAAAAGCTGCCTGCTAATTTCTAGCACGGCAGCTTTTTAAGCCTTCTGTGATAAATATTTCAAGCTGATTCTTAGCCAAAATATCTCTTTAACAGACCTTCAAATGCCTTTCCATGTCTTGCCTCATCACGAGCCATTTCGTGAACGGTGTCATGGATCGCATCCAGATTCAATTCCTTTGCCCGTTTTGCAAGATCAAACTTTCCTGCAGTTGCGCCATTTTCTGCTTCAATGCGCATTTCCAGATTTTTCTTTGTGGAATCCGTTACCACTTCACCAAGCAGCTCTGCAAATTTTGCTGCATGCTCTGCCTCTTCATAAGCAGCCTTTTCCCAGTAAAGACCGATCTCGGGATAGCCCTCTCTGTGTGCTACTCTTGCCATGGCAAGATACATTCCTACCTCTGTGCATTCTCCCATGTAGTTTGCTCTCAGATCCTCTAAGATATCCTCTCTTGCTCCCTGAGCCACACCTACTACATGCTCTGCTGCCCATACCTTTTCCTCGCCCTGGGCAGTAAACTTAGATGCCGGAACGCCGCATACCGGGCACTTCTCCGGTGCTGCATCTCCTTCGTGAACATAACCGCATACCTGACATACAAATTTCATATTATCTTCCTCCTGTTTATCTTTCTTTTTCTTTGTTTTCTATTTATCAGCCACTGTTTATTTTTAATATTAGTAACTGTTATCATTATAATATACAAAGTGCTGACCTTTGTCAACACTTTTTGATGATTTTTCTCATTTTTATTTCCGCTTCTTATTTTAAGAACATTCTGTGAGAGCTAAAGCATGAAATATGCAAGAACACAAATTCCCAAAACGATACGATACCAGCCAAACACCTTAAAATTATGCTTCTTTATATAACCCATCAAAAACTTAATGGCAGCTACCGAAACAAGAAAGGCGGTAACACAGCCCACCAGCAGGATCGTCCACTCAGCCGGGCTTAACCGCAGCCCCTCCAGCACATATTTGGCAATTTTGAGGATACTTGCACCAAACATAACCGGAATCGCCATAAAAAATGTAAACTCCGCTGCCGCCGTACGGGACACCCCAAGCAAAAGCGCACCGACTATTGTTGCACCGGAACGGGAGGTTCCCGGGAAAATACCTGCGATCAGCTGAAAAATACCGATCACAAAGGCTGTCTGCAGCGACATCTGTGCAACAGTGTTTATCTTAGGGCAAAGTGCTTCATTTCTGTTTTCAATTACGATAAATGCAATTCCGAAAACGATCAGTGCAAGGGATACCGTCTGATAATTATAAAAATAAGCTTCAAACAGATCGTCAAAGGGCAGACCTATTATCACTGCGGGAATACAGCCTACGATAACCTTTCCCCACATGGCAAAAATGTCCTTTCGGATAAAATTTCCTCCGGTAAATTCAAAAGGAAAAATCTGCTTCCAATATAGCAGCACAACCGCCATGATCGCACCAAGCTGAATGACCACCAGAAACATTTCCCAAAACTGTGCAGTTACCTCCAGCTTCACAAATTCATTCAACAGGATCATATGTCCGGTGCTGCTGACCGGAAGCCATTCTGTAATTCCCTCTACGATACCAAATAAAACTGCCTTTAATAATTCTACCAAGCTAAAACCTCCTGCTTTTTATTCTTCACTTCTTATTCCATATTCCTTTTCTACAAAGCGGCGCAGTGCTGCCAGAGAGCGTTTCACCTTCTCTGTATCAATGCAGTATGCCATTCTGAAATACCCCGGACAGCCAAACCCATCTCCCGGTACCATGATCAGATCGTATTTTCTGGCTTTTTCACAAAATACCTTCGCATCCTCTTCCAGTGCCTTCGGGAAAATATAAAAGGTTCCTCCCGGCTTTACACAGGTAAAGCCCAGCTTTTTCAGCTCCTGATACAGCAGCTCTTTGTTTTTTTCATAAACAGAAAGCTCCGCAGTTTCATACAGATTTTCTGCAATCGTAAGCTGCATCAGGGATGCCGGACAGTTGTGCCCGGTCTCTCTGGAAATCTGCCCACACATCTGCACGATTTTTCCGGCATCTGCACACGCCGGATTCACTGCTACATATCCAATTCTCTCGCCCGGGAAAGAGAGAGATTTGGAAAAGGAATAGCACATCAGCGTATTATCGTAAAAGGCTGATACAAAAGGAGCTTCTACGCCTGCAAATATGATTTCCCGATAAGGCTCATCAGAAATAATATAAATCTCATGACCATATTCTCTGGATTTTTTCTGTAAGATCTCTGCCAGTCTGGTCAGAGTTTTTGCAGAATAAACTACTCCAGAGGGATTATTGGGGGTATTGATCAATACTGCTGCCACCTTCTCAGTCAGCATCTGCTCAAAGGCTTCAAAATGAATCTGAAAATCCTCTGTATTTGCCGGCACTACCTTCAGCTGTGCTCCTGTTCCATTCACATAAGGAAAATATTCAGAAAAGCAGGGGGCAAAGGTCAGCACCTCATCTCCCGGCACTGTAACTGCCCTGAGCGCATGAGCAATCGCTCCTGCTGCCCCGGATGCCATAAAAATATGCTCCGCCTGATAGGGAACTCCAAATCTTTTTTTCAAGGATTCAGCCACAGCCTCCCGTACCGATGAAATGCCAAGAGAGGGACTGTAGCCATGAAGCTCCATGGGATTTTTTTCCTGCAAAAGTCTTATCATCGTCCGGGTTACCTTTTCCGGTACGGGAACAGATGGATTTCCCAGACTATAATCAAACACATTTTCATATCCGATCTCCTTTCCTCTTGCCGTGGCAAATTCGGACAATTCCCGGATAACGGATTTTCCCTGAAGCATTTTTTCGTAATGTTCTGCCAGCATACTTTTCCTCCCAAGCATTCTGCTACCTTTTTTATTTTTGCTGTCTCCTATGATAGCCCAAAACCCTCTCTTTGTCCAGTCAGAACCCATTCCCTGCCCCTGTCTGAGTCCATTTCTTAATCCTTTCTGAATGCTCTTTTCCCTAATTGACTAGCTAGATAAAAAGTACTATAATTAGATAAATGTTATGGTGGCATATTGGTGTTTTGGGAAATTAGGGGAGAAACGATGAAACGGACAATTTACGAACAGTTAGAGCCCGGAATGATAACCGGCGAAGATGTTTATGCTTTGAATGGGCAGCTGCTCATTCCCAAAGGGGTGGTGCTCACACAGGCTACTCTGGATCTGTTAAAGATGTATTCTATCCGCATGATCCGCATTGATGACAGTGAAGAGGCTGCAAACGGCCAGCTGTCATCCGCTAAAGATACCGAGTTTTATTCTGATTTCCACATACCCGGATTTTTCTCTAATCTGCCAGAGGAAACCAGAAAGATCCGCATTGAAGAGATCAGGGATTACAAAAAGCACTATGAGGACAGTCTGAATTATTTTCAGGTTGCTATCAATAATCTGGTGGCAAGAAATACCGATCTGGATGTGTCCGCGATCCTCAATCAGACAGTGGCACTCTTAAATGCTGGGAAAAAGCACGCCAGCATACTGGAAATGATCGTTTATATGAAGGAATTTGACACAAACATATATGCACATTCCATCAATGTTTCCCTGCTTTGCAGTATGCTTGCCCACTGGCTGGAATACAGCGAGGAGGACTGCCAGATGGCAACTGCCTGCGGCATGTTCCATGACATTGGAAAGCTTGCTATTCCGGAGGCTATCATCCAAAAGCCCGGACCTCTGACACCTGAAGAGCGCAAGACAGCACAGCTGCATGCAGAAAAGGGCTATCATATCCTCAGCAATTACAATGTGGACGAAACCGTAAAGCTTTCTGCCCTGATGCACCATGAGCGCTGTGATGGAAGCGGTTATCCCCACAACCTGAAGGGTGGACAGATTGACCGTTTTGCAAAGATCGTTACCATCTGCGACATTTACAATGCCATGACCTCTGACAGGCCTTACCGAAAGGCATATTCACCCTTTAGCGTCATTGAGCATTTTGAAACAGAGGGGCTTCGCAAATTTGACACCCGCTCTATCCTTCTTTTTATTGAAAAGACCGCCAACACCTATCTGAATTGTCCAGTGCGTCTAAGTGACGGCAGGATTGGTTATGTAGTATTTATCAACCGTTCCCGTTTTGGCCGCCCTACTGTTCAGTGCGGTACAGATTTTGTAGATTTAACTCAGGAAAAGGATTTATATATCTCAGAAATGCTTCCGGTTTTATAAGCCGGAAGTATTTTATTTTTCCTTTTCTTTCTTTTTCCATGCAGACAGCCTCAAGCGGTAGCATCTCATCCCCTCTTTCTGCTCACAGCATTCAAAGCCCAGCTTTTCTAACAGCGCTATGGATGCCGCATTTTCTATATACACTCTGGAGGAGATCTCCTCGCACGCCTTTACTCTCTGCTGCATATATTCCAGCACCGCCTGACACACTTCATAGGCATACCCCTGCCTCTGCCATGGTCTGCCGATCACATATCCCAGCTCATTTTTTCCTTCCATAGGCTCTATGCCGGCTCTGCCAATGATCCTGCCCGTTTCCTTTTCTTCTACGATCCACATCCCATATTCATAGAAAGCATACACATATTTTATATAGTCTCTGATATATTCCCGTTCCTTTTCCGGATTCTCATACAATCCCTCCATATACCGGGTAATCCCTTCCCCTGCATAGATTTCATAGAGTGCCTCCAGATCCTCCTGGGTCATTTCTCTCAGCCGGCACCTGCTGGTTTCCAAAATTTCCCAGCAAAGCCCTGCCAGTCTCCTGTAAATCCTTTCATAGTCCTCTATCTCCAGCTCCTCTATCCGTTCCAGAGCATAAGGGATTCCTGAAAAATCCTCCGTCCTGTTTTTCTCCGTAAGCACTGCTGCCGCTTTTTTTCCCGTTTGCAGCAGTTCATGGAGCAGCTTAAGATCATCTGTCAGATATAAAACATCCTCCAGAGCTTCCCTTTGCATTGTAATTTGTATTTTCTTCAGCATAAATCTCTTTTCCAACAGAATCCTTTACGAAATCCGTTTTATCCGATACAATATTTATTAGCTTACTAGTTCATAGTATGACATTTTTATCAGAAAGGAAAGATTAGAATATGAAAAATCCGGTGATTACCATTACAATGGAAAACGGCGATGTGATGAAGGCAGAGCTGTATCCAGACATTGCTCCTAACACAGTCAATAACTTTATCAGCCTTGCTGCAAAGGGCTTTTATGACGGTGTTATTTTCCACCGCGTTATCAAGGGCTTTATGATCCAGGGCGGCGACCCAGAGGGCAGCGGCATGGGCGGCCCGGGCTACAGCATCAAGGGGGAATTTTCCCAGAACGGCTTTGCCAACGACTTAAAGCACACAGAAGGTGTCCTTTCCATGGCAAGAAGCATGATGCCAGACTCTGCCGGAAGCCAGTTCTTTATCATGCACAAAAATTCACCTCATCTGGATGGCGCTTATGCTGCTTTTGGAAAGATCATTGAAGGCATGGAGGTTGTGAATAAAATCGCAGAATGTCGGACAGATTTCTCAGATCGTCCCTTAGAAAAACAGATGATTCAGTCTATGACAGTAGAAACCTTTGGGGAGGAATATCCGCAGCCGGAAAAAATGTAACACTTCTTTTCCGGGAGGGCTGTTTCAGCTTTCGTGTTCATATTTTGTTTACATTTCATTTAAAGAAACTTAATTTAGGGAACATTTTTTATCCAAATTCATATCCTATACTATAAACATAAGATACGAAAGCGCAAATAACCAACATTACATTATAAATAGCTTTTTCATAATAATGCCAGGTAAAGTCATTTACCTGGCATCCTCCCTTTTCTGGGGCTTTTTTTATTTCACAAACCAGCTTTTAATTTCACGGAAAACAGCCTTGATCCTTCCAAGGACTCCCACATCTGTTGCCGCCTTTTCAATATCTACGGAATTATCCACATCATCGTCCACGCTGATCTCTGCTGTTCTCATAATGACCTGAATACTTTTCGGTGCTGCATTTTTAGAAGAAGTAAAGGACGGAAATTCCTTGCTGGTATCTATTTCCAGAATATTGCTTTCCTCCTCCAGCTCATCCAGTTCATTATCTACTGCATCCTTCATGGTGTTTTTTGCGTTTCGGAAGGTCTCACTTCCTCCGGCAATACCGATCCCACTGTTCACAATTCCGATCATTCCGCTAAGGCTGGAATCAATGGCTTTGTCCAGACTATCCTGCGTTGCATCCATTAAGGAACGCATGCTTCTGAGGGACTGCTGTACAGCTACCACTGACATAGTAGAAGAATCTATAAACTGCTGGGTTTCATCTAAAAGCATCAAAATATGCTCTTTATAATCCTGTGTCATATGACCGCCAAGGGAATATCCCTCGTTGATGACCTCACGGCCTTTTGCCAGCAGGTTTTCCAGTTCATGTACAACACCTTCCGTATCCTCTAAAACCGGAATCGTACCTCTCGTGATGACTCCTGCAAAATCTGCCAGATAGCCTACCTCTGCCCCGATCTGCAGATTCCCTGCATCTGTATCATCACCAGTGCCTCCATAAATGCTGGCTAATTCCCTAATGGCATCCTTTACATCATCCTCTGTCTCATTCACGCCGTCCTTCATCTTATGACGCAGCTTCTTCATGGAATCCTCCAGATCGCCAGAGGCATCCTCCATATCCTCCAGATACTCATTCATCTCATAAATGCTCTGACGGATCGTCTCCAGCTGTTCCATTGCATCCACATAATCTGCCTTTTCAATAGCAGTCTGTGCTGAAAGCAGCATCAGGCTGTCACGGATACCGTCCAGAGAGTCGATCGCAGCATCAGCATCTGATTTTACCTGATCCCGTCCTGCATCATAGGTCTTTTTTGCTTCCTGAGCTGCCCTGAGTCCTGTCTGTGTTTCCTCCAGACCATCCTTCATTGCTACCAGATTATCCAGTATTACATCTGCACTTTCGCTCATAGCATCTACGGAATCCCGTACCTTTTCCTTTACATCACGGATGTCGTTGATCCGATCCAGAGAGGATAAGGTTGCCGGCATCATAACAAACATAATGCCAGTATTTTCAAATTTTTTCGTTCCAATATCAATCCGGAAATCTCCCGTTTCTCCAGGCAGCGCCATAAAGAGCACCATCTTTTTCGTTCCCATGGTCTGAAGCTGTGCTCCCGGTGCCTCCAGAGAATAGTTGTCCTTATCCATATCTACAAGGACAGCAGCAGAAAGGATCATATTATTTTTGTAATACTCCTCCGCTTTTTCATTCGGCATTACATCGATCAGCATAGAGACCATGCCCTCTGCGCCTGCCAGCTCTTCTGCCTTGCACTCTTTCCCGTTCAGGCGATAAGTAACATCTATGCTCCATGGCAGCTCCTTGGCAAGGGCATCACTGCGGCATTCAAAATAGAAGCGGTCTTCTTCCTGACCAGTCAGATCCCAGACCACCTTACCCTTTTCCAATACAGGCTCTGCCCCGTTGGTCATATTTTCTACCTTGTCATAGTTACCATAATCTGTAATGATGGTATTTCCATTCAGGGTACATCCCTTTACAATATTGACCTCTTCTATTCCACCATAATAATCCAGATTAATATATGCGGTTTCGTCCACCTGTACAGCCGGCGGTGCTGCCTGCACCCTTTGTCCCGGAACGGATAATGCTGTAAGAACAGCAGCCATGCCCACTGCAGTATGTTGTTTCCAATTTCTTTTACGCATGCTACTCTGCCTCCTTCTGAGTCTCTTTTTTCCGCTTCTTTTCTTTCCTTACCTTTTCCTTTGATGCCAGTCTGCGCGCCTTTAATTTCTGTGCACAGGCTCCGGTAAATGCCTTTTCCTTGAAAACCAGACGGTCAAACACCGTCAGCAGTGCCGGAACCGCCAAAATAACCATACACATACTGATCAGACCGCCTCTGCCGATCAGATGTCCCAAAGAGGAGATGGCACTGACAGAGGAAATAAAGTAGATTCCATAGCCTGCAACTGTCAGGATAGTGCCGGAGGTAATGATCGACAGCATACTGCGCTGCAATGCATCCAGTGCCGCCTGATTTTTTTCCATTCCGTGCTCTCTGTTATACATATAATTGTTTGTAAGCAGAATCGAATAATCTACCGTTGCTCCCAGCTGTATGCAGCTTACAATGATAAAGCCGTTAAACATAAAGCTCTCTCCCTGCAGATAGGGGACAGTCATATTAATATAGGTAGCAACTGTTATAGGGATGAGCACCAGTACCGGAAGCAGGAGTGACTTAAATGTTATCGCTACTACGACCGCCACCGCCAGAAGCGAAAGTACATTGGTCACTGCATAATCAGGAACCATCAATTCCTTCAGATCCTGGGTAGAAGGGGTATTGCCCACCACATAAGAATTTTCCGGATAATATTTTCTTACGATCCCTTTGATCTCATCAGAGGTTTCAAATGCCATTTCACTCTCTGTATCTGTTCGTGTATACAATAGCATTCTCGTATAGTTTTCCGTGCGCAGCATATCCTTGATGCTTTCCGGGATTATGCTCTCCGGGATCCCCACCGGAAGTACATTGGAAATTCCGGTAATGCTTTTCACATAGTACAGATCCTCCAATTCATCTGCCAGCGCCCGTTCCTTAATAGGTGTTTCATTAGGAAGCAGCAGCAGATAAAGATTGCTTCGTCCGAACTTTTCCTCAATCTCACGGGTATCCTCATAAACCTTTGTTCCTTCACTCCTGCCAAGTGCGCTGTTTCCAAAGGTAAAGCTGTTCATATTCTGTGCTACATAAGCCGGCAGCACTATCACTGCCATCAGCGCAAGCACAATATAACGCATTTTAAACACTACACGGGATGCCGTCTTAAACTGCGGTATAATGGTTTTATGCTTTGTCTTTTCGATCTTATCTCCAAATCGCAGCAGCAGTGCCGGCATCAAAAGCAGAACCGTTGCCACACTACATAAAATACTCTTTCCAAGCACAAGACCTACATCCCGTCCCAGGCCAAAACGCATTGCCAGAAGTGCCATAAAGCCTACAAAGGTTGTCATAGCACTGGAGAGGATCGGAACTGCCGATTCCTTTAATGCGCCTACCATGGCTCCTTCCTTATCCTCCGGTGTCTCTTCCTTACGGCGCACATAAGTATGTAATAAAAATACCGAATAATCCATTGAGGTAGCAAGCTGCAATACCGCAGCCACACTGGAGCTCATAAAGGAAATGGTTCCCAGGAACAGGTTGGTGCCCATGTTCAGAATAATGGCGATTCCCATAACCGACAAAAACAAGATCGGCTCAAACCAGGACTCTGTAGTCAGACACAGGATCAAAAGGATCAGCACCACTGCTACTACCATGATAACCTGCATTTCTTTTGTCAGTGTCACTTCCAGGGATTTATTTTCTACCGCCGGCCCTGCATACCTGCCTTTTTCTCCAAGCAGCTGCTCAATTTCTTCGATCGCATCCTTGGTTTCCTGCTCGTTGTCGCCTTTGTCAAAGGTAATATCCATTACCGCACAACGATCCTTATAATAATCCTTTTGATTTTCCAGCTGAATAAATTCCTTTGTCATGTAGACATCTGCACTCATCCAGTTTACCATGTCCACACCATCGATATTTTCCAGCATCTGCTTGTACACATACGCCTCATATACCGATACATCCGTTATCATGATACGTGCCGTTCCCGGATAGCCAAATTCCTGTTCCATCAGATCAATGGCAACCTTGGATTCCGTATAGGAGGGCAGATATTCTGTCAGATCATAGTTTACCTTTACAAGAGGTGCTTTGATGATATTCAGAAAGATCAGCACGATAAACAGCATTTCCAAATAGTGCCTTTTTTTTACGATCAGCTCCGCCGTTTTCTGCGTCTTTACAAGATCCACCAGATTTTTTACTCGTTTTTTCAAATAAATCCCGCCTTTTTATGCTTTTACTCTCAAATCACACAAAAAAGTATATGAAAAATTGAGGACATGTTATATATGCAAGTTTATTTGTTTGTATTTTAAAATTATACATTTTATACTTTATGTCGTTTTAATATATTCCTTTTCTTTCTGCCCTCTGCTGTAAAAGTCGCTTTTATTTGATGGGAATCTTTCCTTTTGCCCAATCCTCTAATGCTTTCAACTGTTTTTCTGTGTGAAACCAATGCTCACCATTTTCTACAACAGTCAAATCGCATTTGAATTTCTGTGAAAAGCACTCCACGTTATCACGGTCAATTAAATTATCATTTTCACCGTATAATATCCATGTCGGAAAGCTCCATTTAGTAATGGGGTGTTCGAGAATGTATTGCCAGTATTCCCAGGATAGTGCCTGACCGAAATCAGTCGGTATAATAAGCTCTTTCTGTAATTGGGTTTCAGAAACATTTGCCCACCGCATCATTTTTGAAACAAGCTGCTTCATATCTACGACAGGAGATACGAATAAGCATTGTTCTAATTTTTCATTACCGAAACTAAGCATACTAAACCAAGCACCTATACTGTTAGCAAACAAAGAAATATTTTTCCAATGTTTTTTAGCATACTCCATTACTGTTTTCAATTCCGGAACTGCGTGCCACGGGTTGAATGTGTCCGTATCAGATTTTCTTTGTCCGTGTTCAGGCAAATCAATACTTAATACCTGAAACCCTCTTTGACAAACAATATCTGAAAAAGAAGCAGCTTCTTCTTTATTGCCTCCTTGGCCGTGAATATACAGAAATACTTGTTGTGATGGGTTTCCCCATATTACAGTGGGAATTTTTCCAATGGATATATTTTGCTTGTTCATTTTACAATCCTCCATAAACTATTTTTGATAGTCTTTTAACTAATCTGATTAGTATTTTATGTCCATCATCTCTATATGTCAATAGATCAGCGTCTTTTTACTAATGCGAATATTGACTCTGCTAATTAAATTAGTTAAAATAAAGCTGCAAATATAATGAAAATGGGGTTTGAAAATGAAAATTACAAAGAATGCAGTAATACAGGCTGCATCAGATATTGCTGATGAAAAAGGGCTCAATAACCTTTCCCTCAAAATAGTTGCGGAAAAGCTCAACATCAAAACACCCTCTTTATACAATCATATAGATTGTTTAGATGACCTTTTAAGAGCTGTTGCTCATAACGG